>NZ_WTEY01000010.1 GCF_009795805.1 Gilliamella sp. Pra-s52
TTAACACAATGACAGCAACAGGTAACGTTGGTAAAGACGCTGAACTACGTTATCTACAAAACAATACAGCAGTAGCAGAATTTCAATTACCAGTTAAAGCAGGCTACGGAGATAATCAAAAAACATCATGGATTAAGTGTGTGCTATGGGGTAAAGCGGCAGAAGGTTATGCTCCAAATATCAAAAAAGGAGATTTAGTTGTGGTCGGTGGTGAGTTTTATGTTGAAGAATGGCAGAAAGATGGCGCAACATTCACAAGACCGTGTTTGCGTGTATCTCAAATTCAATTGACTAAAAAGCATGATGAGCAACAAGCACAACAACCTAAACCGCACGCACCGGCTCAGGCTCAGGCTCAGCAAGATGAGTTTATAGATGATGAGATTCCATTTTAGTTTGACAATAATTTTATCGGGTTGTATAGTTGTAATCACTACAACATACGCGGACTTCCGCACCCGAAAGCTAGCGGTTTTTTTATGCCTATTTTTAGGTATTTGATCATGTCTATGATCGGGTCGAGAGGACGTAATACAATACTCGAAAGAGGAATAAGTCCCGCCGTCGTATGCGGTAGTTGAAGCCCGATCACCTACTAAATCTTTTTCATAATTACTATCTTTATTAATATCTTTTAAAATATTGACTTCAAATATCATATTGCGATATATTGACCCTTGAGGTGTAGAAACCTTTACAAGCGGATATATCGCCCCGTTAGTGTGATTTTTTTGTACCTAAATTTCGTTCTATGATCGAGAGGGCGACGAATACAATACCATAAATGGGAATAAGTCCAGCCGACTTGTACGGTTTTCTAACCTCTTGATCGCCCTATTTGGGCTTAGTGTAGAAACTAAATACAAGGTGCAACATCATGCAAAATCAAATTATCCCTATCTTTAACAGTGTTATAAACCAAGAAGAAGTAAAATCCGTCAATGCTAAACTTTTACATTCCTTTTTAGAGGTTGATACAAGATTCAATGATTGGATCATTCGTCGTATAAATGATTATCAATTTATTGAAAATATTGATTTTGTTTTGGTTACTCAAAAAAGAGTAATCAAAAATAGAGGTGGGGATCGTCGTTCAAAAGACTATCATATTACTTTAGATATGGCGAAAGAATTAGCCATGATTGAGAGAACTGAAAAAGGAAGGCAAGCAAGAAAATATTTCATTGAATGTGAAAAACGATTAATGCAAATATTACATCCAACAACAATTAACACCGAACAGCAACAAGCAATCAAACAAGCGGTAAATGAACGTTCATTTAGAACAGGTGAGCATTATCAAGCCATCTACACTAAACTTTATGAACAATTCAAAATCCCACGTTATCAGGATTTACTTGCTAGTAAGTTCGACGAAGCTATTAAGTGGTTGGGTGGGGTTACAAAAACAAGAAAAGATATGATTGAGGTAAACAGAACCAATTTGATTTGTTTAGTTCATCACATGATTTGGTTGAACGATTTCTACATAGATAATCGTTTATATGATGTTTTTAAAATGCTGGGGTCTAATTTCGGTGTAAGACTTCACGATCATTTTGGCGACGGTGCTTTTGTTGCTTCAATGTTTAAACAACAGCTAGAAAAGAAACAATTACAGAAACTATAAATTAAGGGCATTATGCCCTTTTTTAATCCCCAAAATCTGTTAATAACACACTGAACAACCACCCTATTCTATTAATTTATTACAAATATCTGCGCTGACTATTTGGCGTGCGATTTCTATTATCTAAAGGAAACAATTATGACAACACACGAACTAAAAATTAAATCAGAGCATTTCATGGACGTTATAAAAGGCATAAAAAAGGCTGAAATTCGTTACAACGACCGAAATTATCAAGTCGGAGATATTCTAAAGTTGCATGAAATTGATGAGCACAGCAATCGTACTGGTAATCAATGTGGCGTTATTGTCTCTCATATTTTAGACGATACTGAGTATTTGCGCGACGGGTATGTAATGTTGAGCATCGGAGTAATGTCTAGGTTTATATTGAATGAGACGGCGAACGATGAAAAAACCACTAAAAACAACTGACGGTAGAGTCAAAAAGAGAGTTTACAGTGAATAAACACTGCGAATTACTGAGTGTTATTTATTGATGAGAGATGAGAAGAAATTATAGGAGTAATCATGGAAAAAATTATTTTAACAAAAGCAGTATCGTTGCAAGGCGTAAAATCTATAACAAGCTTTAGCCGAGCAACAATATATAGAAAAATACAAACAGAAAACTTCCCTCGACCAATAAAAATATCAGCCAAGAGGGTCGTCTGGGACGAAGCTCAAGTAAAAAATTGGCTACAAGAAAAGGCTAACTCGTATATTCAGTAGTCCATTTATCTATCATATCCGCCCAATCTTGTAATAGTTTTCGCCTTTGCTCTGAGTATTCAGCTTTATTGTAAACAGCTCTAACGCCTCGTTGCTCATGAGCTAAAGCCTTTTCTATCCAGTCAGAATTGTATCCAGCTTCATGTAGGTGAGTTGATGCGGTTCTTCTCATGTCATGTACAGTAAAATCACCGAGATTAAAACCGTTCTTTTGAGCCAATTGAATAGTATGCGTGCAAGCTCTGTTTAGTGATGATTTTGATATATTCCCGTACTTTGATTGCCCAAAGCTTGGTAAAACAAATGGTGATTCGCTTGATAATATCTTTAACTGCATAAACAAATCGATTGCTTGTTTAGATAAATAAACAACATGAGGTCTACCTGCCCCCTGTCTGCTCGCTTTCATGCGTTCGGCAGGGATTGTCCATTCCGCATTTTTAAAATCTATTTCATCCCACGTTGCATCAACTATTCCACTTTTTCTTGTCATTGTTAGCATAATTAGCTTTAGTGCGATCTTTAATTGAAGAGACGTTTTGCTAATTTTCAATGTGTTAAAAAATATACCCACTTCTTGCTTTGTTAACGCTCTATCCCTTGGTGTGAAAGTCGCTATTGAAGATCCTTTTACATAATCAGCAGGATTATCATAATTAGCCCCCCTCGCCTTCGCGTATGTAAAGACCATGCCAACAATATCTCGTGTTCTTACCGCCGTTACAGGTGCGCGTTCTTTAATTTTCTCACAATATTGCCTCAACATTGTTGGAGTTATTTCTGACAATAACAATTTACCGAATTTTGGAGCAACATCTCTTGCGATTATTCCTTGCACTACATCTCTGGTACTAATTGCATAATCAACATCATTAAACCATTTATCCAACCAATACCCAAAAACATCATTATTTTTTGTTTGCTTTTCACGTTGCTTTTCCTTTGCGGGTGAAAGCCCATTTGCAATTAATTTCTTTGCTTCAAGTAGCTTATCTCTTGCTTCAGATAGTGATAATTCACCATGTTTACCAAAAGTGATTGTTTCTCGTCGCCCGTTAATGCGGTAATCATAACGAAAAGACAACGTACCTGCTTTAGATACGGCAACATACAACCCATCTCGATCTGGAATTTTATATTGTTTGTCTTTTGGCTTTATTGATTTAAGCTTAGTTTCTGTTAACATATTTATCTCCTATACCGTCATGCGTGTCGGTAATTTTAGTAAAATATTCTATGTTAAAATTATGATACCGTCAAAGCTACCGTCAAAAAAAGTGAGCTTAAATGAGACAAAATAAGACAAAATGAAACAAAAAAGCCTTGATAAACAAGGCTTAAAATAACAAAAAAAGACAATATGAGATTACATGATATTAAATGCAATCATTCCCACTCAATAGTAGCTGGCGGTTTTCCGCTTATATCATACACAACACGGGATATGCCGTTAACCTCATTAATAATGCGGTTAGAAACTCGCCCAAGGAATTCATATGGTAAGTGAGCCCAATGAGCAGTCATAAAGTCAACCGTTTCAACTGCCCGCAGTGAAACAACCCAATCATATTTACGCCCATCCCCCATTACACCTACTGAACGTACAGGTAAAAACACAGTAAAGGCTTGACTAACTTTATGATAAAGTTCAGCTTTGTAAAGTTCTTCGATAAAAATAGCATCAGCTTGACGTAATAAGTCACAATACTCTTTTTTAACTTCACCAAGAACTCGTACACCTAAACCTGGTCCTGGGAATGGATGGCGATAAAGCATATCGTAAGGTAAGCCAAGTTCTAAACCTATTTTGCGTACTTCGTCTTTAAATAGCTCTCTTAATGGTTCAACTAAGCCCATTTTCATATCTTCAGGTAAACCACCAACATTATGATGTGATTTAATCACATGAGCCTTACCTGTGTCGGCTGCTGCCGATTCAATAACATCAGGATAGATAGTACCTTGTGCTAACCATTTTACATCTTTAAGTTTTGCTGCTTCTTCATCGAATACAGCAACAAATTCACGTCCAATAATTTTACGTTTAGCTTCCGGATCCGCTTCACCTTTTAGTGCAGCTAAAAAGCGATCTTCGGCGTTTACAGCAATAATATTTAAGCCAAATTTATTACCAAACATATCCATAACTTGCTGCGCTTCATTCAGGCGCAATAAACCATGATCAACAAATACACAAGTTAACTGATCACCAATAGCTTGATGTAATAATAATGCAGTTACAGAAGAATCCACTCCACCTGATAAGCCAAGTAACACTTTGTCATTACCAACCTTTTCTTTAATGCGAGCAATAGCGTCACTAATAATTGATGATGGAGTCCAAAGTTTTTCGCAGTGACAAATGTCGATCACAAAACGTTGCAGTAATTCAAAACCTTTAATCGTATGCGTCACTTCTGGGTGAAATTGCACACCATAAAATTGTTTTTCATCATTAGCCATAATAGCAAATGGACATGTTTCGGTACGACCAATAAGTGTAAAACTGTCTGGTAGCGTTGTGACTTTATCGCCATGGCTCATCCATACATCGAGTTGGTTAATCCCTGTATCAGTCGTATTATCTAAAATGCCATCAGTTAACTTAGATGATCCAACAATATCCACTTTGGCATAACCAAACTCTCGTTGATTAGAAGCGGTAACTTGCCCTCCTTTACCTACTTGAACTGCCATAGTTTGCATGCCATAACAGATCCCCAATACTGGCACACCTGCATTGAACACATATCCGGGTGCTCGTGGGCTGTTTGGTTCAGTAGTACTTTCAGGGCCACCTGATAAAATAATACCTTTGGGATTAAATTGTTTGATTTTTTCTTCCGATACATCCCACGGCCAAAGTTCACAATAAACACCAATTTCGCGAATACGACGAGCAATTAACTGAGTAACTTGCGAACCAAAATCAAGAATTAAAATGCGTTGCTGGTGGATGTCTTTTTTCATCAATTTTATTCCTAAACTATGAACTAATACAAAATTAGGGTGATATTGTACCATTTACCAAATAAATTGAGAGCATTAATTAAAAACAATTATAAATATTTTATATTATCAATAATTTTCAAATCACCTTATTACAGAATTCAATATCATGGTCATCAGACTAACCTTGTGATAAGTCAGCAAATCAAAAAAATTAAATTCCCTTTACCCAGTTAATAAGTAAACTTATAATAAGTCAACTTATTAAAAGGAGACGCTATGGATACCATTTCAATTTCTTTCATATTACCAACCAAAGCTAAACCAACTCAAATTTGGCAATACTATACTGATCTTAATTTAAGAAAATTATGGGAAACTGATCTTGAAGAATTTCGTATATTTGGTGACTTAAAAACAGGATCTAAAGGTATTTTCAAATTACAAAATATACCAGAAATGGAAGTTACTTTATCAAAGATTATTGATGAGCAAGAATTTACAGAACAATTTGATATGCCTGAAATAGGTTTACTTTTTTTCTCACATCAAATTATTGAAATATCGCATAATCAATATGCATTAAAATCAGAAATTTCTCTAAAACCGAACAAAAAAATGGATACTAAAGCATCTTATGATTTTATAAAACAGATTTCAGATGATATTATTGATAAAGCTTACAAATTAAATAGCTTAGTTGAAGGGTAAATTATGACAAAGGACAATAAGTTTTTGACTCAATTCCAAACTGATTCTGAATCTATTGGTTTTGTTTTTATGAAAACTTATTCGTCTTGGCATACAAATATCAAAAATTGCTTGAAAAAACAGTCTATCACTCATCCTCAATTTATTGTGCTTGCAACACTTGCTTATCTATCACAGCAACCAGACGAAATAACACAAGTTATTTTATCAAATAAAACAAATATCGATGTGATGACAATTTCCCAAATATTAGAGAATTTAGAAAAAAAGGATTATATAAAACGCTCTTGCTCAATTAAAGATAGCCGGGCAAAATCCATTCAATTAACACAAAAAGGATTGAATAAAGCGAATGAAACTGTACCTTTGGTTGAACAAATAGATAAAGATTTTTTTTCAACATTACAAGGTGATAAAGAACAATTTATGAAAATGTTATTAACACTATTAAAAACCAACATGGAGGGATAAAATCATTTATAACTTTTTATTATTTATTGTTTTTATCAACTTTGAATGCTTAGACTTGACTTAAAATAAGTTTTTGAAGACCTTCTCTCAAATTTCTAGAACAAAATACTTTAAAACTGAATCGTTATAACTCAAACTTTTTAAAGCTCATTACTTGGCGCAATTTAATTAAAAAAAGGTGATATTTCATCACCTTTTATCTATAGTCAAAATGTATTACTAAACTTATTTTGAAGCGTTTTGTTCTTGAGCCGATTGAATTGCGGTTAATGCTATAGTGTAAACGATATCGTCAACTAATGCACCACGAGACAAGTCATTAACTGGCTTACGCATACCTTGTAGCATTGGACCAATTGAAACAAGATCTGCAGAACGCTGTACTGCTTTATAAGTCGTATTACCCGTATTAAGATCAGGGAAGATAAATACAGTTGCTTTACCAGCAACTTGCGAATTAGGCGCTTTTGATTTAGCCACATCAGGCATTACGGCTGCATCATATTGTAATGGACCATCGATCATAAGATCTGGGCGTTTTTCTTGAGCAATACGAGTGGCTTCTTTTACTTTTTCTACATCAGCACCTTGACCTGAACTACCTGTTGAATAAGAGATCATTGCAACGCGTGGTTCAATACCGAATGCGATAGCTGTATCAGCTGATTGAATCGCAATTTCAGCTAATTCTTGTGCATTTGGATCAGGATTAATTGCACAGTCACCGTAAATGTAAACTTGATCAGGCATTAACATAAAAAATACTGATGAAACAAGTGAACTACCTGGTGCTGTTTTAATTAATTGTAATGGTGGACGAATAGTGTTAGCTGTTGTGTGAACCGCACCTGATACTAAACCATCAACTTCGTTAGCTTCAAGCATCATCGTACCAAGTACTACGTTATCAGCTAATTGCTCGCGAGCAATAACTTCAGTCATGCCTTTGTTTTTACGTAATTCAACAAGACGAGGAACATATTTTTCACGAATATTTTCAGGATCAACGATCTCAACCCCTTGTCCTAAAATCACACCTTGTGAAGCAGCAACTTTACGTACTTCATCAGGATTACCAATAAGCACACATTTTGCAATGTTGCGTTCAGCACAAATTGCCGCAGCTTTGACTGTTCTTGGCTCATCACCTTCTGGTAATACAACAACTTTCTTAGCATTACGCGCAAGTTCAGTTAATTGATAACGGAAAGCTGGTGGTGATAGACGACGTGCAGAATTCACTACTTCATTTAATGATTTAATCCAATTTGCATCTATATGATCAGCAACAAAATTCTGGGTATTTTCCATGCGCTCTTTATCATCAACAGGAATTTCCAAATTGAATTGTTGTAAATTGATAGAGGTTTGGAAAGTATTGGTTTTAACAGTAAATACAGGTAAACCTGTATCAAAAGCTGGTTGGCATAATTTTGCGACTTTTTCATCGATTTCATAACCACCAGTTAATAAAACACCACCAATTGAGACGCCATTCATTGCAGCTAAACAAATAGTGGTTAATACATCTGAACGATCGGCTGATGTTACTAAAAGAGCATTTGGTTGTAAATGACTGATAATATTAGGAACACTACGTGAACAGAAAGAAATATGTTTGATACGACGGTTTTTGATATCACCTTCGTTAATAATTTTTGCATCAAAATGTTTAGCAATATCAACAGATCGACAAGCACTTAAGTCCATATTCCAAGGAATACAACCAAGAACAGGGAGTGGGCTATACTCATTTAAATCTTTGATTGTGACTTTTTTACCGTCAAATTTAGGCGTATGATAAATTTCTGCCACATCAGGACGAGCAAGACTTTGCTCTTCAACTGGTGCATTAACTTTATTAACAATAACACCAATGATTTTTTCATTTTTGATACCACCAAAATTAGAACGTGCAATTTCAATACGATCTTTAAGTTGCTCTGGTGAATCTTTACCCATATTGACAACAAAAATAATTTCAGCACCAAGTGTTTTAGCAATATTATTATTAAGCTCATTAGCAAAAGGATAATCAGATGTTGGTACAATACCCTCAACTAAAACAACGTCAGCACCTTTAGTGTTTTCAGCATAAAGTGCAACGATTTCTTCCATTAGCACATCTTGTTGATTCAAACCTAATAGGTTTTCAACATGGCTCATTTTAAGCGGTTTCAAAGTTGGAATTGACGTGTTATGGCTAACTAAAGTTGTTGTGTTATCTGGAGCATCACCACCAGATCTTGGTTGTGCTACTGGCTTGAACACATTTAAGTTAATACCTTGACGCTCCATTGCTCGAATAACACCAAGGCTCACACCGGTTAACCCGACATTAGTACCGGTTGGAATGAGCATAATTGTACGAGACATAATTTTACCTCTTAATTCTTTATTAAATAAAAACAAACCGCCATTAAGGCGGTTTTTATTGAATATTACGCAGTTAGACGCGCAGCATCTTGAGCAATCACAAGCTCTTCATTAGTTGGAATTACCATTGCGATAGCTGAACCATCTTTAGTGATTGTGCCACCTTTACCAAAACGAGCAGCTAAGTTACGCTCTTGATCAAGTTCAAAACCAAGAATACTTAATTTTTGTAACGCCATGCGACGAACCTCTTCAGAATTTTCACCAATACCACCGGTAAAGATGATAGCATCTAAACGACCATCTAAAAGCATTGCATAACCACCAATATATTTAACTAAACGGTGAACAAAAACATCTAAAGCGTTTTTAGCATTTTCATCTGTTTCGTAATTATCAGTTACATAACGGCAGTCACTACTTACACCTGTTAAACCTAATAAACCTGATTTTTTATTTAATAGATTATTAATATCAGAAACAGACATTTTTAAATTGTCATGTAAGAAAAACATAATAGCAGGATCGATATCACCACTACGAGTACCCATTACTAAACCTTCTAGTGGTGTTAAGCCCATTGAAGTTTCAACACATTTACCATTTTTAACAGCTGTAATTGAAGCACCGTTACCTAAATGACAAGTGATAACATTAGTTTGATCAACTGGTTTATTTAATAATTTTGCTGCTTCACGACTAACATAATAATGGCTAGTACCATGTGCACCATAACGACGAACACCATGTTTAGTATAAAGTTCGTTAGGAATAGCATATAAATATGCTTCTTTTGGCATTGTAGTATGGAAAGCAGTATCAAATACAGCTACATTTTTAGCTTTTAAATGTGGAAACGCTGCAAATGCTTCACGAATACCAATTAAATGAGCAGGATTATGTAATGGTGCAAATGCTGCTGCTTCTTCGATTCCTTTTAATACTGAATCATCAATAACTACCGATTGAGTATATTTTTCACCACCATGAACAATACGATGACCAATCGATTTAATGCTATCTAATAATTCTGGTTTTTGTGGAAAGATGCTATTAACAATAAAACGAATTGCTTCACTATGTGCAGCACCTGCACCTAAAGAGGCTTCACCTTTAACACCGTCAAGTTTCCACTTAATACGTGCATCAGGAAGGTTAAAACATTCAGCTAAACCAGATAAAAATTCATCACCGTTTTCAGGGTTTATAATGGCAAATTTTAATGATGAACTTCCGCAATTAAGAACAAGAGCGTTATTACTTGATGACATAGTAATTCCTATAGATTGAATAAAAAGACATATACCAATCAAAATTGGTAACTCAGCACATGATAAAATCAATGTGACTACACTAGGTGACTTCTGATATCTTGCTTTTTGAGATAAAATAGAGGAGTCTCCAATTTGAATAACACTATTTTAAGACAATAAGAAGTGAATGTCGAGGAATCCGCAAAAGATGAACCTAATAAACACAATTAAAGCAGGGATAAGGTATATGAAGCTTTGTCCGACGGACAAACAGCTAATGCATTCATTTCCTGAATTAAAAATCATTAACCACATAAAAACCGCAAATAAATACTTGCCCCCTATCATTATTGGCTTACTAGTTTGGCAATATTGCCTGCCTGCTCAAATTGCAGTAACAGCAATAACCATATTATTTGCCTTAAGTTTACCTTTACAAGGGATATTTTGGCTAGGACGACGCGCACTATCACCTTTACCACTTAACTTAATTGACTGTTATAATCAATTAAAATTAAAGTTGATTGCTAAAAAAATCATCGCAGAAAATAGCTCAGAAGACAATAAACTAACATTTGAAGCATTTATGAAAATTATAAATTTAGCCAAATTGCACTTAGGTGATTACTTTGGTTCAGATGATACCTTACCTTATTAAAAAGGCCGACAATAATGGCAGATTTACTCACAACACTACAAAATCAAATTAACCAGCTAGAACAACAAATCAATTTAGCAAACGAAAAGCAATATCAAGAGCCCTATTTTGACGAACAACTATTTCAAACCAATAAAATTGTGACAGACAAAACATTTTATCTTGAAAAAATAAAACACACCTATCAAACATTAGTTGCTAATATCGAATCAGAAAAAGTCGAACAAATCACTTTTTTATCAGACATGTTAGTCAACCAAATTACAGCCCTAACACGTGAACTAGCCACCCACAATTTGCGCAAAAAAGAGCCCCAAATCATTATTGAAGAAACCCTAGCTCAAAAACACATGCGCCATTTAGATTATTTACGTCGATTGCAAGAAATGAAATACGAGTTAGAACTATCATCTGACATCATTAATCAAAGCAAAATAGCTGCACTTGATAATCGAATTTACCGCTGTGAACAAGCAATTAAAAAAATTGAGTTTGAGATGGAAAGTGATATCAATGATTTCTAATAAAAGCCAATTTAATGTCGTAAACAAAATAGTTACATAACTATTGCATAAAATTATAAAATTAAATACCAGCCTTTAATAAATCATTATCAATGATTTGATGATTTAAAACCCATTAATTGAGAAAAATATTTAGCACCATAGCCTTTAAAATAAAATTGAACCTGACGACTTTTCAAAGCGTAGATAAATGCGCTTGTTTCCTCATACGAATAAAAACCACTTACCCAACGTTTATTTAACTTAATCTTATCATTTTTGAAAGTCAAACATAACAAACATGAATTTACGAATGCTGAAGATCTATACCTATTTATTCCATCATGCTGACGAGATAATCGCATAGTAATTTTAACATTAAGATCACTATTGATATCATAACAAATATCTCGCCTAAATTTTCGTGATACAATAATTTTATTATTGCTAACTATAGAAAAAACTGGCGAAAAAAACATTTTCACTATATACAACAGACTAGTAATTAAAAAAATCCCACATATACAACTATTAAAATTCAATAAATTCAAACCTAAAAAACGATTAACTACGTCAAAAAAAAGTAAAGTATCGACAAAATAAAAATCAATTACAAAAATGAATAAAACACAACACACAGCCCCTAACAATATTCCTGTAATACTACCCATTATCAAGGTACAAATTAAAGACTTTTGGAACGGTCCTAATATTTCTATTTTTGGCTTTGATCTTGTTGGTTTTAGTCGTTTTCTCATTAAGCTACGGTCAAATTAATCTATTAATTGCGTTAATATAATAACAAAAAATCTATCATTTAAGATGATGATAAAAATAAAATTAAAAAAACATTATACGGGATTAGTGTTTATTTTTCTTATCATAAGATTATTCTTATGACTAAAGTGAATATTGTTATAATGATTAATTAGTATCGTCTTTTTGGATTATATTTATAATAATGATTATTCATAATCAGTAGTACAATACTATTTATTTTAAAACGATTAATTAAGGATTTTGATATGAGTAACATATTTGATGATAACTCACAAACCATTGGGCATACTCCATTAGTCAGATTAAAACACTTTGGTCATGGCAACATATTAGCCAAAGTCGAATCACGCAATCCGAGTTTTAGTGTTAAATGCCGCATTGCATCGAATATGATTTGGGATGCTGAAAAACGAGGTTTATTAAATTCTGACGTTGAATTAGTTGAACCCACCAGTGGCAATACGGGCATTGCGCTCGCCGCTGTTGCAGCCGCTCGTGGTTATAAATTAACATTAACAATGCCTGAAAGCATGAGTATAGAGCGTAGAAAGCTACTTAAAGCGCTTGGCGCTAACTTAGTATTAACCGAAGCAGCCAAAGGAATGAAAGGCGCTATCGAAAAAGCTGAAGAAATTGTCGCAAATGATCCTACAAAAAATATTATGCTACAACAATTTAGCAATCCAGCCAATCCAGAAATTCATGAAAAAACAACGGGTCCTGAAATTTGGCAAGATACCGATGGTAAAGTCGATATTTTTATTGCTGGCGTCGGAACTGGAGGCACTTTTACAGGTGTAACACGTTACCTTAAAAAAACACAAGGAAAGGATATTACTGCGGTTGCCGTTGAACCAACTAACTCATCAGTCATTAGCCAAGCACTCGCTGGTGAACCAATAAAACCGGGGCCACACAAGATCCAAGGTATTGGTGCAGGATTTATTCCTGATAATTTAGATTTAAGCTTAATTGACTTAGTTGAAAAAGTCACCAATGAACAAGCCATCAACACAGCTCGAGAATTAATGGAAAAAGAAGGCATATTAGCGGGGATCTCATCTGGCGCCGCAGTTTTTGCAGCAGATCGCCTCGCAAAATTACCTGAAAACGCCAACAAAACCATCGTCGTTATTTTACCCTCTTCTGGCGAACGTTATTTAAGTACCGATTTATTTAGTGGGATTTTTACTGAAAAAGAGTTGGGATAAACGACATCAAATGAATATCTTAAAAACTAACACCACCTTATAGTGGTGTTAGAATAATAAATCACATATTTATCAACAAAATATTAATAATAAATTAAACATATCCGCCTATGCATCTTGAATAATGCCAAAATGCCGATACGCATGTGGTGTTGCAATTCTGCCACGAGGCGTTCGTTGAATATAACCTTGTTGAATTAAAAAAGGCTCAAGTACATCTTCGATCGTTTCACGTTCTTCACCGATAGCTGCAGCAATGTTATCGAGACCAACGGGCCCACCCATAAATTTTTCAATAATGGCTAGCAATAATTTACGATCCATATAATCAAACCCTTCGTTATCAACATCAAGCATATCAAGTGCTTGAGTAGCTATTTTTTGATCGATAACACCTTTTGATTTTACATCGGCATAATCACGCACACGGCGCAAAAGACGATTAGCAATCCGAGGGGTACCTCGAGAACGTTTAGCAATTAAATGTGCACCTTCATCAGACAAATCCATCCCCAAAAATTTGGCACTACGACTCACAATATACTCCAAATCCTCGACACGATAAAACTCAAGACGTTGCACAATACCAAAACGATCACGTAGTGGCGAAGTTAATGACCCAGCACGCGTTGTTGCACCAATTAACGTAAAAGGGGGAAGATCAATTTTAATCGAACGCGCAGCAGGTCCTTCACCAATCATAATATCCAATTGATAATCTTCCATTGCTGGATATAAAATTTCCTCAACAACAGGAGACAATCGATGGATTTCATCAATAAACAACACATCATTAGGCTCCAAATTGGTCAGCATAGCAGCTAAATCGCCAGCTTTTTCGAGCACAGGGCCAGAAGTAGTCCGTAGATTAACATTCATTTCATTAGCAACGATATTAGCTAACGTGGTTTTCCCCAATCCTGGTGGCCCAAAAATCAACACATGATCGAGTGCATCTTTACGTTGTTTGGCTGCTTGAATAAAGATCTTCATCTGTTCACGCACCTGTGGTTGCCCAATATATTCATCCAAACATTTAGGACGAATTGCACGATCTAGTGATTCTTCTTCCTTTTGCGCTTGTGGCGCAATCAAACGATCCGCTTCAATCATAATCAATCCCTATTTACAGTGCCGACTTTAAGGCTTCACGAATCAGCGTTTCGCTATCCATTTCAGGTTTAATGACTTTACTAATAATACGGCTAGCTTCTTGTGGTTTATAGCCTAATGCAATTAGAGCCGAAACCGCCTCGCCTTCAATTTGATTAGCCGATTTTTGAACGTTATCCATATCAACAAACGTACTAGTATTGGATAATGGTTCTCCTAAATGCTTAATACGATCTTTCATTTCAACAATTAACCGCTGTGCTGTTTTATTGCCCACACCGGGTAGCTTAACTAAAGTCTTAATTTCGCCCTGTTCAACCGCACCAATAAATTGCGATGCTGACATACCTGACAAAATAGCTAACGCTAATTTAGGTCCCACACCATTAACTTTAATAAGCTCACGAAATAACTCGCGCTCTTGCTCTTGATTAAACCCATAAAGTACTTGCGCATCTTCACGCACAGCAAAATGAGTTAATACAATAACTTCTTGCCCGTTTTCAGGTAATTCATAAAAACAGGTCATCGGCATAAACACATTATAACCGACGCCACCAACTTCAATCAGAACTTTCGGGGGTTGTTTTTCAATAATGGTGCCACGTAAACGACCAATCACAATATATCCTTAAAAATAAAGCATAACAATTAAGCAAATAATTGGTTAGTTTACCCGATAGCAAACAAATAATAAAGAAAAACTGTATAAATAGACAGGCAAATCAAAAGTTAATTACAGCATATATCATTTTACTAAATGATATATGGAATGAATCTATATATAATACTGATTAAAATAGTCGCTTTGTCTATAGAGGTTGTAGTTATTCAATAATCAAAAATTATGTTTTGAAGTCATAATTTATTCCATTAAGGAGCGTTATATATGATTAGTCAAATAAAAAAACTTTGTAAAGATAAAAATAATGAAGATGCCTATTATGGATTTGTAAGAGCATTGGATGAAGGAAAGGATTATTACTTTACCAAAAAGGATTTTGATAATTTACCTATAGATGAAATAGAAATAGGCCTACGAGTGGCATTTACTGCTAATGAAAAAGATTCAGGTCAACGATTTGCAACAAATATTAAAATCATCAGAGATCAAGCAACAGAAAACAATCAACAGAGCTTATCTGATGATAAATCTTTGAAAAATAAAATTGATGCCCAAGGCTATCAAGCACTTTTAATAAATTCTGTCCAACAAATCAAGTATATTAACGAACCACTGGCGTTTGAAGATTCAGTCTTCAATTTATTAAAAGTGATTGGTTTAAATAAAATATTTCAATTTGATCGTGATAATCAAGCGGGTAAGGCCGATGGCTTTTTTATTATCGAAAATTTAGCTGTAATGTATGACTGTACGCTGCAAAAAAACTTTGAATCGTTTAAAGAAGAACAAATAGAAAACTACATAAATAAACTAAACCAAAAAGCACAATTAACTTTCAACATTAAAAAAAATGATGGTGGAATCACCCCTAAAACAATTCCATTAACAGGCAAAAATAAACAAGTTTGGATTATTACCAAAGGAGAAAGCAAAGAGATAAGCGATTTCGATAATGTGAAAGTAAAAGAAATTTCGATATATGACTTATGTGAAATTTACAAAAAGCGATTAAGTGATATTACTTATGATAATGAAAAACTAGTAAACGATTTTATCTTTATTGGAAAATAATTTTTAGCAAAAAAGCAGAAAGAAAATATAATTTTTCTTCCTGCTCACACTCAAAATAATCTATTTTTAAAACGGCATTTTAAAACCTGGTGGTAATTGCATGCCACCTGTTACTTGCGCCATTCGCTCTTTTTGCGCTTCGTCTAAACGGCGGCTTGCATCGTTATAAGCTGCCGCAATAAGATCTTCTAGCATTTCTTTATCATCTTCGGTTAATAGCGATGGATCGATTTCAACACGTTTACAGCTATGTGTACCATTAACGGTCACTTTAACCATACCTGCACCTGATTCGCCTGTAACTTCTAATTTAGCGATCTCTTCTTGCGCTTGTTGCATTTTTGCTTGCATTTGTTGGGCTTGTTTCATTAAGTTGCCCAATCCACCTTTTCCACCTGAAAACATAATAATTCCTCGTTTAAAAAAATATGACCATGATTATACAGGACGAACACTTGCTTCATCAATCTTAGCGTCAAAATATCGGCAAATTGTTGCCACTTTTGGATCTTCGGCAACGGCTATCTTTGCCTGCGCAAGTTTTTCTTGGTACAACTCCTCGCGCATTTCGATTGGTGTTTTATAATTTAGATCATCATCAATAATAATATTCACATCAAGCTCTTGATTACGATGTTTACAAAGGGCTTTTTTTACTTTAATCACATTCGATATCGAATTAATCAAATGCTTAACGCTTGAACGCAGGTGCAACACAATCATCCCATCATCTGTTTGTTCAAAAAAAGAGTTAACGACAATTTGCTTAATCAAAGGTGACAAATCCAATTGCTCAATTTCAGCACACCATGCATCCTTTTGAGCCATTTCGGCAATCAACTTTTTAGTCATTTCGGGTGTTTTTTCACCGTTAAGAGACTCACGAAAAGCTTTCGTATCCACAACAAGCTCTTCTTTCATCGGAATTAAGCCACTAGCTTGCCATTGATAATTTTCAGCAGTGATTTCTTCTTCCTCGTCATCATTATCGATACGACTATCACCGCTATCAGTATTGACAGACTCAACAGAAACAGAATTTTGCTTAATCCGCTCAAGTGATGCGTTGATGACTGAACTTTTAGGTTGAGCGGCCTTAGTTGCATCAACCGCTTTAGACTTTTTTGGATTTTGTTCCTCTTTCATCAACTGCATACGCATTTCTAAAATACTCTTAGTCACCGACGAAACCTCATCAGGAATCGCTAAATCATCACCTCCTGATTTAGTCGTTTGTTCAACTTTAGGGCTGGCAACTAACGACTTATCATGCGCAGGTTTAGAAGAAACATGCGGTTGTTCAGGTTCAGATAAAGGCGAACCAAGCGCTGATTGTTGTGCTTCAAGTGAAAAGGGTTTAACGGGCTCTGAATGGTTAACCGAATTATGTCCTAGCTGACTTACTTGTGGTGCCTTTGTAGTTTGTGCTGGTGTTGTTGCATGCGAAATTTGCGTTTGAGAATTAACTGACTTATTACCCTCTGCTTGCTTCGATACATTCGTTTTCCCCATCGTTTGAACTTGAACTTGAGCTTGGGATTGAGTTTGTGATTGATGTTGAGTTTGGGTTTGCGATTGTGGCTGTAGTGCAGTTGGAGGAACAACTGCATCAACGTCCTTTGGCATAAAAGCCAAAGCCCGCAAAAAGCTCATTTCAACACCAATTTTTTTATCGGGAGCAAAAGCAAGCTCTTTACGACCCATTAACAAAATTTGATAAAACAACTGCACATCATTCGGAGCCATATATTGTGCTAAAAAACGGATACGTTCTTCGTTATCGGTATAATCGCCTAATGCGGTTGGCACCACTTGTAATAACGCAATTTGGTGCAATAGCGTAATGGTTTCGGCTAATAAATTGTCCCAATCAGCACCTTGAATTGCCGCAGACTCGATTTGTTGCATTAAGGCATTACCGTCACAATGATGCAATGCTTCGAGCAACGAAAATGGGATCGATTTATCAAGTGTACCAAGCATTACTGATACTGATTCAGCGTCGACTTTACCGTTACCAAGAGCAATGGCTTGATCAGTTAAACTTAGCGCATCGCGCATACTACCATTAGCAGCTTTAGCCAATAGGCCAATGCCTTTAGGATCATGACTAATTTGTTCTAACTGTAAAATATGATCCAGTTGTTTGCTGATTAACGTCGAATCAAGCACATTTAAATGCAAATGCAAACAGCGTGACAAAATAGTAATTGGCAACTTTTGAGGATCAGTAGTTGCCAATAAAAATTTAACATGTTCGGGCGGCTCTTCTAAGGTTTTTAGTAATGCATTAAAGCTACTGCGTGACAGCATATGAACTTCGTCAATCAAGTAGACCTTAAACCGCCCTTTGGTTGGTAAGTATTGAATGTTATCAAGGATTTCGCGCGTGTCTTCGACCTTGGTTCGCGATGCTGCGTCGATTTCGAGCAAATCAACAAATCGCCCTTGCTCAATATCACGACAATTATCACAAACCCCACAAGGCGTTGCCGTAATACCCGTTTCACAATTGAGTCCTTTTGCTAATAAACGTGCAATTGATGTTTTACCCACGCCCCGCGTGCCTGAAAACAAATAAGCATGATGAACACGACCAAGTGATAGAGCATTAGACAAAATTTTAAGGACATGCTCCTGCCCCACTACTTCAGAAAATGATTTTGGTCGCCATTTGCGTGCTAAAACTTGATAACTCATAATCACCATAACTTATTGCCATTGAATTTGGCGCTAATCATACCACAAACCAATAAAATAGTCTTTAAACTGCCGATAATTAATGCAATATTGAACAACAAAAATCTCTCTACAATTAGTCAAAAACTCTACTGTAAAAAATAACCAACTTATTGATAAAGAGCACAAGATAGGATTGAAAAGGATTATTAGGTTGCTTAGTGCCACCCAACTTATTGATTTTAAACAAAAAAAGAAAAATAAAAAACTTCAATAAAATCAATACCTTTCCTGACCGTTTTTTGAGTAATGATTAGATCTTTTTATCTCCTATTTTAAAAAACACTCAAAATTAACAAACTTTCGAATACAATCAACTAAAAGAATATTCGTTAATAAAATACTATTACCTTGCTAATATGAAAATTTGAAATAATCATTATCTTATTATATAGTCGCACAGTTTTTATAAAATAAAAAATACATAAGGAGTATTAAGTATTAAATAAAGCCATTAATTCATGACTTAATGGCTATAAAAAGTATTTTGTTATAAAGGTAATTCAACTCGTAGTGAGTTTGGTTATATTTTTGATTGTTAGCTTCTTAGCAATGTTATCCTACAATGTTAGACGACTACATGATGCAGGAATGAGTGGTTGGTGGTGCCTTGCTTATTTTATCGCTGGAGCAGTTTTAATAGGCGTATCTCTAGTAATGACTCCAACTCCAGGTGCAAACCAATACGGACCAGATCCAAGAACATCATCAAAATAATAAAATCCCCCGCCTTACTAGGTGGGGGTACAGATTATCCTTATATCCAATCCCCCTAATCTTAATTATTTTATCTAACCTTTATTCTAAGTTTTAAAGTAACTTTCATCTTGATATTTTAACGATTTAATTAACCCAATTTTTTGTTGCTAATACTCGCTCAACGGTATCGACAATTGCTTGAGTTTGAGAATCAATTTCGATATTAACTTTGTCCCCAATTTTTTTAGCATCTAATGTGGTAATGGCAAGCGTTTCAGGAATTAGATGAATCTGAAAACAACTATCGTTAACCTTACCAACTGTCAAGCTTGCACCATCAATCCCAATAAAGCCCTTATATAATACATACTTACTAAACTCTACAGGCAACTGTAACATCATTTGGCAATTGGTTGCGGTTTTTTGAATATCAACAATCGTTGCAGTACAAGAAATATGACCAGACATAATATGTCCACCTACTTCATCGCCATATTTTGCACTACGTTCAATATTAACAAAATCATGGACTTTCTTATCGCCTAATGTCGTTAACGCTAAGGTTTCTTGCATAATATCAAACGATACCCAATCTTGCTCAAAACCTGTCACCGTCAAGCAACAACCATCATTAGCAATTGAAGCACCAATTTCAATTTTATTGGCCAATTGATGTGGCAATTTAACTTTATATGTTCTTAATTTATCTTTATCTTCAATATCAATAATCTGACCAACACCTTGCACAATACCTGTAAACATATATAAACCTCAATACTTAATAATACTCAACATTCTATCTCAATCTGCTTAGAATTTCCTATTTCTATTTTCTACTGGTATGATCGCTTCAAATGTTTATGCATCAATTATTATTGATATCGATAGCAAATTCATATTTCAATTTTATAAAATAACTTTTTATTTCAGTATATAAGCAAGGACATATCATATGTTAAAACTGATTTTAGCTATTTCGATCGGTTCGGTGGCGGGTGGTTTGTTGCGTTGGTTTTTATCGCTTAAATTAAATATTATTGCTTTTGCAATTCCGCTAGGCACATTACTGTCTAATTTGGTTGCAGGTTATATTATTGGTTTTGCCATTGCCTTTTTTAACCATTCTAACCTTTCTGCCGAATGGCGTTTGCTTGTGATAACCGGTTTTTGTGGTGGACTATCAACTTTTTCGACTTTTTCAGCCGAAATTGTTAACTTTTTACAAGAAGGTCGAATATCTTGGGGCTTAGCAGCCATATTGATTCATGTAATTGGCTCTGTTTTAATGACATTTTTAGGGATTTTATCGTACCAATATTTGCGATCTTAAAGTGATTTAATTAACAAATAATACAAAAAATAATCACAAATAGAGTTTACAACACCAAAATACTGTATTAATATACACTGTATATAGACACAGTATTGAGGTTATTATGCTAATTGAACATTCATCACAACAACTTATGGCAATTCATTTTGAATCACCTTTTCAACAACTGTTACAGCAACAACGCTCTTTATTAAAATCACTTAATAAAGCCAAAAAATGGCAATTATGGCTTTCTGAACGCCCAATGTTAAAACGTTCATGGATTAATACTGCAGGGTTAGACAAACAAAAAGTTGTTCATTTAAGTAATTTAAAAAACGAAAATCTAATATCGACAATAGAAAAGGCACTACGAAGCCAAACCTGCAGTTATATCGTTGCGTGCATCAACGATCTTAATGAACAAGACAAACAACGATTACAACAAGCCGTATTATCAAGTAATACCTGCCTACTTTTAGTTAACGACGAACAACCAAATGAACAACACGGACAGCCAATTCAATATCATTAAATTACAAAATATGACTAACAAGACAAATACAGTTGAGTTAGTCGTTTTCGATCAACTTTACCGATCTTTGTCATAGGTAATTGATCGATAATATTGATCTTTTTCGGCATTTGATAACGGGCAATTTGAGACTTTAACCAACAAAATAGTACTGTTTCGGTTAATTTACTATTAGGTACTAAAACAACAAAAGCCACTAACCGTTGCCCAAATTCTGTATCAGGAACACTAATAACAGCGGTATCTTTAATTTCAAGATGCGATAGTAAATGTTGCTCTAGTTCAAACGGATAAACGTTTTCCCCACCTGAAACAATCATATCATCTACTCGACCTTTTAGATAATAAAATCCCTCAGCATCTTTATCAGCCAAATCCCCAGTTGCAACCCAACGCTTGCCCAACGTTGACCAAGCACATTTGATATAAAGCTCCTTTTTATCTTCTTTTGCTACTAATTTAGCGCAAAGCCCTTTAAGTGGCCTACCTATTGTCGTTGGCTTGATAGCTAAATCATCGGGAGTGGCAATCATACAAACGCCAGCTTCAGACGTGCCATACAAATTGAATAAAACCTTACCAAGCTGATCTAATGTTTGTTTAACCAACATCGCAGTAATCGGTGCTCCACCAGTAATAATACAACTCAGGCTTTTAAGTTGATCAACAGAATATGTCAACATTCGATTTAACATTAAAGGCACCAATGTCACCACTTCAATTTGATTATCAGCAATTAATTGACATGATCTTTTAGCTTCAAATCGCCTAGTTAAAAACATGGTTGCCCCTAATAATACCGACATACATAAAGTCGCTATACCAAAACCATGATAAATCGGTGTAGCAATATAGATTTTTTTATAATGGCTAAGTTTCAATTTTACTAATAACTGCAAAAATGGACGCATAAAATTCTGCGCTTTACTGCTACGCCCTGCCATCTTAAAGCGCCCCGTTGTACCACTGGTTAAAACTGTCACCTTAGCAAAGTGCGTCACTTTAATTTTAGTTTGAGGCGTTAACGGCAAAGCGGTTAATAATGAATAAACAGAAGTTTGGCTTTCATGATAAGTTGGCAAGCTGTTTTTTATAGGTGGTAGCGCAGTAACATCAGGATCATAAATGACCCAATCAAATTGCACATTATTGCTAATATCATTAACTTGTGCCGCCGATAGCTCAGTATTTAATAAATAAATATCAGCCCCAAGCCTTGCCACTGCAAATAAAGCATGAACCAAAATTGTGTGATTACTTGCCATAATAGCGACTTTTTGATGAGGTTTAATACCACAATGTAACGCTAATTGCATTGCCAAATGTTGAGATTGACAATAAAGTGTGCGGTAATTAATACAAACACCATCTTGGCTAATCGCAATTTGCTCAGGGCAAAGTCTTTGGCGAATATATAGCAAAGCCATTAAATTCATACCAACAAGACGAATACTAGTAAATAAATACCTAATGCCTTTAAAGGTCAATAATTGCGTTTTATACAAAGCTAAAATCGATTTTATCATTGTTTTTTCTTAATATAATAATAATTTAATTTGCACCAAACGCCGTTAAAAATAACAGAAGCCAGTTGCCCCAAAATCGCCCACCATGGTTTATATTGACGTTTTTTGGTAACAAGCAAACGACTAATAATAGTTGCCGCTTGGTTAGGTTGCAATGCAGGAAGTTTTTTATAGATTTTAGTCGGCGCTATCATTCGGGTTTTAACTAAAGGCAAATAAGCTGTCGAAACGGCTATCTGCTGGTTTTCAAACTCGCTACTAGCACAACGTAGCCACTGGTCAAAAGCGGTTTTAGATGCTTGATAAGCCGCCCAATTAACTGTTGGTGCTAACAAAACGTTTATTGCCGAAACATTAACAATGTGCCCTTTCGCTTGTTGTAATTTAGGAACTAATGCCAAACACAATTTAACGGGAGCCAAATAGTTTAGCTTAATGGTTCTTTCAAAATCATGCATACGATCTAACGATTGCATAATTGGGCGGCAAATTGATATACCTGCGTTATTAATAAAGACATCAACATGATAAGGTTCTAAATAAGTAATAAAACTATCTAACTGTTTAGCATCACGCAAATCGGCACTAAACAGTGCAACTTTTGCTTTTTTGTTTGATAACGATTGCTTAATGAATTGCAATTTATCTGCTGTTCTAGCCACTAAAATCAGTTGACACTCAATATCAGCCAAAAGATAACATAACGCCTCACCAACTCCAAAACTAGCGCCAGTAATAATAATTGTTTTATGTTGTAAAGACTGTGTTAACTGGCAAAAATTGGGCTTGCGTATAGGGAAAAGGAGATAATTAAGCAATTCAATCAAAATCTTCATCGGTCAATAATTAATATTTTAACGTAACAGTATAAAATTAATGCTAAACAAGTCAATATGATAGATATTTTAACAAAAGCCGACAGCACAACAAATCATTGCCATAGGAATAAAAATTGGAAATATAATCCTCCCCACTAATATCAAATGATATTTATTTCATGATTTGTTTTAAATGATATGCTTATTGGTTTTGACAATAAATATTGTTCAGACAACGTATTGGCTTGCTTATAAGCCATCCCTTTGGTTGTAAATAGCACTTGATAATAGCCATCTTCTAAAACCAAATTTGATTTATCCTTTTCAAGGAATTTTTTATCACCTAATGTTTTTTTGAAGATAAAATTGGTATACCGAGCAGTAATTTCACCATCTATATTTTCTTGATAAAAAGTGATTGATACACTTTTAACATAATTCTTATATTCGGTTAAAAATTCACGATAAATTTTGAGTTTCTGTAACGCATCTGGACTAGTAAATTGGTATGAATATTGTTTGGATTCGGCAATAATACCGGTGTTTTCATCGGCTTTTAATTTTATAATAACGTCTTTGTTCGGTAAAATATTTTTATACGCACATCCACAAAGGCTAAAAATAAGGATAAGAATAAAAACAAATTTTTTCGTTATATCTTTTCTATTTTAAGTATCGGGATGGAAATGAATTATTATTCTATGTAATCCATTTTTCTATAAACCTATTAAACTTTACAGTAAAATTATCACTTAACAATATGAGTAGTTAAATTACTTTAAATTTTCAACTAAATTTTAGTGCTATTTGCCTAGTTTGTTTACTGATTTTACATACTGTATCATCGATTTAGACAACAAAAATCAATTTAACCTAACAATTCATCTCAAAAAAGAATAAAATTCATTAAATATTATCGAAAACAGGGAAATATTTTTGCCAGATCGCCCTTAAATTAATCGCAAAAGAATAGTGCTAAGTAGGAACAGATGAATACACCCCAAAAATGGTTAAGATTTTTAATTAATGAGGATTGCACATTTGAACAATTATTGGACAATCTTGAGCAGACCTTCAACAGTACATTCACCTATAAAAATGACAGTAGCATAGCTAAGGCTAAATTAGATGATTTTACAATAATGGTTCATGACAAAATCGATCGTATTTTTGATATTGCTCTTCGTCCAACTTATATTCTTAGTTTTATGATTGCAAGAGATAAATGCCTTAATTGTCACGTTGAAGAGCATATTCAAACAACTTTAACCTCTCATGGTATCACTTATCAACAATCACAAGTAAAAGATCTTGCCTATCCCATTGAACTTCCTTTTTGGCAAGCACCCAACAATGATCTTGTTATAAAATCTAGCGGCGATAAGTTAACCGCCTATTGTAAAATATGGTACAAACCAGCAAAATATTCTAAATTTACAGGAATATTTCAGTTTTCTGATGTTTGGGCAATGCGTTTTGAACGAAACAAACAGCTTGCTTACTATAGCCATTGTGATGGTGATGATTTTAATGCTTGTTATTGGATTATTCCAGAATCATCATGGCTTGAACAATTAAAAAATGAACGACAATCCCATTTTCCTGATTGGCAACATTATGATTGTGGTGATTATTGGCATTATATTGTTCAAAGCGATAAATTTTATGTAGAGGTCATCGCAAAACAAATCGAAATATCAAAAAAACAATTAAATGGAATCTTTTTAGCAAAAAAATTAATCATTTAAAATTTTTTATAAACAATTTTATACAAACAAACAGAAAACAACGATATCACTTTTTGCTTCATAGCAAATGGAAAAAATTTTCCAGTAATATTAAACATCTTGATAACCATTTAAATCACTATTGTGTAAAAATTGATAACAATACTTTTGAGGCATTTAATCAAATAGTAAAACATTATTCGATTAAATCAGGCTACTACTATGATGCCAATACTAAAGGAATAGAAATATCGACAACTTGCTTAGATTGCATTTGTGATGATAGCCTGCTTATTTGCACTGATAACAATATTGCATTCTATTTCCATCATGATGGGTGGTTATGGTTTTGCCAAGTTAAACAATCGGAAAATAATCTATTTAGTGGTAGCCTATAATGATGAAAGAAATTAGCATAAACTAAAACGCCTATTTAAAATTAGGCGTTTTAGTTTATTAGATTGCTTTTTTAACACGTTGCTATTTATCAGATTGAGTTATTATTAATTTCAACCACCAAAACATAGCCTGTATCTTTTAAAAAATACTCATCACCTTTAGGTGCACGTAGTGACATTATTTTATTATCCCCTACTTCCATAGTATCTCCTGGTACCATTGTTGCACCACTATCACGCAAATACTGTAGAATATTACCAAACATATCAAAATAGTATTCGCCCTCATCATGGGTATTTGCCAATACAGCAAAATCTGGCAAACAAAAAACACTGGCACCATAGGTACGCATCCAAACACCTTTAACGTTTTCGACATCATATTTAACAAAACCACAAAAAAACGTCGGTAAACAATAACATAAACTATTAATACCATCTTTATCTGCGATTAGTTTATGAATAACATTAACAGGCAAAGAAGTATGGCCATTAGGATTAATCACCGCTAAGGCATTAAATGGCTCAAAACAAGCTGCTACATAAGTTAAAGCTAAATATTGCTCAAGCACATCTTGGTCATATCCCACATAATATAAAAGCAAATGGCTATCGTTATGACGAATTTGTTCTTTAAGCTCCTGACTATAATGAGCAGGAGTAACACACTCCTCTAAAATATCAACAGGATAAGGTGCATTAATACCAAACAGCTTTACCACATGCTTTCCCCAACCTACTAAGGCATAAGATCCCTCATCCAACTGCCCAAAAGGAGTTTGATATTGTGCGTTTTTTAGCGTGGGATTTAACTTACGCAGCGAATCTAACAAATCACTTTCATTAAAGTTGACCGAACCTTTAAATACAATACTTAACGATAATGCTTCTTTAATATTGGTATTTTCGATCAATACATCATCTGCTTGGCAAAGTTGAGACTGCGGTTGGGACTTTTTGCCAAACAAGCGTGAAAATAAACTCATTTCTAATTCCTTATTTATTATTCATTTATTTTATTAAAATTGATATTAAATCTAATTGTATTATTTCAATAAATTATATGATTTCAGAAAATATTTCAAATAATAACTATTATTTTTTAGTTAACAGACCATTGATAATCATTTAGTTCACTAACTAAAAAATCAATTAAACAACGAGTTCGAAGTGGTAACAATTTACGACTTGGATAAACTGCATAAATATTCAAATCCTCAATATTGTAATCCAACAAAACACGCACCAATCGCCCTATTTTTAGGTCTTGACCAATAATAAAATCAGGTTGCAACGAAATACCTCCGCCTTGTAACATAATTTGGCGACAAGTATCACCATTATTACAATAGACATTCGCTTTTAAGTTAACTGACTGACGGGTATTACCTTTATAAAAGTGCCATTGCTCTTTTTTAGCCCACTGACTATACATCACAATTTTATGATTGAACAAATCGTTAGGATCATTCGGCATGCCATACTTAGCAATATAATCAGGCGACGCGGCGGCGATAATTTGCGTAGTGGCCAACTTACGACAAATCAGCGACGAACTTTCTAACTGGCCTATTCGAACAGCAAGATCGTAACCCTCTTCAAGCAAATCAACCACACGATCTGATAATGTAATATCTAGTTCAATTTTGGGATATTTATCGATAAAATTTTGCCATAAAGGTGCCAAGTGCAAAATACCAAAACTCACAGGCACATTAACCCGAAGAATACCTTGAGGACTTGCTTGATCTAAAGTGAGGTTATTTTCAGCTTCTATAGTGGCATTAATAATGGCTTTAGCTTGCAAATAAAAAATTTGCCCTTCGTGAGTAATAACCATTTTGCGAGTGGTTCGTTGCAATAACCGAACTTGCAAGCGATCTTCTAATGCTTGAATATAACGTGACACCGCCTGCTTAGACATATTTAACTTAATTGCCGCATCAACAAAGCTACTACAATCAACCACCGCCACAAAAACCGTCATTTCTAGTAATTTGTTAGATCTATCCATTTGCTTTCACCTACACAAATCAATTGTTCCATTTATTATGACAATAAATCACATAATAGCTTATTTATCTACAAAATAATAACCATTATGATAAACAAACAGTAATAATTGATCGTAATAATCAACCTATAGGACATCAAAAATGAAATACTACCAAATAGATCTAGCTTCGCTAATATTACGAATTGCATTAGGTGTTATGTTTTTAGCGCATGGTTTCACCAAACTATTTGTCTTTACTCCAACAGGCACCGCACAATATTTTCAATCACTTGGCTTTCCAAGTTTTGTAGGTTACTTAACAATTATGTTTGAAATTGGTGGTGGTCTATTATTACTTTTAGGCATTTTAACGCGCATTATTAGTTTATTAGCAGTGATTCAAATGACTGTTATTACATTTATTCACTCGGTGAATGGCTGGTCATTTAGTAATTCAGGTGGCGGTTGGGAATACCCAGCTTTTATGGCCCTCACTGCACTTAGTTTAGTGTTGTTGGGGAGTGGTCGATTTAGTGTGTTGCCTAAGTATATTGCATATTAGTGAGGATATTAGCTGTTTTTTGACAAAACACCCAAAAAATACCAATAAAATCAACGTCTTTCCTGAATAGTTTTTGGGTGGGGAATATCGCCTTTTTTAGATGATTAGAATAAATTAGGTGTAGGATTTTAGGACGTTTGTTATGCTATCACTTTTGTGGCATCCATTAGCCATAATCATTTAATCATAATACGATAATTTATCAAATAATCTATTTGGTTTGAATAAACGTTTCACAACTTATAACCGATGCAAAATTGCTTAAGGCAGACATAAAACTATTATGTACCACTTGGAATGGAATCGTTTTACCGTCAAATTCAAGATCACGAGTTGTACAAGCGTCATGAATTAATATCGGTTGATAACCAAGTTCAGATGCGTGACGTGTTGTTGAGTCAACACACATATGGCTCATCATTCCACAAATAACAAGTTGTTGAATCTGTTCTTGTTGTAATTTTTGTTGTAACTCTGTTTGATAAAAACTGTTAGGAAATGCTTTTTTTACAAGATATTCATGCAAGTTACCAAGCTGTAACAAACTTGGGTGAATTTCAGCACCTAAACTTCCGTTAGCAAAAAAATCAGCATGAGGATCGGGTTTTATATGCTGGATATAAAAGATTGGGAGTTGTTGTGATCTAAAGTGTTTTTGTAGTTTTAAGGTATTTTGTAATGTTAATTCTGTATTGTTTAAAGTAAATTTACCCGTTGGGAAATAGTCATTTTGTACGTCGATAATTATTAACCCTTGTTTCATTGTTTTGTCCTTAAATTATGTTTGAGTTGATAATTATGCGATAATTACGCTATCTGTTACATAACGAATTGAAAGTATTATTACTTAGCTACTTTCAATATGAAAAAGATGAGCAAGTATGGATAAAAAAGATCGCGCTATTTTAGATGAACTTAAAAAAAATAGTCGCCAATCATGGAAAGAAATTGGCGAAAAAGTATTTTTGTCAGGACAGGCTGTTGGACAGCGAGTTCAAGAATTGTATGATAGTCATATTATTGAAAAATTTACTATTAAAGAAAAAACAAATCAGCTTCAGTTTATTACAATTTATATGAATTCAAATCAATTCACCTTGTTCGAAAACATGGTCATGTCGTTTAAGGAAATCATCGAATTTTATAAAATCACAGGCGATGGGTGTTATTTTATAAAAAGTGAATTTACAGACCAAAATTTAATCCACTTTTTAGACAAGCTTGAGCACTATTGCCGTTATAAAGTTAGTCATCAGTCAAAAGTGATTCGATAATGCTATTTTAAAGATTTACATCTAAACTTGTTTACTATTTTTATATAAAAATTTTTAAATAAAAATCAAAAAAAAGTTGCGAGCATGTAAATTCTGTTATATTTTGTTCAGTAGCTTTAATTATCAACTCAGTTAAAGGTTTTTTATTTTTATGAATTGTTTTTGCGTTTTTATTACTAATGCTATTAGTACACATCATCACCGTCATTCCTGAATAGTCTTCGGGCGATTGGTGCTGGAAGACGTTGATCTTCCGGTGATATCGCAAAAGCAAGCAGAGAACCCTCGGAAGATCAAACTTCCGAGGGTTTTTTGTTTGTGGTTTATAAATTTTTAGATAACTTTGGAGAAAGATATGTTGGATAATTCGCGTTTACGCATTGCAATGCAAAAGTCAGGTCGATTAAGTGACGAATCAAAAAAGTTACTTGCTCAATGTGGTATTAAAATTAATCTTCAAGAACAACGTTTGATCGCTTTTGCCGAAAATATGCCAATTGATATCTTGCGTGTTCGTGATGACGATATCCCCGGATTGGTTATTGATGGTGTTGTCGATATTGGGATTGTCGGCGAAAATGTTTTAGAAGAAGAAGTATTAGATAGGCAGGCCGAAGGCGAAGATCCACAATTTAAAAAATTGCGCAGTTTAGATTTTGGTGGCTGTCGGTTGTCGATCGCTGCACCTCGTGATTTTGAATATTCTGGACCAGAATGTTTAAATGATTTGCGTATTGCCACCACTTACCCTCATCTGCTCCGCCGTTATCTTGCTCAATATAATGTTACCTTTAAGACCTGTTTGCTGAATGGTTCGGTCGAAGTTGCCCCTAGAGCAGGGCTTGCTGATGTTATTTGTGATTTGGTGTCTAGCGGTGCAACGCTTGAGGCCAATGGACTAAAAGAGATCGAAGTTATCTATAAATCCAAAGCCTGCTTAATTCAACGTCAAGGCGAAATGCCACCAATAAAACAGGCGTTAATCGATAAAATCATGACACGCATTCAAGGCGTTATTCAGGCTCGCGAATCGAAATATATTATGCTCCACGCCCCTACCGCTGTTTTGGAAGATATTGTTGCCTTATTACCGGGTGCAGAAAACCCTACTATTTTGCCTCTCACTGGTGAGCAAAATCGTGTTGCATTACATATGGTGAGTAGTGAGTCTCTATTTTGGGAAACCATGGAAGAGTTAAAAGCATTAGGCGCAAGTTCAATTCTTGTATTACCAATTGAAAAAATGATGGAGTAATAAGATGAAACTTTCTTATTGGCAACAATGTACTGACGATCAACGAAAGATACTACTGACTCGCCCTGCAATTAATGCGTCGGATTCGATTAGCAAGGCAGTAGCCGATATTTTGGCACAAGTAAAACAGCACGGCGATGAGGCTCTAAAAGCATTAAGTAACAAATTTGATAAAGTTCAAATTGAGCAAATAAAGCTTACAAAAGAAGAAATTAAAACCGCCGCAAATCGTGTTAATCCTGAATTAAAACAAGCCATGCAATTAGCGGTTGCCAACATTAAAAAATTTCACCAAGCACAAGCCTATCAATCCATTACGGTCGAAACAATGCCGGGGGTAAAATGTCAGTTAGTTACTCGTCCTATTGATTCAGTTGGGCTTTATATTCCGGGTGGTTCTGCCCCTTTATTATCTACTGTGTTAATGCTTGCAACGCCAGCTAAAATTGCGGGTTGTCGTCAAGTTATTTTATGTTCGCCACCGCCCATCGCTGACGAGATTTTATATGCTGCTCAGTTGTGTGGTGTTAGCGAGGTTTATCAATTAGGCGGTGCGCAAGCCATTGGTGCAATGGCGCTAGGTACTGAGTCGGTTCCTAAAGTTGATAAGATTTTTGGTCCAGGTAATGCTTATGTTACCGAGGCTAAACGACAAGTTAGCCAGCGACTTGATGGCGCTGCCATTGATATGCCAGCAGGTCCGTCTGAAGTGTTGGTGATTGCGGATAGTTCAGCGAATCCTGCTTTTATTGCCGCCGATCTTTTATCGCAAGCTGAGCATGGTCCTGATTCGCAAGTGGTGTTATTAACGCCAGATGAAACGATTGCTCAAGCTGTTTCGCAAGAAGTGGATAAACAGTTGGCTGAGCTGTCTCGCCAAGGTATTGCCGAAAAGGCACTCCAAGAAAGCCGTTTGATTGTCACAAAAGATTTGGATGAGTGTGTGGCAATTAGTAATCGTTATGGACCTGAGCATTTAATTATCCAAACCCGTAATGCCGATGAGTTAGTGGAACAGATAACCAGTGCTGGTTCAATATTTTTAGGCGATTGGTCGCCAGAATCAGCCGGCGATTATGCTTCAGGAACGAACCATGTTTTGCCAACTTATGGCTATACAGCAACCTGCTCTAGTCTTGGTTTGGCAGATTTTCAAAAACGTATGACGGTGCAAAAATTATCACCAGAGGGGTTAAAAGCTATTGGTCATGCGGTTGAGTTAATGGCAGAAGCGGAACAACTCACCGCCCATAAACAAGCGGTTAGCCTTAGACTTGCGGTATTAAATTCAATAAATCAAAAATAGGTGGTTAAAATGGATATCAATAAATTAGTTCGAAAAAATGTTCAGCAATTAACGCCTTATCAATCTGCTCGCCGTATTGGTGGTCAAGGTAATGTATGGCTAAATGCAAACGAGTATCCTGTTGCTCCACATTTTGAATTGACCGATCAATCCTTAAACCGTTATCCAGAACCACAGCCTGAAAAAGTAATTCAGCGTTATGCACAATATGCAGGCGTGCAATCTGAGCAGTTAATTGTTAGCCGGGGTGCAGATGAAGCCATTGAGCTATTAATGCGTGCATTTTGTGAGCCAGAAAAAGACAGCATTTTGTACTGCCCTCCAACTTATGGTATGTATCAAGTGAGTGCGGAAACGTTAGGTATAAATACTAAAACCGTGCCTACCACAGCTGATTGGCAACTCGATCTTGAAAGTATTGAGCAAAATCTTGAGGGAGTTAAGTTGATTTATGTCTGTTCGCCAAATAATCCAACGGGTAACTTGATTGATCCTGAAGATATCAAGACGTTACTCAATATCGCTTACGATCGTGCCTTAGTTATAATTGATGAAGCTTATATTGAGTTTTCTCCAAATTCAACGGTCGTAAGTTGGCTTGCTGACTATCCACATTTAGTGGTTTTACGCACACTATCAAAAGCGTTTGCTTTGGCAGGATTACGTTGTGGCTTTACCATCGCAAATAAACCGGTTATTGATGCATTACAAAAAGTGATTGCCCCCTATCCTCTTGCGACGCCTGTTGCCGATATTGCCGCTCAAGCGCTGAGTAAAGAGGGGATTAATACTATGAAGTTGCATGTCATCAATTTAAATAAACAAAAAGAAAAATTTGCCAGTTTACTCACACAATTATCGATTGTTGAAAAAGTTTATCCCAGTTCGTCAAACTATTTATGCGTAAAGTTCCAAGACCATAAAGCAGTGTTTGAAACCTTATGGCATAAAGGTATTATTTTACGCGATCAAAGCAAGTCGATTGGGCAAGATAATATGATTCGAATTACCATTGGCACCCAAGCTGAGTGCGAAGCGGTTATTTCTGCGCTCAAAGCAATAAAATAGGAGCAAATATGTTACAAAAATACTTATTTATTGACCGAGACGGCACATTAATTACCGAACCACCCGTTGACTTTCAAGTTGATCGCTTTGATAAACTGGCTTTTGAGCCGAATGTAATCCCTGCCCTTCTTAAATTGCAAGCCGCTGGCTATAAGCTAGTGATGGTGACGAATCAAGATGGACTTGGTACCAGTAGCTATCCACAAGCCGATTTTGTGGGTCCGCATAATTTAATGATGCAGATTTTTAAATCACAAGGGGTTAATTTTGAGGAGGTCCTTATCTGCCCTCATTTTCCTAAAGATAATTGTGAGTGCCGTAAACCAAAAATTCAATTAGTTTTACCTTATCTTACCAGTGGCAAATTAGATAAAGCCAATAGTTACGTTATTGGTGACAGGGTCACAGATATTCAGTTAGCTGAAAATATGCAAATCAAAGGACTACGCTATCACCCTGAAAATTTAAATTGGAGCGAAATCGCCCAACAATTAACCACTAAAGATCGCTATGCGAAAGTTGAACGCAACACCAAAGAAACAAAAATACGCGTTGAAGTATGGCTTGATCGTCAAGGTGGTAGTCATATCAATACGGGGATCGGTTTTTTTGATCATATGCTTGATCAAATTACCACTCACGGTGGAATTAAACTTAATATTCAAGTCGATGGCGATTTGCATATTGATGATCATCATACTATCGAAGATACAGGGCTTGCCTTGGGTGAGGCTTTAAAAATAGCACTCGGTGATAAACGTGGTATAACTCGCTATGCTTCAGTAATTCCGATGGATGAGTGTTTAGCAAAATGTGCAATGGATATTTCAGGTCGCCCTTATCTTAAATTTTCGGCTCAGTTTACCCACCAGAAAGTGGGCGATATGAGCACTCAAATGGTTGAGCACTTTTTTTATTCAATCAGCTATGCAATGGCAATCACCTTGCATATTGAAACAGAAGGCGATAATGATCACCATAAAGTTGAAAGCTTGTTTAAAGCTTTTGCTCGCACCTTAAAACAAGCAATTAAGATTGAAAGTGACCAACTACCTAGCTCAAAAGGAGTGCTATAAATGAATGTTGTCATTTTAGATACTGGCTGCGCCAATCTTTCATCGGTTAAGTATGCAATAGAAAGATTAGGTTATAAGCCAATTATTAGCCTTGATCCCGAAGTAGTGTTAAATTCAGACAAGCTTTTTTTGCCCGGTGTGGGTTCTGCTTCAGCAGCGATGCAAAAACTAAAAGAGCGTAATTTAATTGAACTGATAAAAGTTTGTACTCAGCCAGTATTAGGGATCTGTCTTGGTATGCAGCTTTTAGCTGATTATAGTAATGAAGGGAATGTGCATACACTTGGTATAATTAATGAAAAAGTGACTGAAATTCCTGATTGTGGATTACCCCTTCCGCATATGGGGTGGAATAAAGTCTACCCAAAAGCCGGACATCATCTTTTTCGAGAAATTCCTGATGGTGCTTATTTTTATTTTGTACATGGATACGCAATGCCTCTATGCTCAGCAACAATAGCAGAAACCAATTACGGCGAAAGCTTTACCGCAGCCGTGCAAAAAGACAATTTTTACGGCGTGCAATTTCATCCAGAACGTTCTGGTTTAGCCGGTGCAAAATTGCTCAAAAACTTTTTGGAGATGTAATTATGGCTGTTTACCCAATAATTATTCCTGCTCTTGATTTAATTGACGGTAATGTGGTGCGATTACATCAAGGCGATTATGAACAAAAACGTGATTATGGCAATAATCCGCTTTTACGTTTACAAGATTACGAAAAGCAAGGTGCTAAGCTATTGCATTTGGTGGATTTAACTGGTGCGAAAGATCCTAATGCTAGGCAAATTTCGTTAATAAAATCACTTATTAGTGGTGTTCAAATTCCTGTGCAGATTGGTGGTGGTATTCGTACCCAAAATGATGTTGAAGCATTATTATCCGCAGGTGCTGCGCGTGTGGTGATTGGTTCAACCGCCATTAAACAACCTGAAATTGTTAAACAGTGGTTTACAAAATATGGTGCTGAAAAATTGGTATTAGCGCTTGATGTACGAATTGATTCTAAAGGAAACAAGTATGTCGCTATCCACGGTTGGCAAGAAGACTCAAAACAGACATTGGAATGCGTAATTGATAGCTATTTGCCTTATGGATTGAAACATGTGCTTTGTACTGATATTTCGAAAGATGGTACGCTTAGCGGTTCAAATGTTAAGTTGTATCAAGAAATCAGTCAAAAATACCCTCAAATCGCTTTTCAAGCTTCTGGCGGAATTGGTCAATTAGATGATATTGAAGCGCTTAAAGATAGTGGTGTTGCTGGCGTGATTGTCGGGCGAGCACTGCTTGAAGGTAAATTTACTGTTCAGGAGGCAATTTTATGCTGGCAAAAAGGATAATCCCTTGTTTAGATGTTCGTGATGGTCAAGTGGTTAAAGGCGTGCAATTTCGAAATCACGAAATTATTGGCGATATTGTCCCTTTAGCAAAACGCTATGCTCAAGAAGGCGCTGATGAGCTCGTTTTTTATGATATTACGGCTTCATCTGACGGTCGTGTAGTAGATAAAAGCTGGGTTGCTAAAGTTGCCGAGGTGATTGATATTCCGTTTTGTGTCGCTGGTGGAATTAAAACAATTGAAGATGCAGGGCAAATACTCTCATTTGGTGCTGATAAAATTTCAATCAACTCCCCTGCACTTGCTGATCCAACCTTAATTACTCGCCTTGCCGATCGTTATGGTGTGCAGTGTATTGTTGTTGGTATTGATACTTGGTATGACAAAGAATCTGATAATTATCACGTTTACCAATTTACAGGAGATGAAAAGCGCACCATTGCCACTAAATGGAACACGCTTGATTGGGTTAAAGAGGTGCAAAAGCGTGGTGCTGGCGAAATTGTCCTTAATATGATGAACCAAGATGGTGTGCGTAATGGCTATGATCTGACTCAACTTAAAGCTATTCGTGAAGTCTGTCATGTACCACTTATTGCTTCGGGTGGTGCGGGCTCTATGGCTCATTTTTTACAAGCTTTTACAACGGCCAACGTTGATGGTGCATTAGCTGCTTCAGTATTTCATAAGCAAATTATTAATATTGGTGAACTTAAACAGTATTTAGCTCAAAATGGAGTAGAAATTCGATTATGTTAACTCAAAATTGCGATACAAAATTAGATTTACAACAATTAAATTTACAACAACTAGATTTGCAACAACTGGATTGGCAAAAAGTAAACAATCTAATGCCGGTGATTATTCAGCATTATGTTTCTGGTGATGTGCTGATGCTGGGTTATATGAATCAAGAGGCATTAGCGCAAACAAAAAATAGTGGTAAAGTGACGTTTTATTCACGCACCAAACAGCGACTTTGGACCAAAGGCGAAACGTCTGGTAACTTTTTAAATGTGGTGAGTATTTCGGCAGATTGTGATAATGATACTTTACTGATTTTAGTTGATCCTATTGGTCCAACTTGTCACACAGGATCAAATAGCTGTTTTGATAAAGTAAAAACCGAATGGGGATTTTTGTTTGAGTTAGAACAGTTAATAGCGGGGCGTAAAAATGCCGATCCTAAATCATCATATACCGCCAAACTCTATCATGACGGCACTAAACGTATTGCTCAGAAAGTTGGTGAAGAAGGCGTTGAGACAGCATTAGCCGCAACCGTACATGATCGCGAAGAGTTAAAAAATGAATCTGCTGATTTGGTTTATCATCTTTTAGTTTTACTTCAAGATCAGAATCTATCGCTACAAGATGTGATCGGGATTTTAAAAGCAAGACATAAATAATAAACCTAGCTAAAGTGCAAATCCCATTGCACTTTAGTGTTAATTTTATATTCAATTAGCATAAAACAATAAATCAACTTAGCAAACGGGTAATTTTACCCCGTTAAACATTGCTAATACTTCGGTATTGTTTTCACATAAAATAAGCTTATCAACTGTTTGTCGATTCAAATGAGGTGCAAAAAGATGAGTAAAATCGTACATATAACTACGTAAAAATAGCGATCGTGAAAAAACAATATAGGTCGTACTGTAAGGAAAGATATGTCCTGCGTTAAGTACAACAAAATTATCATCTGAATTATTACTTACCGCCATTTTTGCAACAATACCCACCCCTACACCTAGCTTTACATAAGTTTTAATTAAATCAGCATCGGTTGTACTAAAAACAATATTTGGCGATTGCTTAGCCTTTAAGAAGGCTTGATTTAAATCTGAACCATCATTTGAAAAATCATAACTGACTAACGGATATTTAGATAATTCTTCAATCGATATCAAGCGGCTTTTTGCTAAAGGATGATCTTTCATAACAATAACCGCTTGGTTCCAGTGATAGCAAGGCAAAGCGATCATATCGTCATTTAATTGTGAAATATCAGTCACAATAGCAAATTCCGCTAGCCCTGTTTGTGCTTGTAATATGCATTGTGCAGATGATCCTTGTTCCATATGTAAAGTAATATTTGAGTATTGCTTCATAAATTTTTGGATCACAGACGGCAAAGCATAACGGGCTTGAGTATAAGTGGTTGTAATAGTGAGTGATCCTTGATTTGGCTGACTAAACTCTTTGGCAATAATTTTGATATCGTTAGATTTATTGAGGATTTCTCTAGCCGATGCAATAATTTTTTCACCAACGGGGGTTACTTGTGAAAGGTGTTTACCTGTTCGAGTAAAAATTTGCACACCAAGTTCATCTTCTAATAGCTTTATTTGTTTGCTAATGCCTGGCTGAGAGGTATACAGTTTTTCGGATGTTAGCGATACATTAAGATCGTTATTTGCGACTTCAACAATATAACGTAATTGCTGCAATTTCATGACAAACAAAAGCTCCTTTAACTGTATGCTTTCTCCCTTTTAATAATGTTTTAAAAGGGAGAATTTAGGAGGTAAGTTTTTCACACATCAGCACAAAAAACAATCGTTTTATACTGAAAGGTATACTCCTTTGAAACTTTTAATAAAATTTAAAGGTTCTTACCTATTTTTTACCATTAATCCACTTGCCATCCACATAGTGCATTACCCAACCTGTCGATTTTCCATTAACTTCAGAAGTGACATACTGTTGTTTATTTTTACGACTAAAACGAACAATAGAGGGATTGCCTTCAGGATCTTTATTTGGTGCTTCGGTTAAGTAAATAAATTTTTCTGGTAAGCGATCTTTAAAGCGTTGTAACTCTTCAATTAAAGGCGCTCGTGTTTCCCTTGATTTTGGAAAGTTATGCGCAGCTAAAAAGATTCCTGAAGCACCATCACGTAACACAAAGTGTGCATCTGATTTACTGCATTGAAGCTCAGGTAAATCAACAGGATCTTCTTTCGGTGGCGCAACTTCACCATTTTTTAAGATTTTACGTGTATTTTTACAATCAGGGTTAGTACATCCCATATAAAGACCAAAACGACCTGATTTTAAATGCATTTCTGAACCACATTTTTCACACTCAATAATTGGACCTTCATAGCTTTTTATTTTGAAGTTACCTTTCTCGACAATAAAGCCATCACAAATTGGGTTATTACCACAAATATGTAATTTACGTTCGTTATCAAGTAAATAACTATCCATTGCTGTGTGGCATTTTGGACAACGTTTACGTGCTCTTAATGCGTCAGTTTCGGCTGTCTCAGACTCTTCTAAAAGATTAAGTGTTTCATGCTCAGGGATTAAGTTAATCGTTTGTTTACAACGCTCTTTAGGAGGCAATGCATAACCAGAACAGGCTAAAAATACGCCAGTACCCGCAGTTTTAATTCCCATTTCACGGCTACAATTTGGGCATTTGATTTCAGGCGTTAATACCAATGGATTAAGTTGCATACCACCTTTATCAGGCGTTTGTTCGGCCACTTCAAGATGTTGACTGAAGTCGCTAAAAAATTGGTCAAGCACTTCACGCCATTCTTGTTTTTTATGTGCAATTTCATCAAGTGCATGCTCCATACGAGCGGTAAAATCATAGCTCATCAAATCATTGAAATTCTCGCTAAGTCTGTCAGTAACAATTTCTCCAATTTTTTCAGCATAAAAACGACGGTTATCTAAACGTACATAACCTCGATCTTGAATAGTCGAAATAATAGTCGCATAAGTCGAAGGGCGTCCAATTTCACGTTTTTCAAGCTCTTTAACTAATGACGCTTCGTTGTAACGTGCTGGTGGCTTAGTAAAGTGCTGATTTGGGTTTAAACTAATTAAATCGAGCTTATCGTTTACCGATACCTGCGGTAATATCTTATCTTCACTATTTTTAGCTAGCTGTGGTTGCACTTTAGTCCAACCATCAAAACGCAATGTACGACCTTTAGCTTTTAAAGTGAAATCGCCAGATTCAACAGTCAGTGTTGTTGAATTGTATTCAGCCGATGTCATTTGACATGCCACAAATTGACGCCAAATTAGTTGATATAATTTGCACGCATCGGCTTCAACATCACTAAGATTGTCAGCTAAGATAGTAACATCTGATGGTCGAATCGCTTCGTGTGCTTCTTGCGAGTTCTTTTTGCTACTGTATACATTAGCTGATTTAGGTAGATATTTGTCACCAAAGTTTTTACCAATATAATCGCGTACCATGGTTAAAGCATCTTGACTTAAATTGGTCGAGTCAGTACGCATGTAGGTGATGTAACCTGCTTCGTATAATCGCTGTGCCAACATCATGGTTTTTTTAACACCAAACCCTAAACGTGTGCTAGCCGCTTGTTGTAAAGTCGAGGTTATAAACGGCGCTGTAGGATTGCTTTTGGTTGGCTTTTCTTCAATATTTGTGACTTGATATTGGCTTTTGTTGAGCTCGGCCAAAGCAATATCAATCGCAACTTTATCCTTAGGTTCAAAAGCTTTATCTTTGTAGTGTGTAACTTGTAAAGTAAGCTGATCTTTCTTTGCGGTGTTTAGATCGGCATAAAGATCCCAATATTCCTCAGGAATAAAGGCGTGGATTTCACGCTCACGCTCAACGACAAGACGAACCGCAACCGATTGTACACGGCCAGCTGATAATCCTCGGGCAACTTTCTTCCAAAGTAATGGCGATAACATAAACCCTACAACACGATCCATAAATCGACGTGCTTGCTGTGCATTTACGCGATCCATATCAAGCATTGATGGCTCATTAAACGCATTTTTGATTGCGGTTTTGGTAATTTCATTAAAGACCACACGACGGTATTTACTATCATCACCTCCAATAACATCTTTAAGGTGCCATGCAATGGCTTCCCCTTCTCTATCCAAGTCGGTTGCGAGATAGATCATGTCTGCGTCTTTTGCTAGCTTTTTAAGTTCAGATACAACCCGCTCTTTACCCGGTAAAATTTCGTAATGTGCTTTCCAACCGTTATAAGGATCAACGCTCATACGATCAACTAAGACCTGCTTTTCTGAACGTTTAACCTTTTTCTCGGTTTTATTTTTTGTATCTTTTGCAGTTTTTTCAGCTCGTTGGCTACTACCACTCACAGGTAGATCTCGAATGTGACCTACACTTGATTTAACCACGAAATCTTTACCAAGATATTTATTAATCGTTTTAGCTTTGGCTGGTGATTCCACAATAACAAGGGATTTTCCCATAATTAAACCTATTTATCCTGTAATTTACGTTATTTACTGTTTTGCTTCACATCAAGCATCGACAGCAAATCATCTTTAATTGTTGATACTTTTGTTACATATTGCTCTTTCTGCTCAGCATCTTCAATTAGTTGTGTAATTGTTTGCGACAACGTACAACCTCGGCGTTTAGCCAAATTAGCAAGTCGTTGCCAAACTAAAAATTCCAAATCGATAGACTTTTTCCGTGTATTTTGTTGCTCTGCATTAAAATGCCGTTTTCGTCTTGCCCGAATAGTTTGCTTCATACGGTTATCTAAATCGGGATTTAAATGTGCTTTTATCCAATCAATAACTGCTGTTGGATTATGTTGTAATAACAATAATTCATTCACAGCATGCTCAGCTGCACTGTTTTCAACATGCCGTGTAATACGTTCACCGTCCTGATGCCTTTTTACTAAATAGTGCCACTTCCAACCACATTCAAGGTTCTCTAATTGCTGATATTTCACTGACTCACCTTGTGACGCTGTAACAAATAAACTAGTTTTAGCATAATCTCGGCACACAATAAAGAAAATTATTGCATTTGACAAATTTTTTATAAATCTGCTATCGTTCACTTTTCATTTCGATCTTTATTTTAAGGAATCATTAATCATGGTTAAAGCGGATGTTATTTACATTAATGGCTATATTTATACAGCTGACAAGCAAGACACTGTTTGCCAAGCTGTAGCAATCGAAAACGGTTATATTATTGCAACAGGCACCACGCAAGAAATAAATAGCAGTCAATATGTCGATAATCATACGATCATTTGTGACTTACAAGGTAAAACCATGATGCCGGGTATCATTGATTCGCATTTGCATACTTTTTGGGGAGGAATGCAATTATCATCATGTAATTTGAATTATCAAAGCTTAACAATTGATGATACTTTAGCCATTATACAACAATATTTAGATAAGGATTCTATAAACGATAATAATCACTGGCTACAAGTTCGAGGTTGGTTACGACAAGAAGTTTTGCCAATTGGCACCGATATCACACGCTTTGACCTTGATAAGCTCAATACAAAACGCCCTGTTATTTTATTTTCAAACGATTGCCATACGTTAGTTGCCAATAGCACTGCTTTAGAAAAATTTGGACTAAATAGAAATACACCTGAACCAACTGACGGTAAAATTGGTCGTACTGAAGATGGCGAACTTAACGGCATTTTAGAAGATGCGCCAGCTATGCGAGCATTTGATAGCATATCTAAACTTACCGATGAGCAAGCTGTAAACATTGCTAAACTATCACAAGCGGAACTCAATAAGCAAGGTGTCACTGCAGTTATGGATGCCCGAATTACAGAAGTTCAAGCCGATGCTTTTTTAAAACTACAGCAACAAGACCAGCTATCTGTCCGCTTATTTGGTGCTCGTGAACTACCACCAGATGATGTATCATCAATTGAAGATATCCCAAATGTTATTAACAAAGTAAAGCAATTTGCAGCACGTTATGACGATAAAAACTGGCAACCAAAACCAGGAATCAAAATTTCACATACTAAGTTGTTTGTTGACGGCGTAATGCAAGCACCATTAATGACTGCAAGGCTATTAAAACCCTATTTGCTTGAAAATGAAAAAGATCGTTATGGTGATCTTTATTATTCTACTGAGATGCTAGATGCTTTAATTCTTGAGTCATCTCGAGCAGGGTTTCATCCACATATGCATACAGTAGGTGAAGGTGCGATTGAAGTCGTTTTAAATTCCATTGAAAAAATGCGTAAAGCATTGCCTAATGCAGACATACGTCCAAGTACTGCTCATAATGAGCTTAGTGCGTCACATCAATTTACTAGATATCAGCAATTGAACGCTTGTGTAGTTTTCTCGTTCCAATGGGCCGGCTGTAGCTCAGCGATGATCGAACAATATAAGACATTATTTGGTCCTGAGCGTTATAACGGTTTAGAAGCTCACGGACAATATATAAATGCAAGTGTAACTTGCGCATTTGGAAGTGATTGGCCAATTGATCCATTAAATGAGTGGTATGATTTCCAAATTGCCATGACCAGACAAATCGATGCCGAACATCCTCGATTAGACAGTGATCGCAATTTAACCATTACCGAAGTATTACGTAGCGCAACAATCAATGCGGCTTATGTTCTAAAACAAGAGGCATATATTGGTTCAATCGAGAAAGGAAAATTTGCGGATTTAATTATTTTAGATCGTAATCCATTTACTATTCCAACAACTGATATTCAAAATGTGAAAGTACTAACCACTATCGTTGGCGGGAAAACAGTTTATCAACAATAATACAAAATACACGGTTAACTTTTCTGTTTTTTAAAGCTGTAAATCATTACACTGGCAGTTACTGCCAGTGTAATTACCTGTTATCATTCAACTTCCGTATTTACTTCGCTCTCAACAGCTGTTTTTTTAGTGAAATGTAAAATAGCTGCGATAATAAGCGCACCTATAAACATGTCAATGACATACCACATTGCACCTTTAGTGACTCCACCTAATGCCACTAAACCACCAAATGCAACAAGCGAATCTATACCATTTAGCATACCTAGCATACCTGCTATCGCCGTACCAACCACAATTGCAATGATAACTCGTTTAGGGTCTTTGGCAGCAAACGGAATAGCACCTTCTGTTATTCCTGCTAGTGATAAAAAGAACGCTGTAATACCAAATTTTTTTTCTTCTTTGGTATATTTAGATCTTGATACTATCAATGATGACACCGCTAATCCTAATGGTGGAATAGCACAGCACATACGAAACACACCATTTGGGCAATAAACGCCTTCCGCCATTGCCGCTAATGTAAATGCTGTGGCAGCCTTGCTACATGGTCCACCCATATCTAACGCGGCCAATATACCAATGCCAATACCTAGAAATGCTGCATTTACCTCAGACATACCTTTTAAAGTAGCCACCATAGCTTTAACAAACCAAACAAGAGGATAAGATAAGCCATAAATATAAATGGGAGCCATAACCAATAAAGTTACTGTTGGAATAATCATTACTGGCATAATCGACTCTATCACAGGATGAACTTTAACCGTTTTAAACCATTTAACAAAATAACCAATTAAGATACCAAATATCATTGCACCAATAAAACCAGTGCTGACTTGATTAGCACCAATTGGATTATTCACTACATATCCCATAATAAATGCAGGCGCTAAAGCTGCATTCCCCCCAATGGAATAAGCCATATAGGCTGCTAGTACGGGTACCATCATGGCAAAACCATATAGTGCAACCTGTTTTAAATCGACAAAAAATTGATTACTTGGTAAGATATCGCCATTAGTAACATCGCCTGTCATTAACACAATTGAAAAAAGTATTCCTGATGCGATGATGACTGGTAAAAATTTACTGATACCTGTATTTAACGCTCTAAATATTTCTTTACCTATACTATCTTTAACCTCTTTGGTTGATATTTGATCCGCATTATTAAAAATTGTAACGGTATTTTTTACAGCTTCACCAGTACTAACTTTAATGATATTTTTATAAGGTTCCAGTCTATCAGCATTTTCGATTGAAATATCGGTAGCTAATACAATAACATCCGCAGTTTTAAGATCTTGCTCGGTTAATGGATTATCAATTCCAGCAGCACCTTGTGTTTCAACCTTATAATCCCAGCCACGTTTTTTGGCTTCATTTTCAATTTTTTGTTTGGCAATATAAGTATGCGCCATGCCAGCTGTACATGCACAAATCGCAACAATCTTTTTTTTACTCATATAATCCTCTGATTTTATTAGCTACAAATTGAATATCGCTGTTAAGTAAATCCTGAATAAAATCATCATCAGCTAAATTTGATGCTAATTTAGCAATAATAGATAGATGTTCTTTATTAGCATGCTCTGGCGCACCAATTAAAATTACTAATTTGACTTTATTATCATTATTCCAAACTATGCCATCAATATATTTACCGACAACAATAAATGGCGAATTAACTGCTGTACTTTTGGCATGAGGCAAAGCAATATCTGGTAACATATCTGTTTCCATTTCCTGCTCATGAGCCATCACATCATCAAAAAAACTTTTAACATTTGTTAAATAAACTTGGCTAGCTTTAGCCATTAAATTAATAACGGAAGATTTTTGATTAGTAACATCACTAGTCAAATCAACCGATAAAACAGGAATTGACTGCATAAATAGACTCTCTTTAATTAATGATAACTATCCAAAATAAATTAATTTTATTTTGCTTTGTATGTTCAATATACAAAAATTTATTTATGCTGACATTTATTTTGTTTAGAAAATAATAGATTTGGATCACAAATATGAAAATTAAAACTTATCATGTTTTAAGTATCTCATTTAAATTAAATCGCCCTGAAATACCAAGTAATACATTTTAAAGTTTATAATTCGCCCGTTTTAGTACTATTTTACTAAAAATTAACTTGCATAATTATCATAATATGTCAGAATTCCCTGCCGCTTTAAGCGGGTAAAAAGGCAAAACTATACTTAGTAGTTTTTTATTGTTTTTTGGGACAGAGGAGCAAAGTAAGTCATGTCCGCAATAAAAATGAAACGAGTTTTAACCACACCTGCATTAATTGCATTTGGTTTAGCTTATATGGTTCCTTTAGGGATCTTTACCACTTATGGGGAAGTCACTGTTGCCAGTAATGGACACTTACCTATAGCCTATATCATCACCCTTGCTATGATTTTTTTCACTGCATTAAGCTATTGTCGTATGGCAAATAAGCTACCTATTGCAGGTTCTGCTTATTCTTATGTACAACGTACTTTTGGTGGAAAAGTTGGTTTTTTGGTGGGCTGGGCACAAATCCTTGATTACCTATTTTTGCCAATATTAAATTATTTGGTTTTAGGTATTTATCTTAATGAAGCATTTCCAAGCATTCCTGCTTATGTTTTTGTATTGGGTTCGCTTATTAGTGTTAGCTTTTTAAATTACCTTGGTATAAAACTGATTAATTCAGTAAACTTTACCTTAATCATTGTACAAATGGTTTTTATCGGGTTATTTATATTTTTGAGTTTAACTAATGTGGATTTAACTCCTGAAGCAATGATGAAACCATTGCAAGTTAATGCCAGCGATTTTAGTGGTTTAATGTCAGGAGCAGCAATATTGTGTCTTGCTTTTTTGGGCTTTGATGCTATTGCAACCCTAGCCGAAGAGTCTAATGATGCACAAAAATCACTACCAAAAGCCATTATATGGACTGTGTTAATTGCGGGTTGTATTTTTTTAGTGGTTTCTTATTGTGCTCACTTAGCTTACCCAATGTGGACTGATTTTACTGATAACAAAGATACTGCAAGTTTAGAAGTGGTTCGTCAAGTTGGTAAAATCAGCCAATTAGGCGGTGATTTTATGTATAATTTCTTCCAAGCAGCCTACTTAACGGGAGTTTTTGCATCGGCAATGACTGCGCAAACTAGCGTGTCACGGATTTTCTATGCAATGGGACGTGAAGGGGTGCTACCTAAACAGATTTTTTATAAAATTCATCCACGTTTTAGAACGCCTTATTTATCGATTATTTTTGTTGCCTGTTTTTCATTGTTGTCATTAGTATTAGATCTTAGTTTAGTGGTTTCAATGATAAGCTTTGGCGCATTAGTAGCTTTTACTTTTGTCAATTTATGTGTGATCAAAAGCTACCTTGGTGGTAATAATGCAAAAACAGCATCAATGCTATTTAAGTATGGACTATTACCTGCAATTGGCGTTTTGCTTTCATTGTGGTTGTGGACAAGCCTTGATGCGACTGCAATGATTGTTGGTTTGGTTTGGTTAGCAATTGGGTTTATTTATTTAATTTATCTAACTAAAGGTTTTACCAAAATGTTGCCGTCTATTGATCATAACGAATTGAATTCAATAATTAAAGATTAATTTAATCTTTTTAAATTAGGTCTACTTAAAAGTATCTAGTTACGCCTTTCAAAAAACAATTCCGTCGACATAAGTCGACGGAATCAAATCTAAAAAATAATTATTAGCTAAACTAAGGTTGCAATTACTCACCAAAACCAGTAGCAAATAATTCACGAATTTCGTCCATTGCTGCTTGCTCGTCTTCACCATCACAGATGATTTCAACAGTTGAACCACCTTTAACGCCAGCACCAAGTAAACCCATCATGCTTTTTAATTTGATTGCTTTACCATTATAAACAAGTTCAATTGATGATTTATAACGACCAGCTAATTTAACTAGTGCCGTAACAGGGCGAGCATGAAGACCAGTTGAATTTTTTACTACCATTTCTTCTTTTAACATAATAAAGTCCTTATTTATATCTTAACGTTAATACAATGACTCTATTTATATCATAAATTAAATAATTTTTCTCTTTTTTAGTTATGATTTTTATACAATACTTTTAATTACTGGCATTTTAGACAAGTTATGTCCAATAATATCGCACAATATGAAAAAAAATTGGTGCAGCAAAACAGATAGAGTCCAAACGATCAAGCACACCACCATGCCCACCAATAATTTTTCCCCAATCTTTGATACCTCTATCTCGTTTTATTGCTGACATGACAAGTCCTCCAAAAAATCCAAGTAGAGTAATCATCAACGAAATCAAACCCGATTGAATAAAAGTAAAAGGTGTTATCCAAAATAAACAAGCACCAATTAAACTTGCCGATAACACTCCCCCAATAAAACCTTCAATGGTTTTTGATGGTGATAAATTTGGGCTAATAGGATGTTTACCAAATAATTTACCAAAAACATATTGTAAGACATCTGAAAGTTCGACAACCAAGACTAAAAAAGCAATCAAAAGTAAATTACGATCTTGGTAATGTTCAATGTTTAATGCTAATAATGCTGGCACGCAAGAGATACTATAAACAGTAATCATTAATCCCCATTGAACTTCAGCTGTTCTTTCTAGAAAATTATGCGTTGAGCCTGTGATTGCTGCCAAAATAGCTAATAACAAAAAACCATAAACAGGAATAAAAATACTAAATAGTCCGTACCAAGATACAGCCACTAAAATATATTGTAAAGGCAAAGCAATAAAATAAGAAAACATTAAAGCATAATTATCATAACCATTAGCTGAAATTAAGGTAAGAAATTCTCTCAGGGCAATACATGATGCTAGGAAAAATAGAAAAATAACCGCCAATTTACCTAATAAAAATGCAATGCCAATGATTACTACCATTACCCACCATGAATTAATGCGAGTATTTAAATTATCAATGACACTATTTGGGCTTTTCATACGTTTTTTTAGTTGTAAGCCTATTATTGATGCAATAATGAGTAATACACCTATACCCACAAACAATAATAAAGTATCACGTTGATAATCAGACATTGTTTTCCCCTTAATTACATTTGCAGTATAATAAACTTAAATCAATTATAAAGTTAACTATTTAACCAAAACGAATCATTCCACTGATTAATATTCCAACTAATAGTAGTATTTGTAAAATAAACCAAAAAATTTGTTTTTTTAATAATTTTATTGTTCCCTTTTGACGTTCAATAATCGATCTTGTAGGGAATTGATTGGTGTTAATTAAATTTAATTGCTGTAATGCCTCATCTAATTCCATTAATTTATTTGGTAACTGATCAACATTAGTGGCTAAATAATCAAACAGCTTTTTATCAAATTCAATACGTAGGGCATAATATTTGCTAATTAACCCCATCAACAAGCAGATAAGACAACCAATAACGCATAACAATGAACCTATCCACCAACTTGCTATCAATCCAAAACATAATGTTATTATCGTTATAGCTAATGAAAAAATATAAAATTGTTTACTCATTTCCAATAAGCTACAAAATATCACCAGTGTAGTTTGATTTATAATTTTAGGTGATTTTGTTTTGTTATAACCTAGCATAGGTTTCCTTTTTGTATTTGTAAAAATAGATCTGATAAAATTAAACGTTGTTTAGTTGTAATAACGACTGAATGACGGTTTGACTTGACTTTCGTAATAGCATCATCAAGGTTAGAAGCCCTTTTTGTTAGTAATAGCCAAGCAATTACTGCTGTTGCACTACGCGAATAACCTAATGCACAACAAACGAGTACATTTCCTTGTTTATGATACTGCTCAATCATTTTAGAGGCTTGCTGACATTGTTCAATAGTTAGTGGTGTCATATCTAACACAGGAATTGAGCAATAATTACCAGAAACACATCCTATAGGTAATTCAGCACACAGATCAACAATCGAGAAACAAGAATATTTTCGTAATGTATTGTTAGAGGGTATCCGTCCTAAATAAACATTATCATAAATTAAATCGGCTGATTCATTTTTAAATGTCCATAATCGTGAATTGATCCACATGATTATAAAATAAGGTAAATATAAAATCGTAGTGGCAAGATTAAAATGTCCGTTAGTCTGCTTTTGAAATCCTATTGCACCAACAAATAAGTAATTGACACAAACCAAAAATAAGGAAGCAGAAAGCCAAAGCAACCAAAGCCACCATCCATTAAAGTAGATTGCTAAACTCAGAAATAACAAAAATAATATAAAATAGATACTAGCCCAAACATAGTGTTTGGCTAGTTGTCTATTTTTTAATGGCGATAAGTTGTTATCTGGCCATAACCAAATACAAAAACAGCCAACCCATAATCCAGTTGGAATATCAAAAAAATGGTGTTGCCAAGTTGTTAATACTGACACGCCTATTAAGAGACACCAAACATGCAAAATATAACGAGCAAGCTTGGTATGTAAATAATTAACATAAAACTGCCATAAAATGATAAGTAATGTGATGTGTAATGAAGGTGCTTGATTAAATGGCTTATCAAATCCCATTAAAACATCAAACAATACTCCAGAAAAACCGTCTAATGGTGGGCGTTCAAAACTAAATTTAAGTGGAAAGATTAAAAAACAAAAAATACAAATAATCTGAGCAGATAAAAGTCTAAAACCAAGCCTTTTAAGAGTAGGATAAGAACTAGCCAACAAAATAGCTAATCCATACATAAGATCTATTGACCAATAAGGTATGATAGTCCAAGGCCATAAAGGTATTGAGTGTTCCCATTCAAAAACTAAACTGCCTACATCACTTCGCATCGCTGTAAGTTCATTAGCAAAATTATAGCTAGTAAAAAAGAAAACGGTTAAACCAACTAACCATGCTAACTTATAAGCAGTTAGCTTATTAAAACAATATTTTAACTCATACATTCTTTATTATTTAATTCGTTGAGCCAGTGATACGGTAAAAATCCCCCACTGATCAATACGCATAGTGATCTTTTTAAACCCAGCGTCTGCGACAAGTTGATCCATTTCAAGTTGGGTACGTCTGCGCATAATCCAAGGTTGTCCATCTCTATGTGATGTTAATGCTCTTGCTATAAATTCAAGTTGTGGGTGCCAAGGTTGATTAGTATAAATTAAATAACCACCTTCAGCGATTGAATCAGCTAAACCTGACAAAGATGCACGCAGTAACTGGTTATCACTAAATAATTCATATAACCCCGAAACAACGGCTAATGTTGGTTGTGGTGATAATTGGGCTAGCTGTTCACGATTAAAAGCATCACCTTTTTCAAAACGGGCTATATCAGTTAATCCTTTTTCCTCTATTAATGCTTGGCCATCTTGTATGTTAATATCACTATAATCTCGTAATAGTACCGAATTGGGTTTATTAGCGAGTTGGTTAATCGTTTCTAAAATATAACGACCATGCCCTGCAGCAATATCAACAATATCGACAGGCTTATTTTGTTCGTGAAGTTGATTGATAGCGAGTTTTAACAGTTCTTCAAGGTGTGTCTTTCGTTGACGGATACCTCTCCATCCGATAGATTGTAAGTAAACATAATCTAAAAAACGCCCTAGTTTTGAGGTACCAGACGGTTCATTACGATAGACATAATCCAATGAGCCTCCCGAGTCAAACCCTATTGTCGTGCCCAATTTTATCCCATCCGAAAGTCGGCTAGCGTATGCTAAACTAGCTTTAATAAATTTCCAATATAAAGGTCTAATCCAACCTGATGGCGGTAAGGATAAATTATCTGCTTCTTGTCTTGTGTAACCAAGCATATCGGCATTAGTAAATGACTGAATTTTAGGTTCATTGGCAAAAGATCCTAGAATAAATCGCCTTGCACGATCGATTGCAAATTTTCGCTCTTTTTCACCAAAAGTATCATGATAAAAGCCAGGCAACACATGAAACTCTTTTTGTTCAGAACCTAAATTGTCATAAAATTGTTTTTGCGGTTTACGTTTTACTACATAATCCGAGCCTGAAACTAATAATTGCGTTGGAATATTAATGGCATTGGCATCTTTAACAATACGATCAGACACTTCATATAAATCAAGGAGTAATCGAACAGATATTGGTCGAGTAATCAATGGGTCTTGAGTAAATGATTCAGCACGTTCAACGTCGTGCGTCAACAATTTAGGTTTAACATAGCTGTTAACGAAAAAATTACCTTTTAAATTATACAGCAATTTCAAACCAGATATGGCTAATGGTACATATAATTTTACACTAAAGGCCGGTGAAGCTAATACCAAAGCACGAATATTGGGCACATAGTCATGTACCCATGCCGAGGCAATGACAGCCCCAACACTTTGGGCAATAATGGCAATATCTTCATAACAAAGCGAATAAGTTTGTTTAATATGTTCAATAAAACAGTTTGCATCTCTAATTAACGTTGCAAAATTGAGAGCATCACCACGATCACCCTCCGATAGACCATTTCCTCTAGCATCCCAAGCAAATATTTGATAATCAGGTAGTTCTAGTTCGTCAGCCAAGTGAGCCATGCGCCCAGAATGTTCATGCCCTCGATGAAAAAGAACAATTGCTTTAGAAAGACCTTTATTATTATCAGTAGCAGGCCAATAGCGATAAAACAACCGACAACCATCATGGCTAATAAAACTTTTTTGTTGCTGTTGACGCATAATTTTTCCTCGTTATTTTTGCGTTTCTTGCATGCCTTTTCGAACTCGGTTAATGACAGTATAAATAAGTAAAAAGCTGATGATCCAGAATAACGTATTAATCCACATTAAAGGTAATAAATAAGTTGCAATACCTAAACTTATCACCCCAAAGACAAAGGCTCGATCACTTTTACCCATTGGTCCATCATATCTCCTTGATGCTCCAATCATGACACCTAGAATGCCACTATATTCCGTTAAAATGGATAGTAAAACCAAAAAAATAACTAAATTGTTATTTACTTCTTGAAGTTGTGTAAAAGTGACCAATAGCACACTGTCAGAAATTACATCACAAATTTCATTTAAATAAGCACCTAAATTTGATTTTTGATGATATTCCCTTGCAAGCATACCATCAATAGCATTGAGTGCCATACGGATAAACATCCATATTGGAATAAGATAAAAAATCCATTGATATGATGCCAATATTCCAACAATAAAAGCAATCATGACAGATCCCAAACAGGCAATCAAGGTTACTTGATTAGCTGTAATATTAGCCTTATAAAGACGATCAACATAAGGACGTAGTCGTGCTTGAAACTTCGGCTTTAATTGATAAATTGATAACACAGGAAATCCTTGTTTAAATTTCTTTAGCTAATCCTTGTTTAGCTATTTTTATCACATTTTTTAAATCAACACCTTGTGCTTTAGCGGCAAAAATACAGCCACAATAACACTGCCGATAAACATCATACTCTTTACAAAGCTCGATAGAACGTTTATAGCCATTATTTTTTTTAAAATCAGAAGGCAGATAATTGACCGAAAAAATTTCTTGAATTTCTAATCCTAGTTCATTAATTTTTTGGCTGTTTTTTTTAGGACTTAATGTTAATGCACTGGCAAAATAGTCAAAGCCCAACTCTTGCGCTTTAATAGCAGCCAAATCTAAACGCATTTTATAACAGAGATGGCACCGTTCTCCCCCTTCTGGGGCATCTCGTAAATGTTCAACTTGCTTAATAAACTCAGCAGGCTGATAAGGAGCTTCTAAAAACTGAACGTTATTGCCTGTTTTTTGATTAAAATCAGTAATAAACTTTTGTTGCACCACGCTACGATATTCATATTCAACACGAGGATGAATATTAGAATTAGCAAAATAGATCGTAATATCAGCATATTGTGCTAAATACTCTAAAACATATGTACTACAAGGAGCACAGCAACTATGAATCAACAGTTTGGGGCGAACAGCTGTCGATTGCCAATCAGTAATCACCTCTTTTAAAACGGAATCGTAATTTACTTTATTATGTGGGTTTAATTTATCAAGAATAGTTTTAGCATTAATTAACATGAGGACTCAATTATTTGTTATTTTAGAGAATAAAGCCTTTAAGATTGGCTATGATATAGTGTTACCATTTATCCTTCAAGAACAACGCAAAATTTTTATACTTATAACTATGTATCATAAATTTAAACACTAAACCTTTACCAAAAAATAAATAAAAAAATGTACAACACAAAAACTAATCCCCCCTACATAGCCATTAAAGACTATGCTTAATTAGTCCTGCTCAAATGAAATTTTATATTATTCGTCATGTAGTTTTAAAAAATAATAGACAAACTGATCATCAATTTTATAATTTAATTTTTCATACAAAGCTCTTGCTTTGTAATTTTCGACTGATGCACATAATAAAATGCCACTATATCCAGAATTACTTGCAAAATTTTTTACTTTTTCCATTAATTGAGTTGCAACATTATGCCTTCTGTAACTTTTTATAATATATAAATCATTTAAAATTATAGTTGGTGATATGGATAAAGAAGGATAAGAAAAATATAGCTGTGTAAAACCACATGCTATTTTATTATCGTAAGCAAGAAAAATTATTGAATCATTGTTGATCAATCTTTCTCTAATGAATCTCTTTGATTCAGAATAACAACTTTTAATACCATAAAATTCTCAATATTCAGAAAGAAGTAATGATATATCATCAAGTTCGTCTAATGTCCCTTGCACTATATTAAATGAAATACTCATCAGTTTATAAAACTTCCTAATCACACTTTAGTTAAAAGTATTTTTAATACTAAACTGATAATTATTTTTAGTCAGATAAAAATAAGAATTACTTTTTAACAGAAATTATTAATCATTTTTATTAACATCCATAACAAACGTCTTCTTGATATAACGTTTTTCTAAAATAAAGGCGATAATAAAATAGATAATCGTCAATACCCACAAATGCCAATATTGCTGACTAAACTCAGAAAAGCTTGCACCCATTTGATTAATTTTTACAGAACCAACAATAGCGGGTACTGCTGGAAATATATAATCAATTAACTGGAACAACGAAGGCATCAATTCTTTTGGCCAAGATAGTCCGGTAACAAAAAATATAATCATACTTGACGGTATAATTAAACAAAAAACATCACTAACTGTATGAACAAAATGTGATACCACTTTACCTAATAACGCCGTAGAAAAAATAAAAGGAATAATAAACGACAAGGAAACGAAGATATTACCTAAGCGTGGCAAGTTATACCAATAATTAGCAAATACGGTATAGATAATAAAATAGATCAAATAAAGTACTAAATAAGTGAACAATTTACCTGAAAGTAGCAATAGCGCTGAAGATGTAGCATTACTTTGTTGATTAATAAATGTTGTTTCAAAATCAGAATTTTTGCTGAATAAACGACACAATATGCTACCAATAAGTAATGTTTGATATAAAATCAAAATAAAGGCAGCTGGAATAATATAAGTTGCATAACCAGATTGCGGGTTAAATAAACTAATCAGCTGAGTGCTAAAAGGCGAAACATTACTTGTTGCAACAGCAGGATCAACGCCTTGAGCTATTTTGCGTGAAATCGAAATTTTAGCACCAAAATTACTAGCTACAGTATTAATAGCCGTTGCCACATTACTATAAATCAAAATATAACTAGCATCGCCATAATATAAAACAGTACTCGTTTTCCCCGCTAAAATATGTTGCTGAAAACGATAAGGTATCAATACTACACCATATATTTTGCGTTCTTCAATCAGTTTTTTAGCTGTCTGTAAATCTGTAATGTGCAAATCTGTTTCAATAGATTTATTTGCATCAATCTGCCTAACTAGCTCTCGGCTATAATTAGTATTATCTTGGTCAATAACAGCGATAGGAACATCACGTATCGCTTCATGTAAATAAGGTTGAGGATAAAAAAAGAAATAGATAAATATTCCCAAAAACATAACACTAAGTATCGCTTTGGTTTGAAATATTCGCTTTAATTCATCATAGGAAATTAATAGTAAAGATTTAATCATATTAACCGCCTACGAATTTTTCGTAAATGAAGCATAATAAGCATTGATACAATACTGAATTGAATCAGTAAATAAATAAATGGTTCTAATGAAGTCATCATATTTGGTGCCCTGAGTGTTTGATCAAGGCGAATCTGTATATACCATGTCACGGGTAATAAAGCCCCCCAAACATAAGCAAAAGTATTCATGGCAATACGAGGGAAAATAAGTCCTGTAAAACCAAAACTAGGCGATGCAACTAAACTTGCAGTACCATATGCCTGCGCTAATGTTGAACCAGTTAACCCAAAAAAAATCCCATATAAACATGACGTCAAGATAAAACATATATCACCGAATATAAGCAACATCAAATATCCATTCAATGGTAAATTAAAATAGGCGATTAAAACGCTATCAAATAAAATTAGGCAAAATAAAAAATAACTAAAATAAGGAGTAATGCGCCCTACTAAAAAAGTAAAAATGTTGTAATTAGCTAATTGTAATGTTTTTTGGTAGCTTGTTCCGTCAAAGCGATCACGAGTGATACTAGTAACCATTGCTATCATAATAATAATCTGCAAAATGGTAGGGATTAAACCACTCATTAATGTATATAGGTAATTTAATGTTGGGTTAAATAATGGATGTAAATTAGTTGGAACCGTTTTCATTTGACTTTGTGCAACAGGTAAAGCAACTCCATTTTCTAATAATCCTTGCAATACAATTTGACTATTAGCTGTTTTTAATGCTGTGCTCATGGCCCGAAAAATAATGGTGCCAGCAGACATATATTGATTATTATAAAAAGCGACTACTTCAGGTTGGCGTCCAGCTATAAGATCCTTTTCAAACTGAGGCTGAATAAAAAGTACTGCATAAACATCCCCTTTAATCAAAGCATGTTTAGCAGAGGAAAGATCTTGATAACGTTTAGCCACCTGTAATTGTGGAGAAGCAGCTACCTGTTGAATTAATAAACGTGATGATTTAGTTGTGTCTTGATCAACAACAGCAATAGGTACCTGAGTAATAACACCGGCATGGTACATATAAAGAAATAAAAAAATAAATAATAAAGGGTAGATAAAAACTAGTAAAAACAAAAATCGTTGTTTCACTAATTTACTCAGTTCCCATCTAATCACTTGTAATAGCGAACTAGACATGAATGCCGTCCTTTTGCGTAAGATGACCAGATTAATTATGTTAATGAGGTTGCCATTTTGTGGTAACACTCATTCCTGGACGTAGACCTGCCACTTTATTGATTGGTTTTGCACGCATTTCAAAGGTTTTTAGATCAAAGTCACCGGTTGCCTTAGTCGCCTGCCAATTAGCATATTGACCTAAAGCATTTAATACCGTAACTTTAACATCAATAACTTGATTATTTAATGCAGGAACTTTTACCTGAAACTTATCACCGACTTTAATATTTCCTAATAAATCTTCGCGAATATTGAAAGTAAACCAAATATCGTTTAAATCAATAATAGAATAAAGAGGAGTTCCTAGGCTATACAACTGCCCTGTTTCAGCAACTCGTGTAGTAATTTGACCACTAATAGGAGCAATCAAAGTTAATTCATTAACATCTGCTTTTACTTGCGCTAAAGCAGCTTTTGATTGTTCTACTTGAGTATCAGCTAATTTCTTCTGTTCTATGCTACTACCATTTTCAGCCAATGTCAGATTAGCTTTAGCTGCTTCATAAGCCTTGACAGCTGCTTGATATTGATTAAACGATTCATCATAGTTTTGCTTTGAAACCGTTCCATTTTTGACTAAACGATTAATTCGGTCATAACTAGCTTGAGCTAAAGCTAAATCCGATTTTGCTTTATCTAATTGAGCCTTTTGCACATCAATTGTTTCTGGCCTAGTACTATACGTCGTATCGCGACTTGCTATTGCCACATTTAATTGTGCTTCAGCGGTTGCAAGCTGAGCTAATAATGCAGGACTTGAAAGAGTAAGAAGCGTATCCCCCTTTTTAACATCATCCCCAACATCATAATTAAATTGAATCACTCGACCTTGTACTCTAGCGGCGACATCAACACGGTTAGATTCAACTTCACCCTGTAATATAATGGTACTAGGTTGATTAGCAAAATAGATAATAACTATAACCATAACGATCATAATAGCTACAATCAAAGAAAGACGTTTTTTTTGCATAAATTATATTTATAAATGATTAGTGTAAAGCTAGAATAAGATTATTCGCAATAATATAAAGCGAAATATTAAATTACGCAATAAAATATAATGTTGTAACATTAATCCTTCTTAAAAACTATACAGCTTATAGTAAAATAATCAACTTACAGAAATAACTTTATATCCTATAAAATTGATTTATTGACTCTCTTTTTCTTTTTGGGATCATATATAATGATACAATCATAAAAGACAAAATTCTTTTTAATAAAATTTATTACAGCTTTTATTACAGTTACAAATACAATTTAATGATAAAACTTGATAAGTTTTGAAATAACCTTAACAAAAAAAACATAATAATATGAATTTTAAACATAAAAAGAAAAACCACCATGACTAATAAAGACAATTTAGCCAGCCACACCCCAATGATGCAGCAGTATTTAAAACTTAAAGCTGAAAACCCTGATATTTTATTGTTTTATCGTATGGGTGATTTTTATGAGATGTTTTATGATGATGCTAAACGGGCATCAGAGCTTTTAGATATTTCGCTAACTAAACGTGGTTCTTCAAATGGTGAACCAATTCCAATGGCTGGTGTGCCCTATCATGCGGTTGAAAGTTATTTAGCTAAGTTAATTTCGCTAGGCGAATCCGTTGCTATTTGTGAACAAGTTGGTGATCCTGCGACAAGTAAAGGACCAGTTGAACGAAAAATTGTCCGTATTGTGACGCCCGGAACCGTCAGTGACGAATTATTACTAGAAGATCGCAAAGACAATTTACTGGCTTCAATTTGGCAACATAAAAAACATTATGGCTATGCCACGCTTGATATTAGTTCTGGTCGCTTTTATGTTTTTGAATGCGATAGCTTTGAAGCAATGCAAGCTGAACTGCAACGAACAAGTCCAGTTGAATTGTTATATCCTGAAGATTTTGAATCGATGCCTTTAATTGAACATCGCCATGGTTTGCGTCGTCGTCCACAATGGGATTTTGATCTAGAAACAGCAAAGCAACAACTCAATTTACAATTTGGTACGAATGATTTAGTCAGTTTTGGCGTAGAGGCATGCCAATATGCACTTTGTGCTGCTGGTTGTTTATTGCAATACGTTAAAGATACCCAACGCACAGCTCTACCTCATATACGTTCAATTATCAAACAGTCAACATATGACTTTGTGATATTAGATGCCGCAACTCGTCACAACTTAGAAATCACCGAAAACTTATCAGGCAGTACATCAAATACGGTTGCAGAGGTATTAGATAAAACACAAACCCCAATGGGTAGCCGAATGCTTAAACGCTGGTTGCATTCACCGATTCGTCATATTGAAACTTTGCAAAACCGCCAAGATGCCATTGCTGAATTACAACAACATATTGATGACGCATTACCATTATTAAAACAAATGGGCGATCTTGAACGTGTTTTAGCAAGACTGGCGCTACACACAGCTCGCCCACGGGATTTTGCGCGTTTGCGTGATGCCTATAATTTATTGCCACAATTACATTTTTTATTAGGACAATTTAGTTCGCCTTATTTACAAACTTTACGAACCAAAATTAACCAATTCGATCATATTGCCACGTTATTAAATAGTGCAATTGTTGAAACGCCACCCGCTATTATTCGTGATGGCGGTGTGATGGCAACAGGCTACAATAGTGAATTAGACGAATTGCGTAATCTTGCCGATGGCGCAACCAATTACCTTGAACAGCTTGAAATAAGAGAACGTGAATCACTTGGCATTGATACGTTAAAAGTTGGATTTAATGCAGTACATGGTTATTACATCCAAATTAGTCGTGGACAAAGCCACCTAGCGCCAATTCATTATACTAGGCGCCAAACATTGAAAAATGTGGAACGTTATATTATCCCTGAACTCAAAGAATACGAAGATAAAGTGCTTACCTCAAAAGGTCGAGCATTAGCGCTTGAAAAGCAGCTATACGAACAACTATTTGATCAATTAATGCCAGACTTAGCTGATATGCAAACGAGTGCTGAAGCAATTGCAGAGCTTGATGTTTTAACTAATCTTGCCGAACGAGCACTAACGCTTAATTATCAACGCCCAACATTATCAACACAAGCAGGTATTAAGATCAAAGACGGACGTCATATTGTTATTGAACAAGTTCTACAAACACCGTTTATTCGCAATTCGCTGCACCTTTCACCTGCAAGGAGAATGCTGATTATTACTGGCCCGAATATGGGTGGAAAGAGCACTTACATGCGCCAAGCGGCATTGATTGTTCTACTTGCTTACATTGGTAGCTTTGTTCCTGCATCAAAAGCAGTAATTGGACCTGTTGATCGTATTTTTACCCGTATTGGGGCTTCTGATGATTTAGCTTCGGGGCGCTCTACCTTTATGGTAGAAATGACCGAAACAGCCAACATTATGCATAATGCGACAGAACAAAGCCTTGTTTTAATGGACGAAATTGGTCGAGGAACTTCAACTTATGATGGGCTTTCACTTGCTTGGGCCTGTGCTGAAAATCTTGCCAACGAGATCAAATCAATGACACTATTTGCCACGCACTACTTCGAACTCACACAACTTCCTGAGCATATGCAAGGCGTTTATAACATCCACTTTGATGCCATTGAACATGACAACACAGTGGCTTTTATCCACGAAGTATCAGAAGGTGCTGCTAGCAAAAGTTTCGGTATTGCCGTTGCCGGGCTTGCTGGTGTACCTAAACCGATTTTGAAACGTGCTAAACAAAAATTAAAAGAGTTAGAAGTCATCTCAAAACAATCGGCTAATAGTAATGTCGACCAATCTCAACTCTCCTTTATTGACGAACCTGAACAGTCAGAAGTTGAAGAAGCCTTAAAACAGATCGACCCTGATGCATTAACGCCAAAACAAGCATTAGAGATGTTATATCAACTAAAAAAATTACTGTGATTAAATAGTATGATAGTGAGGTTATCGCATTATGATACTAAAATAAAAAACCACTAGGTGGATTCCTAGCGGTTTTTTATTGTTAATAACCACTAAAATTTAACAGTAACAACAAGGAATTAAACCCAATTTTTCTTCTTAGAGGTTTTACCTATACCTGGGTTAAGGCTATTTGTCGGATCAAGTTCTTGATAGAATTTTTTCAAATCCGCATTGGCATGATATAAATGCCCAACATTATGCTCGGCTGGGTATTGTGCACCACGCTGATCAAGCAATGCTAAAATCTGTTCCTTAACTTTATTACAATCCACCCCTTTTTTTGCAATATAATCTTGATGAAACACATAACAAAAAAAGTGTCCATAATACATTTTGTAAACGAAATTTTGATCGACGTTTTCTGGTAATGTTTCAAACCAATCGGTATCATTACGCTTTAATGCAATATCTAATGCAACGATATCTTCTACCGTTTTGCTATGTACATTACGATAAGACGTTGCCGCACCTGCTGCTGCAAAACGGTGTAGCATGGCTGCTTCGGCTTCTCTTTCGTTACATAAAAAGTAATTACCACTTCTATTTTGAAAATAGTCTTTCAAAAAAGTCTCGGCTTCTGCAATTCCATCATCTGCCATTTTTAAAATAAGATGATGTTCATAACGATCACGATAATCACGCATTGATTTTGGTAAATGATTTGGCAAAAATTTGCAAACAAAGATAGAAAATCGATCCGAAAAATTCTTTGGAAAAAATGGAATTTTAGCCGTAACACGATCAACAAAATTTTTAAAAGCAAACATGCGTGGCATCATATCCGTACCTAGCTTTTTAATAGCTAAAAAGGACGGTTTGCCATAAACTGCGGCAATATCGAATGCCACGCGATGAATATACTCCCCCGACACTGGTAACGTTTTAAATTGACCTAAAATATGTCGACGAATACCATTTAATTCGTTGATATCATTTGTACCTATGTAAAATACGGCTGATTTTTTTTCTAGAGGAAAAGTATCAAGCCGTACAGCAAAAACCATCAAACGCCCAGCACTGCCAGAGGCTTCATAATGACGAGCAGGATCGGCATTATACCGTGCAGGCGTATCAGCATCAATTTCACGAACATGATCACAATAATGATGATCATGGCCTAAGCCTGCATCACGCTTAATGTCTTTATCACTATAAGCATGACTTTGCAGATTTTGCAAAATCGTTTCTGGATCATCGCCTAGCTCAATACCTAAATGATTTACCAAGTGCAACTGACCTTGCGCATCTAATTGAGCAAACACAGCCATTTGCGTATAAGCAGGACCACGCTGAATAAGCGCACCACCCGAATTATTACATACACCTCCCATCACAGATGCACCAATGCAAGATGACCCAATAACCGAGTGAGGACCTCGATGATATTTTTTTAACTCTTTTTCCAACCTAAATAACGTACTACCTGGCAAACAAACAACTTGTTCACCATTTTCAATCACATTAATGCCATCCAAACGGCGAGTACTGACAATTACAATAGGACGATCATAATCATTACCATCCGGTGTTGAGCCCCCTGTTAAGCCTGTATTTGCTGATTGTGTAATAACAATTACATCCGCCTCAACACACGCTTTTAACACTTGCCACTGCTCAACTAACGTTCCGGGCAACACAACAGCCAATGCATCACCTTCACCAAAACGAATACCTTGGCGATAAGGTAGCGTATGGTTAGGATTCGTTAACGTGTATTTCTGTCCAACAATACCTTGTAGCTGCTCAATGAGCTGAGCTGTTTGATTACTATTCATATCGGTATTTCCTATGCTTATTGAAGATTAAGGTGAGTTAATAGTGGTGATTAAATAATAACCTATCTTAACCAAAAGCAAGACAATAAGCTATCGGAATTTTTATAGAGATGAACTAAACGTACTCAAGCAATATTTCATCAAAAAATCATTTAAAAAAATATTTAGTTATAATTTTTAAACCTCTATTTTTGAGGTGTTTTTTGATAAAAGTTGTTGGCGTTCATGTTGATTAAAGAAAGTCCATGCGACAAATCGGCTGATTTTTTGCCCCTGAGCCATAGGAACAATATGGCTTTCAACAACATTGGCTTGTTTTAATTTTTTGTTGATTACCGACAAGGTCTCTTTTTTCGACACTAATGAAGTAAACCACAAGCATTGAGTTTTATATTGAATACTTTCGTTAATCATATTACTAATAAAAGCACTTTCACCACCTTGACACCAAAGTTCGGCATGTTGCCCACCAAAATTAAGCACAGTTTTTTGAGTGGAATGCGTTAACTTGCCTAACTTCTTCAGTTTGGTTTGCGTACTTGCCAACGCATCTTGTGCTGAAGCATGAAAAGGCGGATTACACAGCGTTAAGGTATAAAACTCGTTAGGTTTAATAATATGCCTAAAAATCGCTTTATAGTCTTTTTGTAATCGACACCGCAAAGTGCTTTTTAATAGCGCATTAGCTTGTGTTATTAACGAAGCAACTTTGATCGCCACAGGATTAATATCACTCCCAACAAATGACCAACCATATTCGGCACAACCAATAATAGGATAAATCACATTGGCACCAACGCCGATATCCAATACATGAATTTGCTTACCTGTAGGGACATGATTTTGATTGTCTCGCGCTAATAAGTCAGCTAAATGGTGAATATAATCCGCTCTACCAGGAATGGGCGGGCATAAATAACCGTCAGGAATATCCCAATAACTCACCTGATAATAGCTAAACAACAAAGCTTTGTTTAACATTTTAACCGCCATCGGATCGGCAAAATCGATCGATAAATTGCCATAGGGATTCTGATTTACATAGTGAGATAGCTCAGGCAGTATATTGATAAGTTTTGCAAAATCATAACCGTCTTGATGTTTGTTTCGGCAATGTAATTGAGGCTTTTTTAATGACGTTTGCACGATTGTCCTATTTTATTCAAAATCAAATAACCGCTATTATAACGGCTTAACGACAATATATGAAAACTGAACAGATAAATTAATCAAATTGATACTAATTAGTGTTGTTTTTTAATAAAAAACGTTCAGGAAAGGTATTGATTTTATTGAAGTTTTTTTGACGATATAATTTAAAAAAGTTGAATAAAATCAATACCTTTCCTGACTGGTTGTGGGTGTATCTTCTTAATAAATGTTTAACATAAAACACACTAAAACCTATTAAATAATTTCAATAATATAACGCTTATAAATCGGTTTTTGAAAATAAGTGTGTTAATTCTGTACGTTTGAAATGGTAATATTTGCTAAAATGAACAACAAAGGCTAATGGCAAGCAACGACTGCTTAGAGTGTTTAGTAATGGCAATTATTTCTTATCAAGTTCAAACAATTTCAGATTTATTAAATCTGGCTTTAACTATTCCGGAATATCAACGTCCATATAAATGGGATACCAGACATGTTAATCAATTGATCGATGACATTTTAGCTTATAAAAAAAAGACGCGTTATCGCTTAGGTACAGTAGTGCTTCATCAAGAAAAAGAGGTAAAATTCAATATTGTCGATGGTCAGCAACGATTATTAACGTTAACATTAATTTGTACAATTTTAGGGGAAAATCAAAAAACAGTAACTTCAAACTTATTGAAAACCCGTTTTACTTCTCCTGTTAGTATCAAAAAACTCAAGAATAATACTCAAGTCATTTATAGCCGATTTGCTAACTTAGATAACCACGATAAACAACAACTGCTTTCCTTTATTTTGAATCAATGTGAGCTGATAACAATAACGCTCGATGACCTTAATAAAGCTTTTCAGTTTTTTGATTCACAAAATATCCGTGGCAAGGCACTCGCACCGCATGATTTACTCAAAGCATATCACCTTCGTGAAATGATGGATAACACAGAACAAATCGATAGGATAAAACATGTCGAGCTGTGGGAACAAAGCATAAATCCTTATAATAATTTACCTAACCTAAATACTATTATAGGAGAATTTTTATTCCGTATTCGCTGTTGGATAGAGGGCGATTGTGGTATTCAATTTAGTCGTCATCATATTGATGTGTTTAAAGGAATCAGCCTTGGCGATATCAACTATCCCTATATGAATCCTATGTATATTACTGATAACGCAATAAAAAACGATAATGCCGTTTTAGTAAATCGAGGGAGTAAACAGTACCAGTCGTATCCATTTCAGATTGATCAGGTATTGATCAACGGTAAGCATTTTTTTGAGTATATTCAGCATTATATCGCCATGTATTGTAAATTATTCATAGATGAAGACGCATTACTTAAAGGGTTTGTGGACAAGTACACCGTATATGAAAACAGTAACAGAAAGGGAGATCGTTATGTCAAAAATTTGTTTATGTGCACCATTTTGTATTATTACGATAAATTTGGTGATGTTGAATTAAAACAAGCTGCCAAAATTTGCTATTGTTGGAGTTATTTTTTACGATTAAAGTTACAATTAATCAGTATGCAGTCTATAGATAACCATGCTAAGGCAGCCAATGGCTTATTTCGAGTTATTCGTAAAGCACTTCACCCTCAGCAAATACTTAACTTTATTCCTCCATATAACACAAAAATTCGATTTAAAAATGCACCAAGTGTTGAAAATGCAATAAAAACCATGATAAATGGAGGGCGCGATGAATAAAAATGTCACTCCTTCTCAAGATCAAGCACTTACCTTATTGAATATTAAAGCGCTTTTTACCGAATCCGCTCAATACGTTATCCCCATTTATCAGCGAAATTACGCTTGGGGAGTAATCGAAATAGAGCAATTAATTCAAGATATCTATGATGTATCGACTAATGATACTAAAGGCACCCCCTCCTATTTCCTTGGCTGTTTAATTGTTTATGAACGCAAAAATCAACCCTATGACGGTAAAAAGAGTTATGAAATAATCGATGGACAGCAACGCCATACCACGTTATGCATTTTATTAGCTTATTTAAAAAATGAATTAGCAATAAATGATGATGAGTTGAACCATTTAACGTTCAATTTAACATTTGATAGTCGTCCTCGTTCAATCAATGCGTTTAAAAATCTGTATACCAATGGAATAAACTGTGACATTGAAGAGCCAAATATATACTCCGCTTATAATATTATTGATCGCTACTTTAAAACACATAAAGTCAATATTGAACAGTTTTATCGCTATTTATTTGAAAATGTTAAATTATTGAGAATAACCGTACCTCACGATACGGATCTAAACCATTACTTCGAAATCATCAATAACCGTGGTGAACAGCTTGAAAAGCACGAAGTACTCAAAGCCAAAATGCTTTCTGAGTGTGCTAAGGATGCTAAAGTTCGTCACTGTTTTTCAACAATTTGGGATGCTTGTTCCAATATGGACGGTTTTGTTCTACTTAATTTTAGTGCAGATATAAGATCAGCAATTTTTGGTAAAGATTGGAGCGATTTTCCAAACTCTTTTGCCGATATTCAGGCTCATTTATCACAATCAAGTTCAATACAAAATGGCGTGACGATTGAGGATATTATTGCTGATAAGCGCTTCCACCCTATCGATACCGATAATAATCTTGAAAAAAAAGAAAGGTTCGGCTCAATTATTGATTTTTCAAACTTCTTGTTACATGTTTTAAAGTTAACCATAAATAATCAGACGAAAACGTCACAAAACAATAAAATGCAACAAGGCGATGAGGTTTCGCTAGATGATAAAAAATTATTGAAACAATTTTACTATTCAAACAACAAATTAAAAGTCGAACCGACAGAATTTGCCTTTAATCTATTAAAATATCGAGTTTTGTTTGATCGTTATATAGTAAAAAAAGACACAGAAAACCGATGGTGCTTACTCACATTAAAAAAATACACAAATGACTTTAATTATGTCAACACTTTTGATGCAATTAATGAACAATTGGTGATGCTTCTTTCCATGTTTGATGTATCTAACCCGTCTTCGACATATAAACGCTGGTTGTATCGAGCGCTTGAAATTTTAAATAAAATTGCCGATAAAAAAGCGCTGATTGACAGTCCTCTAAATTATTTAGAAAAGCTAGAAAAAATAAGCCAAGAGTACCTAAGTGAAATTTGTAAAATAAATGGCAACTTTAGTGATGACAAACTACATCAAGGAACAAAAGTACACAATTTTATTTTTAACCTATTGGACTACTTGCTTTGGAGACACTTGTCAGAAGGTAAACGTTTTAATGGTTTAGGTAAATCCGAATTGGGTGACCACTTTGATAATTTTCAATTTACTGTCCGCTCTTCGGTAGAGCATTATTTTCCACAAACCGATCCATCGGGAGCAAAAGTCATGAAAAATGTGGATAGGTTTGGCAATCTTTGTCTTATTTCGCCTAGTACAAACTCAAGGCTCAGCAACTATTCTCCTGCCGATAAAAAGAAGTTTTATCGTGAGAAAAATAGAATAGAGAGCTTAAAACAAGCAATTATGATAAGTTACAACGATTGGGGACCTGAAGGACAAGGTCTTGAAAATATAAAAAAACACGAAGAAGAAATGATTAATATTTTGCGCAGTTTTATGTTTATCCCTGCCTAGTCAGGCTTAAATCCGAGCGCTTAGTTCTTTTCTATATTGACCTTGATTAACACCATCAACCCAACAAGCATTAAGGCTAAACGCTAAGATCTAAGGTATGCAAAAATTACACTACTTTAACAGCTCAATAGTATCATACTGATTTAAATAATTTAATAATCAAAAGCGTTATTAATAAGTGAATTATTAAGATATTTTTCTTTTCCAAATACAAATTTCCCATACCACTACGCCCAATTCATTGCGTTCAACAAAATAAAAAAAAGGCTTATCTTACGAGAAAATCCAGAAAATATATTGATTTTATTTATATTTTTTTGTTGTTATTTTTTAACAAAAAACTACCAGTAATGACACACTCTTCCCCAAGCTTCCTCAATATAGTATCCTATTAACTATTATCTCATTTAAAGTTCATATACCCGTGCACGCATTCATTTTTGCTTTACGCAAAGTCTTTTATAGCAGTAATCTTCTTTTTAGTCTTCGAATGTTAATTAGTTTGACTGGGTCAACCTTGGTTCCTTGGTATTTTGGACAAACATCCTTAGTTATTCCGCTTACACTTGGCGTGGTGGCTGCAGGTTTAACCGAGATCGATACCCGTTTATTAAGTCGCTGTATTAATTTAGTTCTTACACTAATCTGTTTTGCTATTGCGACTTTTTCGGTTGAGTTGTTATTTGATGAGCCTGTGTTTTTTATTGTTGGTTTGGTGTCTTCGACGTTCATTTTTATTATGCTTGGTTCGCTTGGACAGCGTTATGGCGTGATTGCCTTTGGGTCACTTTTGATTGCTGCTTATACTATGCTTGGGCATAATCTATACACTGACAATTATACGCTGCCTTGTTTTTTATTGCTTGGTGCGCTTTGGTATAATGTTGTTTCATTAATTGAATCTATTATCCAACCCATTCGTACAACCCAACAATCGCTATCACAGTGTTTTATTCATTTAGCACAATATCTTGATGCTAAAGCCGCTATGTTCGATCCTGATGAATCGGATGGTTTTAAAAAACAAACATTGCAATTAAATAATGCTAATAATCAACTTATTAGTGCATTCAACAACGCTAAGCGTTCATTGTTTAATCGATTAAAAAGCTATCGTGGTCAAGCTTATATTAGAAAACTACTCAGCTATTATTTTGTAGCGCAAGATATTCATGAGCGAGCTAGTTCAGCGCATGGACATTATCAAGCACTGAGTGTTCATTTTAAGCATAGTGATATTTTATTTCGATTTGCACGTATTTTAAATTTGCAGGCTAAAGCATGTGCTCAGTTGGCAATAGCAATTAAATTAAATCAAACTTATCAGCATGATCCGTTATTTTCACGCTATTTTTCTTATCTTCAAGAAGCAATTAATCAATATCACACTAGTAGTAACTCTAATATGCTAATGGTTAAGGCTATCAAAAGTTTACATCAAAATTTGTTATCTATCGATTTGTTACTTGCCAATATTGATACAGAACAGCATCTGTCAAAAGAGCAAGAAGATAACCAGTTAATTGATGAAGAGTTAACTTGTTTCCATGATGTTTTTGTTAAAATTAAAAGTAATTTGACCGTTAAGTCAGCACTATTTCGCCATGCAATTCGTATGTGTTTGGTATTTTTTGTGGGATATATGATTATTTATGCTTCTGATTTGTCGCATGGATATTGGGTTATTTTGACTAGCTTGTTTGTGTGCCAACCAAACTATTCCACGACAAAACATCGGTTAAAATTACGCGTACTAGGGACGATTTTGGGGATTGTTGTGGGAATTCCGTTAACATTTTTATTCCCAAGTATACCCGAGCAGTTGGTATTAATTATTATTACTGGTTGGCTGTTTTTTCTATTTAAGAATTCACAATACGCTTATGCAACTGCATTTATTACGTTGCTGGTGTTTTTTAGTTTTAGTTTGATTGGTGAAAGCAGTATTGAAGTTGCGGTTTTACGCATTATTGCAACGTTAATTGGTTGTTTTATTGCTTGGTTTGCTGTGAGCTTTATTTGGCCTGATTGGCAGTTTAGAAATTTGCCTAAACTTGTCGATCGTGTCTGCCATGATGATAGTCATTATTTGGCGTTAATTGGTCGTCAATATCTGACTGGAAAAACTAATGATGTCATGTATCGTTTGGCAAGGCGTGCAGCACATGATAGTAATGCAGATTTATCATCATTAATTAGTTTAATGACCAAGGAACCCCATATGAATCCTGTCGTTATTGATAAAGGATTTCGTTTATTAACACTAAATCATACATTGATTAGTTATCTTTCAACTTTAGGTGCACACCGCGATAAACCGCTTTCAAAACAGACGTTCGAGCTATTTGATGATCTGTCGGTCTATATTATTAATCTATTAAATGATAAAAAGATCGACAGCGAATACCAAGCTATTAAAAAATCCGTTACTGATTATATTGAAACAATTTCAGTCAATTCAGTAGATGACGATAAAGCCAATAATGATCTGTTAGTTATGCAACAATTGGCTTTGATTTTGGATATTTTGCCGGAGGTTGTCATGCTTGCAAATGAATTAGAACATTAAATAGGTTAATAAGGAAATTGACCTTTAAGCCACGTTACTAGCATTTGAGGAATAATTCATTTCTTTTTTCATATTAAAAATGTTATATGCCCAAAATATAAATTGAACCATATTCTTGTATATTATAATCAATCCATGTTATAAGATCTCTAATCATCTATGAAAAAGAAGATTTATATTTGGAAAAATTCTTTGTCATCTCTTGCAAATCATTATCAAAAATAAACTTAAAATCATATAAGTCATGTTCAAGTTATCTTAAATTTAGAGAGTAATCAAGCTTTTATTTAATCTTGATTAATGCTGATTTTATTAGTAACCTCTGTTCTTTATTAACTTCAGTTTTCCCCCAATGCCCATAGTTTTGATACTTAGGTACATTATTGTATATAATGCTTTCAATAAAGTTAAATGCATTTTCTGTTAGATACTTTGATGCTTTATTCCAACTATAATCTTGAAAAGGAGCTATAGCGAACTCAAAAATTAGCCCAGGCATGTTTTCTTCCAAGGATTGGAACCTAAAATCTATCATGTAAATTCTTCCATATTAAAATATGTTATGTACACATAAATACTAGCATATGATTTTTTGAGTCCTACCAAGCCAATTTATCATATTACATGTAGCAATAAATCAAAAAAATGAATTAACGTAAAAATCCTAAGTATTTTTCTATGATAATTTTAGTTAATTATGTTTTCCTACAATTAAACGATTTAACTTTATGATCATACTGAAATATTAGATTTATAACATTCAACCAGAGCTATATAATAACAATATGGTGTTTTATATCATAAATCACTAAGCTTTATTGGTAATTGATAGTTCGTCTTTTTTAAGAGATAACATAAATAAACCGCTTGTAAAATATGAGTTACCGCTATTTGTTGGTGGCTAAGAATTTTGTTTAAAACGGTACTTAATGTGTTTAATCCTAAGGTATCACAATCATATTGAAGAACTGTTAGTTGTTGTTTTTGATCAGGCAATAATTCAAGTCTCCCTGAGCACGCCACACTCTCTAGTATCGTTAAAAGTGGTTGAATAATTGAAGTTGTAAAAAAGTCTTTTATATAACGATTTTCGCTTAGATGCTTTTTATGCGCTAAATAAGTATTTGTGATAGAGCTTTGTTTAGAATCACTTTTTTTATTTTTATTCCAAGAATCCTCAAAATCAAGGCTTAATGTTTTAATATCTCCTGTTAACAGATCTTTGTAAAGCAATGCAAAAGGCTCTAAATCTAAAAAGTTACTATTTTTTACACAGTTAACAAATACGGTTAAGGGGTTATTATTGGTTTCTAAAAAATTCTTTAAAACATCAATACGTAATTTTTCATATTCCCCCCAAAAAAGACATAAAAAAAGACTATTTCCATCATTATCATTCACTTGCCAAACTAAATTTTGTCGAATTTCATCTAAATAAGGTTTATTTGAGCTTGCTATATGAAGAATTAACATCTCATTAAGAGGTGAATCATCTAAATGATTATCTTGTAAATAGTCGCTCAGTATTGACCAATTTTGAAATCCTGCTTTTGATCTAAAATCATGGTAATTGTTATCATTCCACCCCGTTTCTTGTAAAGTAACAGTTGAACCATGAATCGCCAATTCGCCAGTATCAGATAAACGAGGGTGATGAAGCTTTATTGATTTTTGCATCAACATATAAGGAAATGTTTGCCATACTGACATGCTGTTCCAAATCATTTTGCGATTAAAATTGATATCGTTTTTATAGGATCTGGCTAATGTTGTTTCTTGGTATTGTTGTTTTTCAATATCCCAAAAGTAGAAAGTTGCACCAATGGCACCTGTTTTACTTTGCCACCAACGCCCACCTAATGGTAATAGTTCAAGGGATTGTGATTCTGTTTTATATTGGCGTTTTATCCTACCTCGCAATTTGAAAAGTTGTTCACCTTGATGATGTAATAGCATTTCAGTATAAGCTTTTACCCGCCCTAAAAAAAGAAGTATATCTTGTTCTTCAACCGTAAAGTGCCGCTTGGCAAGTAACTCAACTAATTGACAAAGATGCCGAAGCATTGCAGCCAAACGAGGTAATCCTTGAGATCTTGCTGACATATTAAGTAATTGTAATTGATCAGCTTGATTATGACTCACATGAGATAAACCTTGATTGATAAGATTACAAATATGCTGTTGAATCTGTTTAATCAAAGTAATTTCATCAGCAGAAAGCTGATCACTTTCATGTGTTATGCTTTGTCGATATTGGATTGGCCACGGCCATGTTTTGTTATTTTTTTCAAATAGATAAGCAATAGCTGCTAAATGTATTGCCATTTTTTGGTTTGTACAGAAAGTTGAAATCATTCCATCAAAGCCAGTACCCGCCATATAAATAATAGGTGTATCGCTTTCTGGTACAATAATTCGTATTTGTGAATCTTGGTATTCTATCGTAACTGAATGATTTTTTTGCCAACTACACGCAAATTGATAAGCTTTAAAAATATTGTTTTTTCCTGCTTTTTTTAAAAGTTTGGAGGCATCTAATGACAATAATTCAGTTAACACGTTAGCTAAAGGTCTTATTCTTTCAAGCTGTTTTGTACTTATTTTATTATCAGATTTATGCAAATCATTAGATTGATCTAGCGACTTAATTTGATTTTCATCATCAATTTTATTGCTATCGGTAATAGAATGTTCTAACAACGAAGCATTTGATTGTAGCCATAAAACAGCCGATATAATGTGCTTACAATGCCCGTGAGCAAGACAATTGCAACTTGCGGCTTGAATACCTTGAGCAGGTAATCTAACTTGCTGACCGTCTGCATTGAATTCTAAATAATCTTCATTGCTTTTTTCAATTAATTTTACTTTGTTAGCCTCGATATCTTTACGAGCACGGCGAACTAAGCCAATATTGGCATAAAGTGCCAATGACTCTTGATCATAGTTTAAATAGATATGTTGCCAACTCATTGCATAACTTCCGCTAGCCAAGCAGCAAAGTGTTCTGGTGTTAATGCCGCAATTTGCATACCACGATTAGCTAATTGCTGCGATATTTGCAAATCATAAACAGGATCAGCATTATCATCTAGCGCCGCTAAACCTAACATTTTGACTCGATTGCTGTTCATTCTTGAAACAGTTGCATAAAGGTGAATTAATGCTCCTCCCTCACAAAAATCACTTATTAATACCACAATTGTTCGTTGTGGATTTTTAATTTTTTGTTCAGCATAATTGAGCGCTTTGGCAATATCAGTTCCCCCCCCTAACTGAACTGTCATTAAAACTTCCACAGGATCATGGGCTAAGTGAGACAGATCAACAATTTGAGTGTCAAAAACAAATAAATGTAAGTTAACAGAAGGTAATTTAGCCATAATGCTAGCACAAACAGCAGAATAGATAATTGAACTATCCATTGAGGCGCTTTGATCAACACATAAAATAATATCCCAAGGTAATTGTTTGTTTGCACGAGAGTTAAAAATCGCATTTTCAATAATCATTTGTTGTTTTTGTTGATCAAAATGTTTCAAATTAGCCTTAATTGTTGCACGCCAGTCAAAATTTTGGTTACAACGTATTTTTGAACGACGAAATCGATTCCTTTTACCTATCAAGGCATTAACAAAATCGGATTTGATTTTTTGTAAAATTTCATCAACAACGCTTTGAATCAGCTCTTTAACTGCCAAATAGACTTCACTTTTTAATTGCCCTCTTAAATTCATTAATAAACGCACAGAGTTCAAATTCGGCTCTAACGCTTTAATAACATTAGGATCGTTTAAAATTCCTTGCAGTTGATAACGGGCAATCGCCTGCTGTTGCATGCGTTCAAATGTACTTTTAGGAAACAGTTTTCGCGTTTTATTGAGCCAATTTACTGTGTTAAATACAGAATTTTCATTGCCACCAGGTGAAATCTTTTTTCTAACACTATCCCTAATATCTTCATCACCTATTTTTAAACCTCGCTTGCGGTATTCATACTGATAAAGATAATTTAATGTTTGTTCTAAGTTGTGATCATGTTGGTTAAATGTCGCCTGATTAAGGTGTCCATCTGCATATTTTCCTAATATCAATCGCCATCGCTTAACATGAGCAATATTTTTTTTATCAATGATTTTTTTATTGCCGATCATGCTAAATCCTTACTCTTTAAACCAATCTTGTAGTTGTTGTTGATGAATATATTGGGAGATAGATAATTCCAAAGAAAGTGTTTTTTGCAATTCTTCTTCACTAAATATATGTTGCTGAAAACCCAATTCTTCTTTTTGAATATTATATTTTTTAGAGATCTTTTCGGCAATTATTGCATTTTGTTTAGGCGTAAGTTGAGTAAATGCAAGTCGTAAATCAGGAAGTATTTCAATAAATTGCTTTTGATCCCAATGCGCTAATAACATATCAATGCTAGTTAATAATTGTGAAGAATTAACAATTAATTCAGGTGCGCATTGCATTATCCCCATAAAATAGCTACTTGCCTGTTCATATTGAGTACCAAAATCAAAAGCCACTTTTATTTTGTGTTCAAGTTCAGATTGACTAATTTGACAATCTAAATAAGCAATACTATCAATGGCTCCACGAATTAATGGTGCCTTGTTTAATAGCGGTTGTAAACGATGCAAATTCAGATAAAAATCCTGCTTTAACTTTTTCACATTTAGTTGTTCTGGTAAATTATTGATTAGATTTCTAAATAATAATAATGTTTTTAAATTTTCTTGCTGTTGCTCTGTATTGGCTTGTTTTAATTCGTCAAGTAAAAATAAAGCTTGTTGTGGTACTTTAGCTAGCAATGCTAATAAGGTTGAATTAGCATTGAGTGCTAAAAAGTCGCGACCTTGCCATAAATAGAGTAAACGATGCCCACAATTTACTACTGAAAATAAATTATTATCAACATCTAAATATGTTGATAACTTTGCCAATAATTGACTAAAGTAGGATTGTAATCCCATTAAAGCAGCTTGTATCACCCCTTTTACAGCCTCTTGACAGGATTGAGCTGTTCCCGCTTCAGTTAATTGTTCCATCGACTGTTGTAATTTTTGTAAGGCAATATGTTCAAGTTGTGTGCCTTGCTCTGACAGCTCAATTAACCTAGCTTCAACCATTGGAGTCCATAAATATTGCCAATCTTCAAACATAATGGTTAACCGTGTTCCATATTGATAATTTGGTCCGTCAAGACGATTAGCAAATCCAACGTCCAAAAAGGCAAGTAGGTGTAAAAATCGACTTCGTTGCCGATGTTCTGGGTTACGGTAAATATCAATATGGGTAGTTTTAGGCAATGTGTCGTCGAGCTTAAAACGGTATTTTTTAAGTGTTGAATAAACTTCATTAACAAGTGGTGGTGAGGCTATATCATTAGGAATTTGTCCTAATTGATTTCCTGATAAGCTACGATAAACTATTTGCCAAAAATCACTGCGTACATCGTGAATACTTCCTTTGATAAAAGCAGATTGAATACCATCAAGCAGATCATAACGACCTGGACCATAATGACCTCGAAGTTCAGCTAATAAACAGGCTTGTTCAATCGCCGACTTTAAAGGGATAAAACCAATTGCATCACTACAATTTTGCTTTTCTCTTAATTTATCAGTAATAATCGATAAAAAATCAATCAATTGTGTTTTTCGATAACATTGGGTTGTTTGCGGTTGGTTAGAATTTTGTTCATAAGCTAGTATTGATTGCCAAGATTTTTGGTAATAAGCAGGAGAATTCATCCCTGCTGTATAACCATTTAATGCATCAAGGCGATCAAAACTATAACGAATAAGCCAAGTTCGATCCCTGTCGCCACTTTTCTGCTGTCGATTAAATCGGGTAATATCGGTTCGTTTGGGTAATAGAAGCTTGTTTTGCCATAATCCTTCAAATAATGCTAAAGTATGAAATCCGCCTGTGACCACCACAATTTTTGCATCGGGGGTCGATTTTTTTAATCGCCCAATTGCGGTTAACATATGCTGTTCTCGTTGGCTCGATCCTTCAGCTTCAAGTGATGATGAATCGTAATCAAGCCTCGCCATTGCACACCAAATAAACGTATCTTCAAAAAATGTTTGCCAATCAGCAAGATCGGTAAAATTTCTTAATTCAAATAAATGCTCCCAAACTTCGTCATGATCACGGCAATGTAATTTCTTAGCCAATTGAGTAATGTATTGGCTATGCTTTAGATAGGTTTCAGAAAGTAATGATTTGCTCTGCAATGATGTGAATTCTTGAGTAACTTGTTCTGCCCAAGGCAGATCAATAAATTGAATTTTTGCATTGTATTGTTTTGCCAATTGCATTGCTTGCCACTCTGGTGAGTAATTACAAAATGGATAAAATACGGATCGAGTAATTTGATGCGATGGCGAGTTAGCCTTATCATCCTCTTTATATTCTTCTCTATATTCTTCATTCTTCTGAAAGACAACTTCGTCTACTTGAAGATCTGTTTGACAAAGTATAGCAATGGGTGGCTCTGTCTTATTATTTAGTAGTTCCTCAAGTTTTTCTGAAAAGCTAGCAGGTGCTTCAATCAAAATATGGGTCGGTTTAATTTGAGTAATCAACTGTCGCAAAGCATAACTACAAGCAGGACTATGATGGCGCACTGGAGCAAAATAGATCTGCGCTTGTTGTAATGCATCTCGACATATCAAAGCATTTTGTAGACGTTGTGGTAATGGTGAGCTTCCCATAATGATTATCTATTTATTATTTCCAGAATTTTTTAGACACCTGGTAGAATGAATGCCATACTGATGAGTTTTTGGCTCTTTCTCGCACCACATTATCCATATAAAATTGAATTCGTTTAATATCATCAGCATTGTCTTTTAAAACTACACCAATAAGCTGTTTAGCAATATGTCCACCCTCAAGGGTGCCCTCATCAAAATAATAGGCATCTAATGCTGAGGCATAAACAATATTGACAGCTTCTGCTGTTGACATCACCGCATCGGGTGTTTTCAGATTAGTGCCTGCTTGTGTTTGCCCTTGTCTTAACTCTTGAAACGTTGTTACTAATAGTTCAATGACATCGACTGGAATGATTATCTGCGATTTTAGTTCACCTAATTCCTGGTTAAGTTGCATTTGAATTAATTCTATTTCAAAGTTTTTATCAGTAATTGGGTTAACGGTTTCAAAATTAAAGCGACGTTTTAATGCAGCCGACATCTCATGTACACCACGATCTTTTAAATTTGCCGTACCAATAAGATTAAAACCTGGTCGAGCGCTAATTTTAGCATGCTGTCCCATTTCTGGAATCATCATTTGCTTTTCTGACATCAATGACACAAGTACGTCTTGAATTTCAGGAGGACAACGTGTTATTTCTTCAAAGCGCACAATTTTACCTTGCTGCATACCGTGGTAAATTGGCGAACCAACTAATGCTCGTTCAGTTGGCCCTTCTGCTAATAATAAAGCATAATTCCAAGAATATCTGATATGATCCTCATTTGTCCCTGCCGTACCTTGAATAGTTAGGTTTGAATCACCACTAATTGCTGCAGCTAGCAGTTCAGATAACATCGATTTAGCTGTACCTGGTTCGCCAACTAACATTAAACCTTGTTTACCAAGCAAAGAGACAATCGCTCGATCAACAAGGGGATCGTCACCAAAAAATTTGCGGCTGATGCCAACCTCTTCATTGCCTAAAATAAACGTTCGTACCGATTTTGGTGATAATTGCCAACCTTGAGGTTTATTGTTATTACTATCCAATTTCAGCAACTTATTTAACTCTTTAGCATAACGTTGTTCTGCACTTAAGCGAATGGCTTGTGTTTGTTTTACCATAACCCTTTCTTCTCCCACTCTGGATCAAAACCGCTTGAGGCATTAGCAACAGCCATATAATCAGCATAAGCTTCTGCTAGTAAGACTGGCGGCACATCGTTAATATCAATTGCATTACCGTTTTTCCCTTGCTTTTTACTAAAATATAGATTGTAAAGTACAACGGGAATATTTTCTTCTGGCACATAGCTACCACTAAATTCAATATTGATATAAAGCTCAAGTTCACTAAAATATTTATAATAGCCATAAAAGCAAGCACCGTCTTCAATGTCTTCTCGCTTATATCCTTGTTTAATTAATATATTTCGTATTGTAAAACTGTCTGTTAGCCACCCTTTACGATCATCAATATTATTTTCTTCAACATGGCTAACATCAGGCAACGAATGGTTAAATTGTGTAAGTAGTAGCGAAACTTTGTAATCTGTAAGATGCTTTTGCCATGTTTTCACAACTTCTTCAGTTAACAATGCACTATGTGCAACAGTAATATAGTTTAGTTTGTTAAGCGCAATCTCGTCATCGTTTAAATCAATTAAACTGCCATCTTCGGTTGGACGAAAACTCTTTATAATTACCCCTGATTCATTCACTTCGAGCCATACTAAATGTTGAATTAATCGATTCATAATGGGATGGTTATAGAGATATTCTTGCCACTCTAAAACAGACCAACGTCGTTGCAAACACATAGCTTCGTATAGCCGCATTATTTGTAATTCAATTAATTGTTTCAGCTCTTTTTTACTATTATTAAATTGTTTTTTTGCTTCTTTAACTAGTGTTTCATCTTCAGATTTTCTTGCTTCGGGTAGTGTTTTAATTTCTTTACCTTCGGCGTTTTTTAATACAAATTTAAATTTATCATCTAATGTGGCTGTAAAAATTCGCTCACCATAATCAAGGCTCAGTACGCCCGATTTATCTAAACCTGCTGTTGGAATGGTGCGATCAGCCAGTTCATCAGCCGTCCACTGTTTTTGCTCAGCAATTTGGTTAATCAATAATTTTGCTTTTTTTTGCACGGACGGCGTTCGATAACGACGTGCAATTGATAATAAAAATTGAATAATAAGCGGATCGTCACTAACGGCTATTGATTCAAGCATGGTTTCAATTTGTCCACGCCTGATTTGATAGTTTTTAATATAGTTTTTTATTATCGATACGGCTGTATTACCTTGTATGCCACCAATTAGTGATAATATCCCCTTTGATTTAATAGCTGAACCAATCAAACGGGAAAGCACTTCTTGCTTTATCATTTCGAATGCTTCGCTTAAAGTCATATTTTCATATTGACCATAATACTCGGGATAACGCTTTGCATAATTTAAGTAATCTTTCCAACGCTGTTTTGCATTTAAGTTTGCCTCTATTTCGGCTTCTTCAAGTGTTGGCGTTAGTGTGTCTTGCTTAATAAAAGCCTGTAAAATAAATACACCTAATTCGTGTTGACTTTTGATGTTTAAAAGTCGGGTATAAATGATTAATAATGGATTAGCAGGCTCTTTTAATTTTATCGCAAGCCAAATCCACCAAGTGATAATTTGAGGGTCAACTACCTTACCATTTTGCCAAGTTAATGCTGGAATTAAGCTTTCATCAAGCCATTTGGCATCTGCTGGTTTTTTGCCTGTTAAGCCTTTTTGTGCATCATCTAATAATTTCGTTGGCGTTAAATATTGGTTTATATTTTCACCTAAACTTTCAAGCGCAGCTAATAATGTTGCTTGTACAGATTCAGATTTCTCTTTGTTTAGCGCATTATTCAGTGCTTTAATTGATGATTTCTGTCCTAATTTTACCAACCACTTGCAGCTAAAATACGCTGAGCTTGTTTGGTTGATATTAATGCCTCTTCCACTCGGTAATGAATATCAGGCAACATACTCAATGCTTTTTGTGCTAATAAACGTAATGATTGAGTTTCACCTAATGCCAGTTCAAGTAAATAAGTCACATATTTAGCTAGTAACTTCGGGAAAAAAGTTAATATTTTTATTCCTCGTTCTTTCTCAAAAAAATAATCACTGTTTTGCAGTTCTTGATTTGGCAATAGTCCTAATGCTTCATCAAGATAAACGGAATTTTCGGCAAAAAATGGCCAAACTAAATTAGGATCGACCTCAGCTGTGGTTTCATAATAATAATTCATTAAAAATGCGGCAGCGATGGTACGTTTCGCATCTGGCACATAATCTATTTTATTCATGACTTCAACTAACTGGCGTAAATCAGTACGTAACAAGATTTCATGATGAGAAAAACTTAAACCTAAATAAAAGGAATTAGGCTGATGATGACAAATTTTTTCCGCACGTAATAAGTGGTAAAGATTAAATTCAGGTAACGATGGCAAGCGCCTTTTATTCAAAATAATTTCATAAATTAATTTATTTTTTATATCCGCCTGATCGATATCACCTTTACCATTTAAACAATCAAAAATCGCATCTAAATCACTAACAGTAATTGTTTTTAATTGCGCATAACGCTGTTGTTCAGATGTAATTTTGTAACCATATTCTTGGTTATATTGAATTTCCTGTTCTGCTTTCTTTTGCTGTTGGACTAATATTTCTTGGTAGTTTTGTTGCAAAATATCTCGCGCTTTAGAAGGTAAATTAACTTCAACGATCGATTCAAAAGGAGGAATAATTAATTCGATTTCTTGCTGTTTAGCATCCTCATTGCCACTTAATCGTGATAAAGCCCCTTCGATGGTTTTTATTACGGTTTTATTCGTCTGACGAGTTAATGCTTCTTCTAAAATCTTGCGATTAACAGATAATCTAACTAATAAGTTTATCGCATGGCAACGTTGCTTAGGTGTTCCTTGATCTAATAAAACTTGTAATTCAGCTTGTATTATGTCAATAGGTAAACTTAGTAATAAGGTTGTTGCTAACTCACTGATTGCTTTTATATTACTTGTTGATTGTTTTACAAGCAAATCAATCACATCTTGTTTAAGTTTGTCTTGATTAGCAATATATTGTAATTGCTGTAATTGACCAGCTCTAGATAGACCCTGTTCAGGCAAAGTTTTAAACCATTCAAGATGTTCATAAATATAGGGCAATAAACCATTAATCATAAACACATAATAAAAACACTTTAAATAAGATTCTGGTGTTTGTTGACGATCAAAAATAGCAAATAATAGCTGTTTCCCTAGCCCTTTTTGTTCTATTTCAAGCAATTGGTGTAATTGTTGAACAGACCAATTTTGACGTTCTAGAGTAATTTTTTCAGTACTTTGATTATAGCTAAACAAAGTTGAAACCAATCCATCTAAAAATAGATATAAAAACCATAATGGTAAATTTGGCGTGATCACATCAATATTTTTTTGTTCTGAATAAACGCGACTTTGCCGCATATTTTCAATATAGGTTGCTGCTAATACCTTACCAAAACGGATAATCTGTTCTGGCGTATAGTTATCTGTCCATTGTTGATAAAATAGCGCTCTCGCTTTTATTGGCTGTTTTTTCTCAGTGAAATAATAAATGATATTAGTCGCACCAGGAAAGCCTAGACGCCCATAAACTCGCTTTTCACCATTATACGTTTGTGACAATTGATTTAAATCCTCTAAAACTAGAGGATCTTGACCTTGTAAAATATATTTACAAATGCGCTCAGGAATCAATTTATCTAACCCCCGCAAAATTTCAAAACACGTTAATAAATTGCGCTCATTACTGTCAACATTATCCTTTACCATATTAATTTATCTTCCCAATCAGGATCAAAACCACTGCACGCATTTGCAACGGCCATATAGTTAGCATAACCTTCAGCGACTAACACTGGAGGCAATTTATCGAGAGCTATTACTCTATCTTTTAAACCTGGCTTTTTACTAAAATAGAGGTCAAAAAGAGCAACAGGGATATTTTCTTCTGGTACCATGCTGCCACTAAATTCAATATTAATATACAGGTTAAGACTAGCAAAATACTTATAATAACCATAAAAACAACCTGCATCTTCAACGTTATCACGCTTATAATCCAATTTGGTTAAGATACCGCGTATCGTGAAACTGTCAGTTAACCAACCTAAACGTTCATCAATAATGTCATCTTTAACTTTACTTATATCTGGTAATGAGTGAGTCAATTGATCAAATAGCTCTGGAACTTTGTAATCTTTAAGATGATCTTGCCATTTTACTGTGATAGCACTTGGCAACACAGCCGAATGGGCAAGGGCAATGCGATTAATTTCATTTAGTTCTATTTCTTCATCTTCAGTTGTAATTAAGCTACCATCCTCAGTTGGTCTAAAGCTGTTTACTATCTGTCCATTTTCATCTAATTCAAGCCAGATTAAACGTTGAATAAGCCGTCCTACGATAGGATGTGGCTGTAAGTATTTTTGCCAATCCTCTACTCGCCATTGACGCTGTGTACACATAGCTTCATAAAAGCGGGTAATTTGCATATTGAGCAATTGCGTTAGTTCTTTTTTACTGTTGGAAAACTGTTTTTTTGCCTCTTTCACTAAGGCTTGATCTTCGCTTTTTCGGGCTTCTGGTAAGGATTTAATTTCGTTACCATCTGCATTTTTTAAATGCCATTTAAACTTATCATCAAAAGTAGCCGTAAATGTGCGTTCACCATAATCAAGGGTTAACACACCATTATCATCTAGACCTGCGGTAGATATGGTGCGATCCGCTAGTTCATCAGTAGTCCAGCCATTGCGTTCTGCAATACTTTCTACCAATAAGCGGGCTTTTTCTTGTACAGATGCAGCACGATAACGGCGGGCAAGCGATAACAAGAGTTGAGTGATCAACGGATCATCACTTTGAGCAAGCGGTTCAAGCATCGCTTCAATTTGTGCTCGTCGTTGTTGATGATCTTTCATAAAGCTACGTAATAACGAAACTGCAATGTGACCTTTAATACCACTGGTTAATGCTAATAATCCTTTCGCTTTAATAGCTGAACCAAGATAGACTGACAAAGCCTCTTTTTTTATCTCTTCAAATACTTGTTCAAAAGTAATATTGGCATAACTAGGGTAGTATTGAGGGTGTTGCTGGTAGTAGCCAATATATCGCTGCAATCGCTTATCAGCTAATGAATTGGCTTTTGCTTCGGCATCTTCCACCGTTGGCATTCGCGTATCTTGTTTAATAAAGCTTTGTAAAATAAATTCGCCTAATTGCTGTTGGCTTTGCTGACTTAATAAGCGGCTATAAATAATTAACAATGGATTAGCTGGATCTTTTAATTTGACCGCTAACCACGCCCACCATTCAATAATTTGAGAATCAACTGTATCACCGTCTTTCCATGTTAATGGTGGAATTAGATTTTTATCAAACCAGTCAAAATCAGCAGGTTTTTTACCTTTTAAGCCTTTTTGTGCATCGGTTAATAGTTTTTTAACGGTTAGATGTTGACTAATATCTTCGCCTAATTTTTCTAAAGCGACTAATAAAGCAGCTTGTACAGTTTCGCGTTTTTCTTTTTTTAAGGCATTGTTTAATGCTTTAATTGAAGATTTTTGTCCTAACTCTGCTAACCAATTAGCGGCGACAATTCGCACCTCTTGCTTTGCTGATGTTAAAGTTTGTTCAACTTGGCAATGAATATTAGTAATCACACTTAAAGCGTTTTGTGCAGCATAGCGTACTTGTTTACTTTCGCCCAAAGCTAATTCAAATAGATAAGCAACATATTTAGTTGGAATATTTGGGAAAGTTTGTAATATTTTAATGGTACTTTCTACATCAACATTAAGATAAGACCAGGCTTCTTGTTTGGGAGCAAAACCTAAGGCCTCATCAAGCAAAAATTCGTTTTCAGCAAAAAATGGCCATAATTTGTGTGGTTCATTTTCATAGACATCGTGATAGGTATCTTTGGTTAAAAATGGCACAGCAACGACATAGGGCACATGCTGAGAATAATTGATTTTTACTAATACATCAGCAATTTGTCTAAGATCTAATTTTTTTATAAATTCATTTTTTTCATATAATCTTTCGAAATAATAAACGCCTGTATCTTTATCAGCTAATTGAGTCACTCGTAATAGATGAAAAAGCGTAAATTCAGGTAGATTCTGTAACCTTTTTTTGGCTAATAAAAATGTAATATCGATATTTTTATTGATTTTTTTGAGTAACGCCGAATATTCAATCTTACCATTTAAATAGTGATAGACATCATCTAAATCCTGTGAGGTAATCGTTTTTAACGTTTTATAGTATTTTCTTGCCCAATTATATGGAAGGTTATATTTTTTGTTATCTTCAACTTCTTTTTGTGCCGCTTTTTCACTTTCTATTAAATGTTCTTCATAATTTTGCTGCAAAATATCACGAGCAATAATGGGTAAATCAACATCATCGATTGACTCAAAATCAGGAATTATCAAAGTTGCTTGTTGTTCGGCTGTATTTGCACTTTCAAGTCGTGATAAAGCACTTTCTATCGCAGCAATGACCGTTTTGTTGGTTTCGTTAGCCAAGGCTTGTTGTAGGATTGTCGGATCGGAGGATATTCTAGCCTGTAATGCGGCAGCATGACTACGTTGCCTAACTGTGCCAGAAGTTAATAAACGTTGTAAATGGGGCTTTACTATTTCGACAGGGGAACTAAGTAACATTTCAGTTGCTAGCTGACTAATTTGTTTGGAGCTATTTAATGACTGCACAGCAATAAAATCAAGCAGCGACATTTTCAGTTCAGGATGTTTTCGAATATATTTTAATTGTTCGACTTGACCTAATATCGCAATACCTTGATTCGGTAACTGTTTGAATAATTCAATATGCTCAATAATATAAGGCAACAGACCATTAATCATAAAGAAATATTGAAAACTGTCGCTATATGTAATATTTTGGCGGTCAAAAATAGCAAATAATAACTTTTTACCTAATCCTGATTCCTCAATCTCTAACAACTGATGCAATTGTTTAATTGACCAATTTTTTCGTTCATCAATCCGCTCTTCATTGTTACAACAAATCGGTAACGTAGTAATCAATCCATCATATAACAGGTATAAAAACCAAGAGGGTAACTCTAGAGTAATAAGTTTAATAAAACGTAAATTACCACATAACGCTGTTAAAACTCGTGCAAAACGGATTATCTGTTCAAAAGTATACTCATCAGTCCAACGCTGATAAAAGGCCATTCTTGCCTTTTCGGATGAATTGGGTTTGTCATAAATATCTGCCCAATAAAAATCACAAGGTCTTCGAAGTAACTCATAAAGTTTATTAGCTGTGTTCGAAGACTGACACAATTGATTTAAATCAACTAATACATTTAGTTCATCACCCTGTAAGATATATTGAGTAATGCGCGTTGGCATGGTTTTATCCAGTTCTTTTACAGGGTCAAATATAGTGGTAATTAATTGTTGTGATGATAATTCATTTATTTTTTTCATATTCCTTTCTTCTCCCATTCTGGATAAAATCCGCTACATTCCTTAGAAACTGCCATATAATCAACATAACTTTCTGCTAGTAACACTGGTGGCACATTTCGAATATTGATTAATTTATCTACAAACCCAATTCGTGTCTATTGATAGATTAGTTCATCTTTATTATTTAAGCGATTTAACCAGTAAAACATATCACCTGCCATTATCTCCTCAATCACATTCGTTATTATATTGTAGTCTGGGCCTAATATAATTAAATGTCTTGTTGTGATTTCATCACTCTGGAAAAGTTTACTTTCATCTTTTCTTGTATAGTTTTATTCATCAATTTTGTTCCCAAATAAAGGCTTTATCAGATAAATAAAATATAATAAATTTTTATCATATGTTTATCTGTTCCTTTAACCAGCTTATTTCTTGTGCCCAAATATCAGGATCAATGGTTTCTAAGATAAGAGGAATTTCGTCAATTCTTGGATCTTGCATAATATATTTAAATGCCACTTCGCCAATATTGCCTTTGCCTAAACTGTGATGGCGATCGACATGGCTAGCAAATTCACTTTTGGCATCGTTTAAATGCATACCGCGCAAATATTGAAAACCGACGATTTTTTCAAATTCTGCAAAGGTCTCTTGGCAGGCTTTTTCAGTACGGAGGTCATAACCTGCGGCAAAAGCATGGCAAGTGTCAATGCAGACGCCAACACGGCTTTTGTCTTCAACTTGGTCTATGATTTGCGCAAGATGTTCAAATTTATAACCTAAGTTAGATCCCTGCCCTGCAGTGTTTTCAATAACAGCAACGACGTTTTGTGTTTTATCAAGCGTGATATTGATTGATTCGGCAATGCGTGCAAGGCATTCATCTACAGAAATTTGTTTTAAGTCACTTCCTGGGTGAAAGTTAAGCAATGTTAGTCCAAGTTGTTCGCACCGTTGCATTTCATCTAAAAAAGCAGTGCGTGATTTTTCAAGTAGCTCTCTATCAGGGTGACCTAAGTTAATTAGATAACTATCGTGTGGCAAAATTTGTTTGCTGGTAAAGCCATATTTTTCACAGCGTTTTTTAAAACTATCAATAGTGGCTGTTTCAAGCGGTTTGGCGTGCCATTGCCGTTGGTTTTTGGTAAATAGCGCAAATGCGGTTGCGCCAATTTGATAGGCGTTAATTGGAGCATTGTCTACCCCACCTGCTGCGCTAACGTGCGCACCAATATATTTCATTTTTGAATTTCCTGCTGATATTAGTTTGAGCCACTGTTTCGTTGTAATTGATCACGTAAGTTAGGTGGTACACCTTTTATTACCAGTGAGTCGGTTTGTGGATCCCATTTGATGCGTTCGCCAAGTAGTTCTGAATCGAAGCTTAAGGTTAGTCCTCCACCACTGCCCGAGAATTTTTTGAGTTGTCGCAATGCACTACGATCAACGGGAAAGGTGTCTTCTAAGTCATATTCGCTGTTTTTAATAAATTCGATAAAGTTGTTATCACCGCTTGTTGGTAATTCGTTAGCTAGGTTTTTTAGCTCTATTTCTTCACCCGCTTGGTGTTGAGCTTGGCAGTAGTTGTAAACACTTTCACGCGCGTTGGTTTTGTCTTGTTTGTCAAATTGCATTTCTTGGCAGTATTCGTCAACTGCTTTAACCAGTGTTTTGTTTTGCGCTTTGGCATCTAACCCTTCGCTTGCGCCTAAATAGTCCATGAAAAAGTCCGATACTTTGCGCCCTACTCGACCTTTTAAGAAAGTTAGGTATCGTTTTGAGTCGGCTTGGGTTTCCCATTCTGTGATGTCTATGCGAGCAATAATGTCTGCATGGTCAATATCAAGGTGTTGGGTTTCGCTGATATCTAGATCTTCATTAACTAGCATACTTGAACAGCTGTTTAATACGGCAATAATTAAGTACTCGACAGCTAAATAACGGTACTGACAAAATACGACTGTTCCCCCTTCTGCAAAAGGGTATTTAGCAAGCTCATTGCGTAGCTGTTTGGTTGATTCTTGGCTAAAATGTAAAAAATCTTGGTTACCTAAGCGTAACTCTTTTAGGGATAGTTCAAACAAACTTTCACTATTAAAAAGCCCATATGCTTTGCTTTTATTGTTATAAATTCGGTTGATATCTTCAATCAGATTTATAACGGCTTGCTCATTACCTAGCGTTGAGTCACGCAATTGTAGTTCGATCTCGGTATCACTTTTTCTAACCAATTTATGCAATATGATATTTTCAATTTGTACACTCATTAGGCATCCCTGTTTAGATCTTGAAAAAATAGTGTTCATTTTATCAAAACACGAAAAAAGTGCTATCAACAATTAATAAGTCTGTTAGACTAGTAAGGCATAATTTCAAATTTATACTCAAGCGTATATCTTATCTGAAACTTCTTTACAATATCTAACGATAGGAATAAAAAAATATGGTGAAATCTCACGATATTTATCATGATTTTAGGCAAAAAAAAATTAGTGCTTTGTTTTGGCAATATGCGTTACCCGCCATTATTGGGACAATTGTTAACACACTTTATAATATTATTGACGGTGTTTTTATTGGCCATTGGATTGGGCGCGAGGCATTAAGTGCCGCCGGTCTTATTTTGCCGGTAATGAATCTGGCAGCAGCAATTGGTATGTTAGTTGGGATTGGTTCGGCCAGTCGAATTTCGATTTTTTTAGGTCGTGGTGATAACGACAAAGCTGAAAAAGTCGCTGGTACGTCATTTATGCTAACTGCAGTACTGAGTGGTTTTACGTTATCAATGCTGCTTATTTTTATTGATCCCGTGTTGCGATTTGTTGGTTCTAGTCCTGTTAACCATGTTTATGCCAGAGAGTTTTTAGAGATTTTTTTACCTGGTAGTATCTTTTTAACCCTGACTTTTAACTACAATAATATGATGCGTGCAAGTGGTTATCCATTTAAGGCAATGGTCACCATGTTTGTTAGTGTGATTGCCAATATTATTTTAGCGCCAATTTTTATTATCGGTTTAGGCTGGGGTATGCGTGGGGCTGCATTCGCGACAACATTGTCGATGATGATTAGCTTTGTATTTGTTATGCAACATTTTTTAAATAAGAATAGCAATATCAAGCTTTATCGTCGTAATTTTAAGTTAGATTTTTCAATTGCAAAGTCAGTTATATCAATCGGTTTATCACCTTTTTCAATGCAAATGGCAGCTTCAATCGTTGTGGTGTTTATTAACTGGCAACTTAATCGTTATGCGCCACTTGCTGGCGTATCTGGCGATGATTCAATTGCTGCTTATTCTAATGCTAACCGGCTTATTACTTTAGTGATTATGATTGTCATTGGTATCAATCAAGGTATGCAACCTATTATTGGTTATAATTATGGTGCTAAAAATTATGATCGCGTTAAAAAGACGTTCTTTTATGCTGTTAAAGTAGCAACCGTTGTAACTTCACTCGGTTTTGTCCTTGGATTTTTTGTTCCTGATACGTTGGTTCAAGCATTTAGTTCAGAAGAAGATCTTGTAGCATTATCCGCCATTGCTCTACGTTTTACTACATTGTCTTTTGTTTTTGTTGGTTTTCAAATGGTAACTACTAGCTTTTTCCAATGTCTTGGTATGGCAAAAATTTCGATTTTACTGAGCCTTTCAAGGCAGATTTTGATTTTGTTACCAGCGCTTTATATTTTGCCATTATTTTGGGGTTTCAATGGTGTTTGGGTAGCAGCACCAACGGCCGATCTGTTATCTACTGGTACAGCTTGTATTGTGCTTTACTGGTATTTTAAATCACTCAAAAAAAGATTCCACATAGCAACTAATTAGAATTATTTTAATATAAAATTAGAAAAGGGGGGCTATTCTTTTCCCCCTTTGCATTTAATCAAATTTTATTAGTATTGCAACTAAAAATTTTTAGTTACAAATTTGATGTTGAATTCCATTTTTACAAGCTTTTTCAATCCATTCCATGGCTTTTTTGTGATCTTTTTTTACAGCTTGACCATTTTCATACATGATACCCAAATTAAATTGAGCTTGTGGTATACCTTGTATAGCTGCTTTTTCGAGCCATTCTTTTGCTGTAACTATATCTTTTTTTACACCCTCTCCCTCTAAGTACATAATAGCTAAATTATATTGCGCATTAGCAAGACCTTGCTTCGCAGCTTTTTCAAATAGTTCTCTAGCTTTAGAGACATCTTTTTCTACTCCTCTACCTTCAATGTATAAAATACCTAAATTATATTGAGCGTAATCATCATTTTGAGCAACAGCCTTTTCGTACCACTCTTTTGCTTTTACATAATCTTGCTCAACACCAGTACCATAATCATAATAAGTACCTAAATTAGATTGAGCACTCGCATAACCTTGGGCTGCTGATTTTTCATACCATTCTCTTGCTTTAGCATAGTCTTTTTCAACGCCTTCGCCTCGATCATATCGAACCCCCAAATTATACTGCGCTTTTGCATCATTTTTTTCGGTTGCCATTTTCATTACTTCATCAAATGGTAAGTCTTTTAGCGAAGTATTAGAAGTATTATCGGTATCAGCATTGGCAAAGCCTGTTAAAAGTAGAGATAACAATCCACTTATTAATAACTTTTTCATTTTTTCTTTCCTCATAATATTAACATTATTGTTTTTTCAAATTTTAGCAATACCAGTTTAGTTTGCCAACAAGTAGTGCTTATTTCTCAACGATGAGTAAAAATGAAAACTTAATAATTTGTTTGTATATCTTGCTTTTTGATAAATTACTTGTTTATATCAATCGTAATTAAAATAAGACAAATAAGAATAAATAAAATACCGATACACCCTATTAAAGGCAACATTTCGTCTACGACCAAAATTGCTAAAACTGCCGCTATTACAGGCTCAAGCAGTGTAATAGTTGTTGCGGTACTAGTTGATATCTTTGATAAACCAAATCCATAACAAAGGTATCCCATAAACATGGGAATTAATGCCATATAAGCACAAACTATAATATTTGTTAATGACTCAAATAAACCGAAACCAGTGAACACCATGACAGGTATTAATAATATACCACCACACCCAAAGGTTGCTCCCATGGCTGACTTTGTTGATATTCCCTTTAACATTAACTGGCGTGCTGACCATGAATATAAAGCATAGGTAAATCCAGCAATTAAACCTAGTAAAATACCGAGGATAATATGATTATTTTGAACGATTGCTGAATTATTTTCTGAAAAAGACAACAGTATAATCCCTAAAATGCCAAACGTTGCGCCAATTAACCATTGCCTAGTTAATCGAAAGTCACCGTCTGCGTATTCAATTATAGCAGAAAAAATCGGCGCAGACCCAATAGAAACTACCGTTCCAATTGTTACACCTGATAAGCGCATAGCGCTATAAAAAGCTAAAGGATAAATCATAACAGCAATAGCACCAACAATAAGTAGGCAAAGATGTTTGATTAATAAATAACGCTCTTTGATTATTTTAGATATCGCCAATATGCATTGTAAAATTCCGCCGATGCCCATCGCTAGCGAACCAATAAGCAAAGGAGAAAGCGAGGGCGCAAAACTAGCGGCTGTGCCCGTTGTTCCCCATAAAGCAGATGCTAATATGACAGCTAAAATACCCAATGTATTATTCATTGAATGGGTGATTACTCAATGTTTTGTACTTGTTCTCTAATTTGTTCAATAAGCACTTTTAGTTCAATCGCACTTGCTGTCACATCAGCATTAATTGATTTAGATGCAATAGTGTTAGATTCTCGATTAAACTCTTGCATCATAAAATCAAGTCTGCGCCCTACTGCTTCGTTTTTCTTTAAAATAGAATATGTCTCTTTAACATGTGTCATTAAACGATCAAGTTCTTCAGCGACATCAATACGTTGTGCAAGCATAACTATTTCTTGCTCAAAACGAGAATTATCAAGCTCAATATTGGCTTCTTCTAATTTACTTTTTAGTCTCTCTTTTTGCCATTCAAGAATTTCTGGCATCCATTGACGGATTTTGCCAACTTCTGCTGTGATCGCTTCTAATCGTTTGATAATAAGATCACAAAGCGCTTTACCTTCGCGTTCACGTACTGTAATAAACTCATCTATCGCAGTATCAAGTAGCGCTAAAATTTCTTGCGAAATAGTATCTAAGTTTTGCTCTTTTGCCGACATTACACCCGGCCAGCGTAATACATCAATAGGGTTAATTTGAGCTGAGTCGTGTTCGGTTTGCACCCAACTTGCAGCGTTAAGTATTTGTTTAGCTAGCTCTTTATTTAATGAAAGCTCTTGATGTTGTGTTGAAGGATCTAATTCAAAGCGTAAATTACATTCGATCTTTCCTCGAGTCAGGCGGCTTCGTAATCTTTCGCGAATGATAGGCTCAAGTGAACGAAATTGCTCTGGCAAACGAATATACGTTTCTAAGTAACGTTGGTTAACTGAACGTAATTCCCAAGAAGCAGTCCCCCATGGTTGGTTTAGCTCTTTTCTTGCATAAGCAGTCATACTTGAAATCATAATAACACCCTAAAATTGTAAAAAACTTGCTGGGCATTGTACCACAAATTCTGTATAATGCGCTCTTAGCTTAGGCTAAACATTGACTTATCTTGTTGATGTCCTCCTAAATGATTAACTCAAAAATAATTTTAAACAGAAACTGTTGGAGATATGCATGCGCCCTTCTGGTCGAACTGCGGAACAAGTCCGCACAATCAAAATAACCCGTCATTATACTAAGCATGCAGAAGGTTCTGTATTAGTTGAATTTGGTGAAACCAAAGTACTTTGTAATGCCTCTGTTGAAGATGGGGTTCCTCGCTTTTTAAAAGGACAAGGCCAAGGGTGGGTAACCGCTGAATACGGCATGTTACCTCGCGCAACCAATTCAAGAACACAGCGTGAAGCCGCTAAAGGTAAGCAAACAGGCCGAACAATGGAAATTCAACGACTCATTGCTCGCTCATTACGTGCAATGATTGACTTAAAGCTACTAGGCGAACATACCATTACACTTGATTGTGATGTTATTCAAGCCGATGGCGGTACTCGAACAGCATCAATTACTGGTGCTTGCGTTGCTTTAAATGATGCTATTAATCAAATGCTAGCAAATGGAAAAATCAAACAAAACCCAATAAAATCGTTAGTTGCGGCTGTTTCTGTTGGTATTGTTGAAGGGGAAGCGCTTTGTGATTTGGAATACATAGAAGATTCAAACGCCGAAACCGATATGAATGTTATTATGACCGATGATGGACGAATCATTGAAATACAAGGCACTGCAGAAGGCGAGCCATTTAGCCATGAAGAGTTATTACAATTATTAACATTAGCAAAAAATGGGATAGCGACCATTATTGATGCTCAAAAACAAGCCTTAAAAGATTAATTGGAGAAAATCAATGAAATCATACAAAAGTGAATTTATTGAATTTGCATTAAATAGACAAGCCTTAAAATTTGGTGAATTTACTCTAAAATCAGGTAGAAAAAGCCCTTACTTTTTTAATGCAGGTTTATTTAATACAGGAAAAGATCTTGCATTGTTAGGCCGTTTTTATGCTGCCGCATTGATGGATGCTCATTTGGAGTATGATGTGATTTTTGGTCCTGCTTATAAAGGTATTCCAATCGTTTCATCAACCGTGGTTGCCCTTTCTGAACACCACAATGTTGATGTGCCTTATTGCTTTAACCGCAAAGAGGCCAAAGATCACGGTGAGGGTGGTAACTTAGTCGGTAGCTCCATTTATGAACAACGCGTCATGTTAGTTGATGATGTAATTACCGCCGGTACTGCAATTCGTGAATCTATGCGGATCTTAGAAGACAATAAATCTAAACTTGCAGGCGTATTAATCTGCCTTGATCGTCAAGAAAAAGGTCGTGGTGAGCTTTCAGCTATTCAAGAAATTAAACAAACTTATCACTGTGATGTTATTTCAATTATTACGTTAGATGATTTGATCCAATACCTTTATAAAGATCCTGCTCGCAAAGATCAAGTGGGACTTGTTGAAGACTATCGGTCTGAATATGGGATAAAGCAATAGCTATTTACTTTACTTTTCTATTCTTATAAAAATTTAAAAAAGCATCGAAAGATGCTTTTTATTTTCAGCCGTAAGAAGAAAACACCAATTTAACTTATTTACAATAGTCTGCTAAAAATGCATAAGGCGTTTTCCCTAAAATCACTTTATGCGGTTTAACGGTATTATAAAAGTGAGTAAATCGCTAGGCTTTAGTTGTCAGTCTTTTGGTAACTAAATATTTGCTGATTCTGCAACTTTCCATTAACGTATGTATCGCTATTTCGCCTTTTCCATTCGTTTATGGGCAGGCGGGGTTGGTGAATTTTATTTAATACGATGTGATCACACAGTTTATCTAAAAAGACAAAGCGCCCATTTTTGTTAAAAACTTTCAGGAGACATCGTGTTTAAGTAAAAAAAATCATGACTAAATTGATAAAAATGAACTTATCGTTATTCCTTTTTTAACAAAAATTTAACTACAAAAACAACGTCGCTAAGCTAACTTGAATTATTAATATTAAACAACATGATGGTTAAAAATTAGTTAAAATTTGGCCCAAAATGCGCTATACTTTATGCAATTATACAATTTAATTTAGTGAGACTATCTATTAGATAACGACATTAGAGAGCCACATTGGATAATTAAATTAGATAACATTAATTATTTGAATCATTACAACAAACTAAAAGATATTATTCTTTATTTTAATTAAATCAATAAGTAAGGAAGGAAAAGGCATGGCAAACAAGTTTGACCGTTTGGTTGACAAGTTAGGTGAGAGATTGGTTAATGGGTTAATTGATGGGTTGAAAAGTGTGAGCCATAATCGGTATACGCTAACAGTGGAGGGGCTGGGTTCACCGGTGTCGGTGTTGCAGGTCAAAGGCGATGAGCCACTCAATCAACCTTGGCATTATACGATAACCTTCACCAGTCCTGATAAAGCCCTGTCCCTTGATTCCCTCCTTAACCAACATGCCACTTTCTCATTTA
>NZ_WTEY01000064.1 GCF_009795805.1 Gilliamella sp. Pra-s52
TCACCTAACTTGTCAACCAAACGGTCAAACTTGTTTGCCATGCTTTTTCCTTTCCTTTTTCAGTTTAATATTATTATTTATTAGCACGTTAAACTCCCCCGTAGTTTTACATGCAACCGTATAAGTAATAAATTATAACCGATTTTAGCTTGAATTTTAACCCTTACTTTTAAAATACCTTTGATTAATATAACTAATTTATATTGATTAATTAGATAGCAGGAAAAACAC
>NZ_WTEY01000065.1 GCF_009795805.1 Gilliamella sp. Pra-s52
AGCTACCATTTGAAAATTACTGGCCAGGTTATCCTCCACTTGAAGAATAAGGGCACCTAAGTGCCATTTTTCTTTTAATGTTATGAATTTTAAGATTATTAGTCATCAACTGCTTTATGCTACAATGCTGTTTTATTGAACGATTAACTGGAGCACGCTATGTTAGCACACACCAAATTCCCCTTTTTAGTGACGATGTTAATTGGGTTATCT
>NZ_WTEY01000011.1 GCF_009795805.1 Gilliamella sp. Pra-s52
GTCGTTGCCAACTATACATTGATCCAATACCATCTCTAAGGTAAAGTTGGTAAATATTATTAAAGAATTTAAACCGTTCAGTAATATAGTCTTCATCACTGGAATCATTTGGTTCAAATTAAAACACTAAAATGCTCAGTATAATTTTCTACGAGAGTTGTGTACTAAAAATGGGGTATTTACATATACTCATTACAGTCGTTTCTCAAATTACTTTAAACAACGTGGGGAATTTTTGCATTTTATTTAATATCATTTTAATCAACAAATATCACTACAAAAAATAGTGATATTTTTTTAGGTAGGTATTCAAAGGTTCGGAATTGCAACAGAAACAAAGATGGGTATATAATCACTACTTTGCTTAAAAGTTGTTAAAAACACCATGATAAACAATCAAATTAGCCATATTATAGCTGGTGAGCTTACTGTAAAACCCGAACAAGTGTTAGCTGCCATTCAATTATTAGACGAAGGTAGCACAGTTCCCTTTATTGCTCGTTATCGAAAAGAGGTAACAGGAGGGCTTGATGATACTCAATTACGAACACTTGATAGTCGATTGAGTTATTTACGTGAACTTGAAGATCGTAAGCAAACCATTTTAAAATCAATAGAAGAACAAGGCAAATTAACGCCTGAATTAAGTAAAAGTATTGCCTCAACGCTTAGTAAAACAGAACTTGAAGATTTATATTTACCGTATAAACCCAAACGCCGTACTCGAGGCCAAATTGCAATTGAAGCAGGTCTTGAAGCTCTTGCTGATGATTTATGGCAAAATCCTTCATTAAATCCAGAAAACGAAGCAGAAAAATATTTTAATACAGATAAAGGTATTACCGATACTAAATCTGCCTTGGATGGGGCTCGTTATATTTTGATGGAACGATTTGCTGAAGAGGCTAACTTATTAGCAAAAGTACGTCATTATCTTTGGAATAATGCTCATTTGGTTTCTCGAGTAGTCAGTGGAAAGGAAGATGAGGGTGTAAAATTTCGAGACTATTTTTCTCAAAGTGAACTTATTTCAAAAGTACCTTCACACCGAGCATTGGCTATGTTCCGTGGGAGAAACGAGGGTTTTTTACAACTTTCCTTAAATGCTGATCCGCAATTTGAAGAAGCACCAAAAGAGAGTTATTGTGAACAAATTATCACTGAGTATTTAGGTGTTCATTTTAATGATCAACCAGCAGATAAATGGCGAAAAGCAGTGATTAATTGGACGTGGCGCATAAAAATTTTAATGCACATGGAAACCGAGCTGATGACGACGCTTCGAGAACAAGCCGAAGAAGAAGCAATTAATGTTTTTGCTGCCAACTTGCATGATATGTTAATGGCCGCACCAGCAGGTATGAAAGTCACCATGGGTATGGATCCGGGGTTAAGAACTGGAGTAAAAATAGCGGTTGTTGATGCAACAGGTAAATTAGTTGCGACTGAAACTATCTATCCGCATACGGGGCAAGCTGATAAAGCGGCAATGGTTATTGCTGCGCTTTGTATTAAATATCAAGTTGAATTGGTGGCAATTGGTAATGGTACGGCTTCGCGCGAGACAGAACGTTTTTATTTGGACGTTCAAAAAAAATACCCAGAAGTGAAAGCGCAAAAAGTGATTGTCAGTGAAGCTGGCGCTTCGGTTTATTCCGCATCAGAACTAGCCGCACAAGAGTTTCCTGATCTTGATGTATCTATTCGTGGTGCTGTTTCTATTGCACGTCGTTTACAAGATCCATTAGCTGAACTTGTTAAAATTGATCCTAAATCTATTGGAGTAGGTCAATATCAGCATGATGTAAGCCAAACTCAGTTAGCTAAAAAACTTGATGCCGTGGTTGAAGACGGTGTCAATGCGGTTGGTGTAAATTTAAATACTGCCTCAATGATGTTACTCGCACGTATTGCTGGTCTAAATAAAGTTATTGCGCAAAATATTATTGATTGGCGTAATGAAAATGGACAATTTACGGATCGCAAACAACTATTAAAAGTTTCGCGTCTTGGGCCTAAAGCATTTGAACAATGTGCAGGTTTTTTAAGAATTATGGATGGTAAAAATCCACTTGATGCCTCTGCAGTTCACCCAGAAGCTTATCCTATTGTTGAGCGTATTTTAGAGAAAAATGGAAAATCTTTAAAAGACATTTTAGGTGATAGCAATTATTTAAAATCACTTAAAGCAATTGATTATGTGGATGAAAACTTTGGTGTGCCAACAGTAACTGATATTATTAAAGAACTTGATAAACCAGGACGAGATCCAAGACCTGAATTTAAAACTGCTCAGTTTGCTGATGATATTGAAACTATGGAAGATTTAAAACTCGGCATGATTATGGAAGGTTCTGTTACCAATGTGACCAATTTTGGTGCCTTTGTTGATATTGGTGTTCATCAAGATGGTTTAGTGCATATTTCGGCCTTATCAGATAAGTTTGTTGATGATCCAAGAACAGTAGTAAAAGCGGGGGATATTGTTAAAGTTAAAGTGGTAGAGGTTGATATTCCTCGTAAACGTATTGCGTTAACCATGCGTCTTGATGATCCTGCGTCATTGACTAAGCAAGATGCTAATCGCATTTCAAAAAAACATACTCAGGCCAACAAACAAAATAATTATAATTCATTGCCGAATAACAGTGCGATGGGAAATGCGTTTGCTGCTGCATTAAAGAAAACTAAATAAAAATATTTACAAATTATGGGACAGTTGTCCCTATTTTGTATTCAGTGCGTTGAAATATGGTCATTTTTATATTGGATATCATCAATGTGCTTTTTAGCTATTTTTTATTAAGTTATAAAATAAAATTAAATTAATAGAAAGGGAATATCAAAAACAATGAAAAAATATTTTAATGTTGTTTGGTTGGCATTAATTGTTATCCTCTCAGGATGTGATAAAAACCAAGTAAAATTAACGGAAGAAGTTAAATCTGAATTGGAAGATCAAGACAAACCGATTTGTTTTTATTTAGGTAAAGTAACATTTCCTTATCTTAAAAAAGATCTTAGCTATCCTGCAAATGAACGAGCAGAGGTTTGGGTAAATAATGAATTAAATCGACGGTTAGAGATTTTTTCAAATTTAGGTTTACTAGAGCGTTCATCAGATGCTAACAATCAAACAACCACCTATCAATTAGCTAAATTAAACAGCGATACTATATTTAAAAAAGGTAGTTTTTGTTTTGGGCAAGTGAGTTTAGATCATCTTTTTGTTGACAATTATAGAAATAGTGTAAACCCTTTTGCAACGGTAACTTATACTATTGAGCAAATTCCTTCTTGGGTTAATAATGATATCTTCAAACAATATTTTTATTCTCGTGAATTAGATAAAAATAAACAAAGTTATTACTATAGTTATCCTAGTTTAATTGATGGGCAATTTCCTAACCAAATATCGTCCACAATTAAGTTAGCTAAATTGGAGAATGGTGAATTGATTTTTGATAACGAAGATTCGATAAAGCATTCATATTTTAATAGTAAAAAAGATGATAACTGGGATCGTGAGCATTTCACTTATGCATATTATGATACGGCAAAAGCAACCGAAATCAGATATGATTTTGTTAAGTATAATCAAATGAATAATGATTGGGGGATAGAGCCAGATTCTGTATTATTTTCAAAAGAAAAACCAAAACCATCAGTAAATTTAGCTCGTTCAACTAACTTAGTTGTAATGTATTACTATTTTGATCATGCGCTTACTCAAAATCGTATTAAGTCGGCAAAAGGATATATAAAAGATAAGTTATTAGCTCAGTACTCAAAATTGCTTAGTGAAAAAAACGATTTTGCTTTTGAAATGAATTTTGATGAAAATGGGGTAGTTTCTTATTTCGTTGATAAAATTGAAAGTTATAATTATAAACAGAAACGTATTATTTCATCTTCTGACGATATGAAAACAGAACGAACGAGTTGGAAATTTTATGATTATTTTACCATGTCTTTACCTAGCCAAGATCAAAACTATCTCAATCCGTTTGCAACCGATGATTATGAAAAAACAGATATATTTGATATTTTCCAAGCAGACTATAACACAAAATTTGTTCAAACAGGGGTTGATTTAGATGAACTTCATTCAGTTTTCGTTGACTATGATGATGAAGACAAAATACTATTTTTTGATAATAATATGACATTTCAATACAATGATAAAAACCAGTTGATTTCAAGGGTGATTGATAATGAAACTTATACTATGGAGTATAATAAAGAAGGTCAATTAATCAAAATGAAAAAATATACTGGTAATAAAAATAAAGCGAGTCTTGAATGTCAATTTTTTAAACACAACCAAAAAGGTGATTGGACAATCAAAGAATGTGATGATGGTAAGATAACAACTCGAACTATTGAATATTATTAATAGCTTTTATAATAATCCTATTTTATTTCTTGTGTATTTACTCGTTAAAGGTGATGGTTTAGACCGTCACCAAATTCGATAATAAGCCAACTTATTGTTAGTTATCACAAATATTACTGCGTTGGTGATTTATCGATTGGCTATATTTTTGTCATATAGAAAAGAAACCGCTTTCTTATTATCGAGAAATAGAAAACCTTGGTATCATTTTGTATAGTCTTTTTGTCGATATGCATTTACTTTTTTAGTGAATGGATTAATTCAAAAACTAAAAATCGATAAAATTTTTACAGTGGTAAAAAAATCACAAATAAACACTAGGTAATACAATCTTTTGTAGATTATATTGTTTTAATTGTTTTGCAAACTGCTCTACTTGTTGTTTACTGGCAGATGGCCATGTTTTAGCAATGCCATGTACACCATGATTATGAAAGGCGTTAATTCGAATTCGAATATTGGGATCTATATCAATTAAGAATTCAGCAATATTTTTTGCATTATCTTGTAGATCGGTTTGTTTTGGAATAATTAAAAATCTTATTTCATATAATTTATTGATTTTGGCAAGATATTTAATCGTTTCTTTTACTCGTAGATTGTCTCGTCCTGTTAGCTGTTTATGTACATTATTATCCCAAGCTTTAAGATCAATCATTGCTCCATCCATCGTGCTTGTTACTTTTTGCCATCCTGTCTGTTTTAAGTAACCATTACTATCAATAAAGCAAGTAAGGTGATTTAAATCGTTGGCTTGTTTTATTGCTCTAAACAGATTCTCAATAAAAGGGAGTTGTATAGTGGCCTCTCCTCCACTAAAAGTTATACCGTTTAAAAATGGCAGATATTTTCGGATAATTTTTAATATATCTTCAACACTGTATTTATAAGTCATTGGTGTTGAGTTATAACCGCAAGTATTAATACAAGTATCACATTGTTGGCAAACCGAAGTTTGCCATATGACGCGATGATTGTTAAAACTTAATGCCTTATGTGGACAAGCATTAATACAATCGCCACAATCCTTACATAATGATATTGTGTAAGGATTGTGGCAGTTTAAGCAACGAAAATTGCATCCCTGTAAAAATATTACAAGTCGATTGCCTGGTCCATCAACACAAGAAAAGGGTAATATCTTGTTAACGATTGCCCATGACTTGTTCATGACTGATTACTCTTGGCTTTCGACATAAATAACTATTGTTTTTAACGTCATCAGCAGCTTCTGCTCCTAAAAACGTTGTGTTAATTCGTGATCCTTCTTGTTTATACTTTTTGATGTCGGATAATCTAACCATATAACCCGTTACTCGAACAAGATCATTGCCACTGATATTGGCGGTAAATTCACGAAAACCCAATTTAAAAGCTGCTTTACAAATTTGCAGTAATGCTGATGGGTTATTTTTGATGGTTTCATCGATAGTTAAAATATCACTAATGCCCGATGTGTAGTAATGATGATGTTTAAATAGCGCCATAATATGGGTAACTGGATCGGGTTCATGACCGTAAGGAATTCTTAGACCAGGGGTTATGCCTATATCGGTACTGATTCCTGATTGTGAATGTAACATAGCCTTTCCTTTCCAAGCATTTTCTATTGTGTGGTTGTCAATAAATTTGGCAATGAGTTGGGTAATGGTTAATGCCAGTTCATTGGCTTGTTCGTCAAAACCATAACGCCCTGCTAAATTTGCTTTTTCTTGCAGGATATTGACCGCTTCAGCCATACCAAAAATACCAAACATAGGTGCAAATCGGTTGGGATCAATTAATCCTTCTTGAACTAAAAAACTGCTATTAAAAAAATTGGATTGATTATAAAGAAAATTCGATCTTGCTTGAATAAGATTAAGCTGTAACTGACAATAGTAAGGTAAGGTATTTGTCAAAAAATCCTCACTATTTTTACTGCGTAATGCCACTTCTTTTAAGTTGATTCGTGAAAGCGTGCTTCCTCCGCCTGCAACTGGCAGTGAATTATAGCAACTTACAACACCGTATCCTTTGCTATCAAAATCTTTTTGGACCATATTATTGTTTGCAATATGAGGTTTGCTTGTTTCACAGATATTTTCAATTGCCACTAATAATAATGATTCTGGGGTAATCTCTTTATCATAGATAAAGGTTAAATTAGGTGCAACTTGTTTTAGTTCTCTATCTATACGTAAAATTACCCGACAGATAATATTATCTGTTGGTCCAATGTTTGCATGCATAAATGCATCAGGTAAATTACGATCGAGCATGATCCAAAAACGCTTTAATCGCTGATAAATTTCATCTTCAGTAAGCTTACCAACGTAAGGAAGTAAAATTTGATCTAAGCATCCTAAATAAACAGGCATACCAGTTACTGAAGGAACGTGATGATAGATGATGATAAGCAAATTTAATGCATCATCAAATGTTTCAGCTGGATTAAGTTCTAACCACTTCGACCCTTGTTTTAAAAATTTCACATAATCAGGTAAAACATAACGAGGTTTATAAGGCGCGTGACCTTCGTACATATCACAGATAACGCGGTCATTTAAAGCTTGTTGTGTTTCTTCATCCAGATCTACATAAGGTAAATTATTTTCTGCTGCTAAGGCGAGTAAATTTGATTTTTGTTTAGGCGACAAATTAGGATCTGTCACAATATTATAACAACTTTGTTGAAATTCAGTCATGCTCATAATTATCTCAATATTTATTTCTCAATAATAAATTGTTTTGGTTCATAATCAGATGCATTAATTGGTGAATGTTTTTCAACATATTGTTTTACTACATCTGCATCGCGATAACCTGTATCAACGTAAGTCGGTGACGTATTGGTTATTGGGTAACCATCTCCACCAGCGGCTAAAAAGTCAAGCGTGGCAATGCGATAGTTTTTTTGTAAATCGATCGGTTGATTGTTAATTTTTACATTTTCAATATTGTCCTCATTTTTTGTTAGGCTAATATTTTTCAAATGCGTATATCCTCCTGAGCCTTGTTTTTTACTTAATGCCGCTTTCAGATAATCAATTAATTCATTGCCTGTTAATTCGAAATAAACCACACTGTTACCAAAAGGTTCCACTTTTAAAATATCGCGGTAAGTAATATTACCTTCAATTAAGGAGTCACGAATCATACCACCAGACATAATGCCAACATCTGCATTAGTTTTTTCAACAAAAGCACTAAGTAACAATTGTCCCATATTGCTTTGCTGGTATCTAACAACATCACGATTGCCTTCTAACCGACCTATCAACTCACCACTTTTGACTAATAACTGCTGTTTACCCAGTTCTTGATATGGTCTCAAATTTTCAAGTAAGGATTTATCTTGAGGAATTTCTTGCGTGTAATATTCAAGGCGTTTGGTGCTATTACCATTCTCCACCTCTTTTTTTAGATTAATAGGAATTAATTGGTAATTTTTTAATGTGATTTTGCCATTTAAAAAGACAAAATCAGCTCGTCCAACATATTTACCCCATTCGTGGGCTTGTACAATCCATGTGCCATTTTGTTGATCTGGTGCACAAGGTGTGCCTGGTACATATTCGGTAATACGTTTATTAGGGCTAGCCATACAGACAGGATTTTGGGAGTGTCCACCTACTATCATATCCAAATCGCCTGTGTGCAATTTTCTGGCTAATTCAACATCGCCCGGTGCCATCGAGCCATGTTCACCATTTTCATAATGTCCCATATGAGTGACAGCAATAATCATGTCTGGGTGTTCATTGTCTTTTAATTGTTTAATTATTTTCTGTGCTTCAGGTAAAGTTTGTCGAAATTCGACGCCTTCTGTATTTTTGGGGGAAGCTAGAAAAATGGTATCATCAGTAGTCAAACCAAACACTGCAACTTTAATACCATTTAAATTAAACATTTTATAAGCATCAAATACACGTTTATCAGTTCCCTTGAAATAAGTATTTGCTGATAAAAAAGGAAATGTTGCCCATTTTTGTTGCTCACGAATAATTGTCAAAGGGTGATCAAACTCATGGTTACCCACAGCCATAGCATCGTAACCAACAGCATTCATACCAATAAAATCAGGTTTGGCTTGCTGTACATCAGATTCAGGGACCCCCGTATTAATATCACCACCTGAAAGTAGCAATAATTTGCCACCTTCTGCTGTAACTTGTTTTCGAATTTCATCCACTACAGTTTTTTGGGCAGCAAGTCCATATTCACCAATATCGTTTTGCCAAAAACGACCATGATGGTCGTTGGTATGTAAAATAGTAAATTGATAAGATTTGTCTTTTTCCCAAGTTGGAGTAGGGGTGTTTTTTGTGGTAACATCGGCCATGCAAGGGGCTGAGAATAGCCCCATACAAACAAGTAATGATAGTTTTTTATTAAATTGAAACGGATACATTGTATCTCCTAACTTACTATATAATAACTACTATTCTGTAATAACTTTGTAAATAAGTTGTGGTTCTTTTGCACTATCACTAATAGTAATATTGTCGTAAAGTTTTTGTTTGATCGCATCAATCTTATCGGTACTAGCATGGATCGTTAACAAAGCTTCGCCTTCGGCTACTTTATCACCTACTTTTTTATGTAACACGATTCCTACAGCAGGATCGATAATATCCTCTTTAGTTGCACGGCCTGCACCTAATTGCATAGCAGCAATACCAATTTGATCGGCAATGATTCTTGAAACATAACCTGATTTAAGTGCAGGTAAAGCAATTTGATAAGGTGCACTAGCTAATTTTTCAGGGTGATCAACAACTGAGCTATCCCCACCTTGTGCTTCAATAAGTATTTTGAACTTCTCAATGGCTTTGCCATTTTTAATAACTTCTTGAAGTTTTGCTCTGGCTTCTTCTAATGTTTTGGCTTTATTAGCAAGCACAACCATTTGGCTACCTAACGTTAAAACTAATTCAGTTAAATCAGCAGGGCCATGACCTTTTAAAGTATCAATGGCTTCTTTTATTTCAAGTGCATTACCAATTGCATAACCAAGCGGTTGTGACATATCAGATATAATAGCCATGGTTCGACGACCAATTTGGTTACCGATATTGACCATTTCGTGAGCTAACTTTTCGGAATCGGCCATATCTTTCATTAGTGCACCATCACCTGTTTTGACATCAAGTACAATAGCATCGGCGCCTGCTGCTAACTTTTTGCTCATAATTGAGCTTGCAATAAGAGGAATAGAGTTAACTGTTCCTGTGACATCACGTAAAGAATATAACTTTTTATCAGCGGGAGTTAAATTGCCTGATTGACCGATAACAGCAAGACCTTTATGATTAACTTGATCGATAAAATCTTGTTTACTTAATTCAATTTTAAATCCTGGAATTGATTCAAATTTATCGGTAGTACCACCTGTATGACCTAAACCACGTCCAGACATTTTGGCAACAGGAACATCTAATGCGGCAACAAGCGGTGCAAGTACGAGTGTTGTGGTATCACCAACGCCTCCAGTTGAATGTTTATCAACTTTAATTCCTTGGATTGAAGATAGATCAACGGTATCGCCTGAATACATCATTGCACTAGTTAAATCAGCACACTCTTTTGATGTCATACCTTTATAGTAAATTGCCATTAATAACGCACTAACTTGGTAATCGGGGATAGCGCCATGAGTATAGTTGGTGATAAAAAATTGGATTTCTTCGGTAGTTAGAGGATGTCCATCACGTTTTTTTTCAATAATATCTACAAATCTCATTATTTTTCTCTTTTAAATCAATTAATTATTTTTTGTTTACTTATACAAATGAGCATGTTTAGTTTTTGTCGAAAATAATCGACTTAAAACAGCACTAAAATAAGTATAATGTTACATTATTTAACAACTTTGTTTCAAAAAACGAAATTACTCCAAATCACTTGGTGAAAAAGACCAAGGTAATAATTCCCCTACCGTTGTTTCTTGAACTTTACCATTCATATTCGTTAAAATAACTGGCATATCTTTAGCACAAAACTCACTAATCACTTGACGACAAGCGCCACAAGGTGAGATAGGGCCTTGAGTATCTCCAATTACCACTAATTTTTTAAATTTCCTTTTACCTTCAGATACCGCTTTAAAAATAGCCGTACGCTCCGCACAGTTGGCTAATCCATAAGAGGCATTTTCAATGTTGCAACCTAAAATGGCTTCGTCATCTTCGGTGATAAGTACAGCTCCAACCTGAAATTTAGAATAGGGTACATAAGCCTTAGCTCGGGCTGTTTTGGCTAATTCAATTAGTTTTTCAATTTTCATATTAATAATCCTTCTGTCTTAATCACATTATTTTGTGGGTGTTTGTAGATTGATACGGTAAACACCAAACCCTAAGTTGTCTTGTTCTATAAATTTTATTGGGTAGAGTGAATTATTTTGAATATAGTTTTTTGCATCATCATTAAGGGAGGATTCAAAGCGAATATCCAAATCTTTATTACTAGTAATCGGAGCAATTCGCCAATTATTATCGACAGTAACATCTACTGTGCCGTTTTTTTGGGTCATATTGGTGATATAAGCTGAAAGAATCACTCTTAAATCATCTGGTGAATTGAATTTAACATTTTTTTCACCTGTCCCAGGAAATATGCCACTATAAGCGCGATAGTTATTGGTAGCAATTAAAAATGTTTGATTAGGGTTAATCGGTTTTTGTTGATAAGTTAGATTGTTAATTCTTTCTGATGTTGGATTAATTAGCTGACAATTTGCATCATAACGAGGTGGTTTAGTAATATCTATTTGATAATTCACCCCATCAATTGTATCAAAATTATAAGTTCTAAACTGTTCCCAGTTGATCAGGTATTGTGGGTTTGATGTATTAACATCAATTTGATTATATACTCCTGCCGAACATTCAAGCCACTCTTTTACGTCTGCACCAGTAATTTTTAATGTTGATAGTAAATTAGGATAAAGGTAAATATCCGCTGCATTTCTAAAGGTTAAATCCCCTTTTTTTACATCAACAAAAGCATTTGGATCATTTTTTCTTCCACCAGCTTTAAACGGTGCAATGGCTGATAAAATAGGTAATCCATCTAGATCGGGATCGCCTTGAACAAATTGTTTAACATAATCGATCTGCGCATCGCTAATAATTTGTAAGGCTGAGCTATCTTCGACCAAAGCTAAATAACTAGTAATATCAGTTGAAACTTTGCCTATTGGTTTGCTAACAAATTCACGCGTACCTTGATGGTCTTGATTTAAAATATTGACGATATTTTGATCGGTATCAACTAATGCTTTTTTATTTTTTATATCATAAATAGGGCGAGCTTCAGATTTTCCTGAAACCACTTGCCAATTTGCTTGTTCACCTTCAAGAACTAAGTCAACTACTCCTAAGTGGCTTCCCCATTGTCCTGGCATGACAGCCGGAACGTGATTAATGTTACCGGTTTTTATATCTGTATTTGGTAGTGATTTGAACTCCTCGCTTGGAAACACTCCATGGGCGTGGCCAAACATAATTGCATTAATACCTTCAACTTGACTTAAGTAATAAACTGAATTTTCAGCTAGTGCTTTATAAGGCTCAGAAGAAACACCTGAATGAGGAATGGCAATAATGATATTAGCGCCTTGTTTTTTCATTTCTGGAACCAAGCGCTTGGCTGTTTCGGTAATGTCTTTAACCACAACTTTACCATCAAGATTAAGTTTGTCCCATTGCATAATTTGTGGTGGCACAAAGCCAATGTAGCCAATCTTAATGGTTTGCTTGTTACCATTTCTATCTACAACGGGGGTATCAATAATAATATATTGCTTAAAGAACGGTTTATTGGTTTTTGCATCATAGACATTTGCATTAATATAAGGGAATTTAGCTCCAGCAAGGCTTTTTTGTAGGAATTCCAAACCAAAATTAAATTCGTGATTACCAATATTACCTACAACATAATTAAGCGTGTTCATTGCTTTATATACAGGATGAATATCACCATCATTAAGGCCTTTATTTACTGTATAATCAGCCATTGGACTACCTTGAATCAGATCGCCATTATCAACAAGAACACTATTTTTTATTTCACTTCGTGCTTGATGAATCAAATTAGCTGTTTTGACTAATCCAAAGGTCTCGATAGATTGATCTTTAAAATAGTCGTAGTTCATCATATTACCATGTAGGTCGGTTGTTTCGATAATCCTTAAATCAACCGTTGCTGCACTGGATGTGCCAGAAATGAATAGGGCTAAAAAGGTTAAAGATAACTTAGTTTTTTTCATACAAATCTCCTATTATTCTGACAACTAAATTAATTAATGGTCATGGCTAGTAATAATTTTTGATATTCTAAAAAGCGTTCGATAATTGCTGGATGATATCTTTTATCATTGATACACTTTTCTAACAATTGCTTATCATCAGATGTAAAACAAGCAAGAATTTTTTTAATTAATTGGGTTTTAATTGAATTTTCAATAAATGCAGCGTGAATACCGCACAGTGTAATATCAAGTAATTCTAATCGCGAAAATGCAAATATAGATTGAGCGATGTTATACTCTTTTTCTATATCGGTACCAAAAATCCCTGCATCATCCGTATTTAATGTAATGCGAACACCTTGGTCATAAAGCTGCCTGATGGGATGCTGATAAATATCACCATGTAGCTCATTAACTAAAATTCGATTGCTTGTTAAGGCAATTTCGAGGGTGATTTTTTTATTAATCAGTTCACCAATAAGTGTTTTGTCTTCAATAGCACGAATGCCGTGTCCAATTCTATTTGCGCCATGCTTAATGGCTTGAATAATACTTTGGGCTGAATCTATTTCGCCAGCGTGATACGATTTTTTTAGATTAAGCTCGGTAGCCAATTCATGAGCATCTTTAAAATCATCAAAATGACCTGCTTTTTCATTACCAGCGATATTGAAACCAGTAATAAATGGGTGAGGATTATTTTTAATGAATCGCAAAGTATCGTAAACCACGTTCGCACCAAGATGCCTAACACCGATTACATGATATCGTACGGTAATATCATATTGCTTACGAACGTCAATAATTGCCTTATCCATTTGCTTTAGTGTTTGGTGAAATCGATCTTGATTCCAAACAACATGTCCATCGTGGGATTGCGTTGCACAGATATGAAAAGGGGATATAAACAGCTCGCAATAAATTAACCCTTGTTTAGCATTTCTATTAAGAAAATCGTAAGTAATTAAATAGTAATCCTCTGGATTTTTTAGAAAGCTAGAAACAGTATCATATGTTTTGATAAATTCTTCAAACTTAGATTCGTCGTATGAATATCTACCATTTTTATACTCATTGGTATCATATTGATCGGGTTGGTAACATAAAGTTTTAGGGAATGGAATATTATTTTTTTGGGCTAATTTGTGAGCCATTATTGGGGTTATGCTTCCTTCAATGTGCTCATGTAATATGACTTTGGGTATTATTTGGTTGTTCATTTGATATTTAATTTCTTTAAATGAGCTAAATATGCTCTAGTAACAATGGCATAAAAAATTGATCAAAAAGATCAAAATAGTATACGCACATTGTGAATTATAGTTTCAGCTAGTCTACCTTGATAAGCTATCTTTCTGCTATTTATTTTGCATTATTTATTTATTTTTTGTGCGACAAATCATACTTTTTTAACTTTAACAATAAAGTTGGCTTGTTGATAACCAAAAAGGCAACAACCGATATTGTTGCCTTTATATTAGTAGTGTAAAATTCAACCTACCACACAATAATTGATTAATTAATGATTTGAGTGGCTTTTTCGTTAGTATTAATGTTTTCGTTAGAATTTTCGTTTTTAAATATCAACGCAAATACGACGGCTAAAATCAAAGAATAGCTAGCAAAAATAAGCCAAACGCTTTGCCAATCAATAACATCATTATTAGTATAATGATCGACAACAAAACCACTAATTACCGAACCTAAATAAGCACCAATCCCATTAGTCATCATCATAAATAGACCTTGGGCACTATTACGAATACTAGGGGAAACCGTTTTATCAACATACATGGAACCAGAAATATTATAAAAATCAAAGGCACATCCATAAACAATCATGGATAAAAGTAATAGCACAAAACCAAATGGTGATGGGTTACCATAAGCAAACAAGCCAAAACGAGCAACCCAAGCTAGCATACTAATTAACATCACATATTTAATGCCAAGGCGTTTCATAAAGAATGGAACGAATAGAATAAATACCACTTCTGAAATTTGAGAAATTGACAACAATACTGATGGATATTGAACAGCGAAGCTATTTGCATATTCAGGAATATCTTCAAATGAGCGAATAAAAGGATTACCAAAAGTATTAGTGATTTGTAAAATACCGCCAAGTAATATTGCAAATACGAAAAAGATAGCCATTTTGGGTTGTTTAAACAAAACAAACGCATCTAACCCCAAAGAAGTTATAAGTGATTTTTTTTCTGATTTTCCTTGAGAAGTTGAAATAAATGGTAAAGTAAGGGTATATAGGCTAAGTAAAATAGAACTTAATCCTGCAATATACAGTTGCATACTACTTAATTCTAATTTTAAAAAGCTCACTAGCCACATAGCAACGATAAAGCCAATTGTGCCAAATATTCTTATGCTTGGAAATTGTGTAATGACATCTAAACCTTGAGATTCCAAGCAAGAGTAAGAGATAGAGTTGGAAATTGCAATGGTTGGCATAAAGGCTAAACAGTGAATTAGCATAATAATGAACATCATAAAAGGTGATGTTATTGAAGCTGCTATAAATAGTGTAGCAGCACCGATCAAATGACAAATCATATATAAGCGGTTAGCAGGTATCCATCTATCTGCTACGACACCGAGTAAACCAGGCATAAATAGCGATGCTATCCCCATGGTTCCATATATAGAACCGACAGCAGTACCGCTAAATTTTAGGGTCTCCATCATATAAGAACCGAGGGTAATAAGCCAACTTCCCCATATAAAAAATTGTAGAAAAAATATAACTCTAAGTTTTTCCGTAGTGTTCATTTTGTTCCCTTATTAAACAAGATATTTATAACCTACTACACATAAATATAAATAAAAAGTCGTATTACTATCAATATTGATAAGTTAAAAAAAATGGCAGTGATTCTGCCATTTTTAATTTTAGTTTTGATTTAATAAAACAGATTCCAACGCAACAGTAATCATATCTTTAAAGCCTAGCTGGCGCTCTTGTGCTGACATGGCTTCGCCTTTGCGAATATGGTCTGAAACTGTACAAATAGCCAATGCTTTTGCGCCGTATTCTGCGGCAACGCCATAAATGCCAGCAGCTTCCATTTCAACACCTAAAATATTGTATTTTTCCATCACATCAAACATATCAAGTTCAACACTATAAAAAAGGTCGGCAGAAAAGAGATTACCCACTTTAACATTTACACCTAATTTTTTAGCTGCATTAACAGCATTACAAGTTAGCTCAAAATCAGCGATAGCCGCAAAATCATGATCTTTAAAACGTAAACGATTGACTTTTGAATCGGTACAAGCACCCATTCCCACAATGATATCACCCACGTTAACGTTAGGGCTTATAGCGCCACATGAACCAACACGGATAATGTTTTCAACGCCATAAAATTTAATTAGTTCGGTTGCATAAATAGAGCAAGATGGAATGCCCATACCATGCCCCATAACTGAAATTTTTTGTCCTTTGTAATAACCGGTAAAACCTAACATAGATCTTACATTAGTGACTTCTTGTGCATTTTCTAAAAACGTTTCTGCAATAAATTTTGCTCGTAGAGGATCGCCGGGCATTAAAACGGTTTTTGCAAAAGCATTATCAATGGCATTAATATGCGGGGTAGACATTAACTTCTCCTGATATTTGTTACTAAATTGGCATGACTTAAATTATTTCTTTTTTATAAACGATTTACCGTAATCCATTGGCGATAAATCAAAATAGTCAGCAACACTTTGCCCAATATCGGCAAATGTTTCACGATGGCCTAAAGAGCCCACTGGCACACTGTTACCATAAACGATGACAGGAATATGTTCACGAGTATGATCAGTACCAGTCCAAGTAGGATCGCAACCATGATCGGCACTAATAATTAGCAGATCCTCGGGCTGAATTAGTGCTAACATTTCAGGTAGGCGACTATCAAAATATTCTAATGCAGCGGCATAACCACAAACATCACGACGGTGACCATAAGAAGAGTCAAAGTCAACAAAATTGGTAAATACAATAGTATTATCTTTAGCTTGTTTTATTTCTTCAAGTGATGCATCGAAAAGTGCTTCAAGACCCGTTGCTTTAACTTTTTTAGTGATCCCAACTTGAGCATAAATATCGGCAATTTTACCGATTGATACTACTGTGCCGTGTTTTTCATCAACTAACTTTTTAATCACTGTTGGAGCAGGTGGTTCAACGGCAAGGTCATGACGATTACCCGTACGTACAAATTCGCCTGCTTTTTTACCGATAAATGGTCTAGCAATAACACGTCCAATATTGTAATTACCTTTATTTAGCTCATCACGAGCAATTTCGCAAATTTCATAAAGTCTATCTAAGCCAAAAGTTTCTTCATGGCAGGCAATTTGGAATACCGAATCAGCAGACGTGTAAAAAATAGGTTTATTAGAAGCCATATGCTCTTCACCTAGTTCATCAAGGATAATGGTACCAGATGAATGACAATTACCAAGATAACCAGGGAGTTTTGCGCGGGTAACAATTTTATCTAAAAGATCTTGAGGAAAGCTATTTGTAGTATTAGTAAAATACCCCCAGTCAAAAAGTACTGGTACACCTGCAATTTCCCAGTGTCCTGAAGGTGTATCTTTACCAGAAGATATTTCGCTAGCATAACCATATGAGCCAATAATTTTACCTTCAGTTTGCATGCCTTTAGGATAATTACCCGATGATTCATACGCTGCTTCGATTAAGCCTAATTGACCTAAATTTGGTAATTTTAATGGTCCACTGCGTCCTTGTTCAGCCTTACCTAATGCACAAGCTTCGGCAATATGTCCCAAAGTGTTAGCCCCTTCATCGCCATATTTTTTGGCATCTTCAGCACCACCGATCCCAAAAGAATCTAGGATCATAATAAAAACTCTTTTCATAATATCCTCTAATTGATAGACAACACTTAACTTGAGCACAATAAATATAATCAATTACAGCCAATCAAATATTGACAACTATCTTGGTGCTAACAGTAATTCATAAAAAATTGCTCAGCTAGTGGTTATATATGATAACAAAAAACAAAAAAGATTTAAGCATTGCTTTTATCAAATAGTCGAATATTTGTTAAATAATGCAATTAACTTGCGCCAAGTTATACTTTTTATAAAAAAATAACATCGTTTTAGCAAAACGAAGGCAATAACAAATTGATAAAAAATTCAAATGCATTTACAACTAAATAAATCATCAAATAACATTAGCCATGTGATAATATAGAAAGCAAATACAGTAGATTCCAAACCATAAAAATAACAAAGAAAATCGATTTGCATTTGGTATCTACTTCCACAAAAATAAAGGTAGTGATTATTGATGAAACAAAAAATTCCTAATACATTTGGTTTAAGTGTTTTTGCTCAAAATGTTATTACTGTTACGACTGTCGAACAATTACAACAAGTCTGGCAAGATAACATCCCAAATTTACCCATTATGATTATTGGCGAAGGCAGTAACACTCTATTTACATGTGATTTTGATGGTATTGTTATTGTTAATCGAATCAAAGGTATAACCATTGCCGAAACCGCCCAAGAATGGCATTTAAGAGTCGGCGCAGGTGAAATTTGGCATGATGTCGTATCACAAACAATCGAACAAAATATATCAGGGCTTGAAAACCTTGCTTTAATTCCTGGTTGTGTAGGTTCTGCCCCTATTCAAAATATTGGTGCTTATGGGGTTGAATTTCAAAAAGTAGCCGATTATGTGGAACTGCTTGAATTTGCTACAGGAAACATTATTACTGTCACAGATGGTCAATATGGTTACCGTGAAAGTATCTTTAAAAAAGCGTATTTACAAGGTTATGCCGTTGTCAATGTGGGCATTAAATTACCCAAACAATGGCAGCCTGTTTTAACTTATGGTGAATTACGAAACTTTGATCCACAAACAATCACCGCAAAAATGGTTTTTGATAAAGTGTGTGAAATCCGCCGTAGCAAGTTACCCGATCCTAAAGTACTTGGTAATGGTGGTAGCTTTTTTAAAAATCCTGTGGTCGATAAAATTGTTGCTGATAAGCTACTTGAAATTTACCCAACTATGCCAATATATCCACAAGCTAACGGAAAAACAAAATTAGCCGCAGGTTGGCTTATTGATCAGTGTGGCTTGAAAGGCTATCAAATAGGCGGAGCTGCAGTACATCAACAACAAGCGTTGGTATTAGTCAACAAAAAACAAGCAACTGCGCACGATGTCGTTGAATTGGCTCGTTATATTAAAAAATGTGTGGCACAGAAGTTCTTGGTGAATTTATCACCAGAAATCCGATTTATCGGCAACAAGGGCGAAATTGACGCAGACAGTTATTTATAATTAGCACTAAATTATAATTGCCCGCAAATTATAGCTCATAAATTATATGCGATAACATTATGAAACATTCGTACTCATTTCCTATTCTATTAACGAGTTTACTCTTTGTGACTATCTCGTTGTCGGCACTAAATACACAAGTACCATTATGGTTAGTGCGTAATGAGTTTTCGCTAGGGCAAATTGGGCTTGTAGGATCAAGTTATTTTACAGGTAACTTAATTGGTACTATTTTTGCCAATTGGTTTATTAATAAATTCAATGCGCGTCACACGTATACCTATAGTTGTATTATTTTTGCAATTGCAACAATCGGACTAGGTTTTTCAATGAATTTTTATAGTTGGATAATGTGGCGGTTTTTTATTGGTATTGCTTGTGCTGTAACGTGGGTGGTTATTGAAAGTTGTATATTGCTAACAGGTCCTGTGCGTACGCGTGGAAAAATGCTTGCAGTGTATCTGACCACTTACTATTTAGGCACGGTTTTAGGGCAGGCTTTATTGCAGTATTTTCCACAAGATGTATTGTATTTTGGGTTAGTTATCGCGCTACTGATGGGGCTAGCGATTTTATTTATTTTGCTCACCCATTATAAATTACCTAAAAGGAAAAAAAGCAGCTTTAACATTATGCCAATGATATTGAATAAGCCTTCTCGACTAGGCTTAACTGGTTGTGTGATTGCTGGTATGTTAATTGGATCATTATATTCACTTTTACCTGCTTATTATTCACATTTAGGTTATAGTGATATTCAAGTTGCAAATTGGATGATATTACTGATTTTATCGGGCGTCATTGCACAAATGCCTGCCAATTGGTGTGCAGATAAATTTGGACGGCAACGTGTATTATTAATTGAATCGTTACTGATGTTAATTGCATGTATTATGCTAATATTCAATTGGTTTGATGCATTAGCAATTATCTTATTAGGCGCAACCATTTACACTATTTACCCAATATCTATGGCTTGGGCTTGTTCTTGCGTTAAAAAACAAGATATCGTTGCCATGAATCAAGCTATGTTATTAACCAATACTTTAGGTAGTTTGATTGCGCCAGCGGTGATCGCCTTTATTATGGATAAAATGAATAATGCTTATTTATTTGTCAGCTTTGCTATAATCTCGTTATACTTCATTATGCTGTTAATTAAAAAAAGAGGAATGGATGCGCAACCACAACAACCCACTTAAATTAATTGAAATACTTGCAGATGGCAAATATCATTCGGGGGAAGAATTAGCGGTAATATTTGGCATAACACGTGCAGGCATCAATAAATACATTAAACAACTGCGTGAGTGGGGACTAGAGATAACATCTGTACAAGGTAAAGGTTATTGCTTGTCAGCTCCGCTTGATTTGTTAAGCAAAAACAAAATTGATCTACACTACCAATCCGATAGCCATTGTGAAATCTTACCGATTATCGACTCCACCAACCAATATCTAATGGATCGAATTGGTCAATTAACATCGGGCGATTGTTGTGTTGCTGAATTTCAATCAAAAGCAAGAGGGCGAAGAGGGCGAAAATGGTTTTCACCTTTTGGCACTAATCTATACTTTTCTATGTATTGGAAATTAGAACAAGGTGTGGCTGCGGCAATGGGACTAAGCTTAGTGGTGGGTATTGTGCTTGCTGACACGTTGCGTGCATTATCAGCTCAAGACATTAAAGTTAAATGGCCAAATGACCTTTATCTTAACGACCAAAAGTTAGCAGGTATATTAGTTGAACTTGCGGGTAAGACTGGCGATTGTGCTCATGTTGTGATCGGTATTGGTGTTAATCTAGTCATGACTAATCCTGATACCAACATCGTTAATCAAAAATGGGCTAATTTAGGCAAAGTTGATCGCAATTTGCTAGTTGCTCAAGTAGCCAAAACTTTGAAAAACAAATTAATCGACTTTGAACAACATGGTTTAGAACCATTTATTAACGATTGGCATAGACTCGATAACTTTGTCAATCGACCAGTAAAACTTATTATTGGTGACAAAACCATTCGTGGCACTGCAAAAGGCATTAACGAGCAAGGCGCACTAATGCTAGAACAAAATAGCAAAATTAACGCCTACATCGGAGGTGAAATATCCTTAAGAATTGATGATTAGTCACTTCACAACCTATTGCGCACAGTTTAAATGAAATAGGTTAATCGCTATTTTATTCACCTTTATTTTTAAATTTTAAAACACGAAGAGCATTTGCTGTTACAATCGCGGTTGCGCCAGAGTCAGCTAATACAGCTAGCCACAGTCCAGTGAAGCCTAACAAACTGGTCACTAAAAATACTAATTTAATTCCTAAAGCAATGGTAATATTTTGTTTAATATTACGATATGCAAAGCGCATTAAACGAATTAATTTAGGCAAACTTAACAGGCTATTTTGGGTTAGTGCGGCATCAGCTGTTTCAAGTGCAACATCAGTACCACTACCCATAGCAATACCTACGCTTGCGGCTTTCATAGCAGGAGAATCATTAATTCCATCGCCCACCATAGCAATAGCCGTTGTATTACGGATTTTTTCAATTTCTGCTAATTTATCTGTTGGTAACAGTTGGGATCGATAATCAATGTTGAGCTGCTTTGCAACCTGCTTTGCTGCACGTTCATTATCCCCAGTAAGCATCAAGGTTTTTAAACCTAATTGATGTAATTGATTAATTGCTGTTATTGCATCTGCGCGGAGCACATCTTGTAAAGCGATAATGCCCAATAAATTTTGGTCTGTTACTGCTACAATGACGGTTTTTCCTGCGGTTTCTAGCTGATTAACTATTTTTATTTGTTCATCGGTTAGTGCCATAGACACAGTCGATATTTTATTGGGTGATACAATATAAAAAATTTGCTGATTTATTTCACCTTGTATTCCAACGCCTGCAATTGTTTTACGATTATTGGCTTCCACAAATGGAATTTGGTTTTGCTTAACATACTCAACAATAGCTTTAGCCAGAGGGTGATGCGAACCACTTTCTATTGCTGCAACAATGGCAAGTAACGCTTCTGTTGAGTTTGCATTTTGATTAATAACATCGGTAATTTGTGGTTTGCCTTCAGTTAACGTACCAGTCTTATCAAACGCAACCAATTTCACTGAACCAATATGCTCTAACGCTGCGCCACCCTTAATTAATATCCCTTGCTTTGCCGCATTAGACAAGGCCGAGGTTATCACCGCAGGGGTTGATATCACTAGTGCACAAGGGCAACCAATTAATAACAATGTCAAACCACGATAAAACCAAGTATACCAATCTGCATTAAATAACACTGGTGGCACAACTATCACCAATAGTGCAAGCAAGGCAATTGCGGGTGTATAATAACGGCTAAACTTATCAATAAAGCGCTCAATAGGTGCTTTGCGCTCTTCGGCGTCTTCAATTAGCTGTAAAATACGATCAACGGCATTTTGTCCAACATCAGATACAACTTTAAGTTCAATGGTATTATCAACCACCAACGACCCGGCCAGAATTTTATCACCTGAAAGGTAATTTACAGGAATCGACTCGCCTGTTAAAGCGCTTTCGTCAATATTGGCTTGCTCGCTTATTAAAATCACATCAGCTGGCAAACGCCCTCCTGACGAAATTTCAATAATATCACCCGGTTTCAAATTATGGCTAGCAATGGTTTTTCGTTCGCCATCAATAATTATTACAGTTTCTTCAGGCATTAGCTTGGCAAGCGACGAGATTCCCTGTCTAGCTTTACTTGTTGCCACACCTTCTAGCATTTCGCCAATCATAAATAAAAATATAACCATGGTCGCTTCTTCGGCTGCACCAATAAATAAAGCGCCAATAGCCGAAATACTCATTAACGACTCGATAGCAAAAGGAGTGCCACTACGAGCTAAAATTAACGCCTCTTTTAGAATTGGAATCAATCCAATAATGGCTGTTACTATAAAAGCATATTCGCCAGCTGTTTTATTAAACAATAAAAGAAGGTAACTCACCACAATCAAGCCACCTAATACCGCTAAAGGAATAAGCGCCTTTTTATCGAAGCCGTGAGAATGCTCATGGTGGTGAGTATGTTCGGGAGTAGATTCAAAAATAGGGGTATAGCCTAATTCGGTGACTTTATCTTCAATCAATTTAATGGTTTTTTCATTTTTTTGCGGAACAAAAACCGCTAATTTTTGGGTAGAAAAGATAATTTTAGTTTGGCAAATATTCGGCAACGTTTTTAGTCCGTTTTCAATTTTTTGTGCACAGTGCGCACAATCCATGCCTTTTATTTTCCATATTAATTTAGTTTGTGAGCTTTGCCTGTCTGGATCATCGGGGGAATCGTCACACTGATTTTTTTTTGCTGTTGTATGGCAATCATCTGTATGGCAATCACCACCACAGCTAGGGATTGAGTCTTGATGACAATTTAGATCATGAGATAAATGTGCATGATTATGCGCCATATTTTTACAGTCACAATGACAACTTTCATGATGATGATTATGCTGTATAAATTTGTTATTATATAACATAACATTACCTCGATTTGGGGATGATTTTGATTGTACGCTAAAAAAAGGGAAAAGGAATCATTTTGTTTTAAATACATTAGATTTTTTCAAGAGCGTGAATTCCGAGGTAGTGGTTTTCCATGTTTGTTATCAGTAAGCCTTTCAGATTATTATTCTTGGTACATATATAGATACTAATTTACTTTTTATTTGCAAAAATCGTTCAGGAAAGGTATTGATTTTATTGAAGTTTTTATTTTGTCAAAATAAATCATTTCTATAATTAATAAAATATCGATTCTGCCTCTATAATTTTACAGCGCTTAGTAGGCTTTGTCGTACTTTTAATTAGCTCACATAGTAAAGTTGCTGATTTTTGCCCCATTTCAAACAACGGTTTATTTATTTTACTTAAATTATCTAGCTGATTATATTTAAGTTCTTTGGAAGCGCTAAAATATGATATTGTAAGCGGTTTTGTGAGTTTTGATTGGCTTTCATTGGCTTGGTGAACGGCACCTAAAACCATGTTATCAGGCGATTGGTTGTGGTCTTTATAATTATTTTTATCTAAACAATTTAAGCTAAAATTATCAGTACAAATAATCGCTGAAGGTGATTTAGTGCTGTTTATGAGTTTTTTTACCGCAGATCTGGCATGTTGATAGGTAAAGCAGCCATGAATAATATATTGAGGTTCAATAATAATATTAGCGCGCAATAAAGCTTGTTTATAGCCTTGTAACAAAAGCGTAGAACTAGTTAATTTTTCATTATTGAGCAAAATGGCAATTTTGGTATGTGACTTATCAATCAAATATTTTGTTATTTGGTATCCAATAAGTAAATGATCAAAGTGAACACAAATAAAATCCAGTGAAAAGTGATTAACTAAGACAATGGTTGGTAATGTCGTTTTATAAGTAACTAGCGTTTTTAAGTAAGGTGCATCATTAATAATAATGATGCCATCAAATGCATGTTGAGCAACATAACGAATAATATGATGGATATCAGTTTTATTATGATAAGGAAACTGCAAATAAAATATTTGAAACTGTTCTTCTTTTAAAACTTGCTCTAATCCTGCATTGATTAAGCTTTTTGAATAAAGTTGATTGTCGATAATTAATATTTTGCCACTATTATGTATGGGTTTATAGGGTTTGAAATTTTTTGACGTATCCATATTTAATTCCTCAATTGCTTGATAAACACATAACTGTATTTGAGGTGAGGTTAAATGTGGTTTTTTTAGCACTCTAGAAACCGAAGCGATAGAGGTATTCGCTTTTTGAGCAATTGTTGATAGGGTGATTTTTGTCATAATAATAAATAAAGTTAACTAAAATGACTTATCACTTTACTGATATTGATTTTTTTTGTAAGGGATCAAATTTTATTTTGTCGATCTGTGTTCCAAAATCTTTTTCAAAGATATTGAAATCAGTTTAGACGAAAGTGATTTATCAGAAAGATAAAGATACTAGAATAAAAAACTTGATTATTAAGAAATCAGGTAAAAAGTTGTGTTATTATTAATAAAAAAGATAAAATTGAGTTATTCAGAGATAAGGAAGTAAAAAGGAATCTTATATGATAAAAAAACGTTTACTTAGTACAATTTTATTTGCATTTAGTTATTGTGCTTATGGTCAATTACTTGATATTAATCCTAAATATCGTGGAGATCCTTTTTTTATTAATGTTAATATGCACCAATTGAAGCAAGATTGTGCAAAAAATGAAGATGAATATAATCAACTCAATAAACAGGACAAGTTAAAGTATGATAATCGTTGCCCTTTAAATAATTTGAAATTTGATTTTAAAAAGTTAGATAAATTAATCGATGATGATCCTGTTGTCTATAATGGTAATGACTTTCAATTAAAATTGAGTATTAGCCCAGTTAATCCTAAGAAAAAAAATGAGGAAGACCAGCCTAATTCTGGGCGAGATATTACGTTATCTTTAATTAGCAAAAATCAGGTAATAGATAAACTTCTTTTAGCCAATAACTCTTTTTCTAATAATCCTACTCTTTGGAATGGTTATCAACATTACTATCTTGCCCCAAGTGGGGATATTTACACACTATTGTCGATAAAATCAGAACCCGTTGAGGATGAGTCTGGGACTTTTCCTACATTATGGAAGCATTACAATATTGACGTTAGCAATATGAAATTTGTGCTTAAAGAGATGTTAATTGAAATGCCAGAAGCAACTTATCAAATTATTTATCCTAACCAATTTAATACTAATCTTCATAAAGGTGCTGTCGAATATGGTTTAACATTAGAAGAGTCAATAGCACTTTTTAATCAATCATCTAAGAATGGAACTTCTGATTATAGCCTTGATTTTAGAGTCTATAATTATTATCAAGATCAGCTAAAAGATAAAATAAAATTGCTTGATAACAAAAAACAACAAAAAGATTCATTTTCAGCATTAAAACAAAGTATGGATAAAACGTGTTTAAGTACACCTGATCCAATTCATGAAAGCGATATCGAACCTTATTTAGATAAGGTGCTTACTTGCTTAATTGAGCAGCATCGACAAGCAATAAAACACGCCGAAGATGAGTTAGGTAATTAGATGTTAATATAATAAGTGAATAAACTATAATTAAAAAAACTTGTATCAAAAAAGCCATCTTGAAGGTGGCTTATCATTTTTCATGATTATACTAACTGTTAGATAATATCTATTCATCCAATGCTATCGTCATTACTTTTTCCGCTATCTTTGACAATATAGTGATATAATTACCGCTAAATTTTTTATTTGGGTTGATAAATATGTCTGCATGGAATATTGCTATTGTTGGGGCGACAGGACAAGTGGGTTCTGCGCTAGTTGAACTACTACAACAACGTGGTTTACAAGATAATAATCTAAAAATTGAAAATCTCTATCTAGTTGGTAGTGATAATAGTGCTGGCGAGATTGTTCGCTTTTCTGGCAAGAATTTAACCGTGATTGATAGTGCGCAAATGGACTGGAGCGAGTGCCATTTTGCCTTTTTTGTAGCGGGTGCAAAAACTAGTGAAAAATATGCACAAGTTGCTGCAGAGGCAGGTTGTGTGGTGATTGATGCAAGTGGTTATTTTGCCGAGCAGGATCATATTCCACTTGTAGTCCCTAAAGTTAATAATAGTGTATTAACAGAATACCGTAACGAAAACATCATCGCTGTTGCCAGTGCCACTGTGTGCCAATTATTGCGCTGTGTTGCATCGTTGACTGATATGGCGTTATTAACTAATTTACATGTAACTAGTTTTATTCCAGCATCATTGTATGGTAAGTCTGGCGTTGATGAACTTGCCGGGCAAAGTGCTCGTTTATTAAATGGTATGCCAGTTGATAATCAACTGTTTGATAAACAATTAGCCTTTAACTTATTGCCTATATCTCACGAACAGGATGATGCGATATTAGGTGAAAAATCACAAGTGAACCAAATCCGTAAAATATTGAGTAATTATGAACTTCCTGTTTCTATTGAGTCAGTGATTGTGCCCGTGTTTTATGGTGTATCACAAGCCATTAATGTATCAAGTAGTTTACCAATTGAATTGGATATGGCTCGTTTTGGCGAATTTGGTGTTGAAGTCCAAGGTGATAATTTGCCAACGCCAGTGACCGAAGTGAGCACCGAATCAGAAAGCCAACTAACCATTAAATTGGCTAATTTACGACACAGTTATGGTCATTATGAACAAATTCAATTTTGGTCAGTAGCGGATAATATCCGTTATTTAGGCGCATTAATGCTAATTGAAACGCTTGAGATCCTCATTAATGACTATATATAAAATTGCCCTCGGTGTTGAATATGATGGCAGTGCTTATTTTGGTTGGCAACGGCAGCAGTCGGTCGATTCTATTCAAGAAAGGCTAGAATCGGCACTATCGATTATTGCCAATTCACCCATAACTGTATTTTGTGCAGGAAGAACAGATGCTGGCGTGCATGCAACAGGGCAAGTTATCCATTTTGAAACTCAAGCCGTGCGATCAGCTAGTGCTTGGACAATGGGCGTGAATTCGCATTTACCCGATAATATTGCTGTGCGTTGGTCGCAAAACGTAGATGATAGCTTTCACGCTCGGTTTAGTGCCACAGCTCGACGTTACCGTTATGTGATTTATAATCATCGCTATCGGCCAGCCATTTTAGCCAAAGGGGTATCGCATTATTATTTACCGTTGAATGAGAACTTAATGCACCAAGCAGCGCAGTATCTGTTAGGCGAAAATGATTTTTCATCTTTTCGAGCATCACAGTGTCAATCATTAACACCGTGGCGCAATATTCACCATATTGAAGTTTGGCGGCAGGGCGAATATATTATTGTCGACATTAAAGCTAACGCATTTGTGCACCATATGGTACGCAATATTGTAGGCAGCTTACTTGAGGTTGGTGCGGGTAATCAGCGCCCTGAATGGATCGATGAGCTGTTACAAGCTAAAGATAGAACACAAGCGGCAGCAACGGCAAAACCCGAAGGATTATATTTAGTTCAGGTCGACTATCCTGCTGAATTCCAAATACCAACGCAAGCATTAGGTCCGCTATTTCTAAAATAAATTATAAATTCAGTTGTAAAACGGAACATAGAATAGATAAAACATTTAAAATTGAATCAAATTAAAAAGATAAATGTCATGAATAGTAACGAAAAAAGCGCAAGTAAAGATTCAAGAAACCAAGAAGCGAAAAAATCAAAATTACATAATATCAAGCTTCCACCTCATTCAATCGAAGCTGAACAAGCAGTACTTGGTAGCTTGATGCTTGATAATCAACGTTGGGATGCGGTATCAGAAATGATCACCGAGCGGGATTTTTATTCACGTCACCATCAATTGATTTTTTCTGAAATGCATACTTTGGTTAGCAAAGGAACTCCAATTGACTTAATTACTCTTTCTGAAAGCCTTGAAAGTAAAGATATTTTGGCCGATGTAGGGGGATTTGCCTATTTGGCGGAGTTGTCTAAAAATACGCCAAGTGCAATTAATGTTGTTGCTTATAGTGATATTATTCGCCAACAAGCAATTTTGCGTGAATTAATCAGTGCGTCAAATGATATTGCCGATAACTGTTATACCACTGAAGGGCGTGATAGTACCGAAATTTTAGACTTTGCGGAAAGCAAAATTTTCCAAATAGCTGAAAGCCGAACAAAGCAAGGTGAAGGCCCGAAAAGCATTACCGAAGTGTTAGAGGCAACCGTGGCTAAGATTGAAGAACTCTTTCAACGTCCACATGATGGTGTGACTGGGGTTTCAACTGGTTATGTGGATTTAGATAAAAAAACAGCTGGTTTACAGCGTTCCGATTTAATTATTATCGCTGCAAGACCATCAATGGGTAAAACCACATTCGCAATGAATTTATGTGAAAATGCTGCACTAGAGCAAGAAAAGCCAGTGCTAATATTCAGTTTAGAAATGCCATCAGAACAAATTATGATGCGTATGTTGGCCTCACTTTCACGAGTTGATCAAACCCGAATTCGAACAGGGCAACTACAAGACGATGATTGGGCAAGAATTTCAAGCACTATGGGGTTATTGCTTGAAAAGAAAAACATTTATATTGATGATTCATCGGGTTTGACGCCAATGGAATTACGCTCAAGAGCCAGACGTATTTATCGTGAGCATAAAGGTTTAAGCATGATAATGGTGGATTACTTGCAACTTATGCGTGTGCCAAATATCTCTGAAAACAGAACATTAGAAATTGCTGAAATATCACGCTCATTAAAAGCCTTGGCAAAAGAGTTACAAGTTCCTGTCGTTGCGCTATCACAACTTAACCGTAGCTTAGAGCAACGGGCTGACAAAAGACCTGTTAACTCAGACTTGCGTGAATCAGGATCGATTGAGCAAGATGCCGATGTGATCATGTTTATCTATCGTGACGAAGTTTATAACGAGGCGTCAGAACATAAGGGTATTGCCGAAATTATTTTAGGCAAACAACGAAACGGTCCAATAGGTAAAGTTAGATTAAAATTCCAAGGACAGTTTTCACGCTTTGATAATTATGCTGATGCCAGTAAATATTTAGATGATGAATAACGATAAAAATCGTACACGGCAATGCTTAGCCTATTTTTGTTACAATGATTTAAACATTACTTAAATCGCTGCTTTAACAGCGATTTTTTTATTATCAATAAATTGATAAATTTGAGCTAGTAAAAATAAAATTGCTTGTAAAATAACAATACTTGCACTGGTTGATGCATCAACATAATAGCTTATTAGCGTACCTAATACGGTTGAAAATGCCGAAACCAATACTGCTATGATTAACATACGCTCAAACCGCTTAGTTAACGAAAAAGCAATGATACCGGGAGCGATTAACATCGCTATCACTAAAATCATCCCAGCTGTTTTTAATGAACCAACAATAGTTAAAGCTAGCACACTTAATAACCCGTAATGCAACAGCTTGACTGGCAAACCAACCACTTTGGCTTGTACGGGATCGAAGCAGTACAGCATTAAATCACGGCGTTTAATAATAACTAAGATCGACACAATTGTGGCAATAAGGATAATTTGTTTAAGCTCGTCATAACTTGTTCCAAGCACACTACCAAATAAAATATGATTTAAATGTTGTGATGTATCTACCTTTGAAAACAGCACCAAACCAAACGCAAACATTCCCGAAAATACAATGCCCATGACAGTATCTTCTTTAACTCGACTGTTTTCTTTAATATACCCCGTTGCCACTGAGCAAAATAATCCCGAAGCAAATGCGCCAATAATGATGGGGATTCCTGCTAAATACGCCAACACGATCCCTGGCAAAACGGCGTGTGAAATCGCATCGCCCATTAACGACCAGCCTTTTAGCACCAAAAAACAAGAAAGCAAAGCACAAACAATACCTGTGGCTAACGCGGCTAAAATTGCGCGTTGAATAAGGGGTAGGGTAAGTGGGTAATAAATAAACTCCCAAAATTCGGTCATACTTTTCCCCCTTTATTTAATCGGCTTTGACGTATTTTAAGGCGATTTGAAATAAGCCCTTGTTGTGGGGCAAATAAAAATGCGGCGATAAATATCAGTGTTTGCAAGCTCACAATAACGCCACCTGTTTCGCCATTTAAATAATAGCTAATCCACGCCCCTACAGCACTGCTTACGGCACCAATTGCAACTGAAATCATCAACAACCGTGAAAATTGATTTGTCAATAAATAAGCCGTTGCCCCGGGAGTGATAACCATCGCAATAACTAAAATAGCCCCCACTGTTTGCAGTGCCGCAACGGTACAGGCGCTTAAAATGGTAAAAAATAGAATTTTTAGTTTTAGTGGTTGTAAACCAATGGATCTGGCATGGGTTTCATCAAAAAAAACAACTAATAAATCCTTCCAAAAAAAGAAAAGTAATATAAATGACACTAAAATAATGATTTGCACTTGCCACATATCGCTATCGTCAATGCCAAGAATATTACCAAAAATAATTGTTTGCACATTAACCGAGGTTGGATTGAGGGAAATGATCAACAAACCGATAGCAAAAAAAGTTGAAAAAATAAAACCAATAATCGCATCCGCTTTTAACCGTGTAAAAGCACGCACTAAGGTAATGGCAAGTGCTGCGAGCAATCCAGTAAAAAAAGCCCCAACCGAATAAGGCAACCCCAAGGCATAAGCACCAGCAACCCCCGGCACCACTGAATGCGAAAGCGCATCGCCCATTAACGACCAGCCTTTTAACATCAAAAAAGCCGACAAAAAAGCACAAGCCGCACCAACAAGACTACTTACCCAAATTGCTTTGAACATAAAATCATAGGTGAATGGTTCAAGTAATAGTTCCATTTATTTTGGCCTTTTTTGTTCGTTTTCAACATGGTTAACCAACAAATCTTGATGAGGAGAATCATGTTTACCTTCACCGTAAAAAATGGCAGCACGTTCATCATCGGTTAAGATCGATACTTTTCGGGGATCTTCATCTTCATGTAATTTATCGCCCGATAGGCTAAGATAACGCAATGCACCACCAAAAGTAGTCATTAAATTTTGTGGTGTAAAGGTAGTTTCAGTTGGACCAAATGCCAACACCGTTTGATTAATTAACACCACCTGATCGCAAAATTCAGGCACACTACCTAAGTTATGGGTTGACACCAAAATCAAATGACCTTCAGCACGCAGATTTTTCAAAAGATCAATAATGGCATTTTCGGTTTTAACATCTACACCGGTAAAAGGCTCATCTAATAACAGCACATTACCTTGCTGAGCTAAAGCTCGGGCTAAAAATACACGTTTTTTTTGTCCACCAGAAAGCTCGCCAATTTGGCGATGCTTAAAATCAAGCATATTGACACGTTCAAGCGCAATATCGACTTGCTTTTTATCTTCTTTACTTGCAATACGTAAAAAAGACATATGCCCATATCGCCCCATCATCACCACATCCGATACAAGAACAGGAAAATCCCAATCGACATCTTCCGTCTGTGGTACATAAGCGATAATATTTTGCTTTAAAGCCTGATTAACAGACATATCATTAAACGTCACTCGACCGCGGGTTGGTTTAACCATTCCCATAATGCTTTTGAATAAAGTCGATTTACCACTACCATTTACTCCAACTAAAGCACAAATAGTGCCACCATTTAAGTGGAAGCTAGCATCATGAATTGCGGTGTGACCATTATTATAAGTCACGGTGATGTCATTAACATTCAAGCAAATTTGAGTCATTATTCTTCGAATCCTTTAGCTATGGTTTCAACCGTTACTTTTAATAGATCAATATACGTTGGCACAGGCCCATCTTTTGTTGAAAGCGAATCAACATATAAAACACCACCATATTTTGCACCCGTTTCATTGCTTACTTGTTTAGCGGGTTTGCTTGAAATGGTACTTTCACTAAAAATCACCGGAATGTGATTTTTATTAACTAAATCAATTAAATGCCTAACTTGCTGAGGTGTACCTTGCTGCTCGGCATTGATAGGCCATAGATAAGCTTCTTTCAAATTATAGTCACGGGCCAAATAACTAAAAGCCCCCTCACTGGTCACAAGCCAACGCTTTTCATCAGGGATTTTGGCTAACCGCTCACGTAACGGGGTATCAAGTGCTTTAATTTTGGCAATATAATCAGCCGCATTTTTATTATAAATCCCGGTATTTTGGGGATCATATTTAACCAATGCTGCACGGATATTTTCGACATAAACTAACGCCAAAGTTGGTGACATCCAAGCATGTGGATTAGGGTTACCTTTATAACTACCTTCTTGGATCTGCATTGGCTCAATACCGTCTGTTACCACAACAGATGGTACATCTTTGACATCTTCAAAAAAACGTTTAAACCAAAGTTCTAAATTAAGCCCATTCCATAACACCAAATCGGCTGAAAGCACTTTAGTAATATCTTGTGGAGTGGGATCGTATTCATGAATTTCAGCGCCAACTTTGGTAATTGACTCAACCACAGCGGCATCGCCAGCGACATTTTGTGCAATATCTTGAATTATAGTGAAAGTGGTAACCACTTTGAATTTTTTATCTGCTGCGTGGGCGCATTCGGACTGGCCAGTCAAAATAATTAACGAAGTTAAAATAACCTTTAATAACGTTTTGCGGTTTTTAAAAAAATTGAACTTCATTAGCGACTCCTTGCACATAATCAAATAATAAAATTCAGTGATAGCCATTAACAAATAGAGTAATTAACCAATCAAGAAAATAACGTCTTATTTAATTAGTGATAATAGTGAAACAGCATTACTATAAACAATAGCAATAAATATTAATGAGAATTATTATCATTTAAATAAGTAAAGTCAAATATTTCCTAAAATTTATTGTTTATTGCTTCATTATTAGTATGACTATAACTTAATTCATTGTATATAAAACTAAATTAAATAGTAGATAGTTCCGTCTATTTAACCAATAGTTATCACAAAACAGATAATTATCAGGATCGCGATAACGCCCCTTTATTCACTATAACTAAAGGTATATTATTGATCTAACCTTTACCGTTCTAACTATTTGTTAAATTAAGCGAGGCTTAACATGAAATTGCGAAAAGTGATGATTATTGGCGTGGGTAATGTGGGATCAACAACGGCTTACACATTGGTAAATCGAGGTATTTGTGAAGAAATAGCACTCGTTGATCTTAATAAAGAATTAGCCTATGGCCATGCGCAAGATTTATTAGATGCTGCGGCCTATCGACAAAACATGGTCAAAGTTAGCCTGCGTGAATCAACGGATTGTTCAGACATTGACATAGCCATTATCACCGTCACATCAGGCATTGCCCAAAAAAGTCGAGCCGAAGAACTTGCTGGTACATCTAAAATTATCGCAAGTATCGTGCCTAACATGATGAAAAGCGGATTTAAAGGCATCTTCTTAATTGCCACCAACCCTTGTGACGCGATTACTTATCAAGTTTGGAAACTATCAGGGTTACCACGCCATCGCGTAATTGGCACAGGGGTATGGCTTGATACCGTACGATTACGCCGATTATTAGGGCAACAAATGGATATTGGTCCACAAAGTATTGACGCTTTTATTGTGGGTGAACATGGTGATTCACAATTCCCTGTTTGGTCGCATTCATCGGTTTATGGCATTAATCTTAATGATTTAGAAAAAAACAAAATCGATTTTGAACAAATTGGCACTCAAGCTCGAAAAATGGGCTTTGAAATAGCTAACCGTAAACACTGTACCGAATACGGTATTGCCAGTACCATTACCGAAATCTGCCAACACATATTCACTAATAGCCACCGTGCCTTAGCGCTTAGTTGTATTTTAGACGGCGAATATGGCTATAAAAATGTTGCGATTGGTGTTCCTGCAATTTTAGATCAACATGGTATTAAAAAAGTGATCAAACTCGACTTTACCGAAAATGAAAAGCAACTCTTTGACAAAAGCATCCATATTGTTAAAGGCTATATTGATCATATCAAATTACCGTAGCACAAGTTATTTCACTATTGCTTGATTAGCGAGCTATTAATATTATCAATTCGTGGCATTGTTCCTATTCACAGCGTGCCACGAAAAAATTAGGCTTTGTTAAAGCTTCATTTTGGGATATAACGGCTAATCGTCTAAAATGATTTTAAGTTGGTTTTTAAGTTGATGATATTCAGCATCACTTAAAAAATAGTAACGAGTATCTCTAATATGACTGGCGATCTTTTTATATGTATTAAGATGCTCAGATACAGGATAGCAAGCAATATAATCATTAAAAGTGGCAACATCAGCAATGTCAGCAAACTGCTTTTTATCGATGCTATTTAAATAGCCTTTAAGATCAAGTATTTGGCAATTAGGCTTATGTTCCTTTCGCCAAAATTGATTGTTTTTAAACTGGTAAGTTAAATTAACATTCGTTTTATAGTCATAATGGTTATCTTTGACATCAATAAAATATCCGAGTTCATAATCGGCTTTGACATGCACATAAAATAGATTATTAAGCACTAAAGACGAATAAAAGAACAAATGATCTTCATGTCCTGTTTTTGCTGATAAGATAAGTTCATCTAAATATTTTCCATTTTCATCAAAAGCATTAAGTACCATTAAATCTTCCTTAATGCCTTCGCCTTCACTATCAAAGGTCAGGCTATAGAGCACAAATCGAATATTATCGATTTCAAAACGACCAATAGAGGTAAGATCTTTTAATGTAAAATAACGTTGTTCTTTATCTAGGGGATTATCATAATATCGATAATCATTGTCCTCAAAATGAAAAAATTTGCTATCTACAAATTTACCTTTAGGTAGCGAATGCGTATCAAACGGTATGGTCAACATAGGTAAACTTTGGTAAAAGTCATCAAAATTGGCAAAATGCTCTCTAGATTTATATTGAGATGATGAACTTTGAGGATCCGCTAAAGAATAATTAGCACAAAACAAACTAAATAACATCGTTAAAAATAACACTAAATTCTTCATAATATACTGTCTTATTCAATCAACTTATTTATTATTATATAGTTTTTTCTGTTCGGCAAGAATGATAGTGCAGACTGTCGATTTGTAAAAATAATCAAATAAAAACTTCAATAAAATCAATATCTTTCCTGACGGTTTTTTTAGGGTGATTGACTGGGGATTTATTCTTTATTTTTTTAACTTTAAATTAAACTTAAATAGTTAGATAACTTTAAATAAGCAAAAAATCGTTAGAAAAACCATTGATTTCATTTGGTTTTTTTTTGAAATAAGAATAAAAAAACAAGTGCTAGTAATAATGAAAGAAGATACGTTTTATATTTAACATTGCTCAATATGAGATTATTGAGTTCGTGCATCGAAATATGTCGAGGAATTTGAAAAATTTATTTAATTTCCATCGTTTATTTTTGTGATATTCATTGCATTTCGGTAAATATTACAAAAGGCTGTACATTTTACTCATATTAATTAATAACCTTTCCCAAAAAATATATTTAAATTTTTCCTGATCAATACGGAAAAAGTTGGTTAGTAATTCTATTTTTTTCCTTTTATACTAAATTTGAATTATTAATAAACACAGGTACTTAATTATGAATAATAGAGGTTTACCAAATGATTTTTTATGGGGAGGCGCTGTTGCTGCTCATCAATTAGAAGGGGCTTGGCAAGTCGGTGGTAAAGGTGTGAGTGTTGCTGATGTAATGACGGTGGGCTCACCCAAAAGTTATCGTAAGATTACCGAAGGTATCGTTGCGGAAGAATATTATCCTAATCATGAGGCTATAGATTTTTATCATCACTATAAAGATGACATTAAGTTATTCGCCGAAATGGGCTTTAAATGTTTCCGTACTTCTATTGCTTGGACTCGTATTTTTCCCAATGGTGATGAACTTGCGCCAAATGAAGAAGGGTTAAAGTTTTATGATGATCTTTTTGATGAGTGCTTAAAATACAATATTGAACCAGTCGTCACCCTTTCTCATTTTGAATTACCTTATTATTTAGTTACCCAGTATGGTGGTTTTCGGAATCGTAAACTAATTGACTTTTTTGTTCGCTTTGCAGAAGTTTGCTTTGATCGTTATAAAAATAAAGTCAAATATTGGATGACATTTAACGAAATTAATAATCAAGCTAATTTTAATGAAGATTTTGCGCCTTTTACTAATTCAGGTATTTACTATAAAACAGGTGATAATCGCGAAGAGATTATGTATCAAGCTGCTCATTATGAATTAGTTGCTAGTGCTAAAGCGGTACAAATTGGCCATGCAATTAATCCTGATTTTAAAATTGGTTGTATGATTGCAATGGTGCCAATCTATCCCGAAACCTGTAAACCAGGCGATATTTTAATGGCACAAAAAGTTATGGAGCGTAAATACTTCTTTGCTGATGTGCATGTGCATGGCGAGTATCCAAACCACATTAAAAAATATTGGCAACGTAAAGATTTTAAACTTGATATCACCAATCAAGATCTTGAGGTTTTGAAAAACGGTGCAGTTGATTACATTGGCTTTAGCTATTACATGTCTAATGCAATTAGGAAAAAAGAAGGTAATGATAGCTATGAATATAACGAAAAAACTGATTTAGTTGGTAATCAATATGTCAAAAAATCAGATTGGGGTTGGCAAATCGATCCTGAGGGACTTCGTTATACACTTAATTGGTTAACAGACATGTATCATTTACCGCTTTTTATTGTTGAAAATGGTTTTGGTGCTTACGATAAAGTCGAAGTTGATGGTAGTGTTCACGATGCTTACCGTATTGATTATCTACGGGAACATATTAAACAAATGAAGCTTGCTGTTGAAGAAGATGGTGTTGATTTAATGGGTTATACCCCTTGGGGTTGTATCGATCTGGTTTCGGCAGGTACAGGGGAAATGGAAAAACGTTATGGCTTTATTTATGTCGATAAAGATAATAAAGGTAACGGAACATTAAAGCGTAGCCGAAAAGATTCATTTATTTGGTTTAAACAGGTTATTGCATCAAACGGTGATGTTTTATAAAGGAATAATGATTGTATTGAGGAAAAGTTCATGAAGAAAACATTAATTATTTGTGCTGCAGGGATGTCATCATCATTGATGGCAAAAAAAGTAACAGAATATTTTGCTAGCAAAGATAAAGCTATTTCGGTCGATGCCGTATCAGCAACGGAAGGTAGCAATATGATTAAAAGTAGTGATTTTTCACTTTTTTTAATTAGCCCGCAAACGATGATGATGCTTGATAAATTTAAAATGTTGGGAGAAGAAGTGGGTAAACCTGTCGTGAGTATCCCTTTTCAAGCTTATATTCCTATTCAATCAGGTATTGAACAACTAGCTAAGCTAATAGAGGATAATATCAAGTAATTAAAATTGATATTTATTTTAGGGATATGATTTGGGCGTTGTGGATAGATTATCTAAAATAGCAGCGCCTTATTATCTTACTTGGGTGTACTTATGTAATAGATAAAAGTATTCACTATATTATTAATAATATGGTTTTGGTTGGTAGGCGGGTATGGATGATAGTGATTAAAAACAAACAGCGTGACCTTATCAGTTTATTGATTCGTTCTAAAGATCTATTCAAAAGCAGTGCGTTGCTAGCAACTGAGTTATCATTATCAGATCGTACTGTTCGCACTTATCTTAATGATTTGAAGTTTTTAATTGAAAGTCATGGTGGAGCTATTATCAGTAAACAAGGTCATGGCTATAAATTAGAGATTAAAGATAGAACAACTTTCAACTTATTTTTAATTGAGCATCATTTATTGGATCGCAATGTAGAACAAGCAAATTGTCGAGAAGCATGTCAAAGAAAACACCATATTCTTAATTTATTATTATTAGAAAGCCAAAAAATTGATATAGAGGCATTATCTGAACAATTATTTATTAGTTCTTCTCAGCTAAATAAAGATATTTTAGAAATCAAACATCAACTCCAAGCTTACGGTCTTACTATTAAAAAAAGTCAATCCCTGATGTACGTAGAAGGAGAGGAGAAAGCAAAACGACATTTCATTTTAAGTTATTTTTTTCATGAGGAATCAATTAATTTTCTGCAAAATCTAACTTATTTAAACAAGTTCAATGATGTAATTGGTTTAGATACCTTAACTATTATTATTTTAGATGAGTGTCGTGAGGCAAAAATAAAACTATCTGATGTAATGATGCAAAATATTGTACTACATCTGTCATTAAGTATTAAACGTTTACAATCTGGGCTTTCTATTCAACATCTTGATATGCCACAATCGACTAAAAACACATTGGAATATCAGGTTGCTAAGAAAATTATCAATAGAGTAGAAAAGGTAATTGGTTTTTGTTTTCCCAAACAAGAACAAATGTATTTAACTTTACATTTGATTAGTAAATCAAATTTTATCCAAAATGACTTTAACTCCGAGTTATCTTTATCTTTGACTAATTTATTGTTTGAGATACAGCAAGAAACGGGATATTTATTTTTAAGCGATGAGCAATTGAAAAACGGAATTATTCAACATTTAAAACCAATGATTGTCCGTTTAGAACAAAATATTAAATTAAAAAATCCATTGCTTGATGAAATTAAAACGAACTCTCCAGAATTGTTTGAGCTAGTTAAAAAATACCTTAACCAAATCCCTGAACTTAAAAAATTTACTATTTCTGATGATGAATGGGGTTATTTGACTTTGCACTTTTTGGCTTCGATTGAAAAACTAAAAAATGAACAAAAAGCCAAAGTACTAATTATTTGTGCAACTGGACTTGGCAGTGCTCAACTACTAAAAAATAGAGTTGAATGTGAATTTAATGAAAGAATCAAAATCGTTGCAACACAAGGATATTATGAAATTGAATCTCAAATATTAGACAAGGTCGATTTTATTATATCGTCAGTTGATCTATCGTCAAAAGTGTTTAAAGTTCCCGTTTTTCATGTCTCGGTTTTCTTTACTGAAAATGATATACAAAAAATTCGTCGTCATCTTTCGTCATCTATTATGCTTAGTTCAGTACACAAAGATCCAATATCAACATTTAAATCATCAAGCACTTTGGAGCATTTTAGTGATGTTGGTCAAATGGTAGATGATTTATCCGCTGATTATTTTTACTGTTGCAAATACCCTCAAAGTAAAGAACAAGTGTTAGATTGTTTACTTGAGCTTTTAGCACTAAATGAAGATAACGATTATAAGCAAAAGATGATAGAGCAAATGGAAAACCGTATGCTGTTAGGCGATATTTTCTTTAGCCCAACTATCGTAGTACCACATCCAGCAATACCTATTGGGAAATTGTCTAAAATTGGCATTGCAATTATTCCAGATGGATTATTTTGGGATCACAATTATTCAAAAATACACTTTATCTTCATGATTTCGCCTTCTATTTATCAAAATCCAACTTTATCGATGATGACAAAGGCTATTGTCAAATTGATTGATGATTTAAAAATGCAATCAAAACTATTAAGAGCAAAAAACTTTGACCAATTTAAACAACTTTTTATCCAACTTATTGAAAAAGGAGTATAGCAATGAATGAGGAAATGAGCTCAGAGGATATTCAACTTATCGCTTTTAATATTATTTTATATAGCGGTAATGCTAAAACCAAAATCCACGATGCTTTTAAGGCAATGAGAAAAGCTGATTTTATTACTGCAAATCAGCTTCTTGAAGAAGCAAATGAACAAATCTTACAAGCACACCACTCACAAACGCAATTACTACAAAATTATGCTAATGGCACCAAAATCACGATGGAAATTATTATGGTACATGCACAAGATCACTTAATGACAACCATGAGTTTTCGAGAAATGGCGATTGAAATGTTACACCTATATGAAAAGCATCATGAGCTAGAAATAAAACTAAAGAGTTAAATAAGGAGTAGCATAATGACAGAAAAGTTAACAATGCATAAAAAAATCAGCTTAACTAATCTCTATTTTAATCGATTTTTAATGATTCGCTATACCACCGCATTTTTTTTATTTTTGAATCTTTATTGGGCAACCTTTTTAATGGGGTCATTGTCAATGGTAGCTATTTTGCCGCTTGTTCTTTTTGTTTTAGGCATACTTACCACTTGGGAACAAATTAAACTTTATCGAAATCATTGCAATAAATTGCCTTATGCACGGTTATTTTATCGTGTTTTAGCGGTAGTTTTTATAGCATTAATGATCACACTTTATACGCCTTTATATCAGCTTTTTTATCCATTTTTAAAACAGACACAAGATGTATTAAATGTGTTGTTGGTATTACTAACGGTGAGTTTAATTATAACGCTTTTAATGCTTAAAAAGTTAAATAATATTCAACATAATCGAGATCAGCATTTTAAAAGAATCCAAGCTTATGAAGAATTTATTAATTAAATGAGGATATCAAAATGAATACAGGATTTGTTATTTTACAAAAATATCTGATGACGCCTATGGCGAAAATATCGCAATTTAAAATTGTTCGAGCCGTAATGGCTGCGGGCATGGCATCTGTACCTTTTTCTATTGTTGGTTCCATGTTTTTGGTATTCAACACGTTACCAATGACATTTACTGGATTAGAAGGTTTTTTTGAAAATACTTTTTTTAGAGTTAGCGATCTTTATATGATTGCCAATACTGCAACAATTGGTATTTTAGCCCTTTATTTTAACTTTGTTGTTGGTTATGAACTAACTAAAATCGAAGCAGAAGAAACAGGTCTTAAAGTGAATGCACTTAATGGTGCGATGTTATCGGTCTTTGCCTTTTTTATGACTTTGCCAGAATTAGTTATGCAAAATGGAGTGATTACTTTACTTAATGATGAAACTAATTTAGTTTTTAATGGATTACGTTTAAAACCATTTGTCTTTAGGTTGGGGACATCCGGTATATTTATTGCAATAGTTATGGCTATTGTGGCGACTCATCTCTATTTTTTATGCGTGAGGCGAAACTGGGTTGTAAAAATGCCAGAAACCGTGCCATTAGGTGTTTCACGATCGTTTACCGCACTAATTCCAACTTTTGTAATTGCTTTTTTTGTAATTATTCTTAATGGTATTTTCATTTATTTTGGCACGGATATTTTTAATATTATTGCCGTGCCATTTGCCTTTGTGACCAACCTTACAAAAAGTTGGTTAGGTATTATGGTTATTCTATTTTTAATCCATGCGCTATGGGTAGTTGGGATCCATGGTGCAAGTATTATTGGGGCTTTTATCACCCCAATTATGTTAACTAATATGACTGAAAATACGGTTGGAGCACATATTCCTTTTGCAGGTGAGTTTAATAATTCACTTGTGATTTTAGGTGGTTCAGGTTCCACCTTGTTAATGACATTTTTTATTGCTTTTTGCGCTAAATCTAGTCAGCTAAAAATTTTAGGGCGAGCTTCTGCTGTGCCAGCAATATTTAATATTAACGAACCAGTTATTTTTGGTATGCCGATTGTGTACAATCCTTATTTAGCACTTCCTTTTTTCTTAGCACCCATGGTGTGTGGTACGTTAGGTTATTTTGCTATCAATACTGGTTTTATTCATCCTATCATCGCATTAATTCCATGGCCATCTCCAATGGGATTAGGTGCTTTTATTAGTACTGGTGGTGATTACAAAGCTATTTTTGTTGCTATCTTGTCGGCGATTTTAGCACTTGTGATTTATCTTCCTTTTGTAAAACTCTATGACAATAAACTTTATAAAGAAGAGCAAGGTAAATCGGAAGGGAAAATAGAAACAGCTTAGTTTTATAATGATTTATATAAGAGCGTATATACTTTAATCAAGTTAATTACGCTCTTTTTTATTTTTAACTTCAAACAAAAATAAACGGCACGTTAGGTCATACATATTCTAATTTAATTTTGTATAAATTTTGATCATGACTTTGGTTTTTTATGTTATAGTGAGAATTCCCCCTTTCAACCAAGTACTGCATTATATTATTCATAGTTTGATGTATTTTTATTCTGCGTAATAAGGTTAAATAATATTTCTATTAGGAGGTAAAAATGCCCTACACTAAACATAACTTGATTAAGTCTTTATTTTTTATTGTTTTTATTTTAATAAATCAACAAGTTCTTGCTGACGAAAACATAAAACAAAAATTAGAAGCTGGCGCAGTGGCTTCGCCCGATTATTATGGTGCAATGGCTGCACAGGAAATATTAAAAAAGGGGGGCAATGCGGCTGATGCAGCAGTTGCTACTGCTTTTGCGCTTGCTGTGACTTATCCTGAAGCGGGTAATATTGGTGGTGGCGGTTTTATGACTCTTTGGATGGATGGACAGCCTTATTTTATTGATTATAGAGAGGTTGCACCCGCTCAAGCTAATAAAGATATGTATCTTGATGAGCATAAAGATGTGATCCCTAATTTAAGTTTATATTCTCACAAAGCATCAGGCGTTCCAGGAACTGTTGCAGGTATGTGGGCTGTACATCAACGTTTTGGTAAATTATCTTGGAAAGATGTCATGGCACCAGCTATTCATTTTGCCAATGAAGGATTTACTGTAGATAAACAACTTATTAAACGTTATCAAGAAACATTAGAGGTGGCACCTGCTAATGGTCACTTTAAGCAATATTTTGGTTCTATGCAAGCAGGAAAGCTATTTAAACAACCTGAACTTGGCAAAGTATTAGAGCGTATTGCAAATCAAGGTAGTGATGGTTTTTATAAAGGTGAAACAGCTAAGTTAGTAGCCCAACAAATGAAAGAAAATGATGGACTAATTAGCGAAAATGATCTGGCAAATTATCAAGCTAAATGGCGTACACCTTTAGTTGCTAATTGGCAAAATATGAAGGTTGTTACTGCACCACCACCAAGTTCTGGCGGTGTTGGTTTGATTCAACTATTATTAATGAAACAAGACCTTGCTAAAGATTTTAAAAATGTAAAAGTAAATTCAGCACAATATATTCACTTATTGGCCGAAATCGAAAAACGTGTTTTTGCTGATCGCGCTGAATATATGGGAGATCCTGATTTTATTACTGTTCCTGTAGAGAAATTAATTGATCCTAATTATGTTGAAGAAAGAGCGAAACAAGTTAATCCAAAAGCGATTTCTGTTACTGAACAAGTTAAACCTGGTTTAGATAATGATCGTGAAAAATTACAGACAACCCATTTTTCGATTATCGATAAATGGGGTAATGCGGTATCAAATACTTACACACTCAATGGTTGGTTTGGCTCTGCAGTTGTCGTAAAAGGAACAGGTATTATACTAAATAATGAAATGGATGATTTCAGTAGTAAACCTGGTGTGGCGAATCAATTTGGCGTGGTTGGTAAAGATGCCAATGCGATAGAGCCTAATAAACGTCCGTTATCTTCAATGACGCCGAGTATTTTTATTAAAAATAACGATGTAGCGATGGTTATTGGTACACCGGGTGGCTCAAGAATTTTTACATCAATATTCCAAGTTGTCACCAATGTTTTTGATAATCATATGTCATTAAAAGCAGCAATCGATGCTCCTCGGTATCATCATCAACTATTGCCAGCTAATCTAATTTTTATTGAACGCTTTCAAAATAAAGTGCCCGAAGAGTTAAAAGACAAACTTAAACAGATGGGTTATCATTTTAAACAGCAAGATTTTAGTGGTGATATTCAAGCTATAAAAATTACTGATAATAAACTCGAAGCTGTATCGGATATTCGAGGTAGAGGTAAATCAATTATTGTAAAATAGATAATAAAAACCCGTCATAATGACGGGTTTTTTGTGTTTGTTGTTTGATGATTATTCAGGAATAATATCAACAATAACCTTAGCAAATTGGGTTAAACAAGTATCGGTATAATAGTTATTATTTCAATATTTAGATACCAAGGCTTAGCCTATATTGGCAAAACAATCAGCCTAGATAAGTGTGTTGAGGAGGAAAACAAAATAGTCGAATGGAAAATGAAAAGACATTTTGTTGTTAATTTAAATAAATAAGATAAATCCAGACTAGCATGTATTATAGCTAGTCTGTTTAGGTTATTTAACTTAAAGTGAATCTTCTATCTTTTTAATGTCTTCTTGCGTAAAAGTAATGTTTGTCTTTTCACTAGTATCGTTAATTATCTTTTGACTAATTAACTCGGTGATTGGGTAGATAATAGTAAAATGATCGCCACCTTTAATCATATTTGAGTAAAAAGGAATATTTTTATCTTTTGCCATAGACGATAGAATATTGAAGTCTGTGCTGTAATATTTTTCACCTTCAAAGTAAAAAGTAGGTGTTTTGATTGATTCAATAAAAAAGCCGAGTGATCTAAGTTTAAATTCTTCGGCGTTAGTTGTATCAAAAGGCAAGAATGACATATCAGCGTTACCCCACCATTTTTTGACATCACTTACACCACCCAAAGAAAAGATAGCCCTAAATCCTGTTAAAAGTTCGCTAGTTAATAAAACGCGAGTACCACCAGTGCTATGCCCTGCTAGGTAAATTCTATTAGCATCAACATAAGGTTGGGCTGCTAAAAATTGACGAGCTTTTTCTAAATCATCAATTTCGCCAAAAAACATCTCGTCTTGTCCAGGATTACCACTTTCACCTCTAAAGCTTGGTAACATTAGAATTAATCCAGCTTTTCGAAAGGCACTACCAGTTTGATCGTTTGTTTTTGGTGCAGGAGACCAAAAATCATCACCTCCCTGTCCACCAAATCCGCCACTAATCCAAATCACGGCAGGATGTTTTTTTCCATCTTTAGGATCTGGTGTTAAATACGCTGACATATCACCATCTTTTGCTGGATAATAGACTAATGAAAAAATATCTTTAGGTGGAATAGGTGGTTTTTCATTATAATCCTTTGGATTGACAATTTTAGTTTTAAAGTTAGTTCTTGCTTCTTGCAAACTAACTCTGCTTTGATGTATTGCGTTTGATTTTTCAAATGAATTATTAGCGAGTATTGATAATGGAAATAGAGCTATAGCAATAACAGCAGTACGAATAATTGTGCGTGTGTTTTTTTTAATCATTTCTTTCCTTAAATCTTTAATTTTAATGAAAAATATCTTATAAAATAAGACAGTATATTTTAGGCATTTTTAGTTCTTTAGCAATAAATAGATATAGGTATGGTAATGAAGTAAGTAAAATATTGTTACTTTTCCTGTTATCATTTTAAATGTTTCACCTTCAAAACTAAATTATGAGGAGGAATATGATATGCCATATAAAAAACGTGAAGATTTACCTGATTCAGTGCGCCATGTTTTACCTGAACATGCGCAGGATATTTTTAAGGAAGCGTTTAATAGTGCGATTAAAGAATACCAAGATCCACGTAAACGGCGTGATAATAGCAATCCTGAAACAATTGTTTTTAAAGTGGCTTGGGCGGCTGTTGAAAAGGTTTACCACAAAGATGAAGAGGGTAAATGGGTGGCTAAATAGTTGAGTAGTAACCATAAATTGCTAATTATAAATAATGGATTTATAATCAATTTGATTAATAATTTGAGCTGTTTATAGGGCTGGTTTTGTATATTATGGAGATCTTATTATGTTCGTATTTACTCTCACCTATATTAAACCCATTAATGAAGTTGAAAAATATTTACAGCAGCATATTGCGTATTTTAAAGATTATTATCACTCAGGACATTTTATTGCATCAGGACGAAAAGTGCCTCGTACGGGTGGTGTGATTCTTTGTCGTGCTGAGAATAAAGAACAAGCACTTGCAATATTGCAAAAAGATCCATTCTATATTCAGCAAATTGCTAAGTATGATATTATTGAATTTGTACCGTCAAAACATGCCAAGGGTTTCGAGGCGTTTATTTAATAATCTTTGCTTGAAATATTTGAACTTCAGTATTCAATTTCGTATTGAAACCTCTTCTTTAATATTATAAAAATTGGCTGATTTAATAAATCCGCTGAATCCACAATTAGATGTGATCAATATTTAAATAAGCTAATTTTTATGAATCTAAAATAACAATTTTTTATATATTAACAATAAAAAAACCCGTCATGATGACGGGTTTTTTTGTATTTATTATTGGATGATTATTCAGGAATAATATCAACAATAACTTTAGCAAAAGCTTCGCTGTGTACTTGGAATAACACTTCGTGTTCACCAGTTGTACGTAATACACCATTTGGTAAGCGAACTTCGCTTTTTGATACTTGAATACCACGAGCTTTAACTGCATCAGCGATATCACGCGTACCGATTGAACCAAATAATTTACCTTCATCACCAGCTTTAGAAGTAATAGTTACTTTACCAAGTGCATTGATTTGAGCAACGCGTTCTTCAGCTGCTTTTAAAGTTTCAGCAAGTTTTGCTTCTAATTCAGCACGACGAGCTTCAAAAAATTCGATGTTCTTTTTAGTCGCTGCTACTGCTTTACCTTGTGGAATCAGAAAGTTACGCGCATAACCCGCTTTAACATTAACTTGATCACCTAAGCTGCCTAAATTAGCAACTTTGTCGAGTAAAATAATTTGCATTATATGTTCCCTCTGTTGCTAATTACTGATGGTTGTCAGTGTATGGTAATAATGCCAAGTAACGAGCGCGTTTGATTGCGCGAGCTAGTTGACGTTGGTATTTTGCGCTAGTACCTGTGATACGGCTTGGTACAATTTTACCACTTTCTGTGATATAGCTTTTTAATAAAGAAACATCTTTATAATCAATTTCTTTAACGCCTTCTGCAGTAAAACGGCAGAATTTGCGACGACGGAAATAACGTGCCATTTGGCTATTCTCCTAATAGTTTAATTTGGTCAGCATGTAAAACAAGTTGGCTTGTTTTGTTGCGTTTAGTGTGGGTGCTTATAAATCCACTAACTAAAACGTTGCTGCCTTTTTTTATGTAACTTAACTCATGTTGTCCACTGGCTATGACGGGCATGACGCACCATGCTTGCCTTGTGAGTTCTGCTTCAATTTGTTCAGAAACATGTTCTAAATAAAACTGGCAGTGCGATATCCCACTTGGACTGACTTTTCGTATCGGGGTTTTGACAACAATTCCCGATAACGTTAAACGATTATTCTTCGGAATCATCGTCCATGTTTGTTTCGTTAAAATCTTCATCAGAGCTACGACGCTCATCTTTCGCTTTTAACATTGGTGAAGTTTCAGTTACAGCATGTTTAGTACGCATAATTAAACTGCGAATTACCGCATCATTAAAACGGAAGTTATCTTCAAGTTCGTTAACCGCTTCTTGAGTTGCTTCAACATTCATTAACACATAATGTGCTTTGTGCAGTTTTTCGATAGGATAGGCTAATTGACGACGACCCCAATCTTCTAGTCGATGGATTTTGCCACCATCAGTGGTTAACGTACCAGTATAACGTTCAATCATACCCGGTACTTGTTCACTTTGATCTGGGTGAACCATAAATACTATTTCGTAATGACGCATTATCGCTCCCTACGGATTAATCAGCTTTCTGTCGGGGCAACCGCAACCCATTGAAAGCAAGGAACATGAAAATAGGCGGTTGAAATCGACGGGGCATTATATATCAAGTTATTGGATTTGACAATGAATATGTCAAGATTTTTGGTAAGACTGTGTCGCTTTTAGTTGATAGGAAGTATCTGTTTTTATAAATGTTTTTATGAAAACCTTTTTAAAAACTTCAATAAAATCAATACCTTTTCTGACCGATTTTTGTGGTTGTAAAAATGCGTTGTAAAATGTAACGATTTCTATACATTTTTGTTAGTAAAATATGATATGCTTTCGCGCAATGGAATTGGTATTAGTAGATGTTTGTATAACTATATATTAAGAGGAAAGGTTTGATGGCTCAAGAAACTATTTTTAGCAAAATTATTCGACAAGAAATTCCCGCTGATATTGTTTTTCAGGATGATAAGGTGACAGCATTTCGTGATATTTCTCCCCAAGCGCCGACTCATGTGTTGATTATTCCAAATAAACTGATTCCAACCGTTAATGATATTCAAGAAGAAGATGAAGCTATTCTTGGGCATATGATGGTGGTTGCTGCTAAAATCGCCAAGCAAGAAGGCATTGACGAAAGCGGTTATCGTTTAATTATGAATTGTAATAAAGATGCAGGGCAAGAGGTTTTCCATCTTCATATGCATTTATTAGGCGGTAAAAATTTAGGTCGATTAATAGGTTAATCATAATATGAAACAGATCAAGCGTATATTTGTTGTTAGCTCATTAGCTTTTTTGTTGGCGGGTTGTCATCTTCTTGGAAACTCTCAAAAAGCCGAAGTAAAACCGCCTGTTGATGTTAATCAACCTGATGATACAGGCGTGATTGAAACGCCACCGCAAATTGTTCGACAAACTGATTGGCATTCAATATTGTCGCCATTTATCAGTAAATTAGTGACCTCATCATCTTTAGACTCAGATAATAAATTGCTTTTAATTAGTGATATTCAAAACCGCAGTGGTGATTATTTGGCTAGTAATAAAATTGATGATGTATTGCATCAATTAATGCATAAACAAAACACGTTCACGGTAGTTGATCAACAAGCAATAAGCCAAGCTAAACAATCACTAGGTATTTCGGCTGATGACAAGCTTGTATCACGAGGTAAGATGATTGGTCTAGCTAAATCGATAAATGCAAATTATGTCCTCTTTACAACAATTTATAAAGTGCCAAGTGAAAGTACTGATGCCGATTTAGCTATGGAATTACTTTCAACAAAAAGTGGCGAAATCCTAACTAGAGTTGCGTCGAAAGATTTTCCAAAACCGTCTGATAGCAATAGTAATGCCAATAGTAATACACAATCAAAGCAAATCGGAGATAATCAATAATGGGGCCGTTGTTGATTGATGTTGATGGTTTAACATTGACCCAAGACGATAAAAAGCTGTTACAAAATCCATTGGTGGCAGGGGTAATTTTATTTAGTCGAAATTACCAAAACCCTACGCAACTAGCCGAATTAATTAAACAAATTAGATCAGCTAGCTCACAACGTTTGTTAATTTCGGTCGATCATGAGGGGGGGCGCGTTCAGCGATTTAGAGAGGGGTTTACGGCAATTCCTCCTGCGCAATCGTTTGCGGTATTTAATGATCTTGAACAAGCAAAGTCTTTGGCTTTTGATGCGGGTTGGGTTCTTGCTATGGAGCTAATTGCGTTTGATATTGATCTAAGCTATGCCCCTGTTGTAGATTTGGGACATGATTGTCTAGCCATTGGTACACGTTCATTTCATCAAGATGCTGATATTGCTTATCAAGTTGCTTCTGCCATGATTGATGGTATGCATGCTGCAGGGATGAAGACAACTGGCAAGCATTTTCCAGGGCATGGACATGTGATTGCCGATTCGCATAAAGAAACGCCTGTTGATCATCGTGAAAAATCGTTGATTGAGCACGATATGCAGATTTTTGCGAAGCTTATTGCTAATAAACAACTCGATGCGATTATGCCTGCTCATGTGATTTATCCTGCCTTTAATGATAAACCAGCGAGCGGTTCGTCATTTTGGCTTAAAACTGTGTTGCGCAATCAATTGCAGTTTGAGGGGGTGATCTTTTCAGATGATTTATCTATGGAAGGCGCTTCAGTAATGGGCAATCATGCTGAGCGAGCGCAGGCTGCGTTATCGGCTGGTTGTGATCTCCTTTTGACTTGTAATAATCGGCAGGGGACGATGGCTATTTTAGAGCAATTAATGGCGTTAGATAAGGTTAGTCCGCTAACATCAGATAAAGCAAAATGCTTATTAACCCGTACTAAAATCACTTATGCTGAATTAATAAAAAATCCTAAGTGGCAAAATCGCCGTGATAATTTAATCAAACTTAATGAGAAGTGGGCAAATTATGCAAGTAGCCATCATTGAAATTGATCATCATCAACATCTGATTGCGTGTAATGATACCGCTAAGGTGTTGTTGGGGCATAAGGCTTTGGTATTAAAACAACCTTTTGATTATCAATCGATTTTTAGTTTTGATCATACCGTTAATATTGATGAGCAAGATGATACGATTATTGTTTTAAATTCTCAGTATTTTTTATTGCAAAAGGTGATGGAATCATCCAAAACAGTATTTATTTTACAATCCATTGATTATTTAAAAAGACACTTATCAAAAATAACCGTGGCAGCTTGCCATGCTTTTGATATCTTTGCGACCCAAAGCGTGGTTATGCAAAAACTCATAGCACAAGCGAAAGTGTTTTCTATACAGCGAGAACCGTTATTAATATCTGGCGAAACAGGTACTGGTAAGGATTTATTGGCTAAAGCTTGTCATCAATATAGCCCCCGTGGTGATCAGACTTTTTTAGCCTTAAATTGTGCAGCCATGCCTGATGATGTCGTTGAAAGTGAGTTATACGGTCATGCAGCAGGCGCTTACCCTGGCGCAATTGAGAGCAAAAAAGGCTTTTTTGAACAAGCCAATGGTGGCTCAGTATTGCTTGATGGTATTGATGAGATGTCGTTTCAAATGCAAACTAAGTTATTGCGTTTTATCAACGATGGCTATTTTCGTCGTGTAGGGGATGATAACGAGGTTTATGTCGATGTTAGAATCATTTGCGCAACGAAAGTGGATTTAGCCGATTTGGTCGAACAAGGAAAATTTAGAAAAGATCTTTATTATAGACTAAATGTGTTGTCGCTTAATCTACCTTCTTTACAAGAACGCAAAGATGATATAGTTCAACTTACTAGTATTTTTGTGAATGAATTTGCCAATAAACAAGACATCACACCACCAATAGTTGACGATAATGCTATTGATTATTTGAAGCGTTATTCATGGCCGGGTAATGTAAGGCAACTTAAAAATATCCTTTATTCTACATTGGCACAATTGAAAACGCCTAAACTAACGGCTAAAGATATCGTATTACCAACTTCGATGCCATCGCAATTGTCTTGGACTAACGATATTGAAAATAAAACGTTAGATCAAATGACCAAACAATTTGAGAAAGAGGTTTTATTAAAACTCTACGACGAATATCCCAGCTCAAGAAAACTTGCCAAAAGATTAGGTGTATCGCATACGGCGATAGCGAATAAGTTACGGGATTATGGGATAGGGCGGTAATAAATTTATCTTTATCTATATTGTAACAAAAAGAAATATAACAAGTAATATGACATATACATTAATATGATTCTATTCAACTAAATTAACTTATATTTAACATATTTTAAAATATGTTTAAAATATGTTAAATAGTTGTTATACTGACGTAGAAGGGTAAGGTTTGAAAAATTATATGTGATTTAATTTAGGTAATTTAATGTGAAGACAGATATTATTAATTTATTAAGCTCTACTAGGAATTATTTTTTTCAAAATGCCAGAACATATGACAATATCTATATTGAAAGAGTTTTAAAGGATATTGAGTGCTATGAAGTGATTTCATTTGATATTTTTGACACTATTTTGACAAGGTTAGTCGAGTGTCCTATAGATGTTTTTTCGATTGTAGAGAAATATTTAATTGAAAAAGGTCATTCTTGTGTTGGCTTTGCCGTCGCTAGATTCGAATCGGAAAAAATTGCTAGAGATATTGCCTATCAACAAAATATAGAAGAGGTTACTTTAGACAATATTTATGAACAATTGAAGATAACTTATCCTGAGTATCGAGATGTTATAGAAGAAGCAAAGCAAACTGAAATAATGATCGAAATAAATTATTGTGTTCCATCTTTAGATAATCTATTTTTGATAAATAAAATTTTTGAAAAAAATAAAAAAATTATTTTAGTTTCTGATATGTATTTAGATGAAGAAACAATTAAAAAAATGTTAAGCAAAGTTGGGGTTTCATCTTTTGATAAATTATATTTATCAAGCAATTTATTAAAGACTAAAAATCACGGTACTATTTGGCAAAACGTCCTTGATGATTACGCCAATCAAAAAATCCTACATATTGGTGATAACTATTACTCAGATGTTGAGGTGCCTAAAAGAAATGGTATAGATACTATTTGGTATAATTCTCTCATAACAGAAAGAAGATTAGGTGGGCAATTGTCGACAGATATTATTCCTTTTTCTTTGATAAAAAAGATGATTTTATTAACAGATAAGGTAATATCTAAAGATTTCTGGTTTGTTTTCGGAATTTGTTGTGGTTCTTTTTTTATTTATAGCTTTCTTCAATGGTTGAATGATCATGTTAGAAAAAATAAAATTGAACATGTTTACTTTTGCTCTCGTGATGCACAAATTATTTACAATTTATGGAAAGAATTTAATTTTGATAAACTATGTGGTGTAACATCAAGTTATTTATATATTTCTAGACTTGTTCTTGGATATAGCCAGTGTTACATTGAATGTCAAAAACATAACAAACTTTCTGAGGCATCTTTAACTTTTCTTTCTAACCATAATATAGTTGAAGGGCAAACTAATAGAGGCGTTCTAACAAGATTAAAAATTAATATATCAGATATTGACGTAAATAATTTTGTTAATAAATTTGGTGATTTGGATAGCAAATTTAATTTTTCACTATTGGATGATTTTAAATTTTATCTTGGTCATGATTTACTTCCTTTACTACTGCCTCAATTTGAAGAACAATACAAAAATTCCTATCAATACTATGATCAAGAAGGTATATTTAGCTCTAAAAAAATAGCAATAGTTGATTTGGGCTGGTCTGGTACTTTACAGCAAGCTCTAACTCTGTTTAGAGAAAATCATGGTATTAAAGAAAAAATATCTGGGTTTTATTATGGATTACACAATGGTTTGGCTACTGGCCGAATATTTTACAACGGATTAATGAATGCTGCATTTTTTAGTGAATTCAATGATCCTAATAAAAGTTTCTTAATGAAAAATAGCATTAATATATTAGAGAATCTTCATGTAGCAGATCATGAGTCTGTTATCGGTTTCACTAAATCAATGGAAAAATATATTCCTATTTTCAAAGAAAAAAAAGATAATCTTAAAGAACAAGTAGTGAATTTAAATAGATTTTATAAGGGATTGCATTTAGTTATATCTAAATGGGTTAAAAATGAAGATGTTTTCGGAATTAATTCTGATTATATTGATGTAAATACGGCAAAAGGAGCTCTAGCTCAAGTCATTTGTTCTCCTACTAGTTTAGAAGTTAAAGAATTGGGAAATATATTACACGCTCCAGGATATGATCATGAGATTTATTTTCCTTTGATTTGGTCAAATGAAGAACCTTGGGATGAGAAAATATATCCTATGATTCACCGAGGAGGTTGGTTATGTGGTCAATTACTTTACTGGAAATATAATGGATATTATTCTGACAATGCTCATTTGTATCAAATCGTTAGTAACGAATTATCTAATTACCCGACAATTTTAAAAAACTTTATTTTAGGATAATATATAATGAATATATCAGAACAGTTATATCCATCTTACATTCGAGATTATGAAAATGTTGATTATATAAAACATGACGGATCTGTTGCTGTTATTATGCGAACCAAAGATAGGCCTATTTTATTAGCAAGGGCTTTAAAAAGTGTATTAGAACAAGAGTATCAGAATTGGCATTTGTATTTGATAAACGATGGTGGGGATAAAAAATCAGTAGAAGATTTAGTAAATATATATGCTTCTTCTTTTGATGGTAGATTAACTCTTTTACATAACGAAAAATCATTAGGTATGGAAGCTGCTTCAAATAAAGGATTTGAACTTGCTTCTGAGGAATTCATTGTCGTTCATGATGATGATGATTCATGGACTCCTCAATTTCTACAAAAAACAACTAATTTTTTAAAAGAAAATAAACATGCTGTAGCTGTCATTACAAATTGTATTGTAATACATGAAGAAATCACAAATAATTATGTTCAAGAAACCGCTAGATATGAATGGGGATATTGGCGTGATGATGTTGATATATCTGTCCTTTTGAAAGGAAATATAACTCCTCCAATTTGTTTGCTCATTAGAATGGATGTTGCTAAATCGATAGGGCCTTTTAATGCTGATTTACCAGTATTAGGTGATTGGGATTATAATTTGAGGCTATTTCGATGTGGTGAAATTTTAACATTAGATGAAAAACTTGCTTTTTATCACCATAGAGTTAATGCAACATCTATCTATGGAAATTCTGTACATGCTGGTGTTAATAAACATAAACTTTATGCAATCCGTTACAAAAATGCGTTGGTTAGAAAATCTTTTCAAGAATCGCAAGGAAATTATGGTTTATTACAAATTCTATTGCTTGAACAGGATAAAAATTTAAATGAGATTAGAGCATTAGCGCATCAATTAGGCAACTCAATTGAACATCTTAATCATCAATTGGTACTTTCTAATCAGGAAGTGAAAAAAATCTTGAATGAAAGAGTGACGATCTATAATAGGATCAGATTATTAATTAGAAAAATTCGACGTTGGAAAAAACGAAAAAGTTGAATAATATAAGGGTTGATAGTGTGATGAAAATTGATATGAGAGATTTTTTATCAAGTTATTCAGGTAAGAAAGTTTATTTTATTACTAACCCGGGGAATGCTGGTGACGCATTTATTACATATTCGACATACTGTTTATTTGATGAATTAAATATTTGTTATGAGATTATTGACCCTAATAATGATATTTCTATTTCTAATGAAATTCTATTTTTTAGTGGTGGAGGAAATTTAGTAGAAGGGAAGTATGATCATTTATATAAAAAATTAAAAAAATATTTAAATAATAATAAATGTATCATATTACCTCATACTATCTGGGGCTATAAAGATCTTGTTCAAGAAACGCATAGAAATTTAATTATAATCTGCCGAGAAAAGGTTAGTTATGAATTATGCATTTTAAATGGGGCTAATAAAAATAATCTGTTCCTATCTGATGATATGGCTTTTTATTTTCCACAAAATGAGTTATCACAGTTTGCTATTAAGGGTAGAGGACACGGGTATTGTTTGCGAACTGACGGGGAGTCATCTAAATTTGTTTATGTTAATGAGTTTAATAAAGACATTTCATTATCTTGGAATGGAGAGTTGTGGGGTAATTATTTGTTATCAAAATATGTAACATATAGTTTGGCTAGTTATTTATCACAATTTGATGTGATTGAAACAGACCGCTTACATATTTCTATTTTTGCAGCGATGTTGAATAAAAAAGTTATTATGTACCCTAATGATTATTACAAAAATAGAGCGGTATTTGAAAATAGTATTATACAAAAATATCAAAATGTAAATTTTGTTAATACCTCTACAGATTTATTACACTCTGACTATGTAATGGATTTATTAAAAAATGCTCATCTCATTACAGATTAATAATTAATATAATTATTATTAATTCTAAACTTTTAAATTTTGATATTAAATGAGTAATAAGTCAACAAAAATATGCTATTAGAGAAGATAAAAGATAAATCCAAAGTAAAAGTTAGATTATTTGGAGTTACAATTTACAAAAGGTTGATATTCATAAATAGACGAGAATTCTTGCATGGCTTTTTTGTTATAGAAAAAACAGATAAACGCAAAATATTTCGCTTATTAGGGGTTAGGATTGCTTCAAAGAAATTAAAAATAATAACAGCTCCCTCAACTAGAGAAAGAAAACTGTCAGAAAAAAGTGAATTAAGTAATAGATATGATGTTTTAAAAGATTCATTACCTATTACTATTGAAAATATCAGTAAAATAATTGAACTTGAAACTGTAAAAGTCATTAGTTTCGGTATTTTTGATAACCTATTAATTCGCCCAACTTTCGAACCGAAGGATGTATTACATCTGTTATTTCATAGAGTAAAGAAAAAGTATAATATTGATTTGTGTAATGCTAGATTATTAGCTATTGATGAATTTATTCATCAAAATGTTTCATTATCAGATATATATAATTTTGTTGCAAAAAAACTTTCTCTTGATGAAAAAACAAAGTTATTACTCCAACAAGAAGAATTAGACATTGAGAGCAAATTACTAACAGTTAGAAAAGATTTTATGTATTTATATGATATGGCGGTTAAAAATAATAAAAAAATCATAGCCATATCAGATACATACTTACCTGAGGATTTTTTGCTTTCAGTTTTACGTAAGAATGGCTTTTGTAAAATTGAAAAAATATATACACCAATTAGTTATAATAAGAAAAAAGATAATGGTGAATTATTCGGAGATGTAATTAGTAATGAGAATATTGAACCATCAGCTATTTTACATATAGGTGGTAATTATAATTCCGATTATTTGCAGCCAATTGGAAAAAATATCACTGCGATCTATTATCCTTACATAAAGGATATTTTAATATCAGAACAATCAATCTATAGAGAAATTCTATCTGAATATGCAAATTTTGATTTAGGTCAAAGGCTGCTAATTGGATTTAGTTTTAATAGAGTGTTCGCTGACTATTATCAAATGCCTAAAAAACCTAATGTTTTTTCTGATGTTAGTTATTTATCTAGATTGCTTTTATCTCCACTTATATTATATATGGCATTAAAAATTCTGCAAAATAATGAAATTCAAGATAATTATGAAAAAATTTATTTTGCTTCCAATAATGAATGTCTAATTGAATTTGCTTATAATTTTCTAAAAGATAACTTATTGAATAAAAAATTACCAATTCAACACTTGCTCATGTCAAAACAAATCTATCATATGCTCAAATATGAAGATTTTATAAGATTTATCGAAAGTCTTGATGATTGTGATAATGAATACTATAAATTTCGTAATATGCTTGAAGACGTTATTCTAGACAAGTCATTACTTGAAAAGTTACTTAATTTATTATCTGAAGAAGAGAGAGAGCTTTTATTTTTTGACAACAAAGAAAAATGCATTGATATTTTAAAACGTTTTAATTTAATTCTTAATCAATATCTAATTAAGTTGAAAAATAATTTAGTAGATTATCTTTCACAAGAAGTGAAAGATAATCTAGGAAAAAGAGGAATTGTTTTCAATTTAGAAAATGATGAATTATTATCAGGAGTATTAACAAATATTACTCATATTTTATTTGATCAAATCTATTCTTTTAATGGAAATAGTTATTTTCAAAAAAATAATGATAAAATCAGGTCATTTTGTATTTCACCAACTATAAGTGATTCAACTTCTTTAAAAATACTAATGTGTTCCTTGTTTTCGCCTTCTAAATTGCTTTTAGAGAACGAAAAATTTCAAAACGATTTGTTGGTAATTAAAAATGAGATTAAAGACTATTTATCTCAATTTATTAATGTATTTGGTTCATATGTGAGTTTTTGGGATATAACTGATTTATCCGCATTTGCTAGGCTTTTTGATTTTTCTTGGCAAAAATCGCCTTATTGTGAAATGAATCAATTGAGGCATGTATTTTATCAAGGATCTTCTCCTTTTTATAAAACTAAATCTATACAATATCAATTAATTATGGAAAATTATCAATTTGATAATGTGTTTTTTGCAACAGGTTTTGCTAATCCTGAAAAAAGATATATTCCGAAGAGTGAGTTATCATTGTCGTTTAATAAAAAAATAGGAATTCATTGTCATCTTTATAATATTGATCTTTCAGAAGAAATATTAAAATATTTACATGATTTTCCAGTTAAATTTGATTTAATATTAACTATTCCTGATGAAAAAAAACGAGATTTATTAATTAATCTATTTAATAAAAAAATAGTAAAAAATTTAAATATACTGAGTATTATCTTAGTACCGAATCGAGGTAGAGATGTAGCTCCATGGTTGATTGAAACAAAAAAATATCAAGATCAGTATGATTTATTTTGTCATATTCATTCTAAAAAAAGCCCACATTTATCATATTCATCTTCATGGCGTAATTATCTTTTTTCTAATTTAATCAAAAAAGAAAGTGTAATTGATATTTTTAATATTTTTGAACAAAATCAAAGTGTAGGTATCATTATTAACGATTTCTATAGTGCGTTGAAACATGGACATATTCAAAATAATATTTCTTTAGCGGGTAATTATAATGAACAAAAATTAATAGATCGACTAATTTATAAGATGGGTTTTTCGACAGAAATGTGTTTAAATGATCAGTTATTTGCTGCAGGAACTATGTTTTGGTATCGTCCAAAAGCTTTGGAGCAATTATTTGTTTTGAATTTATCTTATGAAGATTTTCCTAAGGAACCAATAGGTGTTGGTGGAACTATTGCTCATGCTATTGAACGTTTACCTGTATTTGTATGTGAGCAAAATGGATATAAAGGTTGTGTTTATACAAAATATCCAAGTTAATTTTAAAAAATTAAATACTAAGCTAAAGAGAAACTCAATGAAGGTGATAGTTACAGGAAGAGCAGGTTTTGTTAGTTCCACTGTTGTGAGACATATTATTTAACAGACTAATGATGAAGTTTTAGTCATTGATAAATTGACTTATGTGGGAAATTTGGAAGCATTACTGACAACTCTATATCATAATGTAAATTATTCTCTCAAATAACTTGTCGATGAATGATCTCGTACTATAAAACGGTAAGGCAAGGTCTAGTAAATAAGTGGTTATTGTACTTTGAGACCGTAGAAGTCTATTAAGTACCGCAAAAAACCAGTCCAAAAGGTTAGCTCAAGCAATATAGGTATCTGGATAATTTTTTATATACAACATGTTATAAAGTTGGATTTGAACTTTGTTTCCTGCTCCAAATTTCAAAATTCTTATAAAAACATAGCGAAAATGTTAATCAATAATTAATGGAAAAATCAATATTAAAAATGCGTCAGGAAAGTTATTGATTTTATTGATGTTTTTGTTTTTCTGCTTTCAAATAAAAATACACAAAAAATTTTTTGTGTATTTTATTCTTTTTTACAGAAGAAAGTGAGATTGTGAACGCTTTAACTATTTAGATAACCAAACGATAAAGGTTCAAAATTTTTCATCCACCCTATATTTATTCTCCAACCCTACAAGTTGTTAATAAATATTCTTAATCTATCATATTTGCTACTATTGATTACCAGAATATAGGTATGCTAATTTTTATTAAAAAATAATTTTACAATTAATTTATTAAGCCCCATTTTCTTGGTAAAAATTTGGAGTAGAATAATGGTATTCACTTTTCTAATTCGTCTTATCTTGGCAGTTTAAACTGTTCTAAAAATAGTAATAAACAATAAACTATATTTCATTTACATTTAGTTAAAGCTTAATTAAAAAAAGTTATACCGATTTTTTAGATAAATTGTTACTCGTTGCAAATCAAAAGGATTATTGAACTTTGTATTTGCGCTTGTCGTTCAACATATGATGTTTGGCTTGGAGGAAAAAATGTATTTATTAGAAATGGCACCAAAGTTTTTATTAGCTTTATTTATTTTACTTATTTATGTGAAATTATCAGGAAAAAGTCAGATTGCACCAATGTCACAGCTTGATCAGGTTGGGAGTATGGTTATTGGTGCGCTAGTCGGGGGCGCATTACTTAGCCCGACTGTATCACCTTGGGAAGCGGCAGGGTTAGTTGCAATTTGGGCAGGTTTGCTTGTTTTAATTCGATTTATCAAATCTAAAAACTCACGTTTACGCGACACAATTGATGGTAAACCAATCCAATTGGTTAAAAATGGTCACTTAATAACGGATAATTTTATCAAAGCAAACTTACCAGTAAGGGATTTTGAAACGTTAGTTAATGTTCAAGGTATTTCTTCATTTGGCGAATTAAAAGAAGTATGGTACGAACTAAATGGTTCTTTAACGGTTATTAAAAAAGGTGAAAAAGATATCGCATTGCTTATTATCGAAAATGGTGGCATTAGCCATGATAACCTTGAGCAACTTGAAAAAGATGAAGATTGGGTTAAACGTGAGATCACCAAACAAGGTTACGAAAAAATAGAAGATATTTTTTGTGCCGAATGGTTTGATAATAAATTAATTATTTACCCTTATGATTCGGTTGTTGAGGGCAAAAAATAGTTATTATTTTCTACATTAAAACGATAACATACTTAAAATGGGGGTAGCCCCCCATTTCTAAGCACAATCAGCTATTAACGAAGTTGGCTATCTTTACTACCTCGACGATTATATAAGCTAAATGCTTTAGCCGTTTGTTTATCGATTTCTTGCTGACAGCTTAAACAGTATTGCACACCTGGTAATGCTTGTCTTCGTGCTTCTGCAATAATATCACCACATTCAACACAAAAATGTGCACTTGCTATACCGTGATGGAGTTGTCGCCTTGCGTTTGTAATAGCATCGACAATTGTACTATTGATTTGTTGATTAACGGCATCGTCAGACGCCCATCCACTTGCCATAACCAATTCCTCTATAACGAAAATAGTTGTTAAACAAGATGGTGTTTTTTTATTCTTTTTCAAGTAATATGCTTGCTAGTAGCTTGACATGCTAATGTGAATGATAAAACCTGTATTAGGCAACAGGGGATCGATATTTAAACATTAAAAATCATAAACTTATAAACTAGAGAGGTTATTATGCAGCAATATGAACAAGCAACATTTGCAGGCGGTTGTTTTTGGTGTATGGTAAAACCGTTTGATCAGTATGAAGGCGTGATTAATGTGGTGTCGGGATATACAGGAGGGCATGTTGCTAATCCGACTTATCAGCAAGTTTGTGCTGGTAATACTGGGCATACCGAAGCAATACAAATCACATTTGATCCTAAAATAATTAGTTATAAAAAACTCCTTGATATCTTTTGGCATCAAATTGATCCAACTGATTCAGAAGGTCAATTTGCTGATAGAGGGAACTCTTATCGTCCTGCTATTTTTTACCATAACGAATTTCAACACAAATTGGCATTGGCATCGAAACAAGCTCTACAAGACAGTGACCACTTTGATAAGCCAATTCAGGTAGCTATTGAGCCTGCATCTACTTTTTATTTGGCTGAAGATTATCACCAAAATTATTACCTTAAACAACCACAACATTATCATCAATATTACCAATTATCAGGACGATCTCATTTTTTATCTGAGCATTGGTCAAAAAACAAATAGAAGGATGACTTAATCATGCAAAACTACCCACAATACAGTAGTAAACAAAAATGGATCCATTGGTTAACATTAGTATTGATTGTGCTCACCTATTTATTGGTGCAGTTCAAAGTAACGTTATCACCCTATTTAGGTGGTATGTTTAATATTTATTTATTTCATAAATCATTTGGTGTGCTGATTTTGGGGATAACACTGTGGCGCTTTATCGTCATTAAGCAAGATGGAGTGCCTGATGTGTTACCCAAAACACACAAACGACAACGTATTTTGTCAAAATCGGTACAAGGTTTTATTTATCTTTCACTGATTATTGTGCCTCTTTCTGGTTATTTAATGAGTAGTCGTTCACTGAGTTTTTTAGGTGTTATCTCTATTCCTGCTATTGATATGCCAAATAAAGCTTATCAATTATTTCATCAAATTCACCAAGTCAGTGCCTATTTATTGTTAGCTTTACTTATTGTACATATAGTCGGCGCTTTGTTTCATTATGTTTGGATTAAAGATAAAGTATTACAGTCAATGTTAAAACGTAGTTAATCAACATAATTAGAACAAACAACATAATATAAGGTGGCTTATGGATAATACAATGAAAGAAAAAGCGCTATCAGTATTAACACCTATGCAATATCATATTACGCAACGAAATGGTACTGAACCACCCTTTGATAATCAATTTTATGCCAATTATCGGGAGGGTATCTATGTCGATATCGTATCGGGAGAACCACTATTTACTTCGTTAGATAAATTTGATTCAGGCTGTGGCTGGCCAACTTTTTCAAAACCGATAGAAAAGCGCAATATTGTTGAAAAAAAGGATACCAGCTTTGGTATGCGCCGTACCGAGGTTCGATCGGCTGGCGCCGATTCACATCTTGGTCATGTGTTTAATGATGGTCCTAAAGAGCTTGGTGGGCTACGCTATTGCATCAATTCGGCCGCGTTACGATTTATTCCGAAAGATGAACTTGAAGATGCTGGGTATGGACAGTATTTAAAGCTATTTGATAAATCATAAATAAAACCAAATCATCCAATCCTCAAATAAAAATCCTATCATCTCAACAAAGATGATAGGATTGATAAAAACACCGTTAGCTTAGCTTTTCGTTTGAATTTAGTTTGTTTGAACTTAGTTTTTTCGCTTAAATAAAATATAACTAATTAATAAAAACACAAAACTTGTGATAAGCGATCCAATCAATGGGTAAATGCCCATTACAATGCTGACTTGGGCAAACAAATTATCGGCAATATAAAACAAGAAACCAAAGCTAATGCCAATGACTACACGAATCCCCATCGACACGCTACGCAGTGGACCAAAAATAAACGATAGGGCTAACAACATCATCACCGCCACTGAAACAGGCTTAATAAGCTTTTTCCAAAACAGTAAATCGTAATATTTGGTATCTTGCCCTGAGCTTTTTAGATATTGTGAATATTGATAAAGCCCAGAGGCTGACAACGAATCAGGATCAAATGCAACAATGCTGAGTTTGTCGGGTGTAATATTGGTTTGCCAAGGAATAGAGACCATATTGACGCCCACCACCTTATTGGGTTCTGTTAGGTCGTTCTTTTCGATTTGTGATAAAGTCCAAGCATTATTTTCATAAACACCATAAGCGGCGTGAGTAATGGATTGTAATTTATTTTGATCGACCGAATAGATATACACATTTGAAATTGAATTATCGTTATTTATATGCCCAATAAATATATAATCATTCCCATCTTTTGCCCAAAGACTGCCTTGCTCAACCATTAGCGAATTACCGTACAGTTTTTCAGAACGCATATTACGCGCAGTTTGTTCACTTACAGGAGCAACCCATTCACCAATTGCCATAGTAATCAATACTAAAGGTATGGCTGTTTTCATTACAGCAAAGGCAATTTTAAAACGGCTAAAGCCAGAGGTTTCCATCACGGTTAGTTCACTATGTGACGCAAGGATTCCCAAGCCAATTAAAGCACCCAATAATGCTGCCATCGGGAAGAACACTTCTAAATCTTTTGGCACCATCAACAGTGTGTAAATACCGACAGAAAACGCATCATAATCAACTTTGATTTTTCGAAGTTGATCAATAAAACGGATAATTCCCGATAAGCTGATCAACAAAAAAAGACTAACACCAATGGTGCTTAAAATAGTTTTACCTATGTAACGGTCTAAAATCGAAAACACGCATATCTCCTTAAGATGCCGAATATTTTAAGCGAAGTTTGCGCATAAATAGGCTATCCCAACAATTTAACATTAGTGCTAATAAAAAGTAACCGATATTCAAAATGTAAAACCAAAAATCAGGTTCTAACCGACCTTTACCTGCATTGGCCTTAATCGAACTGGCCGATAAAAAGTAAACCAAATAAAGCAACAAAGCAGGAAAAACTTGTGCAAGACGTCCTTGACGAGGATTAGACACACTCAATGGAATAACCAAAAACGCCATCAATGGCACGGAAATAATTAATGTTAATCGCCAATAAAATTCGGCATTGGCTTTAGGCGTATCCATATCGGCAAGCGTCTGTAATCCTAACTGTTGAACATCGACTTTATCGGTATCTTCATTCACATCTAGTGCTTTAGGTTTGATAATGCCTAAATAATTGTGAAAGTTAGAAATCCGAAAATCCTTAAGTTGTGCCGTACCCTCGTAACGGTTAGCATCTTCAAGCGTGATGATTTGATTACCTTCATTATCGTGGCTTGTCTTGCCTTTATTGGCAATAATAATCGAGGGTCGCTGATTGGCTTTGGGATTGATTTGCGCAATAAAAACATTTTCTAAATTATTCTCATTCACATTCCCAATATAAATCATTGAATTGCCATCAGGGGTTTGTTGAAATTGCCCCGCTAACAGCCCAGCTAAACTTGGATTAATTTTCGCATTGGCAAGCAATTGATCTTGCTTAACACTAGACCAAGGACCAAACCACAGTGAGTTCAACGCCGTTAATAGGCAAGTTAAAATACAAAGAAACAGCACCACCTGATAAGTTAAACTCTTTTTAACACCACAAGCATGCATTGCCACCATTTCACTGTCAGCATAAAGCCGCCCAAAAGTCACCAGCACACCAAGAAATAGGCTTAACGGTAAAATCAGATCCGCCATGTTCGACACACCCAACATCAATAAAGGCATAATCAAATCACGAGGGATAGAACCATCAATCGCATTTGATAAAATTCTAATTAATTTTTGAGAGAAGAAAATAAGCAACAAAATAAATAATATTGCCCCTTGGGTTTTCAGTGTCTCTTTAACTAAATACCGACGAATTATCACATTTTACCTATACATGTTGGTACAAAATTTGGTTATTATAATCTGAATTGCTTCTTTTTAGTTATCTTTTTGTTGCTATCCCATAATGAACCGATAGAATATTCATTATTCCCATCAACCATAAATGGAAACATCATGGAATTTCAAATAAAAAATAGCACTATTATAACCAAACAAAAAACAGAGTGTTTAGTTATTTCAATTGATTCAGGAAAAAGTCAGTCAGATATTGTTAAAGATATCGACAACTTAACTAACGGCCTAGTAAGTCAGCTTATCAAATCAGGCGACATTAGCCACGAATTAGGTAAAACGACGCTATTGTATCAAACTAATAGCGATCTCAAACAAAAACTCCTATTTGTTGGATGTGGTAAAGCCAACGACTTTGGAGTAATGCAAGCCAAAAAAGTGATTCAAGCTGTTATCAAAGAACTGCTTGCCAAAAAAATTAAAAGTATTACGTGGGACTTGCTAACTGTCAATCAAAACAATAGTCTACAAATTGCCAAACAGCTACCACAAATAGTTAGTGACATAACGTATCGGTTTGATGAATTTAAAACTAGCAAAACGCCGGCGCCAAGCTTAGCAAAAGTGACATTATTAACGGGCAATAAAAGCAATATTGATGAATTAACTCGCAACTTGTTACAGGGTGAAATTATAGCTAATGCCATTACCGCAACCAAGACTATTGCCAACATGCCATCGAACGTTTGTAATGCAAAATATTTAGCCGAACAAGGCAAACAGCTAGGCAAATTACACTCATCGCTCAAAGTCACCTGCCTTGGCGAAAGCGAACTGAAAAAATTAAATATGAATGCCTATTTAGCCGTTGGGCGTGGATCGCAAAACGAATCGATCATGACCATTATTGAATACCAAGGCGCCAAAGATAAAAAAGCCCAACCTTATGTCTTAGTTGGTAAAGGGCTAACGTTTGATTCGGGCGGTATATCAATCAAACCTGCTGCCGGCATGGACGAAATGAAATACGACATGTGTGGTGCTGCAACGGTTTATGGTGTTATGCAAGCCGTTGCTGAACTTAAATTACCGATCAATGTTGTAGGTGTTATGGCGGGTTGTGAAAACATGCCTGACGGTAATAGCTACCGCCCTGGTGATATATTAACTACCATGTCAGGCACTACGGTTGAAGTCATCAACACTGATGCCGAAGGGCGGCTTGTATTGTGCGATGCTTTAACCTATGTTGAACGTTATAATCCCAAAACCGTCATCGATATAGCCACCTTAACAGGTGCTTGTATTGTGGCACTTGGTCATCACTATACGGGTGTTATGGGCAATAACGATAAGTTAGTCGCACAATTGATTAGCGCATCACAAAAAGCGGAAGATAAAGCATGGGCACTGCCGATTGACGACCAATTCCAAGAACAGATCAAATCGACATGCGCAGATATTGTTAACGCTGGTGGGCGTGATGGTGGCACAATTACTGCAGCGTGTTTCCTATCTCGTTTTACTGAAAAATATCAATGGGCGCATTTAGATATTGCGGGTACTGCATGGAAATCGGGCGCAAAAAAAGGTGCAACAGGCCGTCCTGTTGCTATGTTGATTCAATACTTACTTGATCAATAACTCGAGTCAGCATTTATGAAAAAAGTGATCTTCTATCTACTTGAAAACCAAACAGAAGCCAACGAATCAGGCATGCTATATTATGAAAAACTCGCATGCCAAAAAATCGTCGAAGCATGGCAAGCTAATTTGCGTGTACAAGTTGCTTGTCAAGATCAAGCACAAGCTGAGCGAATCGACGAATACCTATGGCAACTGAGCACCGACAGTTTTGTACCGCATAACTTAGCTGGCGAAGGTATGAAGGGGGGATCACCAGTCGAAATCAGCTGGCCACAAAAACGTAGCAGCGGTAGTAGGCCGCTGCTAATTAATTTACAAGAACAATTTCCTGAATTTGCCAATGTCTATCGTGATATTATTGATTTTGTGCCTGTTGGCGAGGATTTAAAAGCATTAGCAAGGGTAAGGTATAAATATTATAAAGAAGCTGGATTTAATCTCAAAACTATACCGGTTACTTGTGAATAGGGTGATAAGACGGTGTTTTTTGTCAAAAAACCGTCAGGAAAGTAATTGATTTTATTGAAGTTTTTATTTCATTCTCAAAGAGGCTTTCAGGAGGACGCCAAATCCCTTTCCCCTTTAACATCTATCAACAAAATAACGCATAATTCGATTATCTTTACTTAATTCAGGATGAAAAGCACATACTAAAATATTACCTTGTTGCGCCATAATGCAACGTTGCTGAACAAATGCAAGTTGCTCTACATTTTTTCCTGCCTTGGCAATATAAGGAGCACGAATAAATATCGCAGGAATTTGTTGACCAATCTTTGGTATGTCTAACGTTGTTTCAAAGCTGTTAATTTGCCGCCCAAAACCGTTGCGTTCAACACAAATATCCATTAAACCTAGCAATTCAACCTCGTTATGAGTTGTGCTATTACCGCAAAGCACCAATCCCGCACACGTACCCAAAATACCTTTACCCTGCTCGGCAAATTGTTTTATTGGCTCGACAAGCCCATTTTGTTTGATTAAACGACTAATGGCGGTCGATTCGCCGCCGGGAATAATTAAACCGTTTAGCTTGGTTAATTGTTCAGGGCGTTTAACTAGCGTTGCTTGTACATTGTTGATGCTATTAAGCATTGCTATATGCTCACTAACTGCACCTTGCAAATTGAGCACACCAATGTGTTTGATATTGTTATGAGCAGAAGCCATCATTACCAACCTCGATCTTGCATTCTTTCAAACTGAGCGAGTGTACTGATTTCAATCCCTTTCATTGCGTTCCCCAAACCTTTTGAAAGCTCGGCTAAACGTGGATAGTCGTCAAAATAGGTGGTCGCTTGTACAATTGCTTTGGCAAACTTTTCAGGATTTTGGGATTTGAATATGCCAGATCCAACAAAAACACCATCAGCACCCAGTTGCATCATCAGTGCTGCATCGGCAGGGGTTGCTATGCCACCAGCGGCAAAATTAACAACAGGAAGTTTTTTTAACTGTTTGATTTGTAATACTAATTCATAAGGAGCACCTATCTCTTTGGCAAAGGTCATTAATTCATCTTTTGATTTATTAGCAACTTGGCGAATTTGTTCGTTGACTTTACGCATATGGCGTACGGCTTCAACAATATTACCAGTGCCGGGTTCGCCTTTGGTGCGTAACATCGATGCGCCTTCACCGATTCGGCGCAACGCTTCGCCCAGATCACGACAACCGCAAACAAATGGCACGGTAAATTCATCTTTAAGCAAATGATACTGTTCATCAGCAGGTGTTAATACTTCACTTTCATCAATATAATCAACGCCCATTGATTCTAAAATACGAGCTTCAACAATGTGTCCAATACGGGCTTTAGCCATAACAGGTATGGTGACTGCTTTCATAACTTGTTCAACAATGGTTGGATCAGCCATTCGTGCAACACCACCCGCGGCACGAATATCCGAGGGAACTCTTTCTAAAGCCATAACTGCAACAGCACCTGCTTGTTCAGCAATTTTGGCTTGTTCTGCGTTAACCACGTCCATAATCACGCCACCTTTTTGCATTTGTGCCATGCCGCGTTTAACGGTTTGTGTGCCTGTTATTTGGTTCATTTTTGCTCCTAATTGAATTGATAATGATGATATTGTTTTAACTGTGTTTACTTTTTTTATTATTCAAAAATTAAGCACAACAAAAAACAGCCAATTGGACTATAATAATGCCATCCAATTTTGTGGGGTGTTAACAAACATTTTTTAAACATCCCTCAAACAACTAATAACACCAGTTAGAGCAAGATCACTATGTGGGATCAACAAAAACTAGCCAACTTGTCTGGCGCGCTTTTTAAGAAAGTAGCACAATTGATTGAAGATTATATTGAGCAAGGCATGCTAATAGCTGGCGAAAGACTACCTTCGGAACGCGAACTGGCAAAAAAACTGTGTATTAATCGCTCAACGGTTGTTCATGCGCTGGATCTGTTAACTGAACGCGGTGTGCTTGTTCGGCGTCAAGGAAGTGGTACTTATGTTAATAATCAAAAATGGGGAATGCAGACATATTCATCGATTCATTGGCGCTTACCTGCACATTTTTATCAAAATAGGCAATCAGTTTATCAACAAAAAGTGACACAAATGCGTATGCAACGAGCAGATATTTGTGATCTGGCTAATGGTGATTTGCCAACGTATTTGATACCTAAATTTCAATTACCAAATATGTCGTTAAATGAATTAATTATGCACGAAAAAAACAGCGATATATTACAACTAGGGTTACCATCACTTAAGAAGCAAATTGCTATTTACATGCAAAAACAATTTGCGATGCAAGTTGATACTGAGGAGATTTTAATTACATCAGGCACACAACAATCGTTATTTTTGATTACGCAGGGATTGCTTAAACCAGGGGATTCGGTGGGGATTGAGTCGCCATCTTATTTTTATTCGTTGCCACTATTTCAAGCAGCGGGATTGCGTTTATATGGTATTGAGTGCGATAACGAAGGTATCACGCTTGAAAGTCTTGCTAGTTGTGTACAACAACATCACATTAAATGGTTGTTTTTAAATCCTGTTTTTCAAAATCCGATGGGTTTTGTTATGAGCAATGAGCGTAAACAGGCAATATTGGCATTTTGTCGATCACGTTGCATAGGGATTGTTGAAGATGATGCTTATAGTAGTTTAGCTTTTAAGTGTGATTTACCCATATCGCCCATTAAAAAGTTTGAACAGTCTAATCAAGTTATCTATTTAGGGTCGTTATCAAAATATATTGGGCGCAATATTCGTGTTGGTTGGATGGTTGCACCTCGGGATATTATCGAAAACCTAGCCAAAATTCGACAACATATCGATTCTGGGTTAAGCATTTTGCCACAATTATTAGCTCAAGAGTATTTGCAACATCATCATGCAAGTCATCAACAACAATTACGACAAACGTTACAAAGTAAAGCCAAACAGTTGATGCTATGGTTAAAAAGCTATTTTGGTGATCAAATTACCTATCAAGCCCCATTAGGCGGTTTACATTTGTATGCCCATTTACCAGTAAACACAGTAGCGCAAGAATCAACCTTACTTAATCAACTGTTATTAGACGGCGTGATTGTGTCACAAGGTAGCCGTTTTGGCGATAAGCTAGGGGCAATTAGGTTAAGTTATGGGCATTTTGAAAGGTAACTAATATAAAATTTTGTTACATCCGTTTAATATTTGATCTTAATTAAAATTTGTTAATAATTATTATGTTACAGAGTTATCAACAGGCTTATTCAATACTTATTAAGTCATATAGTGAATAACTGTAGTAAATTTTTTAATAAAAATTAATTTTTATGTTGCCATTATCGATAAATTGTTAGTGACCAAAATAAATGGTATTAAAATAATTAATAAACCGTTAATAAATATTAAATGATTAACCAATTATTGAAATTAGTGGCACCTTGTAATTTGTTATTATGTAGTAAAATTTTATTTGTTAATTATTTGATTAATAATAATTATTTTAAATTTATTTCGTGCGCAATGATAGTTAACTTAATAAGTTTTTTTATTTTAACTCAATTTACAGTACGAGCCTTTAAACAGTAAATTGCTGGTGGCATTTTAACTCGCTATAATTTATCATCATAAGATGATAAATTATAAATAATATTGGAGGCAATTTTGCATCTTTCATCAAAGGCTTTTCGTATTTTAGGGATTATCGCTACGATAGCATCATTAGGGATGTATGTTTCTTATATTCCACAAATCATCGATAATTTAAATGGATTTAAATCGAATCCTACTCAACCGTTAGCCGCAGCTATTAACTGTACTCTTTGGGTCTGTTATGGATTATTAAGAGAAAAGAAGGACTGGCCAATTGCGATAGCTAATTTACCTGGTGTCTTTTTTGGGTTAATTGCCTTTTTTACTGCTCTATAATTTGTGAAATATTATTAAAAGGGCTAATTAGTTATCTGTTTATAGTTTGTTTTATCGGTATTTTTGTTATTAACGACAATCAGATTCTTTTAATAAAATTAAAAAGAGAATTGCTATTTTTAGCAAAATAAAGTTGAAAATAACATAGCTTAATATTTAACCTATATCAAAAACAATTATTAATTATGATGTTATTGAGTTATTAACAGGTTTGTTAAACAGTTATCAAATTGTACAGTGTATAAATCTAAATCAGGGAGTAATATTATCCAAAAAGTCACAGTTTGGTTGGTGATATAATGATATTAGTCGATTGTTTTGAATATATTAAAGGAAGATATACAGTTGAATGGATAGTTTTATAATGCATTTAATAATCAAAATCACATATAAAAGGGAAAGAAAATGAAAAAATTAATCGGTGTTTTTTTACTTAGTTTGCCAATGTTGGCTACAGCGTCAAATTGTGACGAAATTAGTGCCAAAATTGCCGAAAAAATCAAAAATAACGGTGTTGATCCGGCTTATTTCCAGCTTAAACTTGAATCAGCCGACAAATCAGGACAACAAATAGAAGGCAAAATAGTGGGGTCATGCGATCGAGGTCAACAACATATTGTATATGTTCGTTTAGATGGCGTAACCAAGGAACCATCACAACCAATACAGCAGCAAGAACCAGAACAAACAACGCCAGTACAGATCGATGAATCAACTACAAATTAACTTCATCATAAATTAATTTAACACCAAATTAATTAAAACCGTTTTTTAAACTAAAATAGGGCATAATGCCCTATTTTAGTTGGTGTTGGATTATAGCAAATCGCTGTAATTTGCTTTGATATCATCACTCCAAACACTGGCTTGTACTTGACCTATGTGTTTTTGCTTTAAAAGTAACATAGTCAAACGTGATTGCCCAATGCCACCGCCGATTGTTTGTAATAAATCGCCATTAATTAATGCTTTATGCCAATCTAATTGTAAGCGATCTTCATCATTAGTTAGTTTTAATTGACGTTTTAATGTTTCGGCATCAACTCGAATTCCCATTGATGAAATTTCAAATGCACTATTTAAGATCGCATTCCACACTAAAATGTCGCCATTTAATCCTTTAGAACCCAAATCATTAGCACTACTCCAATCATCATAGTCAGGAGCACGCACATCATGTTTTTCATTATTTGATAATTGACCTCCAATACCGATTAAAAACACAGCGCCAAGCTCTTTGGTTATTGCGTTTTCACGCTCTTTAGGGGATAAATTTGGGTAACGTTTTAGTAACTGCTCGCTGTCAATAAAGGTGATCGATTCAGGTAAAAAACGGGAAATATGATACTGCTGTGACACTACCTTTTCGGTCGCTTTAATGGCGGCATAAATATTTTCAACCGTTTGTTTTAAATAAGTTAAATTGCGATCTTCAGGACGAATCACCTTTTCCCAATCCCACTGATCAACATAAACTGAATGAATGGGCGAAAGCTGATCTTCGTCTGGGCGTAAGGCTTTCATATTAGCATAAATTCCTTCACCAGCTTGAAAATGGTGAACGCTCAAAATTTTACGCTTCCATTTTGCAAGCGAATGCACTACTTCATATTGTGCATTAGGAATTGCTTTTACCTTAACTTGCACAGCATGTTCAGTGCCAGACAAATTATCTTGAATACCATCACCAACTTGACTTAGCAATGGCGCTTGTACTTCAATTAGTGACAAATGCTCGGCAAGTTGATTGGCAAAAAATTGCTTAACAAAACTGATTCGTTGTTGCTGCTCTTTAAATGATATCTTCATGTTTACGCTCTAGTTATTTATCCTATTTTAGATAAGTAAAGTAAACTAGATGCACAAATTTTGCAAGATGAAGATAAAAAGCAATACATAGTAAAGAAAGTACCTATGTTTGTTATGATTTTTCACAATATATTGTGGAATTATTTTTATAAAATTACCCCTCAAAATTTGTCAGAATATCATCGATTTTATTTGATTTTTTATTGATTGCACAAAAAGTTGAGTATTTGTTTTCAATAGCTATACGATCGTTAACCCCCCCCCAATATAGCTCAATAAAAAAGCATATTAATAAAGTATAATAATTAATCAGAAATACTTAGCTATGATTAATCAAGCTAAAAAGGTCATGAAAAAAATAAGCAACATAATGATTTTGATATTCGCTTACTGCAATATTAGCGGCAGTTATCAACAGAAGAAAAACGAGCATTTATTTTATTTTTAGATACCTTAAAATAAATTTAAATGAACTTATTATTGGTAACTGTCCTTTAAATGAGTCTAAATTTATTTAAACCTTTTAAGGTTGATGTGTTTTATTAATTAAAAGTATGATTTTATTAATTATAATAGATATTAATTGCGTCAGTTTCGTCCTATTTAATCAATTCGTGTCTAATTATTAGGAATCTTCTTGAATAAATCCTTAAAATTTGATAGTTTACACGAAAGTATTTTTACATTAAAAACTCATAAAAGAAGGTAACTGTTATGACAATCAAAGTAGGTATTAATGGTTTTGGCCGTATTGGTCGTATTGTTTTCCGTGCTGCTCAAAAACGTTCAGACATTGAAATTGTTGCTATCAACGATTTATTAGATGTTGAATATATGGCTTATATGCTTAAATATGATTCAACTCACGGTCGTTTTGACGGTACTGTTGAAGTTAAAGACGGTAAATTAGTTGTTAACGGTAAAACAATCCGTGTTACTGCTGAACGCGATCCTGCAAACTTAAAATGGAACGAAGTTGGTGTTGATGTTGTTGCTGAAGCAACTGGTTTATTCTTAACTGATGAAACAGCACGTAAACATATTCAAGCTGGTGCTAAAAAAGTGGTTTTAACTGGTCCTTCAAAAGACAGCACTCCTATGTTTGTTATCGGTGTTAATGATAAAGAATATGCTGGTCAAGATATCGTTTCTAACGCATCATGTACAACTAACTGTTTAGCGCCGTTAGCTAAAGTTATCAATGATAACTTTGGTATTGTTGAAGCATTAATGACAACTGTTCACGCAACAACAGCAACTCAAAAAACTGTTGATGGTCCATCTCATAAAGATTGGCGTGGTGGTCGTGGTGCAGCTCAAAACATCATCCCTTCATCAACTGGTGCTGCTAAAGCAGTAGGTAAAGTTATTCCTGAATTAAACGGCAAATTAACTGGTATGGCTTTCCGTGTTCCAACTCCAGATGTTTCTGTTGTTGACTTAACTGCTCGTTTAGCTAAACCAGCTAAATACGAAGACATTTGTAAGGCAATCAAAGCAGCTGCTGAAGGTCCAATGAAAGGCGTTCTTGGTTATACTGAAGATGATGTTGTTTCTACTGATTTCTTAGGCGAAGTTTGTACATCTGTATTTGATGCTAAAGCAGGTATCCAATTAAGTGATAACTTTGTAAAACTTGTTTCTTGGTATGATAACGAAGTTGGTTATTCGAATAAAGTATTAGATCTAATTGCAGTTGTTTCTAAAAAATAATTAGCATTTGATTTTGTCTATTTTAAAAGGCGGCTTTAGGGTCGCTTTTTTATTTGAATTTGTTATTTTTTAGGACACAAAAACACCCATTAAAAAATGGGTGTTTTGCTATATGTAAATAAATTATTTAAAGTTTTAATTAAAGAACTACAACTTCAGCTGCAGCCGGTCCACGAGGACTATCTTGGATAGCAAATTCAACTTGTTGTCCTTCAGCTAAGGTTTTGAAACCGTCACCTGAAATAGCAGAAAAATGAACAAATACATCTTTGCTTCCATCTGCAGGGGTAATAAAACCAAAACCTTTACTTTCATTAAACCATTTCACTTGACCTGTTTTTTTATTCATTTACTAGACATCCTAACAATAATTAATAATTAGCCTTTTCGGCCGTTTGGGTTCTAACATTGTATTTATTATGTAGCTAAAAACCATAACAATGTACTTTACATTAATTAAGGTGAATCGTTTCCGTAATTTTTTACTTTGTTACTTACCCAGAACTATTACCGCATAAATTATAATCGAAAGCAAGATGTCGATAACAATTTTTTACTTAAAATTTATTTTTTTTCTTGGATTTTTATGTAACCATTTATTGATTGATAAATGGGAAATAATTAAATAACTGAATTTTTTTAATGATTTTTTAAATATCGGTTATTTTATAAAATAAAAAAACCATAAATATTAGTTTATGGCTTTTTTAAGGGTTTATTTTTTTATTACTCAGTTTTATTTGTTTTTCGCTCGTTCAAAAGATTCGATTATTTCTTTGCGAGCGGCATCTGCATTTTCCCAACCGTCCACTTTAACCCATTTACCTTTTTCTAAGGCTTTGTATTGTTCAAAAAAGTGTTTGATTTGTGATTTGAGCAATTCTGGTAAATCATCAACATCTTTAATGTGATCGTATTCTTTTGACAGCTTAGTATGTGGTACTGCAACAAGTTTTGCATCTTGGCCTGCTTCGTCTGTCATTTTTAATACACCAACTGGTCGACAACGAATAACTGAACCCGGTTGTAATGGGTATGGGGTTGGGACTAATACATCAACTGGATCGCCATCTAATGATAATGTGTGATTAATATAACCATAGTTACATGGGTAGAACATTGCTGTTGCCATAAAACGGTCAACAAATACTGCACCTGTGTCTTTGTCAACTTCATATTTAATTGGATCTGCATTAGCTGGAATCTCAATCACAACGTAAATATCATCTGGTAATTCTTTACCTGCTGGTACATTTAAAAGTCCCATTTTTGTATCCTCTATCTAAGTTAATATAGTGTTGTTAATGATAATAAGCGTACAGAATAATGGTTATTCTGTTTCGCTTAATTCTTTTAAGTATTGAAAAATCTGTCTTGCCGTTTTTGCCGGTTTATTTGCTTCTTGTTCTTTTTTTGCTAAACGAGCTAAGGTGCGTAGCTGTTGACGATCGGCTGTAGGATATAAGCCTATAATGGTTTCGGCATCACCAGTTGTAATCAGCTCATCGCGTAGCTTTTCGAGTTTGTGGAATAGGGCAATTTGCTGATTGTGGCGATTTTTGAGTTTATCAAGTGCTTGGCTAATAGGATCGATATCCCGGTTACGTAGTAGTTTGCCAATATATTGAATTTGTCTGCGATATCCTTCTTTTTTTATTTTTTGTGCAAGTTCAATTGCATAAATAAGATCTTCATCAAGAGGGATTTTTTCAAGTTCATTTTTGCTTAACTTGACAAGTTCGATACCTAATTTTTTTAGCGCTTCAGCATCGCGTTTGATTTCACTTTTACTGACGTAGATAATTTCGTCATCTTCAATGTCAATAGAAAAGTTGGGTTCTAGGTTTGTCTCTTGGTTTTGGTTCATGTTATTTCTTTTGTTAACTAATGTTCAATTCTGGCTTATTATAACGTATCACTAGCAGATTTGTAGAAAATAATAAAATGAGTATTGAACAGATTAAAAAAGAAGCGATAAATCAAAAAGAAAATTTATCGGCTATTGTTGATAATGCTATAAAACAAGCAAAATTAAGAGTCGATGCCGTTGAGGTGTCAATAAATCAATCAACAGGTATTAGTGTTAGCACACGTATGGGCGAAACCGAAAATGTTGAATTTAATAGCGATGGCGCTTTGTCTATTACGGTTTATCAAGATCAACGTAAAGGTAGTGCATCAACAAATGATTTATCTCCTCAGGCTATTTTACAGACGATAGATATGGCAATTAGTATCATGCAATACACTTCACCCGATCCATGTTCAGGTTTGGGTGATGTAAGTCAAATGGCATTTGATCCACCTGATTTAGATTTATTTTATCCTAGTGATTTGAATGTCGATAATGCCATTGAGCAAGCCAAACAGGCTGAATTAGCAGCGCTAAATCATTCAAAATTAGTGAATAGTGATGGTGGTTATTTTAGTAGCCGCTATGGGGTTTATGTGTATGGTAATAGTCTAGGAATGCTACAAGGTTATTGTGCAAGTTCTCATTCACTTTCATGTTCAGTTATTGCTGAGCAAGCAGGGCAGATGGAAAGTAATTATGCATATAGCTCATCGCGTGATTTTAATGAATTGAAACTAGCTGAAACAGTTGGCATTGAAGCGGCAGATAGGGCTATTTCTCATTTGGGAGCGAAGCAAATTGCAACAATGCAAGCTCCAGTGTTATTTAGTGCTGAAGTTGCTGTTGGGCTTATTCGGCATTTAGTGGGAGCCATAAGTGGTGGCGCTATTTATCGAAAATCTTCGTTTTTATTAGATAGTATTGGACAAACTATTTTTCCTGAATGGCTCACCATTTATGAAGATCCTTATATTCTAAAAGGTGTTGGTTCTTCGCCTTTTGATAGCGAAGGGACAAAAACCGTGCAGCGTAATATTGTTGAGCAAGGTGTACTGCAAACTTATTTACTAGGTAATTATTCTGCACGTAAGTTAGGCTTAACATCAACAGGACATGCTGGAGGTATTCACAATTGGTCTATATCACCAAGCCAAGATAATGTGAGTTTTGATAATATGCTTAAAAAACTGGATAAGGGTATTTTGGTGACTTCATTGATGGGGCAAGGTGTTAATAGTGTGACGGGCGATTATTCACGTGGAGCTACTGGATTTTGGGTTGAAAATGGAAAGATTCAATATCCTATTAGTGAAATTACTATTGCTAGTAATCTTAAAGACATGTATAAAAATATTGTTGCAATAGGTAATGATGTTGAAACAAGAACTAGCATTCGATGTGGTTCTATTTTGGTCGATAATATGAGTATAGCTGGGAAATAAGGATCAGTATGGGTAGGTTTTTACACGGTATTTTTTTTCGAAAAATAACTTCTTGGATGCCAGGGCTAAGTAGTTTATTACAATATAAGCGAGAATATTTTACTTTTGACCTTAAAGCTGGGTTATCGGTTGCTGCCGTTTCGTTACCTGTATCCATTGCTTATGCTGAATTGACGGGAGTTGGTGCAATAGCAGGGCTATATTCAACCATTTTACCTTTAATTGTGTATGCGCTTTTTGGATCTTCTAAACAACTGATTGTTGGACCTGATACAGCAACTTGTGCGGTGGTTGCTGCTGTTGTTTTCCCGTTAGCAGCAAATGATCCTGTATTGCGTTGGCAATTAGTTATTATATTAACAATTATGATCGGTATTTGGTGCATCATTGCAGGGAAGTTGCATCTTGGTGCGTTGGCTGACTTGCTTAGTCAGCCTATTTTAATTGGTTTGCTTAATGGTATTTCAATTACTATTATGGTTGATCAATTAGCTAAAACATTGGGATTTCGTTATGATTATTCTTATTTGATTGAACGAATTGTTTATTTTCCATTTAAAATATCCCAAATTCATATAGGAACAGCACTTGTTTCACTTTTTACTTTATTAATTTTAGTTGGTTTAAAGCGATTAAAACCACTATATCCAGCCCCGTTATTAGCTGTCATTGTGATGACGATGTTTTCATGGTTGTTTAATTTCGAACATTTTAATATTCGTATTATTGGCAATATTAGTAATGATTTTATTCCTGCTGAGTCATGGCTCGATTTTGATAAAGGTCTAATGCGCGATTTAGTTGTACCTTCGCTTAATATTGCTATCATTTGTTTTGTTAGTATGATGATAACAGTACGCAGTTTTGCATCCAAAAATAATTATGAAACAAATGCTGATGTTGAATTTAAGGCGTTAGGTATTGCTAATATTGTAGCTGGTCTATCGCAAGGTTTTGTAGTTAGTGGTACATCATCAAGAACTGCTGTCAATGATGCCAATGGTGGTAAAACGCAACTAGTTTCGATTATTGCCGCAATCTTAATTGGTTTTGTGGTAATGTTTTTTCTTTCTCCCTTACAGTATATTCCAACTTGTGTATTAGGGGTGATTTTAATTTATTCTTCAATTTCGTTAATTAATTTTCAAACAATTATTCGTTTTTTCAAGTTTGATCGCGATGCCTTTTATTTAAGTTTAATAACACTAGTTTCTGTGCTTATTATTGGTATTATTCCCGGCATGGCACTAGCGGTGTTACTTGGGCTATTTTTGTTTTTACGACGTGTTTTTAGACCGAAAGATCAGCTGCTAGGTGTTGATGAAAGTGGTCGCATTCATTCAATTGGTCAAGATGTAAAACCCATTGGTAATACCATGATTTACCGATTCAATTCTCCGTTGACTTATTTTAATATTGCCTATTTTAAGCGAAGAATTATTAGTTATATTGATGAAGCTGAAGAGCCAATAAATTATGTGATAGTTGATGCGATTCCTTGTTTTACTTACAAAGATGTCAGTGTGTTGTCGGGGATTGAGGAGTTAGTAAAGTCTTTAAAAGTAAGAAATATCATTTTAATTTTATCAGGTCGTCGAAAAACGCTTAAAAACTGGTTTAAACAAATGAATATAAAGCTTGATGATGAGCATATTGAATTTGCTTATGACCTTTATTTTGCGGTTAGATTAGTTCAAAGCAAGGAACATATGGATAACAAAGATGATGAGGAATTAATTTAGTCATCATTGCTAGTGATAAAATTATAAAGGGGATTTTTCTAAGTAATTTGGATTTCGAGATATAAACCAATATTAATATAGACAATCCCCTATAAATTTAAGTAGAATACTAGATCATTTTAAATAAGTATTTTAGTAAACAATATTAGAGGTAAAAATGGCACGTGTAACTGTTCAAGATGCAGTAGAAAAAATTGGTAATCGCTTTGATCTCGTTATTGTAGCAGCAAGACGCGCTCGTCAACTACAAGTTGAAAATAAATCACCACTTATTCCAGAAGAGAACGATAAAGAAACCGTTATCGCTTTACGCGAAATTGAAAATGGGCTTGTTAACAAACAAATCCTTGATGTTGCTGATTTCCAAACACGCCAAGATGAAGAAGCTGAAGTACGTGCAACACTTCATGAATCGATTCTTCTAGAAAACACACCATCGTACGAATAAACTGTAGTTTTACAGGAATTGCTCATGGAGTATTTTGATAGCTTAAAAGAGCTTGTTGCATCTTATCTTCCACCTAAACAAGTCGAATTGATTCAAGATGCTTATCTTTTTGCTAAAAATGCCCATGAAGGGCAATTCCGATGTAGTGGTGAACCTTATATCACTCATCCTGTTGCTGTTGCAACATATTTAGCAGATATGCGGCTTGATTATGAAACAATTATTGCTGCACTTTTACATGATACCATCGAAGATACTCCGGTTACCTTCCAAGATATTACAAATAAATTTGGTAAACATGTTGCTATTTTAGTTGAAGGTGTTTCTAAACTTGATAAATTAAAATTTCGTAATCGACAAGAAGCTCAAGCTGAAAATTTTAGGAAAATGGTTCTTGCCATGACCGAAGATGTGCGTGTTATTTTAATTAAACTTGCTGATCGCACTCATAATATGCGCACGCTAGGGGCATTAAGACCAGATAAACGCCGTCGTATAGCAAAAGAAACATTAGAAATTTATGCTCCACTAGCCCATCGTTTAGGTATTCATCATATAAAAACCGAACTTGAAGTTTTGGGTTTTACAGCAATGCATCCAAATCGTGCCAAAGTACTTGAAAAGGTAGTAAAAGTTGCACGAAATACAAGAAAAGAACTTATTCAACAAATTTTATCTGAAATCAGAAATCGCTTGGCTGAAGCAGGTATAGATGCCGAAGTTGAAGGATTAGAAAAAAATATTTATGTCATTTATCAAAAAATGCAAATGCGAGAGCAACATTTTCACTCTATAATGGACATCTATATTTTTAGAATCGTAGTTAAAAATGTAGATGCTTGTTATCGTGTGCTTGGTCTTGTGCATAATTTATATAAGCCACGACTTAATCGTTTTAAAGATTATATTGCGATTCCAAAAGCGAATGGTTATCAGTCATTACATTCATCATTAATTGGACCACATGGCACACCTGTCGAAGTACAAATTCGTACCGAAGATATGGAGCAAATGGCAGAAATGGGCGTAGCCGCACATTGGGTATATAATGAAACTGATGAATTAAACAACACAACTGCACAAATCAAAGCACAACGTTGGATGCAAAGTCTGTTAGAGCTACAACAAAGTGTAGGAAATTCTTTCGAATTTATTGAAAACGTAAAATCAGACTTATTTCCTAAAGAAATTTATGTTTTTACTCCTAAAGGACGTATTGTTCAGCTACCCGAAGGTGCAACAGCTGTTGACCTTGCTTATGCAGTGCACTCTGATATCGGTTATCAATGTATTGGTGCGCTTGTTGATCGTAAGCCTTACCCACTATCACAACCGTTAAGCAGTGGGCAAACGGTTGAAATTATCACCTCGCCAGAAGGGCGTCCTAATGCAAATTGGTTAAATTTTGTAGTTAGCGCTAAAGCGAAGTCTCGCATTCGTCAAGCACTTAAAACATTAAAACGTGAAGATGCTATTGAATTGGGTCGACGCTTACTCAATCTTTCGTTAGTTAAATCAGGCGGTATTAATGCTTTATCACCAAATCAAAAATCTAGAGTGATTGAATTAGCTAAACAATCCACTTTTGATGATGTTTTGGTTGAAATTGGACTCGGTAATATTATGAGTCATTTTATTGTCAAAGGCTTAGAGCATAAAGGGTTATTACAAAGTAAATCAGAACCAAATAAAACACTGGTTATTACTGGTAGCGAAGGTGTTTTAGTTACGTTTTCTAAGTGTTGTCATCCTCTTCCTAATGATCCTATTATTGGGCATGTCAGCCCAGAAAAGGGCTTAACTGTGCATCATGAATCCTGTCGAAATATTGTTGGTTATCAAAAGAATCCAGAAAAATATATATCACTGAAATGGGCATCTGACATATCTCAACGGTTTGTTGCTGAAATTTGGCTTGATATTCTAAACACTCAAGGCTCTTTGGCGCACATTCTTTCAATTATTAATGATGAAAATACTCGCCTGCAATGGTTGAATACCGAAGAAAAAGATAGACAAATTTATACAGTTATATTGCAAATAGAAGTAAAAAATACACAACAACTTAATGAATTAATTCGTAAAATGTCATTACAACCAGATGTAGTGAGTGTTACACGAAATATAAATTAGTCATTATGATAAATCGTTTTCTTGATCATTTACCGTTGATAAAACTAACAGGAATTGGTGCAAGTTTAGAAAAAAAATTCAATACATTAGGTATTTATACCGCTAAAGATCTATTATTGCATTTCCCCTTGCGTTATGAAGATCGCACTTCATCTTGTGCCATTGGCGATGCCACTATTGGTGAATTTACTACAATAGAAGGCGTGATTATCAAAAGCGAACTCACATTTAATCGGCGGCAAACGCTCATTTGTTATGTTCAAGATGATTCAGGTATTGCTATATTGCGATTTATGCATTTTACTGCAGGCATGAAAGCGTCGTTAATTAAAGGAAAATGGATTAGTGCTTATGGCGAAATAAAACGCGGCAAAAATCACCTTGAAATTATTCACCCACAATTTAAACTCAAAACTCATCAAAATGACAAAAGCGCCTGTTTAGATGGTGAACAGGAAAGATATACACCTATTTATTCAACGACTTATGGACTATCTCAAAATGTGATTCGGCGATCAATAATGACGGTATTACTGTTTTTGAAAAACAATCCCCCAGACGAGATTTTACCACCGCAGCTAGCTTGTCGTTTTTTGTCAGCATTAGATTGTTTAAATATTATTCACAACCCACCGATTGATACCCAAATTTCGCAGTTAGAATCAGGTGAACACCCAGCTATTAAACGATTTATCTTTGAAGAATTGGTTGCTTATCATTTAAGTATGTTGATGATAAAAACACATAACCAAAATCAGCAATCACATCAATTTTATCCAACCCAATGCTTAATTAAACCATTTTTATCATCATTACCTTTTAAGCCGACCGGTGCTCAGCAACGTGTTGTGCAAGATATCTATCAAGATATGACCAAAACTGTGCCCATGATGCGATTAATTCAAGGTGATGTAGGTTCTGGAAAAACATTAGTTGCGGCTTTAGCTGCACTAAATGCGATTGAAAACGGTAACCAAGTGGTATTAATGGCGCCCACCGAAATATTAGCCGAACAGCATTATAACAATTTTAATAATTGGTTTACTCCATTAGGGATTAGTGTTGACTGGTTATCAGGGCGATTAACTGCCAAAAATAAACAGCAGCGTTATGATCGTGTTAAAAATGGTGAAATCACCATGTTAATTGGTACGCATGCGGTTTTTGTAGATAAAGTTGAGTTTGCTTCGTTAGGTTTAGTCATTATTGATGAACAGCATCGCTTTGGTGTTAACCAGCGACTAAGTCTTTGGGAGAAGGGTATTAAAGGTCATCTTCATCCACATCAATTAATTATGACCGCAACACCTATTCCTAGAACACTAGCTATGACAGTGTATGCAGATTTAGATGTTTCTATTATTGATGAATTGCCACCAGGGCGAACCCCCATTACTACAGTTGTCATACCTAATACTCGTCGTGATGAAATTATTGAACGTGTCAATCAAGCTTGCCTCGATAACCGCCAAGTTTATTGGGTTTGTACATTGGTTGAAGAGTCCGAAATACTTGATGCCCAAGCAGCTGAAATACTTGTAGAAGAATTACAACAAAGATTACCACATCTTAATATTGCTTTAGTGCACGGTAAAATGAAATCTGATTTAAAACAATCAGTCATGCAAGACTTTAAAGCAGGAATAATTCAACTACTTGTTGCCACAACGGTTATTGAAGTAGGTGTTGATGTGCCTAATGCTAGTTTAATGATTATCGAAAATGCCGAGCGATTAGGTTTAGCTCAATTACATCAACTGCGAGGACGCGTTGGGCGAGGAACGGCGGTATCTCATTGTGTACTTATGTATCAAGCCCCTTTAAGCAAAGTTGCTCAAGCTCGTATGAAAGTTATGCGTGAAAGTAATGATGGTTTTGTTATTGCGCAAAAAGACCTTGAACTTCGTGGGGGTGGCGAAATTTTAGGAACAAGGCAAATGGGATTGGCTAATTTTAAAGTTGTTGATCTAATTCGAGATCAACATTTGATTAGTGAAGTACAACAAGCCTCTTATGATATCCAAAAAAATCACCCACAAAGCGCAGCACAACTAGTTGATTGTTGGTTGCCAAATCGTGAAAAGTATATTAATGCTTGATGAATAAGATTAATTTGAATTGGCGTGTGGATGGTAAAATTATTATTTGAACCATCCACATGTTAAAATTGAATAACTACATTAGCGGATTATAAGAATGAGCGATACGGCAACTCTGGCTCATCGATAAAAATATCTCTAAAACCACGATAATGTTGATAATGCATTTTATGCTTATCGGTTGGATAAGTATATTTACCACCAACTTGCCAGAAGAAAGGGGTAAATTTATAATCAAGACGATCTTTTTTCATTTTCCATAAAACTTCAATTTCACGAGGATCGCTTTGGAAGTTTGCCCAAATATCATGGTGGAAAGGGATCACAACTTGAGTATTAAGCGATTCAGCTGCTCGTAAAATATCGGCTGATGTCATTTTGTCGGTCACACCACGAGGATTTTCACCATAAGATAACAGTGCTACATCAATTTTGTAATCATTACCATGTTTGGCATAATAATTAGAATAGTGGGAATCACCAGAGTGATATAGTGAACCGCCTGATGTTTCAAATAAATAGTTGACTGCTCTATCATTCATACCATCTAAAATAGACTTATCGGTTGATGATACGCCTTTTGGTAAGGTCACTAACGATGTTCTATCAAAAGAGTCTAAGACACGAATAGTAATATCACCTACTTCAATCGTTTCGCCTACTTTAGCAACAATACATTGTTCTTCAGGTACGCCCCAACTTTTCCATAATTCTACACAAGCTTTTGGACCAATAAATTTTACTTTTGATGAACAGTTTTGGATAACCGCAGCAGCAACATTGACATCGATATGATCAGCGTGATCATGTGTTGCCATTACTGCATCGATTTCTTTAATTGCAAAAGGATCAAGAACAAATGGACTGGTTCTTAAGTTAGGCTGTAATTCTCGGACTCCTCCCATTCGCATCATTTGGTGCTGTTTGTTCATTAATGGATTTGCGTGAGTTTTTTTACCTGTACCACACCAAAAATCAACAGAAATATTGGTATTACCTGCTGATTTTAACCAAATACCTGTACAAGCAAGCCACCACATGGTAAATGTATTGGGTTTAACCTCTGTCTTTTCGATCTCCTCATTAAGCCAAGTTCCCCATTCAGGAAATGTATTTAATATCCACGATTCACGGGTAATTTCATTCACTTTACTCATACTTTGTTCCTTTTACAATTTAATAGTTAGACTAAAATAACTTCAACGCCTTGCTCCTTAATGCATTCGATCACGTCCTTATTAGCTTGTTTTCCGGTAATTAAAATATCAATTTTATTTACTGGACAAAAAAGCATGCCTGAATTAGCTTTAGTATCAATTTTCGAACTGTCTACTACTACAACTAGCTTTTCGACTTGTTCAAGTATTTGCTGTTCTGCAACAGCACCTAAAATTTCGTTTTTATATAAACCTATTGGCGTTAAGGTTTTTCCACTGGTAAACATCCATTTGCCCGCATAAGAATCAGTAATACTGGCAATCGGATTAAGAATAATATTTTGTGTTTTGTTGTATAACCCTCCCATAATGATGACATTTTCATGATCATGTTCAATCAAATAACAGGCGAGTGGAAAGTAGTTAGTAATAATTGAAACATTCTTACCACATAATTCGCGTCCTAATAAAAATGCCGTTGAACCACAGTTGATAACAATATTTTCGTCACTATTACACAGTTTTGCAGCACGAATCGCAATACGGGCTTTTTCGTGATAGTGATCGGTATTATTGTTGTCAATGGGTGCCCAGATTGGTTTTACTTCTTCTAATCGCATAATGCCATTACGAACTTTTTTAACACGTCCTTCCTGATCGAGCTTAGTAATATCTCGCCTTGCAGTGGCTGGTGATATAGCAAAGTTTGTGATTAAGTCCGTTACTTTAACCATACCTTTTTCGTTTACTAATGCCACCATTTCATTATGCCGTGCGATTTCGTTCATTATTTCCTCTTACAACATAAAATGATTAAATTTGATTATTTTGATGATAATTTTCATTTGTATTGTTGTCAATTATTATAATTTTAACTTTCAGTATTTTGTTATTTAATATATTGATAATAATAATTTTAATTTTATTTTTTGCTTGTGGTTTTTTATCAGGTTGTGATCTGTGTCACAGATGCTATGTTGATTTTATGAAAATAGTGATCTTTATCAAAGTAATCATAAATAATCATTGAATGATTTATTTTGATTGTGGAATATAACAAATATTATTAATGAGCGATGAAGAATAACGTAAAGTAATCGGCTGTTTTAACCATTACTTTACAGTTCGTAAAAAAACTTGATGGAAGACATTTAAATGAAACTAAATATTAGGGATGAGTGTTGTTAGAGCAATGAAAATGTCAATAACTAATGAGAGGGACATATGGAAGTAATTTATAACGTATTTTATATTTTTTATAGTCAAGTGATGACAAAAGCACCTTTGTTACTTGGTTTGGTAACAATGCTTGGTTATTGTCTGTTACGTAAAGATCTAACTACCGTGTTGAAAGGTACAATTAAAACCATTGTCGGATTTATGTTATTGCAGGTTGGTTCGGGTGTTTTGGTATCAACATTTAAACCTGTTATTGCCAAACTGGCCGAATATCATGGTATTAAAGGTTCAATTATTGATACTTATGCATCAATGGTAGCGGTTGAAAACGGCATGGGTGAGCACTATTCATGGGTAGGTTATGCGGTTTTACTTGCTTTAGCTATCAACATTTTATTAGTTATTTTTCGACGCCTAACAGGTATTCGAACTATTATGTTAACTGGCCATATTATGTTTCAACAGGTTGGTTTAATTGCTCTATTTTACTTCCTTTTTGGCTACAGTATGTGGGAAACCATCATCTATTCGGCTATTATCACTGCGCTTTATTGGGGAATATTTTCTAATATGATGTTCAAACCAACCGAAGCGGTAACTGGTGGAGCAGGCTTTTCAATTGGTCACCAACAACAACTTGGTTCTTGGATTGCGGTTAAATTAGCGCCAAAATTAGGTGATAAAAACGATACAGTTGATAATCTAAAATTACCAAAGTGGTTACATATTTTTCATGATAGTATTGCTGCAACCACGATCGTGATGACTATATTTTTCGGTATCATATTACTTTCCTTTGGATTAGATAATTTACAAACAATGGCGGGTTCTACCCATTGGACCATCTACATATTTGAAACAGGACTTAAGTTTGCTGTCGCAATTCAAGTTATTGTTGGTGGTGTACGTATGTTTGTTGCTGAGTTATCAGAAGCTTTCAAAGGTATTTCAGAAAAATTGATTCCTAACGCGGTATTAGCCATTGATTGTGCAGCAATTTATGCCTTTTCACCCAATGCGATGGTATTTGGTTTTATTTGGGGAGCATTAGGTCAATTCTTAGCGATTGCTTTACTGCTTATCTTTAAATCGCCAATCATGATTATTCCTGGATTTATACCAATGTTCTTCTCGAATGCGACTATTGGGGTATTTGCTAACCATTTTGGTGGTTGGAAAGCGGTAATGAAAATCTGTTTTGTTATGGGCATGATAGAAGTATTGGGCTCTGCTTGGGTGATTGATATTTTTGCTCAAAATGGCACTCCAATTGATTCATGGATGGGAATGGCTGATTGGGCGATTTTATTCCCACCAATTTTACAAGGTTTATCTATTTCGCACTTATTCATCTATGTACTTATTGCGTTAGCCTTGGTTTATATGTTCTTTGCAGCTAAACAGCTACGTCAAGAAGAAGCTGATTCTAACAATCAACCTGATGAAGTGAACGACAAACAGCAAGATATTAACGAATCTGTACTTGAAAAAATGGACGAAGTGGCTGTGAGTGAAGGTCGTCCTATCCGAATTTTAGCAGTATGTGGTAGTGGTCAAGGTTCATCAATGATGATGAAAATGAAGATCGCCAATTATCTAAATAAAAAAGGTATCCCAAACGAAATGGATTCTTGTGCTGTGACTGATTATAAATCACGCTTACCAAATGTCGATATCATCGTCGCTTCTAAACATCTTATTCACGAAATCGAGGTTAATGAAGGTCAACATGCATTAGGTGTACAAAATATGCTAAACCCGCAAACCTTTGGTGATGAACTTATAAAATTGATTGAACAAGTGCTTTTAAAATAGATTTTAAATACTAAGGGGTACAACATGGCTTTAAAAGAATCATTAATTGAAAACAATTCTATTTTACTCAAAGCGGAGGCATCAAACTGGCAAGAAGCAGTCAAATTAGGCACTGACATGTTAGTGGTTTCTAAAGCAATAGAACCTTCTTATTACGATGCTATTATCCGTTGCGTCAAAACAATGGGGCCTTACATTATTATTGCACCAAACTTTGCCATGCCTCACGCAAGACCTGAAGATGGTGTAAATCGTACGGCTTTTGCTTTGGTGACTTTAAAAAATCCTGTCTATTTTGATGGTGAAGATGAGCCTGTTGATGTCTTAGTGACATTAGCGGGTAGTACGTCTGATCAGCATATGGAAGGATTAATGGAAGTCACGCAAATTTTAGATGATGAAAATAGTGAAACAGGGGTTGATCTTGATAAATTAAGACGTTGTAACACCAAAGAAGATGTTTATGCCGTTATCGATCAGGCATTAAATGGAGGTTGAATTATGTACCAAGCTTTAAAAGAACGTGTTTTAAACGCTAATTTATTACTACCCCAATATAATTTAGTCACTTTCACTTGGGGTAATGTATCTGAAATCGATCGCGATAAAGGCCTTATTGCCATTAAACCTTCTGGCGTTGAATATACTAATATGAAAATAGATGACATTGTGGTTGTTTCACTAACGGGAGATATTGTAGAAGGACAATTAAATCCTTCAAGTGATACCGCAACACATATTGAATTGTATAAAGCATTCCCACAAATTGGTGGTATTGTACACACTCATTCTCGTTACGCAACCATTTGGGCTCAAGCTGAGTTAGATATTCCAGCATTAGGTACTACTCATGCTGATTACTTTTATGGTGATGTGCCTTGTACTCGTGAACTAACCAATAGTGAAATTGCAACTGATTACGAAAAAAATACGGGATTAGTAATAATAGAAGAATTCAAACGTCGAGGTTTAGATCCTGTTGCTATGCCTGGCGCTATCATATCAGGCCATGCACCATTTTGTTGGGGTAAAAACGCCTTAGATGCGGTGCATAATGCTGTAGTACTTGAAGAAGTAGCAATGATGGCGCTTTCAACTCGGCAACTTAATCAAACAATCAAAATTCAACAAACATTATCTGACAAGCACTATTTTCGTAAACATGGCGCAAATGCTTATTACGGTCAAAAATAACAAATATTAAGGAGAACAACATGACAGCACCTAAATTACAAATAGCATTAGATCAAACTGAATTAGCATCAGCATTAGATGTGGCGAAAAATGTAGCAGGATTTGTTGATATCATTGAAGTTGGTACTATTCTTGCGTTTGGAGCCGGTATACAAAGTGTAAAACGGTTAAGGGAGCTCTATCCAAATCATATTTTAGTGTGTGATTTAAAAACCACTGACGGTGGGGCGATATTGGCAAAAATGGCGTTTTCAGCTGGTGCAAATTGGTTAACCGTATCAGCCGCAGCTCACATTGCAACTGTAGAAGCGTGTAAAAAAGTGGCTGATGAATTTAACGGTGAAATTCAAATCGAATTATATGGTCATTGGACTTTAGATGATGCCAAAGCTTGGCGAAAGCTTGGTATTAAGCAAGCCATATATCATCGTTCTCGTGATGCTGAATTAGCTGGTATTGGTTGGGGTGAGGATGATATAACCAAAATGCGTCAATTGTCTGATCTAGGACTTGAACTATCAATTACTGGTGGAATTGTACCAGAAGATATCCATTTATTTGCTGGCATAAAAACCAAAGCCTTTATTGCCGGTCGTGCACTTGCTAATGAAAACGGCCAAAAAACGGCGCAAGCATTAAGAGAGCAGATCGCAAAATATTGGTAAAAACCGCATGCAGCTAAACAAATCAGCTGCATGGTTTCTTTTCATATAAAAAATGGATTATCACCATGTTGCAAAGTAAAGATATATCAAAAACATTGTATCAAATCAAAAATACTCCTCGTATTGGTATTTATGAAAAAGCCTTACCTAACGAGTTATCATGGCAAGATAAATTACAAGTAACTAAAAAGTTAGGATTTGATTTTATCGAAATTTCGGTCGACGAATCAAATGAGCGTCGTGCTAGATTAGATTGGTCTGATGATGAGATCTATTCACTTAGGCATCAATGCGAAAAAATTGGAATTCCACTACATTCTATGTGCCTAAGTGCACATCGTAAATATCCATTTGGTTCAGCCAATAATGATATCCGTAATGAAGCCAAAATCATTATGGACAAAGCCATTACGCTAGCTTACAAGTTAGGAATAAGAGTGATCCAACTTGCTGGCTATGATGTTTACTATGAACCAGCCGACTTACAAACACATCAGCGCTTTATTCAAGGTATGCAGTGGGCAGTTAAGCAAGCTGAGCGAGCAGGGGTGATGTTAGCGGTTGAAATTATGGATACGCCGTATCTCAACAGTTTAAGCAAATTCGAGATCCTCAAAAAAAATATCGATTCACCTTACTTTATGGCTTACCCCGATGTAGGTAATATTACTGGTTGGAATTATGATACTTGCACCGAACTTAAGTTAAGTCGTGATCATATTGTCCAAATTCATCTAAAAGACACATTCAAAGTTAAAGTCGATTATTCTGGGCAATTTAGGGATCTAGTCATTGGTGAAGGCGAAGTCGATTTTACCGCTATTTTTGAAACACTTCGCACCATGAATTATGTTGCACCATTGGTAATTGAAATGTGGGCAAAGGATGAAAAATGGCAAGACAACATAATTATCGCCCAAAATCGTCTAAAAGCAATTGCTGAAAAAGTAAATTATCCTTTATTTACAAAATATTAACTTTAATAAAAATCAATAATAAATTCACCATCTATAATTAAAAATACCTCATGCTCCACTAATATAATTTAGCGGTGGAGTATAATGTTATTTTTTGTATAATTATTTAATAAAACAATGATTTTTTGCATTCAATGATCAAAAATTATTAATATTAAAAAAGTGATGGTTAAAAAATAGTTAAATTTTGCCCTGAAATATTCTATACTCTATACCTTATTTAGATTATCTATTAGTTAACTATATTAGATAACTAAAAGTGATTACAACAAACTAAAGGTATTATTCTTTATTTCAATTAAATCAATAAGTAAGGAAGGGAAAACATGGCAAATGAGTTTGACCGTTTGATTGACAAGTTAGGTGAGGGATTGGTTAATGGGTTAATTGATGGGTTGAAAAGTGTGAGTCATAATCGTTATACCTTAACCGTTGAGGGGCTGGGTTCACCGGTGTCGGTGTTGCAGGTTAAAGGCGATGAGCCACTCAATCGACCCTGGCATTATACGATAACCTTCA
>NZ_WTEY01000012.1 GCF_009795805.1 Gilliamella sp. Pra-s52
CATCGCCTTTAACCTGTAACACCGACACTGGCGAACTTAGCCCCTCCACTGTTAGCGTATACCGATTATGGCTCACACTTTTCAATCCATCAATTAACCCATTAACCAATCCCTCACCTAACTTGTCAACCAATGGGTCAAACTTGTTTGCCATGCCTTTTCCTTTCCTTTTTCAGTTTAATATTATTATTTATTAGCCACTTACACTACTACTGTGGTTTTACACGCAACAACATAAAAAACAAATTATAAGCGTTTTTGGCATTAATTTTAACCCTTATTTTTAAAATACCTTTGATTAATATAACTAATTTATATTGATTAATTAGATAGCAGGAAAAACACATTTGCCAGAAAAAAGATAAGGGTATCAATTTTTATCAATCTAGGAAGGTGACGGCAGCTTGCTTTATAGACCGTAATGATAAGCTTTGTCTAATTAGGCATCAGAAGCAAACGAGTGGGATATGTTTTCCTGAAAAAACAGTAAAATAAAAACTTCAATAAAATCAATAATTTTCCTGAACGATTTTTGAGTGATTAAAATTACGGTTATTAAATTATTACATCTACAACGTTACTGGTTTGTTAAGTGTTGAAAACTATCTATACTTGTGTAATTAGTTAATTTTTTATAAAATGTGTAATTTTATGTAATTTTATTGTAATTTAAAAGAAAATAAGATAGGTTAATATTAAGAAGATGCTTTGTAGTTTCTATTGCATAAATTATTACACTATTAAATTATTAGTTCTATAAGGAATCAAGTATGTCAAATAGCTATCAAAACGAAGTCCCTCCTGCTCGTGTTAATATTCAGTTAGATCTTCATACTGGAGGGGCTCAGAAGAAAGTTGAATTACCATTAAAAATTTTATCTATTGGTGATTATGGGCGAGGTAAAGATAAACGTCCTCTTTCAGAAAAAGAAAAAGTCTCTATCAATAAAAATAATTTTGATGCTGTGCTAAAAGAGTTTAGACCAACGGCTAAAATTAATGTACCAAATACACTTGCTGATGACGGCAGTGACATCAGCGTAGATCTTGTTTTTGAATCAATGAATGATTTTAAACCTGAACAAGTCGCAAGAAATATTCCTCAACTTCGTTCTTTGCTGGCTATGCGTAACTTATTAAGAGATTTGAAATCTAACTTACTGGATAACGCTACATTTCGTTACGAACTAGAAAAAATAGTAAAAGATGAACAGTTATCTGATGAGCTTCGTGCTGAATTAGAATCAATTGTATCTGAAAACACAAAATAAGTATTTTAATAAACTATCTAGTCACTTTCGAAATTAAATATCATTATTGAATAACAATAAGGAAAAAACAATGAGCGGACAGAAAGAACAAAAAAATGCAAGCAATACTGTTTTAGAAAATCATGGTAGCGTTTACCAATCTCTGTTTAACAAAATAAATCTAAATCCGATCCAAAAAGTAGGTGAAATCGAAAAATACGAAGATAATGATGTATTATTTGAAACCTCGCAAGATGAACGCGTTACAATGGCTGTTGATATTTTATTAAAATTGATTCAAAGCTCATCGCAAAAAGTTGAAAAATTAGACAAGCATTTATTAGATTATCATATTAGCCAAATTGACCGAAAATTAAGCCGCCAATTAGATGCAATTATGCATAACGAAACGTTCCAAGAAATTGAAGCAACATGGCGTGGTTTAAAGTTTTTAGTAGATCGTACTGATTTTCGACGTAATGTAAAAATTGAGTTATTAGATGTATCAAAAGAAGAGCTTCGTCAAGATTTTGAAGATGCACCAGAAATTATTCAAACTGGTTTTTATCGCCATACCTATATTCAAGAATATGATACCCCAGGTGGGGAACCTATTGGTGTAACAATCTCAAATTATGAGTTCGATCGCAATCCTCAAGATATTGCTTTATTACGTAATATCTCAAAAGTTGCTGCTTCAGCGCATATGCCATTTGTTGGCGCTGTAGGCCCTAAATTCTTTGGTAAAGAAACCATGGAAGAAGTTGCTGCAATTAAAGATATTTCAAATTATTTTGATCGCGCAGAATATACAAAATGGAACAGTTTCCGCGAAACAGATGATTCACGTTATATTGGATTAACATTACCAAGAGTGCTGGCACGTTTACCTTATGGCCCAGATACTGTTCCTGTTCGTAATTTTAACTATATTGAAGATGTCAAAGGTGTTGACCATAACCGCTATTTATGGGCTAATGCTTCATATGCTTTTGCTGCCAATATGGTACAAAGTTTTATTCGTAATGGTTGGTGCGTACAAATTCGTGGTCCTCAAGCTGGTGGGCTTGTTGAAGACTTACCTATTCATCTTTACGATTTAGGAACGGGTAATCAAGTTAAAATTCCAACTGAAGTGCTTATTCCTGAGACACGAGAATTTGAATTTGCTAATTTGGGCTTTATTCCGCTTTCTTTTTATAAAAATAGAGATTATGCTTGTTTCTTCTCGGCAAATTCAACACAAAAACCTGCGTTATATGATACAAAAGAAGCAACCGCAAATAGCCGTATTAATGCACGTTTGCCATATATCTTCTTGTTATCTCGTATTGCTCATTATTTGAAAGTAATTCAACGAGAAAATATTGGAACAACAAAAGATCGCCGAATACTTGAACTAGAATTAAACAAATGGATTAGCAATCTTGTTACCGAAATGACCGATCCAAGTGACGAAGTTCAAGCCTCACATCCATTACGAGAAGCTAAAGTTATTGTTGAAGACATTGAAGATAACCCAGGGTTTTTCCGCGTTAAGACATTTTTAATTCCTCACTTCCAAATAGAGGGAATGGATATTAATTTATCAATGGTGTCACAGATGCCAAAAGCTAAAGCTTAATATCAAAAAATTTGGGTGGTAGGATTCATGAAAATTTTTCGTCCTTTATGGAATGAAGGTGTCTTTTTGACACCTCAACAATTTCAACAGCAGGCATTATGGCAACAGTTTTCTTCTCAAAAACTGGCTTCTATGACTATAGCCAATCCTTGGGGAGTTGAAAAGGCGGTCATTGATACGCAAGCACTCACAGTCGATCGTTTGCAGGCTGAATCAATTAGTATTCGTTTTCCTGATGGAGTACTAATTGACACCGATACTGCAGATAAGTTACCCAATGCCAGAATATTAAATACAGACATTCCACCTGAGCATGAAGAAGTTACTGTATTGATCGGCATACCGTTACTCCAAGCTAACGGGGGAAATTGTTTACAAGAAAACCAACAGCTTGAAAGACCCCTTCGTTATCGGCAAGAATGGGTTGAAGTAACTGATCTGTTTGGACAAAATACTGAAACCATTGCTGTTGAACGTTATGCGCTAACTTTTTTATTTGATTTTGAAGATCATAGCGATTATTTAACATGCCCAATAGCCTATCTTAGGCGAGACTTAAACGGTCGTTTTGTGCTTGATTTTGATTATCTTCCGCCGCTAATTAATTTGTTTACTCAAAGTGGAACATTAATAAAAGAACTAGAACTTTTATGTATACAAATTCAAGCTAAACGCCAACGTTTAATGGGAATGCGTCGAGAATGCAATGATCAAATGGCTGAATTTGCAATAGCAGATGTATCTATATATTGGCTTTTAAATGCATTAAATACGTTTGAACCTCAACTTAAATTCTTACGTGATAATCCAACAATCCACCCAGAAAACCTCTATAAAACATTAACTGCATTAACGGGGGCATTGTTAACGTTTTCATTAAAAAATGGTATGGATAGTATCCCAGCCTATCAACATGACAAACTTAATGAAGTCTTCCCTCCACTATTTGGATTAGTACGTAATTTATTAGAAGAGAGCTTACCATCTCGAGTAATTAAAATTGATTTAGTTCATGACAAAGATACATTTTGGACTGGTCGCTTAAACGACTCTCGTCTTGTGGAAGATGCTGATTTTTATCTTTCTGTACGTTCAAGTATGCCTGGACACCAATTACAATCCCAGTTCCCAATATTATGTAAAGCAGGGGCTCCAGATGATGTAAGGCAAATTATACATTCAGCATTATCAGGTATTCCAATAAAAGCACTTAGCCACGTTCCAGCTGCAATTCCTATGCGTTTAGAAAACCAGTACTTTGCACTGGATCTATCACACAACGCGGCAAAAAATATGTTGCTTACTCGATGTTGTGAATTTTACGTACCAAGAGCAATGCCCGATATTTCATTAGAACTTTTCGCTGTTTTGCGGTCATAGGATCAAGATTATGAGTATAGAATCACAAACAATAGATATTGATGAATTATTACGAGATTCAATATTGGTTGTTGTACAACTAAAAGCAAAAGCAGATATTCCATCGGGACATAAATTATATGAACTTTGTAAACAACAAGTGACTACTGTTCGTGAGACACTATATAACGCTCAATATAGTCAAGATGTGATTGATGATATTAGTTATGCTTTATGTGCATTATTAGATGAAACTGTATTGCTTTGCCATCGAGATAATCCCAAAAACCAAAACTATGATGAGTGGTTAGGAGCACCACTACAAGTCATATTTTTTAACACTCATAATGCTGGTTATGATTTATTTGAAAAAATTCGTGGTCGCTTAAAAGCAGATAAAAAAGATTTATTCGTATTAAGTGGCTTTGATAGAGTGCTTGGACTCGGATTTCAAGGTGGATATCTTGATAAACCACAAATGGAACGAGAGCATTTGATTTTGGCTCTGCGTGAAGCTGTTCGAGAATATGAACCAGATCAGTCTCATCCTATTGTAGAACAAACCAAGACTTATCATTATCTAGGACGTAAAACAATATTGTTATCTTGTACTGCATTATCTGTTGTTTTGAGTATTATTCTTTACTTTATATTAGATTATCGACTTGATATTTTGATTAGAAAAATTGTTGGTTAAATGGAATATTATGAGTAATTACCCTAAGCGAATCCAAATTGTTTATGCAGCTATATTAAGTATATTGCTACTATTTGTTTTTTTACCAATAACCTTTGGCTGGAAAATCATAGCTACTTTTTTGATTCTAATTATTACTGGTGGGTTATTATGGAAAATACGACATTACCAGCAATTACTTTCTTCATCAACAACAAATATTGAATTTTTAACCCAGAAACTTGATTTATTACCGGCAAAACAACGTTACCGCTTGCCTATTTTACTGGTAACAGGTAGTGCAGCTAAAGACTTTTTCCCTGAGGACTTATCGTTAGCTGAATCGAATATTGTGGTTTCGTCCGAGGCAGTCTGGATATATGTTGGTGAGTTTTCGCATTTATCCATTGTTTATGATTCATTAGTCGCAAAATGGCCGGATATGCTTGGGCGAATTGGTATATTTCTTGCCTTAGCTCCTGAACTTGAGGATAAACAAGGATTCTTTATTGCTAAATTACAGGCGTTTCGTCAGTCATGGGTAGACACATGTAGAATCGCAAAATATAAATTACCTGTTTACTTATCAATCCATATTGGCTTAAACAATTTAATTTATGATGAACAAAACCCATTGCCTGTTTACTGGTTTCAATTAGTTGATCACAAGTTGTTCCTACTCGATCGTTATTTATCGCCATTAAATAATTGGGTTAATGATATAAAAATATCGTCAAGTGAGCGGGAAAGACGATTACGGTTAAGACCATTCTTAACTGAAACACAATCTTGGATCGAAAACATTGTCTTAACAACACTAGTTGATACAAAACAGCCTATTGCTCAATGCAACCCCACAGCAATGGCGATTTATCCTATAAATCAATCCATTATAAATAACAATATTATGCAAAAACAATGGGAAAGCATCACTACTTTACCATTACCAAATAGCTATAAAATTGAAGAAAACGTAACACCACCAGATTCTTTAGTTAAATTTATGCCACTCTCTTACCCATTTTCACCTATTGGGACATTGATCTGTGGCTTAATTACAATTACTTCTTTATTTATTATTGGATGTTTGGGTTCATCATTTTGGAACAATATAAAACTCTCGGAGCAAATACAAAATGATATTCAACATTACCGTTTAATTTCGATGGACAGTTATGAAGAAAAGCGACAAGCGCTTGAGTTGCTCAAAGAAGATAGAGCAATGTTGAATCAATATTTAACTCAAGGAGAGCCTATTCGTTTAGGGATGGGACTTTATCATGGACAACAATTACTTGAACCATTAAATATATCCATGAGTGATTATATTGCTAAACCACCGGAACCAAAAGAAATTATTGTTACAGAAGAAAGAGTTATCATGAAAGATCCTCCTCCAGTGATTCGTTTGGATAGTTTGTCTCTATTTGAAAGTGGGCAATCAAACTTAAAATCTGATTCAACCAAAATATTAATCAATGCATTGGTTGAAATGAAGAAACAGATAAACGCTAACCAAGGAACGGGATGGCTCATTCTAATTGCAGGGCATACTGACTCAACAGGAGATGACAATAAGAATATTCAATTATCACTTGATCGAGCTACAGCTGTACGAAACTGGATCATAAAAACCAGCGATATCCCTGAAACCTGTTTTGCAATCCAAGGGAATGGAGCAAAAAAACCGTTAGAAAGTAATGATACTTTAGAAGGACGCGCAAAAAATCGGCGAGTAGAAATTAGTTTAGTTCCTCAAATGTCAAATTGTGTTTTGGCAAATGAAAATTAAATATTTTTAACAAACAAAAAAGGAGTAAAACAATGGCAGTTCCAGCGTATATGTTTTTAAAAGATGATGGCGGAGCAGAAATTAAAGGTTCTGTAACTGTAGTCGGACGAGAAGGGAGTGTTGAAGTAGTTGAGTTTGATCACAAAGTCTACATTCCAACTGACGGTAATACTGGTAAATTAACTGGTACACGAGTACATAAAGCACTCGAATTTGTTAAAGAAGTTGATGCTTCATCACCTTATCTTTACAAAGCCGTAACTACAGGTCAAAACCTAAAATCTGTGGAAATCAAATGGTACAAAATTAATGATGCAGGTCAAGAAATTGAGTACTTTAACACATTAATGGATAACGTAAAAATTGTGTCTATAAAACCAGAGATGCACAATATTAAAGATCCAACAAAAGAACAATATAATCATCTAGAACGTATCGAATTACGTTACGAAAAAATCACATGGACTTACAAAGATGGCAATATCATTCACTCAGACAGCTGGGTTGAAAGTAGAGCTTAATGTGATTTATGTTGATTCTGTTGTAATGACAGAATCAACAATTATTTAATTAACAATAAAATAATGAAAGGAAGAGTAATGATTACAGATCCTTCTGCTTTATTAAGACGCCTCAATTCATTCTGCGCAAAAGCACTTGAAGCGTCAGCAGAATTATGCCAAACCAGAACACATCCAGAAATCACAATTGAACATTGGTTATTAAAATTATTAGAACAAGGATCTGGTGATATTTCATTGGTTGCAAGGCATTATCAGTTAGATTTGGATAAAATCTGGCAAGGATTATTGAATTATCTAGAGATATTACCTCACACAGTTAATACAAAACCAAGTTTATCGTCATCGTTGATTGCAATATTACAATCAGCATGGCTAAAGGCTTCGCTTGAAGATCACGAAGAAAGTATTCGTTCAATACATATTTTACAAGCCCTACAAGAGATGCCCCATTGTCTAAAAGCACAAGATGCATGGCAACTACTTAGTTTATCAGTTGTTTCATTACAAAAAATGCGTGCTCAGTTAGATGAGACCTCGGATGAAAGTGCAGCCAATCAACACATATATCACTCAAATCACTTGTACTTAAATGATGATATCGACAAGACAAAACAGTTAAATAATAATCAACAACAAGTAGCACAACAAAAACACTATCAAGTAGCACTTAGCCGATTTACCGAAGATATTACCGAAAAAGCGAAAACAGGAAAAATCGATCCTGTATTTGGTCGCGATAGTGAAATAAGGCAAATGATTGATATCTTATCACGTCGTCGCAAAAATAACCCAATTTTAGTGGGTGATCCCGGTGTTGGTAAAACAGCATTAGTAGAAGGACTTGCGCTACGCATTGCAGAAGGCAATGTACCTAAAAATCTTGAAAAAGTGAATATATTAATGCTTGATCTTGGCTTACTACAAGCTGGCGCTGGTGTAAAAGGTGAATTTGAACAACGGTTAAAAAATGTGATTGAAGCTGTTCAACAATCACCGACGCCAATCTTACTTTTCATTGATGAAGCACATACTATTATTGGTGCTGGCAATTCAGTTGGTGGCGCTGATGCAGCAAATTTATTGAAACCAGCGCTAGCCAGAGGCGAATTACGCACTATAGCTGCAACAACATGGTCTGAATACAAACAATATTTTGAAAAAGATGCGGCCTTAGAGCGTCGTTTTCAAATCGTTAAAGTCGATGAACCCGATGACGAAAAGGCCAGTCTGATGTTACGTGGTTTAAAATTGCGATATGCAGAACATCACGGCGTACATATATTAGATGAAGCAGTTAAAACTGCGGTTTCACTTTCTCGACGTTATATTAGTGGTCGTCAACTACCCGATAAAGCCGTTGATTTACTTGATACGGCATCAGCGCGTGTGCGTATGGGGCTTGATACAATTCCTGAATCCATTACACTGCTTGAAGCGAAAATTAACTCATTAACTATAGAAAAAGAAGCTATCAAAGCAGATTTAGCACTGGGGGAACACCTACCAACAGATCGTATAACAGAAATTAATTTGCAACTTGATGAGCTACAAGCAAAATTAACAACTCAACAGACACAATTTGAAAAAGAAAAAAAACTGATTGAAACATTAATTGAGTTACGCCAAAAATTAACGTCAAAGCCAGATCAGAAAATTCAAAAACAACTTATCGAAACACAACAAAAATTAAGTGAATTACAAAAAAACTCGCCTTTATTATCACTGGACGTTGATAGTCGAATTGTCTCTTCTGTCATTGCTGATTGGACTGGCGTTCCATTAGACAGTTTATTAAAAGATGAACAAAACCATTTGCTTATGTTAGAAGATGATTTGCGTCAGCGTGTCGTGGGCCAAGATAATGCACTCTTTGAAATTGCCAAAAGAATTCGCGCAGCAAAAACAGGTTTAACCTCGGAAGATGCGCCGATGGGCGTATTCTTATTAGTTGGCCCTTCTGGTGTGGGTAAAACCGAAACAGCATTGGCGCTTGCAGACACCCTATTTGGTGGTGAACAATCACTGCTTACGATCAACATGTCAGAATACCAAGAATCACATACAGTATCACAACTCAAAGGATCTCCTCCTGGCTATGTGGGTTATGGTCAAGGTGGAATCTTAACGGAATCTGTTCGCAAGCGTCCATACAGCGTTGTACTATTAGACGAAGTTGAAAAAGCACATCGTGATGTATTGAATCTATTTTATCAGGTATTTGATCGTGGTTTTATGCGTGATGGTGAAGGCCGTGAAATTGATTTCCGTAATACCTTAATATTAATGACTTCTAACCTAGGCAGCGATGAATTAATGGCATTATTTGATGAAATACCAAATGCTGATATTGCAACACAGCAAGAATTATTGCGCCCTATTATACGTGAACACTTTCAACCAGCATTATTAGCTCGTTTTCAAACTGTCATTTATAAACCATTAGATGATGTTGCACTACGCAAAATTGTTGAAATGAAATTAAATAAAGTCGCCTCTCGATTACAAAAACATTACAAAATTGAGTTTAATGTTGGTCAAAAACTTTACGATACTTTAGTTTCAGCTTGCTTATTGCCAGATACAGGTGCTCGTAATATCGATAGTATTTTAAATCAACAAATCTTACCAGTAGTTTCTAACTTGTTACTACAGCAGGATAACAGCCAAAACAATCAATCACTAACGTTACAACTCGACTTTAGCGAAACAGATGGCATTGTACTTGAATGGGTAACGAAAAATAGTAAAACTAAGCCAACAAAAGCTAAAAAGGCAACAACGGTAAAAAAAGTATCCTCAAAAGTATCAAAAATAAATAGAGGAAAAAGACAGTAATAAAAAACAATTAGAAAAAGAAACAGCTAGTCGTACAGAGTAAAAAATAAATAGGAGAACAACATGTCAAACGAACTTAATCGTCTTCTGGAGCAACTCGGTGAAGGTTTTGGCGATTTAATGGGGGGTTTGAGTGGGGTTAGCCATAATCGCTATACCTTAACGGTTGACGGGCTGGAGGCGCCGATTTCGGTTTTGCATATTGATAATGATGAGTCGTTAAACCAGCCTTGGCGTTATGTGATTACTTTTACCTGTACTGATAAAACCTTATCGCCTGATTCCTTTCTTAATCAAAAATCGACCTTCTCCTTTAATCCTGTTATCAACAAACCATTAACTTCCGCTATCCGCTCATTAAGTGACTTGCCCACGTTGAGTAATAAACGCACCTTGCATGGGGTGATTACTGAGTTTAGTCAGTTATCGGTCAATAAAGATGAAGCCCATTATCAAGTGGTGTTATCCTCGTGCTTAGCACGGTTGGCTGTGGGGCAACATAATGCCATATTTCAAAATCAAAGCGTGGTCAGTGTGGTTGAAGAAGTACTACGCAGTCATGGTTTGACAGGCATTGATTACCGTCTAGAACTAAAAGATAGCTACCCTGAGCGGGAGTTTATCACGCAGTGGCAAGAAAGTGACCTTGAATTTATTCAACGCTTATTGGCCGATGTCGGTATCTGGTTTCGCTTTGAAACGCACGCTGAGCACAACTGTGATGTAATAGTGTTAAGTGATTATGAGCAAGGCTATGCGCAAGTGGCTGATATCGACTATAAACCGCCGAGTGGCATGGCAGATACGGGCGTTGAAAGTGTGTGGGATATCAGCTTGCATAGCGAAGTGGTGGTCTCCTCAGTCAAGGTACAAGACTATAACTACCGTGATGCCCTAGCCGATTTACAGGGCGAAATAAACACCCAACCCAAAGACAGCACCACCTATGGCACTGACTACCGTTATGCCGAGCACTATAAAGGCTTAGATAGCAACGGACAAGAAAACCCGCAAAATAGTGATGATAATAACGGTGATGATGATAACAATATTAATAATGATAATCGTGATAACGGCAATAATCCTAATGAGAATAACAGACATGACGATAATCAAATTGAAAGCGGTCAATGGTATGCCCGTATTCGCCATGAACAGGCCATTAGCCAGAAAATTATCCTCAAAGGCAAGAGTAACCACTATAACCTTGCTCCCGGTCAATGGATTAACATCAATGGCAGTCCGCTGGCAGATATCAATGACGGGGTGATTATTTTAAGTGTGCAGGGGCAAGGTAATCGCACTGATGCCTATGAACTCACCTTTACCGCCATTCCTTATCAAGCCTTAAAACCCTATCGCCCCGCCCCCATCCGCTGGCCACAAGTTAGTGGCACATTACCTGCCCGTGTCACCAGTCCCAACCATGACACCTATGGCTATATCGACCCGCAAGGACGCTATCGGGTTAAATTTAATGTTGACCTGAAACAATGGGAAAGTGGCACGGAAAGCTTATGGCTACGTTTAGCCAAACCTTATGCGGGTAACACCTATGGTTTTCACTTTCCATTAATTGACGGCACTGAAGTGGCCATCGCCTTTATGCAAGGCAATCCTGATAGGCCATATATTGCCCATGCAATGCATGATAGTGCTCACCCTGACCATGTCACCACCATCAACAAACATCGCAATGTCATTCGTACCCCAGCTAATAACAAACTGCGCATGGATGATAAACGTGGGCAAGAGCATATTAAACTGGCCACCGAATACGGCAAAACCCAACTTAATTTGGGGCATTTGGTCGATAATAAAAAAAGGCAACGTGGTGAAGGCTTTGAGCTGCGCACCGACGAATGGGGGGCGATTGCCACCAATAGAGGCCTATACTTAACCACCCAAACCCAGCCGAAAGCGCAAGGCAAACAGCTCGATATGCAAGCGGCGATTGCCCAACTTGAAAATGCCTTATCGATTGCCAAAGCGCTCCAAAATGCCGCTACCCAGTCTGAAGCACACCGCGCCGATACCGACAGCCAAGACCAACTTAAAGCCAACTTAACTCAGCTAACCCAAAGTGGCTTACTGGCCTATGCGCAAGAAGGTATCGCCCTAACCAGCCCTGAAAACATTCAACTATCGACAGCTAACAGCCTCACCTTAACCAGTGAAAACCAAACCGATATTAACGCTTTAAACAACATCACTGTTTCATCGGCTGAAGCGATTGGCTTATTTGCCCAAAAATCGGGGATGAAAATATTTGCCAACCAAGGTGATATCGAGGTGCAAGCCCAAAATGCCAACCTTAATATGGCCGCCAAGCAAGATATTAAAGTGGATAGTGTCGATGGTAAGGTGACTATCACAGCGAGCGATGAATTAACTCTAATCTGCGGTGGCTCTTATATCAAAATCAGCAGTGAAGGCATTGAACTTGGTACGCAGGATAATATCTATCTTAAGTGTAATGTGATGCAGAAGATGGGAGTGGCGACATTATCCATTCCTTATTTTAATTTGCCAGGCATTAATGGTTACAGTGAATTGTTTATATTAACCGATCATGAAACGGGTGAACCATTAGCTTTTTATCCCTATGAAATCGAAGTAAATGGACAAACATTGACTGGTATAACCGATGCTCAAGGCCGCACAAAGCGTGTGTTTACCGATGAACCGCAAACCATTACAGGTTCAGCACGAGAAGAAAGCTCTAAAAATACTTTCAAGGCAAAACATATCGCAACAGGTAAAATTGTTCAGTTTGATTTTAATGATGTTTAGGATAATAAAAATGACAACAATAATTGATAAACCAAGGGCAAGACCAACATCCAGACGTAGTCAGTCGGCTACTACAGAAAAGAATACATCAGGAACCGTACTACCTGTAACACATCCGTTTGATATTGTTTATTTATGCCAAAAAATGGAAGCAGCAAAAAAATTTCCATTCATTGCAAAAAACGGTACACCACGCTATCAACGGCAAGTGACAATGTGGATTAGGCAAGATGCTGAAAACTCTGAGTATAAATTTCCTTACTGTGGTGAAGTTGGATACAATATGGCTAAAGAACCACCAGTACCACTTACTAGTAATAAAGAGTCATTTAGGCCTAGTAGATATCCCTTATCAAAGTTTCGTATGATCTACCGTGAATACCGTAAACTGAATAGATACGGCGATCCTGAAGGAAGTTATTTATTTCATTTTCGTGAGGTTGACGTGGTTGATCCTATGGTAGATAAAACCACACTCGAAAACGAATTATCGCTAAAGCGAAGTGGTGATAATGATATTGTTGAAGCTTATCGAACCATCAACCCTGATGTTGCGAAAGAACGGTTTCCCAATGGGCGTGGTATGATTCGCATTCCAGATGTCATAAAGAAAAAGAACTACCGATTATTAGGTGCCGCAGGATATCACCCTGATAATATTGATACCGTCATTGAGATAAAATTTCCTGGTGATATTCTTAGTAAAGATCAACGTGAAGATTATTTAAAAATTGCAAGTGGTGATATTAAAAAATTTCGCTTAATGACCTTAAAGCAGTGTGAATTTCGTCGACGTAAAGGGAAAGAGGAAGAAGAGATGCTCACCAATGCCAAAGCAGATCCCTTATATGCAATTGTAGGCGAAGAGGCAATGACTAACACTAAACTAGCATTAACCATTGAACAACAGATGAAGCAAGAATATGATGCGATATCAAAACACATTATAAAATGGGTTAACCAACAAGAGTTTGAGTACAGCCGCCCACAATTGTTGGCTCCTGATCATTATAATATGGAACTAGCGGTAGATGCTGTGCAGCGCTATGTACAAAGGCATGAAGCGATTGTTAACGCCCCATTAGCGGCAGTAGGGGTTTCCATTATAGGTGCAATGAGCACGGCACCTTTAGTAGCATCGATTCCTGAAATGGGGGCGACAACATCAGTTGTTCGCAATGGGGCTGAAGTTATTAAGTTTTCACCTATAACAAAAACCACTGTGGCCGCAGCAGCGACAACAGCCTCGCTACCGTTGGCCGCTAAGCAAACCCAAACAAACAATTATGTATTAGAGCCGAATCAACAACTTACCTATTACGCCCAAATTACCGAGCAAGAAAGGCTAAAGTACGAAGATGATCGCCTGATTGAAATTGACTATTGCTATCAACAGAAATATCATTTTAATAAGTTAGAGAGTCTTCTTCAATTTGAAGATGATTCAACTTCAGCAAAACAAAATAGAGAGCAAGTAAGGGAGGACAAAAATAAAAATTTAATTCACTACTACCCTTATCGACAACAGTTTTACTACTATTTTACGCCAGGCGATGAACCAACAACAGATTAATGTAACTATAGGCAGTTAAGCTAGTCTAAATTAATAGGATAAATGATGAAAGATAAATTACAGCAATTATTAGACGAATATCAGCAAAATTATAATAAGTTTACCTATGGTCACTATTTAGATCCTGATAATATTGAAGATGCAATAAAAACGGGGTTAGTTGGCTGTTTTTACTTAGATAAAGCCTATAAACCCGAAAAACGCCAAGCTATCGGTCAAGTGTTAGCGCTCTATGATAAGTATTGGGGCAATAAACTTAAACATGGTTTTTTTAATGCCAACCCGAATAAATTATACCCTTATCAAGCGTTTAGTTTAGCGCAAAAACTGGAATTGATTAACGAATATGCTTTAGATACATTAAATTTTTATTGGAGTAATGTTGATAATTTAGATTTTACTCCTGAATATTTTATCGAAACATTTTCAAAGCCAGAGTGGTATGAAAAGGTACATAAATCAATAAGCTATGTTCAATTTTATTTACCAATTAATGAGCTTAAAAGTTTTGGCGTGGACTCACTTGTGGAGTTAATAGGTCAAATCAGCGAAATTTTACAGCCTATGCATGGCTTTTTTGGTTTAGGTATTCAACATAGCCATGAGTATTATGATTATCAATATTTAGAGTATGAATTAGCACATAAATACTTAGGGCTTGATATTTCAAATGTTGAAAGTGATTTGCGCTTTCGAGGTGGATTTAAATGCATTAACTGGCTCACTATCCTTAGTAATCAGCTGGTTACCGATAAATTAGGCAGCCTTGATGAATTAAAACAACGCAATCAAGACGAAGCAATTACCTTTTACCCGTACAAGGATGGGGTTGTTGTTCGGGCTGGTGAAGTTCCTGAACTAGGCGATGTAAGCCGTAACCCTTACCCTAAGCACTATGTCAACGTTAATACACTATTAAAACCAGCACGAGCACCTGAAATCGGTTCATTAGGTTTTGGCTCAATCAATGGAGAAATTCGCTTTAATGATCGCACATCAAAAGAGTGGCAATGCCGCTTTGATGATGTCACTGCAACCGACTTACCTAAAACAGATGAACAAATAGAGCAAACACCCGACCAAACGGGGTTAGCTGTGCCCATTTGTATTAAAACAGGTGAACTTTGCCCCCATACTGGGCTTTATTCTGCAACCATTAACGGCAAAATTGAGTACCGTGAATTAATCAACGGAGATAAAGTAGCGCCCTTTATTGATGGCGATACAAAGCAAACCTATACCGATATTACATGGACATTATTACGTCGAGATGACGGTGGCAGCGTTTATATTAAAAATTAAACAAATAGCGTTAAGCGATATCTACCTTACGTTATAGACTGTCTAATGAAAGATAAGTAGTAGTAATTATTAGATGAATATATGATATCTTTTTACTATGAGCCAACGTACTTGGCAAAAAAGCGAATAGAGGTTAGCAATAAAAAGAAAGCAATGTAAATAATAAAGGTAGCCATTATTTAAAATTAATTCTAAATCAGATAACATTTTATAGTGAAAGATTTTCTTTCTACAGAATATCTTTATATATTGATTAATAAAAACGGTAATTAGAGTAATTTTTAATTATTGATAAGATATCGCGTAAATATAAAATGAAAATGTAAACTAAGTTGCAAATATAAAGGAAATCAATCAACCAAGCTGGCTCTATCAATTTTAGACAATAAGTTTATGATAACTAGGAATGTATTGTTTTATAGAAAATTAAAATCGATTCAAATATAAAGACTTTAGATTTAGTCAATAAATCATAAATATAAAAAATGAAGGAATAAAACAATGGGTAAAAATGTGGTTCGATTAGGCGATCCAACAACACATGGTGGTTCGGTCATATCAGCATCCTCAACGACAATAATTGAAGGAAAACCTGTCGCTTTGATTGGTGATCTAGTCAGTTGTCCTAAAAAAGATCATGGCATAAATAAAATTATTGAAGGAGCTAAAATGGGCTTTTCTGATGGTAAGCTTGTGGTCATTGATCAGTGTTTATGTGAATGTGGCTGTAAAGTAATTTCTACAATTAGCTCAGCGGTAATGGGATAGTATAATGTCTTGGCCTAAACCTACTATTATTGATGCAATAAAAGCGCCTAAGCCGTTGCATGCTGGAAGGTGGTTATGCTTTTTTATCATATTAGCTTTAATAACTAGTGTAATTCTTGCTTTAATATGGTCTGATAAAAACTATTTTTCACAATGGGCATTTTGGTTCAGTATTGTATTTATCTCGGTTGCAATAGGAAGTATTGCTATTAGTGTTCGTCTTTATCTTTATGGGCTTGCACAAGAAAAATATGAAATATGGCAACATGAACAAAAACATATTGAACAAAATTGGCAAGAATGGGCAATGCAATCATTAATTATTCTTGATAGTTTTTATGTTTTACCTAATCAGCTAGACCTAAATGATATTTGGGAAAATAATGAATCTTTTACTTCAAGGATTAATAAATCGTTAGCATTTGATTCTACATTTGATTTGAGTAAAAATATTGAGGACTTATTTTTTTCAATGAGAGATATGTTGCTTCTTCTTCCTACCAAAGATCCTATCAATGTTACTGTTTATTCTTTACCTGAATCATATGGACTTATTGAAAAAGATATTAATGATGCTTATAGAAGTGCAAAAATAACACAACCTTATGTGTTTTCTCATCATATTATAGCGGATGTGGATATTGATAAATTAATGGAACTGATTGATAGTTCTAAATCATCTATAGAATTAATTATCATTAATAATACTGCTTCATCGGAAGGGGCATTTTTATGTTCTTTTTTATTGATAGACAAAGTATATTATCAAGATTTAGCTATTAATATTGGGAAAAGTGAAGTTTTACGTCCAATGATAACCTCGGATATGCCTTTGGGTGTTCAGCAGATGGTTGAAATGCAATCCAAAATTCATCAGGTTAAGCAGCTTTTTTTAGCAAATTTAGATAATAATCAACGATTAAATATTATTAAACAATTAGCTGAACAAAAAATATCCCTTGAATTAATTTGCCAATTAGAAAATTATGTTGGTAATCAACAAAAGGCTTCTTATTGGCTTACATTGGCATTGGCATGTGACATAACAACTAAAACAAAACAAAATAATCTAATTGCTGTAATGCAACAAAACCGATGGTTACTTTCAGTTGTGACAGCTTTAAATGGGGAATAGTACATGAAAAATAAATGGAAAAATATTGGTTTTATTTTGTTTATATTATTAGGTGCTATCTTTTTTATTTTAGCAATTATATTTTTTGGTGACACATTAGGTTATCACACAATAAAAGAAAAAATCACTGTTTGGATACAAGGGATGTTATTGCTATTAGGTTTTATATTTTTGCCAGTTATTGTCACAATGGGATATAAGTTATGGACTAAGGAAAAATCAGAACATGAGCAACTTAATCCTGAAAAAAATAAAAAATCAAAGCAACCCAAAATAGTTCCTTTCACCGAATTTCTGGAGATAGAAAAACAGTGTAAATATCGTTTAGGTATATTTTGGCGTTATAAAGTTTGTAAGTGTTTAGTGCTGGGACAACCTTCCGATGTTGAGCGTTTGTTTCCTCATTTATTAAAAGATCAATGGCAATTTAGTGATAATACGTTAATGATATATGGTGGTGATATTCAAGATGACCCAAATACATTGTGGTTACAAGCCCTAAAAAGTCATTTTTCTCGCATTTTACCATTTTTTAGTAAACCACTAAATGCTGTTATTTGGGTTACTTCTAAACATTATCTTGATGATAATCGTCAGCAAAAACTATTACTTGAAAAGGCCGTATTAAAGCTACAAGCTCGTAATAAGATTTTAAAATGGTCTTCTCCACTTTATTTAGTTGCGGGACAACAAAGTGAATGGGATCAAACTGGGCGTATTGAACAAAGCACTGGTTTACTTTTTACCGAGTTAAACCAAGAGACAATGGAATCAGTCGTTGTTTCTCTCAATCAATTAGCAAAAGATTGCTGTCAACGTGGTGTAAGACAAGTCAAAGATAATACGAACTATTCGTTTTTACTTAAACTTAGTCAGGATTTAGTGAAGGGTGATATTAAAAATATTAAATGCTATTTAATATCGCTGATTTCTTTTCCTTATTCTCCTAATGTTCGAGGGCTTTTCTTCTTACCACATCAATCAAAAATTAATGAAGAAATGCCCACTTTTGAGCATTCCCTAGTAATGACCCCCACGTGGCAATCAATTCGAAATGATGCTAATTCACAATTTGGGCAAAGAATGGGAGTACAGTGGGATATTTGGTCTTGTTATGCGCTACTTTCGCTGATGGTCGTGATGTGTATGGCGCTTTGTACGTCATATTTCCGAAACGCCTCGCTCATTGATGATAGCGTTGAGCTTGTCAAGCTGGCTGATGATTCCATTAAGCAAGATTATATCTCACAGTTACAAATACAGCATAAGTTACAACAACATTTAGAACAGCTACTTTATCGTCAACAGCATGGTGCTCCTTTACTTTATCGGTTTGGCTTGAATCATAATGATGAATTGCTCAAAAGAATGTGGCTTACTTATCGGGCAACAAATTCACGCAATATTGCTACGCCATTTCACAAGATTATGACAGACTATTTGACTTTATTAACTGAATTAGCACCAAATGATCCTAGACGATTAAAATTAGTCGATTCTGCATATGATGTATTAAAAGCCTATTTAATGATGGGGCATCCTGATAAGAGTGATGGGTTTTATTTAAGCCAATTTGCCACAACAAAATGGCGTTCCCCGGAAGGTGTGAGTGATGGTGACTGGCAAAAACTTATGCCTGATTTGGTTCGTTTTTGGGGGGAAATGCTTAATTTGCATCCTGATTGGGCATTAAGTAGTGATACTCGTTTAGTTAAAGATGTTAGACAAATTTTAATTAATAAGGTTGGTGTACAAAATACTGTTAATACTCTTTATAAAGAGATGATTCAACGAGCTAGCCAACATTATGAAAATCAAAATTTAAATCAGCTACTTGAAGGGTTAGACAGCCAAATGCTGTTTTCTACTGATACCGAGATTCCAGGTGTCTATACCCGCAAAGCTTGGGATGATACCATTAAAGATGAAATTGAGGAGGTCGCAAAAAATAGAAAAGAGCAGATTGACTGGGTTTTGAGTGACGGAGAAAGTGATTTGACCGCTTCAATTTCTTCTGATATGTTAAAAAAACAACTTACCGATCGTTATTTCAGTGAGTATGGTGCAGCATGGTTACTCTTTTTAAATACGATTCAATGGCATTCATCTGATAATGTTTCAGATGTTATTGAACAACTTACATTGCTAGCAGATACCCGTCAGTCTCCTTTAATTGCTTTAATCAATGTTGTGAAATACCAGTCTGAGGTTGCTTATTCAGGTGATGGTTTGTCAGATAATTTAATTCGTTCTGCACAAGAATTGATTGGAAATAAATCCAAAACAGGGTTACCGATAAATAATGAAGCATCAGGACCGTTAACTGCAACATTTTCGCCTGTCACGAGTTTGCTTAATAACAATAATACAAATGGACTTTCTTTACAAACTTACCTATTACGTATTACACAAGTGCGCTTAAAATTGCAAAATATAGCAAATAGCGCTGATCCTCAAGCAATGATGCAAGGATTAGCAAAAAGTGTTTTTAAAGGCACTTCTGTTGATTTAACTGAAACACGAGACTATGGTAACTTAATTGCGGCAAATTTAGGTGAAGAGTGGTCTGGGTTTGGTTATAGTTTATTTAAAAAGCCACTTGAACAGTCATGGCAAGTAGTGTTAATACCAGCAGCAAATAGATTTAATGAGCTTTGGCAAAATTATATTGTCAGTCAGTGGGAACAATCTTTTGCTGGTCGCTATCCTTTTAAAAATAGTGATAACGAAGCATCACTAGCCGAACTTGCACGTTTTTTACGTGCTGATACAGGTATCGTTGATAACTTTATTGCTAATGAGTTGAATGGGGTATTAGAAAAGAAAGGCGGAAGTTGGATTGTCAATTCTGTTAATGCTCAAGGTCTTAATTTTTCACCTAAATTTCTTGATGCATTAAAATTGTTTAATGACCTATCGGTAGAGTTGCTTACTACAGGAGATGCAGCTTTATCATTTGAACTTATGCCTCGTAGTGGTAACAAAATCACACGAACTGAATTGGTGATAAATAAACAAAAGATAGATTATTTTAATCAGTCTCCTACTTGGCAACGTTTTAATTGGCCTGGCGATGGTTATTCTCCTTATTCGCAATTAAGTTGGAGCGGTGATGCGGCAGGATTAAAGCTTTATCAATATTATAGTGGTGATTGGGCATGGATTCGTTTACTTGAATCTGCATATGTAAAACGATTAGATTCAAGTCGCTATGAGCTTATTTGGAACGCACCAGATCAACGTAAACTAAAATTTATTTTACGTACTCAGCTAGGTGGTGGCCCATTGACATTATTGAAATTACGCAATTTTACTTTACCAAAAACAGTATTTGAATCGTGATTTATAAAAATAAAATGATGGATTATTATTATGTTTAGCCAATTATTAAACCGTTTTTTAGGGCAACAAACTCCTAATGATTCAGTAAAGATGGAGTTTACTCAGCGTTGGGAAGAGTGGTTGAAGCCAATTACATCTGAAAATCCTACCGGTGAGGATCTCACTTATCATGATACATTTCAAGAAATCAAAGAAGAGATTGCGAAATTATCTGGAATTAATTACCAGCTAATTGTTACCGAAAGTGAAACAATATTAAAAAAACATAGTAAAGATATTCGTGTTGCAACTTATTATTGTTTAGCTCGTTTACATATAGATGGTGCGAATGGATTTGCTGATGGTGTTGAGTTGTTAGCTGGGTTATTGGATACCTTTGGTTTATCAATTTATCCTTCTCGGCATAACATTCGTAAAAATGCTGTAGAGTGGCTTACTAATGCAAAGTTTATTGATCAACTTACTCTATTACATCCTCTATCTGAACTTTGTTTGACACGTATTATTGTTGCATTAAATCAAATTGATCTCTGCTGTCAGAAGCTATTTGTTAGCGATGATCCTAATCAATCTGTTCATGCACCTGATTTGTCTGCATTAGTCCATTTTTTTAATAATGGTCTAAATCAATCTGTTAAAAAGGTTAACATAGAAGATAATTCGTCAGTAGCTCCTATTTCTTCTTCTCAATTAGAATCTCCTAAAAATATCACAGAAATAAAAATTAATTCTCAACGTGATTTATTGGATCAGGCTCGTAAAATGGCTGTTTTTTTACGTGAAAAACCAGATGGATATCTTGCTGCTGGTCGATTTTTACGTGTACTTAGGTGGGATACAATTAGTGATTTACCACCAGCGGATCATCAAGGTAAAACGCGGCTACCCGCTCCGAGAACGGAACTTAAGCAACATGTTAGTCGTTTAATCCTTCAACAACAGTGGTCAGAGCTTTTTGAACGCGTTGAAACGGCTTTTATGGAAAGTGCTAACCATTTTTGGTTAGATTTACAGCGAGCAACGGTGATGTCATTACAAAAAATGGGAGAGCCTTATCAATCATGGGCAGATATTTATTTAACGGATATTGGTTTAATGTTAGAACGATTAAATGGTGTTGAGTTTCTCTTTTTTGAAAATGGTATGCCATTTGCAGACGATGAAACATTAAATTGGATCTCAAATAATGCACGTATACATCATTTAGATGGAGATGATAGCATGCAACCTATTGCTATATCTGGCGAGGATGATTGGAATGAAATTGAAAAACAAGCACTAGAACTTGCTCATTCTGAAAATTTAGAAAAAGCGTTTTATTGGTTACAAAACTTGCCATTGCTACGTTCCCCTAAACAACGATATTTATTGCAATATACTCAAGCAAGAGTTGCTGAACAATTTGGAAAACAAGATGTTGCATTAAACTTGTTCATCAGTCTGAATAATCAACAACAATTATTGACCCTATTACAGTGGGAGCAAGAATTGTTATTTGATGTTAAACGATGTTTATTTCGATTAATCAAGCAAAAAAGTAAATCTAAAGAGAAGATAAAACCACATCTGCTAGAGTTAGTTGAGTTATTACAACAAGAGCTAATTCAGCTAGATCCAGCTAAAGCATTAAGTGTGATGTAATTTTATAAAAGATAAAAAATAATGTGAAAAATAAAGAGATAAACAATGGATGATTTGATTTTACGCTATTACGAATCTGAAATGCGCTACTTGCGGGAAGCTGGAAAGGAATTTTCTAAAATTCATCCAGATAGAGCAAGCCAACTTAATTTAGATAGTGTTGGTGATCGGGATCCTTATGTGGAGCGATTATTTGAGGGTTTTGCTTTTTTAACTGGTCGATTACGTCAGAAAATTGATGATGATTTACCTGAACTTACTGAAAGTTTAGTTAGTTTACTTTGGCCTCACTATTTGCGATTAATTCCGTCATTGTCTATTATTGAGTTAACACCAAATTATGAAACATTATCTCGTCCAGAAATAATTCCCAAGGGGTTACAAGTACGGACAGAACCACTAGGGCAAATGGGTACTCAGTGCCCATATCGTACGACACAATCAGTAACATTACAGCCTGTTAAAATTAGTCAGGCGAAACTTGGTGTTCACCATGATGGTCGAAGTATGATTACTCTTCGACTTAGTTTTGGAGAATTAACCGATTTTGAACAGCTTGATTTGTCTAAACTTAGATTATATTTGAGTGCGGATGGACCGATTGCTTCAATGTTGCATTATATGCTAACTCAGCAAGTTACATCAATGTATTTGCGTTATGCTACTCGGCCAGAAGAACGTATAAATTTTCAGGGTAAAATAATTCCCGTTGGATTTGACGAAGATGACCGCTTGTGGTTAAAACCTGATAATGCTTTTGCTGGATACCAACTCTTATTAGAGTATTTTGCATTTCGTGAAAAATTTATGTTTGTTGATTTACATGGGTTAAGCTTTCAAGTTTTTCCAGAAAAAAGCGAGTATATTGACATTGAATTATTACTTAATCAAACTTGGCCAAATGATATGCCTTTTGATCATAATAATATCCGTTTACATTGTGTACCTGTAATTAATTTATTTAATCTGGAAGCCGATCCTGTTATTGTCAATCAGTTGGAGAGTGAATACCTACTTCGTCCATTATTACAGCAAGATGGACATGTTGAGATTTATTCTGTTGAGCATGTAGAGGCAATTACTCGTACTGGACGCTATCAATATGAGCCTTTTACAAGTTTTAAACATCGAGGTGGTATGTTACGGCATGATGCTCCAGAAAGGTATTATCATACCCGAGTTCGTAAAGGTGCTTCAGGTTTGCATGATACTTGGTTGATTTTAGGTGGTAAAATTTGGGATAAAAATGAAGTTCTTGAAGAAGAAACATTATCATTACGTGTCACTGGTACTAATGGTATGTTACCTAGGAAAGCATTACGAAATGCCCGAATTAATGAATTGTGTAATGCTCACAATAGTATTTCAAAAGTACAAAATTTATGTTCTCCAACATTACCTTGCTATCCACCAACAGAGGATCGTTTTTATTGGCGAGTGTTATCGCATTTAGCACCTAATTATTTGTCATTAATGAACGCTGAGGTTTTGCGAGGGACTCTTGCTTTATATGATTGGACTGATAATGAACTAAATCGCCGTCGTTTAGATGGTATAGTCGAAGTTTCTCATCGAATGATTAAACGCATCGAAAAAGGGATGTTGCAACGTGGTATAGAGATTGAAGTAACAATTAATAGTTACCAATTTACGGGAGAAGGTGATGTGATGCTTTTTGGTGAATTGTTGAACCAATTTTTTGCATTATATGCCGATGTTAATTTATTTACACAATTAATGATTATTCTTTTACCTACAGGAAATAAAATAGTATGGCATCACAGCAAAGCATCGAAAACAGTCCTTTAATGCAGACGCTTGAAAAAGCGTTGCCAAAAATAAATTTTTATCGTTTTTGTCAGTTAATTGAACAAATTTATGCAAATGGAAATATATTAGGTAAAAATGAAAGTCCAGCAGCAGATCCTTTGCGTTTTGCCCCATCTATCGATATGTCTTTTCCTGCTAGTGAGTTGAAATATATAGAAAGAGAACCCTATATTAATCGTCCGACTACAGTTCGAACTCGCTTTTTAGGGTTATATGGTGTTGATGCAGTATTACCCCTTGGTTTGCTTGATAATATTATTCGTCGTGAAGAAAATTATCAAGCTATGACAGACTTTTTAGATATCTTTAACCATCGTGTAATAACACAGTTTTATCGAATTTGGTTGAAATATCATTATCCGGCTAGCTTTTTAAGCGGTGGTCGAGATTCTATATCTCAGTGTTTACTTGGATTAACAGGATTTGGTATAGAAGGTGCAGATAAGCAAGTTGGCACACCATTATCTCGTTTTTTGGCTTTATTAGGGGTGATGTCACAAAAAACACGTACAGCCGAAGGGATCGCTGGGTTAGTTCGAGTGTTAGTAAATGATGCAAAAGTTGTTGTAAGTGAATTTTATCCCGTTTGGTATTCAATTAATAATCCTGCACAGTTCGGAGATAAAGGATTACAACGCATTTCTTTAGGTGGAGAGACTATATTAGGATCTCGTTTTAGGGAGTGTAACCAAACAGTTCATATAGCAATTACACCGCAATATGAAAGTCAGGTTGCTGATTTACTACCTGATGGACAATTATATTATGATTTGTTAGCTTTATTAAGAGCTTATCTAGGTTATCAAGTTGATGCTAAAATAACTCTCTATATTCAGCGTCAATTTTTACCTAGAAGCCAATTGATATCGAAAAATAGTCGACTAGGACAAACTGCATCGTTTACTAAAAAAACAGTAAATGGTAATTTTATTCAAGATGAAGTAGCTGTAAATTTAGGATACTATTCTGGAATTGCTTATGCGGCATAATATAAAGGAAGAAAACATGAAAATAATTAATTTATTTATTGCTATTCTATTAACTATATGGCTAACAGGATGTGGTATTGCTCAAAGTGTTACAGAGGAAGTATCTGATTTAAGCAATTCTCTCTTTACATGGGATATAAGGACATTACATTTAGATATTACGGCAAGAGCTGAATTAAATATGGATGATGAAGGGCGTTCTTCACCAGTTGTTATTCGTATTTATCAATTAAAAGAAGCCGACATTTTTAACTCTATTTCTTATCAAGAATTGGTTGATCAAGATAGCGATATTTTAAGAGAGTCATTGGTTGACAGTAAAGAAATAGTATTAAAGCCAAATACTGCTATTTCTATTGATACCTCATTTAATAAAAAAGCTAAAGCAGTAGGTATTGCAGCACTTTATAAAGAACCAAACCTAAAAGATAATAGCTGGCGACTTATTTTGAATCGAGGGGATTTAAATATTAGTAAGCCGCGTGAAATATCTGCAAGTCAATATACAATAAAATTGGTGGATGAAAGTAGATGAGTGCCTCACTATATGATTTGATCTATGGTTATTTTGAATCAGGTATAGCAGTTGATGATATAACTGAAAATGAACAGACAATTATTAGCGTGATGGATAATATTGAGCGTATTTTAAATAGCCGCGCTGGAGCTATAAAGCACATGCCAGACTATGGGTTACCTGACATGTCAACAATTTTCCAAGCCTTACCCTCATCAGCTTACGTGTTAATGAGAGCAATTGAACAAACATTATTAAAGTATGAACCAAGGCTTGCTTCTATTGATTTGAATATTGATGAAAAAAACAATGATGACATGGTATTAGCTTATGAACTGATTTGTCATTTCAAACAAGGGGGATTGGTTAAATATGGGACTTATTTTATGCCAGATGGTAAAGCTCGTTTAAAATATATACGAAAGGAACGTCGTTATTAAAATTAAATCGAGTAAGTTTTACCTATCAACCCCTCCACACTCTGGCAATAAAGCCACAAAACCTTTATACTATGCAACAGCTTTTAGTACGACAAATGTCATACTAATATAATCCGTTCTTTAACATCATCAATTGGAATAAATTTATGCATCCGATGCTTAATATCGCTATTCGCGCTGCTCGTAAAGCAGGCAATGTGGCCATTAAGGCTTATGAAAACCCTAGTTCAATCGAAATTGACAGCAAAGGCGCTAATGATTTTGCCACAAATGTGGATCGTGCTGCCGAGGCTTTAATTGTTGAAACAATCAAAAAAGCTTACCCTGACCATACTATCATTGCCGAAGAAAGCGGCTTAGTTAAAGGTAATGATGCCGATACTCAGTGGATTATCGATCCGATTGATGGTACAACCAATTTTATTAAAAATATCCCTCATTTTGCAGTGTCTATCGCAGCTCGCGTTAAAGGGAAAACCGAAATTGCTGTTGTTTATAACCCAATGACTAACGAACTGTTTACCGCTGCTCGGGGTAAAGGTGCGCAACTTAATGGTTATCGTATTCGTGTTAGTAATGCTAAAGATTTAGATAATAGCCTGCTGGCAATGGCTTTTCCTTTTAAACAAAAACAATATAGCGATAGCTATTTTGCTGTGCTACAAAAGTTGTTTGTAAGATGTGGCGATTTTCGCCGTAGTGGTTCTGCTGCTTTGGATCTTGCTTATGTTGCCGCAGGCCGTTTAGATGGCTTTTTTGAAATCGGTTTAAAACCATGGGATATTGCGGGTGGTGAGTTGATTTTGCGTGAGGCAGGTGGTGTGATTACGGATTTTGTTGGCGGTAATAATTATATGGCTTCGGGCAATGTGGTGGCGGGTAATCCTCGAATTGTGAAAGATTTGTTGGTTTCAACCCAAAACGATTGGCCAGAAAAGTTACGCAACTAATTCCTCCTTCCTCCTTTCTGTTTTATCACAGGGTTTGTCAAGCCCTGTGAGCGCTGTTTTATTTTTATTCGACCTTTATATTAAGCATAGGCCGACTTTGTATTCCATTCCATTAATCATTAAGGAAAGCATAATGAAAACAGTTCAATATCATTTTATTGTTGAAGATATGAGTTGTGCATCTTGTGTTGGGCGTGTTGAAAAGGCGCTGAAAAAGGTCGATGGCGTTGTTGATGTTAGCGTAAATCTTGCGACCGAAAAGGCAACGGTTGATGCCGATGAGCATGTGACGCTTGAGTCGTTAATGTCTGCGGTTGATAATGCGGGTTATCATGCCGTTAAAATAACGCAATCAGCAAAGTCTTCTCAATTGAAAACACAATTATCTAGTTGGCCGATTGTTGTTGCTGTTATTTTTGCTATTCCTTTTGTGTTTCCAATGTTGTTGGCGCCATTTGGTGTACATTTGATGATGCCTGCTTGGTTACAATTGGTTATTGCCTCTATTGTGCAATTTGGGCTAGGCGCTAAATTTTATCGAAGCGGTTTTAATGCGGTTAAGGCGTTGTCAGGCAATATGGATTTGTTGGTGGCTATTGGTACCAGTGCAGCTTATGGGTTGTCGGTGTATCAGTTTTTCGTCGGTAATGATGAGCACCTTTATTTTGAATCTTCAGTGATTATTATCACTTTGATTTTGTTAGGTAAATGGTTAGAGTCAAACGCTAAACGGCAAACCACGCAAGCCATCAAAGCCCTGTCAGCACTGCGTCCTGATGTTGCTTTAGTAAGGCGTGGTGATCAAGAGGTGAGTTTGCCTATTAGCCAAGTTAAAGTGCATGATATTGTTATTATTAAACCAGGCGATCGCATTCCTGTTGATGGTATTGTGATTGAAGGCGTATCAAGTAGTGATGAGTCGATGTTAACGGGCGAAAGCCTGCCTGTAAATAAAACCGTTAATGATGTGGTTACTGGCGGTACGATTAATGGTGAAGGGTTATTGATTGTTAAAACTACGGCTATTCAATCGGATTCTACTTTATCCAAAATCATTGAAATGGTTGAATCCGCTCAAGCTAAAAAAGCACCGATTCAGCGGGTAGTTGATCGTATTAGTGCTGTTTTTGTGCCAGTAATTTTGTTAATTGCATTGGTTACGTTATTGGCTTGGGGGATGATGTCGCATGATTGGCAGCAAGCATTGCTCCATGCCGTTGCGGTGTTAGTGATTGCTTGCCCATGTGCTTTAGGTTTAGCAACACCAACAGCAATTATGGTGGGTACTGGAGTGGCTGCGGGGCATGGTATTTTAATTAAAGATGCTGAAGCGTTAGAAACACTGCATAATATCAATACCATCGCTTTTGATAAAACAGGTACTTTAACAATTGGTAAACCTGAATTAGTTGAGATGGATATTATGGGTAGCGAGACGCCCGATCAGATTTTATCGCTCGCTGCATCATTACAAGCTGGTAGTGAGCATCCACTAGCAAAAGCGATTTTAAGTAGAGCTAAAACGCATTGTTATGCTCAAAATATTACTTCTGTTGCTGGGTTTGGTGTGATGGCAACGGTTGATAATACGGAATATTATTTAGGTAGCTTGCGTTGGATGAAATCATTAAATGCTTATTTTGTGAATATGGACGATAAGGTTAGTGAATTATCTAGCAAAGGTTATACCATTTCGTTTTTAGCTAAACAACAATTAGAAGGTGGTGTAGTGATATTGGCGTTGTTTGGTTTTGCTGATGTTATTAAACAAGAAGCAAAAACGGCAATTGAAGCATTACATCAATTGAATGTAAAAACCGTTATGTTAACGGGTGACAGTCAGAAAGTGGCCAATATGGTTGGTCAGCAATTAAGTCTAGATAAGGTTATTGCTGAAGTATTGCCACAAGATAAAGCCAATTATATTTATCAATTGCAACAAAATGAAAATATAACTAATGTTAATAAAGTGGCAATGGTTGGTGATGGTGTCAATGATGCCCCAGCTTTGGCGGCTGCAGATATTGGTATTGCTATGGGTACGGGGACCGATGTGGCTATGCATGCCGCAAGTATTACGTTGATGCGAGGTAATTTATTTTTGATTGCTGATGCGATTGATATTTCACGCCGAACTTATCATAAAATTAAGCAAAATCTATTTTGGGCTTTTTTTTATAATTTAATTGGCATTCCACTTGCGGCACTGGGGTTTTTAAATCCAATGCTAGCAGGTGCCGCGATGGCGTTAAGTAGCGTTAGTGTTGTGACTAATGCTTTGTTGCTTAAGCGTTGGAAAGCAAGATCCGCAAATCAATAATTTGCTGTTTTAATTTTAAATAAAAAGGGCTGCCTAGCAGCCCTTTTATTGTTGGGTTAGTTGTTAGTAATATTTAAGTATGTTTTACTTTACCTGCTGTACAGCGCTAGGGCCGTATTTTTTTAACATCATATTACTGAATTTGTTTTCTGGATCTAATTGTGCTTTAAGCTTAAAAAAGCGTTCGGCTTGTGGATATGCACGTTGAAACTGTTCAGAAGTTGCATGTAATTGATAAGGTAAATAATAACTACCGCCTTTTGCTAATACTGCATCAATTAATTCTCGAGTCCAGACTCCAACTTCTTTTTTACTTTGTTCATCGGTAGCTTGTTGATAATAAATCACAAAAGCAAATACTTCGGTTTTTGCCCATGCTAGTAGCGAACCACTATCAGCATTTGCATGACGAATAGAAATATTAATCACATTAGCCCGATGTTTTTTCAAAATAGCAATTAATTCAGGATAAAAATCCTCAAACCGATCTACAGGGATAAAATACTCTTCTAGTGCAAAGCTTTTATCTTTATCTTTGATCGGCTGTAAATTAGATACATCAAAACTAGCTTCATAATTACGCCACATTACGGGTTGTTGTATATAATCTAGATCATCATACAATTTGCGTAAGCGCTTGCCTTCGTCTGATGATGCGACGATTTTGATTTTTTGTTCCTGATCATATGAATATTGATCGGTTGGGCGTAGTCTATCTAAAATAGTTAATGGTTCTTGTGTTTCTTTAAAAGTAACAGCGCGAACTTCTTCAAAATCAGGCGGGTAAATGACCGAGTTATGAAATATTGCCCTTTTATCAGATCGAATCTGTTGCATGAAATATGGGTAGTACTGTGTAATTGGCATAACGTCACTAATACGTTTTGCTTTAACATTATCAGCAAGTCGTAAGGTGACTTCTGTAATTACACCTAAGCCACCATAACCGCCGATAGCGCCATAAAATATATCTTGATTTTCTTTTGGGGTCGCCTCGACGATTGAGCCATCTGCTAATACAATTTTGAATTTTTCTACCGATAATATTATTGGACCTTCGCCAATATAACGGCCATGTACATTGACGCTCAATGATCCACCAATGCTAAAGTTGGCATAGCTTTGCATGATTTTTACTGATAAGTTGTAGGGATCAATTAGCTCCTGTACTTGACGCCAAGTTGCCCCTGTTTCAATGGTTAAAAGTTTTTGTTCGGGGTTGAAATCAATTACATGGTTTAGCTTTTGTGTGTCTATTTGAATTCCATTGTTTATTGCTGTTTGTCCACCCATGCTGTATTTTTTACCGGCGATACTGATTGGTCCCTTAGAATTTTTAATCAGTTCGGCAACTTGTTGGGTTGATTCTGGCTGCATAACTGCAGTAACTTCGACAGGTGTCATGCCTGTAACGTCATTAACTACTACTGCTTGCGTTGTTAATGGTAATGCAAGGAAAAGACAGCAGCTCAAGAAAGTGAATTTTTTCATTGTGAATTGTTATATATATGATATTTAATGATAAAAAATTAATTTTACCTGTACTAGGTATATAAATCAATAGGTTATTATTTTTTGAACTAACAAACAAAAACAAACCATAGCGTTTAATACAGTAGCGTTTAATAAATTAAATCGATGTATTGTTATTCCGCAAGAGTAAACCCGATTTGTGTTCCTTTTCCTTGTTCTGTCACAAATACGCCAACTGCGCAGATCAGTTGTTCATTGTAGTAAATCAGTGGGATTCGAGTTCGCATCCATGGTGGAATATTATGTTCTTGCCATAGTTTTTTTATTGGTCGTGAACCATGACGATTAACGATTTGTAATTTTCCTTGAGCATGGAATTGTACAGTCACTTGTTCGTCTTTTTTCGGTAAACGACACGTTAAATGGTGTTGGTGATTGAGCTGTAATTTACCGGCATTATCGGGCAAGAGCAATTCTGACGTTAAGTCCCAGTGGAGTTTTTGTTGTTCAATATTTTGATATAGCGGTAATAGGTAGAGCTGGTTTTGATAACGGCGTATTTGTTTGTTGTTAAGAATAAATTGTGGATTGGCATCTTCTTTGGCTAAGGCAACGGTTGGCCAAATTAATGCTAATTGTTTTTGTGTTGGCATGGCTATTTGTTGAGTTCGCAACCACATTCGCAAAATAGCATTGCGTTTATATTCTGAATAGTTCATTAAAGGAGCAAGGTGCAATTGTCCTTGTTGAGTAACTATTTGTTGAAATTCGGATAATAATAATTCGTTAATCAGTGCTTCTTGTTGTTGGCATAATGCGGCACTGCGTGCCACCATTTGAGAAAAATGAGGCCAGCGTTGATTAATTGTTGGTAAGACATTGAGTCTTAAAAAGTTACGATCGTAGCGGTCATCTTGGTTGCTTTCGTCTTCTATCCACGTTAGATGATGGTGTTTGGCGTAATTTTCAATTTGAGTTCGTGACACAGTTAATAATGGGCGAAGGTGCTGTTTAGTTTCAATAGGCATTGCCGATAATCCAGCTGGGCCACTACCTCGTTTTAACGCTAGAAAAAAGGTTTCGCATTGATCATCAAGGTGTTGAGCAGTGCATAATGTTTCGTTGCTTTTTAGATGATGATAAATCGCGTGGTAACGTGCGTTTCTGGCTTGTTCTTCGATATTTCCTGCATGGGGGGTTAGCTTAACTTTTTCTATGATGAGCGGTACTTGCCACGTTTGGCATTGTTTTTGGCAATGTGTCGCCCAATTGTCGGCATTGTTGCTTAATCCATGATGAATATAAATTGCCCTAAGTTTTAAATTTGGCAATTGGCGTTTGAGCTGTACTAGCGCATGCATTAAGACGCTTGAATCAACCCCTCCACTATAAGCAATCAGGAGGGATGGGTGGTTTTTTATATGATCAAAAATAGTCTGTTCAATGGTGTTTGTAAACAGGGTTTGGTGTTGGTTATTCATTTTCTACCTAATTATACTAAACTCTGTAATGCATTGGTTTTATTTTTTTGTCGTTTTATTCTGTCTAAACCAGCAGCAAGATCGGCAATTAAATCATCAGGATCTTCAAGCCCAATATGTAACCTAATTAGTGTTCCTTTGAAGTCGATGCCTGATACAGGCCTGATGTTAGTAAGTTCTTCAGGTTGGTTAGCTAAAATTAATGATTCAAATCCACCCCATGAGTAAGCCATTGAAAAGTAAGTTAAGTTATCAAGGAAATCAGCTAATTGAACATCAGTTAAATGATCTTTTAAGACAAACGAGAATAAACCACTTGCACCTGTAAAATCGCGTTTAAAGAATTCATGTCCTTTACAGCTTTCTAATGCAGGGTGATTTACTGTGGCAACTTTTGGGTGATGTGCTAACCATTTGGCAACTTTTATGCCGCTTTCATGATGTTGTTTAAGTCTTATTGCTAGTGTTCGTAAGCCTCGGGTTGCCATGTAAGCTGTGTCTGCATCGCACATTTGTCCCATTAGGTAGGAGCGTTCGCGTAGCCTATCCCAACAACGTTGGTTAGCAACTGCGGTGCCTAGCATGGCATCAGAATGGCCAATGAGGTATTTGGTGCCGGCTTGTATTGAGATATCAATATCATGCGCTAAGGCTTTAAATAATATGCCTGCTCCCCAAGTGTTATCCATCATGATAACAATTTCAGGGTTGGCGCTTCGAATAGCTTTGACAATAGTGGGGATGTCTTGCACTTCCATTGTGATGGAACTTGGTGATTCAAGAAATACGACTTTGGTATTGGGTTTTATATAATTGGTGATATTGCTGCCTATTAATGGCGAAAAGTAATCTGTTTCAACCCCGAGATCTTTTAAGATGTGTTGGCAAAATTCTTGGGTAGGTTCGTAAGCCGCTTCGGATACTAAAATATGATCGCCTGTTTTTACAAAGGCTAAAATTGCATTAGCAATGGCCGCTGCACCACATGGGTAAAGGTAACAACCGGCTCCTCCTTCAATGTCTACCATGGCTTCTTGTAGCGCAAAGTGGGTTAGTGTGCCTCGGCGTCCATAAAAAAGTTCACCGTTTGTTCGATTTTTGGTGGCTTCTTTTTTGGCGGCAATGCTATCAAAAACCAGTGATGAGGCTCGTTGAATCACCGAATTAACCGCACCTTGTGTATAACGTTTTTTACGTCCTGCATGGACTAATTTTGTTGGTAATGACATGATGATTCCTTTTGCAATTTAATAAATTTTAATAACAGTTAGCATAGCATGCTGTTAAAATAGTAAAAAATAATTTTTATAAATACCCGTTTACCAATGACGTTAATAATCCAACTAGCTAATTTGAATCATTCAACAATTGATTTTGCGTTATTGCCAAAGCAGATTGTTGATGAGGCCGATAAATTTAATGATGAGCGTAAAAAACAGTTTTTAGTATGTCGCTCAATATTAGCCAATTTGCTTAAGCAGTATTGTGATATTTCGATTTTGCCAACAATCGTTGTTGGTGATAATGGTCGTCCTTGTTTTTTAGAGCGTCATTTGCCCGATTTTAATATTAGTCATAGTCAAAATTGGGTGGCGGTAGCGATTTCATTAACGGGTATGATCGGACTTGATGTCGAAGTGGATCGTCCGCGCAAAAATTATTTGAAGGTGGCTAAGAACTTTTTTGCAGATGATGAATATCAATGGTTGATCAAACAAGATGATTCATTAAGGGCTTTTTGGCAATTATGGACGTTGAAAGAATCGGCGTTAAAATTATATGCTAAAGGCGTCTGGCAAATTAAATCGGTTAATGTTGATTTAACTGAGCAAGTGATTACAGCGCCTTTTGCTCAGCATTTTTATTATCAATATCATCAGGTTGATGATGTTCATTTGTCTGTAAACTGTAACGAGCCGATTTCTGAACTTATTTTATTATCTTGATACTGTATTTGATTGCGATTATTTTTTAAATCAATTTAAATCAAATAGATATCTTGTATTATTTGTCTATTATGTTCGTTTAATTGATATTCTTGTGATAACCATTCGTTAATGGTGCCGTAGCGCGCTTTGATCGCATCTAATGCTGCTGTTAGGTACTCTTTTTTAGTTGCAAAGATGATTTTACGCTTTTCAATTTCATCAGGTGTAGCTTTGTTTTTATATTGGCTTAGTAAATATTCTCGATAATCAGATAACAGCTGTTCTGTCTGTAAGTAATCCTGTATTACGCTGTCTTCGCTAACTCCTAATGCAAATAGCACTAATGCAACCCCAACACCCGTACGGTCTTTTCCTACTGCACAATGTTGCACTAAAGGTTTGCCTTGCGAAGTTAGTAATAGCGAGGAAAGTTTTTTGTATGCAGGGTTGTTAAATGGTAGTAATTGGTAAAGCTTAATCATAAAATCAAATGGGGAGTTTTTTTTCAGTGCTTGGGTATGACTTCCCAAGTCACTTGTTAAACTGGCTGTGACTGTATCGCTCAAAGGGTTTGCCGGTACATTAATATATTTTGCGTTATGCCATAGTTTGTCGGGGTTTCGTGCAATTTCATCTTGGTCACGATAGTCTAAAATATAGTGTAGATTTAATTCGTTAGATAAATAAGATTGTTCTTCTTGCGTAATAAGTGAGAATGCTCCTGAACGGTATAACATACCCGATCGTATTTGACGTTCATCAGTTGTTTTGATTCCTCCCAAATCACGAAAATTAATTCCATTTTTTATTGGTACTATTGCGGCCATTATTCTTCCTTATTTCTGCTTAACTTTGCTTGCTATATTAGCATGTTTCTGATTAGAATTAAGCCACTGTTTTTACTTAACTCATGATTAAGGTTCTTATTATGTCAACGTTATCTATTTTGTTATCTGATAAACCCGCACCAACGCAATGGGGCAAGAATGCGTTGTTGAGTTTTTCGGATGATGCTATTACGATTCATTATGATACTCAGCACCGTTTAGGTGCAATTCAGCGGGCAGGGCGCAAGTTAGATAACCAAGGAATAAGTGCCGTTAAATTAAGTGGTGATAATTGGGATCTTGAAGCTTGTTGGCATTTTTGGTTAGGTTATCGGAATGCTAAAAATAGCACTAAAGTTTCTTGGCCAAAACTCAATACTCAAGATAAACAAGAATTAAAACATCGTTTAGCCATTATTGATTGGTGTCGTGATATTGTTAATGAGCAAGCCGAAACGTTAAGCCCGTTAGCACTAGCAACGAAAAGTGCGGAGTTGATTAGTGCCTATTCGTCTGGTGTCTCTTACAATATTATTTCGGGAGAAGCGTTAAAAGAGCATGATTATATGGGGATTTATTCGGTGGGTAAGGGCTCGGATAGACCTGCTGCCTTGCTTGAGCTTGATTATAATCCTTCCAAAAATCCTAATGCTCCAATTGTTGCTTGTTTAGTGGGTAAAGGTATTACCTTTGATTCTGGAGGATATAGCTTAAAACCAAGTAATTTTATGGAATCAATGCGTTCTGATATGGGGGGAGCTGCGTTAGTGACCAGTGCGTTAGCATTAGCCATTGCACGAGGCGTGAATCATCGAATTAAGCTGTATTTATGTTGTGCTGATAATTTGGTTAGTGGTAATGCATTTAAGTTAGGTGATATTATTCGTTATCGTAATGGTAAAACGGTCGAGGTTGATAATACCGATGCCGAAGGGCGTCTTGTCTTGGCTGATGGTTTAATTTGTGCTGATAATGATAAACCTCATTATATTATTGACTGCGCAACACTGACTGGTGCTGCTAAAATTGCGGTAGGGAATGATTATCACTCATTACTTTCGTTTGATGATAACTTTGCTAACCAATTGTTAGCTAGTAGTGATGTTGAACATGAAGCTTTTTGGCGATTACCATTAGCTGAATTTCACCGTTCGCAATTTCCATCATCATTCGCTGATATGGCAAATTCCGGTATACCTAATACCGCTGGAGCGAGCACTGCTGCGGCTTTTTTATCGCATTTTGTTAAAAATTATCAAAACAATTGGCTACATATTGATTGTTCAGCAACATTCCGCAAAAGTGCGACAGCTTTATGGGCAACAGGTGCAACTGGGATAGGGGTAAGAACGTTAGCCAATTTATTAATAGCTTTAAAATAGCTTGGAAATGATAGTTGTAAGTTTGGGATAGATTATTTGGATAAATACCTCTGTAAATCAATTTATTTGCAGAGGTATTTTTTTATTAAGCCGTTTTTTATTAGGATAATAGACGGTGTCAGTTAATTGCTTGTCGTTGTACTATTCTTGAACTACACTCGCTTTTTTAATGTAAATTGGTTCGGTAGGCACATCTCTATGTGGTCCCACGCGTTTAGTTGGGACACTGACAATTTTATCAACGATATCCATCCCTTTAGTTACTTTACCAAATACTGCATAACCATATTGTTGTGGTGATTGATAATTAAGGAAATCATTATTTACTACATTGATAAAAAATTGGCTTGTTGCACTGTTTACTTCACTGGTTCTTGCCATGGCAATAGTGCCTCGGTCGTTTTTTAAACCGTTTTCAGCTTCATTTTTAATTGGTGGGTTAGTATCTTTGAATTTTAATTGATCATCAGCACCACCACCTTGAATCATAAATCCTGGAATGACGCGATGGAAAGTTAAATTTTCATAGAATCCACTATTTACATAATCAAGAAAGTTTTTGGCGGTAATTGGTGCATGTTCGCTGTCTAGTTCGATTTCAATGTCACCCATGCTGGTTTGTAATAGTACTTTGGTGTCAGCTAAAGTAATGCTAGAAAATAAAGTTAGCAATATTGTGATAAATAACAATTTAATTTTTTTCATATATTTATTCCTTGCTCCAAAAAGAGGGTAGTTGATTATACCGGATATTTAATTATTTTGAATACTATTATGAAAAACCAGATGATTTTTTGTGTTGCAGATCGTAGAAGTATTTAATTGTATAAAATAGTAAAACCAATTGGTTTATTGTATTGATATTTCCTGAAAAGGAATGCAAAAAAACAAGTGCGTTTATAAATAAAATTAATTTTTTTGTTGTATGTTTTTTATATTAAAACGCTATATTTTCTGAATTTATTTTATAAATAAGTCTATTGAATTTTATGCGATGTATTTTGTGCGATATGCCTTTATTTTTGTCTCATCATGGCATTTGTTGTCAATGTGTTAATAATTTACCTAAATTCAATAAAATTTGTCATCAATGTTGTTTACCACACTCTTTACCGACAGATATCTGTTATCGATGTCGTGTCAAGAAACCCCATTGGGATGAGCTTATTGCGGTTTCTGACTATGTTAATCCATTAAAAAAATTAATTCATCATTTTAAGTTTTACAACAAAGTAGAACTAAATAGAGCATTAGCCAGATTGATGTTTTTAGCTTGGTATCAAAGACGAGAACGAGATGCTTTAGTTAAACCTGATTTGGTAACTTGTGTGCCATTGCATCATATTCGTTATTGGTCTCGTGGCTTTAATCAAGCAGAATTATTGGCAAAGCCTATTGCTAGATGGTTAAATCGGGATTTTTATCCTTATTTGTTGTCTCGGAATAAAGGTAGGCAAGATCAAAAAAGTTTGTCTCTTACAGAACGAATTGCTAATGTCGAAACACTTTTTATGTGTCATCAAGATCTGTCAAAAAAATCGATAATGCTTATTGATGATATTGTTACAACGGGTAATACAGTTAATGTCATTAGTCAGCAATTAAAAAAATGTGGTGCAACGAGTGTTCAAGTTGTTTGTTTATGCCGTACAGTATTGTAAAATATTAAACAACCCCTATAATAACCAAGAAAGTTAGTCAACTATTATTATATTATAAATGATATTAGGTTTATTAATTACCTAATGACATTAAAGTGAGGGGTTATGTCTATTATCACTATTTCTGAGTCAGCTCAACAACACTTTAAAAAATTGCTTGCTAATCAACCTGATGGAACACAAATCCGGGTATTTGTTATTAACCCTGGTACACCAAGTGCTGAATGTGGTGTTTCATATTGTCCTGCTGATACGGTGGAAGATAGTGATATTGAAGAAAAGTATACCGATTTTTCAGTTTATATCGATGAAATTAGTGCGCCATTTTTAGAAGAAACCGTTATTGATTACGTGACGGATGAATTAGGTTCGCAATTAACATTAAAAGCGCCAAATTCAAAAATGAAGAAAGTCGCTGACGATGCGCCACTTATTGAACGTGTTAACTATGCAATCCAAGCGCAGATTAATCCTCAATTAGCTAGCCATGGGGGGCATGTTAGTTTAGTTGAGTTAACTGAAGATAATTATGTTATATTGCAATTTGGTGGTGGATGTAATGGATGTTCAATGGTCGATTACACCTTGAAGGAAGGTATCGAAAAGCAATTAATGGCAGAATTTCCAGAGCTTGCCGGTGTAAAAGATATTACTGAACATCAAGCCGGAGCGCACTCGTTTTGCTGAAAATAAATTTTATTTAAGCCTTGCTTATTGCTAGGATTGAGTCATAATCGACTGATGTTTGCCATTTGATATTATGATGAGGTTTTATGAATCAAGTTAGTATTATTTCAGATCTTATCGTTTGGATTGAAAAAAATTTGGAGCAACCGTTATCTATCGATCATGTTGCACAAAAATCAGGTTATTCTAAGTGGCATTTACAACGTATGTTTAAAGAGGTAACAGGTCAGGTACTTGGTACTTATATTAGGCATCGTCGTTTAACTTATGCAGCACTTGCTTTGCGTATGACAAGTAAGCCTATTTTAGATATTGCGATGCAATATCGTTTTGATTCTCAGCAAACCTTTACTCGGTCCTTTAAAAAACAATTTAATGAGACTCCCGCAAGTTATCGCAGAGGTGAATTTTGGGATCCTACCGGTTTAACTCCTGCGATTGAATTAAATAAAAGTCAGTTTTTATTGCCTGAGCCAAAATTCGTTAATATGCCCAAAAAAACTTTTTGGGGTATTACATTTAAGAATAATTGTAATTTTAGTCAATTATTAGATGAAGAAAATAAACTAAGAACTCAATTTTTTTATAATTATATATCACGCTGTAATAGTAAATGTGAAAACCTACCAGATAAAATTTATGCTTTTAGTCGTATATTGAAAAGCAAAGATAATGCTAATGAACAAGAGCTGTTTTATACAATTACCTTAGATCATAATAATGATCTTGAGCATATTGAGCAGTTTGTTAGTGAGGGGGGATTATACCTTTGTTTTAAATATGTTGGTTCACCAGATAAGTTTAGCGATTTTATTTCTCGAGTTCATTTAGCTGCTATGCCTGCATTAAAAGTGCGTTTACGCTACTCTAGTTGTATAATTGAAATTCATCATAACCTTCACGATGATAGTATCGAATCGGTTAAAGATATTAAGCATATGGAGTGTGATTATTGTTTGCCAGTTGTGGCTGAAAGTGGCGTCAATATCCAATCAAATTTATTGTCATAGCAAAATAAGTCAATTTATTGATAGATATTGACATTTATATTTAATTATCTGATTTTAATAAATTGTTTTCTAGCCATTTTTTGAATTCAGGTGTTGATTCTTTAAGGCTATTGGAGCCTCTGGTTACTGTTGCAATGCCAATTTTGAGTTGTTCTTTTAGTTGGCGTTGATTGATTGAGCCATCGAGGAGTGAATGTACAATTTTGACTCGAGTGATTAGTGCATCGCGTTCATCAGCGGTCATTAATAGTTTTAATATATCAAGTGAGTAACCATCATTAAATGCTTGGTGTAATATTTCAACCGTTTGTTTCCATTCGTTAGTTTTCATTATAATCACCGTTAATATTGTTTATTAAATTCATTTGAATTAAGAATATTGACATTTTTTTGCCCTAGGATTATTTGATAAATATAATCATATACTAATACGTTTTTGACATAATTACGTGTTTCTGTAAATGGTATACTATCTATAAATGCGACAGCATCAAGTTTCCCGTTGCTCGCTTTTAACCAGCGTTTAACATTATTGGGTCCTGCATTATAAGCTGCTGAAGATAATATACGGTTATTATTATTTTGTAGATAAACAGTGTTTAGATACGAAGTGCCTAACTGTATATTGGTTAGCGGGTTAAATAATTGCTCTGATGAAACATAAGTGACTGAATTGACTTTTTTAGCTGTTTCTTTGGCTGTTGCTGGCATTAATTGCATTAGCCCTCGAGCGCCAGCAGGTGACTTAGCGTTAGTATCAAGTGCACTTTCTTGACGAGAAATAGCTAAAGCATAAGATAACGTAATGGTTTTTTCTTTTAATGCATTATTATATAAGTCTTTGTACATAATAGGTAAACGTTCTGTCCAGTTATTCCAAAGCTTGCCAGCAATAGTTGCTTGAATACTAAGATCACCCCATCCCTTTTGTAAGGCATATTGAGATAACGGTATATATTCATCTTTATTTGTTTGATTATTTAATATATATCGCCATTCTTTGACTGATTCTGATGCCATGCCTAAATAACGTAATTCGTTGATTCTTTTTACATAGGGTTGATTATCATATTTTCTTTTTAATGCTGATATTTCTGATTGTGTGATTTTTTTTGATTGGTTATTGATTGAATAAGGCTGATTAAGCGTTTGTGCACTTATCATGCCATAAAATCCACGGTTGGTTGTGAGCTTTTTCAAAATGCTGTTAGCTTCATTTTTTTGATTTTTATTTAGCAGTACTCGAGCTTGCCAATATTGCCATTCCTCTTTTAATTGATCTTCTGGGGGTAATTGTGCTATCCAATAAGCTATGTCAGTAAAGTTATAAGCATCGATAGCAAGTCGGATGCGTTTTTCAACTAATGCTGTATCATGATATTTTGCTATGTAGCTATCACGCCATTTTATCTGTTCGCTCGTTGCCGAATCATTAAAGTAGCGGTTAGCTAAGCTTTTTTGTAACATAATTTGCTCTGCTTCATTTAAGGCCTGTTGTTTAACTAGTTTTGGTAATAATGATGCAGCTAAGTTTATGTCTGCTTTTGCTAAGCGAGGAAATGATGCTAAGACAATTTTTTTAGTGAAAGTATTAGCTTTAATATTTTTTGAAAAATCTTCTAATTTTCTCGGGTTATCTAGTACAGCCACTAAATTTGTTTTTGTTGTTTTATAACTGTTATCAAGTAAGTTTACTAGATGTTTGGTTAACTTTAAATTATTTGCTTCAAGAGCCAGTTCAATACGCAATAATATTAATTTAGTCGTTTGTTTACCTGCTTGTGACCATGCGTTGAGTAATGGATCGCAAGCCGAAGGAAGTTCTTTACCTGTCATCCAAAGTGATTCAATTGTACTAAAGGCTGTTTTGTCGTTTCCTTTTTGTAATAATGCGTATTGGTAGTGACAATTAGAAAGTATTGAGTTGTCTTTTGGAAACGAAATAATTGAGTTCCAATCTTGACGATTGCTTAATTCTGTTAAGTAAGATTGGCTTAATGAAGCCGTTAGTGGAAAATCATGATACTGGTTAACAAAGTCACTGACTGTTTGTGGTGAAACAATTCTTATGTTGTTTTGAAAAAATTGTACAGCGGCATAAGGATATAATGGGTAATCTTTTATGGCTGAAAGTAATGTTTGTTGTTCTTCAAAATTAAGTGTTTGATAAGAATTAAGCCATTTTTGGTAATGTTCTCGCAGTTTCTTTTCAGAATTATCTGCATAACTACTACTTGTGAATATTAGGCATGTTACCAAAAAACAACGTAATACTAATTTCATCCTTTAACCCCCATATGAATTTAGTTTATTAGATTAGCATATTACGCTATGATTCGTCGACGATGAACTATGGGGTAATTCCTACTAAAATACTCAACTAAATACTTGACTAAATTAAGCGGATATATACAATAAGTATTACCAAATATAGAGGAATGATCAATGAAATTGACATCAAAAGGACGATATGCGGTAACAGCAATGCTTGATGTCGCATTGCATGCTGATTCTGGACCGGTATCTCTTGCAGATATTTCAGAACGTCAAGAAATCTCGCTTTCTTACCTTGAACAATTATTTGCTCGGTTACGCAAAAATGGCTTAGTGCAAAGCGTTAGAGGTCCAGGCGGAGGTTATATTCTTAGTCGTAGTATGGATCAAATCGCTATTAGCTCAATTGTTAAAGCTGTTGATGAAACAGTTCATGCAACAAAGTGCCATGGGCAAGATGGTTGTCAAGGCGGGGTTAGGTGTTTAACGCATACGCTTTGGAATGAATTAAGTGAACGTATTGATGATTTTTTAACGAGCATTACACTGAGTGAGCTTGTGAATAATCAAGAAGTCAAAGCTGTTGCTAATCGACAAAGTAATATACAACACGTCCAAATTAATTAATAAAAATAGAATATAGAATTTGTAATTGGGAGTAATTAATGAAACTACCTATTTATATGGATTATGCAGCCACAACGCCTGTTGATCCTAGAGTCGCTGAAAAAATGATGCAGTATTTAACTCCTGATGGTATTTTTGGTAATCCAGCGTCTCGTTCTCATAAGTTTGGGTGGCAAGCAGAAGAAGCCGTTGACATTGCCAGAAATCAGATTGCTGATTTGATCGGGGCAGATTCGCGCGAAATCGTTTTTACATCAGGTGCAACTGAAGCCGATAATTTAGCAATTAAAGGTGCCGCTCATTTTAATCATGCCAAAGGTAAGCATATTATTACTTGTAAAACTGAGCATAAAGCTGTGCTTGATACCTGTCGCCAACTTGAAAGAGAAGGCTATGAGGTAACTTATTTGGCACCGGAATCTAATGGTATACTTGATCTAGATAAACTTGCATCCGCAATGCGTAGTGATACAACAGTTGTGTCGATTATGCATGTTAATAATGAAACAGGTGTCATACAAGACATTGAAAAAATTGGCAATATGTGTCGTGAACGAGGTATTGTTTTTCACGTTGATGCAACGCAAAGCGTAGGTAAATTGCCGATTGATTTAACTAAGTTAAAAGTTGATTTGATGTCCTTTTCGGGGCATAAAATTTATGGTCCTAAAGGGATTGGTGGACTTTATGTAAGGCGTAAACCTCGTGTACGCATTGAAGCTCAAATGCATGGTGGTGGACACGAGAGGGGTATGCGCTCTGGTACTTTACCTGTGCATCAAATTGTTGGCATGGGTGAAGCATATCATATTGCTAAAGAGGTAATGGCAACTGAAATGCCACGTTTGTTGGCACTTAAAAATCGTTTATGGAACGGTTTAAAAGATATTGAAGAAGTTTATCTTAACGGTTCTTTAGAGCACAGTGTACCAAATATTTTAAATGTTAGTTTTGCCTATATTGAAGGTGAATCTTTGATGATGGCTTTGAAAGATTTGGCTGTTTCATCTGGTTCGGCTTGCACATCTGCTAGTTTAGAACCGTCTTATGTTTTGAGAGCATTAGGTCTTAATGATGAGCTAGCACATAGTTCAATTCGCTTTTCAATTGGTCGTTTTTCGACTGAAGAAGAAATTGATTATGTGATTAAGCTAGTTAAAGAATCAATTGGTAAACTTAGAAATTTGTCCCCACTTTGGGAAATGTTTAAAGACGGTATTGATCTGTCAACCATTAAATGGTCAGCACATTAAGATTAGGAGTAAATTATGGCGTACAGTGAAAAAGTTGTTGATCATTATGAAAATCCACGTAATGTTGGTTCGTTTGATCAAAATGATCCTAATGTCGGTAGTGGCATGGTTGGTGCCCCTGCGTGTGGCGATGTGATGCGTTTACAAATTAAAGTAAATAATAATGGTATTATCGAAGATGCTAAGTTTAAAACGTATGGTTGCGGTAGTGCAATTGCATCAAGTTCTTTGGTGACGGAATGGATAAAAGGTAAATCATTAGACGAAGCTGAAGCGATTAAAAATACTGATATTGCACAAGAGCTTGCATTGCCACCAGTTAAAATCCATTGTTCAATTTTAGCTGAAGATGCAATTAAAGCTGCTATCGATGACTATAAGACTAAAAAAGGACAACGTTAATGGCGATCACGTTAACCAATAATGCAGCCAATCGTGTTCAGGCTTTTTTAGCAAATCGAGGAAAAGGCGTTGGGCTCCGGTTAGGAGTTAAAACATCGGGTTGTTCGGGAATGGCGTATGTCTTAGAGTTTGCCGATGTAATTAACGATGATGATAGTGTCTTTGAAGACAAAGAAGTTAAAGTTATCGTTGATAAAAAAAGTTTAGTCTATATTGATGGCACTGAACTTGATTTTGTCAAAGAAGGATTAAATGAGGGTTTCAAGTTTAATAACCCTAATGCACACCATGAATGTGGTTGTGGCGAAAGCTTTAATGTGTAATTGGGTACCATAGTTATGGTTAATTATTTTGAATTATTAGGTTTACCAGCTCAATTACCAGTAGATGTTGCACAGTTAACCTCTCATTATCAACAATTGCAAAGACAGTATCACCCAGATAATTTTGCTACTGTAGCTGATAGTGATAAAGTGGCTGTTATTCAAAAATCAGCCGCTATTAATGATGGTTATCGAACTTTGAAAAATCCGATCAAAGCGGCGGAGTATTTTTTATCTTTGCAAGGTTTTGATGTGGCAACTGAGCAAAATATTATTCATGATGCTGATTTTTTAATGGAACAATTTTCTTTACGTGAACAGCTTGACGATATAGAAAACCAATCTAATTTTGAGGCTTTAGATCGTTTCCATGAAGAAATTATTAAACGTGAAAAAACAATATATAACGAGCTATTACAATTTATCTCAAAGCAAGATTGGCAAATTGCACTTAATCAAATTTATAAAATCCGTTACCTAACTAGATTGATTGAACAAATCGAAAAGTTACAAGAAAAACAATTTGATTTATAATTTAAGATAAGTAACGTATTGATAGAGATAGATTAAATGGTATTATTACAAATCAGTGAGCCAGGACAAACCCCACTGCCACATCAACGTCGTATTGCTGTGGGTATTGATCTTGGTACAACTAATTCATTAGTCGCAACAGTGCGCAGTGGTCAATCAGAAGTATTGCCCGATTTAGATGGTAATTCGTTGTTACCATCAGTTGTCCATTATGGTGTTGATCATGATGAAAACCCTGTTATTACAGTGGGAAAAAACGCTAAAAGTAATGCCGTTAATGATCCGCAAAATACCGTTAGCTCTATTAAGCGATTAATGGGGCGAAGTTTATCTGATATAGATTTATCACATTTTCCATATACTTTTTCACAAACTGAAAATAGCGTACCTTTATTAAACTTGCCTAATGGTCAAGTCAATCCAATACAAGTTTCGTCCGAAATTTTGATTGCTTTAGCTGAGCGAGCAAGGCAGAGCTTGCAAGGGGAAGTAGATGGTGCTGTTATTACTGTTCCTGCCTATTTTGATGATGCGCAAAGGCAGGCAACGAAAGATGCCGCAAAATTAGCGGGTTTACATGTTCTTCGATTATTAAATGAGCCGACTGCTGCTGCAATTGCGTATGGCTTAGATTCAGGAAAAGAAGGTGTTATTGCGGTTTATGATTTAGGTGGTGGAACATTTGATATCTCTATTTTACGTTTACATCAAGGTGTTTTTGAAGTTCTGTCAACTGGTGGGGATTCTGCACTTGGTGGTGATGATTTTGATCGGTTACTTGCTGACTATATAAAAAGAGAGTTAGGATTGGTTAATAATATAGATCCTTATCTTAATCAAAAAATTAGTAATCAAGCTACTGAAATAAAAATTTTGCTAAGTCATCAAGATTCTGCTGTCTTTTCTCTTGATAATCTGTCGTTGACTATTACTCGCCAGCAATTTCAATACTTAATCGAGCCATTGGTCAAACGTACTTTGGCAGTTTGTCGTCGTGCGTTAAAAGATGCAGACATTAATGTCGATGAAATAGTTGAAGTTGTTATGGTTGGAGGTTCTACTCGTGTTCCTTTAGTACGAGAATTAGTAGGTGATTATTTTAAAACCAATCCGTTAACTTCTATTGATCCAGACAAAGTTGTTGCAATTGGTGCGGCTATTCAAGCTGATATTCTTGTAGGAAATAAGCCTGATTCTGATATGTTGTTGCTTGATGTTATTCCATTATCGCTAGGAATAGAAACAATGGGGGAATTAGTTGAAAGAATTATTCCAAGGAATAGTACTATTCCATGTGCAAGGGCTCAAGAATTTACTACTTTTAAAGATGGTCAAACAGCCATGATGATTCATGTGCTACAAGGTGAGCGTGAAAGTGTTAGTGATTGTCGTTCGCTGGCTAAATTTATTTTACGAGGGATTCCTCCTATGCCTGCTGGAGGAGCACATATTCGTGTAACTTTTCAAGTTGATGCGGATGGGTTATTAAGCGTTACGGCAATGGAAAAATCAACAGGTGTTGAAGCTTCAATTCAAGTTAAACCATCTTATGGATTGAGTGATAAAGAAATTGCAACCATGATTCAAGATTCAATTAGTCATGCTCAGCAGGATAAACAGGTAAGAATGCTTGCCGAACAAAAAGTTGAAGCTGCTAGAGTACTAGAAAGTTTACAAAGTGCTTTAGATAAAGATGCTGATTTATTGAATGAAAAAGAACTTAAACAAATTTTAGTTGCTAAGCATCAATTACAAGCAGCGAGTGAATTAGACGATAGTCAAATAATTGCAGAACAAATTAAAATTGTTGATAACGTGACACAAGATTTTGCAGCTAAGCGTATGGATAGGTCAATTCGCCACGCTTTAACAGGTCATAAAGTTGACGAGATTTAACTAACGAGATTATTATGCCAAAAATTACCTTTTTACCGAACGCCGATCTTTGCCCAGAAGGAAAAACTGTCGAGGCACAAGAAGGTGAATCTATTTTAGACGTTGCTTTGCGTAATGATATTGAGATAGAACATGCTTGTGAAATGTCGTGCGCGTGTTCCACATGTCATTGTATTGTTCGTAAAGGATTTGATTCACTTGAACAAAGTGATGAACAAGAAGATGACATGCTAGATAAAGCATGGGGAGTTGAACCACATAGTCGTTTAAGTTGCCAAGCACGTGTTACTAATGAAGATCTAGAAGTTGAGATTCCAAGATATAGCCTTAATCACGCTAAAGAAGATCATTAATTTGCCATTGTCATTCTAATTAAGGTCAATGTGATTGCCAAAAATAATTAATTATAAAAAATTGGTATTAGACGTTTAAAATTCAATACCTTAATATGATAGTGTGATTTTTATTATAAGAAACCAATTTGTTAATTACTGCTTGCATTAGTTCACTAATGCCGTATAATTAGTAGCACTTTGCTTATTGTGTTTGGATAAGCAAATGATACAAAAGATATAATTACTAAATTAAAAACAGTTAATTATATCAACAATACCTCCGATCTGGGGGTTACGAAAAAGAACGGATTACACTCTCCTGTCAATCGAAACAGGGCAAGAGGAGTAATCTTTTGTTATAACTTTTAAATAATGGAGCTCTGGTCTCATGTCGAACCAAAGAATCCGTATTCGGTTAAAAGCGTTTGATCATCGTTTGATTGATCAATCAACTGCTGAAATTGTAGAAACTGCGAAGCGCACTGGTGCGCAGGTTCGTGGTCCTATTCCATTACCGACACGCAAAGAACGTTTCACTGTATTGATTTCTCCGCATGTTAATAAAGATGCACGTGATCAATATGAGATTCGTACTCATAAGCGTCTAGTTGATATCGTTGAGCCAACTGAAAAAACAGTTGATGCTTTAATGCGTCTAGACCTTGCTGCCGGTGTTGATGTGCAGATCAGTTTAGGTTAATCCTAAGCTGAATGATTGAGAGGTCGAAACAATGATTGGTTTAATCGGTCGTAAAGTAGGAATGACACGAATCTTTACTGAAGAAGGTGTTTCTATTCCTGTCACCGTAGTTGAAGTTCAAAGCAACCGAGTTACTCAAGTTAAAACACTTGAGAATGACGGTTATCAAGCTATTCAGGTTACAACTGGCAGCAAAAAAGCAAGTCGTGTAAACAAACCTGAAGCAGGTCATTTCGCTAAGGCTGGCGTTGAAGCTGGTCGTGGTCTATGGGAATTCCGTTTTGAAGAAGGCGAATTTACTGTAGGTCAAAGTATTAACGTTGATATTTTTACTGACGTTAAAAAAGTTGATGTTACTGGGACATCTAAAGGTAAAGGTTTTGCTGGCGTGACTAAACGTTGGAATTTCCGTACTCAAGATGCTACTCATGGTAACTCTTTGGCACACCGTGGTCATGGCTCTATCGGTCAAAACCAAACTCCGGGTAAAGTGTTTAAAGGTCGTAAAATGGCAGGTCACTTAGGTAATGAACGTGTAACTGTTCAAAACTTAGATATTGTACGTGTTGATGCTGAACGTAATCTTTTATTAATTAAAGGTGCGGTTCCTGGCGCAATCAATAGTGACGTAATTGTTAAACCGGCAATCAAGGCTTAACGTCGAGGAGATAGAGATGGAATTAGTAGTAAAAGACGCGAAAGCGCTTTCTGTTTCCGAAACTACCTTCGGACGTGAGTTTAATGAAGCGTTAGTTCATCAAGTGGTTGTTGCTTATGCATCTGCTGCTCGTCAGGGCTCTCGTGCACAAAAAACTCGTGCAGAAATCGCTGGTTCAGGCAAAAAACCATGGCGTCAAAAAGGCACAGGTCGTGCTCGTTCAGGTTCTATTAAGAGCCCAATTTGGCGTAGTGGTGGTGTGACATTTGCAGCAAAACCACAAGATCATAGCCAAAAAGTTAACCGCAAAATGTATCGTGGTGCATTAAAGAGTATTTTCTCTGAATTAGTGCGTCAAGAACGTTTAATTGTTGTTGAAACATTTACTGTTGAAGCACCTAAGACTAAATTATTAACTCAGAAATTAAATGATATGAACCTTAATGATGTTCTTATTATCGCTTCTGAAGTTGATGAAAATCTTTTCTTAGCAGCACGCAACTTACATAAAGTTGATGTGCGTGATGTAGCAGGTATTGATCCAGTTAGTTTGATTGCATTTGACAAAGTAGTTATCACTGTTGATGCTGTTAAACAAGTAGAGGAGATGTTAGCATGATTCGTGAAGAGCGTCTGCTTAAAGTCCTGCGAGCACCACATGTTTCTGAAAAAGCATCTATTTCAATGGAAAAAACAAATACATTAGTATTGAAAGTTGCTAAAGATGCTACTAAGAGAGAGATTAAAGCCGCAGTTGAACAACTATTTGAAGTTAAAGTAGATGACGTTAATACACTTGTTGTTAAAGGCAAAGTAAAACGTCGTGGTCAACAAATCGGTCGCCGTAGCGACTGGAAAAAAGCTTACGTTACTTTAGCAGAAGGTCAAAATTTAGACCTTGCTGGCGTCGCTGAGTAATTCGGAGGAGTAAGAACAATGGCAGTTGTTAAGTGTAAACCTACATCTCCGGGTCGTCGCCACGTTGTTAAAGTGGTTAACCCAGAGTTGCATAAAGGTAAGCCTTATGCACCGTTGCTTGATTCAAAAAGCAAAACTGGTGGTCGCAATAATAATGGTCGTATCACTACCCGTCATATTGGTGGTGGTCATAAACAACATTATCGTATTGTCGATTTTAAGCGTAATAAAGATGGTATTCCAGCAGTTGTTGAACGTTTGGAATATGATCCAAACCGTAGTGCAAATATTGCATTGGTTTTATATAAAGACGGTGAACGTCGTTATATTTTAGCGCCTAAAGGCTTAAAAGCAGGTGATCAGATCCAATCTGGTGTTGACGCATCGATTAAAACAGGTAACTGTTTACCAATGCGTAATATTCCAGTCGGTTCTACCGTACATAATATTGAAATGAAACCAGGTAAAGGCGGACAACTTGCTCGCTCTGCTGGTAGTTATGTTCAAATCGTTGCTCGTGATGGTGCATATGTAACATTACGTTTGCGTTCAGGTGAAATGCGTAAAGTATTATCTGATTGCCGAGCTACTATCGGTGAAGTGGGTAATTCAGAGCATATGCTTCGCGTATTAGGTAAAGCGGGTGCTTCGCGCTGGCGTGGTATTCGTCCTACTGTTCGTGGTACAGCAATGAACCCGGTAGACCATCCACATGGTGGTGGTGAAGGTCGTAACTTTGGTAAACATCCTGTGTCTCCATGGGGTCAAAAAGCCAAAGGATTGAAAACGCGTAGCAACAAACGTACTGATAAGTACATTGTTCGCCGTCGCAATAAGAAATAATTAATATAGAGGATTAGCTATGCCACGTTCTCTCAAGAAGGGTCCTTTTATTGACCTACACTTGCTGAAGAAGGTAGAGAAAGCGGTGGAAAGCGGGGACAAGAAACCAATTCGTACTTGGTCCCGTCGTTCAACGATCTTTCCTAACATGATCGGTTTGACCATCGCTGTCCATAATGGTCGTCAGCACGTTCCAGTTTATGTTTCCGACGAAATGGTTGGTCATAAATTGGGTGAATTCGCGCCGACTCGTACTTATCGCGGTCACGCAGCTGATAAGAAAGCTAAGAAGAAATAAGTAGGAGAAAGAGATGGAAACAATTGCAAAGTACCGCCACGCTCGTTCTTCTGCACAAAAAGTTCGCTTAGTTGCAGATCTTGTTCGCGGTAAGAAAGTGTCTCAGGCACTAGATATTTTAACGTACACCAATAAAAAAGCGGCTGTACTTGTTAAAAAAGTATTAGAGTCTGCTATTGCTAATGCAGAGCATAACGATGGTGCTGATATTGATGATCTAACAGTTGCGAAAATTTTCGTAGATGAAGGCCCAACCATGAAGCGTATTATGCCTCGTGCGAAAGGTCGTGCAGATCGAATTTTGAAGCGTACGAGTCACATCACCGTGATCGTCTCAGATCGCTAGGCTGGAGAATAGCAATGGGTCAAAAAGTAAATCCAAATGGTATCCGATTAGGCATTGTCAAGCCTTGGACATCTACATGGTATTCGGGTACAAAAACATTCGCTGATAATTTAGAAAGTGATTTTAGAGTACGTGAATTCTTAAATAAAGAATTAGCTCAAGCGTCTATCTCTAAAATTGTGATCGACCGTTCAGCAGAAACTAACGTTCGCATTACTATTCATACTGCTCGTCCGGGTATTGTGATTGGTAAAAAAGGCGAGGACGTTGAAAAATTACGTAATGCCGTAGCTTCTATTGTCAATAAATATAAAGACAAAAGAGAAAAACGTGATGTTGCAGTACAAATTAATATTGCTGAAGTTCGTAAACCAGAACTAGATGCTAAATTAGTTGCTGATAGTATCACTTCTCAGTTAGAACGCCGCGTTATGTTCCGTCGTGCTATGAAACGTGCGGTTCAAAATGCAATGAAGGCAGGTGCTAAAGGTATCAAAGTTGAAGTAAGTGGTCGTTTAGGCGGCGCTGAAATTGCTCGTAGCGAGTGGTATCGTGAAGGTCGCGTACCTTTACATACATTACGAGCTGATATCGACTATGGTTTGTCTGAAGCATTAACTACCTACGGTATTATTGGTGTTAAAGTGTGGATCTTCAAAGGTGAGATCCTTGGTGGTATGGCTGCCGTTGAACAAGCAGAAAAACAACCTGCTGCTCAACCGAAAAAGCAGCGCAAAGGCCGAAAACAATAAGGAGCGTCGCTGATGTTACAACCAAAGCGTACAAAATTCCGTAAAGTGCACAAGGGCCGCAATCGTGGTCTTGCTGTAAGTACTGACGTTAGTTTCGGTACATTCGGTCTTAAGGCTGTGGGTCGTGGTCGTTTGACTGCGCGCCAGATCGAAGCGGCACGTCGTGCAATGACTCGTGCAGTTAAGCGTCAAGGTAAAATCTGGATTCGAGTTTTCCCTGATAAACCAATTACTGAAAAACCGCTTGCAGTGCGTATGGGTAAAGGTAAGGGTAACGTTGAATACTGGGTTGCACAGATTCAACCAGGTAAAGTCCTTTATGAAATGGACGGTGTACCGGAAGAAGTTGCTCGTGAAGCATTTGCGTTGGCAGCTGCAAAACTGCCAATTAAAACCACCTTTGTGATTAAGACGGTGATGTAAATGAAAGCAAAAGAGCTACGCGAAAAAAGCGTTGAAGAGTTAAATACTGAACTTCTTAATTTATTACGTGAGCAATTTAACTTACGTATGCAATTAGCTGGAGGTCAGTTAACACAAACTCATATGTTAAAACAAGTGCGTCGTAATATTGCACGTGTTAAAACGTTATTAACTGAAAAGGCGGGTGCGTAATATGACTACTGAAGTAAAAATTCGTACTCAGCAAGGTCGTGTTATTAGCGACAAAATGGATAAATCTGTTACTGTTGCTATTGAACGTAAAGTGAAGCATCCGTTATATGGTAAGTTCATTAAACGTACGACTAAATTGCATGTACATGATGAAAACAACGAGTGTGGTATTGGTGATACTGTAGAAATTAAAGAGTGTCGTCCATTATCAAAAACCAAATCTTGGACTCTTGTTCGAATCGTTGAAAAAGCAGTTATCTAATCTTTTTTGATTAAAAACTGTACATAATATAATAAACGGCTCAACGGCCGTTTATTTTATGCTATCCATTTTATTTGAGTGGTGTTATACTATTCGCCCTCACGTAAGTGGGTTTTTGGTTGTCTATTCTTATCCATGGTAGTTGAGGTGGATGAAGGTAGATTAGACAATAATTTATTTATACGGAGCATTAAAATGATCCAAGAACAGACAAGGCTAGATGTTGCCGATAACTCTGGCGCACGTAGTGTAATGTGTATCAAAGTTCTCGGTGGATCACACCGTCGTTATGCAGCGGTTGGTGATATCATCAAAGTTACCATTAAAGAAGCAATTCCACGTGGTAAAGTTAAAAAAGGTGATGTACTTAAGGCTGTTGTTGTGCGCACAAGAAAAGGTGTTCGTCGCCCTGATGGATCTGTCATTCGTTTCGATCGTAATGCTTGTGTTATTTTAAATAATAACAGTGAGCAACCGATTGGTACGCGTATTTTTGGACCGGTCACTCGTGAACTTCGTTCTGAGAAGTTTATGAAGATCATTTCATTAGCACCAGAAGTACTGTAAGGAGCGGGTAATGGCAGCGAAAATCCGTCGAGAAGATGAAGTTATCGTGTTAACTGGTAAAGATAAAGGTAAACGCGGTAAAGTAAAAAGCGTTTTGTCTACAGGCAAAGTGATTGTTGAAGGTATTAATTTGGTTAAAAAACACCAAAAACCAGTACCAGCATTAAATCAAGAAGGTGGAATTGTTGAGAAGGAAGCAGCTATTAATGTTTCTAATGTCGCAATTTTTAACCCGGCTACAGGCAAAGCAGATCGCGTAGGCTTTCGTATTGAGAACGGTAAAAAAGTCCGTTTTTATAAGTCTACTAATGAATTAATCAATTAAGTAATTTGGAGTGTACGATGGCGAAACTGCATGATTACTACAAAGCACAGGTAGTAAATAAACTGCAAGAACAGTTTGGCTACAAATCTGTCATGCAAGTCCCTCGGATCGAAAAGATCACCTTGAATATGGGTGTGGGTGAAGCAATTACTGATAAGAAATTATTAGATAATGCGGTTGCAGATTTAGCTGCAATCAGTGGTCAAAAACCACTTGTCACAAAAGCACGCAAATCAGTTGCTGGTTTTAAAATCCGTCAAGGGTATCCTATTGGTTGTAAAGTGACTTTACGTGGCGAACGTATGTGGGAATTTTTTGAACGTCTAGTTTATATTGCTCTTCCTCGTACTCGAGATTTTCGTGGTTTAAGCGCAAAATCTTTTGATGGTCGTGGTAACTATAGCATGGGTGTTCGTGAGCAAATCGTTTTCCCTGAAATCGATTATGATAAAGTTGATCGTGTTCGTGGTTTAGATATCACTATCACGACAACTGCACAATCAGATGAAGAAGGCCGAGCTTTATTATCTGCCTTTAACTTCCCATTTCGTAAGTAAGGTAGGGCATAATGGCTAAACAATCAATGATTGAACGCGATAAGAAACGCGTAAAGCTAGCAGAAAAATATTTTGCAAAGCGTCAAGAATTAAAAGCGATTATCTCTGATCTTAATGCATCAGATGAAGATCGTTGGAATGCAGTGCTTAAATTGCAAACGCTTCCTCGTGATTCTAGTCCATCACGTCAACGTCGTCGTTGTCGTCAAACTGGTCGTCCTCATGGCGTCCTTCGTAAGTTTGGTTTAAGCCGTATTAAGGTTCGTGAATCAGCCATGCGTGGTGAGATTCCTGGTCTTAAAAAGGCAAGTTGGTAATCAGGGGAGTGTTATAGATGAGCATGCAAGATCCTATTGCAGATATGTTGACCCGTATTCGTAACGGTCAATCTGCGAATAAAGTTGCAGTCACCATGCCTTCCTCTAAGCTAAAAGTGGCAATTGCCAATGTGCTAAAAGAAGAAGGTTATATTGGGGACTATAAAGTTGTTGGTGACACTAAGCCAGAATTGGAAATTACTTTAAAATATTTCCAAGGTAAAGCTGTTGTAGAAAGCATCAAACGTGTTAGCCGTCCAGGTCTACGTATTTATAAACGTAAAGACGAATTGCCAAAAGTAATGGCTGGACTAGGTATCGCAGTTGTTTCTACTTCTAAAGGTGTTATGACTGATCGTGCAGCACGCCAAGCAGGTCTTGGTGGTGAAATTATCTGCTACGTAGCGTAAGGGAGAAAAAAATGTCTCGTGTTGCAAAAGCACCTGTCGTTGTTCCTGCTGGCGTAGAGGTAAAACTCAATGGTCAGGTAATTACGATTAAAGGTAAAAATGGCGAGTTATCTCGCACAATAAACAACGCTGTTGTTATTAATCAAGAAGAAGGTCAAATTAAATTTGCTCCTCGTGATGGTTTTGCTGATGCTTGGGCTCAAGCAGGTACTGCTCGTGCGTTGATTAATGCAATGGTTATTGGTGTTACTGAAGGTTTTACTAAAAAACTTCAGCTAGTTGGTGTCGGTTATCGTGCACAAGTGAAAGGTAATGCAATTGGTTTATCTCTTGGATATTCTCATCCAATAGAACATCAATTACCTGCAGGTGTGACAGCTGAATGTCCTTCTCAAACTGAAATCGTACTAAAAAGTGCTGATAAACAGTTAATTGGACAAGTAGCTGCTGATATCCGTGCTTATCGTCGTCCTGAGCCTTATAAAGGTAAAGGTGTTCGTTACGCAGATGAAGTTGTGCGTACTAAAGAAGCTAAGAAAAAGTAAGGTAACACTATGGATAAGAAATCAGCTCGTATCCGTCGTGCAACTAAAGCGCGTCGCAAGATGCATGAACTACTTGCAACTCGCTTAGTGGTTCACCGTACTCCGCGTCATATTTATGCGCAGATTATCGCACCAAACGGATCAGAAGTACTGGCAGCAGCTTCTACATTAGAAAAAGCTATCAGTGAAAGTTTAAAATACACCGGAAACAAAGATGCAGCAGCAGCGGTTGGTAAAGCAATTGCTGAACGTGCATTAGCGAAAGATATCAAAGAAGTTTCATTTGATCGTTCAGGTTTCCAATATCATGGTCGAGTTCAGGCGCTAGCAGATGCTGCTCGCGAAGCTGGCCTACAGTTCTAAGGTAGGAGTTAAAGATGTCAAACATCGAAAAACAAGCTGGTGAACTGCAGGAAAAACTAATCGCAGTTAACCGAGTTTCTAAAACCGTAAAAGGTGGTCGTATTTTTAGTTTTTCTGCACTAACAGTTGTTGGTGACGGTAATGGCCGTGTAGGTTTTGGATATGGTAAAGCACGTGAAGTGCCAGCAGCAATTCAAAAAGCAATGGAAAAAGCACGTCGCAATATGATTAATGTTGCTTTAAATAACGATACTTTACAGCATCCGGTTAAAGGTGCTCACACAGGTTCTCGTGTTTATATGCAACCAGCATCAGAAGGTACTGGTATTATCGCCGGTGGTGCGATGCGTGCCGTTTTAGAAGTTGCAGGTGTTCGTAACGTTCTAGCTAAAGCATATGGTTCTACTAACCCAATTAACGTGGTTCGTGCAACAATTGATGGCTTAGAAAACATGAAATCACCTGAAATGGTTGCTGCTAAGCGTGGTAAAACCGTCGAAGAAATTTTGGGGTAATTAGCCATGGCAAAAACAATTAAAATTACACAAACTCGTAGTTCTATTGGTCGTCTACCGAAGCATAAAGCGACGTTAGTTGGTCTTGGATTACGTCGTATTGGTCATACTGTTGAGCGTGAGGATACTCCTGCGATTCGCGGTATGGTAAACCAAGTTTATTACATGGTTAAAGTAGAGGAGTAATAGTAATGCGTTTAAATACTTTATCTCCTGCTGAAGGTTCAAAGCATGCACCAAAACGTGTAGGCCGAGGAATCGGTTCTGGTTTAGGTAAAACTGGTACTCGTGGTATCAAAGGTCAAAAATCTCGTTCAGGTGGTGGCGTTCGTCGCGGCTTTGAAGGTGGTCAAATGCCTTTATATCGTCGTTTGCCAAAATTTGGTTTTACCTCACGTAAAGCTCAAGTTACAGCTCAAGTTCGTCTTTCTGATTTAATGAAAGTTGAAGGCGATATTGTTGACCTAAATAGCTTAAAAGTTGCAAATGTGATCAACTCACAAATTGAATATGCAAAAATCATGTTATCTGGCGAAGTAACTAAACCAGTAACTGTTCGCGGTATTCGTGTGACTAAAGGTGCTAAAGCTGCAATTGAAGCTGCTGGCGGAAAAATTGAGGAATAAGTAGAAAGATGGCAAAGCAACCAGGATTAGATTTTCAAAGTACACGAGGCGGCAGTGGTGAGCTTAAAAGACGCTTAATGTTTGTGCTTTTAGCGCTTATTGTTTTTCGTCTTGGTTCTTATGTTCCCGTTCCTGGTATTGATACTAAAGCGTTATCGGACATGCTAGCAAAAGCATCATCAAATGGCATTGTAGATATGTTCAATATGTTCTCTGGTGGTGCTTTGAGCCGTGCTTCAATTTTTGCATTGGGAATAATGCCTTATATTTCTGCGTCAATTATTGTGCAGTTATTAACGTCAATAAGCCCTAAATTAGCAGAATTAAAGAAAGAAGGTGAATCTGGTCGTAAAAAGATTAGTCAGTACACGCGCTATGGCACATTGGCTTTAGCAATTGTGCAAGCTGTTGGTATTGCGACTGGTTTACCAAACATTCCTGGTTATGGTGATGTTGTTATTAATCCAGGATTTTCTTTCTACTTTATTGCATCGGTTAGCTTAGTTACTGGTACTATGTTTCTTATGTGGCTAGGTGAACAGATCACAGAAAGAGGCGTAGGTAATGGTATTTCAATCATTATCTTTGCTGGTATTGTGGCAGGTCTTCCTCATGCTATATATGAAACAATTGAACAAGCTCGTTCTGGTTCATTGCATCCGATTTTATTATTAGTGGTCGCAGCTTTAGTGGTGGGTGTGACTTACTTTGTTGTGTTTGTTGAACGTGGTCAACGACGTATTGTTGTTAACTATGCGCAACGACAACAAGGTCGCCGTGTGTATGCTGCACAAAGTACGCATTTACCGTTAAAGATCAATATGGCTGGGGTTATTCCTGCAATATTTGCTTCAACAATAGCTATGTTACCATCAATGATGGCTTCTTGGTTCCAAGGAGACGGTGAAGGTTGGCGATATTTTGTTGTCCTTATAGGGCAATATTTTTCTCATGATCAACCGTTATACATTATCTTTTTTGCGGCGGCGATTATCTTCTTTTGTTTCTTCTATACGGCATTGGTTTTCAATCCAAGAGAAACAGCAGATCAGCTTAAAAAATCTGGTGCATTTATTCCAGGTATCCGTCCAGGTGAACAAACATCTAAGTACATTGACAAAGTAATGACTCGTTTAACGCTAATTGGCGCAATCTACATTACTTTTGTATGTTTGGTTCCAATGTTTATGACAACCGCAATGAATGTTCCCGTTCAATTTGGTGGGACATCTTTATTAATCGTTGTTGTTGTAATCATGGATTTTATGGCACAAGTACAGACTTTAATGATGCCAAATCGTTATGAGTCAGTGTTAAAGAAAGCGAACCTTAAAGGCTACGGCCGATAAGTTAGCCAGAAGTTACGGAGAAAAAAATGAAAGTTCGTGCTTCAGTCAAGAAATTATGCAGAAATTGTAAAATCATTAAACGTAATGGCATCGTTCGTGTCATTTGCGTTGAAGGTAAACACAAGCAACGTCAAGGTTAATTTATTTAACTGTAAAGTTGTGCTTTTGCATATTTTACTTGCCAAAGTATAGTAAAGCTGGCTAGAATAGCCAGCCTAGATTTATTTGTGGATTCACTGTTTGAGTATCCTGAAAACGGGCTTTTCAGTATGGTGAATTCACTGAACATTAACAATAAAGGAGTGCATAGTGGCCCGTATAGCAGGCATTAACATTCCTGATCAACAACATGCTGTGATTGCTTTACAAGCAATTTATGGCATCGGAAGTACCCGCGCTAAGACAATTTGTGCTGAAGCTGGTATTCCTGAACATGTTAAGATCAGAGAACTATCTGAAGATCAGATTGAAAAGTTACGTGAACAAGTCGCTAAATTCACAGTTGAAGGTGATTTACGTCGTGAAGTAACTATGAGTATCAAGCGTTTATTAGACCTTGGTTGTTATCGTGGCATGCGTCACCGTCGTGGACTTCCAGTCCGTGGTCAACGCACAAAGACTAACGCACGTACCCGTAAGGGACCGCGTAAGCCAATCAAGAAATAATTGAGGTATAATTAAATGGCAAAGACACCTGTTCGTACACGTAAACGTGTAAAAAAGCAAGTTTCTGATGGTATAGCTCATATTCATGCATCATTCAACAATACAATTGTAACTATTACCGATCGTCAAGGTAATGCGTTAGGTTGGGCAACCGCTGGTGGTTCTGGTTTCCGTGGCTCTCGTAAGTCAACACCTTTTGCAGCTCAAGTGGCAGCGGAACGTTGTGCTGAAGCCGTCAAAGATTACGGAATTAAGAATCTGGAAGTTATGGTTAAAGGACCTGGTCCTGGTCGTGAGTCAACAATTCGTGCATTAAATGCGGCGGGTTATCGCATCACTAACATTACTGATGTTACTCCGATTCCTCATAACGGTTGTCGTCCACCAAAGAAACGTCGTGTTTAATTTTTATTAAACATTGAATGTTTAGGATTATTGGAGAAATAAAATGGCAAGATATTTGGGACCAAAGCTCAAATTAAGTCGTCGTGAAGGTACAGATTTATTCCTTAAATCTGGAGTCCGAGCGGTTGATAGTAAATGTAAATTAGAACAAGCTCCTGGACAGCATGGTGCGCGTAAACCGCGTTTATCAGATTATGGTGTTCAGTTACGTGAAAAACAAAAAGTTAGACGTATTTATGGAATTTTAGAACGTCAATTCCGTAATTACTACAAAAGCGCAGCGCGAATTAAAGGCAACACTGGTGAAAACCTACTTGGTCTTTTAGAGCGTCGCTTAGATAATGTTGTTTATCGCATGGGATTTGGTGCAACTCGCGCTGAAGCTCGTCAATTAGTTAGTCATAAAGCTGTTCTTGTTAATGGTCGCGTTGTGAATATTGCATCTTATCAAGTTTCACCTGAAGATGTGATCAGTGTTCGCGAAAAATCAAAAAAACAAGCACGTATTAAAGCTGCTTTAGAGCTAGCTGAACAACGTGAAAAACCAACATGGTTAGAAGTTGATGCTAGCAAAATGGAAGGCGTATTTAAACGCTTACCAGAACGTTCAGATTTATCTGCTGACATCAACGAACATTTGATCGTCGAACTTTACTCTAAGTAAAGTTTAGCACTTAAGAGAGGACATAATGCAGGGTTCTGTAACAGAGTTTTTAAAACCTCACCTAGTTGATGTTGTTCAATACAGCCAAACACATGCCAAAGTGACTTTAGAGCCACTTGAGCGTGGTTTTGGTCATACTTTAGGTAATGCACTACGCCGCATTTTATTATCATCTATGCCGGGATATGCAGTAACCGAAGTTGAAATTGACGGTGTTCTGCATGAGTACAGTACTAAAGAAGGCGTTCAAGAAGATGTACTTGATATTTTGCTTAATTTGAAAAAATTAGCAGTGCGTGTACATACTAAAGATGATGTTATGCTGACTTTAAACAAATCAGGTATTGGTGCAGTGACTGCGTCTGATATCACTCATGATGGTGATGTTGAGATTGTTAATCCTGATTTAGTAATTTGTCATCTTACTGATGCAAATGCTTCAATTAGTATGCGTATTCGTGTACAACGAGGACGTGGTTATGTCCCTGCTTCTGCTCGCGTTAAGTCAGAAGATGAAGAACGACCAATTGGTCGTCTGTTAGTTGATGCATGTTATAGTCCTGTAGAACGCATTGCATATTCTGTTGATGCGGCTCGTGTGGAACAACGTACAGATTTAGATAAACTTGTTATCGATATGGAAACCAATGGTACTATCGATCCTGAAGAGTCTATTCGTCGTGCATCAACTATTTTGGCTGAACAACTTGAAGCTTTCGTTGATTTACGTGATGTACGTCAACCAGAAGTGAAAGAAGATAAACCGGAATTTGATCCAATTCTATTACGTCCAGTAGATGATTTGGAATTAACTGTTCGGTCTGCTAATTGCTTAAAAGCAGAAGCAGTTCATTATATTGGTGATTTAGTACAACGTACTGAAGTTGAGTTACTTAAAACCCCTAATCTTGGTAAGAAATCACTTACTGAAATTAAGGACGTGCTCGCATCTCGTGGTTTATCTTTAGGCATGCGTCTTGAGAACTGGCCACCAGCAAGTATTGTTGAAGACTAAGATAAAATTTATATAAGAAGGATAAAGTTATGCGCCATCGTAAAAGTGGTCGTCAACTGAACCGAAATAGCAGCCATCGTCAAGCAATGTTTCGTAACATGACTAGTTCACTTGTTGAACATGAAATCATCAAAACTACATTGCCTAAAGCAAAAGAGTTGCGTCGTGTTGTTGAACCGTTAATTACGCTAGCCAAAAGCGATAGCGTAGCTAATCGCCGTCTGGCTTTTGCTCGTATCCGTGATAAAGATACAGTTAAAAAATTATTTTCAGATTTAGGTCCACGTTTTGCTACCCGTCCTGGCGGTTATGTACGCATTTTAAAATGTGGTTTCCGTGATGGAGATAATGCTCCAATGGCTTATATCGAATTAGTTGATCGCCCTGCAGTAGAAGCAGAAGCAGCAGCTGAATAGTTTTAAATCATTGTGCATCAAAACCGGCTTTATGCCGGTTTTTTATTGTCTACTTTATTTTTATTAGCTTTAATATCAAATTGATAACTTACTTAAATTGGGTATCAATCATCAATTCTGTATTATCTTGATAATGCCTATCATTAAAAAGTCATTAAATGGCAATGCTGATTGTCACCATACAACTGCTATTAATAATGAGGTGGTGGTGTTTCTTCAGATAAGCTAGCAATATTTGATGGCTGTGTTGCTTGTAGTTTTTGTGATAATAACGCTAATTGTTCTTTTAGCTTACTTACATCTGCTTGTAAATTGGTTACCATTTGATTAAGCTCTTCAATGGTGATTTCTTGAAAAGCCACTTTGGTCTCAAGTAATTCTAATTGTTGGTTCATAAAATAGATTCATATATAGATTAGTTAATTAAGCTACATTGTAAGTAAAAACCACTACGAAATCCATCCACGCTCAGCAAAAGAGACATATTCACCTTTGCCGATAACAATATGATCTATAACTCGAATATCAACCAATTCACAAACTTCTTCTATTTTTTGAGTAAGATGGCGATCTGCTTGACTCGGTTCTGCTATGCCTGAAGGGTGATTATGCGCTAAAATTAATGCGGCTGCATTATGTTGTAGTGCGCGTCTGGCAACTTCACGCGGGTGGACTTCTACACAATTATAGGTGCCAATAAACATCTCTTCCGACGAAATAACATGATGTTGGTTATCTAAAAAAATCACCATAAAAATTTCACGATCTTTATTGGCTAAACGACTAGCTAAATAATGATGTGTTACTGATGGTGAAGAAAGCGAATTTTCGTGCGTCATTTTTACTTTCAAATAACGAGATGAAAGTTCAACAACAGCTTTTAACTGTGTATACTTAGCGGTACCTAAGCCATGTTTTTGGCAAAAGTCATGATGACTTGCATTAATTAAATTATACAAAGAACCAAAATCATTTAATAAACGTTGTGACAACTCCAAAACAGGCAAATCACGTGTACCTGTTCGTAAAAATAGTGCCAAGAGTTCAGCGTCACTTAATGCTTCAACACCAAATTTTAATAACTTTTCACGCGGCATTAATTGGGGATATTGCAAAGGCATTGTACTTTTATTTAGTGATTAAAAGTAAATTATGAATGAATGACTAATTGAATAAACTCGAAAAAGAAAATATTCGGCGCTATTTCACAAAAAAACAAACCGTTTTACACAATTTTACAAAAAAAGAAAAAGCGCTATAAAGCGCTTTTAAATATCGATTAGCGATAGAACTAGTGACAACCACATCCACCATGACCGCCGCCACAACAACCATGATCTTCATCGTCTTCTTCATGATCATGACCGCCACAACCGCAACCGCCGTGCCCATGATCGTGTCCGTGAGCACCATGAATATGACCGTGTGCGATTTCTTCTTCTGTTGCTTCACGAATTGCTAAAACTTCAACATTAAATTGTAAATCTTGGCCGGCTAACATATGATTACCATCGATAGTTACGGTATCGCCATCAATAGCGGTAATTTCAACAGGTAAAGAACCTTGATCAGTATCAGCAAAAAAGCGCATACCGACTTCTAGTTCATCAACACCCACAAACACATCACGCGGAACATTTTGTACAAGCGCATCATTAAAGTCACCATAAGCGTTAATGATTTCGACATCAAATTTATCGCCAACTTGATGGCCTTCTAATGCATTTTCGAGATCTTGTAATAAGTTACCTGCACCTTGTAAATATTTAAGTGGTGCAGTAGCTGTAGCTTCATCAACTAACACGCCATCTTTAGTGCGTACTTGGTATGCCAAACTAACCACGGTATTTTTTGCTATTTTCATTTTTTCTCCAACAGACTTGTATTGAGCAAATTACTTTAGATTTTAGCGGAAAAAAGGAGTTATGTATTCTAAATTTTCTATTTAATTGAAAACTAACAAAAGAATAACATAACATAGGAAGATAATAATTTGTTATTAACTATCATTAAAAAAGGCATCAAGATAACCATTGATGCCTTTTTTTAGTGTTAGGAATCAATCTTATTTAAGTTCTAACTCATTCATCGCCGCAATGCTAAATCCACCATCGACATGAATCACTTCACCAGTAATACCTGATGAAAGGTTTGAACATAAGAATGCTGCTGAATTACCCACATCTTCAATTGTCACAGTACGACGGATTGGCGTTACTGATTCACAGTGAGATAGCATCTTTTTAAAATCTTTAATACCAGATGCTGCAAGCGTACGAATTGGACCTGCAGAAATCGCATTAACACGAACGCCTTGAGGACCCATAGCATTTGCCATATAGCGAACATTGGCCTCTAACGACGCTTTAGCAAGACCCATCACATTATAGTTAGGAATAGCACGTTCCGCACCAAGATAAGAAAGAGTCACTAATGCTGAATTTGGGTTCAGCATTGAACGGCATGCTTTAGCCATAGCTACAAAGCTATAAGCACTGATATCATGGGCAATAGCAAAACCTTCACGGGTAACCGCATTAACATAATCGCCATCTAATTGATCGCCAGGTGCAAAAGCAATAGCATGAACAAAACCATCAAATTTATCCCATGTTTTTGCAAGTTCAGTAAAAAGTTCATTGATACTTTCATCATGAGCAACATCGCAAGGTAAAACGATTTTAGAACCGAAATCAGCGGCAAAATCTTCAACACGTGTTTTTAATTTATCATTTTGATAAGTAAAAGCGAGTTCAGCGCCTTCACGATGCATTGCTTGTGCAATACCGTAAGCAATTGAACGATTACTTGCAACACCAGTAACGAGTATACGTTTACCTGTTAAAAATCCCATAAATTATTCCTCTAATTTTCACTATATAGTCTAGGATGATGACGATTATATGTTGATCAAGCCAACTTCGCCACTATAATTTATTTTCGTTGATAGGTTTTTATTTCATTGTTTAAAAGAAATGATTGTTTACCACATCAATATCCTACTATAATAGTCAACTATTATCCTTATAGGAATAGGAGACATCATTTTGGATAATTTAGTTTGTTACAAAACATTACCTATTTGGAATGCTGGTACCTTACCTGCGTTGTTTCGTCAAAAGCATAATACCCAAATTGGTACATGGGCAAAATTACAAATTTTAAAAGGAAGTATTGATTTTGAAATGTTAACGGAACAAGGCGAGGTAATCTCTAAACATTATTTTGATACTCAGCAGCAACCGCCATTTATATTGCCACAGCAATGGCACCGCATTGCCGAAATATCAGATGACTTACAGTGTCAGTTAGCTTTTTATTGTTTGCCTGAGGATTATACTCAAAAAAAATACCAAATGACCAAAACCCACTCTGAGGTACTTAGCGCAACAAAGCTTATCCAAGCAGGAAAGGCATTAGATTTAGGTTGCGGTTCAGGTCGTAATTCACTCTATTTACAGTTACAAGGCTTTGATGTGACCGCTGTTGATAAATCAGAACTCAGTATTGGAAACTTACAACAAATTATTAATGATGATAACCTTAAGCACATTAATGCAATGGTTTATGATATCAATCAAGCAAATTTGCAGGGCGAATATGATTTTATTCTTTCGACCGTTGTTATGATGTTTTTACAACCCGAAAAAATTCCAGCTATTATTGATAACATGCAAAAAATCACCAAATCAGGGGGATATAATTTAATTGTCAGCGCCATGTCTACGCCTGATTACCCTTGCTCTGTTGGGTTTTCATTTACTTTTAAAGAAAACGAATTGCGCCAATATTACCAAGATTGGGAAATACTAAAATATAACGAAGAGGTTGGGCAACTGCATAAAACGGATATACATGGAAACCGAATCAAATTAAGGTTTGCAACCTTATTGGCTAAAAAACGATAAAATTACAGGATATAGCGTCCTGTAATTTTATACATTAATCGATTAACGTGTATTTAGTTTTTCGCCAACCGTAAACCAAGCCTTGCGTGAGTTTAACAAATCTTGGGCCGACATTGGTTTTTTGCCTGCGGGTTGTAAAAGTGTCATATTCAATGCGCCGTTGCTAGTTGCAATACAAATGCCATTTTTATCGGCTTGCAAAATTGTACCCGCAGGCTGTTTTGACGCCATTTTTACCACATCGGCTTGCCATACTTTTACCGGCTCACCATTAACCTCAAAATAACTCACTGGCCATGGATTAAAAGCCCGAACGCAACGCTCCAGTTGTTCTGCAGGCAAATTCCAATCGAGTTTAGCTTCTTGTTTTGATAATTTTTCGGCATAAGTTGCTTGTGATGGATCTTGCTTTTCGGGTTGGATTTTTTGTTCAGTGAGTAAGGCCAATGTATCAAGCAACGCTTGCGGTCCTAATTTTGCCAGTTTTTCGTATAGCGATGCGCTAGTATCGGTCTGCTCAATTGGGCAGGTCAGCTTATATAGCATATCGCCCGTATCAAGCCCTGCATCCATCTGCATAATGGTAATGCCTGTTTGCTCATCGCCCGCCCAACAAGCACGTTGAATTGGCGCAGCACCACGCCAACGAGGTAATAACGAACCGTGCACATTTAAACAACCCAGTTTAGGCATATCCAATACCGCTTGTGGCAAAATCAGTCCATAGGCAACCACAATCATAATATCGGCATTGAGATCGGCAATGATTTTTTGATTCTCTTCTTTTTTTAGCGTGGCAGGTTGATAAACGGGTAAATTGTGCTCGATTGCGAGCTGCTTAACAGGGCTTGCTGTTAATTTATTACCACGACCAGCAGGGCGATCGGGTTGGGTAAAAACGGCGACCACATTATGTTCCGAACTAATAAGTGCCTTTAAGTGAGTGGCGGCAAAATCGGGCGTACCAGCAAAAATGATATTTAAAGGTTTAGTGACATTAGGCATAAGTATTCGTATCCATATTCATAATCGAAAAATAACCTCAATTATACCCGAAACTTAATTAAGAATCTTTAACCCCCAAAAAAGACTATTTTTTTGCCAAAAAGTGGTCAGTAAGCACATTGATTTTATTGAAGTTTTTATGGGCATTTTTTAACAAAACAGCCTTATAAAAACACAATAATCTTTACAAAAAACAATCGGTTATGTTATCTGCCTTATTCCGGCGTCAGAATGTGCCGACAACAGAGAGAGGTTAGCACGCCAAACAGAGATGTTTGGCGTCGGGATGTTTTGTTTTCTGAAACAAACTATAGTTGAAAAATTAATCACAATAGCGAGATTGCCATCATCATAGTTTAAATCGGTAAGTGAACCTTATAAAGGTAGATTACGCCTAATCATACATTCTTTATAAGCTTCAAAAACTTTTTGATTTAATTTCATGCCATACATATAAAGAATGCCGTAGCACAAAAATGCAAGAAAAACATTATCTTTATGTTTTTTTAACATATTATAGTGTTGTGTCAATATTTCATCACTTATTTTATCACTTCTTTTATCTGATTTTACTTGCTTTATAATTACGTAACATAGCAATAGAATAAATAAACCTACGAAAGTCATCAATCCGATAATGAATGCAGCAAAAACTGCAAGTCCCATAATATTTTGTAGAAAATTCATCATTCTTTAATCCTCCTATTTCTCAATTTAATAAAATATGTTTGTCTATTAGTATTATTTTCAATCATTACCATCGTTAGGCTTTAAAACGGGAAAAACACCGGTACTAAAGCAATATCCACCGCCATTACTAAAAACGTTAACGGTACGCCAACTTTGACAAAATCCCCAAAGCTATATCCACCTGGTGCTACAACCATAGTTTTAATTGGCGATGATACAGGCGTGATAAATGATGCCGATGTGGCAATCGCTACTGTCATGGCAAAAGGATGGGGTGAATAACCAAATTTTAATGCTAAATCAATGGCGATAGGTGCAATTAAAATTGCGGTTGCGGTGTTGGATATAAATAATCCGATAGTTGAGCAGAGCAAGAAAATAAATGTTAGCACCATGTATGGACCAAAAGCGCGTAAATGGACTTCTAGCCAAGCTGATATGAGCGAAATCCCCCCCGTTTTGTTGAGCGCTAATGCAAATGGCATCATGCCAATAATTAATATTAAGGTTGGCCAGTGTATTGATTTATAGGCATTGGTCATATCAATGCAACGTGTTGCTCCCATCAGTAAACAAGCAATTAAGGCCGCAACAACGTTTGGCACAATGCCTGTTACCATCAAAGTTATCATGATTGCTAAGTTGATTAATGCTGCTGGCGCTTGGGTGCTTGCGGGGGCTATGTCGTCGATATCTGCTGGGTAGTCTAATACGACAAAATCGTTGGTGCGTGTTTGTAATTTTTGAATCGATCCCCAGTCACCGCAGACTAATAATGTGTCGCTCATTTCTAAGCGTTCTTGGAATAAGTTGTTGGTTTCAACAGGTGCGTGGTTACGCCAAATTCCGATAACGGTTAGAAAGTATTTGCCTCTAAAATCAATTTCGTTGAGGGTTTTGCCACAGAGTGTTGATTCAGGGAGTAGGGCTACTTCAGCCATGCCGACTTGTTTTACTTGTTCTGAAAAATATTCACCACGCAATATTTTGGGTTCTAGGTTGTTGGTGGTTAAGAAAGTGCGGTAATCGGCTTCAGAATGCGACATGTCCAATAGTAATATGTCATTTTCACGAAATTCGGTTGATCCATTAACGGGAATTAATACTTTGTGGAATTTACGCCAGCGTTCAATACCAATAACATTGACACCGTGTTCACTACGTAAGTGTAAAGCATCGATAGTGCGTCCAATAAACGGTGAGCCAGTTAATATTTGAGCACGGTGGGCACGACCAATTAGTTTGTAATCGCGGATAAGATCGGTAATTTTGCGTCTTTGTGGTTGTGTGTTGTTTGGCGTGATTTGTTCCGCAGTAAGTAGCCAATTGCGTGTTAATAAGCAATAAATAACGCCGACAACTAAGACACCAATGCCAATTGGTGTGATCGAAAAGAAGCTAAATTCAGTTAATGATGAGCGATTTAATTCGCTATTAACCACAAGGTTAGGGGCTGTGGCGACTAATGTCATCATGCCGCTAATTAGGGCTGCAATACAAAGTGGCATCATGAGTTTTTTGACATGAATACCCGTGTGATTTGCGATGCTAATGGCAACTGGAATAAAGATAGCTACGACACCAGTTGAGCTCATTATTGAGCCCAGTAAAGCAGCACCGAGCATGATGCAGGTGATGATGCGTATGTCGTTTTTGCCAGCTATTTTTAATATATATTCGCTCATTTTGTATGATATGCCTGTTCTAACTAGACTTTCACCAATAACAAATAGCAAGGCAATTAATATGATGTTGGGGTCACTAAATCCGGATAATGCTTCGGTGGGGGTTAGTACGCCTGTGATGGTGATTGCTGTGATTGTGAGTAAGGCGATAATGTCCATTCTTAATTTACTGAAGGAAAACAGTAAAATTGCGATTAATAACAATAAGCAAACGGTAATAAGTGGATAGTATTCAATAAAGTAATTTGGTAAAAATTGAGTAATTGATGATATTAAATCATGTTCAGATGACAATTGTTCCACAGAAAGTAGCTCTATGATGCCGATTAGATTTTTAACATAATACCTTGATTTGTTACAGTAGGGAATATTTTCAATTTATTTGGTTGTAGTTTTTTATTATTTATTTTCTTGTTTTAATATTAGGCATTAACTTTGTGATACTGATTTTGTCGGTTTCTGCCGCAATGTGCGGCAGATTTTTTGTCTTAAAAGCTTACTGCACCTTCTTCGGCTGAGGTTAAATTTTCACGAATAACCGTGAAAAGTTCACGGCCATAGCCATGATGTGAGTCAGCTAAGTTAAATTTTTCAGGTTCACGTTTAGCTAGTTCTGCTTCATCAACAAGTAATGTTATTTCGCCAGTTTGACCGTTAACACGAATCATGTCGCCTTCTTGGACTTTACTTAATAAGCCTCCGTCATAAGCTTCTGGTGTGACATGAATAGCAGCAGGAACTTTGCCTGAAGCGCCTGATAATCGACCATCAGTTAATAATGCGACTTTATAGCCTTTATCTTGTAGTACGCCTAGTGGGGTTATTAGTTTGTGCAATTCAGGCATGCCAATTGCTTTCGGTCCTTGATAGCGTACAACGACAACACAATCTTTATCTAATTTTCCTGCTTTATAGTCAGCATCTAAATCATATTGGCTATTAAAAACAACGGCAGGTGCTTCGATAATTTGATGTTCAGGTTCGATAGCCGATGTTTTCATTACTGCTCGTCCTAGGTTGCCTGACATAACTTTTAATCCACCATGTGAGTTAAATGGTTTTTTAATCGAGGCGATGACGTTTTCGTCTAATGATTTGGTTGGACCTTCACGGTAAACTAATTTGCCATTTTCTAAAATTGGTTCTTTGGTGTAACGGCTAAGACCATGGCCTGCAACGGTTTCAACATCTTCATGTAATAAGCCACCAGCGAGTAATTCTCGAACCAGTAGAGATGTTCCCCCTGCTGCTTGAAAATAGTTTATATCAGCAGGACCATTTGGATAGATTCGGCAAAGTAGTGGTACAACGGTTGAAAGATCTGAAATATCATCCCAATTAATAATAATTCCAGCGGCTTTTGCCATTGCTACAATATGCATGGTTAAATTGGTTGATCCACCTGTTGCCAGTAGTGCAACTAAGCCATTGACGATGACCTTTTCGTCTACCATTTTACCCACAGGCATGTAATTACCGGATTGTTTTGTTAGGCGTGTAATTTGTTTGGCCGCCGCATTAGTTAATTCAAAACGCAATGCGGTTTCTGGGTGAACAAAGGCTGCACCAGGTAAATGTAATCCCATTAATTCAATGACCATTTGATTACTATTGGCGGTGCCATAAAAAGTACAAGTTCCGCTAGTGTGATATGACGCAGATTCTGATTCTAGCAGATCTTCACGAGACGCCTTGCCTTCAGAATAAAGTTGGCGAATACGTACTTTTTCTTTATTTGATAATCCTGATGGCATTGGTCCTGCTGGTATAAAAATAGCCGGTAAGTGTCCAAATGTTAATGCACCTACAAATAAGCCCGGTACGATTTTGTCACAAATGCCAAGGTATAGTGCGCCGTCAAACATGTTATGCGAAAGACCAACAGCCACAGACATAGCTATGATATCTCGGCTCATTAATGATAGCTCCATTCCCGGCTCACCTTGGGTAACGCCATCACACATTGCAGGTACTCCACCCGCCATTTGTCCAACAGCCCCGACTTCGTGCAGGACTTTGCGGATTTGTTCTGGGTAAAATTCGTAAGGTTTGTGAGCTGAAAGCATGTCGTTGTAAGAATTGATGATACCAATATTGCTTTTTAAAATATTTTTTAGGTCATTTTTATCATCAATACAACAAGCCGCAAAACCATGGGCTAAATTACTGCAAGGTAAGCTTGCTCGGGTTACTTTATTGAGCATTGCTTGTTCTATTTTTTGTAAATAAGCTTCACGAGTTGCTTTTGAACGCTCAATAATACGTTTTGTTACAGCTTGAACAGTAGGATTCACATTAACCTCGACATTTATTTTGTTATTCTTTTTATTCTATTGGTATTATTCACAATGACATATAGAACGAATGACTTGCTCTGTATCATTGACAACGTTGATCAATGGTTGTGCAATGTCTATTCTGTAGACATCGTTTTCCTCACTAGTTGGTTCTTCAAGAGTGTCAAATTGTGATTGAAGCATGCCAGTTTTTTGGTAGTGACCTTGACGTTTAGCTAAACGTTCAGCAATGACATCGTAATCGCCTTTTAGATAGATAAAATGAACGTTTTCATTTTCGCCACGGATAATATCTCGATAGCATTTTTTTAATGCCGAGCAGATAATAATCGATACATCATTGACATTACTCATGGCAAAAGCAGCATTACTAATTAAATGGAGCCAAGGCATACGATCTTCATCATTTAATGGTGTACCACTGCGCATTTTTAGGATATTTGCTTTAGGATGTAAAAAATCACCATCTAAAAAAGCGGCATCTAAATCATAAGCAACTTGTTTGGCTACTGCTGATTTGCCACAACCCGACACACCCATTAATACAAAAACTTGTTTACTTTTTTTAGTCATTGTTGTTCCTTAATTCCATCTTGTTTGTTACGGGTAACATTTTGTCATTTTAATCTTTTATTGCAATTTAAAAAAGTAATTTTTGTGATCTTGATCATAATTTGCTGTTGGAGTGTGTTCTTACACCGATTTAAGAAGCAATCTTTATTTAAAAAATAGATTTCGATCACAAAATAATAAAATCTTATTTGTTTTTTAATTCGAAAGTAATTAATCTTTCGGTATTGTTTTTGTTTTCGAAAGTTATAAGTTGGATCGTAACATAAAAAAGACAAAAAATGGAGATTAAATATGAGAGAATGTCAACTTGTTTTTGATGACAATGTTAATTTTAACAATAGGTTAGATTTGCTAATTCATCTAAGCCGGCAATTACAGCAAAAAGGTATTGTGAAAGAAAGCCATTTGAAAGCTTTGATTGATAGGGAAGCTTCATTTCCAACGGGTATTTTACTTGATGGTTATGCTGTAGCTATTCCACATTGTGGAGCTGAGCATGCAAATAGTCCAGCGATTTTTATTCTTCGTACGCAATCTCCTGTTTTATTTCAACGAGCAGATGATGATGGAACTGTTGATGTTTCATTAATTATTTCATTGGTTGTTACTTCACCAGCAGATCAGCTCACACTTTTAAAAACACTTTTTACAAATCTACAAGATAAAGAATTTTATCATTTTTTATTGAATAGTCCGCAAGATGAAATCGCCAAACATTTTAATGAAATTATATTCAATCAATAAGTTGTTTAGGAGGCATTATGAAAAAAAAGATTATTGTCGCATGTGGTGGTGCAGTTGCAACATCAACTTTAGCTGCTGAAGAGATAAAAGAGTTATGTAATGAAAATAATATTCAGCTTGATCTAGTGCAGTGTCGGATTAATGAAATTAGTACCTTTATTGATGATGTCGACTTGATCTGTACTACAGCAAAGATGGATCAAACTTTTGGTGATATTCCGATTGTGCATGGTATGCCTTTTGTATCTGGCGTTGGAATTGAGCAGTTAAAAGCAAGAATATTATCTATTTTAAAAGGATAAAAATATGTTTACTGAAATTATGCAGTACATTTTGGATCTTGGTCCATCAGTGATGTTACCCATTGTGATTATTCTCTTTTCTCTCTCACTAAGAATGAAAGTGGGTGATGCATTAAAAGCAGGTATTCATATTGGGATTGGCTTTGTTGGTATTGGTTTAGTCGTGGGATTATTAACTAGTTCGGTTGGACCTGCAGCCCAAGCAATGGCAGAAAGATTTGACATTAGTTTAAATGTTGTTGATGTTGGTTGGCCTGGTGCAGCCCCTATGACTTGGGCTTCGCAAATTGCACTAGTTGCTATTCCTATAGCTATTACCGTTAATATTGCGATGTTACTTTTAAAATTAACCCGAGTTGTTAATGTTGATATTTGGAACATTTGGCATATGACATTTAGTGGAGCGTTAGTTTACATTGCAACTGACTCTTACTGGCTTGGTATTGCAGGTGTGATTGTGCATGCGATTATTGCTTATAAATTAGGGGATTGGTTTGCTAAAGATACCAAAGATTTTTTTGAGCTTGATGGTATTGCTGTACCACATGGTACTTCGGCATATTGTGGCCCGATAGCGGTATTTGTTGATACTGTTATCGAAAAAATACCAGGCATTAATAAAATTAATTTTAATGCTGTTGATATGCAAAAAAGATTTGGTGCATTTGGTGAACCGGTCACTGTTGGTTTATTTATGGGAATTTTATTAGGTCTATTAGCGGGTTATGGTGTTAAACAAACCTTACAACTTGCAATTCAAACCGCTGCCGTAATGCTGTTAATGCCAAGGGTGATAAAACCAATTATGGATGGTTTAACCCCAATATCTAAACAAGCACGAAAACATTTGCAATCTAAATTTGGCGGGCAAGACTTCCTTATTGGTTTAGATCCAGCATTATTGTTAGGTCATTCAACTGTTGTTTCTGCTAGTTTGATTTTTATTCCTTTGAGTATTTTCATTGCCATTGTACTTCCCGGTAATGAAGTCCTACCGTTTGGTGATTTGGCAACCATTGGCTTTTTTATCGCTATGGGGGTAGCTATTCATCAAGGTAATCTATTTAGAATTATTATTTCTGGCTCAATCATTATTGCTATTACTTTATGGATCGCCACTCAAATGGTGCCGTTAACTACTCAACTTGCTGTTAATGCAGGCACTATTACTGCCGGTAATGACATTTCAGTTGGCGCAATGGATCAAGGTGGTTCACCAATTACCTATATTTTGGTTCAGCTTGTTAATTCGAAACAGCCTATTGGTTTTGCATGTATCGGAATTTTTTATCTATTTTGCTTATTTTTGACATGGAAACGGGCGCAAAAATTTAAACTATTGTTGAAAAAGCAACAGCTAGACGATACCGATAATGTGTGAATCGATAATGAAAAAGAGTAAGTTTTAAATTTGTTCAGTAACGTTCACTGACAAACCGGTGAACGTTAAAACAGCAACCTAATTTGATTATTAACATAGGAACATAACATGAAAGCAGTCGTTGTTAATGATGAGGGGACTTTATCTGTAGAAGATATTGAGATGCCCAAAATCACTTCATCAGATCAAATTCTGGTAAAGGTGGCATATTGTGGGTTATGCGGTTCTGATATTCCACGCATTTTTCATCATGGAGCACATTTTTACCCAATCACTCTTGGTCATGAATTTAGTGGTACCGTTGTCGAAATGGGAAGTGATGTTACAGAGTTTGATATTGGTGATTTAATTTCTTGCGTACCTTTATTACCCTGTTTTAAATGTGATGAGTGTCAAAAACATTATTATTCTTTGTGTAAATATTATACATTTGTTGGTTCAAGAATAACAGGAGGATTGGCGCAATATATTGTAATTAATAAGAAAAATGCTTTCAAATTACCCAAAAATGTTAGTCCTCTACAAGGCGCATTTTTTGAGCCAATAACAGTTGGGATGCATGCATTGTTATTAGCAGATGGTTGTCAGAACAAAAATGTGGTGATTGTTGGTGGTGGCACAATTGGCTTACTTGCCATGCAATGCGCAAAGGCAATGGGGGCTAAGTTTGTTGCTGTATTGGATATTAATGAAGCGCGATTGGATCTGGCCAAAAAATTAGGTGCTGATGCAGTTTATCACGCTAAGAATATGACAGTATCTGCGATCAATGATGCATTATTATCTCATAGGTTTGCTCAAGTGGTATTAGAAACCGCTGGCACACCAGCAACCGTTAGCTTAGCTATTGAAATAGCAGGTCCAAAAGCCAAAGTTGGTTTAGTTGGTACATTACATAATGATGTAACCCTTTCAGAAAAAACATTTGGATTGATATTACGAAAAGAAATTCAAATTTTAGGCAGTTGGATGAACTATTCAGCACCTTGGCCAGGAAAAGAGTGGCAACTAGTTAGCCAATTTTTTGTAGATGGAAAAATAAAGCTTGATGAACTGGTTGCAGGTGTTGGTAATTTTGATGAATTTGTTCAGCAAGTTAGCGCTTTGAATGGTCATCCAATGAACGGCAAAATTTTATTAAATTGCATGTGATTATTTGATTTATAGTCGTCATCAAAAATGAGTGCTTATCTTTTGATTTTGTTTGTTATACACTGCTGAAAAATTTTCGAAAAAGGAAATATTATGAACGCAGGTGAAAGACGCCAACAAATAGTTGAACTTCTTAATACGAAAGGAACGGTTCTTGTCAGTGACTTATCGCAGCAATATGATGTTTCGGAAGTGACAATTAGAACGGATCTTCGTTTATTAGAAAAGCAAGGAGTTCTTACTCGATTTTATGGTGGTGCAAACAAAATCATGAATAAAGGTGATTTAAAGTCATTTAAAGAATTGCAATTAGAAGAACGCCATCAGCGTTTTATAGAAGCTAAAAAACGTATTGCAATTGCAGCGGTTAAACATGTCAAAGAAGGTGATACCATTATTTTAGATAGTGGTAGTACAACGATGTTGATAGCTGAAGAGTTGGTTAAACTTAAACATATCACAGTCATTACTAACAGTCTTACTTCTGCATTTATATTATCGGATAACAGTGACATTATGTTATTTATGTGTGGTGGTACGCTAAGACATAAAACACGTTCTTTTCATGGAAAAATTGCCGAGCAATCGTTAGATGGCATTTCTGCTGATATTTTGTTCGTTGGTGCAGATGGAATCGATGCAATAAGAGGAATAACAACGTTTAACGAAGGTTACACCATCAGTAGTATGATGGCTAATGCAGCAAGTAAAGTGATTGCTGTTTTAGATTCATCAAAATTTGGACGAAATGGCATTAATGTCGTATTACCACTTAATAAACTTAATACGATCATTACTGATAATGATGTCAATGGCGATTATAAGCAACAATTTGAAGACAAATGCATTGATTTTATAACTGTTTAAATTTTTTAACTGGTGGTTGTGTATCTTTTAAACAGAGCTTAAACGATCTGTAAACTAAACAAAAATAATTTGTACGAATTAAATAGTGACTACATTGTGTATTACTGACTATTTAATTGATTAACAATATTGAACTAGTTTGATTATTTAAGTTTGTTATTTCTCCCAACGATATTACTTCGTAATGAATGCGTAGGTGAGAATATGATATTAACAATTACCATGAACCCTTCAGTGGATATTTCATATCCACTTAATAAACTCCATATTAATGATGTTAATCGTATTGCTAATGTCAAAAAAACAGCTGGTGGTAAAGGACTAAATGTTACCCGAGGTGTTAAATTTTCAGGTATTGATGTTTTAGCTACTGGTATTGTAGGGGGAACAACTGGTGAATATATTCAAAAGCAATTAGATAATGATAATATTCACTACAGCTTCTATGTTACCAAACATGAGTCTAGAAATTGTATTGCAGTTTTGCATGAAGGTAATCAAACCGAAATTCTTGAATCCGGACCGATATTAGATCAAAAAGAGGTAACTAGCTTTTTAGATCACTATCAAAAATTGGTTAACCAAGCAAAAGTAATAACCATTTCAGGATCACTGCCACAAGGTTTTCCGATTGATTTTTATGCCACATTAATTCAAATCGCCAATAAAAAGGCTATTCCTGTTTTGCTAGATTCATCAGGCAAAATATTATTAGCTACATTGGTATCTGAACATAAACCTTACTTAATTAAGCCCAATAAAGATGAATTACAACAAATTATTAAAATAAATATTGATGTTAATGATACTACATCGTTAATAAAAGCCGTGAATCATCCGCTGTTTAATAATATTCCTTTTATCGTTATTTCCTTAGGTAAAAATGGTGCTTTTGTGCGTTGTTATCATCAATATTATCAGATTTCAATACCCAAAATAAATGTTGTCAATCCAGTGGGATCTGGCGATGTCACTTTAGCTGGACTTGCCGTTAGTATTTATGAAAACGAACCGATAGAAGTCATGCTTAAACGGGCGATGACAATGGGCATGTTAAATGCGATGGAGTCACAAACTGGTTTTGTCAATATGCGTAATTATGATGAATATTATCAACAAGTTAGAATTACCCAAATTAATTAAAAATTTATGTTAATTAAGGAGTTATTATGTATCTTATTTCCAGTCAAGAAATGTTAAAAAAAGCACAACGTGAAAATTATGCTGTTCCGGCATTTAATATACATAATCTTGAAACAATTCAAGTCGTAATTGATACCGCTAAACAGATGCAATCACCAGTAATATTGGCAGCTACACCTAGTACTTATCGCTATGCTGGTACAGAGTATTTAATTAATATTTGTAAAACAGCTGCACAAACCAAGCATTTTCCTTTTGCTCTACACCTTGATCACCATGAAGATATCAAAGATATTCAAGCTAAAATTGAAGCGGGTATTCGTTCAATTATGATCGATGCTTCACATCATCCATTTGAAGAAAATATTAACATTGTGCGTAAAACGGTTGAATTTAGCCACAAGTTTAACGCCAGCGTTGAAGCCGAATTAGGGCGGCTTGGTGGGCAAGAAGACGATCTTATTGTCGATAACAAAGATAGTGCTTTTACAGATCCCAGTGCGGCAAAAGAGTATGTCGAACGCACAGGAATAGATTCACTTGCGGTAGTTATTGGTTCAGCTCATGGTATGTATAAAGGTGAGCCAAAACTCGACTTTGAACGATTAGCCAAAATACGAGATAAAGTTGATATTCCACTGGTGTTACATGGCGCATCAGGTATACCTGATGCAATGGTGAAAAAATCGATTTCATTGGGTATTTGCAAAGTAAATGTGGCAACTGAATTAAAAATTGCTTTTTCAGATGCATTAAAACAAGATTTTAAAACTCACCCTGATGCAAATGATCCAAGACATTATATGCAACCAGCTAAATTAGCTATGGCACAAATTATCGAAGATAAAATTCGTATTTGTGGTAGTGCTGGTAAATTGTGATATAAAAGCTAAAGGTATTTTGTTTGATTTAGATGGAATATTGGTTAATTTGTAGAAATTCCTCGTATTCTTTACAGTAATTTGAGAAATGGCTGTAATAAATATCCATAAAAAACACAATTAACGCCCTATCACAATCAAACGATAGGGCATCTATATCATAAATAAAATAACGGTCACTGATTTGACTAAATACTTTATGATCAGTCGCTCACCCATTGATAACTTGCTAAAACCTACCCCCCATTTTTGTTAAAAGCTTTCAGGAAACATCGTGTTTAAGTAAAAAAATCATGACTAAATTGATAAAAATGAACTTATCGTTATTCCTTTTTTAACAAAAATTTAACTACAAAAACAACGTCGCTA
>NZ_WTEY01000013.1 GCF_009795805.1 Gilliamella sp. Pra-s52
CCCAAGAAGGGATGGCCTTAACCAGTCCTGAAAACATCCAACTGTCTACCGCTAACAGCCTCAGCTTAACCAGTGAACACCAAACCGATATCAACGCCTTAAAAAACGTCACCCTATCATCGGGCGAGGCGCTGGGGTTATTTGCCCAAAAATCAGGGATGAAACTGTTTGCCAACCAAGGCGATATCGAGGTGCAAGCCCAAAACGCCAATCTCAATATGGCGGCCAAACAAGATATCAAAGTGGATAGTGTCGATGGGAAAGTCACCCTTACTGCAACAGACAACATCACGCTTATCTGCGGTGGCTCTTATATCAAAATCAGCAGCGAAGGTATCGAACTGGGTACACAGGATAATATCTATCTTAAGTGTAATGTGTTGCAGAAAATGGGGACGGCAAATATGGACATCAAATCAAAATTACCCCCTATTTGTTCTGGAGTTCAAGAAAACTCAACCAATGAACATGCTATTTTTGTGGAAAGAAAATAATGCAAAATTTAATACCTGATAACCAAATTATTCAAACAATTATTCAGCATCTAATGCAGTTTGGTAGATTACATTTACTTGTTGATCCCAAAATCAATGATGAATTCTTTTTAAAAAATTGTTTTGATTTTGAGTCAATTGTCCCAGTTCGCGATAGGCAAGATACCGTATCGACAGATTATGAATGCTTACAGCTTTGCACAATATCCAAACAATCAATAATAGCCGAAAGTACGCAATCGAAGCCAACATCGATTTTAGAAGATATTATTCAAAACTTAAATGATAAAAAATCTGCAGAAATTGCGATCTTATTTTCACTATATCCAATTAATTATATTCAAAAACAAATTAGTAATGCCATGTTTATGCGCTATGATGGAAGCTATTATTTTTTTCGTTTTTATGATCCCAAAGTTTTAAATCATTTAGTTAGAATTTTTGAACAGCAGCAATTAGATGGCTTATTCGGTGTAATTGAGTATTGGTATTATTGGCATGATAACTATATTGAACTACATCATAAACCAGAAATAATCTTATCTGATATTAACTATCAAATAAGCTCTCGCCAATGGCAACAACTAAATATTGCACAGACATATAATTATTACGAATACATTACGACAAATCAGCAAAATAACACATTAACCACAGAGCAGAAAAAAATATTAAATCAGCTGTTAGAATGGGTGTATATGGCAAGTTACACGCAACCTGATAAACACATGCTTGATTATATGGTTAGCTATATCATGGCTCAACCACCATTATTTTTTCAATCAATAGATAAAGATCTATGTGCTAACCTTATTAATAATAAGGATATCAACAAAATTAAAAAATATTTTAATGAATGGCAAGAAGGAATAAAACATGGCATCGCTTGATAATTTGCTAGGGCTATTGAAGACAAATGAACAAAACCTCGGTAAACGCTGTCCTAGTTGTCAAGACAAAGAGGGTAATTTATTTGTGCTACCAACTCGTTTGTCTACAGCTGGTTATCTATCGCGCAACGATATACCACCATTACCAAATTTTGTGCAAAAAAAAGTTAAAGATATACCATTAACACATTCTAAGTATTGTTTACAAACGCTTAGGCAAGGTTATTTATACGTTTTAGAACATCGTAACACGGGCAAAAAATGGCGTGTATTTACTTCTAGCCCTGAGGGGTGTTTGATTGAACATAAAGATATTGAAAATGTAAGCAATACTCCCCCTACCTATACCTGTAATATTGCAATTGATGGGGCCGATGCATCGTATATTAGTTTTAAAGAGAGTGAAAATATCATCAAGCTTTATTTTATATTTGCACCCAATAAAATCAGTGCAAAGCTATTAGCGCAGTATGAAGATCAAGATCTCTATTTACTTGACGGCATAACGCCCGATGAAATTCGCAACGGAGTTAAATCAATATTACCAGATGAATTTTCACCCAATATTTTAGAGTTTTCGACAGCAGAAAAGCTAGCAACCCAAGAGAAATTTTTAAATAACACGCCTTTTTGGGGTAATCAATCAGGTGAGCGATATCAAGCATATCAAAAAAAACAGAATGTAGAATTTGTTTACTCCAAGCGTACAAATTTTAATGATGCATCCATAGGTAAGAATTTTTATCGTTATTTATCGATATACAAAAAGCTGAAGAAATGCCAAGGTGCAGCCATTGTCGTCAACGATGCTATCGGCATCACTCAAAGCTTAAATAACCGCCGTAATCAAGCATTACAACAAAATATGAAACCTTGGATGGAAACTGAAGATAGTGAAGGCATTTCTAACGAACACCGTTTACTGATTTTTAGACAGCTCCATGGGCTTAAAGACTCATTCCGTCAAATGCGCATTAAACAAATGATAAACGAGCAAAATCGATATTATGACCACTTAAGAATATATGGCTCAGATCCAGAACTATCTGATGAAATGAAAGAAATTCTAAATAGAAATATTGATAAAGATCAAGAACGGTATGAAAAAAACATTGATAATATCTATACCCAAGAAGCCTCGGAAGATGAATTTGAAAAAAAATATTGGAACCGATTATCGCAAGAAAAGCTCGATACCTTTAAAAAAAATTTTGATGAAAAAAGTCAATTAGCCGAACAAAAGGCAGAAAATCATAGTCAAGATTATATAAAGTGGTTAAAGTCTGAACATTTGCTACTAGCGCTAGATTTTTATGACTCTAACGAAAAACTCGATGGCATTCAGTTTACTCTGCAAGTCAGTGCATGTCTCTGTGGTGCAAGCGGTTCGCCTTCTGTAAGAAAACTATTTGATAAATGGTGGAGTGCCTCCAAAATTACCCGTGAAAATTTATGTTGGCGTGCCTATAGTTTTAATATTACTAGCATAATTGATACGATTAATGAGTATCTGGATTTACAAGAAAAAATCATCATTACTGATGGTCCTATTACAAATACTGAGCACCTATCAACGGTTGATACTGCTGTTGATTTACTTAATAAAATTACAAACCATATTAATCAAACGGGTCCCATAATTGATGACTTGGCGAAACGTGGCTTGCCTATTGCATTATTATCAATTTCATTTGCCGATTTAGTACGACATTTTTTAAAGGTTACTTCAACACAGGCTGAACAACGAGTTCTTAACTTTTTTGGTAATATGATTTTGTCTAGAATTAATAAAGAGGCGCGAAAGCTGTATGGTTTACGCATTAATATTTGTGGAAAAAGCTTTACCGCTGACCCAGCAAAAGGTGCTGGACAAATAACCCGTAGAGCGGGAGAGCATTTTCAAAATGCCGATCTGGTTAATACCCGAATTGCAATGATCGTTTTCGGATTTAGTGCTTATGACACAATCCGAAAACTTACACAAGGTAAATGGACAAATTGGCGAGAACGAGCCGAACTTATCGCATCAGGGATGACAACCATGGCTGCAATATTCCAAATAGGGACTAGTGTTGTTGAATGTTGTATCGGTAGAGATCCAAAATCGATGACCGCAATTACAACGCGTAATGCCTTTGGCCGAATATTTTTATGGGGTGCAACCTTATCGGCAATGGCAGGAGGAATGTCGGTGTGCTTTGATATTATGGATGGTAATGCCGCTCTAGATAAAAATAATGGCGTGATTGCTATCGCATATTATGCTAGAGCAATGGCAACCTTTGCGCTTAGTATATCACAATTCTTAGCAGCATTAGGTTCTTTAGTTCCATGGCTAGAAAGAATTGTAAATGAAAGTATTAAGCGAACTATTTTGGTAGCTATGGCTGAATGGGGGTTATTTTTAGGACGAATAGCATTGCAACGAGGGGTAGCTATAGTAATTGGCGCGGTAGGGTTTGTTGCAACCTTATTTACTATCGTAGTGTGTGTCGCTATTATGATTTTTGACGATAATGCATTACAAAAATGGTTAGATCGTTGCTGCTTTAGTAAAGATCCCAAACGTGATCAATTTGATGACTTAACCGAGGAGTTAAGTGAGTTTTATCAAGCAGTCCAGGGGACATTTTAATGTATATTGGTGAATTTATATTGTGGTTAGGTAGTGCAATTAAACCTGAAACCCGTAAAAAATTGAAAAAAGATTATTCTGATAACTCAATGAAATTAAGCGAAGTCGCCAAAGATTATACCAAAGAGTCGGTCAGTCATAATCCACGCCCGATAGGACCTTATTATGCCTACAACGATCGCTATTTAGAGATACGAGGGGGTATGCTTGAAAATTTTCGGGGGATTATTACTTGGATTAGTTTGGCTATATTTTTTATTACAGCATCAGGAGGTTATTTCGCACTTAAAGTGGCTTTAAAATTATACAATAATGAATGGGATAATTATAAAATTGGTTCTGGAATATTTGCAATGGTATTTTTTGCAATCATTTTTTTAGTCTCTACTTATTTATGCATCCGCTACTTCCGTTATATCTGTCGCTTAGAGTTATTTACCCTCCGTCATATTCGGGTACGGTTTAATCGGGTAACACGGCAAGTGTATGTACAACGCCCTAGATATTGTGGTGGTACTGCAGTATTTAAATGGGAACATATTATGCCGGCTAATTTTGGCGAGACTGGCTCGGATATGGGCGGTACCAACTTAGTTAATGTGTTCTCCTTTCACCCTTATAAAACTGGCTTTCCAGTTGCACAGTCCGTAGGCGTAGGCAAAAACACTTATGATCCTCAAGATTATAAAGACGAGTGGGAATTTATCCGCCGTTATATGGAAGACGGTCCCCAAAATCTGCCCAAACCACGCCTAAGTACCCATTTACCGATGCCCTTTCATGGTATTGAAGGGCATATGAGCCCTATGATTCATCTGGCAAAAAATAACCCTAGTGTGATCATCATTTTAATGTTAATTCCTGTCTTTTTAATCTTATTGCCATTTTATACGGTAGGTTACTTTATTTCGGAATGTTTATGCTGGCAACCACGTTGGCCAAAAGTGATTAGGCAAGCAGGGCAACCTGGTAAACCGCTACCAAAAGAAACCACCCTATCAGATTACCCACCCGATGTACAAAAGGCGATTTTAGATAACAGCCAAGAGTGGGGCGTGATTGATGATGAAACAGGCGAACTTATTGACTATGGTCAATTTAAAAGACCCAAGAAAAAAGCCAGCCGAAAAAGAAAAACAAAAATAGCAAAATAAGCTGAAAAGCCAATAAAAGAGAGTTCAGATGATTAATTGGTAAGATTAGATCAAGACTGCTTGAGTAAAGATTCTAAACGTGATCATTTTGATGACTTAACCGAAGAACTAAGTGAGTTTTATCAAGCAGTTCAGGGGATATTTTAATGTATATTGGTGAATATTTATTTTGGTTCAGTAGTGCAATTAAAACCGCAACGCGTAAAAAATTGGAAATGGGCTATTTTAGTGGTGATATGAAGTTAAGCGAAGTCGCCAAAGATTATACCAAAGAGTCAGTCAGTAATAACCCACGCCCGATTGGGCCTTATTATGCCTATAACGATCGCTATTTAGAGATAAGAGGGGGAATGTTTGAAAATTTTCGGGGGATTATTACTTGGATTAGTTTTGCTATATTTTTTATTCCTTATTCTAGTGGAGATCTAGGATTAAACACTTTATTTGAATTATATCATCACGAATATCAGAATTTTGCTTTGAGTATATTTGCAATAATATTTTATTCAACTATATTTTTAGTTTCATTGTATTTATGCATCCGTTACTTCCGTTATGTCTGTCGCTTAGAGTTATTCACGCTTCGCCATATTCGGGTACGATTTAATCGAGTAACACGGCAAGTGTATGTACAACGCCCTAAATATTGTGGCGGTACTGCGGTATTTAAATGGGAACATATTATGCCCGCTAATTTTGGCGAGACTGGCTCGGATATGGGTGGTACCAACTTAGTTAATGTGTTCTCCTTTCACCCTTATAAAACTGGCTTTCCAGTTGCACAGTCCGTGGGCGTAGGCAAAAACACTTATGATCCTCAAGATTATAAAGACGAGTGGGAATTTATCCGCCGTTATATGGAAGACGGTCCCCAAAATCTGCCCAAACCACGCCTAAGCACCCACTTACCCATGCCTTTTCACGGTGTTGAGGGGCATATTCGCCCCATGATCCATCTGGCAAAAAATAATCCTAGTGTGATCATGATTTTAATGTTAATCCCCGTCTTTTTAATCTTATTGCCATTTTATACGGTGGGTTACTTTATTTCGGAATGCCTATGCTGGCAACCTCGTTGGCCAAAAGTGATCAGGCAAGCGGGTAAACCGGGTAAACCGCTACCAAAAGAAACCACCCTATCAGATTACCCACCCGATGTACAAAAGGCGATTTTAGATAGTAGCCAAGAGTGGGGCGTGATTGATGACGAAACGGGTGAACTTATTGACTATGGTCAATTTAAAAGACCCAAGAAAAAAGCCAGCCGAAAAAGAAAAACAAAAATAGCAAAACAAGCTAAAAAGCCAATAAAAGAGAGTTCAGATGATTAATTGGTAAGATTAGATCAAGACTGCTTGAGTAAAGATTCTAAACGTGATCATTTTGATGACTTAACCGAAGAACTAAGTGAGTTTTATCAAGCAGTTCAGGGGATATTTTAATGTATATTGGTGAATATTTATTTTGGTTCAGTAGTGCAATTAAAACCGCAACGCGTAAAAAATTGAAAATGGGCTATTTTAGTGGTGATATGAAGTTAAGCGAAGTCGCCAAAGATTATACCAAAGAGTCAGTCAGTAATAACCCACGCCCGATTGGGCCTTATTATGCCTATAACGATCGCTATTTAGAGATACGAGGGGGGATGTTTGAAAATTTTCGGGGGATTATTACTTGGATTAGTTTGGCTATATTTTTTATTCCTTATTCTAGTGGAGATTTGGGATTAAATATTTTACTCAAATTATATCATCATGAGCGTGGCAATATTGCCTCGGGTATATTTGCAATAATATTTTTTTTAATTATATTTTTAGTTTCCACTTACTTATGCATCCGCTACTTCCGTTATGTCTGTCGCTTAGAGTTATTCACGCTTCGCCATATTCGGGTACGGTTTAATCGGGTAACACGGCAAGTGTATGTACAACGTCCTAGATATTGTGGTGGTACTGCGGTATTTAAATGGGAACATATCATGCCCGCTAATTTTGGCGAGACAGGCTCGGATATGGGCGGTACCAACTTAGTTAATGTGTTCTCCTTTCACCCTTATAAAACTGGCTTTCCAGTTGCACAGTCCGTAGGCGTAGGCAAAAACACTTATGATCCTCAAGATTATAAAGACGAGTGGGAATTTATCCGCCGTTATATGGAAGACGGTCCCCAAAATCTGCCCAAACCACGCCTAAGCACCCATTTACCCATGCCTTTTCACGGTGTTGAGGGGCATATTCGCCCTATGATCCATCTGGCAAAAAATAATCCTAGTGTGATCATGATTTTAATGTTAATCCCAGTCTTTTTAATCTTATTGCCATTTTATACGGTGGGTTACTTTATTTCGGAATGCCTATGCTGGCAACCTCGTTGGCCAAAAGTGATCAGGCAAGCGGGTAAACCGGGTAAACCGATACCAAAAGAAACCACCCTATCGGATTACCCACCGGATGTACAAAAGGCGATTTTAGATAACAGCCAAGAGTGGGGCGTAATTGATGACGAAACAGGCGAACTTATTGACTATGGTCAATTTAAAAGACCCAAGAAAAAAGCCAGCCGAAAAAGAAAAACAAAAATAGCAAAACAAGCTGAAAAGCCAATAAAAGAGAGTTCAGATGATTAATTGGTAAGATTAGCTCAAGGCTGCTTGAGTAAAGATTCTAAACGTGATCAATTTGATGACTTAACCGAGGAGCTAAGTGAGTTTAATCAAGCAGTACAGGGGACATTTTAATGTATATTGGTGAATATTTATTTTGGTTCAGTAGTGCAATTAAAACCGCAACGCGTAAAAAATTGAAAATGGGCTATTTTAGTGGTGATATGAAGTTAAGCGAAGTTGCCAAAGATTATACCAAAGAGTCAGTCAGTAATAACCCACGCCCGATTGGACCTTATTATGCTTATAACGATCGCTATTTAGAGATACGAGGGGGGATGTTTGAAAATTTTCGGGGGATTATTACTTGGATTAGTTTGGCTATATTTTGGATCGGCTACACTAATTCATACAACTTGTTTAAGGGATAAGGTAAACTTTTGGTGTCGACATGCAACATTTCACTAGGATAGGTTTTGTTATAACGTTTAGCTTGACGTCCTAATTTATCTTCAATTGGCTTTTCGACTTTAATTAAGCTTTCTTTAGCTCGTTATAAATGGTCGGGTGATTGACTATAAAGCGTTTTGACACATCAATGACAGTTATTTTTTCTTTATGGTATAAGCTCCATATCTCTTGTTTGTGATAAGTCGTTAGTTTTATTTTTTATGCATATTCATTACAGTAGATTCTCAAATTCTGTAAACAACGCGAGGAATTCATATAGATAAATAGGTATCTATAAAAGCTAATAAAATTATTTAACTTAATGATATAAAATAACTTAACAATTGTTATATTAAATTATTTTTTTTCTAAAACTTTTTGTTTTCATTACAAATTAATGAAAAAGGATATAATAAAATTAATTTTTTTAACAAATTTGTTATCTAATTTGCTAGAATAGCAAGCAAATAGACTTATTTTAATTTTTACAAATTGGAGTGGATATGGTTGTTGCTGTTAATAAACGTTCTGTAATGACATTATTTTGTGATACAACAGATATTTACGGGCATCAGATCCGTTTTGTTCTAGCAGAAAAAGGGGTAACTGCCGAAATCGAGTTTGTAACGGCAGATAATTTACCACAGGAATTATTGGATCTTAATCCTTATGCTTCAATTCCAACATTAATTGACCGCGATCTTACGTTATACGAACCTCACATTGCTTTAGAGTATCTTGATGAACGTTTCCCTCATCCACCATTAATGCCTGTTTATCCAATTGTTCGCGCTAATTCACGATTAACAATGTATCGTATTAAAAAAGAATGGTATAGCGCTTACGAAACAATTATTGCCGATCCTAATAGCGATGCTGCTAAAATAGCACGGAAGAATCTTATTGATGATCTTGTTTCAATTTCGGTTATGTTTAAAGAAAAAAACTATTTTATGAGTGATGATTTCACATTATGTGATTGTTATTTTGCTCCATTGCTTTGGCGCTTACCATTACTTGGTATTGAATTACCCAAAGTAGCTGAAAAGAATTACCTAGCTTATATGGCACGAATTTTTGAACGTCCAGCTTTTGTTAATTCATTAACTGAAGAAGAAAAAAGAATAAGATCATAATCAATTAAATTTATTTTTTTATAATAACCTTAAACAAGGTAACCTTAATGGAACTTGAACAAATGTCTCCACGTCGCCCTTATATATTTAGGGCTTTTTATGATTGGATTTTAGATAATGAATTGACACCTTATATTGTGGTTAATACATCAGTACATGGTGTATTAGTGCCACAAGAATTTATCCAAAACAATCAGATAGTATTAAATATTGCGCCACAGTCAGTTGGACAATATTTAGCAACTAATGAGCAAATTGAGTTTAATGCTCGCTTTTCAGGTGTCCCTCAACACATTGTAGTTCCAATGGCGGCCATCGAAGCAATTTATGCTCGTGAAAATGGTGTAGGAATGGGATTTGAAGATGAACCTCAATATAAATCAAATCAAAAAACACCATTACAACAAGAAACAGTTACTAAAAAAGCAAATCCATTCCGTGTTGTTAAATAGCTATTTTTTATTATTTAATAAGATGCTTTTTAATTAACTAATCTAAACTATAAATATTATTATTGCCCGCAAATAAGCGGGCAATAATAGCGTTACTTTATAAACAAAATTATAAATATATTTTTTATCAAATTTAGTTTGATAAAAGAGAATAACAAGTAACAAATATTGTCTTGAAATATAAAGAATAAATCATTTTAAATTAATATGTTATGTATTAATTTATCTTTTAAAAAATTATTCATAATTTTTTTTTAATTTGTATCTAAAAAAACAGACAAATTAGTTGCTTTTTTATTAACTTAGCTCGTTGTTGTAGTGAACATATATAGTGTTAATTATATTGCTTGAACATTATTTTAATAGCAATGACGGTAGTGGTTTAAGCGTCATACACTTCCAGATGCCAGCCAATACGGTTGAAGGATGGGTAATATTAAATAAAAAAGGTTTTGATGGGCTAAAACTGGTCACAAAACCAAGAAATTTTTCTCCAAATCAAATAGGATCACAATAGCTACTTGCCCACAAACGATGGAAAAGCTGAAAGAGTGATACGAACATTAATGAAGATGTGACATAATCAACAAGTATTTAGCAATTCAAAAGAAAGAAAACAAAAACAAAAAACCAAACGCTTTATTAATTTTTATAATATCGTTAACTCCCGTAAAGCGATTTCGGGAAAAGTATCTTATGAGTTTTTAGAGGATTATTTAAATCATGAAGTGTAAACAACTCGGCATTTTCCTACATATAATGATTAATAACTAATTCTAAATATTGCTATTTATTGGCTTTGTTATTATTATTCCATGCATAAGATTTTAGAGGGTTAATTAATGAAAGTTATTGTTACAGGAGGAGCTGGTTTTATTGGTTCTGCTGTTGTGAGACATATTATTGAACAGACTAATGATGAAGTATTGGTTATTGATAAATTAACTTATGCTGGGAATTTGGAATCATTAGATAGCGTATCAGAGAATAAACGATATCATTTCAAACAAATCGATATTTGTGATAGAAAGGAACTTAATGTTGTTATGGCTGGCTTTTGCCCTGATGTTATTATGCACTTAGCTGCCGAAAGCCATGTTGACCGTTCTATTGATAATCCTTCTACATTTATAGAAACCAATATAATAGGTACTTATACTTTATTAGAAGCATCTTTAGCCTATTGGAAAACATTAGATGCAACCAAACAATCTATATTTCGTTTTCATCATATTTCAACTGATGAAGTGTATGGTGATCTGCATGGAACAAGTGACTTATTTACTGAAAAAACACCGTATTCTCCAAGTAGTCCTTATTCAGCCTCCAAAGCCTCTAGCGATCATTTAGTCCGTGCGTGGCATAGAACCTTTGGTTTACCTACAATTATTACTAACTGTTCAAATAATTATGGTCCATACCATTTTCCAGAAAAACTAATCCCATTAATGATACTTAATGCTCTTGAAGGTAAGCCGTTGCCCGTATATGGTAATGGCCAGCAAATTAGAGACTGGTTATATGTCGAAGATCATGCAAGAGCACTTTATCTTGTTGCTACTAAAGCAAAAGTAGGTGAGACTTATAATATTGGTGGGCACAATGAACAAAAAAATATTGATGTTGTAAATATTATTTGTGAATTACTTGAAGAACTCATTCCAAATAAGCCTGATGGTGTTAAGTGTTATAAAGATTTGATTACTTATGTTACTGATCGACCAGGTCATGATCAGCGTTATGCTATTGATGCATCAAAGATCTATCAAGATTTGGGTTGGAAACCACAAGAAACATTCCAAACTGGAATGCGTAAAACAGTAGAATGGTATCTACAAAACAAACAATGGTGTGATCATATTAAAGATGGCTCATATGCAAGATCCCGACAAGGAATTATTTAATATAGGTAAATTTATGAAAGGTATTGTATTAGCTGGTGGGTCAGGAACCCGTCTTTATCCCATAACTCGAGGTATTTCGAAACAGTTATTGCCTGTTTATGATAAGCCTATGATTTATTATCCTTTGTCTGTACTTATGCTTGCCGGTATTCGCGATGTTTTGATTATTACCACTCCTGATGATTTACCCATGTTCCAACGATTATTAGGTAATGGCTCACGATTTGGTATAAAGATCAGTTATGCAAAACAACCTAAACCGGAAGGATTAGCCCAAGCTTTTTTAATCGGTGAGGAGTTTATTCAAAAACAACGCTGTTCTTTAGTGTTAGGTGATAATTTATTTTTTGGTGAAAGCTTTGGCAAAAAATTAGCAAGAGTTGTAGCTCAAAAAGAAGGTGCAACAATTTTTGGTTATCAGGTGCTGGATCCTGAAAGATTTGGTGTAGTTGATTTTGACGAAAATTTTAAAGTATTATCCATTGAGGAAAAACCAGCCAAGCCAAAGTCCAACTGGGCAGTAACTGGTCTTTATTTTTATGATGAAAATGTAGTTGAAATGGCAAAACAAGTCAAACCATCTCGTCGCGGAGAATTGGAAATTACGACTCTTAATCAGATGTATTTGGATGCAGGACTGTTAAATGTTGAAATTCTAGGACGTGGTTTTGCTTGGCTTGATACAGGTACACATGACAGTTTGCTTGAAGCATCATCGTTTGTTCAAGTGATAGAAAAAAGACAAGGACTCAAAGTTGCCTGCCTTGAAGAGATTGCTTATCGTAATGGTTGGCTGAGCGCTGAACAGGTGAAGGAAGAAGCCATTAGTTCAGGTAAAACATTATATGGGCAATATTTAGCAAGATTGATAGAACAATAGAATAGGTGGGCAAATGGAAGTTATTTCAACGAATATTGCAGATGTAAAAATTATAAGACCGAAAGTGTTTGGTGATGAACGGGGCTTTTTTCTTGAAACTTTTGAACAAAAACGATACCAAGAAATGCTAGGTATAGAACTTAATTTTGTTCAAGATAACCATTCCCGTTCACAAAAAGATGTGTTAAGAGGATTACATTTTCAAAAGGAAAATCCTCAAGGTAAACTAGTTCGAGTTGTTAGAGGTGAAGTTTTTGATGTGGCTGTCGATATTCGTAAAGATTCCCCAACTTATGGAGAGTGGGTTGGCGTTACCTTAACTGAAGATAATAAAACACAGTTGTGGATACCTCCTGGACTTGCTCACGGTTTTGCTGTACTGTCAGATATTGCCGACTTTGAATATAAATGTACTAACTATTATGATCCTAAGTCAGAAGGGTGTCTATTGTGGAACGATCCAACAGTAAATATCAGTTGGCCGATTTCAAATCCATTATTATCGACAAAAGATAAGTTAGGTAAAACATTACAGGAGTTATAGTTAATTGATGAAAGTTTTATTAACTGGCGCTAATGGCCAGTTAGGGAAATGTTTTAAAGATATTTACCCTACAGATTGGCAATTACTTATTACTAGCAGTCAACAACTAGATATAACTGATAAATTAGCTGTCGATAATTTTATTGCCGAGCATAGACCTGATGTTATTGTAAATGCTGCAGCATATACAGCAGTAGATAAGGCCGAAGATGAATATGAATTAGCTTATAGAGTTAATGCTCTCGGTCCTAAGAATTTAGCAATTGCTGCCCAAAAATATCATGCAAAGCTAGTTCATGTTTCGACTGATTATGTTTTTGATGGTACAAAAAGTTCCCCTTATTTAGAGGGTGATTTAACCAATCCGATTAATGTCTATGGTGAGACTAAACGAGCAGGTGAATTGTTTGTCTTAGATAATTATTCTTCTACGATTGTAATTAGAACTTCCTGGGTGTTTAGTGAGTATGGCAATAATTTTGTCAAAACTATGCTTAAGTTAGCAGGCGAGAAATCAGAACTGTCGGTTATAGATGATCAGATTGGTAATCCAACTTATGCTGGAGATATTGCAAAAGTAATTATTCAGCTTATAGAAATAAATGCTGATGGCGGAATTTATCATTATTGTGGTGATGAATCTACATCATGGTTTTTATTTGCTAAAAATATTTTTGATATAGCATTAGATCAAAATTTATTATTTCAGATTCCTGTTGTTTCCCCAATTAATTCTCAATCTTTTCCCTCTAAAGCTAAAAGACCGTTATATTCTGCGATGAGTATGGATAAAATTAAAAAATACCATTTATCAGGTTCAAATTGGAAAGAAAAATTAATTTCTTGTATTTCTAAGATTAAATCTATTTAGGCTATTCAATGACTATTTATTTTGCTGAATGGAATGCTGATTATGAAAAGCATATGGTTAATGTCTTAAAATCTGAATATGATGTTGTTCTTTTTAATAAATTAATGAAACATTTTAGAGATATTAATCTTATATTGGATAGAAAGAAACTACCTAGACAATGGTTTATCAAACTCCACCAATTCATAAAGTTAAGGTCATTAGAATCTGATGATATTTTATTGTGTAGCGGTTTTGCTATTTCTGGATTCATTGACTTAGTCAAAAATCTTCAATGTCATAAAGTTTTAGTGTTGCGTGATACTATTGAAGTATTAAATCATAGCATGAAAAACAAAAAAAAATGGTTATGTCAACATGAAGATTATGTGGATAAAATAACCCCATTTTTTGACAAGATTTATAGCTTTGATTTTGATGATTGTCGAAAGTACAATTTTACATATTTAAATCAATTTTTACCATTTACTTTTTCAGAGATGAAAGAATTGAGGGTAAATTCTAACCATTTTTGTAATACTATAAAAACTTGCTTTTTTATAGGAGAATATTGGGAAAATAGAGTCAAAGTTATTAATAGAATTGCCCCTATATTAAACCGAAATGGTTATCAAACAGATTTTAATTTAATCAATTATAAATCAACACAAACAACTCATTCACTAGAACAATCTTGTCATTATAAATTAGGGGAAAAGATTAGCTATTTCGAAAATATAGAAAAGGTAAAGCAAAGTGATATTATTTTAGAAATAGGACAGATTGGTCAAACAGGTGTGACATTAAGAGCGATAGAAGCTATTTTATTTAATAAAAAATTAATTACGACTAATAAATCTATAAAAAAATATGATTTTTATTCGCCAGAGCAAATTTTTGTTCTTGATGATGAAAATTATAAAAATATTGAAGTTTTTTTGAAATCTAAGTTTACACCTGTTACGTTAGATATTTTGCATCAATATAGTCCAGATGCAATGTTAAACACAATTACTAATAATTTTTTATAAAAATTATGTTATTAGTGTTTTATTTTTTTTATACAATATATTATATAACAAATAAAACCAGATAATAATTTTCTCTGATGCAGTTTATGCTTTGCACAATATCTCATTTGTGTCGCTGTCATGGCCGATAGAAGAGGTGTTGATTTCCATAGAGATGCTGATTTAGCATCAATAAAGTATTGTGAGCATTTATAATCTCTAGCCCATTTGTGCCATGGTTTGGTTGGTCCAATGTAATGTATTAGTATTGTTTCATCTGAAATGGGTGAGTAACAGTTAATGTTTGATTTATATTTTAATTCGTAATTAATGCTGACTTGTTGATTATATTTTCTATCAAGATACTTAACTTTTTCTAGCAATATAATATTTAATACATCTTGATCCAAATGCGTGAGTTTCCCTGAACGATTTGAATCGGAAAGTAACTCTAATGCTTTGTTATTTACATTAAATTCTTGCCATTTTTTCAGATTAATTAGCAAAAATCCTGCATTGAAGTAACCTGACGATAATTTATGCTCATCAAGTCGAATAGCACATTTGTTCCACCATATTGGATCTTTTTCTGTCACTACATAGGCGATATTATTATCAAAATTTAACGTACATAATTCTTTTAATGAACCTTTGCATATGATATCGGCATCGAGATAAAGAATTTTATCTATTTTTCCATAAAAATAATCTGCCACAATAAATCTAAAATAGGTCGCAATTGTCCAATTTTTAGTAGTTGGTAAGCATGATAATCCATTGTCATCAACTAAATAAATTGTTATGGTTGTCCTATAGTTATCGGTAAGTTGCTCTAGTTTTTTTTCAAGATCATTGTTAATGTAATTTGTGAATATATGAAAACTGAAACATAAACTAGGGTTAGTTAATAAAATGGAAGTAATAGAAGTGGCACAACCTAAAAAAAAGTTTTTATCAATGCCATATGCGATGTCTAGTTGATTAACGTTATTGTTATTTCTAGCTCCAAATATTATCATTTTTTTTATGATTCTGTTTGCATCGAAATACATAGTCAATTTCCTATCACATCGTTTTAAATTAATTATTATCTAATAACTGATTACTTAACCAAGTATTTAATATTGTAAGAATCATTTAAGAAACTTACTTAATATTACTTCATTATATAGATAAAACAAATTTTTTCTAGTTGAAAAGAGTTGTAATAAAATTTCAAATTAATAGACTATGTATAGTATAATCACTCTTCTGATTAATTTTTTTACTTTATTATGTCTAATAAATATAGCTCATTGAATACCATTAAACAATTGTGGCCGTTTATTAATCCACATAGAAAAGCGTTAATTGTTGCAATTATTGCACTTTTGATCAATGCTGCAACTGACGCAACACTAATCTCGTTAACAAAACCCCTATTAGATAACGGGTTAATGGATAAAAATTATGAGTTATTAATTCTTTTTTCGATTGGTATTATAGGGTTAATTGCATTACGAGGATTATCTAACTATTGTTCTACTTATTGTCTTTCTTGGTTATCTGGTAAGGTTGTAACCAAATTTAGACAGTTGATTTTTAATCACTTAGTTAAAAGTCCCACCAGTTTTCTTGATAAGAATCCTATTGGTGAGCTTGTCACTGTAATCACTTATAATACTCAATTATTATCAAAAGCTTCATCTGATGCTCTTATTATTTTAGTAAGGGAAATTGCTTATGCTATCGGTTTATGTATCGTTATGTTTTATGGTAATTGGAAATTAGCTTTAGTTTTAATTATTGTTGTACCGTTAGTTATTTTTATAGCCCAATTTATTGCAAAAAAATTTCGAAATACACTTGTTTCTATGCAAAAAGGGATAGGTAATATTACAACTGCTGCGGATGAAATGTTGAAAGGGCATAAAGAAATTTTAATTTTTAATGCTCAAAAATATGAAAAAGAAAATTTTTATTCAATCAATAAGATTTTTAGGAAAAGCATTTTAAAAATTGTACTTGTATCAGGTTTATCAACACCGATCATTCAATTAGTTGCTACATTGGCTTTAGGATTAATTTTATTTCTTGTTGCAAGTCAAACTTTAGATATTACACCGGGATCATTTACTGTTGTTTTTTCTGCTATGGTTGCGGTAATGCGCCCTTTGAGGGAGTTAACTAGTGTTCATTTGGAATTACAAAAAGGCGCTGTTGCTTGCGAATCACTATTCGGGCTTTTAAATTTACCACTTGAAGAAGACAATGGAAAAATTGAGTTAATTAGAGCAAAAGGTGATATTGAGTTTTGTCAGGTCACTTATACTTATCCAACAAGGACATCACCATCTTTAACTAATATTAGTTTTAAAATTAAAGAAGGCGAAACGGTTGCTTTAGTAGGACGTTCAGGTGCAGGTAAATCAACGATAGCAAGCCTCATCCCTAGATTTTATGATATACAAAAAGGCGAGATACTACTAGATAGTATTAATATTAACGATTATACACTTGCTTCATTGCGTAAGCAAATAGGCTATGTTTCGCAAAAAGTTCATTTATTTAATGGCACGATAGCTGAAAATATAACTTATGGTGCTAAAAATCAATATACTCAAGAGGATGTTATTAATGCCGCTAAACAAGCTAATGCAATGGAGTTTATCGAAAAATTAGAACATGGGTTGGATACTGAGATTGGTGATAATGGTGTTTTATTATCAGGTGGACAACGACAAAGAATCGCTATAGCAAGAGTACTTTTACGCGATAACCCTATCTTAATTTTTGATGAAGCCACCTCGGCATTGGATAATGAATCTGAACGATTTGTTCAGCAGGCTATAGAGCATTTACAGAAAAATCGAACCTCAATTATTATTGCACATAGATTGTCAACAATTGAAAAAGCTGATCGTATACTAGTTATTGATGATGGTTCGGTAATAGAGGAAGGTTCTCACAGTTCATTATTACTTCAAAATGGCATTTATGCCAAGATGTATCAAATGCAATTTAATTCTTAAAGCAAAAAATATTATGAAAAAAAATAATAATCAATCAATAAACAACGATATTGATCGAGACATATCCACATGGAAGACGTTTTCTAAGTTATGGCCTTATATTGCTAAACATAAGTTTATTCTGTTTTTATCAATAATTTTGCTTATTTTTAGTGCGTTTGCCGATACTTCTCTTATTGCGTTGTTACAGCCTTTACTTGATAAAGGATTTGTTGAAAATGATCAGCATTTTTTGATGATGGCGCCTTTTTATATCTTTGGGCTAGTGTTGCTTCGTGGTATTGCAAATTATGGATATGCTTTCTTTTTATCTTTGATTTCTACTAAAATTGTACTTAATATTCGTCAGCGCCTTTTTAATCATTTTGTTAATGCACCAGTCAGTTTTTATGATCAAAACTCTACAGGAAGGTTGTTGTCTCGTATTACTTATGATACTGATCAAGTTGCCTCATCATCATCAGATGCTTTGATAACAATAGTACGTGAATCAGCGTTTATTTGTGGTTTATTTTATACTATGTTTAGCAATAGTTGGCAGTTGTCTTTATCGTTGATTATCATTACGCCAATTGTTATTGGGTTAATTACTTTTATTTCTGTGAAATTTAGACGTTTAGCCAAAAATATGCAAAATTCAATGGGCAGTGTCACAATGTCTGTTGAACAGATGTTAAAAGGTCATCGGGAAATTATCCTTTTTGGAGCTCAAGATGAAGAGTCAAAAAACTTTGATAAAGTAAATAATAAATTTCGTCGAGATGGTATGAGATTAGTTTCTATTTCAGCATTATCAACACCAATTGTTCAACTTATTATTTCGTTTGCTATCGCTTTTGTCTTGTTAATGGCAAGTAATCCTGATTTAAGCATTAGCCCAGGACAATTTACAGTCGTTTTTTCTTCACTAGTAGCGTTAATGCAACCAATAAAAAGCTTAACCAGTGTTAATGCAGATTTTCAAAAAGGTATGGCGGCTTGTCAAACGTTATTTGCTATTTTTGAACAACCAATTGAGAAGGATAATGGAAAAATCAATATTGAGCGGGTTAAAGGCAATATTGAATTTAAACATGTGACTTTTACCTATGAAAATAGACAAGAGCCAGCACTACAAGATATTAGTTTTTTAGTAGAGCCATGTAAAACGGTTGCTTTAGTTGGACGATCTGGTTCAGGAAAAACAACTATCGCAAGTTTGCTCACTCGTTTTTACGATATAAGTGAAGGTAAAATTTTAATCGATAATAATAATATTCAAGATTTAACTTTATATAGTTTACGTAATCAAATTGGATTAGTTTCACAAAACGTGCATTTATTTAATGATACTGTTGCAAATAATATTGCTTACGGAAAAGTAGGCGAATATTCTCAAGAAGAAATTGAAGAAGCTGCTAAAAAAGCGTATGCATATGATTTTATTATAGGACTTGAAAATGGATTTAATACAATAGTGGGAGAAAGTGGTGTGCTATTATCTGGTGGTCAACGGCAACGTATTGCAATCGCAAGAGCTTTATTACGAGATACGCCAATTTTAATACTTGATGAGGCCACTTCAGCTTTAGATACCGAATCAGAGCAAGCAATTCAAAAAGCCCTGGACGATCTTCAGAAAGGGAGGACATCAATAGTGATCGCACATCGACTATCAACTATTGAAAATGCAGATAAAATATTGGTAATTGATAATGGTAAAATTATTGAACAAGGCAACCATCAAACGTTGTTATCAATGGATGGTTTATATGCAAAATTATACCAAGGAAACTTTGTGATTTAATATAGATGATTTTTGCATTATAGGATATTGAAAGGAATGGCAAATAAATTACTAGAATGTATTAAATACTTAAATAGGCAACGAAATTTAAAGATAAAACCTTTTAAATTGGCTATTAAATTAGCATTAATAAATCGAAAAAAAAAACAACGATCGACTTTTATTCTTGAACAATATCGTTCTGTAGCCATTCTGATGAATGATCAAGGAATTGGTGATGCAATAGTCACTTCCTATTTAATTCATTATCTCAGAGAAAATAATTTTAAAGTATATGTAGTAGTAGAAAAGAGAATTGCCTTTCTTTTTGATAAATTTATTTTGGTGGATGGTGTTTTGTCCTACGATAGGAATAAAGGTGTAAAACAGATAGAAGAACAATTACAGAATATAAAGATTGACGTTGTAATAGATCTTGTCGATAAAGGCCCAAATAGTGTAAGGCGTGCTCAAATAATTCAAGCTATTAATCCATTACATACGATTGGTTTTAATCAAGAAAAATATAAATTATATGATACATCAATTTTCTATCAAGAATACAAATCACATATTTCAACACGAAGCCAAAAAATACTTGAATTAATGAGTATTGAATCAGCTCCCATAAAGTACTTTGTTAATATTCCAACAGAAGCCGAATTTTCAGCGAGAGATTTTATAAATCCTTTTCTTACTTCAAAAAAAAATATCATTATTTTCAACCCATATGGTTCAAATCAGGCGAGAAGTTTTTCTAATTCCCAAATTGATATCATTTTATCGTTTTTGTCTCAATATGATAATTGCATAACAATTATTATTGGCGAACCAAGTACAATTTCTCATATTAAAACTAAAAAAAATATTGTTATTAACCCATTAGGTTCTTTTTTTCAAAGTGTAGCTTTGGTGAAGTTTTCAAATTTAGTGATTTCTGTTGATACTTCAATTGTACATATTGCTTCTATTTATGATAAAAAAATGCTTTGTGTTTATAACAATAGGATGATTGATAATGTATTTATTAATAATTTTGTCTGGGCGCCAAATTATCCTAATGCAAAACAAATATTTACTAATGATAATTTAGGTACAGGGCTTGGTGATCCCATAGCGAATCTTGATATTAGTATCATGCTCGAACAATTAAAATTAGAAATAGAAAAATTATAAAAAATTGATCAAAAGAATGAGAATAACTTTGATGGATTTCAAGCAAAAATTGCGGCAGTTAAATTGGAAACGTAATTTTATTACTAAAAAAATTAAATATATTTTATATATAAAAGTTTTGTTTATTTTTACTATTTTTTTGAAAAAGAAAAAAACACTATTTAATACTAGTAAGATAAAGAAAGTACTTGTTATTAGAAATGATTGTATTGGGGATATGATAGTTACAACACCATTTATCCGATATTTGGCTGATAAAGGATATGAAGTTTATATATCTTCTCGAAAAAGTAGCTTAGAAATTTTAGATAACAATCCACATATAACGGGTTGTTTTTTGTATAATGATAAAAGTTTGGGCAAGTTAATTAACTCACTAAAAATGGTTAGAAAATATGAGTTTGACTTGGCAATTGATGCACGATTTCACAGGCGATTAGATATAAAACATTTGTTTTTTTGTTGTTTTGTGAGAAGTACACATTTACTTAGTTACAATAAAAGCAATATAAAATCATTCAATATTTCTTTGCCTTATTATCAGCCAGAAGATCATGTTACAAATCAACTTAAATATTATTTAACATACCTTAATATTAAACATAGTTCGTTTAATTACGAAATTTTTATTGATTCTGTTAAAGAAAAAAATGTGGACATATTTATTACTCATAATATTAAACCCCAAAATAAATTTGTCGTAATAAACCCCTATGGTAGTTCAAACTATCGTTGTTTATCTGTGCATCAGATTAAAATGTTGTGTGATTTATTAAAAAACTGCCATCAAGATTATAAAATAATATTAATTGGTCAAGGTAAAAAATTTGATAAATTAGTTATACCAGATTGTGTTAAATTTCAGTCTCCTACAATTTCTGATGTCATTCCTTTAATAAAAAAAGCAGATTTAGTTATTAGTGTTGATACATCAATAGTACATATTGCTTCAGCTTTTTCAACTAAGTGTATTTCAATTTATATGGAGCCACCGCCTCCTAACTCAAATAGTTTGAAATCTGTTTATAGTCGAGAATTAAGTAATTATAAATATTTACAGCAAGATTTATTTTTAGATAAAAAATATATAAAAAAATACACCCCGAATCTTAACTTGCAAGTAAATAGTCATATTTGGTCACCCAACGATATAAATGGAAAACAAATTGTTTTTTATGTTAATAGTATGGAAAAGATTGATCCTGATAATTTAATAGGGGCAATTGGTAAATATATCTAAGTGAGTTAGATTTAATTTTTAAATTTATAGACTAAATAAAGCAAATAATACTTTAAGGCTGTCGCAAATTTTTTCTCTTTCATATTATTTTTGGCATAAATACGATAGTCATTAATGCGCATTTTATGCTTATAACTTTCAAGTGGACTATTTGCCCATGGCGTAAAATGCTTATAAAAACAATAAATATTTTGCGCAAGCCCAGTGTGTTCTTGATACCACATTTTTCGTGCGCCAGTAAAATGAACAATGTATGGTAACGTATTTTTATTATAAAAGAATGTTTCTTTTTGTTTATCATCCATCCAAGTAAATAAATAATTCCAATTCGGATCGATCAATAATACTTGATGTTGTAAAACTATATTTAATGCGTCTTGATCTGGATAAATTAATTCTTTTTGTTCTAATGATAATAATATTTTATTCGTTTTATTTTCGGTATCAAACTTCATCCAGTTATCAACATTTATATATAAAAAACCAGAGTTGAAATAACAATCGGAAGTTAACTCAAGTCTTTCTTGGTTTTTTAACATATTTTGTTCATCTAGTGAGTCCGGTGTTACTGCACAAATAACTGAATCTATATTGGTATTTAAAATTGGAGATATATCAGTAAAACATAACACATCCGCATCTAAATAAATAAATTTATCGACAATGCCATGTAATAGTCTTGGAACGGACAGTCGGATATACATTGATCGATTAATATGTTGTACTTTGTTATTTTTTGTATCTGAGTACTTATTTAATTCATCGGCAGGAATTGAATAGAGAGTAATTGATGAGCTAATTTGTTGTAATTTTTCTTGTTCTTCTATAGTTACATCATATAAAAAAACATGAAAATGAATATCATTATGCATATTATTAAGTATGATAGAGGTAATTGAAACACCTACATGTTCAAGATAATTTGAATCTGTGCAATATGCAATATTAATACTCTTATCCATTTCTAATGCTCTTTAAAACTTAACGCTGTTATTTAGTCATTACTAACAGGATATGTCAATATAAAATTGATTATTACTTCATTGTTTAATTTAACGTATGTTACAATATTACAAATTTTTAATCATGGTTTTAAAAAAGTATACGATGAAAGAAAACCTTTTTATCAGTAAAATTACAACATTATTTAATAATACCATAGAATCCTTACAGTCTACACATATCGCTTTTTGCTTTGATGATAATTATGCAATGCCAGCGGGTATTGCTATGTCTTCAGTCATTTTAAATAATCCAGATAAAAACTTAGTTTTTCATTTATTTGCTAATAACGTATCGAATGAGAAAATCATAAGGTTTAATCAACTAAGTAAAGAAAATGTGACTATAATTTGTTATGAAATTAGTGATGATTTTTCTATTAATCCTGATACTTTAGTGCTGCATGTTTCGGCATCAACGTGTTTACGATTTGTTGTTCCACAAATTTTACATAAAGTGACTTCTAGGGTTTTATATCTGGATTGTGATGTCTTATGTACTAGTAATCTTAATGAATTAATTAACACTGATTTAACGAATAAATATTCTGCGGTTGTTCCTGATGTTGATAAAACACAAGAAAAACAATGTACCGCTTGTAATATTCCATTAGGTGAATATTTTAATGCAGGGATGATTTATATTAATACGGATATGTGGGTGCAAAACAATCTTACAGACAAAGCATTTGCAATGATTAATAGTGGTCAAATATATAAGTTTGCTGATCAGGATGTATTAAACATTTTAATGCAAGGAAAAACCGTATTTTTACCTCGTTGTTTTAATAATTTAACTTCATTGACGGTTGGTGGACAAGAAGACAATCTTATCAGTAAAGATACCGTTATTATTCATTATGTAACGGGTAATAAACCTTGGTACCAGCTTTATATAACACCTCTTTATCAAAGTTATATCGCTTCCTCGCCATGGGCAAAAGATAAATTATTACTTGCCAACGAAAATGCCCCTTCAACAACAAGGCGATACGCTAAACTTCTTGCAAGCCAACATAAATATTTTTCTGCTTGTAAGTATTATTTATTGTATTTGAAACATAAAGCGTTCAAAAAGCATTAAGGATTAGTTGTGTGATTGATGTTGACAAGTTTATTCATAAACGAAATAAATTATTATTGTGTAATTCATTAAATAATACACCTGTATTACATATTTTATTATGTTTTGATAATAATTATGCGCTATCGGCAGGTGTCGACGTTATCTCTGTTATTGAAAATAACAAAAACCAGCAGATTCATTTTCATCTTTTTACACATAATATTTCAAAAGAGAATAGAAAAAAATTTGCAGATATTAAATCAGGTGATGTTTCTATCACCGAATATGTCATTAATGATCAGTTTAAAATAGATTCCAGAAATACTGAACAGTTTCCTATTTCAGCTTGTGTTCGATTAATTGCGCCGATAATTTTAAAAGATGTTACTGAAAGGTTGCTTTATATTGATAGTGATACACTCTGTATTCAAAATTTAGCATTTATTTATAATACTAATTTAGATTCAGCAGTCGTTGCCGCTGTTGCTGATGCCCCCTATATGCAAGAGTCCCAATGTGCTAAATATCACGTAATGTTTGGTACGTATTTCAATTCAGGAGTTATGTTAATTAATATTCCACTTTGGTGTCAGGAAGATATTACAACTAAAACGCTAACGCTATTAAATAGTGGTGAAAAATATCAATATCCAGATCAAGACGTATTAAATATTGCAATAGGTGAAAAAAGAATCATATTAGCAAAAAAATATAATAATCTACTAGCGTTATCAATAAATGGTAATGAAGATTCGAAAGTTCCAGACGATACAGTATTAATTCATTATATTACTAAAAATAAACCTTGGCATCAGCCTTATCGTTCAAGATTATTCGATTTTTATTTGCAAAAATCGCCATGGAAAAATGATGAACTGCCTTTATATAGTTGTAAAAAAACATCTTCAATACGAGCCTATTCTCGATTAATGTTTAAACAGAAAAAATATTTATCGGGAATTAAGCATTATTTAATTTATTTGAAAACCAAACTGGCAAAATAAATTTATTATTGATTATTTAGCTTTTTAAGCGTTGAACACTATCTATTTTTAATGGGTAATGTTCAAAATAAAAAACAACCGTATTCGTCTTAAAATATACCTATATATCTTTTTCTCTTTGTTACTGGTATAGTACGGCAATTATTTGCATTGTTAATTATTCAATTCAGCAATAATAAATTCACCTCATTTTGGAAATGAGTCATTATATTTTCATAACGTTTTATTTTTCTTAGAATATATTTTCTTAATTTTATTGGTGTGTTGAACTTAGCTTTTTATTGGGTATATTTAAGTGATTGATGATTTTGCAGAGGATGGTTTACTTGCTAAGGCTATAGAGGGGTTTGTGGCAAGAGAGCCACAACGCAATATGGCAAGTAAAGTCTCTGAATCAATAAAAAAACAGCATTCTCTTGTGGTTGAAGCAGGAACAGGGACGGGTAAAACTTTTGCTTATTTAGTACCCGCACTGCGTAGTGATAAAAAAGTAATACTTTCAACTGGCTCTAAAAATTTACAGGAACAGTTATTCAGCAAAGACTTACCAATAATAAAAAAAGCATTAAATTACACAGGCAAAATAGCTCTACTTAAAGGTCGAGCTAATTATCTTTGTTTAGAAAGAATGTATCATCAATATGCAGCAGCAGGTGACCTTGATAAGCAGTTACGCGCTGATTTAGCGCGTGTTAAAAATTGGTCGATTAAAACCAAAGACGGGGATATTAGCAAATGCACAACTGTCACAGAAGATAATTCTATTTGGCCAATATTAACAAGCACAAATGATAATTGTTTAGGAAGTGATTGTGAACATTATAGTGATTGTTATGTTGTCAAAGCGCGCAAACGAGCTTTAAATGCAGATATTGTTGTGGTTAACCATCATTTGTTTTTAGCTGATGTCGTGGTAAAAGATACCGGTTTTGGTGAACTAATTCCTAAAGCAGATGTTATGATTTTTGACGAGGCCCATCAATTACCCGATCTTGCTTGTCACTATTTTGGAGAACAGCTAACCAGCCGTCAACTTTTTGATCTAGCAAAAGAAATTAATTTAGCTTATCGTACCGAAGTCAAAGATATGTCTCAGCTACAGCAATGTGCTGATAAACTACAAAAGTGTACGCAAGACTTGCGAATTGTTATTAGTCAACAGCCACCAAAAGGTAATTTACGGTTTTTATTTAACCAAGAAGCGGTTAAAAAAGAGATTTCTTATCTTGTCGATGCACTAGATTTTTGTCACGAAGTTTTGTTATTAGCCGTTGGACGTTCGACAACGTTAGACAACTGTCTTGAACGCATTAAGCAATATACTATGCTTTTAAAGCGATTACAGCAAACCAATATAACAGGTTTTAGTTACTGGTATGAAAGTAGCTATAACTCCTTTATCTTTGCTTTAACACCGCTGTCTGTGGCTGATAAATTTACAGAATTACTTACTGAACGTAAAGGTAGTTGGATTTTTACGTCTGCAACGTTATCGGTTGATAATCAATTAGATTATTTTACTAAACGTTTAGGGCTAACTAATGCTGATTCGCTAATATTAGAAAGCCCATTTGATTATATTAATCAGACGATTTTGTGTGTTCCACGTTATATTCCATCACCAAACGAACAAGGTAACGCTGAAAAATTAGCCAATATTTTATTGCCCGTTATTGAAGCTAATAATGGACGTTGTTTCTTTTTGTGTACCTCATACGCAATGATGAATGCACTGGCTAAACAGTTTCGAGAATTAACCAAATTACCCGTACTCGTGCAAGGCGAAACCAGTAAAGTTAAATTGCTTGAACAGTTTATTCATACTGGCAATGCGTTACTTATTGCTACCAGCAGCTTTTGGGAAGGGATTGATGTTAGAGGTGATACACTCTCATGTGTTATTATAGATAAATTGCCGTTTACCTCGCCTGATGATCCGTTAATTAAAGCTCGTATGGAAGATTGTCAAATGCAGGGAGGGGATGCATTTAATGATGTACAATTGCCGGAAGCTGTTATCACCTTAAAACAAGGTGTAGGGCGATTAATTCGTCATCACAATGATCGTGGTGCAGTTATTATTTGTGATAATCGTTTAGTAATGCGACCCTATGGTGCAACATTTATTAATAGCTTACCGTCGTCACCAAGAACACGGGATATAAAGAAAGTTATAAGCTTTTTAACAACTAAAAGCTAAATGATAATAGATAAAATATTTTGGAAAAAACATGAGTACTATTTTAGCCATTGATACCTCAACAGAAGCTTGTTCGGCAGCTTTACTCTACCGTAACGAAATCACTCACGATTTTATTGTATCGGCACGTGATCATACGAAACAAATATTACCGATGGTTGACAGACTTCTTAAACAATCAGACTGTTCACTTACGCAAGTTGATGCAATCGCTTTTGGACAAGGTCCGGGTAGTTTTACAGGGGTTAGAATTGGTATTGGCGTGGCTCAAGGCTTAGCATTAGGTATTGATAAACCCATGATAGGTGTATCAACATTAATGACTTTGGCGCAGGGTGTTTATCGAACAACACAAGCAACAAGTGTTATTGCCGCAATTGATGCTAGAATGAATGAGGTCTATTTAGGTCAATATCATTATGTTAACGAACAATGGCAAGCGGTTATTGCTGAGTGTGTTATTAGACCTGAAAAAGTAATCGAAACGGTGAAGCATATTAGTCAAGATGATTATTGTGCAGGTACGGGTTGGCAAACTTATCCTGATATGATTAATGGAGTAAAACAAAGCGACATCTTATTACCTCATGCCCAAGATCTTGTTGTTCTTGCTAAGAATAAATGGCAAAAGAATGAACTTGTGAATGTTGAAGATGTTGAGCCAACTTATTTACGTAATGAAGTGACTTGGAAAAAGTTACCAGGAAGATAAAATAAAAAAGCCACTTAAAGGTGGCTTTTAGCAAAAAATTGCGTGTTATTTATTCTTTAAAAAGTCCTAAATGCGCTTTTGCATAGGCTTCAAAATCAGTACAGCCACCGATTGGCTTTTCATCAATAAAGATTTGTGGTACTGTCTCAACAGGTTTACCAACGCTTTTAGAAAGATCTTCTTTAGTAATACCTTCAGCATTTATATCCACATAACGATAAGAAAAATCATCACGCTCTTGAGATAGTTTTTCGGCTAACTCTTTAGCTCGAACACAATAAGGACAACCTTGACGTCCAAAAATTACAGTATACATTTGTTACCTCGAATAAGTTGTTTTTAATATGTCATTACTATACGTTACTTTTAATTAAAAAAAAGTTGTTAAATATAGTTAATTTAATAGGGTGTACCTATTAATTATAGGGTTAGAAGAAATTTGGGTGCTATTTATGACGGCTTTAATATACTTATCTTTTTTATAATATAACGTTAATACATTAAAATAATTCCGTGTATTGAAATTCATCATTATACCATTAGCTATGCTTAACAAAAATTTACAAAAAAATAAGCAAAAGAAAATATTTTTTTCTTATAATACCTTTAATTAAGTTTTGTTTATACAGTACAGTGTAATTTTTCATATTTCATAAAACTAACTAATTATATAATATAAATAAATCGATAAAAATGAGTATAAGGAGTGATAAAAATATGGTCTTAAATCTGGCATCGGGCAATTGTTGTTTTCATTTTATGTTTCAGTCAAACTTTTCATCTTTAGTTTTATTTTCTCATTTTAGACACATCTATTACAATTCAAACCTAACAGATAAAATCACGGTACTTATTGTTCATTTAAAGTGGAACTTAATTAAATTGATATTATTTTTATTATTGCAGTTGGTAATAGTGAATTCAGCTTATGCAATACTTTCCGCAACATCGGCCCATTTTATTGTCGGTAATGCACCTAAAGTCGTCGCATTAAACAGTGCAGATAAACAAGGCTTTAGAGTGGGTGGTACTTTTTATAGCGAAGCGGCTGGAAATATAAAAGCCGATGAAATTAAAGAATTTAATGGGAATTTAAGGTTTAATGATTTCGAGATTGTAGCATACACTTCACAAAACTTGGATAGAATTAATAATTATAGCGATATAGATGGCGATGATGCAGATGGAAATATCCCTTTTTTAATAGAACAAACGACATATGAATGGTATGACAATTCTGGTATAAGAATAAATAAAACCGAAACCAGTGATCCATTTAATAATATTATCGGTTGTGGCAGTGGTTATGCTATGCCTTTAAGGCTTATTATTAAAACTGATGTCAAAGCGCACTCGGCGTATGGTATTCCAGATGAAGGTGAGTCAATAACATTATCCAAAAGTTACCAAATAGCAGCAATGTCTGAATTGTGTTATGCTAAACCGAATGGAATTATTGCTCGCCCTAAAGAACAATGGATTGGTTATAATAGTGATAGAGGATCAGAAAGTTGGAATGATGAAAATCATACAAAGCCACATCCTATTCATGGAGGTGGTTTTACTGATGATTATGTACCAAATTATGGTTTTAAAGCTAATCCGACAATTTCATCAAATAAGTTTCCTACTACAGGTTTTCCAGGAGCTAAATTTCAATTAGTAATGACAGGGGCTCAAACTGATTATCTTTATCGAATAATTAGTAACCCAGGTAGTGGTGTGTCAATTGATGATAATGGTATTGTATTATTAAGGAATAAACCTACAGGAAATGTTACTATACGGGCGATCCTAAAAAGGGATACAGCGGTTTATCATGATTACACGTTTAACCCAACATTAGTTTGGTTAATTCCTCAGGGTAGCAATTATATGGGTTGGGAAGCTGCAAAGCAACGATGTGGAGGAGTACAGAATCTTCCTTCTTTATCAATGTTTACCAATTCTCCACAAAATAGTATTGCTCCTAATACAGGTTGGCAGGGAATGCCTAATACATTTACTCGAGCAATTGGAGGAGGAGTATTTGCTGAATGGGGATATAGTGATATTAAAAGTTATCCTAATTCTCAATGGGGAGATTTTGCAAATGCAATGGATGGAAAAGCATTTTACTGGTCATCAAATATACATACTAAGAATTATTATATGTTTGTTGGCGATGCTAGGGCAGGAAATGTAAATACTTACGATATGAAATATCAGCATTTGGTTGCATGTAAAGGATAAATAATTAATGATTAAATTGCATAAAAAAACTGAAATCATTAGTGCTTTAAGGTAAGGGTAGAATATAAAAAGTGATATGGGACATATTAGGATGTAATTTTAAATAGTTATGATTTGCAAAAAATCCTTGTTTAGAGTTACAAGGATTTTATTTTTATATATCGAGATTCAATTTTTAATGCCAAGAATCAATAGTATTTACTAATATTTATGGTTTTTATTTAAATTGTAGTGAAATTTTGGAAGCAAGAATTAATAACAATAAGCTACATTATTTAATAATGTTAAAAACAAATAGTTGATTTATTCTGAATAGCTAAGATAGTGCTCTAAATCTTTATAATTTTTCCTGAATTATTTGAAATTTTTAGGATTTTGGGGGGGAATCTGAACTAGCGTTAGTTTTAAATAAAATAATACATTATTTTTGACGATAATTTTTCTATAAATGCCACTTACATAATAAAAATGATAGCTTTTTATTTTTTTAAAATTTTTTGTAGTAAATCAACTAATGCATTAGGCCAAATTTTTATAGATATAAAAATATTTTCCTTTTTATAACATTGTAAGTATCTTTATTAAGCTCAATATGTCAAAAATTCCTTGTATGACTTGATATTAAATTCTATTTTATTATGTTTATTATCTTATAGTTTTGATAATCATTATTAATTAAATAGCTGGATATGAATATGTTAAAAGGATTATTATTGATTACTTTATTACTGCCTATCATTGCATTTGCTGCAAAAAAAGAGTGTGCGGTTAAACCTAGCTATGATATTACCATCAATAAAGAAAGCGTGCATATTTTTAATAAAAAAGATGATTTAACTATCATGCCAAATGGTAATGTGGTTTTAAATAACAGATCAATTTTACCAAATCAGCCATTACAAAAAAAATTGGTCTATTTTCAACAAGATTTACGTCAACAATTACCACTGTTAGAGAAACAGTCGTTAAGCTTATTGTTAGAAGTTAAAATAACTTTTGAACAAGCAATAAAAAATCAACTTAGCGATGATAGTGAACTAAAAAATGAATTAAACAAATTATATAAACGTTTAGTTAAGTTGCTACATGGTTCAATTAGTACAGAAAATGGCTATACGCGGTTTTCTTATCAAAATTTTAATAATCTAAAAAAAGATGGAGAAGATATTGGTCAACGCATTTTTTATAATGTTGTGGGTGGCAGTATTTTACATTTGGATTTTTTCAAAAACTTAGGGGCAATCAAGAAAATTTCCAAAAATGAGTGGAAAGCACAAAAACCGAAATTAAAGGCGTTTGATGCTCATATTTGTTCGGTTATTACCGATATTGATGGGCAATATGAGCAAATATTAACGCAACTTAAACAATCCATTCACAAGTAAATAGACATTAATAAAAACTTTTGCGAAAATGACGCCTTTACTATGATAGCTAAACGGAAACTTATGCTTATGAGTGCACAAATAATTGATGGTAAGGCGTTATCGCAACAAATTCGTAATGACATTGCCAGCAAAGTCAACAAGCGTGTTGAAAGTGGCTTATCTGTTCCTGGACTTGCTGTTATACAAGTAGGTTCAGATCCTGCATCAAAAATCTATGTCAAAAATAAGCAAAAGGCGTGCGACGATGTTGGTTTTGTTTCTTTTGCTTATGATTTCCCATCGGCTACTACCGATGAGTTGTTAGCATTAATTGATGAACTCAATCAACGTCCAGATGTGCATGGTATTTTAGTGCAACTCCCTTTGCCTGATAATATTGACAAAACCAAGGTTCTTGAACATATTGAACCAAGTAAAGACGTTGATGGTTTTCATCCTTACAATATTGGGCACTTATTACAACGTGACCCTATTTTGCGACCATGTACACCATATGGTGTAGTTAAAATGCTTGAATCAACAGGTATTAATCTATCAGGTTTAAATGCCACAGTGGTTGGGGCATCTAGCATTGTTGGTCGTCCTATGGCGTTAGAGTTATTATTATTAGGCTGCACAACCACCATTACTCATAGCCGTACGGTTGATTTAGCAAAACATGTTAGCAATGCCGATATTGTTGTTGCAGGAGTCGGTATTCCTAACTATGTTAAAGGGGAATGGATTAAACCTGGGGCAATTGTTATTGATGTTGGTATTAATCGCTTGCCTGATGGTAAACTTGTTGGTGATGTTGAGTTTGATGTTGCCGTTAATCGAGCTGGTTGGATAACCCCAGTTCCTGGTGGTGTTGGTCCTATGACTGTTGCTATGTTGATGAGTAACACGCTTGAAGCTTGTGAAAAGTTTAGCAAGTAACTAAAATTAATGTAGTTAAAATTAATGTAATCTCATTGTTTGGAATTTATCTATTTACGTTAAATTAAAGAAGAGAGTAAGGAATTTTTTATGATTATATTTCACACTAATCTAGGTGATATTAAAATCGAAACTTTTGATGACAAAGCGCCAGAAACAGTTAAAAATTTTGTTGAATATTGCAAAGACGGTTTTTATAACAATACTATCTTTCATCGTGTTATTAATAATTTCATGATTCAAGGCGGCGGTTTTGAACCCGGTATGAAGCAGAAAAAAACCAAATCTCCTATTAAAAATGAAGCTGATAACGGTTTAAAGAATGATCGCGGTACTTTAGCCATGGCTCGTACATCTGATCCACATTCTGCAACAGCTCAATTTTTTATCAATGTAGTAGATAATGATTATCTTAACTTCCGTTCTGCTGATGTTAATGGTTATGGCTATTGCGTTTTTGCACAAGTTGTAGACGGTCTTGATGTGGTTGATAAAATTAAAGCCGTTAAAACAGGACGCAGTGGTATGCATTCAGATGTCCCTATGGAAGATATTGTTATTACGAGTGTAACGGTTGAATAATCCTGTTCGTTATTTTATCGCTGATATTCATCTAGCCGATAATGAGCCTGCTTTTGGTTATAGTGATATAACCGCAGGCTTTTTGTCTTTTCTAAATGCACTACCTGACAATTGTGAGCTTTACATTTTAGGCGATCTATTTGATTACTGGGTTGGTGATGATATAAAAACAAATTTACATTACCAGGTTGCACAAGCGCTACAATCTTTATCAAAACGTAATATCAAAAAATATTTTGTTCATGGTAATCGTGATTTTTTGTTGAGCAAAAAGTATGCTCAGCAGTGTGATATGACCTTATTACCAGAGGTTAATTGTTTACCTAATCAAGAAACAAATGTTGTTTTTTTACATGGCGATTTACTGTGCACTGATGATCTTCAATATCAAAAATTCCGAAAAGTGATGCATAATAAATGGTTACAAAAACTATTTTTATTTTTGCCACTGTTTATTCGACTTAAAATTGCCACTAAGTTAAGGAAAAAAAGTAGTCAGCATAATCAAATTAAATCTGAATCTATTATGGATGTAAATCAACAAGCGGTAGTTGATATGTTGATGGCGCATAATGCCGATATTATGATTCATGGCCATACACACAAACCAGCAACTCACCACTTTCAAATAAATGGTCGCCCAGTAACTCGCCTAGTCCTTGGCGCATGGCATGATGGGGTGACATATGTTAAACAAGCGCAAAATAGCGATCTTTTCGAACTTTATAACCACTCTTTTAAATAATTACTTTGCAAAACTTGGCTGGTTTTACCAAACTCAATAGGCTTTCCTTGCTCTAAAATGACGACATTGTTAGCAATTTGTTTAACTTCATTAATATTATGCGTAACATAAATAATAGGTATATTTAATTCGTTAGCTAATTTATTAATATAGGTTAATAGTTCTTTCTTTCTTGGCATATCAAGTGCAGAAAGTGGTTCGTCCATCAATAGCAGTAAAGGATCTGTTAATAGTGCTCGACCAATTGCTACGCGATGTTTTTCACCACCTGATAGCATAGCTGGATAACGATTTAATAGTGGGCGAATATTAAGCACATTTACGATTTCGTCAAATCTTGACGATTCGATATTTTTAGCACCATAAGTCAAATTTTTAGTCACTGTATAATGGGGAAAGAGTAATGCATCTTGAAAAACGGTACCAATTTGGCGGTTTTCTGGCGCAACAAAAAGGTGTTTATTACAATTAACTAGTGGTCTGTTATTTAGTTCGATATAACCTTGGTCTGGTTTAATTAATCCATTAATAAGATTGATTAGGGTTGATTTACCCGATCCCGAAACACCTAAAATAGCAGTAATACCTTGACAATCAATATTATGATTGAATTGGAACGAAAACGAAGCAAGCTGTTTGCTAACCTGTATCTTTAACATAATTTATTGTCCAGCAAGTTTATTTTTATGCCACCGATTTAATAATTCAGATAAAAATAGTGCAATTAGCGATAACATGATAGAAATAATACAAAGCCGTAATGCACCTTGTTCGCCATCGGGAATTTGTAACATTGTGTACATGGCAAGCGGTAGCGTACGGGTTTCACCTTGAATATTTGATACAAACGTAATTGTGGCACCAAATTCCCCTAAGCAACGAGCAAAACCTAGCACTATTCCCATTAAAACCCCCGGAAAGGCTAAGGGTAACGTGATTGTCATAAATACTCGCCATCGACAAGCACCAAGGGTTCTAGCCACATTTTCAAGACGTATATCAATTGACTCAATGGCTAAACGAATTGAGCGTACCGTGAGTGGAAAGGCGACCACAGCCGAAGCTAAAGCAGCACCTTGCCAATTAAAACCAAAGCTGATATTTAAGTAGTGATTTAACCACTCACCAATTACACCGTGTCGCCCCATGGTGATTAGTAATAAATAGCCTAAAACTACTGGTGGTAAAACAAGAGGAAGATGTACAATACTGTCAAATAGCGATTTACCCCAAAATTGACAGCGTGCTAATATCCAAGCTGTTAAAATACCAATGGGTAAACTAAACCCAATTGCAGCAAAGGCTATTTTTAAACTAAGTAGCAAGGTTTGCCATTCAAATTCGTTTAATAACATAATTGTTTTAATGACATAGTTATATTGTATTATTTCACCAGCGTAAACTACTTAATTATAAAACCATATTTTTCAAAAATAGCTTTTGCTTGTGGTGAATTTAAATATTGATAAAAATCGTTCGCTTTTAAGTTTAATAACGTGATTGGGTATTCAATCGATTTGAATGTATTTGCAGGAAACGTTCCAACAATTTTTACTTTATCACTTACTTTGGCATCAGTACTGTAGACAATACCAAGCGCTGCTTCGTTACGTTCTACTAACATCAAAGCATCACGCACATTACTTGCTGGGGCAAATTGCGGTGATAATTTGTCGAATACGCCTAAGTTGGTGAGTGATTCTTTTGCATAGAGCCCAGCAGGCACATGATCAGGATCACCAATAGCAATCCTTTCACCTTTAGGTAGAATCGCCTGCCAATTGGTATTGCTATTAATTAAAACGTTACCTACTTGCGAATTTTTGGGTGCAATAAGAACTAATGCATTTTTCAATAGATCTTGTTTGTTTTTAACAATATTATGCTCAATTAAGTAAGTCATCCATTTTTGATCGGCTGACATAAAAATATCTACGGGGGCCCCTTGTTCAATTTGTTTAGCTAATATTGATGAGGATGCAAATGAAAACACAATGTCGGCATCTTTATGTTCCGTTTTATAACTTGTTGCGATATCTTGCATTGCATTTGTTAATGATGCGGCGGCAAATACTGTGATTTTTTCAACTGCCACTTTTTCAACTGCCGATGCTGAATATGTCATCGCCATTATGACGATAGTGGTGATAATTCCAATAATTTTTTTCATTCTTTTCCTCACAATCAAAAGTCGTTATTAATTTGAGTCGTCAATGATATTTATTTGTTTTTAAAAGTATATTTTTATTTTTTAGCAGAATGCTTAATTATCGTTATATAAAATAATACATATCGATGTTAGCAAAATTTATCCACAAAGTACAATTAAACTGATGAGATAGAATGATCAATAAGATTTTTAACAAGTTTTGAAGAATGCTAAAAAGCGTCTACAATGATTAATCGTCTTTGTTCTAATTGGATAGTGGTCATTTGTGGTGCTAAATTATGTTTTCTCCTGAAATTTTATTAACGTTAAATATACATCAGCAGTTATTTACTGATCCAAGGCGCATTGCGTTGTTAAAAGCAATCGATCAAACAGGCTCATTAAGTCAGGCTGCTAAGCAAGTGGGTATTAGCTATAAAACGGCATGGGATGCTACCAATGAAATTAACAAACTAGCACCTAACCCTTTTTTAATTACCGAAATTGGCGGTAAAAAAGGAGGAGGGACTAAGTTAAGTGATTACGCCATTAGGTTTATACAACTTTATGAGTTATTAACTCAGTTACAACAACATGCTTTTAATATTCTTAGGGATGATAAAGTACCATTAGACGATATATTAAAAGCAACAGCTAAATTATCATTGCAAACTAGTGCTCGCAATCAATTATATGGTAGCGTTAAACAAATAGAAAGCAATGGTGTTGCAGGCTTTGTAACGGTTCAACTAGATGATAGTCAAACCCAATTAAAGGTCTATATTACTCAACCAAGTGTGCAACGATTAAAATTAAGCCCAGATAAAACTGTTATTTTATTAATCAAGGCACCATTGATTGAATTAAATGATACCCATGAAAATCGTTTATTGATGAAAGTTGAAAATATAACAACTGATGGTGATTGGAGTGATATTACCTTTTCATTACCTTCTGGAATCATGATTTACGCCAGCAGAGAAACTCGTGAAATTGAACAATACGCATTAACCGAAGGTAAGCAAATTACACTTTCTATTGATCCGCAAAATATTATTATCGCTACTTTAGTTTAGTATTTTATTAAGATGAGGTATTCATGTTACAAATAGAAAATGCGGTTTATAAAATCAGTGACTATAAGGTTTTTAGTATTGAAAAACTAGAAGTTTATCAAGGTGGCAATTTAGCGTGCATTGGTCGCAATGGTAGCGGTAAATCTATGTTAATTAAAGCATTATCTGGCGAGCTTACACTATTGTCAGGTAGGGTAGACAATCAATTTAAATCAACCGCTTATATTTCATTTGAGCAGTTACAGAAACTAATTGATGATGAGTGGAAGCGGAATAATACTGATATGCTAAGTGAAGGTGAAAATGATATAGGATTAACCACTGAGCAAATCATTCAAGAAAACAGTTTTAATCAAGTGCTTTGTCAACAATTAGCAAACCAATTTGGTATCGGTCATTTATTAACTAGACGATTTAAATATCTTTCAACAGGTGAAACACGCAAAACCTTAATCTGTCGAGTTTTGATGCAACAACCCGATTTGCTGATATTAGATGAGCCCTTTGATGGCTTAGATGTTGCATCGCGTGAAAATTTAGCCGAAGTTCTTGCTGATCTTGCTAAGCAAGATATCACGGTTATTCTTGTTTTAAATCGTTTTAATGAAATTCCTAGCTTTATCAAAAATATTGGTATATTAGCGGATTGTCAACTATTGAAAATTGATACAAAAGACACAATATTGAATGATATAACAGTCAAGCAATTGGTCAATTTGGAAAATATACCCAATACGCCATTACCTGAAGCCGATGAACCACCAATTCAATTAACTGATGAATTAGATCGTATCATATTAAATAATGGTTATGTTCATTACGATGATAAAGCCATTATTAATGGGTTAACTTGGCAAGTCAAAGCCAAGCAAAATTGGCAAATTGTCGGGCCTAATGGTGCAGGTAAATCGACGTTATTAAGTTTAATAACCGGTGATCATCCGCAAGGATATTGCAATGATCTTATTTTATTTGGTCGTAAACGTGGATCAGGTGAAACAATTTGGGATATTAAACGCCATATTGGTTATGTCAGTAGCAGTTTACATTTAGATTATCGCGTTAATGCGAGCGTTAAAACCGTGTTATTGTCTGGTTATTTTGATTCGATTGGTGTATATCAAACCACCAGCGATAAACAAACTAAATTGGCTGATGAATGGTTAAAGTTGTTAGGTTTACAAGCACAGGCTGATAAACCTTTTCAATCACTTTCTTGGGGACAACAACGTTTAGTATTGATAGCTAGAGCTTTGGTTAAACATCCAACATTACTTATTTTAGATGAACCTTTACAAGGCCTCGATCATCTTAATCGGGAATTAGTAAAATGTTGGATAGATCGCTTAATTAGTGAAGGTCATACGCAGTTGTTATTTGTGTCTCATCATGCAGAAGATGCGCCAAAATGTATCACTCACCGATTAACTTTTGTTCTAGACTTTGATGATAGCTATCAATATCAATTTGAACAGTTAAGCTAAGTAATTAGTTACACCTATTAAAAGTGATATTAAAAATAGGAATAACAATCCAAAAAAAAGGGATTTTTTTTTGAAAATTTGTCTTGATAATTGAAAAAAGTTTATAAAAAAGGTACTTATGAAGTTATCCCCGTTGCCTGTGGATAACTCTGTTAATAGTTTATTGAAAAAAACGCTAACCTCAGTAACTATCAGGATTTTTCTTGATTTGATTGCAAGTTAACCGTTAAGTTATTTTTTATTTTTTATCAATGAGTTAGTATAAATCAAGTCATTGGTAAATTGTTTTTTTTATAAATAAAAAAGCAATTTGAATAAAAAATATAAAATATTAAAAGGTCAAGTCCTTTTGGGGATAATTTTTATTAATAGGTAAAATATTGGTTGCGATGTGATGAAAAAATTTAAATTATGTTCCGAATTCAAACCTGCTGGTGATCAGCCAGAAGCAATAAGAAAAATTAATCAAAATCTTCAAGACGGGATTGCACACCAAACATTATTGGGCGTAACAGGATCTGGTAAAACCTTTACCATGGCCAATGTCATTGCTGCGCATAATCGTCCAACAATTATTTTAGCTCACAATAAAACATTGGCAGCTCAATTATATGGTGAAATGAAAGCCTTTTTCCCAGAAAATGCGGTTGAGTATTTTGTATCTTATTACGATTACTATCAACCCGAATCTTATGTTCCTTCAACCGATACATTTATTGAAAAAGATGCATCAATTAATGAACATATAGAGCAGATGCGTCTTTCTGCCACTAAATCGCTATTAGAACGACGTGATGTTGTAATCGTTGCTTCGGTATCAGCAATTTATGGTTTAGGTGCGCCAGAAACCTATATGTCGATGATATTGCACTTAACGAAAGGTACCATAACTGATCAGCGTTCAATTTTGACTCGTTTGGCCGAATTGCAATACACTCGTAACGAAATAGGCTTTAGTCGTGGCACGTTTCGTGTTAGAGGCGATGTGATTGATATCTTTCCGGCTGATTCAGATGAACTTGCCGTGCGTGTAGAGTTATTTGATGATGAAGTCGATCGAATTGTTATGTTTGATCCGCTCACAGGTAATGGCATAAATGAAGTATCACGGATAACTATTTATCCCAAAACACACTATGTTACGCCAAGAAATATAATGGAAAACGCGATTGCCCAAATTAAGCAGGAACTTAAAGAACGTCAAAAAGTATTATTAGATAATAATCGTTTGTTAGAAGAACAACGCTTAACTCAACGAACACTATTTGATATTGAAATGATGACTGAGCTAGGTTACTGCTCAGGAATCGAAAACTATTCACGTTTTTTGGCACAGCGTAATCCAGGCGATCCGCCAGCCACATTATTTGATTATTTACCTGCTGATGGATTATTATTCATTGATGAATCACATGTGACAATTCCGCAACTTGGCGCAATGTATAACGGTGACCGTTCACGCAAGCTTAATCTTGTTGAATATGGCTTCCGTTTACCATCAGCATTAGATAATCGACCATTAAAATTTGCTGAATTTGAAAATATTATGCCACAAACCATTTACGTGTCAGCAACTCCTGCTAAATATGAAATTGAAAAATCGGGTGGCGAAATTATAGATCAAATAGTTAGGCCTACAGGGCTATTAGATCCTATTATTGAAGTACGACCTGTTGCGACTCAGGTTGATGATTTGTTATCCGAAATCAAAATTCGCACTAAGAATAATGAGCGCGTTTTAGTAACTACATTAACTAAACGTATGGCAGAAAACTTAACAGATTATTTGTCAGAACATGATGTCAATATCAAATATTTGCATTCAGATATTAATACGGTTGAACGAATGGAAATTATTCGAGATTTACGTTTAGGTAAAGTTGATGTGCTAGTAGGCATTAACTTATTGCGAGAAGGTCTTGATATACCTGAAGTGTCGTTAGTTGCTATATTGGATGCTGATCGTGAAGGTTTTTTACGCTCAGAGAGTGCACTTATTCAAACCGTTGGTCGTGCAGCTCGAAATGTGCATGGTAAAGCGATATTATATGCCGATAAAATTACGCCTGCTATGCAAAAAACGATTGATGAGACAGCTCGCCGTCGTCAAAAACAGGAAGATTTTAATACTGCACATGGCATTACACCAAAATCGGTACGCAAAGAAATCAAAGACATACTAGAGGCTGGTTTAAGTACTAAAAAATCAACGGCTAAAATACAAGCATTTGAACATGGTAAACAGTATCAGTATGTCTCAGTTAAAGAGGTTCAGGCAAAAGTGAAAGAACTTGAAGCAATGATGTATGAAGCAGCTCAGAATCTTGAATTTGAAAAAGCTGGTGTACTACGCGATGAAATAAAAAAATTGCGTGCTGATTTTATTAAAGTGTCTTAATTAACCATCTGATAAGGAAAATATGATGACAATAACACGAATTGATCCAGAAGAACGTTGGTCCGAAGCCGTAATTCATAATAACGTTATTTATTACACAAGTGTTCCTACTAATCTTGAAAATGATGCTTATATCCAAACTAAAAGTGCTTTAGCCGAAATTGATAAAATGTTAGCTAGAGCTAACAGCGATAAATCACATATATTGGATGCAACATTATTTTTAGTTAACAAAAATGACTTTGTCGCAATGAATAAAGCATGGGACGAATGGGTAGCCAAGGGAAGCGCTCCTGTACGTTGCACTGTACAAGCGGGATTAATGAAAAAGGAATATTTAATCGAAATTAAAATTGTGGCAGCAGTAAAAAATTAATATTGTGATTACTGCCAATACTATTTGCTATTCGGTGGCATCAATTTAAGTTCTTGTAAACAAATGGGTGTATTTACCTATTCTTGAGCTAAAACATAAGGCGTTTTCCCTAAAATCGCTTTATGCAGTTTAACGGTATTATAAAAGTGAGTAAATCGCTAGGCTTTAGTTGTCAGTCTTTTGCGTCACTAAATATTTGCTGATTCTGCAACTTTCCATCTGCTAGTGATAGACATTGAGTATGTCATGCAGTTGTTGGTTAACATCAGTAAATATAATCTCTTGCACTTTGGGTAAATGAAATTCGACATCGAACATTAATGGAGAGCGATAACATAAAGCAAGCTGCGTTGATAGTGGGACGAAAATTGAGTTAATTATAAACAATAAGCATCGATACAGCTTATGTGCATTATGCCTATGTTTAAATGTAACCAGAAATCGTTTCTATTATCAACGGCAATTGACCTAGCAATCGCAAGATATTCCACTTAGTGAAATTGTGGGTGAAATTTTTAATAAAAATTATCGTGCTTATAGTACAAGGCGTCTGTAAATAGAGCTTAGAAAATGAGCAATTACTGTATTTCGACACCGAATATGTCGAATAATGGTGACAATGGTCACTTATTGAATGCAAAAGAGATCGATGACCTTATCTTTGGGGAACTAAAAAGTGTGGACATACCAATTAATTATTAATTGATAAAACCATCACTATCCCCATTAATTAAATTTTAGTGTATACTTCGCATACATCTTATTTTAATTATTCATATATTTGCCATGCATACTCAACCTAGAATTGCCATTGTAATGGGTTCCAAAAGCGATTGGACTACTATGCAACACGCAGCCGATATCCTTGATGCGTTAACAATTCCTTATCATGTCGAAATCGTTTCAGCTCACCGTACTCCTGATAAATTATTTCGTTTTGCTGAAAATGCCGCTCAGCAAGGGTTTAATGTGATTATTGCTGGTGCTGGAGGTGCTGCTCATTTACCTGGTATGTTAGCCGCCAAAACGCTTGTTCCTGTGTTGGGTGTTCCGGTGCAAAGTGCCGCATTAAGTGGTGTTGATAGCCTTTATTCTATTGTTCAAATGCCTAAAGGTATTCCTGTTGGTACCTTAGCTATAGGTAAAGCTGGTGCGGCTAATGCGGCATTACTTGCTGCACAAATTCTTGCTTTACACGATAAAGATATTTATCAGCGTTTATCAATATGGCGATTAACTCAAACTGATGAAGTGTTAAATCACCCAGATCCAAGAGTGGATGCATAATATGAAAACTCAATCTGTTTGTGTATTAGGTAATGGTCAACTAGGGCGAATGCTTAAACAAGCGGGAGAACCACTAGGCATTAAAGTCTATCCTGTTGGATTAGATGCTGATCCTGCTACTATTCCATATCAACAGTCAGTGGTCACAGCGGAAATTGAACGATGGTCAGATACCCCTTTTACACAAGTTTTAGCTAAACATCCTCATTTTATTAATCGAGATGTCTTTCCAATTATTGCCGACCGTTTAACCCAAAAAGAGTTGCTTGACGAACTGGGTTTACCGACAGCGAAATGGTTTTCGCTTGATCACCCTCAAGATTGGTCAAGGTTATTTACTGAACTTGGCGATCGATTAATTGTTAAACGTCGAACTGGTGGTTATGATGGACGAGGGCAATGGCGTATAGCCATTAATGACCTAATTACTGTGCCAGATGATATTTATCAGAACGCTATTGTTGAGCAGGCTATCCCATTTGAAAAAGAAATGTCATTAGTGGGAGCGCGTAATGCAAAAGGTGAAACGGTATTTTACCCACTTACCAACAATTTGCACCAAGATGGCATTTTAAAAATGAGCGTTTCACTACCAAACGAATCACCTTTATTACAAGCAAAAGCTGAAAAAATGCTATCTTCCATTATGCATAAATTAAATTATATTGGTGTAATGGCGATGGAATGCTTTATTGTGGGGGATAAATTACTGATTAACGAACTGGCTCCGCGAGTACATAATAGCGGTCATTGGACACAAAATGGTGCTTCAATAAGCCAATTTGAGCTACATCTTCGTGCAATCCTTGGTTTACCACTTCCTAAGCCCGTTGTATTTGCACCATCGGTTATGGTTAACCTGATTGGAACAGAATTAAATCTTAATTGGTTATCTATCGATTTGGTGCATCTACATTGGTATGAAAAAGAAGTAAGAGTAGGGCGTAAAGTAGGGCATTTAAACTTGACTCATAACCAATCTAGTAAATTATTAAAAGAATTAGACGCTCTAAAACCGCTATTACCTAATGATTATCAAAACAGCATTGAATGGGCGAAACAAAAATTATAACAATTTAGCGAGTTGAGCCAATCAGAGTGATAAAATTAGAGATAGGACCATGATCAACTTTAACCAAAAAATCAATTATCAACGCTATGCTAGCAAAAAACGTGAAGTACTGTCTGACGAGTACTCAATAGTACGTTGTTTTGAAAGTGATCGTGGACGTATCATAAATTCAGCTGCTATTCGTCGTCTACAACAAAAAACACAAGTCTTTCCATTAGAACGCAACTCAGTAGTCAGAACGCGACTTACTCACTCTATGGAAGTGCAGCAAGTAGGTCGTTACATTGTTAAAGAAATTGTTAACCGCCTTGGTAAAACAGGACAATTAAAAAAATACGGGCTTGATAATTGTGTAATGGCGATCGAAAGCCTTGTTGAAATGGCCTGTTTAATGCACGATATTGGTAATCCTCCGTTTGGTCATTTTGGTGAAGCAGCTATTAATCAATGGTTTCATTTACGATTAGGGCTTGAAAATGACACCATCTATCCAGCATTAAAGGTGCATACTAATGATGATGATGAAATTAAAAAACTCAAAACCGAAATCCGCCAAGATCTCGCAAATTTTGAAGGTAATGCTCAAGCAATTCGTTTAGTTCATTCCATATTACGTCTTAATTTAACTTATTCACAAATTGCCTCAATTCTTAAATATTCTAAACCAGCTTATTGGTCTGATTCGATACCGCCTGAATTTTCTTATTTAATGAAAAAGCCAGGTTATTATTTATCAGAAGAACCATTTGTAAAAGCGTTATCTAAACAACTTGATATCAAACAGTTTCATCGTTATCCGTTAACCTATATTATGGAGGCGGCTGATGATATTTCATATTGTATTGCAGATCTTGAAGATGCCGTTGAAAAGAAAATTTTAACTGTAAAACAGCTTTACACCTATCTTGCTGAAGCATGGGGACCTTTTAAAAAAGGTGATTTGTTTGATCTAGTTGTCAATCGCCCTTACGAAAATTTAAAACAGAATGAATTTAATGCTATTGGCATTGATCAATTTTTTATGTACTTACGTGTCAATGCTATTAGTAAACTAGTACCACATGCCGCTGAACGTTTTATTGAAAATATAGAAGCAATTTATCATGGTTCGTTTAACCATGCCTTACTTGAAGATCATAGTACAGAATATAAATTGCTTAATATTTTTAAAGCAGTCGGCTTTGAACATGTATTTAATCATGAATCGGTCGAAAATATTGAACTTCAAGGATATCGAATTATTAGCGGATTGCTTGATATTTATAGTCCGTTGCTTACTATGCCTACTGATGATTTTTTAAAATTAGTTGATAACGAATATCACAAGCATTATCCCATTGAAACGCGCTTATATCATAAATTATCTTCAAAACATTGTGCAGCTTATAAGCAAGCAATTAGTAAATTAAATTCAAATGAAGCGAATTTTGCTTGTATGGAATTTTATTATCGGTGTCGCTTATTGCAAGATTATATTAGTGGCATGACAGACCATTTTGCCTATGATGAATATCGTAAATTAATGGTAACGTTCTAATCCTTATTATGTACTAATTACTCATAATTATTGGGCACCAATAATACACACATGGCACCATATAAGTGCATAGTAAAATAAAAATATATCAAAGTATATTTTGCTTATTTATACATTTAATGGCTTAAGCTAAGTCACTAAGCCTGAGTTTTTATAACGGCTATCTTTTCTATTTGTCATAAATTCCACTTAAATTACTCAATTTCATTCAAGTTATCTATTTTGGCACGTTCTTTGCATGATTAATTTTGTATCTCATATTTATTAGGAGCAATTAATGAAATTAGTCACTGTAGTTATAAAACCTTTCAAATTAGAAGAAGTTCGAGAGGCCTTATCTAATGTAGGCATTACAGGATTAACCGTTACTGAAGTTAAAGGGTTTGGTCGACAAAAAGGTCATGCCGAGTTATATCGTGGTGCTGAATATAATGTTAATTTTCTGCCTAAAGTTAAAATTGATTTGGCGATTAGTGATGAACAGCTTGATGAAGTCATTAATATCGTAACCAAAGCCGCATACACAGGTAAAATTGGTGATGGAAAAATTTTTGTTACTTCACTTGAGCATGTCGTGCGTATCCGTACTGGTGAAACCGACGAATCAGCGCTGTAATTTACTGTTAAGGATATCATTATGTTGAAAAAAATTATTTTTTCTTTGATTATTTTATTTTCAAGCTCTGTTTTTGCTGACGAAAGCGCCATCGTTGATAAAGCTGATAACGGATTTATGATGATTTGTACTGCTTTAGTCCTTTTCATGTCCGTTCCAGGAATTGCTTTGTTTTATGGCGGATTATTACGTTCTAAAAACGTGTTATCAATGTTATCTCAAGTACTTGTTATCTTTTCACTTATTGCTGTATTGTGGATTACATATGGTTATTCACTTTCTTTTGGTGAAGGGAACTGGTTTTATGGTAATTTTGACCATTTTCTATTAACTGGTATCAATATTACAGATGTGTCAGGCTCAATTTATGAATTTATTTGGGTTGCATTTCAAGGATCATTTGCTTGCATTACCTGCTGTTTAATTCCGGGTGCTTTTGCTGAGCGAATTCGGTTTTCTGCTGTATTAATTTTTATGGTGTTATGGTTTACGTTTTCATATATTCCTATGGCTCATATGGTATGGGGCGGGGGTATCTTAGGTGATGAGGGAGCGCTCGACTTTGCTGGTGGTACTGTTGTGCATATTAATGCGGCGATTGCTGGAATAGTAGGTGCTTATTTAATAAAAAACCGTATTGGTTATAACCGTGAACCACTAAAACCATTTAACTTACCTTATGTTTATCTTGGTGCGGCAATCCTTTATATTGGTTGGTTTGGTTTTAATGCTGGCTCATCAACTCATGCTGACGAAATTGCAGGTTTGGCTTTTATTAACACAGTTGCTGCGACGGCTGCTGCAGTTTTGGCATGGACATTAGCTGAATGGCTTTTACGAGGCAAACCATCATGTCTTGGTTCAGTATCTGGAGTGATAGCAGGATTAGTTGGTGTCACACCAGCCGCAGGCCTTGTTGGCGTAGGTGGTGCTATGTTAATTGGCCTTATTTGTGGTTTTGCTGGTGTTTTTGGGGTATCAACACTCAAAAGAATTTTTAAAGTTGATGATACCTGTGATGTGTTTGGCGTACATGGCGTATGTGGTATTGTCGGCTGTATATTAACAGGTATCTTCGCTTCAGAATCTTTGGGGGGGATTGGTTATGCAGAAGGTATCACAATGATAAGCCAAGTTGGAATTCAAGTGATGAGTGTCATTACTTGCGTAATTTGGACAGCTGTGGTGGCTTTTATTGCTTATAAAATTGCGGATATCTGCGTTGGATTAAGGGTATCTGAAGAACATGAACGAGAAGGACTTGACATCAATAGCCATGGTGAAAGTGCTTTTAATAGTTAACTGTTAGGCAGGTATATCATTAATTATTCACACAGAATAAATATCTAGGAAAAATAATTTACAGGGAGTAATCCCTGTAAATTATGGCTTTTACTAATTATTGTTAAATAATGTTTTTTTAATCATCCCAAAGCATAATGGCATTATCTTCAGTTAAGATTAAAGGTGGAGCAAAAAGGTGTTCTTTTACTTTAGTTGGTAAAATGTGCATATCATTAAAATTAAATTGCAATTCTGGATAAACATTAGCAATTTCTTTTATCCGAGTATTTAATAATTCTTTTACTTTGTTTGACTCTTTAGCAATAGCAATATCATCTTTCAGCATACCAATTTGTTTTTTATGGTGTTCTGATTCAAAAACTTCACTGAAAACAAAAGAAAATCCTTTTTTATTGTTTTTGTTAATATCGTGATACTCTCTATATTCAGAGTGATGCAATTTAAGCTCTTTAACACGTAAGGCAATAATCTCATCGACATGATCCGTATAATAATTTAATGTCGGATCTAAATAAGCCAGTGTTCTGTGTTCAGGTATTGCATCATTGCTATGTACTAAGGTAAATAACGGTTTTTTATATGTATTCATTCTGCAACTTCCTTTTTAATTAGAATAAAAAAGTAACAAAATTTTCAATAATGAAAAATAAATGTCATTTTTTATGTAAAATGTTTTAGGTTAACATAATGCTTAAATATAAAAATAAACAAAAAATCAAATAGTTAATGATTTATCTATTAGATATTTAAATTGATGAATTTAAATTTTAAAACATAAAAATTTAAAAAATAAAACATCACGAGAACGGCTACTATCAGGAAAAACGGTTAGGCTTTAATATAAATAACATTATTTATACGCAAACCTGCTTTAAAGACTAACTACGGGACATTACTAATACTGTTTCACAATAACTACTTCTATAAGACATATTTAACTTTAGAAAGTTCAATAATATTGCTAGATTTATTCTTTTATTAAAATTTTTTTAAGGTCTTACAGATAAATATGTAATAAGGAAAGTAAACAAATATATCATAATAATTTTTAATTTGTTTGACTATTAAAGCTATTAAATTAAAAAGCAGGACTTTTGTCCTACTTTTTAATTTAAGGTTAATCTGTTTTTTGGATATGTTTTAAATTAGGTAAAGCGATAGCTAATAAAATAATACTTACTCCAAACCATTGATTAAAATGAACTGATTCTTGCAAATAAAAATACGAGCAAGTCACCGCAACAGGTAGCTCTGCTGCCGACAAAATTGCACTTAATGAAATACCTATTCTTGGAATTCCTATCGAAAACAAAAAAGGTGGTAATACGGTTCCGAGCAATGCTAATAAAAAACCTAATTGATAAAGTTTATCGCTAAAATCAAGTTTGAAGAAAAACAACGGTGGAAATATTAAAAAAGTAATAATACATGCGCCGGTTATCATCAAGGCACTTTTTTCGAGTTTAGGTAACTCATTTCCAATATTACTACTAGTGCTGATAAAGAGTGAATACATTAATGCAGCTAAAAAACCAAAAAAACAACCGGTTAAATTTAAGCTAATATCTTGATTAAAAATACCTGCTGCCAAACTACTACCCAAAATAATCACAATAACCACTGCTAATTGAATCATGCTAGGTTTATTTTTGAATATGACAAAATCAATAAAGACACTAATCCACAAATATTGCATTAATAAAATGATGGCAATTGATGCGGGAACCAACTGTACACATTGGTAATAACAAATACCTACCAAACCAGGAAAAAGGCCAACGGCGCAAACTTTCCATTTTTTTGTTAATTGAGTTTTTTTAGAGCTTGAAGTTGCCAATGATTTATCAGTCGATGTTGTTATTTTGGGTTTGTATACTGTTTTAACAATAAAGTGAATACTCCACAGCATTAACATTCCCAAAAAGCATTGAACACCAGTAACTTCACCCAGTGAATAGCCTGTTTTATAAGCTGTTTTCACGATAGAAGAGAGCACACCAAAACTACATGCCCCCAAAAAGACTAGAAAACCGCCTAAAAATTTATATTGCATATTTAAATCTCACCAAACTAAAAAAACATTGCTAAAAATTATAGATAGAAAAAACAATAAAAGCCCTCAGGGGTATTTTTCAACCCCTTATGGCTTTTTAATGAGTTAAATTAAAATAAAATGATAAATAATATTTTAAAATTCATTGAGATGAATAGATAAATGGTTATACATCAGATTGGTGTTTAGTATGCTCATAATTAAATGAATAATAAAAAACAACACCAAGTATAAGTGCATAAGATGCAAAAATTAGCCAAATTGTTTGCCAATCTTTAATGCCATCATGTGTACACATGTCAACTACAAAACCACTTAAAATCGAACCAAAATAAGCACCAATACCATTGACCATTGTCATAAATAGTCCTTGGGCACTGGCTCGAATATCTGAACTAACTTCTTTTTCAATAAAAATAGAGCCAGAAATATTAAAAAAGTCAAATGCACAGCCGTAAACGATCATCGAAAGCATTAGCAGTACAAAGCCAAAAGGCGTAGGATCGCCAAACGCAAATAAACCAAACCTTAGCGTCCAAGCAATTATACTTATCATTATGACTTTTTTGATACCAAATTTTTTGAGAAAAAATGGGATAGTCAAAATAAATGCGACTTCAGCCATTTGTGAAAATGACAATAAAATAGCTGGGTACTGAACAACTAGACTTTCTTTAAATTCTGGTATTTTATCAAAGTCATGTAAAAATGCTCCACCAAAGGTATTGGTGATTTGTAATATTGCCCCAAGTAACATAGCAAAAAGGAAAAATATTGCCATTACCGGTTTTTTGAATAACACAAAAGCATCTAATCCTAAATAAGAAACCCAAGACTGTTTTTGGTTTTTTGATACAGTAATATTAGGTAATGTTGTACTATAAATTACAAGTACAATAGAGGCTGCACTAGCAATATAGAGTTGAGCATTACTCAATTCGAATTTGCATAAACTCACTGTCCACATCGCAATGATAAAACCGATAGTCCCAAATACACGTATTTTGGGAAATAGAGTGACAGTATCTAAGTTATCTTTGTCTAAACAGTGATAACTAATTGAGTTTGATAATGCAATGGTTGGCATAAATGTTAACGCATTAACTAACATTACCCAAAACAAAATAGCTGAATTATTAATTGATGCAGCATAAAAAAGTGCAATGGCACAAACAGCGTGACAAAACATATAAAGATATTTAGCTTGCAAAAATTTATCAGCAATGATGCCAATAACAAATGGTGTAATTAAAGCGGCTAAACCTTTAGTACTAAAAATCATAGATACTTCAACACCAGAAAAGTGTAATGTATTAAATAGATAAGCCCCAAATGTGGTTAACCAACTTCCCCAAATAAAATATTGGAGAAACATCATCAATTCTAATCTATTTGCTATGTTCATTGTTTATTCCTAAAATAAAGTGGACTTTTCATAGAAAGTCATCAATAAAAAGCACTACTTAAAAACGTTCAATTGTTTTTGTAATAAGTTGTAAAAAGGTTGATTTAACACGTTCAGCTGTTTCAATCACTTCTTCGTGACCTAATGGTTGGTCTAAAATCCCGCAAGCCATATTAGTTAGACATGAAATTCCGATAGTTTTAATACCTGAGTGGTGAGCTATGATTGCTTCAGGTACGGTTGACATACCAACAGCATCAGCACCTAAAACGCGGATCATTCTAATTTCGGCGGGGGTTTCATATGTTGGACCTGTCCACCAAGCATAGACACCTTGTTGTAAAGTGATATTTAGTTCTTTTGCTACATCAACAACAATTGAGCGTAATTGTTTATTGTAAACTTCACTTACGTCTAAAAAACGAACTCCTAATTCTGGATTATTTGGTCCTATTAATGGATTGTTAGCGGTTAAATTAATGTGATCGGTGATTATCATTAAATCACCTGGTTTGAATCCAGTATTTACTGCACCACAGGCATTAGTAATAATCAGTTTTTCAACGCCAAGCATTTTCATCACACGTACCGGAAAGGTAACTTGATCTAAAGTAAATCCTTCGTAGTAGTGAAAACGTCCTTTCATTGCAACTACGGTTTTATCGCCACTTTTTCCTATTACTAATTCATTAGCATGCCCCACTGCTGCTGATTTAGCAAAATGAGGAATATTGTCATAATGGATATGAACAGCATCTTCAAGAGTGTCAGCAAAAGGACCTAAACCTGAACCCAAAATAATCCCAATTGTTGGTTTCTTGTCTGTTTGTTGTTGAATATAGTTAACAGCTTGTTGAATGTCTGAAGTTTGATGCATGATGGTATCCTTTCAAAAATTAAATACTAGAGTAAAACAGGGTAAATAAAATTAACGGTAATAGACTATTACTGGTTTTATTAATAATACGTTTACAAAATAATTAAAAAACAAAGTAATCCCTGTTTTGCGCATATATTATGATGATCTTTGCTCAATAAGAAAAGATGTGAATTGCGATATCTTAGAATTAATCAGATGAATAAATTTTTTTATTTTATTAATCAAATAATTAAATTCAATGTTAATTTAAGTATCAAAATAGTTAACACTAAAATAATTATTAAATTAAACGATCTTCTCCAGAATAAACTACGCCGTTCCTTCCTCTAAAGAATCCAAGTAAAGTTAAATTACACTGTTTAGCCAAATCAACAGCTAATGAAGTCGCCGCTGAAACAGCTAACAAAAATTCTATACCACAATTCGCTGTTTTTTGCACCATCTCGTAGCTAGCACGGCTTGATACTAACACTACACCATGTTGATATTTAGGATCATTAGGTAATTGCATTGCTCTAAAGCCCAATAATTTATCTAAAGCTACATGTCGACCAATATCTTCAAATCCAGCTATAAATTGTCCTTGTAAATCCAACCATACCGCGGCATGAGTGCAACCAGTTTGATTACCAACATGTTGGACTTGCGATAAATAATTTAGACTATTGCTAAAATCAGCTAAACTAATCTGGTTCATTAGCGGCAAACTAGAAATAGTTTGGCAAACTTGATCTATCTGCTCACTGCCACAAATACCACAGCCCGTACGCCCAGTTAAATTACGGCGCTTTTCTTTTAGTTCACTAAAACGTCGTGACGAAAGTTCAATTTGTACTTCTATGCCTTTTGGGGTCTCAATAATATCAATACCGTAAATATCATTAACTGACTGAATAATATTTTCAGTTAACGAAAACCCAACTGCAAAATAATGTAAATCTTTGGGGGTTGCCATCATCACAACATGTGAAATCCCGTTATAAATTAAAGCAACAGGCTTTTCGACAGCTAATTTATCAAGTTGGGGGGCTTTAAATTCGCTATTTTTAAACTTCCGTACTAGGATTGATTCAATACCAATTGTCATGATTTGTCTCTTATTAATTGGAGTATTTCGATTAGGACTACTATCAACATAATCTTAAGCGTTAATAAAACTAAAAGAATGTTAACGTCTTGTAATGTTCTATCAATAAGTAAAGTATCAAGTCCTAAGTGACTAGTATTATGGTAAAATAGCACACCATAATCAATTGATAATTTACACACATAAACTTATGTCGCTACACGAAATCACAATAGCAATTATGCAATTTATTGAGCATCATCAAGTTTGGGCTTTACCAATTATATTTTTATTGGCATTTGGCGAATCTTTAGCAATTATCTCGCTTTTGGTCCCTGCAACGGCAATTTTATTCGGTGTAGGCGCTTTGATAGGTAGCGGGGCGATATCATTTGTACCAGTATTAATTACCGCTTCGATAGGTGCTATTTTAGGCGACTTAGTATCTTATTGGTTAGGTAAACACTATCACCAACAAGTTATTACATCATGGCCTCTTAATAAACATCCCAAATTAATTTATCGTGCTGAGCAATTTTTTCAGCGTTATGGAACGTTAGGGGTATTTATTGGACGATTTTTTGGGCCATTACGGGCAATAGTGCCATTAATAGCAGGCACAATGCACATGCCTGCAACGAAATTTAATGTGGCCAATATTGCTTCGGCGCCCGTTTGGGCATTTGTATTGCTTGCGCCGGGCGCTTTTGGTGTTCCATGGCTAGCAACGCTATTTGGTTAAACAGTCCCAACTGTATAGCCACGACGTCCACTTTTGCGACCTAAAGCTTCTAAATTGGTCTGCAATGGTGGAAATGGTAATGTCAAATGATGCTTGCGGTAAGCTTCAAGTATTAGCTTATGTATAGCGCTCCGTAGCAACATTCGGTGCCCCATTTCAGCAGCAAAAACACGTAATTCAAATAGCTGAATCCCTTCTTGAATATCCACTAAAAATACTTGAGGCTCGGGATCTTTAAGTACATATTCGCATTCATCTGATGCTTGTTGTAAAAGCTTAATAACCAGATCACTATCAGCATCAATAGTTGCAGGAATGGTTAATACAATTCGAGTGATCGAATCAGATAACGACCAATTTACCAATTGTTCAGTAATAAAAGCCTTATTGGGCATCACAATTTCTTTACGGTCCCAATCAGCAATGGTAATTGCACGAGTATTGATTTTAGTGATGTTACCAGTCAAATCACGAATTGTCACCGTATCACCAATTCGCACTGGTCTTTCAAATAAAATAATTAAACCAGAAATAAAATTCGCAAAAATTTCTTGCAAGCCAAACCCTAATCCCACACCTAGTGCAGCAATTAGCCATTGAATTTTGGACCAATCTATACCAATAAACGAAAATGCAATCATACAACCAATCATCAAAATAATGTATTTTGAAACCGTTGAAATTGCATAACCTGTTCCTGGGGCTAAATCTAAATGTTGTAAAATGCCTAATTCTAATAAAGCGGGTAAGTTTTTAACCAACTGAACGGTAATTGTCATCACTAAAATAGCGATACATACTGCACCAAGAGTAATATATTGCTCAATTTCAGTACCATTGACAATAACACTGGTTCCCCATAATTTGATGTTATTCATAAAAGCAAAAGCTGAATGTAGCTCAGACCACAGCAAAATCATACTAATGAGTGCAATCATCATAATTATTGATCTGACTAAATGTAAAGATTGAGCGCTGATGGCATCTAAATCGATCACAGGTTCATCGACATTTTCATTAAGTGAATTAGAATCGTCTTCATGCGATTTGGCGCGTTGCATACGCTCTAAACGGCGTTGTTTTGTGCGTTCAAATTCAATACGACGTTTTTGGATCCACATCCAACGGCGAATCATAAAATAAACCACTAACAGTGCAAACCAAATAATAACCGACGCTTCAAGTCGCCCTAATAGTACTTGAGCTGTTGATAAATAACCTAAACAAGCAGCAATAATGGCAAGCCATGGTGCACTTAATAAGATAAACCACAAGATATGACTTAATAAATTATCGCCAGATCCTTTTTTATCGATATAAAGCGGAACGCCAGCACGATGGAGCGAATTAGTCATAAACACTAAAGCAAAGCAAAGAAAAATAAACGCTGTACGACCAATGGTTGCAGCAAATTGGCGATTATTATATTGGTCAAAACTCATCACTATCACGACCAACGGAATTACAAGCCAAATTGAAAGTTGGTAATATTTCATTGCTGATCGTACACTACGTTCAGACCAACCAAAATGACTAATAAAAAGTCCATTAGATGATGCAAAATGTGCTGAGATAATAAACACCCATAAAATAGGCGCAGCGGCATTCACACCATAACCTAAAGCAAACGCGACAGGATAATCGGAATTAATCTGTAAAGCATAGCCAAACACTGCCCACAAAATAGGAACAGGTAATGCCATGATTAAGGAAAATATAATGACTTTTAAGGTTAAAGAATAACTATCTTGTGTTACTTTACCTACACGTCCTGCTGATTTATTTAAAAAAGTATTATATTTTGCACGCATCTTAAAGTGTGCAAAGACAAACATTAACGATAAAACAATTAAAAATAGTGGCTTGGGAGCGCTTAGTACTTCAGCACTAGCATTATAAAGCTGTGAAAGCGTATCGATCGAAAAAACCACATAAACAACATCTTTAGCTAAATCGATAGGATAACTCAACGATATAGGATTTACATTTGCCACCCAAAAGAAATATCGATGAGCAGCATCGTTCACTTCGTCGATGGCATTGGTTAACTGTTTATTGGCAATTTTTAGTTTGGTTAGTTCTAAAATAGTGGTATCAGTTCCTGAAATAAGCGTTTTAAGCAATTCAGTCTGTTCACGAAGCAAACGACGATATTGTATTGCCTCTTTAACACTATTAAGTGGACTGGTTAATGTTGGATAATCATCTAAAGAAGTTAAAGTATCACTATAGTTAAGTTGTTGAGCTTTTGCTTCGGCAATTTCAGCATCTAAAGCTTGCGATTTAGGTTTTTCGGGTAAGCGCAATAACTGCTGACGCAAAGTTTCACCCAAAGAGGTTGAAAAACTCAACCACTCGCCTTGTTCAGCGAGAGTGGTTAATGTATTTTGCACATGAGAAATCTGGGCGGTGATGTTGTTTTGCTCATTAACAATATTAGTTAAATGATTCTTTTGGAACTCCATATTTTGACGTAGCTCATCATTTTTATCACTTAACTGATGAACAACTTGAGAAAGATCATCCTCATTATTAATGATTGGCGTAGACTCTTCGGCGAAAGTCAGTGAAGAAAACAACACAGCAACAAAGCAAAAAACACCACGCATCCACATAATGTTATATCCTATCTGCTAATTTTTGACCTACACGAGCAACACTACCCACTTTAAGGTGACTATCAAACTCAATTGCATTTGACGCAAACAAGGTAATTACGGTCGAACCTAATTTAAAACACCCCATATCTTGCCCTTTGGTTAATTTTATTTCGTCACTGTAAGTCCAACGTTTCATAATACCTTCACGCGGTGGGGTGATGATGCCTTCCCATGGAACTTCAATACTACCAACAATGGTTGCTCCCACTAAAATTTGTGCCATTGGACCTAATTCAGTTTCAAATAAACAAATTACTCGCTCATTACGAGCAAAAATATTAGGTATGCTTTCGGTTGTGGCTTTATTGACTGAAAATAGCGAACCAGGCACATAAATCATCTCACGTAAAACACCATCACAAGGCATATGAAAACGGTGATAATTTTTAGGAGACAAGTAAGTGGTTGCATATAATCCATTTTTAAAAAACTTGATCATCTCAGAATTACAAGCAAGTAATGATTCTAAAGAATAAAAATGCCCTTTAGCTTGTAGCAACTGTGTATCTTGAATAGAACCAAACTGACTAATGATTCCATCTGCGGGCATAACAACAGCGTTATCAGCAACATCAATTGGACGGGCATCTTCATTCAATTCGCGAGCAAAAAAATCGTTAAATGTTTTAAATTTGCTAACATCATTAATTTTTGCCTCGCTCAAATCCACCTTATACACTTTACAAAAAAGCATAATCATCCATGTTGTAACTTTACCTAACTGTTTCTTTGCCAGCCAACCAAAGATCACGGTTAATGACTGTTTAGGAAGAAGATACTGAATAATTGCTTTTAATTGATTTAACATATATCACTCTCAAAATTATGGTACAAACGTTGCATTATACCAAGTTTTATATACAAAGTGTAAAACTCATAACAACAATAACATTTATAACAATATGCACTAAAACAATACAAAAAACACCAAATTATCGATAATAAACACAGGAATCAAAATGCCTATTGACCACTTCATATAACCAAAAAAACTCGGCATATTAATTTTGTTTTGTGTGGCAATGCTTTTGACCATAAAATTAGGCGCATTACCAATGTAGCTTAGTGCGCCCATAAAAACAGCGCCCATTGAAATAGCAAGCAGGGTTCTTTCTAACGTGGTCATTAAAGTGATAGCATCGCCAGAAGCGAGATTAAAAAAGACCAAATAGGTGGGGGCATTATCTAAAAAACCAGAAAGCAAACCTGACAACCAAAAGTACATGCTGTTGATTGGTTCGCCTTGCTCATTTGTCACCAGTGAAACTATTGGGGCTAATGCCCCATGACTACCTGCTCGTAAAATAGCAAGTACAGGAACAATAGTAATAAAAATCCCGATAAACAGCTTAGCAACTTCAATGATAGGTTCCCAATTAAATTCGTTACCGGCACGGACTTGTTTGGGGGTGATTAATATTGAAATAAAGGTGATCACAACAAACATAATATCGCGGACTAAATTAGATAAAGTAATAGGTAACCCTAAAACCATAACCTCAACAGACGATCGCCAAATGCCTGACATAAGTACACAGGCAATAATAGCCACCAATAAAAAAATATTGCTTACACCATAAACCTTAATAGTGTTAGTTTTTGAAGTCGAAGTTAACGCAAGGGAATGACCATATTGGCTACGAAAGTAGTGGCAATCGATCTTATAATAAATTGCTAATAACAACATTGAACTAAGCAAAACGGGCAACAACATATGTTTAACAGTCCACCCAAAATTCACACCTTTTAAAAAACCAATAAATAAAGGTGGATCCCCAAGTGGTGTCAAGCCACCGCCAATGTTCGCTACTAAAAAGATAAAAAAGATAATGGTATGTACGGCATAATTTCGTTGACGATTAGCTCTAATTACAGGTCGAATCATCAACATTGCCGCACCTGTTGTTCCCATAATTGATGCTAACAAAGTTCCTATTGCTAGCAAACCAACGTTTAGTTTGGGCGTACTAAGCACATCGCTCTTAATTAAAATCCCGCCCGAAACAGTAAACAAGGCTAGTAGTAATAAAATAAAAGGAATGTATTCAGCTATTACTGCATGGGCAGTAAGATGAATTGTTGATTGCAAACCAAACGAATACAAAGCAAACAGCAAAAAAAACATCGTCCAGCACATTGTTATTTTACCGTAGTGATGGTGCCATAATCGTGGCAAAAATAACGGCAACAATGCAATAGAAAGCAACATCCCCACAAAAGGGATCCCCCAATAAATCGATAAATCATCACCGCTAAAATCAGCAGCAAAAAGATCAAAAGGTATTAGTATTAAAACGATAAAGGAATAGAGGGCTTTCATTAATTTTTGAATTTTGATTTTTAAAGAGGTCAAATTATAACAAAGTTTTTAGGTTTATCAAATTTTAAGTGTAGGAATTTCTACATATTAACTATTATAACACTGTTAAACCGCATAAAAAAATTTGGGGAAAAATACCTTATGGGTTTTTAGAGGATTATTTTAATCATGAAGTGTAAATAATTCGTGTTTTCATACAATTCATAAAATAGCAATTATTTTTACTTAAATGGCGATAATTGCGTGTAGCTAGTCTATCGTTATATACTAGCCCACCACTTTCATAATGGTTTTATTTTGTGCGTTTAAATTCAAGTCAACAAAAAGCTGTCGAATATGTTTCAGGCCCTTGCCTTGTTTTAGCGGGAGCAGGCTCTGGAAAAACTCGAGTTATTATTAATAAAATTGCCTATTTAATTCGTGTTAAAGAATACTTACCACGCCATATTGTTGCGGTTACTTTTACTAATAAAGCAGCCCGTGAAATGAAAGAACGTATAGCGCAATCACTTAGTAAACAAGAGGCGAGAGGGCTTAAAATTTCAACCTTTCATACGCTAGGGTTAGATATTGTTCGTCGAGAATACAAGCATATAGGTATTAAATCCAACTTTTCGCTATTTGATGATCATGATCAAACAGCATTACTTAAAGAGCTAACTCATCAATGGTTAGAAGGCGATAAAGACCTGATTAATCAATTACGTTCGACAATTTCTAATTGGAAAAATGATATCGTTGATTCCACTATGGCTATGGCAAGAGCGCAAACAAATAAAGAAAAGCTATTTGCTCACTGTTATCAGCTTTATGAAAAGCAGTTAAAGGCATGCAGTATTTTGGATTTCGATGATCTTATTTTACTACCTACACTATTACTAAAAAATAATGAGGAAGTGCGTGATAAGTGGCAAAATAAAATCCGTTATTTATTGGTTGATGAATATCAAGATACTAATACAAGTCAGTACGAGTTTATTAAATTACTGGTTGGTAATCGAGCCAAATTTACGGTTGTTGGTGATGATGATCAGTCCATTTACTCATGGCGAGGAGCAAGGCCACAAAATTTAGTATTACTAAAACAAGATTTTCCCAACTTAGAGGTCATAAAACTCGAACAAAACTACCGATCTTCGGGACGAATTTTGAAAGTTGCTAATATTTTAATTGAAAATAATCCGCATATTTTTGAAAAAAAACTGTTTTCAGAACATGGTTATGGTGAGGTATTAAGGGTTATTTCGGCTGATAGTGAAGAGCAAGAAACTGAAAAAGTCGTTAATGATTTAGTGGGGCACCGATTTGCTAATAATAGTCAATATGGTCAATACGCCATATTGTATCGTGGCAACCACCAAGCGCGTCTTATTGAAAAAATGTTAATGCAATATCGCATACCGTATCGAATATCAGGGGGGACTTCATTTTTTTCTCGTATAGAAATTAAAGATTTAATGGCATATTGGCGTTTATTGACCAATCCTGATGATGATAATGCATTTATCCGTATCATTAATACCCCAAAACGTGAAATTGGTCCTGCAACTGTTCAAAAACTAGGTGAATGGGCAAATCATCGTGGAGTTAGCTTATACCAAGCTAGCCACGACATGGGCTTAACTGAATTACTTTCTGGTAAACGGATGGAAACGCTGCATACGTTTATCCATTGGTTTGATACACTAATTCAAAAATCACACAGCGAACCAATGGACGCAATTCATGAGCTGTTGCATGGCATTAATTATGAAAGTTGGATTTATGAAACTTCAACCTCCCCAAAATCAGGTGAAATGCGTATGCGTAATGTCGAACAGCTAGTTAGCTGGTTAAATGATCTGTTGCAAGGTGATGATATTGATGAAAGTATGACGCTTGAACAAGCTGTGGCAAGATTCACTTTACGTGACATGCTAGAACGCAACGAAGCAGAAGAAGAGCTAGATCAAGTGCAACTTATGACTCTACATGCCTCTAAAGGGTTAGAATTCCCTTACGTCTATTTAGTTGGCATGTCTGAAGGTTTATTACCACACCAAAACAGTATTGATGAAGATAATATTGAAGAAGAGCGTCGCCTCGCTTATGTTGGTATTACTCGCGCACAGCAAGAACTAACTTTTTCATTTAGTCGGCAACGTAAACAATTTGGTGAAACAATATATACCGAACCTAGCCGTTTTTTATTAGAACTTCCGCAAGATGATTTGGTATGGCAAGATCAACGTAACGAACTATCTCCCGAAAAGAAAATGCAACAAGGACAAAGCCGATTAGCTATGTTAAAAGCTCAAATAGCCAAGTCTAAATAAGTATTAAAAATAATTAGTTATTTAAAAATGTAACCAAATAACTAAAAATTAAAGATAACAACATTTAATGTTATATATTAAATAAATTGTTTATAAGCTGATGATATCTATGACTTAAATTGATGATATTTTGTCAATTCAATGCAATAAACCATTAAAAATCATTGACGGATCGAAATAGCTTTATATAATACACAGCGTCTAATTAAAAAATAATTCCAGTCTCCTTAGCTCAGCTGGATAGAGCAACGGCCTTCTAAGCCGTAGGTCACAGGTTCGAATCCTGTAGGGGACGCCATTAAAACCTAAGATAATCAATCATTTACAACCGCCAAGTTCAGAGCTTGATTATCTTTATTTTTATTTTGTGACCAAATTGTGACTGCATTTGAAAAATGACTTAAATGTTCAGCGTTTAAGTGAGCATATTTTTTTACCATTTCCAACGTTTCCCAGCCACCTAACTCTTGTAGTGTAAAAAGAGGTGTTCCGCTTTGAACGTGCCAGCTCGCCCATGTGTGGCGCAAATCATGAAAATGAAAATCTTCAATATTACAAATTTCAGTAGCACGATTAAAAGCGCGCCGATCAATGTCTTTTAACGGATTATTATTTGTACTCACAAAAACATACTTGCTATTGATGAGTCGTCTATTTCTTAATAATTCAATAGCCTCATCATTTAATAGCAACGATCTTGCTTTTCCATTTTTTGCAATGTCGTTGCTTACTATAGCTATTTTGTTTTGAAAATCTATCTTATCCCAAGTTAGAGATAAAATCTCAGTTCGTCTTGCACCAGTTAATAACGCGAATAAACAAACATCACGCAACCAATCTATAGATATGTTGTTTAACATATCTTGGGCTTGTTGCTTTGTTATCCACCTCACCCGAACTTTTGGCTCTTTCTGTTTCCCAACGTACGGAACAGAGGATATCCAATTGTTCTTTTGGGCTAAACTCAACGCTCTGAGTATCGTTTTGCGATATTTATTTATCGTAGCTGGAGCTAACGGCTCTTTATTTTTTGCATTATGTGTTGGTAAATTATTATCTATCGTTTCACCAGTAATAGATGATAAATTTTTTCCGCCAAAAATAGAGCGCCAATATTTTGCATGACGAACTTTTGTTGCATAGTCTTTCTGACCTTTTCCGTCATTAAGTAGTAACAATAAAGCCTCATCAAATGTACGTTCTAAGCGCTTATCGAGTCGGCTTACCGCCCAGAGCTCATGCTTTACTTTGTCATGATATTCTTGAGCAAGCTTTTTATCACTTACCCCAGTAGAGCGTCTAATTCGCTCGCCGCTTGGCGTGCGGATGTCGATATAATAGACGCCATTTCTCTTTGATAATGACATTTTTTAATCTCCTTTTTGTCATTAACAAGAGCTAGCCGAATAACATTATTATTTCTTTTCTTGCTCTCGTCTATGTAATTTTGTAAATCTGATTCAGATATGCGCCAAAAGCCCCCGATTTTGTACATGTGATATTTTGCAGGATTTGCTCGTACCGTATGTTCAGATAGCTTCAACGTTTTTGCCACATATCGCATATCATGCAGCGGTGTCATTATTTACCCCTATAATTTCTTCTCATCTCTCATCAATAAATAACACTCAGTAATAGCAATTATTGCGCTTTGATTTCGTTGATGTGTTTTTGTGATTCCAACTCTTTAATACGTTCATTAAGCTGTTCAATTTGCCAATCTCTCCAGCCAAGTTCTGCTGCAATATCTGATTTACTATCCAACTTCTCACGTGTCATAGCTAATACATGCTTATCGTAATGGCTTAAAACAGGATAACTGAGAGTAAACATCTCATTAAATCGATTTTCTGGAGAATATAGCTTATCGACATTTGGTCGTAAAATTCCGCTATTTATCCCGTCCATCCATCGTTGCATTGCATCAGTTGTTTTTAGTGGTTTTTTCATCGTTCGCCGTCTCATTCTGTCATATAGATTTAAACTTTATGTTGATACTCAACATTACATACCCGTCGCGCAAATAATCAGTATCGTCTAAAATATGCGAAACAATAACGCCGCATTGATTACCTGTACGATTACCGTCCTGATCAATTTCATGCAACTTTAGAATATCTCCGACTTGATAATTTCGGTCGTTGTAGCGTATTTCAGCCTTTTTCATGTCTTTTACAACGTCCATGAAATGCTCTGATTTAATTTTTAGTTCGTGTGTTGTCATTATTGGATTCACCTTTAATATTTCGCCAAATTTGGCGTTAATACATTGGGCGTTAACTCCCTCATTGAGGGAGGATATTGTTTAACATTCTTCGATTATTACGTCATCTGGGCAATCAATTGTTAAAGCAGGGCTGTAATTGTGCCAATTAATTAACTGAATATTCCAATTTGGAATTGGTATACCCTCATTTACTGGAGCAACGCCAATCATCCAAACGCAGGGAGCAACGTACTCACCGATAACGTAAAGCTGATTTTCGCCAGAACTAACTTTGTATCTAGCTTTTTCATCGAAACAGTCGATTTCTTCGACAAGTTCTCCGTCAACTAATACACTAAAAATATCGTCGCTGTGACCCATGAAAGTTAATTGTTTTGTCATTATTGTTTCCTTTAGATAATAGAAATTGCACGCCAAATAATAGGCGCAGATATTTGTAATAAATTAATAGAATGGGGTGGTTGTTCAGTGGGTTATTAACAGATTTTGCGGGTAAATTTATAACTTATTGATTAGAATGGAATCCCATCATCAAATGTATCTTGCTGAGCCTGAGCTGGTGCAGTTTGCGGTTTAGGTTGTTGTGCTTGTTGCTGACTAGTGCTATCACTATCACGACTACCTAAAATTTGTAAAGTACCACCAATTGGGTTGATCACCACTTCTGTTGTATAGCGATCTTGTCCTGACTGGTCTTGCCATTTACGAGTTTGTAATTGCCCTTCAAGATAAACTTGTGAACCTTTTTTTAGGTATTCGCCCGCAATTTCAGCTAATTTACCAAATATAACAACGCGATGCCATTCAGTACGATCACGGTTTTCACCAGTTTGTTTATCCTTCCATGTTTCTGACGTTGCAATACTAATATTGGCAACGGCGTTACCATTAGACATGTAACGAACTTCGGGATCTTGACCTAAGTGTCCCACTAAAATTACTTTGTTTATTCCTCTATTTGCCATTTTTTCGCTCCAGTCGTTTATCAATTTGTTTTTGCATTTTTTCAATTTCTTTAACGCAAGCAATTGCCTCTTTTAATAGTTCAGTTCGTGTCAATGAGTTTTCACCTGTAATCATAATCACTCCGTTTTTCCAGTTTTTTTCACTTTTTTCACTTTAGTGATATTGAAATCATTACGCATAAACTCCAAAACGGACGCTAAAACAGCTTTTTCCAAATCAGTTGATTTGTCTATTTCATTAAATTTAAAACTGACTTCTTCGTTTTCTTTTTCTTCTATTTTCATAATAATCATGATTACTCCTTAAATGGCTTCTTTATAACGATAATGATTTCGTCAGCGTCAGCGTTGCAAGGTTTTTCATCAGGATATTTATGCCAATTCAATTTAGTCATTTTTTACCTCTATTAAATATTGATCTAATCCGCACAACTGTATTAACTCATGCGTGTAAATCCACGCCAAAACATGACAGCCATTAACATGCCCCCATTTATCGCTTCTTCTGTAATAACATGAGTTCTGAGTGCTAGTTATAATTTTTCCGTCTTGCGAAAATGAGGTGTTGCTTGGGTTACTAGCCAAAAACCATAAATTAGCTTTTAATGCGTCATAATCTTCTGTTAAACAACAATTGCTTTTCTGTATTTGAACATCTTCACTTGAGCAACATACATCAGTATCAAAGCTTTTTATATTCAGCAGTGTTAACGCATCATTGATCAATAATTCTGACGTTCGCCAGTAATCTTTATTCTGCTTCTCTGTTTGTGATTTGTTTAGAATAGCCATTTTAAAAACTCTCTGATGTAGTGATTTGGTTGGGTGTCACTCTGTCGCCAACGGCGTGACTACCGTCAATGTCATACACGGCTTGTATATTTCAAACTAGTGCGCAAATTGAAAAGGATGACAGGTCTCTGCTAACACTAATTATCAACGCATATACCAGACGTTATTTTGTAATAAAAATTGTCACTTGGACGGTTATGCGGCTTCTATTTGTTTGATTTTCTCATCAAGTTCTTGCAGAAATTTGATGACTTCTGTTTCTATCTCTTG
>NZ_WTEY01000014.1 GCF_009795805.1 Gilliamella sp. Pra-s52
TATTGGATTTATATCTTTTTAATAATCTGGAACAGGTAAGGAGAATAACCGAAGAATGGTTAACGATTTATAACACCGAAAGACCACATGAGGCATTAAATAACATGACACCAATTGAGTATAAAACATTAAAACAAGCAGCATGATTTTCTACGTGAGTTGTGTACTAAGTTTGGGATATTTACAGTATCGCTTACGCTCTACCTGCCCTAGGGCGGAAATACAGGCTTACCAAGTTCCATTATTATCACACAAATAATTAAGATGCTGTCTGTTCGCCGATAGTGTTATGATGACGTATCCCCAATCTAAAAAGAGATATTCAACTATGTACCTTTTGGTTAGAGCTTGTCAGTAGCTTAAGCTCTTCAACTATCACGACGTTTATCAACAGTTCACTTACTTTTATCTTTTTATTTAGCCTAGCCCCTCATGGCATGCTATTTGCCATTACTTAATGTTACCTCACGGTACGCATTAAACTTGCTATTTTCAAGGGGGTACATTGTCAGGAAGCTCCGCACCAGATCGTTACCAGTCTCGCACTTTCACCTAATTTATAAGCAATTGTGCTTCAACAATGATAATAACAGCTTATGCACTTATAACTTCACAATAGGTCAATTCTAGCTTAAACTATACGCTGATAGGTTCTTTCGTTTCCTTGGTCGATTCAATAAATTCTTATCGAACTCCTTGGAATCTTCCAGAATATCAGATATGATTAATTGAATTGTCCAAAGAATTGTTCTTTAAAGTATGAGAGTTGTCTCCCATGGACTTTAATATATTCTTTACCGAGTACAGGTTATACAATATCCTTTCAGACATGTATAACGCCCTACTCGGATATTGTGAGGGTGGCTAATTAAAGTTGTTCACCTTAATTAACCCAACTAACTTTTTTATTAAAAATCAAATAGTTAGGTGCAATAAGTGCGCTCTTGTCGCACTTAGATTTTAGTTGTGAATGTACGAGCAATAACGTCGCGTTGTTGTTCAGCAGTTAGTGAGTTAAAACGTACTGCATATCCAGAAACACGAATGGTTAATTGTGGGTATTTTTCTGGATGTTGAACAGCGTCTTCTAAAGTTTCACGACGAAGAACGTTAACGTTTAAATGTTGACCACCTTCAACTTTAATAGTTGGTGCAACGTCTAATGGTACTTCACGATATTCGAATTGACCAAGTTCTGCAGTTGGGATAATTTGGTCTTCTTTATAAATTGATTTAGCTGCAACACAACGAGCTTCTTTAGTTGTGTCATCTAATAACCAAAAAGAGTTAAGAAGTGCAGCGTTGTTTGCTTTAGTAATTTGGATACCTGTAATCATTTTAAATCCTCCTAACGGGCTTTATTGCCCTAAAATAACTAAGGTTAATATAGCACTTTAAAAATTTGATTAAAGTCAAAAAAAGCTATTGATTCGATAAGTAATACCTTTAGTTTTAATTTTTGCTTTTGTTGGGTTATTATGTCTTAAGCTGAATTAGCTTTTGCTAAGCAATATAGGCATTATCAATAAGTGGTATAAAATATGACGACAAATTTAACTTGGCATGATGTTATCGGGGGTGAAAAAGAAAAGCCCTATTTTCAACAAATAATGCAATTTGTGGCTTCAGAGCGAGCCAATGGCAAAGTTATTTATCCTCCTCAGCATAATGTTTTTAATGCGTTTCGGTTTACGCCATTTGATAATATTAAAGTGGTTATTATTGGTCAGGATCCGTATCATGGCCCTAATCAGGCTCATGGTTTATCTTTTTCTGTGTTACCGGGTGTTAAGCCACCACCATCGTTATTGAATATTTATAAAGAGCTATCAACAGATATTGATAGTTTTGAGATGCCTTCTCATGGTTATTTAGCTTCTTGGGCAACTCAAGGTGTGTTGTTGTTAAATAATGTACTAACGGTTGAAGCAGGGCAAGCGCATTCTCATGCTAAAATTGGTTGGGAAACCTTTACCGATCATGTTATTGCGACAATTGATCAGTATCTTGAAGGCGTTGTTTTTTTGTTGTGGGGATCACCTGCACAAAAAAAAGGGCAATTTATTAATCGGCAAAAACATCATGTTTTGACCTCTGTGCATCCGTCACCGTTGTCTGCACATCGTGGCTTTTTTGGTTGTAAACACTTTTCTAAAGCAAATGATATTATTGTGCAACAAGGCAAAACACCCATTGATTGGCAACCAAAACTACCGGAAGATCATAAATGAGTGGGAATAAAAAACGTCGAACAAGTTTGCAAGAGATCGCCAATTTAATTGGGATTAGTAAAATGACGGTAAGTCGTTTTTTGCGTGATCCCAATTTGGTCTCTAAACATCTTCAATTACAAATTTCAGCTGCGATTGATGAGCTTGGTTATATTCCTAATAAAGCACCTGATATGCTGTCTAATGCAAAAAGTAATGCCATCGGGGTTGTATTTCCTTCTTTAACCAATCAGGTTTTTGCCGATATTCTAAAAGGTATTGAAATGGTGACTGATGCTAGAGGGTATCAAACCATGATTACTCATACTGGATACAGTGCAGAAAAAGAAGAGTCCCGTTTGCGTTCATTACTTTCGTATAATATTGATGGTTTGATTTTAACCGAAAGAACACATACTCCCGCAACATTAAAGATGATCGAAATGGCTGGCGTGCCAGTGGTTGAGATTATGGATAGTGTTTCGCCTTGTATTGATATGGCGGTTGGGTTTGATAACTTTACTGCTACTAGAAATATGATCCATCGCATGATAGCTAAAGGGCGGCGTAATATTGTTTATTTTAGTGCAAGGCAAGATCAGCGTAGTATTATTCGTCAAAAAGGTTATGAAAAGGCTATGGAAGAGGCCGGACTAACGCCAAGAACGTTAGCGACTAAGGAAGCATCATCTTATAAGTTAGGGGCTAGATTTTTACAGCAAATTTTAATCGAGTTCCCTTGTGTTGATGGTATTTTTAGTACTAATGATGACTTGGCTTTAGGTGTATTACTTGAGTGCCAACGAATGGGAATTGAAGTTCCAAAACAAATAGCGATTGTTGGTTTTCATGGACATCAAATTGGTCAATTTATGAATCCGAAATTAGCTTCTATACAAACACCAAGAGTTGAAATGGGGAAAATTGCCGCAGAACTGTTATTAAAACGAATTAATGGTGAAAAAGTAGAGCAAAAAGTGATTGATTTGCCTGTTGAGTATTTAGATGGAGAAAGTATTTAAAAGGTAGGAGATAATGTTGATAATGATTTAACCTTACCACGTTTAGTGATAAGGTTATTAGTAAATTATAACCCTTTAGGGTTTTCACCGTATTGGTTACTGCCAGGTGTTGAATCAAGGCATGCAAAAACAAATAAAACAATTGAACCAATCAATGGAATAATAACAATTAATAGCCACCAACCAGATTTATCTATATCATGTAAACGTCGTACTAAAACAGCCAAACCTGGAATAAATAATGCTACCGAAGCGACAAAAGTAATAATATTTGCTACTGGCATTAAAGAGGTACTAATTGAAACAAGGATCATGTTGACAATAATCAAAGCAAGATTTAAAAGAAAATTAAAAAGAAAAAACATCCAATATTCTTGACGACGCGCTCGCCCATTAAAATTTGCATAATTTTGTGTAATACAACTAATAAACCAATTCATCCTTATATATATCCTTTTTTGATAAGTTTTGTAAAATAATTTAGGTTTGTTATTTTAATGAAAAAAAATCGAAAATAAAACTGATTTTTATCATTGAATTAAATATTTTTTATTTTTTATCAAAATTTAATTGCCATTGACTTGTTGATTTCCAGTTTTTATAAAGTGGATATCTATTTTTAAAATTACCGCTCAGTGGTTATTTATACCAACTAATGCCATAAAATTGGCTTAATGTGTGAACAAGATATTAGTACCAAAAGAGTTTTGCGATCTTGATATAGTGTAGTTGGTTGTTTGCTAACGATAAAGTAACAGTAGGTCTACCAAAAAATAACGGTAGTTTGGTGACTAGGCTAATTAACAAACTACATCCCTTTAGGGTTTTCGCCATATTGGTTAGAGCCCGGAGTTGAATCGGTACACATAAGTTTTAATAGCGTATAAGGTGTTGCAGTCCAAAAGTACCGACCCAGTTTATCAACATCATGCAAACGGCGTACTGTAACTGCGAAATGAGGAACAAATAAAGTCAACACCAAGCTCAAAGTTAAAACGAGGTTATTTTTCATCATATTATCAATAATTATCATCAAAATAATTAGAACAATATAGATCGAAGAGAATATCCAATATTCTTTACGGCAAGCGCGCCCATTAAAATTTGCATAATTTATTGTAATACAATCAATAAACCAATTCATTCCCTATCCCTTTTTATTTAATAACTGACAACGATTCTAATGAAAATAAAACGAAAATTAAACTGATTTTTATTGTTGATATTTTTACTAATATTTACACTGTCGATAAACCTGTTGATTTCATGTTTTCATAAAGTGGGTATCTATGCTAGAATTACCGCTCAGTGGTTATTTATACCAACTAACAGATTATAGAAAATAACACTGAGGTTCCCCCCATGAAAATAGTTGAAGTTAAACATCCCCTCGTTCGTCATAAAATTGGTTTAATGCGTGAACAAGATATTAGCACTAAAGACTTCCGCGATCTTGCCAGTGAAGTTGGCAGTTTATTAACGTATGAAGCCACAGCGGATCTTCCTACCGAAAAAGTAACCATAAATGGTTGGTGTGGACCTGTTGAAGTTGAGCAAATTAAAGGTAAAAAAATTACGGTTGTGCCTATTTTGCGTGCGGGTTTAGGTATGATGGATGGTGTGCTTGAGCATATTCCAAGTGCGCGTATTAGTGTTGTGGGTTTTTATCGTAACGAAGAAACGCTTGAACCAGTTCCTTATTTCCAAAAACTAACCTCGGATATTGAAGAGCGAATGGCTTTAGTTGTTGATCCAATGTTAGCAACAGGTGGGTCAATGGTGGCAACCATTGATTTGCTTAAAAAAGCAGGTTGTAAAAATATTAAAGTATTAGTGTTAGTGGCAGCGCCAGAAGGTATCAAGGTATTAGAAAAAGCGCACCCTGACGTTGAACTTTATACCGCATCGATTGATGAGAGGCTGAACGAAAAAGGTTATATATTGCCAGGACTTGGCGATGCTGGGGACAAAATTTTCGGCACAAAATAAAATCTCAATTTTTAGACCGGTTTATCCGGTTTTTTTATGCTTGTAAATCAAGCAAGTTAGATAACAAACTTAGTTAAGTAAGAGAGGCGAGATGTGAACAACATCACAACAAATAAAACAAAAAATATAACATCACAGCATAAGCATTCATGGCAAGATATTTTTACCGGCGCACAGATGTTATTTGTCGCCTTTGGGGCTTTGGTATTAGTTCCTCTTTTAACAGGATTAAACCCAAATGTCGCTCTTTTTACTGCTGGTGTTGGTACGTTGTTATTTCAACTGACAACTAAAGGGAAAGTTCCTGTATTTTTAGCGTCATCATTTGCTTTTATTGCCCCTATCTCATTTGGTGTTGCTCAATGGGGCGTTCCTGCCACTTTAGGCGGTTTAGTGGCTGCGGGTTTTGTTTTTATGTTTTTTGCTTTTTTAGTAAAAATCAATGGTAGCCATATTATTGACCGTATATTACCACCAGTTGTAACTGGTCCAATTATTATGGTTATTGGTTTATCACTTGCACCTGTTGCGGTAGGAATGGCAATGGGTAAAGATATTAAGGTGCCAGTCGAAAATTATCAATTAATTATAATATCCATGAGTTCATTATTAACGACTTTAATTGTGGCAATTTGGGCAAAAGGGTTTTTAAAATTATTACCTATTATTGCGGGTATTGTAGTTGGATATACGCTCTCTTGTGTGTTTGGTATTGTCAATTTCCAGCCAGTTATTGACGCACCATGGTTTAAAGTACCCGATTTCACGTTTCCTGAGTTTCATTGGCAAGCAATTTTATATATGATTCCAATTGTTATTGCACCAACCATTGAGCATGTAGGTGATATTATGGCGATTGGTTCGGTAACGGGTAAAGATTATACTCGTGATCCCGGTTTGCAACGCACATTATTAGGTGATGGATTTGCAACTTCGGTTGCCGGCCTTTTTGGTGGACCACCTTGTATTACTTATGCTGAAGTAATTGGCGCTGTAACCTTAACCCGAAATTTTAAAACTCGCGTAATGACATGGGCAGCGGTTTGGGCTATTTTAATGTCTTTTGTTGGTAAGATTGGTGCATTTTTAAGTTCAATTCCAACGGTGGTTATGGGCGGTATTATGGTGTTGCTATTTGGCTCTATTGCATCAGTAGGTATTAATATTTTAATCAAACATAAAGTCGATCTGTCTGTATCACGTAATATGTGTATTGTTTCACTAGTTTTGGTGTTTGGTATTGGTGGTATGATTTTTGACTTTGGATCATATGCATTACAAGGTATAAGCTTGTGTGGAATTTTAGCCATTGTATTAAACCTGATCTTACCTCATCAAGAAAAGTCGACTAATACTCATTAAATTCCTTATATATCGTTGGTTATTTTTATAGCCAACGATATTGATAATATCACTGTATTAACCTGTCACTTTTTGGCTTTTCCATTTGTTTAGGGTAAGTCAGTTTTATGTATTTTTAATTGAATGGTAGTTATGCCTGTTTTAACAAATAACTGCTGTAAATTAATAATAAATCACGAAACGGTACAGACTCCTGAATATTTTTTACAAGAACATGATCTAAAAAATAATTAGTTGTTTGTTAAAACAATTTCAGGAAAGTATGTGTTTGAGTATAAAAACACACTTATCAAAAAATAAGTGTGTTTTTAGTGATAAGCGGTTTTATTTGATTGGACGCATGGTTGGGAATAAAATAACGTCACGAATCGTGTGACTATTAGTAAATAGCATCACAGTACGGTCAATACCGATCCCAAGCCCTGCCGTTGGCGGTAAGCCGTGTTCAAGTGCGGTGATGTAATCTTCATCATAGAACATCGCTTCATCATCTCCGGCATCTTTTTGTGATACCTGATCGGCAAAGCGTTGAGCTTGATCTTCGGCATCGTTAAGTTCTGAGAATCCATTGCCAATTTCACGACCACCAATAAAGAACTCGAATCGGTCTGTTACAAATGGGTTTTCGTCGTTACGGCGAGCAAGCGGTGATACTTCTGCTGGGTATTCGGTAATAAAAGTTGGTTGAATTAAGTTTGATTCAGCCACTTCTTCAAAAATTTCAGTCACAACACGACCAAGTCCCCAACCTTTTTCAATTTTAATGCCAATTGACTGTGCAATAGCACAAGCTTTATCAAAATCATCTAAGTCTGCATTATTGGTTTCTGGACGGTAATGGCAAATAGCCTCACGCATGGTCATTTTGACAAAAGGTTTACCAAAATCAAAAGTATGATCGCCATATTGCACAACCGCATCGCCTGTTACTGCAATTGCTAAACGACGGAATAATGCTTCTGTTAATACGATCAGATCTTTGTAATCAGCATAAGCCATGTACATTTCCATCATGGTAAATTCTGGGTTATGCCTTGGCGATACACCTTCGTTACGGAAGTTACGGTTGATCTCAAATACTCGCTCAAAACCACCTACGACTAAACGTTTTAAGTAAAGTTCAGGTGCAATACGCATATACATGTCTAAATCAAGCGCATTGTGATGTGTAATAAATGGTTTAGCTGATGCACCACCCGGAATTACCTGCATCATTGGCGTTTCAACTTCCATAAAGTGGTTTTCAATCATAAAGTTACGAATTTCGCTGACTACTTTTGAACGTGCTTTAAACGTTTCTCTTGATTCTTGATTGGTGATAAGATCTAAGTAACGTTGACGATAACGCATCTCTTGATCAGCAAGTCCATGAAACTTATCTGGTAATGGGCGAAGTGCTTTGGTCAGTAAACGAATTTCTTCACAGTGAATAGAAAGCTCACCTGTTTTAGTTTTAAATAGGTAACCTTTAGCACCAACAATGTCCCCTAAATCCCACTTTTTAAATTGTTCATTATAAAAACCTTCTGGTAAATCATCACGGGTAACGTAAAGTTGGATTTGCCCAGCAACATCTTGTAAAGAAACAAACGAGGCTTTACCCATAATACGACGCATCATCATACGTCCTGCCACCGTTACGGTAATTTTCTGTTCAATAAGCTCTTCGTTGGTTTTATCGCCATATTGTTGATGAAGATCGTTTGAAATCGCATCACGGCGAAAATCATTAGGAAATGCAATACCTTGTTCACGAAGCTGTGCGAGCTTTTCACGACGTACTTTTAGTTCGTTATTTAACTCTTCAATTTGGTTTTGTTGATCTTGCTGCTGTGTTGACATAGTTTTACCTTTTATTTATAACCAAGCGGTTTATAAACCTGCTTTTAAGCTTTCTTCAATAAATTGATCTAAATCGCCATCTAATACGGCTTGCGTATTACGGGTTTCGACGCCTGTGCGTAAATCTTTAATGCGTGAATCATCAAGCACATAAGATCGAATTTGACTTCCCCAACCAATGTCAGACTTGTTTTCTTCCATTTGCTGTTTTTCGGCATTCTTTTTTTGCATTTCAAGCTCATACAGTTTTGCTTTTAACTGTTTCATGGCTTGATCTTTATTGCTGTGTTGTGATCGGTTATTTTGGCACTGTGTTACAATGCCTGTTGGAACATGGGTAATACGTACTGCAGACTCGGTTTTATTAACATGTTGACCACCAGCTCCCGATGCTCGGTAAACATCAATACGAAGATCGGCTGGATTAATATCAATATCAATATCGTCATCAATTTCAGGATACACAAACACTGAAGCAAACGAAGTATGACGTCGATTACCCGAATCAAATGGACTTTTTCGTACTAAACGATGAACCCCTGTCTCGGTGCGTAACCAACCATAAGCATAATCACCCGATACTTTAATTGTTGCTGATTTGATGCCAGCAACATCGCCATCTGAAACTTCCATTACTTCGGTTGTAAAGCCTTTTGATTCAGCCCAACGTAAATACATTCTAAGTAACATTTCAGCCCAATCTTGCGCTTCTGTGCCCCCAGAACCTGATTGAATATCCAAATAACAATCTGCACTGTCGTAATTGCCTGAAAACATTCGTCGAAACTCAAGCCCTGCTAATTTTTTTTCTAATTGTTCAAGTTCGAACAGGGTTTCGTCAAAGGTGTCTTGATCTTCGGCTTCGATAGCCAGTTCAAGCAAGCCTTCTACATCATCAAGACCTTGATTTAACGAGTTGATCGTGTTGATGATTTCGTCAAGTGCAACGCGTTCTTTACCTAATGCTTGTGCTTTTTCAGGATCGGCCCAAACTTCGGCTTGTTCTAGTTCGGCATTAACTTCTTCTAGCCGTTCTTTTTTGACATCATAGTCAAAGATACCCCCGAATCACAGCAGTGCGCTCGGTAAGTTCAGCTATTTTGGTTTTTACTGGATTAACTTCAAACATATTTTTATTTGGATTTTATTGGCTTTGATTTTTTTAAGAATCGCTCATTGTAGCGGATTTAGGCATGATTTAGCAATGACCAATTTTAGGTCTGTAAGGTTAACTTATTGATAAATTAAAAAATAAAAATGACGCATAATACGTCATTTTTAATAAAAATTTATTTTTATAATAATTATTATTTAGCTTGAGCATAAAGTTCGGCAACTTTATCCCAGTTGACTACATTCCAAAAGGCACCGATGTAATCAACACGGCGATTTTGATATTTTAAGTAATAAGCGTGTTCCCAAACATCAAGCGTTAAAATTGGCGTACCAGAAACACCCGCAAATTTTTCGCCCATAATTGGAGAATCTTGATTAGCAGTAGATACAACAGCAAGTTTGCCATTTTGTAGTACTAACCAAGCCCAACCTGAACCAAAGCGAGTGGCTGCCGCTGCTGCAAATTTTTCTTTAAACGCATCAACCGAACCAAAATCCTTTTCGATTGCTGCTTTAAGTTCACCTTTAAGCTCGGTACCAACTTTTAACAGTTCCCAGAATAAGGTGTGGTTAACATGTCCACCCACATTATTTTTGATAGCGGTTAATTTGTCAGCGGGGACTTTATCTAAATTTTTTAATAATTCGCTTGGGCATAATTCTTTTAGTTCAGCAGACAATGATTCAATCGCCGCATTCGCATTATTCACATAAGTTTGATGATGCTTGTCATGATGAAGATGCATGGTTTCTGAATCGATATAAGGTTCTAATGCATCATAAGCATAAGGTAGGGGCGGTAAAGTATAAGCCATGGTATTGTTCCTTTCTGGTATTATTAACTGCTTTATTTCAGCAGTATACGGGCTATTGAAATTACTAACAATCTATTAGATAGATAGCTAATGACTATCTATTTTATTAACTTTCATTATTTTTTAAATAGGGTACATACATCATAATGGCGTGATTTTCACTAATTAACTTTTCTTCAACATGATTGTCAATTAAATGTGTTTTACGTTGCCATATTTTATTATGTCTGGTGTACCCTCCCCACCATTGTTGTTCAATGCGGTGATCGGTCTCAAAAACTTGATAAGTATAAGATAAAGGCGTATCAGCAAGTAATTCGCCATGTAAATATTCATCATCAAGCCAAAGATTAAGTCGATAAGTGGTATTGGTTTTGTTTAGTAATTGTAAATCCACATAGTTATACGATAAAGTTGCACCACAGGCGAACGGAATGGTACGATTAACATCAGGAAAAACATCAAAGCTATGTCGCCAACGCTCAACTATAGTCAAATCAGAATGTAATACAATCCAATAAATTAAGTTACCTAATTGGCACAAACCGCCGCCAATATCTTTACCAATTTGTCCATTATGCAGCGATAATCCTTCTAGAAATCCTCGACGTTTTGATGGGCGTCCTACTTTGTGCCAGATCGAAAACCGTTGATTCGGTTTTATGATTGAGCCATTGAGTTTTTCAATCGCTAAACGAAGATTTGTGACTTTGTTGTACTGTAAATACATATCAACGTCTTTTAATTGGCGTAACAAAACAGACCGGTGTTTTTTATGTGAATAACGGCATGTATTGTCATTAATATCAACCACACTATAGGATTTGCGCTGTCGCCACCAATCAAGTTTGCGTTTTAATATAAAGTACTCTTTGCCTAATTTTAGTCTTAAATTGCTGCGTTTTTCTGGTTTTTCAACAGCACTATTTTGCATAATATTTAATTTCCTTATCTGTAAATATCTAAAGTTTTATTTATTTAATGATGCTTGATAGTGTTGGCTTAGCTTATTAAGAAATTTGTAAAGTGTTTGATTCATTTCAGTGTAATCATGAGAACGAAGCTTATCTGGTGTATCAACAAAGCGATATTTTTCAGCTTGGCTAAGCTCTTTTTGTGAATGAGCAATAAGCGCTTCAACGATATTTGGGGTAAATTCCAAATGGCATTGAAAGCCATAGACAAGTTTATCATAAGCAATGATTTGACGAGGACACCCTTCACTATAAGCGATGATTTGGGCGTTATTGGTTAAACCTGGCATATCATTGTGCCAATGTCCTACCGCTAAGGTATGATCAAAGTCAGCAAATAGAGGATGTTCTTTGCCGATTTGCGTTAATGTAATCGGGAATTTACCAATTTCTTTTTCGGGACTTTGAGTATGACTTGCACCTAATGCCTCACCAATTAATTGTGCCCCTAAACACACTCCAATAACCATTTTACCGGCATTGATTGCCGATAAAATAACGGTTTGTTCTGCCTGTGAATCAAAATAAGCACACTCTTGTTTGGTTGTTGATGGAGATTGAGGACCACCCATGATAATTAGTAAATCAATACCATTAACGCTTTTCGGCAGTGATTCGCCAAGATAAACACGAGAGTAAGTTATTGTGTGATGATGATTTATTGCCCATTGCTCATAAGCCCCCGGTGCTTCAAAATCTTCATGAATAATAAAATGGATATGCATTGGTAAATTCTCCCGTTCTATCAATATGATGATTGGATAAAATCTATATCGTTAATTTTGATAAAGTTACTAAAATAGTATGAACAAGTTATTTACAAATACAATAGTATTTTTTAGATAAATAGAATAAATAATTTTTAAGAAACAAATCGATATTTTGATAGTTTTTATGGGAAAATAAAGGAGGTTAGTTTTTTGAAAGTTGGCTCCTCCAACAGGACTTGAACCTGTGACATACGGATTAACAGTCCGCCGTTCTACCGACTGAACTATGGAGGAACCGAAATGTAGCGCGCATATTATAGATTTAATGGCGCTATGTCAATAGTTAAATTATTTGAAATGCTTTTTTGTGTAAAATTTCCTCTTTTTATTATTATTCAAGTGTTAGGATTGTCTTGAATAAATGGCGTTGTCTGAGTAATTGTTGTGGGTGTGATCCTAGTTCTTGTTGTGGAATAACCTGATTTAGATCTCGATAATAATCAACCCAATAAGACAAAATTTCATTTGTTGTTAAGTCATTAAAATTCATCGGATATAATGCAAAATAGTCATTACCTTGTTCAGTTTTAAAGGCATAAGTAATCAGTTCGCTACAATAAAAGCCATCTGCATTGGGATGAAAGCTGTGATTGTAAGGTGAACCTAAGCATTGTTTTACTCGTCTTAGTGCATTTTGAATAACAACTAAGTCATGGATTCTACCAATGATATTGTGCTTAGCTGCACAAATAAAATTAGTCAATGATTGTTCAATCACGCCATAGTTTTGTGTTGCTTCAATGACAATATTATTTCCAACGTATAAACCAACATGATTAATGCTTTTGGTTATTTCATCTATGTTTGGTACTGCTCCTGAACGGCTTACAGCACCATTAAAAGCATTATTTTTTTTAAGGCTTTGGAAGATAATATCTCCGCATTGGATATTATTGTTTTTTAGCACGATAACGCCATAGTGAAAACATTACACAAGTCGCGATAATAAATTTAAGCGCATCAACACCAACAAATGGCAGATACCCCACTTTTAAAGCGTCAATAAGCGTAATGTGTAAATAACCCATTAAATAGACAACACCAAATACAAATAACAATTGATGCGCGCAAGCGAATGCAATTAATCCTAAAATAAAGTGACGATCATAACCCTTTTCAGCTGCAAAACCTGCTAAATAGGCACTAAATACATAGCCATATAAGTAACCTGAAGAAGGTGATGCTAACGCTATAATTCCACCACTACCATTGGCAAATAGTGGTAACCCAATCGCCCCTAAAAAAAGGTATTGAATTATTGTTAATGCACCTAACTTACGACCTAAAAAAGCGCCAATTAACAAAACGGCTAATGATTGTAATGTAAAAGGCACGGGATAAGTTGGTATGCTAATATTAGCTGCCAGTCCTAAAAGGAGCGCTGCACTGGTGGTGGTTAATAGTTTACGTTGCCAAGAAGATAAATTTACCAGGGTTGTGATAAATGTTGGATAATATGAAGTGGATTGTTGTTTCATTGCTTTCTACCTTTGATATATAAATAGTAAATCAATAATAGCGCAATGCATTTCAATGTAAACTGTTTTTTGTTAAAATTGTTTACATTGAAATTAAAATAGTTGTTATTCCCTATAAAATAAAGGATACGATAACAACGTGAATATTTAATTTAAACTAAATAAGGATTGCTGTTCCGTTCATAACCAAAACTTGACATTGGGCCGTGTCCTGGTACAAAAAGAAAGTTATCACCAAGTGGAAATAACTTATTTTTTATGGACGAAATTAAATCAGTATAGTTACCACGAGGAAAATCAGTCCTCCCTATACTGCCTTTAAATAATACATCACCAACAAAGGCTAGTGTGTCTGAATGATTAATAAAAACAATATGTCCCGGTGTATGTCCCGGACAAAAAAGTACATCAAGTTCAATTTTACCAACTTGAATTTTATCGCCTTCCTTTAACCAGTGATTTGGTAAAAAACTTTCAATATGAGGAAAGCCAAATTGTATACATTGTTGTGGCAAATTGGTGAATAGAAATTCATCTTCGGCACTAGATCCCATTATTCTTACATGATAATGTTTAGCCAACTCGGCTGCTGCACCAACATGATCTAAATGTCCATGGGTTAATAAAATTTGCTTAATATTAACACCTAGCTTCTCAACTGCTTTTTTCAAGAGTTCGGGTTCGCCACCGGGATCGATAATTGCACCTTCCATCGTTTCATCACACCAAATAATGCTACAATTTTCTTGAAAAGCGGTAACGGGGATGATTTGGTATTGGAACATAGATTTATCTCCTTGTTTCTTGGTGATGAGTGGTTAGATTTTGTCCGTCTTCTTTTTTTAGTTGTGCGAAAATAAAGCTTGATAGCACTGTAACTACTCCAAGTATAACAAATGTTAATTGAAATGCGTGAAGAGTACTCGTTGAGTTGCTAATCAATCGCAGTAAAACTGCGCCAAAACCTGTACCAAAACTGATTGCTAATTGTTGATTTACTGCCATTAAACTATTGCCACTACTTGTGTTATCTTTTTCTAAGTTAGCAAGAGTTATGCTATTCATGGCAGTATATTGCATGGAATTGATGCCGCCGATACAAAATAGCAATAAACTGATAAGGATAAGAGGTGTCGATAAATTTAACTGGGACATTAAAACAATCATTACACCAGCTAAAATTGTATTGGTAACGAGTACGAAGCGGTAACCTAAACGCGCTAAAATACGTGGAATAAATATTCGGGTACAAAGTGAGGCAATAGCCATTGGCACTAGCATAATACCAGCAAAGATAGCAGAGTAGCCAAATCCTATTTGTAATAATAACGGAATTAGAAAAGGTACACCTGATATTCCTAATCGGCAAACTAGATTGCCAATAATACCGATTTTGAATGTTCGAATCTTAAAGAGTGATAATGGAAATAAAGGGTTGTGTTTCTTTCTTGCATACCTGCGATAAATCAATAAAAATAGTAGGCAGATTATTGCAAGTAGTAATGGAACAGAGTATGTCTGATCTTGGCTTAAAATTTCGACACTTAACGTGGCACTTATAAAGCTAATAACAATAAAGATAAAGCCAAATAAGTCAAAAGGCATATGTTGACCTTTTAAATTAGGCATATATTTCCAACTGATTATCACACCTAAAATACCAATGGGTAAATTAATAAAAAATACCCAATGCCAACTGACCACATCAACCAAATATCCCCCCAAAACTGGTCCTAAAACAGGACCAATTAAACCTGGAATTGTGGCAGTATTTAAAGCCGCTAAAAAATCACTACGCTTAAAAGATTTTATCAATACTAAACGTGATATAGGTACCATCATCGAACCACCAATACCTTGAATAACACGTGATATATCTAAAAAAATTAAAGAATTGGATAAAGCGCAAAGTAGTGAACCTAGCGTAAATAGTGAGACGGCCATGACAAAAATATTTCTAGTACCAAATTTATCCGATAAAAAACCACTAACAGGAATAAATAAGGCTAAGGTTAAAGCATAACTTATCACAGCAGACTGCATGTTTAAGGGCGACTCATTAAGATCCTTAGCCATGACCGGTAGTGCGGTATTTAATATCGAGGTGTCGAGCGATTGCATAAAAAAAGCAAATGCCGCAATCCATGGTAATATGCGATACACAAAAGGGGAAAACTGTGATTCACTATTCATTTTAATTTAGCCTAAAATAATTTAAATGCTATGGTTTGGTAAAATAATTCTGTAACGTTTATGAAGTTATTTTAGCTTTTTTTTATACTATTGATTCTGTTAAATAACGTCAAAGTGTTTGTTAAAATTGTGTTGAGTATGTGATCTGACGGCTCATTGCGTAATTGCGTTAAGATCTTAAACACCTCGGTAATGTATTCAGGGCGATTTGGTTGACCTTGGCGTCCACTTAATGGCATATCCGGTGCATCTGTTTCAAGTACTAGGCTTTCAAGTGGTAATTGAGCAATTGTGTTGCGAGTCTTATTTGCTCTAGAATAACTAATTACACCGCCCACTCCAATATAATAACCGAGTTTAACAAATTGCATTGCTTGCTGATAGCTACCTGAAAATCCATGTATCACGCCACGACAAGGTAAATTGGCTCGATGTAGTTCATGATAGATAATATCATGTGTTTTACGAGAGTGAATCAAAACAGGTAAATCAAACTGTTTAGCAAGCGATAATTGTTCCCTGAAAATTATAAGTTGCTCTTGCCAATCGATAGTTAAATTGTGTCTATCTAAGCCAATCTCACCAATGGCGACAAGTTTTTGGGGATTAGTTTTTAGTATACTTATTAATTGTTGTAGATCAGCCTGAGTATGCCGATAAATAGGATGTAAGCCTAATGCTGTATAAATTTCATCATAAGTTTCAGAAAGCTGTAAGATTGTATTAAAGTGCGAAGCTGAAACAGCGGGAATAATTAATCCTGTAATATTCGCTTGTTGAATCTGATATATCGACTCAGCAATATGCTGTGTAAACAGTGGAAAATTAAAATGGCAATGCGTATCGATAAACATTATACCTCCTATTCTACTGCTTTTTGATGTAATAAAATTGGCAATAAAAATCGCTCAGCAGCAAATATAATTTGCTCAATGAGTTTATCGGTTAATTCAGGATAAAGACGAGTATAATAACTATCACTCTCAGCGGATTGATTAAATCCTCCTTGCCATGAATTTAAAAGCTGATTGATAGCCCTATCGCTAGCGATAATTTTACCTGTTTTTTTGTCATAAGCTGTAATTAACCAACTCCATGAACTTTTTAATGGCATTAATAATGGTTCATTGATACCTTGTAAATAGCCTTCAACTAAATTAGTTAATATAGTTAAAGCTTGATCTGCATTTAAATGTGAAAATCGCCATTCATTATCTTCTCTACCATATATACGACTTTGACTCTCAATTTTATTGGGATTTAAAATGCAATAAACCAAATGATCAATCCATAATGAAATACCATCACGAATGGAAAGCTTAGATGGCTGCCATGTTAAAATACCATCTTGTTGAATATGGGTTAACCAACCTTGTAATTGGTAATGTTGTTGATTCAGTAAAATAGTCAAATTAACTTCTTGCGTTGTCATGTCCAAGCGTTCTTGGCAGATTTTATCAGCTAATGATTGCATTGTTTCATTTTGCTCATGGTAAATAATCTGACCAAATGCACCGTCAGGTAAATCACCCGTTAGTGCTAAATGTTGATATAAATCATCTGAACGTTGAGGTTCTTTGGCAATAAGTTGATTTAAAATCTGCAAATTCAATTGGTAACGCTGTAAACTATCAAGATTAAAGTTTTCCGCATCTGGTAACGTATCATCAAGATAGTTAAGATAAAAATTAAAGCGCTTTTGTAAAAATAGTCTAATTGGATGTTGGTAAAATCGTTTTAACTCATCAAGACTGATATTATCGACACTGATAGCGGGTATTTCACTAATAAATTCCTGATTTTTCCCTTGCTGTAATGCGGCTGGTAACCATTCATCGGCATAACTCTTGGGATTTTCTAGAAAATTTAGGGGATTAAATGGTGTACGAGTGTGGTTGACCCGTAAAAAATCCAAGTTGTTAGTAATGTTATCAATCTGATTTACAGGAATATTATAATATTGTGCAATATATTCCCAAAATTCATCAACGAGTATTGAGGGATAACGTTCACTATCATCTTTTATATCTCGTCCAATATAACTGATATAGAGCTGATTTTGCGCCGATAAAATGGCTTCTAAAAAAAGATAGCGATCATCATTACGACGACTGCGATCGCCTCGCCTTGGGTGATGAGCAATAAGATCAAAATCAAGTGGTAGTGATGTTCTTGGATAATCACCATCATTCATACCCAATAAACAAACAACTTTAAATGGAATAGAGCGCATTGGCATCATAGTACAAAAGTTTATTTTACCGACTAAAAAACGATGTGCTAAATGATTCTGTTCTAAGCGGGATTGCATAGCATCATGCAAAATAGTGATAGAAATATTATCTAAATAGTTAGCCGATAAACCACTATTGATTAGTTTTTGCCATTCTTCTTCGATCATCATTAAAATAGATTCACGTTGATGATTACTGACAAAAAAATCGTTGATCAATTCAAGACAGCAACTTTGCCATTCAATTAATGGTTTATCTTCACTTAGGATCGTGAACCATTTACTTACGACTTTAATAAACTCTGCCAATTGACCAATTAATTCCGCATCTAAACCTGTTGCACCATCATACGGCAATATTTGTTGCCAACCACCTTGTTCGCTATTCATGGTGTAGCCAAGTAATAATCGCTCAAGTCCAAATAACCAACTATGTGCGTTTTCAAGACCAAAGCGAATACCGGATTCAACAATCCATGTGCGCAACAATGTTAATTGAGATTCACTAATTGCAAATTTTTCTGAAATTGCTGGTATTTCTAATAAGTTAAACAGTTCTTCAGCCGTAAATCGACTTTGTGGGAAATCTAGAATAGTAAAAAAACCTTGAACAATCGGATCAATATTTCGGGCTTTTTGATCAGAAATAGTAAAAGGCAAATAACGCTTTCCATAAGCATTACCAAAAACAGCCCGAATATAAGGAACATATTTATCAATATCGGACACCATCACAATGCAATCGCGTAACTCTAGTGTAGGATCTTCATCAAAAACAGATAAAAGATAATCATACAGTACTTCAACTTCACGTTGTTCACTATGACAAGCATGAAACGATAGTGATTTATCTATGAGTTCAATTGGTTTTTGAACATCAGCTATTGGATAAAGTTCAAGAATATCTTGCTGAATTGCATGTAATAGACAATCTCGGTTTTGATCGACAAATACATCAATATCTTGTTTATCATTAAATTCTTGTAACAAAAACAGATTATCACGTCCAAGTTTTCCCCACGAAGTTAAAAGTGGATTAGGGATTTTGTCTGGGGTGTTTAATATATCCGACAACTGCTTTTCAACAATATCACCCCAATACCATTTACACGGATTATTAAACATTAAATGCACATCAATATGTTTTCCTAGTGCTGCAAGAAGTGAAAGGTAAATCGGCGGTAGCGAGGTAATACCAAAAATAAAAATACGATTGGGTAACGAATTTAAACGTGAGCGATCAAAGCTATCATCTGATAAAATTTCAAGCATTTGTTGATAAATATTAGCACGATGATAAGGTTGACTGATTGATAGCAACTTCCTCCACAGCTCTGCTTGCCATACTTCATCAGAATGATTGTTTAATTCAGCTACAGTTTGGTTTGCTTCCCATTTTGCTAACCAATCAGGACGATAAACTAAATATTGGTCAAATAACCGAGCGATTCGTATTGCTAATTGATACTGTTTTCTATCTTGTTTATCAATATCAAGATAATGTTTAAGTGAAGTAAATTCAGGTTGTTTAATAACTTGAGGCAACAAATAATACAAACGCCAGCTCATTGATTCAACATTATAACTATTTTCAATTGGTGCCTCGGGTAATAATGTTTGATAAAGTTGCCAAATAAACTGCGTTGGAAAAAGAAAATCAACATTAGCCACAATACCTAAATCATCTGCCAACGCAATTTGTAGCCATTGTGACATACCTTGGCTTTGTACCATAACAATATCGGGCGTAAATACGTTCTCTAATGGTTGCCTACGCATTAACTCGCTCACGAGTGATTTAAGTAGATCGACTTGATTTGAATGGTAAATGGTAAACATAGTTGTGTTAATGTTGATAAGATTTATTTAGATTATCGCTGATAGCAACCAATAAATCTAGTTAGTGTTACGTTTCAATCTAACTTTGGTAAGCTAAAATTAAAAAAGGTTACTTAGCAATGTAAGCAACCTTTTTATATATAGTAGAGCATCAAATGTAAATTATTGACCTATACGGCGCGTTAATTCTATAACACGAATTTTTGCTAAAGCTTTTGACAGTTCGGCAGAAGCTTGGGCAAATGTCATATCATCACTTAGGTGATTGATGTGTTCTTGTGCTTGTCTCACTGCTTCTTGTGCTCTTGCTTCATCTAGGTCTTCGCCACGAATCGCTGTATCTGCTAAGATGGTTACGATATTAGGTTGAACCTCTAAGATGCCACCGGATAGATAGATAAACTCTTCTTCGCCATTTGCCTTCACAATCCCAACCATTCCTGGTTTTATGGTTGTGAGTAGGGGAGTATGCCCAGGGTAAATTCCTAATTCACCTTCTCTACCTGTTACTCTGATTCGCTGAACATCACCTGAAAATAGGTGAGATTCAGCACTAACAACTTCTAATTGATAGGAAGTTAGTGCCATAATACGATCTCCATTAATATGATCTTAGTTCAATGAATCTCTTAGAGAGATTTTGCTTTCTCAATTGCTTCATCAATTGAACCAACCATATAAAATGCTTGTTCAGGGATATGATCATAATCACCGTTCATGATTCCTTTAAATGCACTAATAGTGTCTTTTAATGGTACATATTTCCCTGGTGATCCTGTAAATACTTCTGCAACAAAGAATGGTTGAGATAAGAATCGTTGAATTTTACGAGCACGCGCAACGATCAATTTATCATCTTCTGATAGCTCATCCATACCAAGAATTGCAATAATGTCTTTTAATTCTTGATAACGTTGTAGAATCGATTGAACGCCACGAGCACAATCATAATGTTCTTGCCCAACAACTAAAGGATCTAATTGGCGACTTGTTGAATCTAATGGATCTACCGCAGGATAGATACCTAAAGAAGCAATTTGACGACTCAATACGATTGTTGCATCTAAGTGCGCAAAAGTTGTTGCTGGTGACGGGTCAGTTAAGTCATCCGCTGGTACATATACCGCTTGGATTGATGTGATTGATCCCGTTTTTGTTGAAGTAATACGTTCTTGTAATAACCCCATTTCTTCGGCTAATGTCGGTTGGTAACCTACTGCTGATGGCATGCGACCTAATAGCGCGGATACTTCGGTACCTGCTAAGGTATAACGGTAAATATTATCAATAAATAATAAAACGTCTTTACCTTCGTCACGGAATTTTTCAGCCATGGTTAACCCTGTTAACGCAACACGTAAACGGTTTCCTGGTGGCTCATTCATTTGACCATAAACTAACGATACTTTATCAAGTACGTTTGATTCTTTCATTTCATGATAGAAGTCATTACCTTCACGAGTACGCTCACCTACACCAGTAAATACAGAGTAACCAGAGTGTTCGATCGCAATGTTACGGATTAGCTCCATCATGTTAACGGTTTTACCTACACCAGCACCACCGAATAGACCGACTTTACCACCTTTAGCAAATGGACAAATTAAGTCGATAACTTTAATACCTGTTTCAAGTAATTCTGTTGAGTTTGCAAGTTCTTCATAGGTTGGTGCTGCACGGTGAATCGCCCAACGTTCTTCTTCGCCAATTGGACCTGCTTTATCAACAGGATCACCAAGTACGTTCATAATACGACCTAGTGTTTTTGTACCAACCGGCACTTCGATGCCGTGACCTGTGTTTACTACGCTAAGTCCACGTCTTAAACCATCAGATGAACCCATTGCGATACAACAAACAACGCCACCACCTAATTGTTGTTGAACTTCCAGAACTAATTTCTCAGTGCCTGTTTCCACTTCTAATGCATCATATACCTTTGGTACAGCATCTTCTGGGAACTCGACATCAACCACCGCACCGATGATCTGGACAATCTTTCCAGTAGCCATTTTTAATCCTCTACGTCTTTTTCTTAACTATAAGCCAATATTTAGCACTAACCTGAAACAGCAGCTGCACCCGATACAATATCAATTAATTCATTCGTGATAGCACCTTGACGGGCTTTGTTATACACAATTTGTAATTCATTGATTAAGTTTGCACCATTATCTGTTGCTGCTTTCATGGCCACCATTCTTGCTGCTTGTTCACTCGCTAAATTATCAACAACTGCTTGATAGACTTGTGATTCAATATAGCGACGTAAAATTACATCTAATAATGATTTAGCATCAGGCTCATAAATATAATCCCATGATGAAGCTTTAAGCTCTTTATCCTCTGATGGCGGTAATGGTAATAACTGCTGGATTGTTGGCTTTTGCGACATGGTATTAATAAATTTATTAGTAACAATATATAATTTATCAATTTTACCGTTATCGTATGCCTCAAGCATTGTTTTTACCGGGCCAATTAAATCAGATAAAGTTGGTTCATCACCCAAGTTAGTTACTTGAGTCAAAATATTTGTTTTTACTGATGTAAAAAACGAAACACCCCGCGAACCAATTAAAGCAACATCTGCTTCAACACCCTTTTCCTGCCATGCTGACATATCAGCAATGACAGTTTTAAAAAGATTGATATTTAAACCACCACATAAACCACGATCGGTTGAAATGATAAGATAGCCAACTCGCTTTACATCTCTTTCTTCTAAATAAGGATGTTTGGCGCCTATCTGAGCTAACGCTAAATGTCCAATTACTTCACGAATCATTTCGGCATATGGTCGACTAGCAGCCATTCTATCTTGTGTTTTACGCATTTTAGAATTGGCAACCATTTCCATCGCTTTAGTGATTTTTTGCGTACTTTGGATACTGGCAATTTTTGTTCTAATCTCTTTTGCATTAGCCATTTTTTACCTCACCCTTACCATGTTTGAGTTGATTTAAAGCTTTCGAGTAACTCTTTTAGCTTAGCTTCAATCTCATCATTGTAATTACCTGTTTCGTCAATTGATTTGACAAAATCGGCATATTGACTATGGGCATAAGCAAGTAATGCTGTTTCAAATGGTAATACTTTAGCCAGTTCAACATCTTCAAGATAACCACGCTCAGCGGCGTAAAGTACTATTGATTGTTCAGCAACTGTCATTGGTGAGTATTGCTTTTGTTTCAATAGTTCAGTGACTTTTTCACCGTGGCTTAATTGGTTTCTTGTTGCTTCATCTAAGTCTGATGCAAATTGAGAGAACGCAGCTAATTCACGATACTGTGCAAGTGCAGTACGAATACCACCTGATAATTTTTTCATTATCTTAGTTTGTGCTGCACCACCTACACGAGAAACCGAAATACCAGGGTTAACTGCAGGGCGAATACCTGAGTTAAATAAGCTAGTTTCAAGGAATATCTGACCATCGGTAATTGAAATTACGTTAGTTGGTACGAATGCTGAAACGTCACCAGCTTGAGTTTCTATGATTGGTAATGCTGTTAATGAACCTGTTTTACCTTTAATTTCGCCTTTGGTGAATTCTTCAACATAAGCTTCGTTAACGCGCGCAGCACGTTCAAGTAAACGAGAGTGAAGATAGAATACATCACCAGGATAAGCTTCACGTCCAGGTGGACGGCGGAGTAATAACGAAATTTGACGATAAGCAACGGCTTGTTTTGATAAATCATCATAAACAATTAATGCATCTTGACCGCGGTCACGGAAGTATTCACCCATTGCACAACCTGCATACGGTGCTAAATATTGTAACGCAGCCGATTCTGAAGCAGATGCAACAACCACAATCGTGTTCTTAAGTGCGCCATGCTCTTCAAGTTTACGCACTACATTAGCAATAGTTGATTGTTTTTGACCAATCGCAACATAAATACATTTAACGCCTGAATTACGTTGATTGATGATAGCATCGATTGCTAATGCGGTTTTACCTGTTTGACGGTCACCGATAATAAGTTCCCGTTGACCACGGCCAATTGGAATCATTGAGTCAACCGCTTTATAACCAGTTTGTAAAGCTTGGTCAACAGATTTACGATCGATAACACCAGGGGCAACAACTTCTACTGGCGAGAAACCATCATGTTGAAGCGATCCTTTACCATCAATTGGTTCACCTAGTGTATTAATTACACGTCCTAATAAACCTTCACCAACGGGTACTTGTAAAATACGACCAGTACATTGTACTTTCATACCTTCAGACAAGTCTTCGTATGGTCCCATAACTACCGCACCGACTGAGTCTCTTTCAAGGTTAAGTGCCATTGCATAGCGCCCCCCTGGTAATGCAATCATTTCGCCTTGCATTACGTCGGTTAATCCGTGGATTCGAAGAATACCATCACTTACAGATATGATAGTCCCTTCATTGTGAGCATCACTCACAATATTGAACTGAGCTATTCGCTCTTTAATTAGTTCACTTATTTCAGTTGAATTTAGCTGCATTATCAGTCCCCTTAAGACTGTAGAGCGTCATTTAAACGATTTAAACGCCCTCTGATACTACTATCAATAACCATATCGCCCGTACGAATAATAAAACCAGAAATGAGCGATTTATCTATATGACATTTTAGTTTTACTTTTCGTGATAAACGTTTTTCGACAGCGACAGAAATTTTATTAAGTTGTTCATTTGTGAGCTCATCAGCAGAAATAACATCTACATCTGCTTGAGAATCTCTATCCAAACAGTATTGTTCAAACAAAGTTAGCACTTCCGGAAGAAGTGATAATCGTTTGTTCTCAGCCATAATTTTAATAAAATTGGTACTAAACTCATCCAACACGTCTTTACAGATGTTGATGAGTAGGTTAGCCACCGAATCAGTTTTCATGTCAGATGTTAAAATACTTCGGACTTGTGGGTCTTGGCTCACTTGTGAAGTTAACACCAACATTTTATGCCATGATTCGATGCCGTTTTTTTCTACCGCGAAATCGAAAGCAGCTTTAGCATAAGGGCGAGCAATTGTAATTAAGTCAGCCATTGCTCTATTCTCCTTATAGTTCAGCTACGAGTTTATCAATGATGTCGCTATTTGCGGCTTCATTAACAGAGCGTTGAATAATTTTTTCTGCCCCAGCAATAGCAAGTGTTGCAACTTGTTGTTTGAGTTCTTCTCTTGCTCGTTTGCGTTCGGCGTCTACTTCGGCAAGTCCTTGAGCAACAATTCGCTCTTTTTCACGCACAGCTTCTTGCTTTGCTTCCTCAAGAATAGCTGCTTTACGTTTGTTTGCTTGCTCAATAATTGCATTAGCCTCAACCTTAGCCTGTTGCATTATGTCAGATGTATTTGCTTTGGCTAATTCCAAATCTTTTTTTGCTGTTTCTGCTGAAGCAAGGCCATCTGCTATCTCTTTTTGGCGTTTTTCAATCGCACTAATAACTGGCGGCCAAACAAACTTCATACAGAACCAAACAAACAATACAAATGTAATTGCTTGGCCGAGGAGAGTTGCGTTCATATTCATGACACGATTCCTCTTAAATTTTTATTAACCTGCAACAGCAAAGATAACGTAAAGCGCAATACCTACACAGATCATTGGGATTGCATCAACTAGACCCATAACGATAAAGAATTGAGTACGTAACATAGGCATTAATTCAGGTTGACGCGCAGCACCTTCTAAAAACTTGCCACCTAATAAGCCAATACCAACTGCACCACCAATTGCAGCTAATCCCATCATAATGCCTGCGGCTACAAATAACATACTATCCATTATATACTCCAGTTTATTAACAAAAAAATATTAAAATTAATGATCTTCCGTTGCCGACGCCATAGCTAAATAGACGATCGTCAACACCATAAAAATAAAAGCTTGTAACGTAATAATTAAAATATGAAAAATGGCCCATGGTAACGATAGTACCCATTGTGACCACCAAGGCAATAATGCAGCGATAAGGATGAAGATAAGTTCACCTGCATACATATTACCGAAAAGTCGAAGCCCTAAAGAAACTGGTTTAGCTAAAAGGCTGACTAGCTCAAGCACTAAATTGATTGGTGCAAATGCCCAGTGATTAAAAGGATGTAAGGTATATTCTTTAATAAACCCTGAAATTCCTTTGTATTTAATTGAATAAATTATAATAAGTGCAAATACCCCTAAAGACATTGACATAGTAATGCTAACATCTGCCGTTGGTACTACTCTTAAGTGTGACAAGCCTAAATATTGACCTGCATAAGGTAGAAAATCAACTGGGATAAGATCCATTAAATTCATCAAAAAAACCCAAATAAATACCGTTAATGCTAACGGAGCAATGAGCTTATTTTGACCAGTAAACATGTCTTTGACTGTATTATTGACAAATTCAAAGATCATTTCGACTGCACATTGTAATTTACTTGGCACTCCGCTAGTTGCTTTTTGGGCAACACGATGAAATACCCATAGAAAGATAACACCAAGCAGAATTGAAAAGAACAACGAGTCAAGATTTAAGGTCCAAAAACCAGAACCTACTTGCAAGTTCTCAAGATGGTGCTTGATATAAGCTTGTGGTGAAGCTGGAGAGGAAACTGACATATAACCCTCTTAACCTATTCCTAAAAATAAAACATTGCTTATATTTTGTTTAAAAAAATATAAGCAATCGCTGCAACAAGAAGTTACTATTTTAAACCTAATTGCCTATATTAAGTCAACCTTTGATTAACCAAATTAAGAATTTAGACACTTTTTACTAAAATTATGTAAATATTTACAACTTCAATTATTATTTTACTTCTAATATCGTGCTATTGATGGTTCAATTAATGGGTATAAATGACGCTATTTTTAGGCTTTAACTGCTATAGCAATAGCCTCGGCCAATTTTTGCACTTCTGTTTCGTTATTTCCCTCCACCATTACGCGAATAAGCGGTTCTGTTCCTGATTTACGGATCAGTACTCGCCCATTGTTACCAAGTTGTTTTTCTGCTTGTGCTATTGCCGATTTTACCTGAATACTATTTAGTGGATCATGTTCACCTGAAAATCGAACATTAATTAATACTTGTGGTAGCATTGTCATGCCACTGCATAAATCTGCTAATGACATATCATTACGGACCATTGCCGCAAGTACTTGTAAACCGGCAACAATACCATCACCTGTTGTCGTTTTATCTAATAATAAAACATGCCCCGAATTTTCAGCACCTAGACGCCAGTTTTTTTCAACTAGTTTTTCAAGCACATAACGATCCCCAACTTTGGCCCGAACAAAAGGAATACCAAGATTTTTAAGTGCTATCTCAAGCCCCATATTGCTCATTAATGTACCGACAACACCACCTTTTAATTGACCTTGCCTTAATGCCTCACGGGCAATGATATAAATAATTAAATCACCATCAATTTTTTGACCTTTATGATCAACCATAATAATACGGTCACCATCACCGTCTAAGGCAAAACCTAAATTTGCTTTTTCGTCAATAACACGTTTAGCAAGTGCTTTAACATCTGTTGCGCCACAGTTTTCGTTGATATTAACACCGTCTGGCTCACAGCCAATTTTAATTACTTGTGCACCAAGTTCTCGTAATACTTTAGGCGCGATGTGATAGGTGGCGCCATTAGCACAATCGACAACAATTTTAAGTCCAGCTAAACTTAAATCATGATCAAACGTGCTTTTACAAAATTCGATATAACGGCCTGCGGCATCGGTGATACGGCTTGCTCGTCCAAGTTGTTTGGATTCGACGCAGTCGATCTCCTTTTCAAGTTCAGCTTCGATTTCTAATTCAATGGCATCATCAAGTTTTTTTCCTTCGGTTGAAAAAAACTTAATACCATTATCATAAAAAGGATTATGTGAGGCAGAAATAACAACGCCGGCATCAGCACGAAAGGTGCGTGTTAAATACGCAATAGCAGGTGTTGGCATTGGCCCAGTAAAGGCTGCTGCAACTCCTGCCGAGGCAAAACCAGCTTCTAGTGCTGATTCAAGCATATAACCTGAAATACGGGTATCTTTACCGATTAATACTTTTTTAACACCATCTTTAGCTAGCACACGACCTGCTGCCCAACCTAATTTGAGTGCAAAATCTGGTGTGATAGGATACTGTCCAACTTTACCCCTAATCCCATCTGTACCAAAATATTTTCGATTAGACATTCTATTCCCTCACACTAACATTTGTTATTTTTAACCACGTTGTTAAACAATAATGCTTTGTTTTAAAGCTATATAGCACTATTTTTTAAAAAACGACTTTTTGATAAACAGTATATTTTAATTTGTAAAAAAACTTCAGAAAAATACACCGGTTAATATAAAGTTATTCTCGATTATCATTGGCAAATTTTAATAATCCTTGACTCTCTTTGATAAAGCGATTGGCATAACTACCAAACCACTGAGTAACTTCATTAAAGTTCTTTATAAACTTAGTTTTGTCACGTTGTTCAATTAAATTAACCATTTCCCCAAAACATTCATAATAACGTTTGATTAATTCAATGTTATCATCAGATGCCATGATAATATCAGCATAAAGTTCAGGATCTTGCGCAAATAGGCGTCCAACCATCATCAGTTCAAGCCGATAGATCGGTGACGATAATGCAATAAGTTGTTCCAAATCTGCTTGTTCACGTTGTAAATTTACACCATATGAAAAAGAGGTAAAATGGCGTAATGCCTGAATGAATGACATACATTTATCATGCTCTTTGGGCGTAATTGCACATAGATTAGCGCCCCAGATCCGTATTTGCTCAATTAACCATTGATACTTCGCCTGTTCGCGTCCATCACAATAAACAATGATTTGTTTAGCTAAGTTTGGCACATCAGGACCAAACATTGGGTGCAAACCAACCACAGGGCCTTGATGCTTATCAAGCATTGCTTTGAGTGGTTTAGTTTTTATGGATGTAAAATCGGTCAAAATACAATCTTTGGGTAATGGTGGTAATTGTTTAATGATTTCGCAAGTTTTATTGATTGGCACGGTCACAATAACAGCAATTGCATCGGCAACAACTTCGGCTGCTTGATGCATTGTTTTTGAACCCAATGTTTTAACCTGATAGCCCGATAAAGTAAATAACCGAGCAAATAACCGACCCATTTGCCCATTACCGCCAACAATCACGACAGACCCTTGACCTGTATAGACTTTTTTAAAGCCCTTGTCGTTTTCGCTAATATAAGATTCACGCATCAAACGGCGTAAAATATCTTCAATTAAAGCAAGAGAAACACCTTGCTTTTCAGCCTCTTGCCGTCTTTTAGTGAGCATATCGGCTTCACGTTTAGGATCATAAATGGGAATACCATGCTTGCTTTTTACTTCGCCAACTTCGGCAACTAACGCTAATCGCTTTGCAATTAAAGATAAAATAGATTGATCAACTTCATCGATTTTATCGCGTAAGGCAAGTAGTTCCGTAGACATATTGGGTAGTTCCTTATTATCACAAAGAGTTGCTTTTTCTGTAATAGCTTAACAGTATAACGTATTTTTGGTACGATGCGTATTTAGAACATCAAATCCAAGACAATAAATCAACATGAATGTTATCTCATTTAATATTAACAGCCTTCGTGCTCGAATTCACCAATTAGCAGCTATAATTGATAAATATCAGCCTGATGTAATTGGTTTACAAGAAACGAAAGTTCATAATGATCAGTTTCCTATTGCTGAGCTTGAACCATTTGGTTATTACCTAAACTATCATGGACAAAAAGGACATTACGGAGTTGCTTTACTAACAAAGCAAAAACCATTGTCAGTGCAATGTGGTTTTCCAACCGATGATGATGAAGCTCAGTGCCGTTTAATTATGGTTGAATTACCTACTAGTAAAGGAAATTTAACCGTAATTAATGGTTATTTCCCGCAAGGCGAAAGTTTACATCATGAAACTAAATATCCAGCTAAACGTAAGTTTTATCAAGATCTGGTTTGCCATTTACAAAAGCACCAATTAAATAATCAATTAACTTTAATTATGGGCGATATGAACATTAGCCCAACGGATTTGGATGTTGGTATTTCAGAAGAAAACCGTAAACGCTGGCTTCGTATGGGTAAATGTTCATTTTTACCGCAAGAGCGTGAATGGATGAGCAATTTAATGTCACTTGGCTTTATAGATACTTATCGTAACGAACATCCAACAAAGCAGGAATATTCATGGTTCGATTACCGCTCAAAAGGGTTTGAAACAGATACAGGACTTAGGATTGATCTAATTTTAGCTAGCCAAAAATTACTATCACATTGCCAACAAACAGGGATTGATTATACTATTCGAGCAATGGAAAAACCCTCAGACCATGCACCTATTTGGGCTAAATTTGATTTAGTATAAATCTGTATCATCGCAACAAAGGATCATCACATGCAAAACAGCTCGGTTTTATCGGTCAAAGATCTTAATCAAATTGTTAAAGATTTACTGTCTGATGCAATTGGGCAGGTCTGGTTAGTGGGCGAAGTTTCTAACTTTTCACGCCCATCATCAGGTCATTGGTATTTTTCGTTAAAAGACGATAGTGCACAAGTACGTTGTGCGATGTTTCGCAACAGTAATTTTCGGGCTGGTTTTACGCCACAAAATGGGCAACAAGTTTTAGTTAGAGCAACAGTAACCTTATACGAAGCTCGTGGTGAATATCAACTGGTTATTGATAAAATTCAGCCCGCAGGTGCGGGGTTATTACAACAAAAATTTGAACAGTTAAAGAAACGACTTTCAGATGAAGGGGTATTTGATGCCATTTATAAAAAACCACTTCCTGAAAATATCCGCACCGTTGGTATTATTACATCATCAACGGGGGCTGCGTTGCATGATATTTGCCAGATATTAAAACGTCGTGATCCAAGTTTGCATTTGATCATCTACCCAACGCAAGTACAAGGCATTGAAGCGGCTGAACAAATTGCTAAAATGATTCAAATTGCCAACATTCGTCAAGAATGTGATGTCTTAATTGTTGGGCGAGGTGGAGGATCGATTGAAGATTTATGGTCATTTAACGAAGAAATCGTTGCAAGGGCTATATTTGCAAGTCAACTACCGATTGTCAGTGCGGTGGGGCATGAAATTGATTTCACCATTGCTGATTTTGTTGCCGATATTAGAGCTGCAACACCATCGGCCGCTGCCGAATTAGTTAGCCAAGATAGCCTAGAGCAGGTCAAGCGCTTACAAGTTCAACAGCAGCATTTATCTATGGCGATGGATTACTACTTAATACAGAGTCGAGAAAAACTAAATAAATGGTATCATCGGTTGCAAACTCAGCACCCACAAACAAAGTTAGCAAAACAGCTAAACACGCTGCTCACTTATCGCCACACATTATACGATAATATTCAGCAATATTTGCTCAGACAATCAAACTACTATAATCAATTAGATAAACGGTTATCACGTGTTTCGCCACAAAATAAAATTTACCATTTTCAGCAGCTTGTTAGTCAAAAGCAGCAACAAATTATTCATTTAGTACAGCAAAAACTGACTCAATCTCAACACCAATTTGTTTTACAAACCTCCCAACTTAATAGCGTCAGCCCACTTGCGACACTTGGAAGAGGTTACTCTGTTACGACAAATCAAAATAACACAGTGGTTCGCCTTCCTGAAGAAGTTGCTGTTGGTGAATTAATTATTACAAAGCTAAAAAAAGGCAGTATTGTTAGTCAAGTTACCCAAATTGATAAGTAAAAATATTATTTAAAAATGATTTATGAGTCGTTTATAAATCGTTTATTACTAAGTGTTTGTCTGATTTTTGCAATTTAGGTGAGCATTAGTATATAATCCAAGCAATAAAAAATTGCGATATTATTCAGAGAGTTTATGCATTATCCAATCGGTATTGATTTAGGTACGACAAACAGCTTAATTTGTGTTTGGCAAGATGGCAAACCAGTCCTTATCCCTAACTCAATTGGTGAAGTTATTACACCATCTGCAGTAAGTATTGATGAAGACGATTCTATTTTAGTTGGACACGCGGCGTTGTCTCGTTTAACTACACATCCTAATCGTAGCGCAGCGGCTTTTAAACGTTTTTTAGGTTCAAATAAAGTATTTGAATTAGGTGACAAAAAATTTACACCAACTGAACTTTCAGCCATGGTTTTAAAATCACTTAAAGCTGATGCCGAAGCGTTTTTAAAACAAGAAATTAATGATGTGGTCATTTCGGTTCCTGCTTATTTTAATGATGAACAACGCAAACAAACACGGTTTGCTGCTGAGTTAGCAGGATTAAATGCGGTACGTTTAATTAATGAACCAACCGCCGCAGCCATGGCATATGGATTACACGAAGAACAAACTGGCAATACATTAGTATTTGATTTAGGTGGTGGCACATTTGATGTGACTGTACTTGAATATGCCATGCCGATTATTGAAGTGCACGCTTCTGCTGGTGATAACTATTTAGGTGGTGAAGATTTTACGCATGACCTTGTTAAAGCTTGTTTGAGTGAATGGAACCTTAAAAAGCAAGATATTCCGACCGATGATTATGCTCGCTTATTAGATTTAGCCGAACAACTAAAATGTAAATTAAACGGTGAACAGTCACACACCTTAACTTGGGTTTGGCAGGATAAGCAGTGGCAATTTTCTTTAAACGAAAATCGAGCTAAAACGCTATGGTTACCATTACTTAATCGCTTACGAGCACCAATTGAACAAGCATTAAATGATGCACGCTTAAAACCTAATCAGCTTGAACATATTGTCTTAGTGGGCGGTTCATCACAATTGGGTGTGGTACGTGAGCTAGTGACCAAATTATTTGGCAAATTACCGTATCGCCATATCAATCCGACAACGATCGTGGCACAAGGTGCTGCAGTTCAAGCGGCGTGTCGATTGCGAAATGCCGACGTTGAAGAAGTTATTTTAACTGATGTGTGCCCTTATACGCTCGGGATTGAAAGTTGTTCAAATAATGTCAGTGGGTTATTTTCACCCATTATTGAACGTAATACCATTGTACCGACATCAAAAGTAAAAACATTTTACACAACACACCCTCAGCAAAAAGTGATATGTATTTCGGTTTACCAAGGCGAAAACCCTCGCGTTGAAAACAACGTTTTAATTGATGAGTTTGAAGTGCCCCTAACGCCGATGGAAAGAACACAAGGAATTGATGTTCGCTTTAGTTATGATCTAAATGGCTTATTAGAAGTCGATGTGGTTTTGCTTGAAACCGGTAAGCAACATGGCAAAGCGATTGATCATAGCCCAATAGGCTTAACAGACAAACAAAAACAAGACAGTCATGAGCGCTTGAAAGCACTTAAAATTCATCCTCGTGATGAAATGCCAAATCGTACTTTATTGGCAAGGTTAGAACGTGCATGGGCACAATCACTGGGTGATGAACGACTATTAATTGGGTCATATATCGAAGTTTTTATGGATGCATTAAATAGACAAAATCCTGAAGAAATTAACGAAATTCGTTGTGAAATTGAAGCTAATTTACAAGATTTGAATCGATAACCAATAAAATTTTAAAAATATAAAAAGTCCTCTTTTTTAGAAATAAAAAGAGGACTTTATTTTGTTTACTTTTCCTTTTCTTTGGTTGCTTTTTCTACTGGCGGTCCAAAACGGTTAGTGTATTTGATGCCAGAAATCCAAAATGGCGCAAAAAATAAGAGATAAGTCAATATTTCGGCCACAAAACCGATGAGTGGTTCTCCTCTATTGATATCATTAAAACGTCGTTTTAAAGCAAAAACCATATTGGTCACAGCAATGGAATAACAAATCATAGAAAAAGTAGGACTATTCAATTCAAAATTGTTGTTAAGTACGTTCATCAAGCCTAACACGATGAAGCTACAACATAATTGTATAATAAAACCTTTTATATTGGTTCGCCCTTTCCAACGCCAAAACTGCCACCATTTATTTTTAGGTAATGACTGTGATTCCAGTTTTTGTCGATTTTCATTATTTTTTGCTATAAGTAATGACGCACAAAGCCGTAAGACTAAATCATTGTCACTACTGTTTTTAAACTTGTCTAATGTTTCAAGTTCATCGTCATCACATATACCGTAATAGCTAGACAAACAACGTTCAGCAAGGTTTGTTATTTTTGTTAATTGTTTAGGATAACTGTTTTTTTGGCGATCAAAAGATGGTGTAATCCAATTCTTTTGTAGAGCTTTGGCTATTTTAATTAACTCTTTATTATCACCAGTAATATTTTGTAACATTGTATCTAATTTATTTTTTTGCTCAGGTTTATTTAGTACAATTATGTACAACAGCATTAAATAAATTGGATCTCTATTCGCCAGTTTTTGTGTCCATATTTGCTCTATTTTTTGCTCAATATCGTCAAAATCAATGTAGTTAGGTGAATCAATATACCATTCAATAGAATCTGGGTAATTAATTAAAACACAATTAATTAGTTCACTATCATTATTTATCAGGTTATATAGCTCTGTTTCATTTTGCCAGTTGCCATGCTTAAATATCTCTATTAATGGTTTAAACGGGTTATCTTCCTCGATAATAAAAGTATTGTTTTCTTGTTGAAGAAATTTTGCCATTTCTAATGGAACCCAATTAATGGCGACAATTAATAAATAACGACGATACCATTGCCAATAAGCTTCTTTATTATTAGCGATAACCGAAAGTTCTGGGGATTTTGGTAATTGATAATAATCATTGAATTTTAAAAATATAGACCAATCAAACATTTCCATATTTGAATAATGAATGCTTTGATATAAATGTGACTTAGCAATATCAGGAATATCGTTAAACCTATCTAACCATAAACGGCCATATAAAACTTGCTTACCATCTTTATCGGGATCGAATTGGGGCGGAATTTTGGCTTTTTCATTGTTATCAAATAACCATGCCTTAAATTCTTGCACGGGTGAAAGCTTTGTAAGCCATGCAAGATGTTGCCTTGCTTGGCGTTGCAAATGTTGCAAAATAAATTGTTCAAATGGATCATCGCTTTGATCGTCTAAAATTTCTTGTAATAATATTTCATTACCGTGACGTAACATAATGGCATGTCGATATAAACGATATAATCGATTATTGCCGTCATCAAGTAACAATGTTGATAAGACTTGTTTGTAATTCCAGTTTGTATCCAAAGCCCAATTAACAAAATCGATAATTTCTTTTGGATACTCGTCAATATTCTCTAATGCGGCTAATCGTGCTGTTGTGGTTGCCGTTATTTGCGGGATAGTATGTAAATAATTTTCTGTTTTATCGACAGCGACACAATAACTATTGTTCAGCGCCATAACTAATAATGGGAAGTAATTTTTTTCAAAATAAACACACCACCCCGCTATATAGCTTTCTGCTTTTTGTTGATAATGACCTGAATAATACAACTCTAACCAAGCTTGTAAGGCATTTTGTTTGTCTTCGAGCAAAGTATATTGGATAGCGGCAATATATTTCCATTCGATAATAATACTTTCGTCTTCATCGCCTTCATCAATACATTTTAAAGCATAATCCAAAATAGATTGATTTTTTAGGTTCGCACTACTATACCAATGAGAAAACTCAAGCATAAATTTCTTATCGTCAGGAAGATAAATAACTGTATCTTGAGATAAAAATGCACAAACATTTTCCGAACTACGTTCCCAAAATAACCATTTGGCATAAAATATATAATCGATAGTTACATTTTGTAGTGTTTTATTGGTTGTTGGCAAGCATGTGTAATCAAATAAATCACCGCGATCAATGTTATTTAAATAATTATCATATTTTTCATATTCATCAGTGAATTGTGTCATGAGTTGCTGACGCCAGCGTAAATTATCAGCTAAAATTTTGACACATGACTCAGATATATCTGTTGTTTTGTAACTTAATTCTAATAGTCGCCATTTTACCGAATCTATAACTGTCATGGGATAGTCATAGAATGAACCGATAAATTTTTGCCATTCATCAATGTTATAGCATCGCATTGGATCGGTTAACAGGGCTTGATAAGCCTCGCAAATTTCATTTGCTTTGATTTGTTCTTCTGTTAGTTGTGGCGCTGTTTGTTCTGAATTCTGTGTCATTTCATCAACAGCTGTTTCGGGCGATTTAGCATAATTCATTGCCGATTCATAAGCTTCACGCAGTGCTTTAAAGCCATCGGGATCCGTTTCAGGATGATATAACGGTAACTTTACACGATATGCTTGACGAATAACCGCGGTGTCTGTTGTTTTTTCGATGCCTAATAATTGCCAAAAATTTGTACTCATGACCAATCATACTCCGCTAGTGATTCTGGTTTTTCTAGTTCGACGATTTCTGTATACCAAGGTAGGCGATTACAAGGTGAATCCTTGTCGTTAGTTAATATTTTCATGGTATATGTTTGTGATGATCGGGTTAATTCGCAGCGTAATGCTTCTAGATCTTCTTTATTGTTGAGATTTTCCCAATATTGAAACCCAATCGACCAACCAGCAAAATAGTGATGCCAAGAACTATAAAAATATTGAGAACGCTCGGCAATTTTTGAAAAAATCCACAGAGCTTCTTCTTCAGTAATATATTTATTGGTTGTGCCATTGCGTAGCAAATATCCCATACGGGCATAATCCCAACTACGAATGCCACCGTAGCCGCATACACAAAAAGTTTGTTCAACGAACGTCATTAATATTTTTTGATAATCATCTTGTGCTTGGTAATAATCACGCCATTGTGATTCAGACACTCTAGAATACATTGCATAATATCGAGATAATGGTGGTGCATGCCCATCATCAACCATATCAAACACACAGTTTAGTAATTTTTGTCGAGAATCTATTCCCCAATCATCCTCCATATCAACAAATGTTCTGTCGGGGAAAAAAAATGGTGACGTATAACTTGCACCATATCTCTTATTTAAAGCGACCATTGGCGCAGATAAACCATATAGCCAATCGATACAATCTTGATTCATATTTCAATTCCAATCATCTGATTTATTTTACTTCTTGACAAAAGATAGCAGATTTTTATTAAAATAAAAATCGAAATTCAAGTAAAAATTATGATGATGTTAAGTCTAATGAAATGCTAAACCCATGCTACATACTGGCATAAATTATAAAATTATTTTGCAAATCAACCTCTACAAGGCATAATAAAGCCAAATATATTGGGATTTGATTATTACAGGATAATAAATCATAAGGAGCTATAATGAAAAAGATCGCCATAATGGCAATGTTAATCTCTTGTACATTAATGTTGCAAGGCTGCGTTGCTGCCGTTATAGGGATTGGTGCAGGGGCTACGGCCAAAGTTGCTACGGATCCTCGTACTGCGGGTACCCAAGTTGATGATACAACACTTAGTTCACGCATGAGTATGAAAATTAAAAACAATGGGCCGTTCTTTATTGGATCGCGCATTATTATGAGCACTTATAATGGCAATATTCTTTTAACTGGGCAAGCAAATAATGAACAAATCGAAAAAGCCGAAAGTCTAGCTTATCAAGTTGAAGGAGTAAAAAAAGTCTATAACCAAATTCGTATTGGTGAACCGGTTGGAGCAGGAACTATTACCAATGATGCTTGGATAACTACTCAAGTTAAATCTCAACTGATTTTGAATTCGCAAACCAAAGCACGCAACATTAAAGTTGTTACTGAAAATAGCGAAGTATTTTTAATTGGTATTGTCTCATCACAAGAAGGTAAAACAGCGGCAGAGCTGGCAAGTAAAGTTCGAGGTGTGAAGAAAGTTGTCACCCTATTTACTGATATTAACAATTAACCAATAACAAAAAATAGACTATAAATAGGAGGCTAATTAGCCTCCTATTTATAGGACCGACTCAATGCGCTCAATCAATTTTTCCAGCCCTTGCAAACGAGATTGGCTCAGTTCGTCAGTAATTTTTAATTCATGCAAAACCGATTGGAAATCAATGGCAGCTATTTGCTGTGCTGTTTTGTGATTAGCAATACTGATTAACACAGCCAATAACCCTTTCACAATTCGGCCTTCGCTATCGCCGCTAAAAACATAGGTATTATCAGCCTGTTTTTGATAAGTCAGCCAAACGCGATTTTCACAGCCATTCACTTGGTTTTCTATTGTTTTTTGGGATTGAGGAAAATCAGGCAATTGCTTTGCTAACATCACAAGCTGCCGGTAACGATCTTGCCAAGAATGTTGCTGTGAAAATAATTCGATTAAAGCTTGCTGTGATAGCATAATATTGACCTATTTATGGTTGATTATTGTGTAACAAATATTCAAAATCAGATACCGATTAGTATAACATTACACCAATATTTCAATCGTACTTTGTAGCACTGAAATAAATTTATCCACATCTTGCTGATTATTATATGGCATCAATGAAACACGCACTGCACCGTGGCAACCTAATTTATTCATCAAAGGCTGAGCACAAAGTTCGCCAGTACGAATAGCAATATTTTGTTCACTTAACAAAATAGCAATATCATTATGATGAATATTATTAATATTAAAAGTGATTATCGGGCTATCATCCTCACTATAAAATTGAATATCGGCAAATTGGCTTAGTTGCGATTTTGCATAATAAGCTAGCTGTTTTGTATAGTTTTCTGCTTGTCTATTATCCCAACTTTTTAACCACTCAAGTACCGCATTAAAACCAACAATACCGGCAATATTAGGTGTGCCGGCTTCAAATTTATAAGGAAGATCTTCTTGAATAAAATCATCAAACGAAGCGTTTTTTAGCATTTTACCGCCGCCATGCCAAACTGACATCTGCTCAAGTAATGCCTTTTTACCATATAAAACCCCAAGTCCCGTTGGACCGTACAACTTATGGGTAGAAAAGGCATAAAAATCGATATCTAACTGGTTAACATTAATTGCATGATGAACAACACCTTGCGCACCATCCACCACCAAAACGGCATCATATTGATGAACAATATAACTAATTGCAGCTAAATCAGGACAAAAACCCGTCACGTTTGACATTTGGGTAATTGCAACAATTTTAGTCTTCGCTGACATTAACGACGACAACGCATTAACATCCGATGACCACTTAACGACTTTAGCGCCGGTTTGCTCAGCCACAATCAACCAAGGTAACAAATTGCTATGATGCTCTAATTCACTCACAATAATTTCATCATCAGGTTGCAATAATGGGCGAGCATAGCTCTGGGCAATTAAGTTAATTGACTCGGTTGCCCCCCGAGTCCAAATAATTTCAGCGCTGCTTTTAGCATTGATGAAATCGGCAACATTTTGCCTTGCCTTATCAATTGTGGAAGTGACTTGCAACGCATCTTGGTGCAAACTGCGTTTTGCTGTAGCCGTATTTTGAGCATAATACACCCGTGTTGCATCGACCAAGGCTTGCGGTTTAAGTGCCGTTGCTGCCGAATCAAGATATACGCTATCATGATTGAGCGCAGGAAAATTTTCTCGAAACTGTTCAGGCAGAAAATGCTTATTGGGTAAGTTCAAGTCCGGCAATCCCATTCCAGTAACCATTACAGTCTCGTTTATGTTCAATTGTCAGTGGATTTAACCCATCTTCGTTAGCTTTGAACTGCTTTACAACATCAAGCGTTTCAACACCAAGAGGCGAAATACGAACAATATCGACTAATCCTTTCATCTCTTTAAGATTATTGCCTAAATTGTAACAATAACCGCTTTGAGTCTGGATACCGTTTAACACAAACACCTTTTGCTGTTCTTGCGAAAACACCTCACGCCCAACAGGATACTTAATACAACAAGTTTCACACTTATCTTTAGGTTTATCTTCCGATCTTGCCGTAAAACAGCGAGCTGAATAAGCCAAAGGTAAATAACCATAACTGAACACTTCGACTTCAAAATTTTGTGCAATATTCAAACTTTCAAACTGTTTAAGCACATTACTCAACCAATCGCGCGACAGCTCAACCGGCATACACCAACGCACCATGCCTTGTTTTTGTAATAATTTTAACGTTAAAGCGTTATAACAGTTAATGGCAGGACCTGCAACAAACGGCAACTTATGTTCTTGCGCAATATTAATTGCCGCCAAATCATTGGCCTCGACTAAAAAATCGCCATTATTTACTAATTGTCGCAACTCATTAAGTTCTGAGGGCGCCTCAAGTAAAGCCAGTGTTGACAGCACGACTTGCTTGCCAGATTTAGCAATCTCTTTTGCCAGCTCAAGCCAATTGGCGACTTTCATTTCACGGCGCTTAGTACAAACCGTCTCGCCCATATAAATAATATCCGCTTGACTCTCTTTAGCGGCATAATAAAAAGCTTCTGTTTCAGTTTTAGGCCAATAATAAAGCACTGGTCCTAATGCGTATTTCATGGTTTTGCTCACTATATTTATGTTAGATCTTTTTCAATGATTTACGTTGATGCTGTTAGCACATTACCTATTGCTAACTCACCTTATTGCCATTTACGGTGATAAGCGCCTAATGTTGTTTGTGTGCCTTCTGACACCGAACCGAGCGTATCCATCCAACGTTGTTCGGCTTGGAACGATTGCGGATTGGCTTTATAGCGATCGATGGCTTGTCGCCACACTTTAGTGACTTGCTCAACATAAGCAGGACTACGCTGACGGCCTTCTATTTTGACCGATGCAATATTTGCGGCAAACAGTTCAGGCAATAGCTCAATGGTATTTAAACTTGTTGGTTCTTCAATAGGGTGATAAAGCTCCTGACCAACAAAATAGCGTCCTTTACATAGCGTTGGGTAACCTGCATTTTCGCCTTTTTTATGGCAATCAATTAACACATTATTCAGTCTTGATTCCAGTCCTTTTTCGGTCTCTTCCCAACGAACAAATTTGGCAGGCGAACATGCGCCAACGGTATTAGGGGATTCGCCAGTCAAATAGGATGACAAATAGCATCGCCCCTCGGCCATAATACACAAGCTACCAAAAGCAAACACCTCGAGCGGAACCGGTGACACTTGTGACAACTGTTTAACTTGATGCATTGAAAGCACACGCGGCAAAACAATACGATGGACTTGAAAGTTATTATGATAAAACTTAATCGACTCCTCATTGGTCGATGACGCCTGCACAGAAACATGACGCTCAAGATGGGGGTACTTTTCAGCCGCATAATCAAGCATAGCAAGATCAGCAATAATTAATGCATCAGCACCAATATTGGCCGCAGTATCAACTGCATATTGCCAACGTTCAAAATTATCGGGGTGGGCAAAGGTATTAATGGCAATATGTAGCTTTTTGCCACGTTTATGCACATAATCCGATGCCTCAATCAAACGCTTCTCGTTAAAATTCAAACCAGCAAAATGACGGGCATTGGTATCGTCTTTCAAACCAATATAAACAGCATCAGCACCATTATCAATGGCGACTTTTAGTGATGGTAAAGATCCTGCTGGACAAAGAAGTTCCATAATTATTCCTAACTTAAATTTGGTCTTTTATACGCTGTGTATTATGCAATAATTCTGAGTTTAATGCGAATGGAAAGCGGTTGTTATGTTTAAAAAATGGATAGTGTACTCTAACCACCGTCAAAAATATGACATGAGTAATTTAACTTTTTATAAATGGAGGAAAAAATACGGTGGGGTATTTACAAATCCATCATCGCCACGGGAGGAATAAACCACGCCTTGCCGTCAGTTGATAGATTGGATAGTTTCGGTGTATTCGCATTGCTTTGTTCTGTGCTGGTTGTTTGAGCTTGCGCTTGTGCTTGTGCCACTCGTTGCCACCACAGTGAGGGTTTAATGCGTTGCGCTTTTTCTAGTTGCCAATTTTTTTTGACATGTTCATGCGCTTCGTCTACTTTTTTCATCGCAATATCACGCTGATAATGCTGGGTGATGCCCCACTCATCTAATCCCACTTCAATCAGCGTTTTTTGTTGTTGTTTTTCTTCTTCAAATAAGTCATCAATTTCATTCCATTTGCTTAACGCTTCATCGGCATACCATTCACTTTCATATTTTACCAGTAAATGCCCTATCAACTCCGCCGTCCAGCTTCTGCGTAATCCTTCTTTTAAATCGCTATCCGTAAAAGTCGGCGGCGGTAGGTTCTTTTTCCGTTGGGTTGAATATATCAGTGTCCCTGTCAAAATTTGGTGTAGTGCCTTCATCGCTGGCGTGTAATCGGCTAAATCTAATTTCGCCACTCTATTCTTGCCAATCTTGTCTGATAATTCACCAACCGAGGCTTTTTCTTCTATCGTTTCAAACCCTGGCCAGTGCCATGGACTACGTCGTTTGATATGCGCTTGCGCATTGTCTTTTATATTCACCCAACCTTGTATCGGCAGGCTTTACTTATTATCTCCGAGTAACCTTAATTCACTAAAAACTATCATTTTGTATCATTTTTTAATCTGGCGAAAGTTTGGTTATTAGTTTTGTTCTATTTTCTTGATTAACAAATGTGTAATAAGTCACTCCTCCATCAAAATATTGTACAATCTCTAGCTTATTTTCCCCTTTCCATTTATATTCGACTTCAACTCTCAGATAATCATCTTCATAAATGTCCGAAAAATCTTCCCCTATTTTGATCTTTTTTCTAAATACGTTTGAAGGATCAAAGCTCATTGCTTCATATACATCCAATATTGTCATGTTTTGATAATAACAAGTATGAGTGGTCTCCATATCAACTTGTTTGTATTGAAGGCAATTTTCATTTCTTTTTAAATTATTTATTTTGTTTTCATCTGTATTGACTAATTGTTTGTAGAAAATTAGATGTTGTTTATAAGGAATCATTAATTCATTATCATTAAGTAAAATGATCGTTGTATAACTGAATCCAATACACATTTCAGATAGATTTGATGAATCTATTAAAAAAAGTTCATCAAAATCATTTAACAATAAATTATATTTGTTTAATTCTTCATCATAATTTTCAAAAAAATTGATTTTTTTTAATTGATTATTGATGTTTTTTTTATTTCCTTCAAAACGTTTAAAATCACAACCTGAAATGCTAATTTTTTGTTTATTACCAGTAATCAAATTGTCTAAAGCTCCGATGAACCAATCTTTTTCTTGTTTTTCTACATTAATTTTATCTTTCATTATCAAATAATAATGATTTTTATTAGAATCAATATTAGAAGCATAAGCTAAAGGTGGTAATAAAATTAATAACAAAATGTTAAATAAAAAGTTTTTCATCTTTAACTCCTAATTACTAAAGTTCCACCCCAAAAGTACTTTGATACCCTTCTTTTAACAATTCCAAAGGATCTATTAAATCTGAACGTCTTTGGTAAGGTAAGTTTGCTCTATCAGTCAACGGTTTTTTCAAATCTAGGCCACCTTTTCCTGAATAATACTCTAAATGTAACATGTAAATGACTTTTCCGTTTTTGACAACTTCCGGTTTACCAGCTTTTATTAATTTTCCTGTTTTTGCAAGTACAGTACCTTGTTTAACAACATCACCAACTTTAACTTTAATACTATCGTGATCTACTTCACCATAACGAATAATAAATTGACGCCCACTGCTCGTTTTATGTCTTATTGTTATTTGATCGGTTTCTGAATAAAATCCGCTAATTTGTAGCACAACACCATCACATACTGCGACAATCTCCGTATAAGGTTCTGTATATAAATCACGTCCCGCATGTTTCCTTTTACCTCCACTACGATTCGCTCAAAACATTGTTTGATTATCATTTTTAGTCCAATTAAATCTTTTACCAAATTGCATATCAAAATTGTTTATTGGTTTTACTTTTAATGGGAAAATAATTTCAGTACTTCTAATATTAAAATAATCCATCATTGCCACGGGATGAATAAACCACGCCTTGCCGTCAGTTGATAGATTGGATAGTTTCGGAGTATTAGTATTGTAGTACTTTATCTATTAATTCAAATTTGCCAGACTGAGGATTAATTTTATATTTATTCCAATTATCAGCTGTTGTGGATTCCAAATCATAAGTGAAATATAACATCCATAAATTATAATCATTCAAATAATATAATTTTTCTGTAGCTAAACTGTCATTAGGATCATTGATATATTCATAACATATTATAGAATCTACTCTTTCATTATTTTTATAAGAGATTAATTCTATTTCTATAAAAAATGGATTGTTAGTTTGTTCTTTTTTCAATTTTAATTCAATGTTATTTTTTAGTTTGGAAATTGTTATTTCATCATTAGTTAGATTATTAAATTGAAGATAATAATCTTTTTTTATTTTTGAAATTGCACATCGTTCAGAGACATCTTTTTTACAAGTTTTATTTATAGATAACATAAACTCTTTACTTGATATCAATTTTTCCCCGCGAAAATTATCATATGCTAAAGAATCTTTGTCTATGTTCCCCGCATATACTATTTTAATATTGTAATCAGAAAATATTGTTATCAATAACAATATTAGGATATTAATTAGATTTTTCATATTGTTTTATTTCCTTTATAAAACTATCATCAAAGCCCGAATGTAAATGTGTATCATGGAGAGTTCTTCCTACTTCTTGCGTTGCATTATCAAATTTTTTCTTATGTTTTCCTGTTATCTGTTTATTAAAATGAAATTTATGCATGGCATTAATAAACTTTTGTTCATCAACATCTTTTAAATAAAGAGTATCAATACTTTTACCGTTTACGTGCTCGGCACTAGGAAAACAGGATGCTTCAGCAAAACAACTTCCAGTTGTAGTTAACTGTAAACCTGTTTCAGCTAAAGCGCCTATAAAACCTGCCAAAACACTTGGTTCGGTATAGCGTCTTTTTGTGTTAGAAAAAATATATCTAACCACCACTTTGTCGTTAACATATTGAATTTTATCAGGCATTCTAACTAACTGAATGTCTTCATCCAATGCTCTATATAATCTCCAAATATAACCTTTATCTTTGGAATGCCAGCCATACTCAGCAATATCTCCATTAGCATATTTAATTCTTTTCTGAGTATTCCCTTCGTTGACATTTTCCTTATATTCAATAATATTAGGATCATTTCGATTTGGTGCATTTACTGTTATACCGTCTTTTTTCTTTTTAGTTGTATGCCAATCTACTATACATATTTCATGCTTATTATTATCTTTATCATGATAAACGTATTTATATTTTTGTTCATAACCTTCTAATATTTCTTGTGGGATATGTTTTTCGATTTTTCCATTATGATAGATATGATAAGTAACGATACCTGCTCGATCAGCTGCGCTATTAAAATAATCAATCATCGCCACCGGATGAATAAACCACGCTCTGCCATCAGTTGATAGATTGGATAGTTTAGGGGTATTGGCATTGCTTTGTTCTGTGCTGGTTGTTTGGTTTTGAGTTTGCGCCTGTGCCACTTGTTGCCACCACAGTGACGGTTTGATACGCTGCGCTTTTTCTAGTTGCCAGTTTGTTTTGACATGTTCATGTGCTTCGTCTACTTTTTGCATAGCAAAGTCACGCTGATAAGCGCGGGTTATACCTAGTTTATCTAACTCTACTTCAATCAGTGCTTTTTGTTGTCGCTTTTCATCTTCAAACAAGTCATCCACTTCGTTCCATTTGCTTAACGCTTCATCGGCATACCATTCACTTTCATATCTTACCAGTAAATGCCCTATCTGCTCCGCTGTCCCACTTGTTCGTAACGCCGCTTTGAATTGTTCTTTGGTAAATGGATTCTTATTATTTATTTCTAATAATTGTAAAAACTCTTTGACTTTATTTTTTCCCTTATCCGGTAGAGATTTCCATAAATAATGGTTATAGCCAGATTTCGCTAAGATTCGCAGTACCGTTAACATCGCTTCTGTACAATCTTCAATATCTAGCCTTGCACTTCGATTTTTACTAAGTTTCTTTGTTAATTCACTTATTGTTGCCTTTTCTTCTATCGTTTCAAACCCTGTCCAGTGCCATGGACTACGCCGTTTGATATGCGCTTGTGCATTGTCTTTTATATTCACCCAACCTTGTATTGGTAGCATTTGCTCATCAAGTGCCGTCACTTGTGCCCATTTGGTGTTTTCATCTTCTATCGCTATCAAACCTTCACGCGCTAATGAACTTAGGGATACGGTACGAGGATAACATACCGTATTGCGTTTTTTTTCCTGAGGGGAAAGACTGCTGTTTAATGATAACGGAAATTTATTCCAGTAACTTATACTTGAAGTAAGTTGCCCATTTTGTCCATTAAGGTGTGATACCGCACTGGATTCTATCCAGTATGGTTTATTTTCAAGCATAAAACGAATCGTATAAAAACCCTCATGATTTGCAGGCTCAGAATCTACACTCAGCAGCGTAACATTTAGCACAAACCATAAATAATTCGCCAATTATCCGAATATTTTTTCATCAACTATGACTGATGACGTAATTAAATTCAGGAATGATAAAAATAAAATGTAATTTAATTATTGTTGGTTTTTTCTTTAAGGTATCCATCTTGATTTAAATAATAATGCTTAATTGTTAAATTATTATCATATTCTGTTGTAACGGTAATGATAAAATCCTTTGAGATAGTAAAATATGTTTTTTCAATTAGATTTTCATTATTTCCTGGTTCGTACCATTCACCTTCAACGTATAAATCTGATCGTATTTGATTATCTTTTATTGTCAATAAATAAAGTCTGTAAGGAAAATCACCACAATCCTGTGGTACCAAAATCATATTCATGTCATTTTTTGATGGTAGAGGTATATAACGAAAATCTATTTCACAATTCCATGATGCCAAATCTTTAATCTTACAATTTTCATTATTGGTTAAATTATATTGTTTATTTTTATGTGCTTTATTTAATGGTAAAGTATCTGTGCTTTTTTCAAAACAGAGATTTTTATTATTTTGTTGAATAGGGGGCTCTTGTGCATATGCAAAAAAAGGAATTACACCGAATACTAAATAAATTATATAGTTATTTATCATAATATATCCTAAAATTATTCATTAGCTATTTTTTACAATAATGAAGCCAATGGCTTATCATTTAACGTTTCAGAATCTTTACAAAAATATTCATCTTTTAAATAAATTTGATCAAACTCTCTTACATCATAATGTACCCAACTCGTTGCTCCTTTTCTAGCTGATTCTAAATTAAACATATTTTCTTGACCGGCTAGCCAATCCCATTTTGCTCCTAAATATTTATTAAAAATATCTTTCCTCAACTTATTCATATCGTCGCATGATCTTGTCCTGACACCATTTTTATTAAAATGTATATCTAAAGCTTTTCCTTTATGGTTTGTAGTTCGTCTATTTGTTTGAAGATTTCGATCATAACACCTATATCCTGATGAAATTTTTCTAAAACTATAAACTGAATTTTCTTTTTGTAAGTAAAATATTACGGCTTTTAATGCCCATAATAATGATCTGTGTATACCAGGATACTCATACCTATGAGTTGCTTCTAATTTTACACCGTAGTACATATCTTTATGTCTACTTTTACCAAATCCATCACACAATCCACAGGGACAAAACATTTGTTCGTCATCAGTAAGAGGTTTTTTTACCCATTCATTGCTTGGTAAATCATATTTATCAGAAAACTCATCTATAGCCTTTATCACATTCATATCCACAATACCCGTTTCATCGACTTGCATATAATCACGTTGAAACTGTTTGATCATATTTTCGGTTCTTTCAGTAAATTCATCTGTTGGCACATTGCCACCAAATCCAGCAAGTCTGATATTAATTTCCCGAATAATTTCATCTTTATCACCCTTTTTGAAAAGGATATTGTTTCCTGCAAAATAATCCATCATTGCAACCGGGTGAATAAACCACGCCTTGCCGTCAGTTGATAGATTGGACAGTTTAGGGGTATTAGTATTAGTATTAGCATCGCTTTGTTCTGTGCTAGTTGTTTGAGTTTGTGCTTGTGCCACTTGTTGCCACCACAGTGACGGTTTAATGCGTTGCGCTTTTTCTAGTTGCCAATTTTTTTTGACATGTTCATGCGCTTCATCTACTTTTTTCATCGCAATATCACGCTGATAAAGCTCGGTGATTCTCCACTCATCTAATCCCGCTTCAATCAGCGTTTTTTGTTGTTGTTTCTCTTCTTCAAATAAGTCATCAATTTCATTCCATTTGCTTAATGCTTCATCGGCATACCATTCACTTTCATATTTTACCAGTAAATGCCCTATCAACTCCGCCGTCCCACTTGTTCGTAACGCCGCTTTGAATTGTTCTTTGGTAAATGGATTCTTATTATTTATTTCTAATAATTGTAAAAACTCTT
>NZ_WTEY01000015.1 GCF_009795805.1 Gilliamella sp. Pra-s52
GTGGCTCTTATATCAAAATCAGCAGCGAAGGTATCGAACTGGGTACACAGGATAATATCTATCTTAAGTGTAATGTATTGCAGAAGATGGGGGGGGCAGATATGAATATTGATAATTTATCGTTACCCGACATTATTGGTGATTATGCCGTTAAATTTATATGTAAAGATAAATCAGGAAAAATCTACGCCAATGAACGTTACATTGCTACACTCCCCAATGGCAAAAAGGTGCAAGGTCAAACCGATAAAAATGGATATACACAAGCATTTCATTCTGTGGATGAAAATGAAACCATCACACTGGAATTAATTAGTAGGTAAGTTTAAATATGCCAAATGATAATGAAAATACACAAAGGTGCAACGTTTTTACAGCCCAAACGTGTAAACTTGAAAATGGCGAGGTAGCCATTAAAGAAGTCGTATTAAAAAATGTGCCAACGCCGTTATTTGTGTTATTTGCGTATGGGGGGGATGGCGCAGCAGACTTTGAAAAGGCTGCTACTAATAAAAAAAAGCGATTAGAAAAAAAATACCCCGATGCCGAAATTCGAATCATAAAAGGTTTTGAGCATCCGCCCGAATTTAAAACAGAATGGACTAAGTTATATAATGAACTCACAACGCCTAAAACAGCGTGTAAGTACGATTTATGGCAAGTTCATTATTTTGGACATGGTGGTGAAGAAGCGTTGAATTTTAGAGGTGAAGAAGGGAAAAACAAAATTTATTTTAATAAAAAAGATAATATGGAACGTTTACCTTGGCATCCTCATGAAGGGATTTTTGTATTACACTCCTGTCGGGGGGCGGCTTATGAAGATACCCTTGATGTAACAAAAATAGAGAATCAAATTTGTCTAGCGAAAACTATCTCTGAACTACAAGAAACCCGTTGTTTAGGGCAAGTGACTTATGGTAATTTTGCTACCAATATTACAAAGTTCAATGATATTTTGATTGGTGGAGGAATAGGGGGGATGCCTGATTCAAATAAAGATCTATCAGCTGAAGAAGAAGCAAAACAATATTGCTATCGCTCCAATCGGGTTTTCAACGCAATAGCCCAAATTCATTCTGATGGTGTGCTATGGGGATATGCTTTATTGACGGGAAAAACCAAAACTAAAGTGTTAAAATTAAAAAATAAATATGAAAATAATGACGATATTCAAAACTCAACGCTTCCAAAGCTATACCCCATTTACCAAGAAATTGAAAAATTATCCTCTAAAAATCAAATTCTCCCTTGTCGGGTATTTAATAATGGCACGTTAGAACCACGTATTGTGGAAGTGGATGTTTTTAATCAAAATGATTTGGAGTATCTTTAATGCATCATCTTACCAAAACAACAAAATCAATCCTAAAGAAAATCACTATAGCTATTGGTTTTTGTTTGATTATTGGTATTGTGTATTTTTATTTTGATAATTCATTAAATTTAGATGATAACCTTGTTCAACCGGAAACTACAATTATGGACTATACAATTTATACTTCAACTATTCCTGAAAATGAATTATTACGCATAGACGAAGCTAAAGAACTATATGAATCCGCATTTGACGATGACGTATTTTTTGGGGTAGCTAATCCTGAAAAATTAGTAAAACTTATTAAACATGCTTGGCAATGGGATAAAAATGCGATGCCTTATTATTATGATCTGCTTCATTGGAAAGATTTGTATGATGGAGGGGGAAAAAAAGATGGTATCATGATGTCTTTTGACGAGTTTATGCGTAAATATCGCGATCAGTTAGTGGATAATGCCGGTAACCGACTAGTTGAACCTAAAGTGTTTAGAAGTATAAAAATGAGAGGTTATTTATGGAATAAATTTGCTGATTTAAAATATCCCTATTTTGCTTATCGTAAAAGTGGTCATTATGCGCCTTGTGGATTTGATGAAAAAGGAATAGCAAGACTATGCAAAGATGAACAATTAGAAAAAAGTATTGAATATCTCAATTATGCCATTGAAGGTGGCTACCATTGCTACGAAGGTTTGATAGCCAGAATGTTATTTCAACAAGGGCGTCACTATAAAAATCAGCAATATAAACAACTGAATAAGTTAACTGAATACCGCAAAACGTTAAAATCAGAAGATTTAAAACTGTCGATTGATTATGCGCAGTTAATGGCGGAGCATAGCTCGATTATTGGTATATTACGGGTTACTGAAGCCTATTTATATGGATTAGGCCGTGAGCATGATATTGTTAAAGCCTATGCGTGGTCGTTATTAAGTGATTATGCAAAACAAAAAATAGAAGAACTAGGTAACAATTTGGCTTGGCATGCTTATCAACTTCCCCCTGTTTGGGAATATAATAAGGAAATTCAAACACGTTTAGAAAAAGTCCTTAATTCAGCACAACAACAAGCGGCACGAAGCTATTTAACTGAGTTAAAAAATAAGATTGTTGTTTGGGATTACAATGAATGGCGAGATCAAATTGATGATTTTCATCCTAATCCTTAATCATTCCAAAACTACAACATACTCGTTGTTTAGGGCAAGATGGCATCCTTGGTCAATATGAATGATACTAAGTTTTTGGCAGGGGACAACAAAGCAAAAGATGCACAAGATAACTTATGGTTAAAAGTTGATGTACTTGATGATAAAAACCGAAAAAGAAGTGGTTGGGTGTTAGTGAATGGCGAAGGCGCTAAAAGGGTATGTTGTTGGGATTGGTTTGATTTTACGCAGATAAAAGAGACGGGCACATTAAAAGACATCTACCTTGACGCAGACAAATCCCTAAAACGCAATAAAGACAACCATTCCTTATCAGGATATAAACCAACGATAAAAGAAACATTATCCATTCTTGATAAACAATACCTTGTTGAAGAACATAAATATACCAGTATAAAAGAAGCGAGTTTTCAAGGTATTGTGAATAAACCGATATTGTACTTGGCATTAAGTCGCTTATTAATCAATTATAAAAGCGAATGGTACAGTAACGTTGATGCAGAGGGCAAACTGCCGGAATGGGAAGAATTAAACAGCGAGATGACCGAAGATGCTAAAAATCTATTAGGTTATTTACAAACGGGTGATGAAGCAAAATTCTAGGCATATTTAAGTAGTGTCGGTAAAGCAAAGGACTCGCCTGAAGCGAAAGGGTTTGAAACATTAAGACGAGAAATAAGCCGTTTTCCTGCTGATTATAAAGAATCACCCTCGAAAAAGCTGACTAAAGCGCAGTTTGAATTTTATGCCAAAATGGAAGCATTAGAAAAACAAGTAACAGCTTGGGAAAAGACCAAAGAGAAGATAAAAAAGATGTTGTGGTGGGATGATGTAGCTAAAGGCTTAGCCAAGTTAAAGCAACAAAACGACACGCAACCAGAAAATGGCGAGGCAACGAAGACCACAACCACCGCAGCAGACACCACCCCACCTGCCACGCTTAGCGCTGATGGCAAGGCATGGTTTATCCATCCAGTAGCGATGATGGATTATTTTAATGAGAAAATTAATCTTATAAGAAATTATACTCTAGAAAATGCAGAACTCGCTTTAAGGGCTATATACGAAAAGTATGGTAAGGATATGGCAATAATAATTGAAAGAATGTATCGTTCTGAAACTGCACATTTTAAATCTTTACAATATAAGAAGACAGGAACAGGAGGAATGGAGTCTTTTGGTTCACCTCCATATTATGGCTGGGATAGAGAGTTCTTTTTATTAAATCCAAATTATACTCCTATAGGAACTACACATTTATTTGAAAATGTTGGGTTGAGCAAGCAGGGAGGAAATGCTCAAATAAAAGATAGACCTAAAGAGTTTATAATTTTCCCTTCTGTGTTAGCTGCAATGGAGTATTTAGTTTTTTATATTAATAAATATAATGGTAATTATGCTCGTTGGCATTCAACCAACTCTGTTGTTCAAGAAGCCTATAAAAATATATTAAATAAAATTGTTCCAAGAATTGTTAATAAAATAGAGGAAGAAAATGCAAAAAAAATTAAAGTTACAATAATATTTGTTTTACAAATTTTGATAATTTTAAGCATAACATGTAATGTAAATGCCAAATCGATCGATTGTGTATCTGTTTTTGAAGAAATAATTAAAACTAGTGATTTTCTTCCAGAAGTAACATCAAGAGAAAAATTAACTATCGATTTATATGATATTTCAGTTAATGATGATTCAATTTTTTTCAAAGTCTATGACTCTGATACTGAAAAAAATAAAAATAGAGGAATGTTGGCTGTATTAGGTTGGGTGAAATACAACTATAAACAAAAAAGCATGGAAAATATTACATATGATGAATTAAACCCAGTTAAAGTTATTTATAAAAAAGAGTTAGAAATAAAATTTAATGAATGTTTGGGTTTTCATAAAATAAATATAAAAGATCTTGTCACTTCAGAATAAATAATGGAATAAAGCATTTTTTAGCAGAGAATCAATATGTAACTATCCCCTAAAATAGTACAACCCAAAAGTAGGAAATGCACTACGATAAAAGTAAAAGAGAATTTGAATATGAAAAAGATGACAGAATACAAAATCGTATTGATATTAAAAGAAGCAGAAGCTAGCATTCCTGTTAAAGAGCTTTGATGTATCGGATTAAAGCGGGTGATTTAGTGGGGCATATAGGTCATAACCAAAATAAAGGTATTACTAAAAAAACCGATAAAGATGGTAAGTATATTGATATAGACACTTTGCCAGAGGGTTCAAACGATAAAGAATTCTGCCCCCATTTACATGTTGAATGTTTCACCTGTGAAGACTTACCAAGTTATATTACTCAAACACAAGCAGAAGCGAGTCCCCCCCTGAAGAAGACAAAACATTTCTTGGCATAGCGAAACAAGCAAAGCTACTGGAAAAAGAAGCAACATCAGATACGACAGTGGGAAAACCTTATGCAAAGACTGTAACTATCCCTTAAAATAGTACAGCAAAAGCTGGCTTTTTTATGGCGTTTTCGGAAAAATCGCCAAAAAAACTTAAATAAAATCAATGTCTTTACTGACCGATTTTTGACAAAAATCTTATTAATAAAAAACAAAAATAGATGGCATTTGTGTCTTTAAGTTTTGTTACTTACACTTAATTTGATATTAACATACGCAATAGCTAAACCTATTGCGTATGTTAGATGACTTTAAAACATAATATTATTTTGGGATTTTTTAATCCAGATGACTAAAAAGAGTGTTCTCCCTGCGCTAAATAAAATATAAGAGAGCCATAACCCATGATTGCCCCAAATGGGTACAAATAGATATTGTGCAATGAACCATAGCAATAGCGCTAAAATCATTGAGTCACGAATAGACGATGTATAGCTAATTCCCGAAAATACGCCATAATAAATAAGCCCGCCAGCAACCACAATAGGGAATACAATAAGCCAGTATTGATATTCAGTACATAGGTTAATAATGTCGGTTTGATTAGTGAGCAACCGAATAATCATTGAATCAAATCCCAACCAAATCGCTATCAAAACAACAGGACAAATAAGGCATGATAGCAATGACCAACGTAGTGTTTGATTGTATAACGTGATGTCTTTTGTTCCTTTAGCTTTACCACTAAAAACACTCGATGCATTGGCAAAACCATCAAATAAGTAAGCCATTAAATAGTGGATTTGAAATAAAACCGCATTAGCGGCTAATACTTCAGTATTAAAACAAGAGCCAATAGAGATAAAATGGTTGGTAACAATAAGTAAACAGATAGTTCGAATCATTAAATTGGTATTAACTAAAATTACCCCTTTTAAAGATTGCCAAGATAATATGGCTTTGAAATCTGTTTTTTGCTCGGTTTTGGGTAGATAGGCATAAATAAACCAAATGCCCAATAGTGTACAGATGATTTGTGCACTAAGCGTAGCAAAAGCGACACCTTGAATATCAAAATGAAAACCCCAAACAAACGTGGCAGCCATAACAATGTTAAGTAAATTGATGAATACTTGCAAAAACAAAACCGCTTTTATTTTTGCCATGCCCATTAACCAACCCACTAAAACATAATTGATTAAAACAAAAGGTGCCCCCCAAATTAGAATAGTAAAATAGGTGTGGGCGTGGTGTTTTACTTCTTCATTTGGTTTTATAAGTTGCATGGCGGTATTAAATATTAGGCTTTGAAAAATAATAAAAACAATACCTAATAAAATGGCAATAAAAAGCGGACGAATAAGCGAGGATCTTAATAAAATAGGATCATCTAATGCTTGCGCTGAAAACCCTGTGGTGCTGACTCGTAAAAAGCCAAATAGCCAATAAATAGTATTAAAAATCACGGTGCCCACAGCAATACCCGCAATAAAGGCAGGATTAGGTAAGTGACCAACTAAAGCAGTATCAACCACGCCAAGCAATGGCGTTGTGATTGTTGAAATAATAAAGGGGATAACTAGCGCAAGGTAGTCTTTAAAATGGTATTGTTTGTTTGAATTTGAAGATGGGGTCATAATCTAAAATCCTAAAATAGATTCAAGAAGTTGTTTAGAATAAGGGTGATTGATTTGGCTTAATTGAGAAATATTATCCACCTGCTCAACAATTTGTCCTTGATAAAAAAAGATTACCTTATCGCACAAATAAGTGATGGTCGTTAAATCATGAGTGATAAAAATCGTGGTCAGGTTTAGCTGTTTTTGTAAATCGGCAAGTAAAGATAAAATTTGAGTTTGTACTGATATATCTAACGAACTGACTGCTTCGTCAAATAGAATAAATTTAGGTGAGCAAGCAATCGCCCGTGCAATACAAATCCGTTGCAATTGACCGCCACTCATTTCATGAGGAAAGCGGTGATAAAAAGAGTGATCTAACCCGACTTGTTCTAACAGTGCATCAATTCGTTTTTGACGTTCTTTGTTTGATGTTTTTTCATAAATATCAATAGGTTCGGCAATAATTTCAGCGGTAGTAAAATAAGGGTTAACTGATGCATTATAGTCTTGAAATACGGCACTAATATCACGCCGCATTGATGATTTTCGCCAAATGCGTTGAGATGTATCAAATCCATTAAAGTAAATGTTTCCACTATCTGGCTTTTCAAGCCCTAAAATCAGTTTACCTAGGGTACTTTTACCACTGCCACTTTCCCCAATAATCCCCAAACACTGACCTTGATATAATGAAAACGAGACATCATTAATTACCGATATTTTTTTGCGACCAAGTAAGCCTTGATTGGGTTGTAAAAACGATTTTTTTACATGCTCAAGTTGTAATAACGGTGGCATTTAGATTGTCTCCGAATTAGGTGTCATATAATTGGGTTGAACAACACAATTAAATTTGGCTAATAATTGCTTACGAGCATTAATTAAATATTGAGTATAATCATTTTTAGAATGATAAAAAATATGATCTCGACTTCCTTGTTCCACAATGGTCCCTTTGTTCATTACCAAAATGTGATCGGCTATATGGTGAATAACGCCTAAATCATGTGAGATAAATATCATGGATGTTTTGGATTGTTGTTTAATTTGTTCAAATATTTTTAGAATATGAAATTGGCTAATTGAATCTAATGCAGTTGTTGGTTCATCGGCAATAATTAGCTCGGGTTCAAGCATCAGAGCAATACCAATCATTATTCGTTGTAGCATACCACCACTTAACTGGTGAGGGTATCGATTATAAATTTGTTTAGGATTATCAAGACCGATATCTGTTAGCATATTAAGCGTTTTAGTTACGGCTTGATTTTTAGTGGTTGGTTGATGAGCCAATAGCGTTTCAACAACTTGTTTACCAACACAGTAAAGCGGATCAAAAGCACTCATTGGGTGCTGTAAAATGACCGAAATCACATTACCACGAATGAAACGTAATGTTTCGTTGTTTTGTTTTAACAAATCGCCATTTTGTTGTAACTTAAGTCGTATTTTTTGGGGTGAAAACAGGATTTGCCCTTGAACTGAAAAATAAGGTTCTAACAATCCCATAATCGCTTTGCATGTTAAGCTTTTGCCACTACCACTTTCACCAACAATACCTAAACATTGATGATGTTTTAGATGAAATGAAATATTATTTAATAGTGGCTTGCAGTTATCTAGTGTTACGGTGAGATTGTTAACTGTAAGCAATGTGTCACTCATGCTGTTTTTTCCTTTGGATCTAAAATATCTCGCAAACAATCCCCTAGCATATTAAATGCAGCAACCACAATCAAAATAGCCATCCCCGGAAAGACCATTTGCATCGGGTGCTGAATCATTACGTTTTTGGCTTCGCTTAACATCAATCCCCATTCTGCGGTGGGTGCTTGTACACCTAATCCAATAAAAGAAAGTGCCGAAATGTTTAAAATGACCCACCCTGTATCGAGTGTAGCAAGCACAACAAGTTCAGACATTATATTAGGTAGCAAGTGGCGCCGAATAATAAAAAAATGAGGAGCACCAATTGTGCGTGAGAAAAGAATATAGTTTTTACGGCTATACTTGATTACAGAACTACGAATCATTCGGCTATACCAAGCCCATTTGACAACAATATTAGCAATAATTACGTTTTCAATACCCACCCCAAGCACGCCGACAATGGCTAGTATCATTACCTGACTTGGAAAAGAAAGCATGATATCGCAAAGGCGCATAATACATTCATCAAGTTTACCTCTTTTATAGCCTGAAATAAGCCCAATGATCGTTCCAATAACAATTGTTATTGCCATGGTCAATATCGACAAAAATAGCGTTGAGCGAATGCCATAAAGTAACCGAGAAAAGATATCCCGACCTAAATGATCACAACCAAACCAATGCTGAGCAGAAACCGATGCATATTTGCGCACAATGCGAACTTTATTTGGATCAAATGGAGCAATATAAGGGGCTAAAATACCTAAAACAATAATCACACCAATAATCGTTAAACAGCATAATGCTATTTTATTTTTGAACAGTTGCTTAAGTTGGTTCATGAAAGGCTACCACTCTCTTTTAATCGTGGATCAAGTAATAGGTGTAAAACATCCACAATAAAATTACAAACAACAAATAAAATAGCCATCAATAAGATATAAGCTTGAATAACAGGGTAATCTCGATTCATTATTGCAGAAATACACAACCGCCCAAGCCCTGGCCAAGAAAATATATACTCAACAACAAACGAACCCGCAATTAATTGCGGAATGGTCATACCTAATGCGGTGATGGTGGTTTGTAATGAATTGACTAACACATGTTTTAAAATAATTGTGCGTTCTTTTAACCCACGACTACGAGCATAAAAAATAAAATAATTATGCATGTTTTCAATCATGTTATTACGAATAAAGCGAATGTAAGTAGAAATATATACAAACGATAATGTCATTGTAGGTAAAACTAAGTTTTGCCAAGAACCATAACCATTAGTTGGCAATAGATCAAGATAATTGGCAAATAACCAAATAAATAATAACCCAAGCCAATAGCTTGGCATCGCTGTACCTAAGAAGATAATGATACGCAAAATCCGATCAAACGTAGAATTAGCAAAAATGGCGCAGAGTATGCCAAAAACTAAACTAATAATAAGGGTAAAAACAAAGGACGATGTAGCTAAAATAAGTGTTGGTTTTAAACTGCGGATCATCTCATCCCAAACAAATCTGTCTCGATGAGTAAATGAGCGACCAAAATCGAGATGAAAGACATTATACAGCCAGTTAAAATAACGATACCAAAAAGGTTCATTTAAACCAAGCTCTTGGCGCATACTTTCAATGGCTTCAGGTGTTGGCATAATTTCGTTTAGGCGTAATGCAACTTCGGCAGGATCTGAAGGTGCTAAATTAATCAGTAAAAATGCGATAAATGAGATACCGATAAGAATCGGTATCATCATAATTAGACGTTTGAAAATATAATTTAACATTATTATTAAATAATAAAATCAACAAATTAATAGTGCATTTTATCAAACGGAATATCAAATTGCGACGGCGCAAATTCAATGCCTTTTAGTGACTTAATAGCAATCGCACGGTTACGTTCATAAGTTAAAGGAATGTATACCGCTTCGTTATGAAGCGTTTCCAGTACATAACGATAAAGCGCTTGTCGCTCTTGTTCATCGGTGGAAATAAGCGCTTTGCTAATACTTGCATCAATTTTAGCCTTTTCTGCTAAGCCTTGCTGAGCAATATAATCACCATAAACAGGCAACTTCATGCCAGATAAGAAAGACTGCGGATCATAAGGCATCCCCCACGAAATATCAAAAACCATATCAAAATCACCGGCTTTTTGGCGATCGCGATACCCTTGCTCTTCTTCACCGTGAATATTCAATTTTAAACCAACTTGTTCAAATTCATCTTGCATATATTGAGCAATGGTTTTTTGCGAAGCTGTGTTGCTATCATAGTAAAGGGTGATTTCGAACGGTTTACCTTCTTTTTGACGATATTGCTCACCATCCACTTTAACCCAACCCGCTTTATCAAGTAGTTGTGCTGCTAATTTTGTGTCGTACTGATAGGGTTTTAGTCCAATATTGGCATAAGGAATATTGGTTGCCATTAAGGTATCGGCTGGGGCTTCACTACCATTAAAAATACCTTCAGAAACATCTTTTTTACTGATGATATGCTCAATGGCTCGGCGCACATTGGCATCGTTAAGTTGTGGTCTTGTTGTATTCATCAAAACCATTCGGCTTGAAACAGGTTTTGACATTAATGTTTGAAACTTATCCATTTTAGCAAATCGTTCATACGAATCAGCATCGACCATATTTTTACCGTAAATAAGATCAATTTCACCTTTTTCAAGCGCCATCAAACGGCTTTGGTTATCAGCGATCACTTTCATTGTGACTTTTTTAATTTGCGGTTTTGTGCCCCAGTAGTTAGGGTTTTCATTAAAAATAGCATACTGATCTTTTTTATGATCGCCTAAAATATAAGGACCTGTACCAATATAAGATTTAACGCCATTTTTAGTTTCGCCATCAATCATAGAATTTGGTGAAATAAAACGCATTGGTCTTGTAACGGCAATTTCAATCAAGAATGGGTAATAAGGTTCTGATAGGTTAACTTGTAAAGTATAATCATCTACAGCTTTGATTTCGGTAATTAGGCGTACCATTTCAAGCCAAGTATGGCGTACTTTATTTGACAGCACGGCATCCCAGTTTAGCTTTGCGCTATGGGCATCAAATTTAGCACCATCACTAAAAGTGACATCTTTTCTTAACTTAAACGTATACGTTTTGCCGTTGTTAGTAATAGTCCAGCTTTCAGCAAGCCAAGGCGAAAAGGTACCATCCTCGTTGTAATGAACCAGCGACTCATAAAGCATATTTTGCGCCCACATTTCGCCACCATAAAGGTGTGGATTCAAATCACGAATATCACGAAAGTTTGCAAAAGTAATATCATCTTTAGCAAAACAGTTAAGACTCATGGTTGTTAAAAGCAAAGCAATGAATAAACGTTTTATACAGCTAAAATTAAAATGCATACAAAATCCATTAATTATCATTATCAAAGCTAAAATAGTAGCATACACACAAATGATAATAAATATCATTTGGTTACTTTAATAAAAAACATCTTAAAAATCATCATGATTAAAATGATAAATTGGAGCTAGTGAAAATTGAATAAATGATGATACCAATAAGAGTTAGTATCATCATTAGATTTTTTATTGCTTGATAAACCAAATTAGCCAATTAAAAATGCATTTTATCAAATGGAATATCATATTGTGACGGCGCAAATTCAATGCCTTTTAATGATTTTATTGCAATTGCACGATTACGTTCGTAAGTTAAAGGAATGTATACCGCCTCGTTATGGAGCGTTTCAAATACATAACGATAAAGCGCTTGTCGCTCTTGTTCATCGGTGGAAATAAGCGCTTTGCTAATACTTGCATCAATTTTAGCCTTTTCTGCTAAGCCTTGTTGCGCCATATAGTCACCCCAGACAGGCAATTTCATTGCAGATAAAAAAGACTGCGGATCATAAGGTGTCCCCCAAGAAAGATCAAAAACCATGTCGAAATCAGCAGCTTTTTGACGATCGCGATACCCTTGCTCTTCTTCACCGTGAATATTCATTTTTAACCCCATTTCTTCAAATTCATTTTGCATGTATTGAGCAATGGTTTTTTGCGAGGCTGTGTTGCTATCATAGTAAAGAGTAATTTCGAACGGTTTCCCTTCTTTTTGACGATAATGCTCACCATCCACTTTAACCCAACCCGCTTTATCAAGTAATTGTGCTGCTAAGTTGGTATCATACTCATAAGGTTTTAACCCGATATTAGCATAAGGGATATTGGTTGCCATTAAGGTATCGGCTGGCGCTTCACTGCCATTAAAAATACCTTCTGAAATATCTTTTTTACTGATGATATGCTCAATGGCTCGGCGCACATTGGCATCGTTAAGTTGTGGTCTTGTTGTATTCATTAATATGATTCGGCTCGAAATTGGTTTCGACATTAATGTTTGAAACTTGTCCATTTTAGTAAATCGTTCAAATGAATCGGCATCAACTACGTTTTTTCCGTAAATGAGATCAATTTCACCTTTTTCAAGCGCCATCAAACGACTTTGACCATCAGTAATCACTTTCATTGTGACCTTTTTAATTTGTGGTTTTGTGCCCCAGTAGTTAGGGTTTTCATTAAAAATAGCATACTGATCTTTTTTATGATCGCCTAAAATATAAGGACCTGTACCAATATAAGATTTAACACCATTTTTAGTTTCACCATCAATCATAGAGTTTGGTGAAATAAAGCGCATTGGTCTTGTAACGGCAATTTCAATCAAGAATGGGTAGTAAGGTTCTGATAGGTTAACTTGTAAAGTATAATCATCTACGGCTTTGATTTCGGTAATTAGGCGTACCATTTCAAGCCAAGTATGGCGTACTTTATTTGACAGCACGGCATCCCAGTTTAGCTTTGCGCTATGGGCGTCAAATTTAGCACCATCACTAAAAGTGACATCTTTTCTTAACTTAAACGTATACGTTTTACCGTTGTTAGTAATGGCCCAGCTTTCAGCCAGCCAAGGTGAAAAGGTACCATCTTCATTATAATGAATAAGTGACTCAAAAATCATATTTTGTGCCCACATTTCGCCAGAATAAAGGTGAGGATTTAAATCACGAATATCGCGTGAATTGGCAAAAGTAATATCATCCTTAGCAAAACAATTAATACTCATGGTTGTTAAGAATAAGACTATGAGTAAAGATTTTATACGACTAAAATTAAAATACATGCAACCCCCATTGATCAATAATTATCAAGCTAAAAATAGTAACACAGTCAAAAATGATAATAAATATCATTCAACTTTTAAGTTCAATAAAACTAATGATGTATTGGTTATTAAAATGTTTGTTATCAAGAGAGACTATTTGTGGCTTTTATGATTTGTAAAATATCAGCGTCTTGCTATATTTTATAGAACTATTTGATTTTAATAAAAACAAAAACTTCAATAAAATCAACACCTTTCCTGACCAATTTTTATAGAAATTTTTTATTAGATAAAAGAATTTAATTTAGTGTGACAGAGAGAAGAATTTTAATGTTTAGCGGGTATGCAGTTGAACAATTTATTTTCCTGTTCAACCGCACTATAGCTATATCAAGTTAACCAAAAAACTTTTTCACTTTGTCAAAAAAGCTTTTTTCCTTGGGACTGTGTTTAGCATTTTTATCGGCTTTGAAACTTTCGCCTAGCTCTTTGAGTAACTCTTTTTGTTTATTGGTTAAGTTCACTGGCGTTTCAACCACAATATGGCAATAAAGATCCCCAACGGCACTATTTCGTACTGATTTAATACCTTTTCCTCTTAAGCGGAACATTTTACCTGTTTGGGTTTCTGCTGGAATAGTCAAGCTAACTTTACCATTTAAGGTTGGCACTTCCACTTCACCGCCAAGCGATGCCAATACGATGTTAATTGGAATTTCGCAATGTAAATTCGTGCCATCACGTTCAAAAATAGCATGTGATTTCACTTGTACTTGTACATATAAATCACCTGCTGGCGCACCATTTAAGCCAGCTTCGCCCTCACCAGAAAGTCGAATACGGTTACCTGTATCAACACCGGCAGGAATCGTGACAGAAAGTGTTTTAGTTTTTTCGACTCTTCCTTCACCATGACATTTTTTACATGGATTTTTTACAACTTTACCACGTCCATGACAAGTTGGGCACTCTTGTTGTACTGCAAAAAAACCTTGTCGCATTTGAACAGCACCAGAGCCATGGCAAGTGTTACACGTTACAACATCAGAAGCCTTTTCTGTGCCTTGACCATGGCAAGTATTACACGTTACCCAAGTTGGGACCTTGATTTCTTTTTCAACACCTGATGCGGCTTCTTCTAGTGTTAGTGTGATATTGTATTGTAAATCTGCACCTCGAGATGATGATTGTCGGCCACCACGACCACCGCCAAAGAAATCACTGAATATATCATCAAAGGCAGAACCACCACCAAATCCGCCAAAACCGCCAAATCCACCGGCACCCGCACCATGACCTTGTTCAAAAGCGGCGTGGCCATATTGATCATAAGCCGCTTTCTTTTGTGGATCAGTTAGAATTTCATAAGCTTCTTTGACTTCTTTAAATTTTGCTTCGGCTTCGGCTTTATTATCCTGATTTTTGTCAGGGTGATATTTCATTGCTAGGCGCTTATAGGCTTTTTTTATCTCACTTTCACTGGCATTTTTGCTTACGCCTAATGTCTCATAATAATCTTTCTTCGCCATAATTAACCTTTATTTTTATCTCTTTTCATAAACAACTAAACGGGCTTGAGGTGACCTCGTGCCCGTTTAATGTGTTATATGTTTAACATTTGTTGAAATAACGCATTAAAAAACATATTAATTAATGATTATTTTTTATCTTCATCAACTTCTTTGAAGTCAGCATCAACAACGTCATCTTCTGCTGCTGTGTTTCCACCTGCAGATTGACCCGCACCTTGGCTTGCTTGAGCTTGTTGTTGTGCTAATTCAAGCAATTTTTTAGACGCTTCCATTAACGCATTAATTTTTGCTTCAATTTCGGCTTTGTCTTCACCACGAGCGGCAACCTCTAAAGCACTTACTGCATCTTCAATGGCTTTTTTGTCGTCAGCTGATAACTGATCACCTGCTTCAGTCACTTGTTTACGAGTTGAGTGAACAAGGTGGTCTGCTTGGTTACGAATTTGAGCTAGTTCTTCAAACTTACGGTCTGCATCAGCGTTAGCTTCCGCATCATTAACCATTTTTTGAATTTCTTCTTCACTTAAACCTGATGAAGCCTTAATAGTAATATTTTGTTCACGACCCGTGTTTTTGTCTTTCGCTGATACATGTAAGATACCATCAGCGTCAATATCGAAAGTCACTTCAATTTGTGGCATACCACGAGGTGCAGCTTGAATGCCATCTAGGTTGAATTGACCTAGCGATTTGTTATCACTGGCACGTTTACGTTCACCTTGTAATACGTGGATCGTTACCGCTGATTGGTTGTCTTCAGCTGTTGAGAACACTTGACTATGCTTTGTCGGGATAGTTGTGTTTTTCTCAATCAAGGCTGTCATAACGCCACCCATGGTTTCAATACCTAATGATAATGGGGTTACATCAAGTAATAAAACATCTTTTACATCACCACCGAGCACACCACCTTGTACTGCTGCACCAACGGCAACGGCTTCGTCTGGGTTTACATCTTTACGTGGTTCTTTACCAAAGAAGTCAGCAACGGCTTTTTGTACCATTGGCATACGAGTTTGACCACCAACTAAGATAACATCTTTGATATCAGATACAGAAAGTCCAGCATCTTGTAATGCAGTTTTAACTGGGTCCATTGAGCGTTTTACTAAATCTTCAACTAAAGATTCCAGTTTAGCGCGAGTCACTTTAATATTAAGATGTTTTGGACCACTAGCATCGGCAGTGATATAAGGTAAATTAATATCAGTTTGTTGTGCTGATGATAATTCGATTTTCGCCTTTTCAGCAGCTTCTTTTAAGCGTTGCATTGCAAGTGGATCATTTTTCAAATCAAAGTTTTGTTCACGTTTAAATTCGTCAACTAAATAATTGATTAAGCGTGAGTCAAAATCTTCACCACCTAAGTGAGTATCACCATTTGTTGCGAGCACTTCAAATGTTTTTTCGCCATCAACATCATCTATTTCGATAATAGAAATATCAAATGTACCACCACCAAGGTCATACACAGCAATAGTGCGGTTACCCACATCTTTATCTAAACCATAAGCAAGTGCTGCAGCTGTTGGTTCGTTGATAATACGTTTAACTTCTAAACCAGCAATACGACCAGCATCTTTTGTTGCTTGACGTTGTGCATCGTTAAAGTAAGCAGGAACAGTAATAACCGCTTCAGTTACTGCTTCGCCAAGGTAATCCTCTGCTGTTTTTTTCATTTTCTTTAAAACTTCAGCTGAGATTTGTGGTGGAGCAATTTTTTGTCCTTTAACATCAACCCATGCATCGCCGTTGTCTGCTTTTACAATTTTATACGGCATAATACCAACATCACGTTGTACTTCAGCGTCTTCATAACGACGTCCAATTAAACGTTTAATCGCAAATAATGTATTTTGTGGATTGGTTACTGCTTGACGTTTTGCTGGTTGACCAACTAAGATTTCACCATCTTGTGTGTAAGCAATGATGGAAGGAGTTGTACGATCACCCTCTGCGTTTTCTAATACTTTTGCTTGACCGTTGTCCATTACAGCAACACATGAATTTGTTGTACCTAAATCAATACCAATAATTTTACCCATAATCTATTCTCCTCAAAACCTGTATTTTATTTCTTATATATAGGTCTTAAATATTAATTTTCAAGCCCTTAAATTCCACAAGAAATGTTTTTGTTTTCACATAAATGGGAACGTTATTGTTAATATCAAGGGGAACAAAAAAATAATTTTCTTAAATCTTGATTATAGCCTTTTCAACACTTATCATTGCCGCTCTTTTTCATTATCAAAATTAATTTATAGGATCTTTATGGAACAAGCAAAACTTGCAAATCCAGGCCCTCTTGGTTTGATGGGATTTGGTATGACAACAATTTTATTAAATATTCATAATGCAGGATTTTTCCCGGTTATGACGGCGATTGCATCAATGGGTATTTTTTATGGTGGTCTTGCTCAAGTGATTGCAGGTATTCTAGAGTTTAGAAAAGGCAATACCTTTGGTACAACAGCATTTACCTCTTATGGTTTCTTTTGGATTGCGTTAGTAGGTATTTGGTATTTACCAACTTCACCAGCAACAGCACCAACTGATGCGACTTTTGTTGGTATTTTCCTTGCTTTATGGGGTATTTTTACTGGCTTTATGTTTATTGGTACGCTAAAAGGAAATCGTGCTTTACAATTTGTTTTTGCTAGTTTGACAGTGTTATTTGCTTTATTAGCTATTGGTAATATTTCTGGTAACCATGGTATTATCCATATCGCTGGTTTTGAAGGTATTATTTGTGGCGCAAGTGCTATTTATCTTGCCATGGCAGAAGTACTTAATGAACAATACGGACGTACTATTTTACCAATTGGTGCACCTAAAGGCGCTTCGCATTAATTAATTTACCTAACTGAATTTTTAATAATAAAAAACGGGGTTAATCCCCGTTTTTTATTAGGCAATAAGCCAATTATTTTTTATAAGCATCATTATGCACACCTACTGCCGCACGTCCAGATGGGTCATTTAGGTTTTTGAACGATTCATCCCATTCAATTGCTTTAGCGGTAGAACAAGCAACAGTTGGACCACCTGGAACACAATGTGCAGCACTTTCGACAGGGAATAATTCGTCAAAAATTTCACGATACATATAGGCTTCTTTTGAAGTTGGCGTATTGTATGGGAAGCGGAATTTAGCGTTTTCTAATTGTTGGTCGGTAATTTTACTTTCCGCAATCTCTTTTAATGTATCAATCCAGCTGTAACCCACACCATCAGAAAATTGCTCTTTTTGACGCCAAACAACTGATGCAGGTAAGTAAGATTCAAATGCTTCACGAACAATATGCTTTTCCATTTTGCCATTGCTGCCACACATTTTATCTTTTGGATTAATACGCATAGCAACATCTAGGAATTTTTTATCAAGGAATGGAACTCGAGCTTCCACACCCCATGCCGCCATCGCTTTATTTGCACGCGCACAATCATACATATGTAACGCTGCTAATTTGCGTACAGTTTCTTCATGGAATTCCTTGGCATTTGGGGCTTTATGGAAATAGAGGTAGCCACCAAACACTTCGTCAGCACCCTCACCAGAAAGCACCATTTTAATACCCATCGCTTTAATCTTACGAGCCATTAAATACATTGGTGTTGAAGCCCTGATGGTGGTGACATCATAAGTTTCAATGAAATAAATCACATCACGAATTGCATCAATACCTTCTTGAATGGTAAAGTTAATTTCGTGATGAACTGTACCTAGATGATCGGCGACCGCTTGCGCAGCTTTAAGATCAGGTGCACCTTTTAAACCGACAGCAAACGAATGCAACTGTGGCCACCATGCTTCTGATTTTTCATGATCTTCAACACGGCGCGCTGAGAATTTTTTAGTAATGGCTGAAATAACCGAAGAATCAAGGCCACCGGATAATAAAACGCCATAAGGCACGTCAGACATTAAATGACTTTTTACTGACTCTTCTAACGCAACGCGAAGCTCATTGATATCAGTTTTGTTATCTTTAACGTTGTCATAATCCATCCAGTCACGTTTGTAGTAGGTTTTGATTTCACCTTCAGTACTAGATAGGTAACACCCAGGAGGGAATGCCTCAATTGTTTTACAAACAGGGACTAAAGCTTTCATTTCAGATGCAACATAAAATGTGCCGTTTTCATCATGACCAGTATACATTGGAATAATACCAATATGGTCACGACCAATAAAATAGGTACCTTTGTTGATATCATAAAGGATAAATGCAAACATACCTTGTAATTCATCAAGACAGTCTATACCCTTTTCTTGATATAAAGCTAGAATCACTTCACAGTCAGATCCTGTTTGAAATTCATAACGATCTTTGTACTGATTTCGGAGTTCTTGATGATTATAAATTTCGCCATTTACTGCTAAAACTAATGTTTTATCTTTATTATAAAGCGGCTGAGATCCTGTATTAACATCTACAATTGATAAACGTTCATGAGCAAGAATAGCTTTATCAGAAGCAAAAATACCAGACCAATCAGGACCACGATGACGTTGTAGGCATGATAGCTCTAATGCTTTTGTTCGTAGTTGTTCTGGATCTGATTTAATATCAAGAATACCTAAAATCGAACACATTGATTTTCTCCATTTTAAATCGCATAAGCGATACTGTTACAAGTAAAAACTAATTAGATAAAAATTTCATACCATTTTTTATTTTTATTCAATCTAAAAAATATTATGAATAAATATTTAAACAAACAGCATACACATTATTAATACACAATAAAAGCGTTAATTATTTTTTTAACCATTGACCTTGTCGCTTGATATATTGCCCTGTTGGGGTCTTTTCTTGCGCTTTAATGCCTGCTTTTTTTTCTACTTCACTTAAAGGAACATTACTTTCGACTGATACTTTTTGATACTGTTCTTTACGGGCCTGATTAATAAGCTGTGCAATTTCGGTAGCATTACCTTCATTTTTTACTACACCTAAATAGCCATCAGCTTGTTCACCAACAATACCTTGCGCTTTAGCTTGGCTTAATGAACCCATCGCTTGTTCTAGATTTAATGCAAATGCAGAAAAGGATAAAACAGTTGATAATAATGCTATTATTGCTTTTTTAGAGACAGTCATAATAAACTCCTTAATAAGTACATCATATTTTATTAATTTAAATATGAATAACAAAAATTTTTAATACCGAGTATTTTGTGTTACACAATCAAACCGATCAATCTAATATAATCCTGATTTATTGATGATATTATCTAACGCTTTATCAACCTTAATATTAATTTCATGGTCTATTTTAACATTCAAATTGATATTAATCGGTTCGCTCGGTGCTTGAACTTTGACAGTAGGTGAACATCCAAGTAACGTTCCTACTAATACCATCATTACCATAACATTTCGTACCATAAAATAACCTCTTATTTTGAAGATTTCCTTTTTAAATGTGCTTCTATACGTTTACGAATAGGTTCACTAACTTGATCAGATAGCTGTAAACTCATAAGTAATTTAGTGATATTTTCTTCAAGATTGATATTTAAATTAACTGCTTTGCCATTTTCAACATCTAAATTGCTTCCTTGAATATTTAATCCTAGTTTGGCAATGTCATTGGCATAATCGACAGTTCCTGATAGTTTAGTATAATGAAAATTTTTAATAATATCAGCGAGTATTTTCATGTTTGGGTTACTTTGTACGTAACTTTTAAGCGCTGAGTTTTCAAATTGTAAATATCCATCTTGAGTGGTAGTTAATTGACCTTTTTTTATAACCGGCTCGATGATTGTGCCACCTTTTTTCTTATTAGCCAATAATGTAATCGGTAAGTTACCATCGATCGCGCCACTGCCAGCTAACCCTTCTGCTGGATATTGAGTAAAGATATCTTTTAATTGTATCTGTTTTATCTTTAAATTTAATTGTTGAGGTAATTTCGCCAAATTCAACTTGCTTTTATCAAGAAAAATAAGACCAGAAAAAATACTCGCTTGGGCTTTAGTCCAGCTAATGATTCCTTTATCGGGGGCATTAATTGAAGCAAAATACTCCCCAGCTAATTTGATCTTTTCAAGAGATAACCCCATGTTGACTTCTTGTATATTCAACGCTGGACTCGAAATAGTAAACTGATTATTCTTCACAACAAAATTAATATTACCTGTCGCAGATTTTATTTCGCTGGTTTTATAAATACCATTGAGTTTATTAATAACAAGCTGTGTTGTGGCAGATAATTGATTGTTGTCAAATGGAATGGCCGATTCAACTTGAAAGGTTAAATTCCCAGATGAATTAGCTAAGATAAGATCATCAAAAAAATTCGCTTTAGCTAAACTAATAGAGGCATTATCTAAACTGGATAAACTTAACCGTTTACGGTTAATCCAACCACTGAAAGGTAAATTTAGTTGCCCATTTTCAATACCAAATTGGTGTACCGTTGTGGTAAAAAGTCCATTTTGTATATCAATACGTGGCTCTGTTGTATTAATTGTCGTATTAAATTGTAAATTAGCCGACAGTTTTGCAACATATTGGCTATTAGTTGACATGACCAACTGTATTACATCTTGTTGTTTGGTGATATCAATTTTTACGTTAAATTGCTCGTTATTTTGTGTATAAAATTTTAACGAATCAACATGAATTTTTGATGGTAACCAGTAAAGTATCGTCGAAATGGATGACGCATCATCACCAGCTTGGTTAACGTCCTGATTAAGGTTTTGATCAAGCGTTTCAACCACTTCTTTTTGAGTAGTATCTATGACTGTTTTATCGTCTGATTGCCAGTAAATATCCAGTTCATCGGCCGATAACAGTGACAATGAAATCAGTAAATTTTTTGCTGTTAGTGAGTATTGCGATGGTTGAGAAACAGTTATTTCATCAATAGATAACCCATCAAAGCTCACACTGATGCCATGCCAATCTGTCGATAGATGATATTTATCCTTAAATGATAGCCAATATTGCCATACACATAAGCTCAATAACATAATGAGGAGTACAATACTGAGTAAAATCCAATAGCGTTTTTTTAAGCGAGCCATATCTAAACTCTCAACTAAGCAAAGGACGGGTATTGCCGGATTACTGTATTATCCGGCAATAAAATGATACTGCTCTTATTACGCTTGTTCTCGTTGGGCAATATAAGCTAGTGCTTTATCAATTCGAGCAAGTGTGCGGGCTTTACCAACTGCAAAAACAGTAGCATCAACCGATGGAGACTGTCCGATACCTGTTACCGCAACACGCAATGGCATTCCTATTTTACCCATACCAATATTAAGCTCGGCTGCTGTTACCTCAATAGCATGGTGAATTTTATCAATTTGCCAATCAAAATGAGCAATAGCTTCAATTTTTGCTCTAATTGTTTCTAATGGCTCTTTGGCAACTGGGCGTAAATGTTTTTTAGCTGCATCGCAGTCAAAATCATCAAAATCTTGATAGCAATAAGAACATGATTCGGCTATCTCTTTAAGCGTTTTACAACGCTCACCAAATAACTTAATGATAGTAATCAGATCTGGACCTTTTGCTAAATCATAACCTTGCTGATTCATGTGCCAAACTAAATGTTGAGCCACATAATCTGCATCTAAATGATTAATATAATGGTGATTTAACCAAAGTAGTTTTTCGGTATTAAAGGCACTTGCTGATTTACTCACGGCATCTAATGAAAAATAGCTAATCATTTCAGGAACAGAAAATATTTCTTGATCACCATGAGACCATCCTAAACGAACCAAATAATTAAGCAATGCTTCAGGTAAATAACCATCATCACGGTATTGCATTACACTAACCGCCCCATGACGTTTAGATAATTTTTGCCCATCATCACCTAAAATCATTGATACATGTCCATATTCAGGCAATGGTGCACCTAAGGCTTTTAAGATATTAATTTGACGAGGTGTATTATTAATATGATCCTCGCCACGAATTACATGAGTAATTTCCATATCCCAATCATCGACAACAACGCAAAAATTATAAGTTGGCGAACCATCAGTACGACGAATGATAAGATCATCAAGCTCTTTATTAGCGATTTCAATCGGTCCACGAATTAAATCATTGAAAATCACAACACCATCAATTGGATTAGCAAACCGTACAACATGAGGCTCATTATGTGAGTGCTGTTTTTGTATAGCATCACAACGACAATGCCCATCGTAACGAGCTTTTTCTCCTTTCGCCATTTGTTCTTCACGCAATTTTTCAAGACGATCTTTAGAACAGTAACAACGATAAGCAGAACCTTTAGCTAACATTTCATCAATGACTTGGTTATAGCGATCGAAACGTTTAGTTTGATAATAAGGTCCTTCATCCCATGATAATTTTAACCAATTCATCCCTTCCATGATTGCCTCAATTGCTTCAGGCGTTGAACGTTCAAGATCAGTATCTTCAATGCGAAGTACAAACGAGCCTTTTGCATGACGAGTATATAACCAAGAATAAAGTGCAGTTCGTGCACCGCCTACATGCAAATAGCCAGTTGGGCTAGGCGCAAAACGGGTTTTAATTTTCATGAAATAATCCTAATAAAAACAGAAACGAGGCTGATACCGCAAAGCAGTGATTTGCGCTCTTTTTTAATTCGACAATATTAATCAACAGAATAACATTTTGATATTCATTCATTTTAGTTGCTTATTCTAACATGCCTAAAGGTTTCGGCAATAGTTGGATTCATGTTAGAAAGTTAATATATAATTTGTAAAAAAATTCATAAAAGTATGTATTTAAATAGAAAATCAGCCTTGAGTTATTGTTTAAGGCTGATTTATTTAGTACTGTTTTAGTATGATTAATGGGCTTCATCCCAATTATTACCCACCCCGACATCCACTTTTAATGGTACAGATAGTTGATAACAATTTTCCATGATTGATTTAATTTTAGTGCAATACTGCTCAATAAGTTCTTCTTTCACTTCAAAGACTAGTTCATCGTGAACTTGCATAACCATTCTAATATGACCAACAGGTAAGCTTTTTATCCATTGGCTTACTTTAATCATCGCTGTTTTAATAATATCAGCGGCCGTACCCTGCATTGGTGCATTAATTGCTGCTCGCTCAGCACCTCGACGCTCAAGACCATTGGTTGAGGTGATTTTTGATAAATATAAACGACGCCCAGATAAGGTTTCAACATAACCTTGCTCAGCAGCCAGCTGACGAGTCTCTTCCATATATTGTTGAACACCGGGATAACGTTCAAAATAACGGTCAATATAAAACTGAGCTTCTTTACGAGATACATTAATTTGTTTAGATAAACCAAAAGCGCTCATTCCATAAATCAAACCAAAATTGACGGCTTTAGCTCGTCTTCGCTCTTCTGAAGTAACTTCAGATTCAGATTTATCTAAAATTTCGCTAGCGGTTACACGGTGAATATCTTTATCGTTAGCAAAAGCGTTAAGCAAACTTTTATCTTGTGATAAATGCGCCATAATACGCAATTCAATTTGTGAATAGTCGGCCGAAATAATCTTATAGCTTTTTGGCGCAATAAAAGCTTGGCGAATTCGGCGCCCTTCTACGTTACGAACTGGAATATTTTGCAAATTAGGATCATTTGATGACAACCGACCAGTTATAGTACCAATCTGGTTATAATTAGTGTGAATTCGCCCATCTTTTGAACTAATCATTAACGGTAATTTATCGGTATAGGTATTTTTAAGTTTTGCCAATCCACGATGAAACAAAATCATTTTTGGTAATGCATACTCATTAGCCAGCTCGCTTAACACTTCTTCACTCGTTGAAGGATCACCTTTAGGCGTCTTTTTTAAAACAGGTAATTGATGTTTATCAAATAAAATCGCTTGAATCTGCTTGGGTGATGCAGGATTAAATTTTTCGCCAGCAAATAATTGCAATTGTGCTTCAGTTTCTTGTAATTGTTGTCTAATTTCTTGAGAATATTCATTAAGTAATTTAGCATCAACAAGCACGCCTGTCCTTTCCATTTCAGCAAGCACAATTGCTAATGGCATTTCTATATCAGAAAATAGTTTGGTTAATTTTTCATTTTTTTCAAGTGTTGACCATAATTTATTATGCAATTGAAAAGTAATATCAGCATCTTCAGCTGCATATTGTGTGGTTTTTTCTACCTCAATTTCATCGATAGAAAACTGCTTTTTATCAATTTTAGTCAGCTCATCATAAGTAATCGTTTTATGATTTAAATAACGTTTAGCCATACTATCCATATCGTGACGTTCTGTGCTATTTAATACATACGATTCTAGCATCGTATCAAACGCAATACCTTGCACGGTTATGCCATAATTGGCAAACACACTGTAATCAAATTTGGCGTTTTGGGCTATTTTTTTTATTGCAGGGTCTTCAAGCACAGGTTTTAGTTTTGTTAAAACCTCATCAATCGATAATTGTTTAGGAACCCCTAAGTAGTGGTGAGAAAGCGGTATATAAGCAGCTTGATGAGGTTTAATACTGAATGAAATCCCCACCAATTTGGCATGCACATGATCAACGCTGTTTGTTTCGGTATCAAAAGCAAATTGTTGACTATTTTTTAAATTATCAACCCAATGTTCTAGTTGTTCATGAGTTAAAATGCATTGATAATCTATTTCTTTATTTTCTAGTAATGTTTTATCATCTTGAGCAATAAAAGACATATCATCTTTAATCTCAACCGGCGATAACTGTTTTAAAAATTTGCCAGTTACTAGCTCTTTTTGCCAACGATGAAATCCGTAATTATCAAATAATTCAGCAAGTGCATTGAAGTCAATATCACTCACCATTAGTTGTTCATTAGTAAAATCTAATTTAACATCGGTTTTAATTGTCGCCAGTAAATAAGAAAGTTCAGCTTCTTTTTGATTATCAATTAATTTTTGTTTTAATGATTTTGCACCTCGGATTGATAATTTTTCAATATCATCTAAACGATTATAAATATCTTTTATGTTATCAAACTCAGCTAATAAGCTCTGAGCGGTTTTTTCACCAATACCTGGCACGCCTGGTATGTTATCGGATGAATCGCCTCTTAAAGCTAAATAATCAATAATCTTTTCAGGTGGCACACCAAATTTATTTATGACCCCTTGAGGATCAAGTACCGTATTATTCATAGTATTAATTAGTGTAATTTTATCGCTCACCAATTGCGCCATATCTTTATCACCAGTGCTAATTAATACATCAAGGTTTTCCTTTTCTGCTTGTCTAGCTAATGTCCCAATTACATCATCAGCCTCAACGCCTTCAATGCAAAGTAGCGGTAAGCCCATAGCTTTTAAAATAGCATGAATGGGTTCAATTTGTGGGCGAAGGTTTTCAGGCATTGCCTCTCGCGTTGCTTTGTATTCTGGATAAATCTCGTTACGAAAAGATCCACCTTTGGCATCAAAAACCACAGCAACATGTGAAGGATTGTATTGATTAATTAAACTGCGAATCATATTAGTCACACCAAAAATAGCCCCTGTTGGTTCACCTTTGGCATTAGTTAACGGCGGACAAGCAAAAAAAGCACGGTAAAGATAAGATGATCCATCAATTAAGATAATCGGCGTTTTGTTTGACATCATAGTTACTCAATCATTATTCAACACGATGACGTACAGTATAACCTAATTAGCCATAATATTCTTATCATCACTAATAATATAGTGTAAAGAAGTTTCAAGTTACGATATGTTTCAATATAAGACGAACAGTAAAAAACTGTATATTGCTTTACAACTGTTATATAATATTTCATCGATTTTCGTCTGAGTATTTAATAATGAGCGAATTAAGTCTTGCCGCGCAAAAAGTTAAAGAAGCACTCGCTGCTAAAAACCTTGAAACCCCATCCTGTCGTTTAGCAATGGATAATCACGAGCGTAAAAGCAAAATTGAAGCTCATTTTCGTGAAATTATGAAGCTCATGGAACTTGATTTGACTGATGACAGCTTGGCTGAGACCCCGCACCGAGTATCAAAAATGTATGTCGATGAGATCTTTTCTGGTCTTTATTATGAAAATTTCCCCAAAATCACGTTAATCGAAAACAAAATGCAAGTAGACGAAATGATAACCGTTCGAGACATTACTTTAACCAGTGTTTGTGAGCATCATTTTGTCACTATCGATGGCAAAGCAACGGTTTCTTATATTCCGAAAGATAAAGTGATAGGATTATCTAAAATCAATCGTATTGTTGAGTTCTTTTCACAACGACCACAAGTACAAGAAAGGTTAACTCAGCAAATTTTAGTTGCCCTACAAACTTTACTCGGAACGGTTAATGTTGCCGTTTCAATTGACGCAACCCACTATTGCGTAAAAGCAAGAGGTATTAAAGACTCAAGTAGCATGACAACAACAACAGCCTTGGGCGGTGGATTTAAAACCAACCCTAGCACAAGACAAGAGTTTTTACGTGCTTTAAACCATTATTAGTTATTTGATATTAGCCGCACGGCAAGCACAGTTCTAGCACTTTGTTTTTAGCTATCACGAAAACAAAATATTTAGCGCAAAAAAGCTATTTTATATTGCGTGCATCTTCAAGAAAGATTGGTATAATTCTTGGCTATTTAGTATAAATAACATTGTTTTCATGAAGATTATCCGCGGTATAGCAAATTTTAAAAATCAGTTTTCTCAATGTGTTTTAACATTGGGGAATTTTGATGGTGTGCATTTAGGGCACCAACAACTGATCAACCATCTAATTAAACAAGGTAAAAATCTAAATTTACCAACGGTAGTAATGCTATTTGAACCGCAACCATTAGAGTTTTTTACCCCTGATAATGCACCATCACGACTAACGTCATTTCAAGAAAAAGTCATTTTTATTGAAAAATTAGGTATCGACTACATTATTGTAATTCCGTTTACCCAAACTTTTGCCAATATGCCTGCAGACAGTTTTATCCAAGATTGGTTAATTAACAAACTGCAAGCTAAATATATTGTTATTGGCGATGATTTTCGATTTGGATTTAAACGGCAAGGAGATATTAATCTGCTACAGCGATATGCGCATAATAACGGATTTGCCGTTGAAAGCATGCCGACATTTGTTTGGAATAACTTACGAATTAGTAGCACAGCCGTACGCCAAGCACTATTAAATAACGACTTTGAATTAGCACATTGTCTTTTAGGACGAAATTATACAATTCAAGGCCGAGTAGTACATGGTAATGCTTTAGCAAGGCAATTGGGATTTCCAACCGCTAACATCCACTTACATCGCAAAAAACCGGCATTACAAGGTGTCTATTTTGTTAAAGTTAAAAATATCTTTAATAATCAACATTATCACGGCATTGCTAACATTGGCATAAGACCAACTATTCATGGAAAAACAGCCATTTTAGAAGTGAATCTATTTGACTTTTCGGGCGATATTTATGGACAATATTTAGACGTAAAATTCGTGCAAAAATTACGCGACGAAAAAAAATTTAATTCATTAGCCGATTTAAAGCAACAAATTGCACGAGATGTTTGCACTGCGAAAAAGATCAGTGCACAATTAACTAATTAAAAAGTAGTATCAACAAAATTAACTGGAATAAATCAGCATGACAGACTATAAAAACACATTGAATTTACCGGAAACTGGATTCCCGATGCGAGGTGACCTTGCTAAACGTGAACCGGCTATGTTGCAACACTGGTACGATAAAGCGCTTTATCAAAAGATCCGACAAGTGAAAAAAGGCAAAAAAGCCTTTATTTTGCATGATGGTCCTCCTTATGCAAACGGCAAACTTCATATAGGTCATGCAGTTAATAAAATAATCAAAGATATTATTATCAAATCAAAAAGCTTAAGTGGTTATGATTCCCCGTATATTCCAGGATGGGATTGTCATGGTTTACCTATTGAGCAAAAAGTAGAAGAGCAAGTTGGTAAACCAGGCGTAAAAGTAACACCTGCTGAGTTTCGTCAAATCTGCCGCGATTATGCAGCTTCACAAGTTGAACTACAAAAAGCTGATTTTATTCGCATGGGTGTGCTTGGTGATTGGCAAAACCCTTACCTTACAATGAATTATGATACCGAAGCCAATATTATTCGCGCTTTAGGTAAAGTGATTAAAAATGGCCACTTAGTGAAAGGTGCTAAACCTGTCTATTGGTGTACCGATTGTATGTCATCATTGGCCGAAGCCGAAGTGGAATATTATGACAAATCATCGCCAGCCATTGATGTGAAATTTAAAGCGGTTGACAATCAAGCCGTAGCTAGCAAATTTGGTATCACAACAAACTTAACTATTTATGCCGTTATTTGGACAACAACCCCTTGGACATTACCTGCTAGCCGAGGGATTGCTTTAAATGCTGATTTTGAATATCAATTAGTTCAAATCAATGATAAAGAGTGCTTAATTTTAGCTGCTGATTTAGTTGAAGCAGTAATGAAACGTGCAAATATCAGTGATTGGAAAATCTTAGGCAGTTGCCAAGGTGATGCGCTTGAATTATTACGCTTCAAACACCCATTCCTTGATTTTGATGAACCTATTGTACTTGGCGATCACGTCACAATTGATGCGGGTACTGGTGCAGTGCACACCGCACCGGGTCATGGTACGGAAGACTTTATGGTAGGTCAAAAATATGGGTTAGAAGTCGCAAATCCAGTTGGTGGTAATGGTTGCTACTTGCCGGGAACTGGCGCAGGGTTAGATGGTCTATTTGTATTCAAAGCCAATAAAGTGGTAGTTGAAATACTAAAAGAACATAACGCATTACTACACTTTGAAAATATCGAACACAGTTATCCATGTTGTTGGCGACATAAAACACCCGTGATTTATCGTGCAACACCACAATGGTTTATCAGCATGGATAAACAAGGTTTAAGGACGCAATCATTAAAAGAGATTAAACAAGTTCGATGGATCCCTGATTGGGGACAAGCTCGAATTGAAACCATGGTAGCAAATCGCCCTGATTGGTGTATTTCTCGACAACGCACATGGGGCGTTCCGATGACGCTATTTGTCCATAAAGAGACCGAAGAACTACACCCAAATACGCTAGAACTAGTTGAAAAAGTTGCTAAATTAGTGGAGAAAAAAGGTATTCAAGCGTGGTGGGATGCCGATATAAAAGATCTGCTTGGTTCTGATGCTGAAAATTATCGCAAAGTACCTGACACGCTAGATGTTTGGTTTGATTCGGGATCGACATTTTCATCAGTGGTTCGTGTTCGACCTGAATTTGAAGGACACGAAGCTGACATGTACTTAGAAGGATCAGATCAACACCGCGGTTGGTTTATGTCTTCATTAATGTTATCAACAGCAATTGATAACAAAGCACCTTACAAACAAGTGTTAACTCACGGTTTTGTTGTCGATGGGCAAGGGCGTAAGATGTCAAAATCGCTGGGAAATATCGTTACTCCACAGGATGTAATGAATAAACTTGGTGCTGATATTTTACGTTTATGGATTGCCTCAACAGACTATTCTGGCGAAATGAACTATTCTGATGAAATCATCAAACGTTCAGCCGATAGTTATCGTCGTATTCGTAATACTGCACGCTTTTTGCTAGCAAATTTAAATGGCTTTGATCCTGTTAAAGATATGGTAAAACCAGAAGATATGGTTGTCCTTGATCGCTGGGCGGTTAGTATGGCAAAAGAAGCACAAGAGCAAATCGTTCAAGCTTATGAAAATTATGATTTCCATAAAGTCGTACAACGTATTATGCAATTTTGCTCAATCGAAATGGGATCGTTCTATTTAGATATCATTAAAGATCGCCAATACACAGCAAAAAGCGATAGTATCGCACGTCACAGTTGTCAAACAGCGTTATACCATATTGCACAGGCATTAGTTCGTTGGATTGCACCTATTTTATCATTTACTGCCGATGAAATTTGGCAATATCTACCTAATTCACAAAAATCAGAATTTGTGTTTGAAGACGAATGGTATGGCTCACTATTTACATTGTCAGATAGCGAAGCATTAAATAGCGAATATTGGTCACAAATTTTGGCGATTCGAAGTGAAATAAATAAAGTCCTAGAACAAGGGCGTAATGATAAAGTGATCGGTGGTGCGCTTGAAGCAGCTGTTACGCTTTATGCTGATGAAGCGATTACTACCGCATTAACTAAATTAGAAAACGAATTACGTTTTGTTTTACTCACCTCACAAGCGAATGTAAAACCGTTACAAACCGCGCCAGAAAATGCCGTACAAAGTGATATTCAAGGTCTTAAAATTGAGCTAGCAAAAGCGCAAGGCGATAAATGTCCTCGTTGCTGGCACTATACAACAGACAATGAACCGACAACGCATTTATGTAAACGTTGTGAACAAAACATTCACGGCAATGGCGAAGTTAGACATTTTGCATAATAAAAATCAAACAGATAATAGCGCTAAAATTTAGCGCTATAAAAAATATTCCCACTTTCCGCCGGCAATTTGTCGGCGGAAATATAATAATGAGCACAAACTTATATGAAAAAAGATCATGGACTTTATTGGTTATCATTAGCAATGGTTGTTTTTGTTATAGATATTGCAAGTAAATTTTGGATCATAAATAACTTCTTTCTATTTGAATCAGTAAACCTTTTACCTTTCTTCTCAATTACTTATGTGCGTAATATTGGCGCAGCTTTTAGCATCTTTGAAGGGCAACGTACAATGCTTGCCATTCTTGCCTTGATTATCAGCGCAGTAATTTTGCATATGTTATACCGAAATACTCGCCAACAAAAATTAGAGAATTTTTCTTTATCACTCATTCTAGGTGGCGCATTGGGTAATTTATTTGACCGCCTTTACCATGGATTTGTTATTGACTTCCTTGATGTTAATTTTGGTGATTGGCACTATCCAACCTTTAATATCGCTGACTGTGCTATTTGTGTAGGTATTGGATTATTTATTCTCTGTAGCTATAAAAAATCCAAAAAGGCGGCGGCATAGCATGCAAATTATTTTGGCCAATCCGCGTGGTTTTTGCGCAGGTGTTGATCGTGCTATTACCATTGTTGAACGTGCACTAGAACTTTTTGGTGCACCCGTTTATGTACGCCATGAAGTTGTTCATAATCGCTACGTCGTCAATCGATTAAAACAACTTGGGGCCATTTTTATTGAAGATATAAAAGAAGTCCCAGACAATACTATTTTAATCTTTTCCGCCCACGGAGTATCAAAAGCAGTTCGAGAAGAAGCAAAACAACGCCAACTGCGTGTGTTTGATGCCACTTGTCCATTAGTTACTAAGGTCCATATGGAAGTTGCTCGTTCAAGTTATCGTGGTGAAGAAGTCATCTTAATTGGTCATGCAGGCCATATCGAAGTCGATGGCACGATGGGGCAATATAACAACCCTGAAGGTGGTATCTATTTAATTGAATCTATTGACGATGTAAAAAAACTACAAATAAAAAACGAAAATCACCTCTGTTTTACCACTCAAACCACGTTATCAGTTGATGATACGGCCGAAATTATTGCTGCTTTAAAAGAACGCTTTCCCAATATACGTAGCCCTCGTAAAAACGATATCTGCTATGCAACAACGAATCGTCAACAAGCGGTAAAACAATTATCAGCGCAAGCCGATGTTGTATTAGTGGTAGGATCTAAAAACTCATCAAATTCAAATCGATTAGCTGAACTCGCAAGACGCAACAGCAAACAGGCTTACTTGATTGATTTTGCTTCAGATATTGATCATAATTGGTTAACTAACGCTAGAACAATAGGCGTCACAGCAGGGGCTTCTGCTCCGGATATCTTAGTGCAAGACGTGATCGAAAACTTAAAAAATTTGGGTTGCACCTCGTTAATCGAAACGGATGGGATTTTAGAAAACATTACCTTTGAAATTCCAAAAGAATTACGTATTGACGTTAAATCAAACTAAGCTAAAAAGAACGTTTAAGTAATTCAAATTTTGCCAGTAGCTGATCTGGCGTTTCTATATGTTCAGGATCAGCAATAATCGCATTTTGAATTGGACAAACACGCTGACAAGTCGAATGATCATAATACCCCACACATTCGGTACATTTATTGGGATCAATTTCGTATGTATCAAACCCCATTGAAATAGCCTCATTTGGGCATTCTGGTTCACACATATCACAATTAATACATTTATTGGTTATTTTTAACGCCATTGCCTTATTATCTTTATCAACTACAAAAAATTTATGACATTATAGCGCAATCAACAATAAATCCGAATAAGGATCCGCGTATTGCTTGTTGAGCAACACAATTATTTGTAAAAAGTTTTTGGCAACCTTTTTTTTTAGCATAAAAGTGATAACGTATGTGAGTTAAATTTTCATAATCATTACATTTTATTAAGAATAATTATCAATAACATTTAGTTTGTTACGATAGAATGTTAAAATAACAATAAGAACATAAAAGGATGAAAACATTGTTAAAATTGATAAAAATAAAATATCTATTTATAGTCACCATCATTTTTGCAATTATTTATATTGCATACTTAATCACATCTAATTCAACCCCCACAATAAATTATATTACAGCGCCTGTAACGAAAAGTAATGTTGAAAAAACTGTTCTTGCTGATGGCACAATTAGTGCCTTTAAACAAGTTAGTGTTGGTGCACAGGTTTCTGGTCAGATTAAAAAACTGTATGTTGAATTGGGTGACGAAGTAAAACAAGGTGATATGATTGCCGAGATTGATGATCTAAAACAAAGCAATGATTTAAAACAATCAGAAGCTTCACTCAATAGTTTAGAAGCACAACGTGAGGCCAAAAAGGCAAGATTGGTTAACTACCAACTAACTTATGAACGTCAACGAAAACTCGTCAATAAAGGGGTTGGTGCTCAATCCGACTTAGATGCAGCAAAAGCAGAATTTGATGCAATTAAAGCCGATATAGCCGCAATTGATGCCGATATTGTAAAAGCACAAGTTGCTGTAGATACGGCAAAAGTTAACTTAGGGTATACCAAAATTCGTTCACCGATTGATGGCGTCATTGTTGCTATCCCAGTAAATCAAGGACAAACGGTAAACTCTGTTCAAAGCGCACCAACGATTGTCAAAGTCGCCCAGCTCGACAAAATGACCATTGAAGCACAAATTTCGGAAGCCGATGTTGTTGACGTTAAAAAAGGCATGCCCGTTTATTTTACTATTTTAGGCCAGCCTAATAGGCGTTTTGATGGGTTAACGCTACGAGCAATAGAACCCGCACCCGAATCAATTAACACAGAAACAAACGCAATATCAAGTTCATCATCAACAACCAAAAGTGCAATTTATTACAATGGATTATTTGATGTAGACAATCCTGATCATGTGTTAAGAATTTCAATGACGGCACAAGTTTATATCGTTTTATCTGAAGCAAAAGATGTACTAACCATTCCTTCTCAAGCTATTCAAAAAAAATTAGGCAATAATAAAGCTATTGTTTATCTATTAAATCAATCTAAAGAAATTGAAGAGCGCGAAGTTACTCTAGGCATCGATAATAATGTCAATGTTGAAGTAAAATCAGGAGTTAAAGAAGGTGATACGATTGTAGTTAGCAGCGCTAATGGTGCTTTAGTCGGTAATAACGCAAGAGCACCAAGGGTTCGATTCTAATATGACAAATAATATCCCCCTTATCAAACTTGATAACATTGTTCGTGAGTTCCCAGCAGGAGACTCAACCATACAAGTTCTTAAAAACATCAACCTGACAATTAATGCAGGCGAAATGGTCGCGATTATTGGGACATCGGGATCAGGGAAATCCACTTTGATGAACATCTTAGGTTGCTTAGATAAACCAACCTCAGGAACTTACGCAATTAACGGACGCACAACCAGCGAATTGTCACCCGATGATCAAGCCGAATTACGACGTGAACATTTTGGCTTCATTTTTCAACGTTATCATCTATTAAACGCACTAACAGCACAAGGAAATGTCGAAATTCCTGCTATTTATGCTGGTGTTACAAGTGAACAACGGCAAAAAAAAGCAAGCGAAATACTAACGCGTTTAGGGCTTGCCGATAAAATTCATAATAAACCTAACCAGTTATCAGGAGGACAACAACAACGTGTCAGTATTGGCCGAGCTTTAATTAATGGCGGGCAAATCATCTTAGCTGATGAACCCACTGGCGCACTTGACCACAAAAGTGGTTTAGAAGTAATGGCAATATTGCGAGAATTACATCAGCAAGGCCACACAATTATTATCGTCACTCACGATTCAAATATTGCCAAAAGTGCTGAGCGAATTGTTGAAATTAGTGATGGAAAAATCATCTCTGATTCAATTAATCCTAATTACCCATCTGAGCAAGATGCTAATCGCCAAGTAAAACAAATCAAAACAACAAAAACTCAAGATAACTTCTTAGCAAAATACTACCGTTTTCGTGATGCGTTTAAAATGGCAATGTTATCAATGCTTTCACAACGATTACGAACCATCTTAACAATGTTAGGAATTATTATTGGTATTGCATCGGTCGTGTCAGTTGTTGCATTAGGGCAAGGCACCAAGCAAAAAATTCTATCTAACATCAACTCATTAGGAACCAGCACACTAGAAATCTATGCAGGTTCAGGCTTTGGCGACCGCAACGCAGACAAAATCACAACACTACGCTCATCAGATGCCGACTTTCTTGCTCAACAAAGTTTTGTACACAGTACAACACCGAATCTTGCCACTAGTGTTTATTTTCGCATTGGCAACCTAGCGGTAACGGGCACAGTCAATGGGGTTGGGGAACAGTTTTTTGCTGTTCGGGGTTACAACATTTCGCAAGGCAAATCGTTTGACGAAACAAGTGTTATCACCTCAGCTCAAGATGCTGTTATCGACGAAAACACAGTGAAACGACTATTTGCAAATCAAAACCCTATTGGAAAAATTTTAATGGTTGGACAACTGCCAGTAAGGATTATTGGTGTTGCAACAAAACAACAACAGGGATTTGGCAGTAATGAAAGCCTAAATATTTGGCTACCTTATACCACCGTGACTAACCGCATGGTTGGGCAGACTTCATTAAAAAGCATCACAGTACGAGTAAAAGATAATGTTGATTTAACCATTGCCGAGCAAGCGATTAATCAAATTATGCTTAAACGTCATGGTACAAAAGACTTCTTCATCTTTAACTCAGACAACATACGAGAAACAATCAACTCATCAGCTTGGGTCATGACACTATTGGTTTCAGCTATTGCGCTAATTTCGCTTATTGTTGGAGGGATTGGTGTAATGAACATTATGCTAGTATCAGTCACCGAAAGAACGCGCGAAATTGGTGTACGCATGGCTGTTGGCGCACGTTCAAGTGACATATTACAACAATTTTTGATTGAAGCCATATTAGTGTGTTTAATCGGTGGCACAATAGGCATTCTACTTTCATTTGCCATCGGATTTATTTTTAATACCGTTGTCACATCATTTGCAATGAGTTTTTCAGCAATATCAATTATTGCGGCATTTAGCTTCTCAAGCATAATTGGTATTATTTTTGGCTATTTCCCTGCTAGACGAGCAGCCAAACTCGACCCAATTTATGCATTAGAACGAGAATAACCACCAAAATCATAAACATAAAAAAATCCCTTTGCATCATAATATTGAGCAAAGGGATTTAAACATTAAAACCAAATAACTAACTTAGGCTAATTATTGCTACAGGTACTATTTTTTATCAGAACCCGCCTTTTTAACCATTTTTACGTTAGGATCTAAACCTGCTACAAATGCAGTCACTCGTGCATAATCATTAATAAAAGTATCATCACTAGTCATATCAAGCGCATTTGGCACAATATAAAACTTACGATTCACAACAACAGTAGGGATAGATTCTGGTTTCATCTCTTTAATCGCTTCTGTTTGCTGTACCATAAATGCTTTAACTAAAAAACTATCTTTTGTTTTATCAAAAACGTCACCGCTAACCCCTAATTTTTCAAAAACAGCTTTAATATCATCAGCCGTTTTTACAGTTTTTTCTTTTTGGATAGCATTATACAGCGCATCAGACACCTTATCTTGAACACCAAGCACATTAGCCACCGCCCATGCTTGCGCAAGATCTTTCGCTAATGGTCCAAAGTTCTCTAAATGGTAGCGTTTAAACTTAACGCCTTCTGGTAAAGCCTTACTAATCGTTTGCGGACCTTGATTTTGAGCTTCAAATTTAAAACAGCTAGGACAATTAAATGAAAAGAACTCAATAACTTCTTTATCGGGTGATGGATTAGTTGGCAACACGATATATTGTTTATCTAATTCAATCGGCGCTTGAGTATTTGCAGTAACCGCTTGTGATGCTTCAGCTTTGGTTGTTGTATTTCCTTCATCTGCAAAACAACTTACAGAAGAAAGTAAGACGCTCATTGCAATAAGTGTTTTTTTCATATTAATAGTTCTCCTTATTCTTTTATAATTCCGCGCGCTTTTAATAATGCAGATTTAAAATCTTCTTCATAATCTTTTTTTAGCCCTGGAATTACTTCATTCTTATCAGAGCCACGCATTTTTAAATGATAAATTAAAATATCGTCACTCAAGTCTTTTAACTCACCTTCAAAACCCGCTTCTTGAGACAATTTAGCTAAAAATTGTAATAAGTTAAGGTCAGAATCACCTTCCCAAGCAGATTGTAATAATTCCATTACTTCATCAATACGATGACATTTCATAATTGTTACCTTTAGTAGATCTTCAAACCTGTAGAAGATAATGATAAATAAGCAATCATAAAAAAATGATATGCTACGACTTGCAATAACTTTGCTATATAGTAATGTTATTTTGTTTTTTCGCAACGTAAAAGAGAAATAATTTATGGAAAAACCCTCTATTACTGCAATCATTCTAGCCGGTGGTAAAAGTACCCGCATGAATGGCAACGACAAAGGACTGTTATTATTACATCAAAAACCACTCTATCAACATGTCATTGACCGCATCAAACCGCATGTTGACACAATGATGATTAATTGCAATCGTCATACCCAACAATATCAAAAAGCAGGGTACCCCGTGTTTAGTGATGATCTAGCGGGATTTTGTGGGCCGTTATCGGGTATTTATAGTGGCCTATTGCGTAGTAAAACTGATTGGAATTTATTTGTCAGTTGTGACACCCCTTTTTTGCCCGACGACTTAATTGACCGTTTAGCGGTTTATACGGCAAATAATAATGCTATTTATCCACATGATGGACAACACCACCATCCAACTATCTTGCTTATTCATAAAACGATTATTTTACAGCTACAAGCTTATTTGGAACAAGGCGGACGTAAATTGATGCTGTTTTTAGAACAAATTAGTGCTAAATCGGTTGATTTTAGTGATAAAGCAGTTTGTTTTAGTAATATCAATACATTAGATGAGCTTAATGTGTTTAATCAAAAATAAAACAAATAATAATTTGTTTTTTAAGGTTATTTTTTAAAACAAAAACTTCAATAAAATCAATACCTTTCCTGACCACTTTTTGATAGATATGCTCTTATCTTTTTCATCGTGAAAAATGGTGTATATTAGTTTTTAATTGAATCTAACTATTTTGAATCACAACACGATGAATATAAGAAAAACGCTCGCTATTTGTGGTTACAGTGGCAGTGGTAAAACAACTTTATTAACTAAGGTGATTTCGCTACTTGTTGAGCAGGGCTTTAAGGTGGCGACTTTAAAACATGCGCATCACGATGTTGAATTTGATATTCCAGGAAAAGATAGCTATCAATTGCGTAAAGCCGGTGCTTTACAAACAATGGTTGCTTGCGATAACCGTTACGCTTTAATTTGTGAAACACCCAATAAATCAGCGGATTTGCAGACTTTAATTAATCAATTTTCTGATGTTGATATTATTTTAGTTGAGGGGTTTAAAGATGAGCAAATCCCTAAAATTATTTGTCACCGAGGCTGTGTTAAAAAACCACTTTTTATTGATGATTGTACTTTGGCGGTTGCTAGTGATGAGCCGTTAGATACAAATATACCAAGATTTGATATTAATCAGCCAATTCAAATTGCTGAGTTTATAAAAAGTTATTTATTAAAACGTTAATATATCGTATCTTATTTGCTAATTTTTTACGTTGTTTTATCTAAATCAGCATGAAGCCTTTATTCAAAAAATTTTTAAACATAACAAAAAAAGCGATAATTGGATTTATGCTATTGTCCGTTTTGCTTGTTGTGTTAATGCGTTGGGTTAATCCTTTGGGTTCAATGCTGATGGTAGAAAGAAAAATCACTCATTGGAACATTACTCAACAACGCACATGGAAAGATTGGGATCAGATTTCTGATAATATTAAAATAGCTGTTATTGCTGCCGAAGATCAAAACTTTTCTAATCATTGGGGATTTGATTTTAAGGCGATTAATCGGGCTTTGAAGCATAATCAAAATAATAAAAAAATTCGTGGTGCCAGTACAATTACTCAGCAAGTCGCCAAGAATATTTTTTTATGGCCATCGCGTAGCTGGGTTCGTAAAGGATTTGAGTCGTGGTTTACACTTTGGATCGAACTTACTTGGTCTAAACAGCGCATTCTGGAAATTTACTTAAATAGCGTTGAATGGGATGAGGGCGTTTTTGGTATTGAGGCGGCTTCTCGTCACTATTTTAACGTTAGTGCTAGCCAATTAACGCCGACTCAAGCAAGTTTGCTGGCGGCGATTTTGCCTAATCCAAGAAAATGGCATCCGGTTAACCCCAATAGTAATATTCAAAAAAAAGCAGAATGGATTCGTACCCAAATGAATAATTTGGGCGGTAAGTATTATTTAGATAAACTTGAATAATAGCTAGATGAATGTTTTTATAAATTCAGGCACCACTTTACTTGCGGGTCCGTAAATTTTGGTTTGAAATAGACTTTCACCTAAGCTGGGCTCTAAATTAAGTTCAATCGTTTTTGCACTTGTTTGGTTAGCAATTTGCACAAATCCCGCCGCAGGATAGACATTGCCTGATGTGCCAATAGATATAAAATAATCCGCTTGCGAAAGCGCATCATAAATTTGTTCCATTTGTAGGGGAATTTCGCCAAACCAGACTATATGTGGGCGAATTAATTTGTTTTGTTGATAATTCACATCGTTAAAGCAATCAATTATTTGTCCTGTTTTTTCATTACGAACTTTTAATAATTCACCATGCATGTGAATAATATTTTTAGATCCAGCTTGTTCATGTAAGTTATCCACATTTTGTGTCACAATTAAGACATTGTCAGTACCTAATTTTTGTTCTAACTCTGCCAGCGCAAAATGAGCAGCATTAGGCTTTACGTTTGGGTGTTGTAATTTACGGCGCAACATATTATAAAAATCATGTACTGCTGTTGGGTTACGCATATAGCCTTCGTAAGTTGCTACGTCATTAACATCATAACCTTCCCATAATCCATTTTGGGCTCGAAAGGTTGATAAGCCCGATTCGGCCGAAATACCTGCGCCGGTTAGGATAACTATTTTAGGTATTGTCATCATTTATTGCACCTTTACAATTTAACTAAGATTATTGAAAGCAAAATATGAGCCATTTATTGGCTGTATTCGGTAGTAAAAATATGCAAAGCAGGTTTGCTAAGTTTTTGATATTGACTGTAGGCACTAGCCACTTTTAACCGGATATCGGCCTTTGATTCGCCATTTAACCAACCGTTAATCATTGCATGCACACTATACGCTTCGGGCGCCATACGGTGCAAAGTTAAAATGAGTGGAGTAATGCCTAGGCGCGATAGTGGTGGCGTAAAATATTGTTGGCTTTTGCAAGCAAATACTGCCGCATAACGTGATTTTTGTTTTTCTTGTTGCTCTTTTGATAATGTATTCCAACGCCAACTATCAGGTAAGTATTTTTTCCATGACCATTCCATTAATGAATCATGACCAATATAGACAACCAGATCTGCACTTCCCCCTGCTATCACCGTTTTATTATCCAATTTAAATACTTTTGCCTTTTTGCCTGCTGAATAATCAATAAAATCATCAACAGTATCGTTAATATATTTGCCATTATACGCCTGTGCAATTAGATAAATATCTTTGTCTTGGTGTTTGTAAATAATCTCTTCTAATATTATTCCTGATTTGGGACGATTAATTTGCACAACTTGCCACTCTTTTTGCTTAGCAAAATAGGTTTTAAAACCATAAGCCGCCCCCCAATAAAGGTTGTTTTTGGGATCTTGTCCGTTACCTATCGCCTTTGGAACTGGTGCTATCTTTTGATATTTGTTATCACATAGTGCCACCAAAACATGGATCACCTTGGGTTCGGCAAAGCAGGGAAAGGAGAGTATAAAATAGATAATCGGTACAAGCCATAACTGTGTTTTTCTTTTCTTCATTCGAGATTGTTACCTTAACGGTTATATTTATAACGTTATTATTTTTATATAGACTTTATAGCATATATATTCGGTTATTTAGCAAAAAATAGTCAAAATTGTTGATTATCAACATAAATAATCCTGCAGTAAATTTACTTTCCAACGCTTATTGTAGATAATAAAACAAGTTAACAAAAATAAATAAATTTTATATAGGTATTTGAAAAATGAAAACAATTGGTTTAATTGGTGGTATGAGTTGGGAAAGCACAACAACTTATTATCAAGTTATTAATCAAACTATTGCTAAATCATTAGGTGGATTGCATTCAGCTAAAACGATTTTATATAGCGTTGATTTTCAAGAAATTGAAAGTTGTCAGGCCAATAATGAATGGCATAAAAGTGCAGAAATTTTAATTGATGCCGCTAAAAGAGTGGAACTTGCTGGTGCAGATTTCATTGTTATTTGTACTAATACCATGCATAAAGTCGCAGATCAGATCCAAAAAGCAATTAATATTCCAATTATTCATATTGCCGATGTGACCGCTAAACATTTACTAGCACAAAATATTAAATCGGTCGCTTTGTTAGGGACTAAATATACAATGGAGCAGGACTTTTATAAATCTAAACTGTTCGATAAAAATTTAAATGTACTTATTCCTGAAGCCCAAGACAGAAATATCATTAATCAGATCATTTATGATGAACTTTGTAAAGGTATTATTAAGCCTGATTCTAAGCAGGCCTATCTTAATATTGTTGATAAACTCGTTAAAAATGGCGCAGAAGGCGTTATTTTAGGCTGCACTGAAATTGGGTTATTAATCTCTCAATCCGATCGCAATACACCTTTTTTTGATACCGCCTTAATTCATGCGCAAGAAGCCGCATTACTTGCAATAAGTTAATAATCTATTCTTCGTTCGTATATTCTAATATATCACCCGGTTGGCAATCTAAATGTTTACAGATTGCCTCGAGTGTTGCGAGTCTAAATCCTTTGACTTTACCTTGCTTAAGCAATGATAAATTTTGTTCTGTAATACCAATTGTTGCCGCTAAATCTTTTGATTTAACTTTACGTTTAGCAAGCATGACGTCTAAATTTATTATAATTGGCACATATGACTCCTTTTAAATAAATTGTTTATTTTCTTCATCTAGTTGGCAAGCTTTTTTAAGTATTTGACCAATGAACATAATACTAATCGCAATAAATAGCGTTATGATATCATCACTAGAAAAAGAAATAGAAAAGTAACGTGCTGATGCATCTTGATTATAAGTTAAGATCATTGTTAATAACGGTTCAGATAAAAAACGTATTACCTCCCAACAAACAAGTAATTTGCCAAAGATGTAACAATGGTTGGCTGATTTTACTGAAAAATATTCAGATTGACTGTAATTGATAAACAATAGTCTAAGTTGATAAAACGCATAAATTAAAATGAGTATTAATGAAGTTTCCATTAATGTTGCGATAGTCGCTTGCCATCCTGCTAAAGATTTAGGATCAACATAATCTTCCCCACTAGTGAAGAAAGAAAACCCTGCGAATTCAAGTCCAATATTTGATATATCAAAAAAATAATATAAGAATGGAGATATTGCGCTAACTAACAAAATTAGAATTGGAATTAATGTTAATAATGCCATAAATCGACAATATTGATTTAACTGAGAATGTGTTTTAGTTATATCTGTATTCATCTTTAGACCCTTTTTCTTTATAAAAAGTGAACACAGTATAACATTGGAAAAACGAAAAACAATAACAAATTAAAATAAAACGATAATTTTTTATTGTTTTGCTTGTCTTTATTGTGAAAAAGCCTTACTTTTTAAAGTAAGGCTTAGGAAGTTAATATTAATGAAAAATTATGCTTCGATAGCAACCCTTAACTTTTTCATTGCGTTTTTTTCAAGTTGGCGAATACGTTCAGCCGAAACGCTGTATTTATCAGCTAATACTTGCAATGTTGATTTGCTATCATCAGCATCTAACCAACGTGCCTTAATAATATCTTGGCTGCGTTCGTCTAGTTGTGATAGTGCATCATGTAGTTTATCTGTCGCATCATTTTCCCAGTTGTCATTTTCAATTGATTTGGAAAAATCAGAGTTACTATCTTCTAAGTATAGGGCCGGTGCAACAATTGAATTGTCATCGTCATCGCTGTCAATATCAAACGACATATCTTGTGCAGACATGCGTGATTCCATTTCAAGTACGTCTTTACGGCTTACACCTAATTCATCCGCAACCATATCCACTTCAGCACTACTAAACCAACCTAAACGTTGTTTAGTCTTTCTTAGATTAAAGAATAACTTTCTTTGTGCTTTAGTTGTCGCAACTTTAACAATACGCCAATTTTTTAATACATATTCGTGGATTTCAGCTTTTATCCAATGTACAGCAAATGAGACTAAACGAACACCCATTTCCGGATTAAAACGTCGCACTGCTTTCATTAGACCAATGTTGCCTTCTTGAATTAAGTCTGCTTGTGGCAAGCCATAACCAGAATAACCACGTGCAATATGCGCCACAAATCGTAAATGAGATAAAATTAACTGGCGAGCAGCATCGACGTCATCATCATAATAAAGTTTTTCACCCAATGATTTTTCTTCTTCTGCAGTTAACATTGGGTAGGTGTTAATCATGCGAAGGTATGATTCTATATTTCCTTGTGGGATTAAAGCACCTACTTGCATTTTTAAATCAGTACTCATTTAATTCCCCCTTAAATTAAGTCATTTTGTCACATCATCAATTAAATGTAACAATTAAAAACGTTAAAATAACGTTCATTTATTATTTAGACCAACAAACCATAAATTAGTTCATACTTTTTATTTTCAATTAATAAGTATTCACTTAAGATTTACAGCTATTAAATTTGTTTTATATTCTAGTTAATTATGGAAAAATAACTAGGTAATTCGTGTTATTTTTAAATATTTTTTTGTCGCAATAAGCGATGAAAACCATCCTATAATCATAGTAATAAGCATGATCAATATGCTTTCATCCCATAATAGCCCTTCGATATTGATTATTGTTCCAAATACATCTGAAACATTCAATATAATTGACTCTATTTGAAAAATAAATATTTCCGATAAAATTAAAGAAATAATTGAACTAATAAAGCCAATAAGAATACCACTATAAAGAAAAGGACGTAAAATAAATCCCTCGGTTGCACCAATTAATTGCATTACAACAATCGTTTGCTTTCTAGCAAAAATATTTAAGCGAATACTATTTCCAATAACAAGTGATACAGCAATAATCATAAATACCGAGATGATCCATACAACAGATTTAATCATGTCTGTTAACGCAGTTAGTCGAGTAAACCAACTATCATCTAACTTTATATCATCTATACCATCAAATTTAAGTAATTCAGTTTGTAATTGATGCAATATAACTGTTTTTTTTGCTTCTTCTTTAGGCATAACAATAGCTACTGCGGGTAGTGGGTTTTCGTCTAATAAATCCAATGCATTACTAAATCCTGACCATGTTTTAAATTCTTCTATTGTTTTTTCTCGAGAAAGATAATCAACTTGAGCAACTTCAGGATAAGATTTAAGTTTAGTAATCAATTCAGTTGTTTGTTCTTGGGTTAAATCTTTATTAATATAAATCGTTAAATTAGGCGTTGGATACCATTGTTTTGCAGTTTGATTAGCATTTTTCCAAAGAAGGTAACTAATAGTCGGTAAAGTAATTGAAATAGCAATAACAAAAACGGTCAATAGCGAGGCAAAAATATGTTGAGAAAAATCATTAAAAGTATTACGCCAAGCATAGCCAATTTGTCTTTTCCAACGAGAAAAAAAACTATTATTGTCTTTTTTCTTTAATTTAGTCGGTTTGTTATTAGCGTAATTCATTAACTTTTAACCTCTAAAAGCCCTTGATTTAAATGCAGTATTCGATGGTGTCTGCGACGAATAAGCCCCATATTATGGGTCGCCATCAAAACCGTTACGCCTGCTTGGTTAAATTCTTCAAAAAGCTTTAAAATATCCTTGGATAGTTTATCATCTAAATTACCTGTAGGTTCATCAGCAAGTAAAACACTGGGACGATTAACAATAGCTCGCGCTATGCCAACGCGTTGCTGTTCTCCACCTGATAACTGTATAGGATAAAATTTCATTTTATTTAATAATCCAACTTTATCCAATGATGCCGAAACACGCCTGCGAATTTCTTCTGCTGATTTACCTAAAATGATTAGTGGGATTGCAACATTATCATAAACAGTATGATCCATTAATAATTGATGATCTTGAAAAATCATCCCAATTGTGCGACGTAAAAACGGCATTTCATGCCTACTTAATCCCGAAACATCAACGCCATTTAATAACACTTTTCCATCATTAGCTTTTTCTAAACCACAAATCAATCGCATTAAAGTGCTTTTACCAGCACCAGAATGTCCTGTTAAAAAGGCCATTTCTCCCGGTAATAACGTAAAGTTTATATTTTGTAATGCCGATTTTCCGCCAGAATAAACTTTACTTACACGTTGAAATTGGATCATGATTTCTCTCTATTCATCTGCTTGATCAAACAAAGCATTAATAAAATCATCTGCAACAAAAGGTCTTAAATCATCAATTTTTTCACCCACACCAATATAACGTATAGGAATACTAAACTGATCTGCAATACTAAAAATAATTCCACCTTTTGCAGTACCATCTAGTTTAGTTAATGTCATGCCAGTAACGCCAATAGCTTCATTAAAAAGTTTGGTTTGACTAATTGCATTTTGACCTGTGCCTGCATCAATCGTTAACATAATTTCATGTGGTGCCGTTTCATCTTGCTTTTTGATGACTCGTACTATTTTTTTCAGCTCGTCCATTAAATGAGATTTGTTTTGTAAACGACCAGCAGTATCAGCAATTAATACATCTATTTTCTTGGCTTTTGCTGCCTGTACTGCGTCAAAGATGACAGATGCTGAATCAGCATTGGTATGTTGTGCAATAACTGGAATGTTATTACGCTCTCCCCAAACTTGTAACTGTTCAACAGCCGCTGCACGAAAGGTATCACCAGCAGCAAGCATAACTGATTTGCCTTGTTGTTGAAATTGACGGGCTAATTTGCCAATTGTTGTTGTTTTACCTACGCCATTAACGCCTACCATTAAGATAACAAAAGGACTGTGGCTATTAATATCAAGCGGTTTATCTACGCCACTTAAAATTGAGTTCATTTCTTGTTTTAAAAGCTCATGTAATGCATCGGCATCTTTCAGTTCTTTTCTTGAGGCTTGTTTTGTTAAACTATCTATAATTCTTTGTGTTGTATCAAAGCCTACATCAGCAATAAGCAATTGTTCTTCTAGTTCTTCAAATAGGGCTTGATCAATCTTTTTGCCTTTAAATAAACTAAGAAAACCAGATCCAATATTTTGTTTAGTCTTAAAAAGACCTTTTTTTAAGCGAGAGAAAAATCCTTCTTTTTTTTGTTCAAACATAAATAATTTACCCTAAGATCATTCCTAATGATCATTCTATCTTATTTTAGAATAAAGCCCAATGCATTCAATAAAAGAGACTAATATTATTTTTTCAAATCTTTTGTTAAAAATAAATATCTTGAGTTGTGATATAGCGCCAATCACTTAATGGTAATTGATGAGTAAATAGATTATATTTTCCAATTTGAACTCTAACCAATCTTAAACAAGGAAAACCAACAGCAGCACACATTCGCCTAACTTGTCGATTTTTTCCTTCTGAGATTGTAATGCTAATCCATGAAGTAGGTACTGTTTTGCGTTCTCTAATAGGAGGGATTCTTTCCCATAGTTCTTTTGGGTCATCAAGAAAATTTACTATAGCTGGCGCTGTGTGAAATTCTTTTAATTGTACGCCTTTTCTTAGTCTATTTATAGCTTGTTGGTTGATAATACCTTCAACTTGTACCCAATAAGTTTTAGGTAATTTAAATTTTGGTGAGCTGATTTTGGACTGTAATTTTCCATTATTCGTTAATAATAATAATCCTTCGCTATCAGTATCCAAACGTCCAGCAGGATAAAAATTAGGTAATTGTATAAAATCTTTTAATGTCTGATATTTTTCATGCGGTGAAAATTGAGTTATGACATTAAATGGTTTATTGAAAGCTATTAAAGTATTCATTTACCAATCTATATTAATCAATTAAAACCCCAGAAAGCAAAAAAGCCCAGCATCACTGCTGGGCTCATCTATTTAAAAGTCTGGCGGCACCCTACTCTCACATGGGTAATACCCACACTACCATCGGCACTACGGCGTT
>NZ_WTEY01000016.1:0-13314 GCF_009795805.1 Gilliamella sp. Pra-s52
TATTTTAATTAGTTGCCACTTCTAACATCCAACGAATCAGCCCAAATAATCCGCCTAATGTCACAATTAAGACACAAAAAAGGGCATATATTTGCTCGCCCTGATTTAGTTTGTAATTAATATTAAATCGATCTGTTTGATAAACATTACAGCCGACATGGTCAATCGGTATTGTGTTCATGTTCATTCCTCATAATCTTTAATTTCTATCTGCTAATTCTGTAAAAAAGCCCCATTTCTGGGGCAAGCGGATTTGCATGTACTCGTCTTTCCGAGCTGTCAAAATTTATCCCCATAGCTGATTAGCTAATTCGTAAAGCTTTTTAAACTTGTTAGCTTCTTTTTTTGCGTGTTCTAGTGAACCCATGTGAGCACGTGGTATTTTTCCACTTTTAAGGTCTGCGTGATGTTTTTCTGCTTCTTCCAATTTAAATTTATATAATTCTAATGATTCTGGCATTGATATATTGATATCATTTTCACGATCTGCCCAGTATTCGGCTTTTTCTTCGTGTCGTTCTGCTTTTTTTCTAAGCTCAGATGATTTTCTCATTCGCTCCCAGTTTCGCTCAATTAGTGCACAGTGACTTTTTCCGCTATGATGATCTGTTTTTATAGGTTCTCCCAGTGCTAAAAAATCTTTTCCTTCATTAGCTTCTTTCTGTAACTGACAGCTTCGTCCAATAGCGGAGTTAGCCCATTGTGTATATCTGTTAGCTCTTGCTTTCGCTCTCTCTTGTACATTAAATCCGTCAGCACGTATTATTGAATAATAAAAATAACCGTCTTTTTCGAAGATTAAATTATAAACAATGCTTTCATTGTCTTTACCGTATTTCGTGGTAACTTCTATAACATCGCCTTTATTGTGTTTTTCAAATCACTAACGGCGTGCTATTTCATCATCACGGTATGAGATTTAAAGTTATTTCGGAATCAATATGGAGCGATTATGGCTATTACGACTGTCTCGCGACTCGATATGACGGAAGTCAGGCGCACGATAGCGGAGGTTTTGACGTTACCTGAATCGTTGGTATTTGATGCTAACAATATGCAGGACGTTTCAAAACGGGATAAATTTATCACTGTACTAAATGCGTATCAATCGGATATCGGTACTGAGGTTAAATTCAACGGTACTGATGAAGAAGAGATAGCGTCAACTCTCAGAGAGGTTACTATCTCAATCAACGCGTACGGTAAGAATGCGTACGATATGTTGTGCAAGCTCACTGAATCAATGCGATTAACAGCAGTTTGGCAAAAGCTAAGGCGTCTAGGTATGGGATATCTAAAATGCTCGCAAATTCGAAGCTTACCGACAACTATTGCAGGTGGCAAAGAACAGCGTGCACAGGTCGATCTTACATTTTCAATTAATCCGATCGTCAAGGCTCAAGTAAACCGTGGCGATACAGTAAAATTTAATTTAGAGAAGGGGTAATAATGAGTTTACCAATCAGTCAGGTGGTGGATGTAACTCTACCACAATCACCACGGGGCGCACAAAAGCGTGATTTGAGCGTGGTTGCTATTTTCACTCATGAAATGTGCGACGAGTTCACTAATCCAGACACTCGCTACGTCGTTGTATCTGATCCTAACAGTGTAGCGTCATTGTTTGGCACTAATTCAGATGCGTATCGTGCCGCTTCTGCGTTATTTTCAGCGCGACCAAAACCGAAAACTGCGTTAATTGCTAGATACATGAAAGAAAATTTCACATCATCAGCGATTAGTTCAAAAATTAACGGTTCAGCGTTAGCGGTTTCATATATTCAATTTAAAAATATTACGGACGGTTATCTGTCATTTTATTTTGGTGATACAAAAATCGATGTTAAAGAGCTGGATTTTTCGACTGTTTCAAGTATGCAAGATGTGGCAAATGTAGTTAATGCAAAACTAGCTGATATTGGTGTTAAGTTTATTTATGACGCTGTAGGCAGTCGATTTATCTTATCTGCAAACACAGATGGCAAGGGTGCTAATTTTGGTTATGTATTTGATGCGCAATTAGATGGTACATATGTTGGTAATATGACTAATCTAATCGACGGCAGAGGTACGCTAATTAACGGTGAAGATGCGATCACTTACAATAAAGAAACACCTGCTGAGGCATTGAGCAAGTTACAAAACCAATACCAAAATTGGTACGGCGTTTATTTTGCTAATACGATTACTGACGCCGAATTAGTTGAAGCCCACGACTGGGTAGTAGCTCAAGGCGTCGAAAATGCTAAAGTCATGGCGTACACCGAAACCCGACCTGCTAACATTGAATATACTGATAATAACGTACTTAAAACGCTATCAAAACGTAATAGCGGTCGCTTGATGGTCCAGTATAACAACAAGGGCAACACTCATGCAGCAGCCGAGTTAATAGGCATTGCTCTAACAACGGTTTGGACGGGTGTAAACACGGCTAAAACTGTTAAATTCAAGCAAGAAGTTAGTGTCACATCAGACGATAAAATCACTATCAACGAAGCAACAAAATGCAGACGCCTAGGTATTAATTTTTATACTGATTATGCAGGTGTAAACATGCTAGCCGAGGGCGTTATGCTTGGCGGGACGTTTATTGATGAAACGACAGGCTTGGATGCGTTCATTAACGCAGTACAAGTTCAAGCATTTAATACGCTACAAGGTCAACCTACAAAAATCCCTCAAACTGATCGCGGTCAGCAAATTTTAATCAGTTCAATCAAAGTAGTTGGCGAGCAATTTATCAATAACGGATTCTTAGGACTAGGTAAATGGACATTGGGCGACCTTGGCGAGTTATCTTTCGGTGACCAAATTAATGGCTATTATTTTTATTCTGATTCGTTCGGCATGCAAGATACAGCAGATAGAGAGGCTCGCAAGATGATGCCAATCAATTGCGCACTTAAGCTTGCTGGCGCGGGTCATAGCGTCGATATCATTGTTCAATTCAATCGATAAGGATTTTATATGTCTAAATCATTTTCTTTAGAAGATGCCGTCTTGACTATCGACGGCACTGAAATTACTGGCTACGAGAATGCGCAAGATGCTATCAGCATTGCACCAATCGGCGACGACGGTGATATCACGTATGGCATTAACGGCAAGGGTGTTTTTGTTCATTCTTGTAATCGTGGCGCAACTGTTACTATTAAAACGTTACAGCATTCTGAAACTAACCAAAAATTAAATCAGTTACGTAATGCTCAAATTAACAACCCAACAACAGCGACGGGTAAATTAATTACGTACAAAGATTTACGCAACGGTGATGAGTTTTTACTAACGGGGTGCTGGTTTACAACACCCCCAACGCACGCGCGTGGTACAGCTCACAACGGCGTAACGTGGACATTTAAAGCAACTAAAGCAGAGTTTGATATTAAAGGCGGTTTATAATGCAAAGCACAGATTTTACTATTGATGATGTAGTTTATACATTCACACAAGCAGATTTTTTCAAGTCAAATAAATACCTAAAAAAATTAACAGCCTTGCTCCAAGGCTGTTTTTCATTCGAAGGTAATAAATCAGGTTTTGATATTGGTCAACTAGCATCAAATATCGGCTCTGAACAATTTGCCGAAATAGAAAAATTCATTCTTGATTATGTTACTGCTGTCGATGAGAACGGTAAAAAAGTGCTGTTTCAAAAACCGCAAGAAGCAGGTGAGTTTTTTAACACACATCGAAGCCATTACTATCAAGTTATTATCGAGGGTTTAAAATTCCATTTTTTGGGTTTTTTGCCAAATGGGATTGCATCCAAGCTAAGTACAGCCAGCTTGGAGACGGTGGCGGAGACAGTGATGTAGACTGGTTTGTGTGGAGCGTTATCGTAAATAGATACGCAACGCTCCACGAGCTTCGAACCGTGTATTCTCTTGATGATGTTATCGATATGCACAACGTAATAGCTGAAACTAAATTAGCAGAAAAGCAACAGCAAAGTGAGGCGCAATAATGTTTTTAGAAGAATTTTTGATAAAAATCGGCGTTGACGCTTCCAAAGCTGGTGAAATAACGAAAGTTGTTAACAATCTACAAGCTGGTGCAAATCAGCTTGCAGATACAGCTAACGGCATACAAGAAGATGCAAATAAGGCTATTCGAGAGACAAAAAAATCAACAGCCGAAGCAGGTAAAGCAGCAAGTCAAACAAAATCGAAATTATTTTCATTGAAGATGATTTTGGTTGCGTTAGCTGCAACCGCTGTATTGTACGGTAAAAAATTGATCGGCGCTTTTAATAACGCAATCGATAAAGCCAAAGAGTTAGCAACAAAAAAAGGTGCTTTGTTCAAAATCTCACAAAAGGAGCTTAAACAAGCCGAACTTTATAAGCGAGAAATGAGCAAAACTGGACTAGCACTCGATAGCATAAAAACTAAAATTGCATTAAATCTTGCGCCTGCATTGACTAATTTAATTGCTGGATTTCGTAACTGGTTGACAGTTAATAAAGAGTTGATTGCTGATGGAATCACAAAAGTAATTAAATTTGTCGGCATGGCAATTCAGATTGTTGTTAATTTTATTAAATTTATTGACAAGATTGTGTCTGGAACTATTGGTTGGAAAAAAGCGTTAATTGCGCTAGGAATCGCTTGGGCAGTGCTCAATCGGGCATTTTTATTTAGCCCTTTGGGTATAATTCTTGGGTTACTGACCGCTTTAATGCTGTTAATAGATGACCTCATGGTCTACATGAATGGCGGTAAAAGTCTATTCGGTGAATATTGGCAACCATTTATCGATGGTGCTAAAGCCGCTTGGAAATTTGCAAAAACATTCTGGGAATTTCTCAAAGCATTGTGGACTGGCGATACTAAAAAAATAAAATCGTTATCAAAAAGCTTGTTTGATTCGATAGTAAGCGGTTTTAAATCACTGATATCTGGCATCAAGTCGTTACTGTCAAATGCATTCAAGAACATACTGCTGTTTTTTGGCATGTCTGAAAACGAAGCGAGCAAAACAGTAGACAGAGTCGGTAAAATTTTTAACTTTATTATCGACGCGATAACACTACCGTATAGAATGGCATATAAAGCAATCTGTCAAATAATGGACTGGCTCGGTATTGATGCTGGTGATGCTGTTAATTCACTCGGTGAGACATTTAAAGCTCTTTTTGAGTTTTGGACTGCACCTTTTAAAGCTGCTTGGAAGTTCATTAATGACCTGTTTGACATCTGGGAAGATGACACTACAACCACTACCGACAAGATAGGCGAAACATTTTGGGCTATTTTCGATTTTGTTATATCCCCATTTGAAGCCGCTTGGGATTTAGTAAAAAGTCTGTTTAAAGTGTGGGTCGGAGATGTCGGCGATACTACTAAAAAATTTGGCGAAGCGTTTTTAAAGGTTCATGAGTCAATCACAGCACCATTTAAACAAGCAATGGACTGGATAAAAGATAAATTTTATGGATTTATTGATTCAGTTAAAAGCAAAGTGAAGGGGGCTTTATCGTGGATTGGGCTAGGTGGTGACGATGATGAGATAGAAGTCACAGCTAAGCGATTAACTAACACGAACATACAAGCAAAGCTAAGCACAGACGGAGCTAAAGCAGGAAGCCTTATGCCAGCAAACAAAAACATCAATAATAACAATGCAGTAACTATCAATAACACGATGAACGTTACAACACCTCAAGAGGGTTTTGATAACTTGAATAGCATTTCTAATAATGCTGCGAGACGTATAAACGATAATATACAAACAGCACTAGGATCTAACTAATGTTTCAATCTATATTAAATAAATCATCAAATAATTTCGGGTTAATTATCAGTGATAATTTCACGTTTAATCTTGATATTAACACTGTTGAGCAACACACATCAAAATTAAGAGTGACGGAAAACCCGATCGAAAACGGGGCTAATATTGCGGATCACGCAGTGTTGGACCCTAAAGAAGTGACAGTGTACGGTTTGGTTGTTAGCTATGAGCCGAAAGCTAATTCAATTGAGCGGATGACGGGCTATAATTTTGATGAATACCCTGCGCCAATGAAAATTAGCCCAATCACTGAACAAGCGGAAAAAATGATTCAGCGTTATTACGCCTCGCAGAACGAGACAAAAGAGAAAGTAAAAAACCAAGTTGTAGCTGATTTTTTACTTGACTACCAATCTCCATTTTTAAATAGCTCATCATCCGATCGCATTGCTGATGCTCATGAAAAATTGTTAGCAATACAGCGAAGTGGTGAGCCTGTAACGCTACAAACCAACACTCGGCAGTATAAAAACATGATACTTACATCCGTTGGTCTTACTCAAAAGCAAAACACCAGTGGTGAGTTTGTATTAACGTTTCGCGAAATTTTCATAGTTGAAACGCAAATCGCTAACGGCTTTAAAATGTCTAAGCCGAAAGTTAGAAATCTAGGTAAAACTCAACCGAAAGAGGTTGATCAAGAGTCAGTTTTGAGAACTGGAAAGGGAATATTTACTGGTAGGAGAACATAAAATGCACATTATACAGACAACGAATGACGATATATTAGAGCAGACGCTAAATTTATATGATATGAATTTGCGATTAACATTGCGTTACAACAAATTCTTGAAAGGCTATCAATTTGATTTATTTGATATTGATAAAAATGAGTTTATTGTGAAAAACAAAGGTTTAGTCGTTAATAGCCCATCATTAATTGAGTTTAATTTACCATTTGTGTTAGTGCTGGAAGATAAGTCAGGGCTTGAAATTAATGCCACATCAAAAGACGATTTTAATAATCGTATGCAATTATTGGCAATGACAAAGGACGAATATCGTGAGGCAATTCGGGCGAGTTCTAGAACTTAAAATTGGTAATCGCAAAGAAAGTATTGTTATCAATAATTTACGTGTCGCTTTTTCGATTAAAAAAACGTTAACTTCTGAACCAAACACTGCCGAAATATCAGTTTATAATCTCAATGATTCAAATCGCAATCTTATTACTAGCAAACAATATCATTTTTTAGAATTATCAGTCTGCTATAAAGAAGGTGTTTTGCGTTTGATATTCTGCGGTGATATTTTGACTGTAGAAAATAAACTGACAGGGAAGGACATCATCACAACAATGCGTTGCGGTGATGGACACCGAGCCTATACCGAAAAAACCATTATTAAAACAATGCAAAAAGGGCAAAAAGATAGTGACTTTCTAAACGAAGCAGTAAGTAGTTTTGGTGTTCAAAAAGGTGCTATTAATTTACCAAACGACAGAGTTTTGCCGCGTGGTAAAGTGCTCATGTGCGATACGCGCGAAGCCATGCATAAAATCGCTATTAATAATAATGCTGATTGGTCTATACAAGATGATCAGCTAGTTGTTATCCCTAAAAATAAAGCCCTCGCTAATAACGAGGGTTGGGTCATTTCTAGAAACACGGGAATGATTGGAAGTCCTAAAAAAAGCAACGACGGACTGGAAATCACAACGCTATGCAATCCTCATTATAGAATTGGTTCGCTTGTTCGTGTTGAGTCAAAGCTTTCGGAGTACAACGGCGATTACAAAGTAAAATCAATTGAGCATAACGGCGACTTATACGGCACTAACTGGCACAGTAAATTGGTTTGTACAGGTGGAAAGTTTGAAAAAGTATGATTAATTTGTTATTTTGTTTTTCATTTATTCGATGAATGGGAATAACACATGAAAAAAATAATTGCTATCTCTCTGTTAACGTTGATCGGTTTTAATGCGTCAGCAAATGATAATTCCAAAAGGCTTATTGAACTCTTGATTAAAGATGATATATCAGTTTTTAAGAAAGGAGGCAGTGCAATATTAAGTGAATATATACCATCCGTTAATGCATCACAATTAATTAGTGAATACAGTAACAATCAGTATAAATATGAAAAAGCATACGACAAGCAATTGGTGAACATCAAAACAGTTGCTTCTGGCGTAAAAACAGATTTATCAGGCGATCCATACATTGTTGCGAATGGTAAAAATCAATTTGAATACGTGTCTCTTGAGCTAAAAAACAAAGACGATGCGATGAATATCAATAAAGGTAATAAAATTGATATGATCTGCGTTGGCACAAAAAATAATGTTATGTTTCCAACATTAAAAAATTGCGTAACTACCGATAGTTATTTTCAAAAATTCCTTGAAACAACGATGAAAAGTATAAATAAATTAGAAAAGGATGATAAGCCTGACAGTGGTTTTGAAGCATTTTATTTAGGGCTTTGGGAGTTCGATATTAACAACCCTGGTACACTAGATAAATATAAAACCGCATCTGAATTATCAAAAAGCAAGTCAGATTTTGATAAAGTTTTGGCTTTAGCTGAAAGCAAAGCAACAGACGAGGTAAAAAACTTTACAATGCCAAAACCATAAAAAAGCCCGAAAGGGCTTTATTCAATCTTGATGTCAGCAAGAAGCTGACCTCTATAATAATCACAAGTGCAATTTTGATTAATTAATGCTACGTAATCGGTATCGGCAGATATAATTTTTTTATCCATAGAAATACACCAATCGCAGTCTCTAGCATCACCCACATTTAAGACTTTGAGGCTCTTTATTTTTAACTCTTTGATTTTTTCTAATTCTTGATTCAAGCTGACTTTATTTCTAGCTGAATATACTAAATTTAGAATTATATTTTTGGGGTTGCTTTCATTATCAAGCGCATCATTAGTTAAAACGCTAATAATTTTTTTATGAATCTTCATTCTCGAATTAAGGTTTAATGATTTCTTTTCCTCAAGAGTTAAAAACTCATCACCAAAATTTGGAGAAGATAATAAATTAAATTCTTTAATTAAAGTTGGTTTGCAATCTTCTTTTATTTGAGCGCAACGAGATATTTCGAGCGTAAGCATTTCTTCTAAGCTAGTTGATTGAGTTATTGCAGCGCTTGGCTTTTTGGTGGTCGTTGTTGATTTTTCCTTGTTTAATCCAAATAATTTTTTTAAAAACTTCATAAAAGTATTGATTATAGTTGATCGTTTTTTGACTATAGCACAACTAACTTGACTGTAAACAGATTTTAAGTTAAATTCTAAAAAGGTGCTCAAAACACCAAAGCGACGAGCGGTAACCGCACCCGACAGAAATGCGGCTTTTTTATATCCAGATTTTATGATCGGGAGTGCGACTAATATAACACCTTTAGAGGGAATACGTCCGCTGACTCGTTGCAGTTTTGAGCTCCCGATCGCCCACTCAAAATGGGTCTAATAATAAAAATCAACGAGGATATAGCATGTCAAACACAAAATTAGAAACAATTCAGTTTCACAATCAACAATTAATCGTTCTTAATCACCAAAATAAGCCCTATATTGCAATGAAACCCGTATGTGAAAATATCGGGTTAGATTGGCACGCTCAACTAAACAGAATCAATCGCCACCATGTTTTAAGCAAAGGTGTCGTCATGATAGCGACCCCCACAAAAGGCGGTGTACAAAAGTACGTTTGTCTACCAATTTCGATGATCAACGGTTGGCTTTTTGGTATTGAAACTAGTCGAGTAAAACCAGAAATCAGGGCAACACTTGAACAATATCAATTAGAATGTTTCGATGTACTTTATAATCACTTTATGCCAAAAGTAGCGCAACAATTCCCTAATACGATTTCGCCCGAACAACAGCAACAAATCCAACAGGCAGTCAACGAGCGAGTTTATCGAACAGGTGAACGACATCAAGCGGTTTATTCAAAGTTTCATCAACAATTTAAAATCCCACGTTATCAGGATTTACCTGCCAGTAAGTTTGATGAGGCGATTAAGTGGCTTGGTGGTGTGCATTCTCGAAGTGGGTTGTCTGATGAAGATTGGTATAAATTAGCTCGGTTATATTGTATTGTTCACAGAATGCACTACTTTATCAGTTTGATTAGTCCTGCGCTTGATTCTATAGCATCAAAATATGCCGAAAATTTTCACTCAATGTCATTTCATTATGAGCGTGAAATTAAGAATGCGAGACTAATTATTGAACGAGAAACAATACATATTCAGCCGAAAAATATTATTGATGATTGGAATAGAGTATTGCCAATTATTCGACACAACCAATTAAAAATCGGTCAGGAAAAATATTGATTTTATTGAATTTATTTTTAATTCCAAATATACGAACAAACCACCTTCGGGTGGTTTTTTTATGCTCGGAGAAAAGATGACAGATTCACTATTTGAAGCGGTTGAAAATCAAATAAAGCGCGCTCAATCGAATATATACACTGCGCTACCAGCCAAGGTTATTTCATTTGACGGTCATACAGTTAGCTGTCAGGTAATGGTTAATCGAGTAATGTCAAACGGGCAAGAAATAACAATACCTCCTTTAGTAGATGTCCCCGCCCAATTTCCTCACGCTGGTGGTTTTTGCGTTACAGTGCCGATAAAAACAGGCGATGAGGGGCTTGTTATCTTTTCGAGTCGTTGTATAGATGGCTGGTTTGCATCAGGTAATGCATCAAAACCGTTGGACAATCGAATTAACGACCTCAGCGATGGCTTTTTTATAGTTGGTTGCAATAGCGTGCCTAATAAGATTCCTGATTTTTATCATGACGGTGTGTCAATGCAAACCGATGACGGATCAACACATATTAGACTAACAAACGGAACAATCTATATAAAGGGCAATATTGAGCACGAGGGTAATACTGAGCAAATCGGTAGCTACAATCAAACAGGCGGAAATACAACAAGCACAGGGGTTATCACTGCCGAAGATGTTAAGACAAATAAAGGCATTGATTTAAATACGCACACGCATACAGATGTAAAAAGCGGAAATGACAAAACAGGAGCACCGACATGATAGTTAGAGGCTTAGATAATAATCACGATTGGACGTTTGGACATGGTTTAGGTAACTATTTAGATAGTTCTGAGGCGATAGCGCAATGTGTGAAAACCAAATTATTAGCACTAAAAAGAGATTGGTTTTTAAATCGTGATGACGGTATAGCATGGTTTGATTATCTAACTAAAAACCCAAACACGAAACAGCTAGAAATTGATGTAAAAGCGGAAATTTTTAAGGTTGATGGTGTGATCAATATCGATAGTTTCGATATTTTGTTAGATAGCGATACTCGACAATTTCTAATACAGATTAGTTATACAGATAAATTTAACAAAACCAACGAGGCATCATTCAATGTTACAGATAACAGATAAAGGCGTCGAAATTGACGACTTATACACTATTCAAAATCGATTGGTTAGCGCATTTAAATCTATTTACGGTGAGAATGTCAATCTTGACAGTGATACGCCCGACGGTCAATTATTGGGTTTATTCTCTCAAGAGCTTGCAAACATTCATCAAGCTGTTTCGTTTATCGTTCAGATGTTGGACCCATACCAAGCAACTGGGCATTGGTTAGAACAGAGAGCCATGTACGCAGGGATAACACGAATCACAGCATCTTATTCTTATATTGATGAGGTTATTTTCACTGGCTCACCAAAAACTACAATACCGAACAATTCTATTTATATAGACAAGAACAAAAATAAATGGGTAACGACAGAATCGATAACATTAAATGATCTGGGTAGTGCACGTGTTAAATTAAGATCGCTAGAACTGGGTAATTACACTGTTAACGCACTTGATGAGTTTGAGCCAAGTACGATTATCATCGGCGTTGATAAAGTCACGGCAAATACGAAAAGCTACGGCGGTGTTGATGAAGAAACTGACGCGCAATTATTGAAGCGCTTCATGCTGTCCCATTCAATTAATAACTACGATGATCGCCAAGGAATCCAATCTGCACTAATGAATATAACTGGTGTGACTAAATGTGTTGTATATGAAAATTACACGAATAAAACCGATGAAAAAGGCGTGCCTGCTCACTCATTTAACGCAGTTATTCTTGGTGGTGCTGATGAAAAAATAGCAGAAGTGATCACTAAGAAAAAGATTGGTGGGTGTGGGTTATTTGGTCAGATTGAAACGTCTTATCTGTTAGATGATATACCTCGTAGAGTCTACTTTGACAGACCAAAAAAAATTGATGTTAACGTCTCAATGACAATTGGTCGTTATAAATCGTTTAACGATATCAATACCGAGCAAATCAAAAGCAATCTTAAAAATCTTGATTTTGAAATTGGCGAGAATGTTTATGCATCGCGTATTATTTCGAGCATTAATTTAGTTGACGGATTTTATATTAAACAACTCACTGTTAATGGCTCAAATATAGCAAATATCGATTATCGAGAATATGCACAGATAAATAATGTCGAGGTGCTAATTGAATAGGGAAAACTTCATTATTTGGCAATATCGTACTAAACCCAAGGCATTGGGTACGATTAGAGCAATCTACAAAGAAACCGATAACACGTTTAAAAATGTTGTTCAATTAGCAGATATTCTGAATATTGACGATGCGACGGGCTATGCGTTGGACCTAGTTGGTCGTCATGTCGGTGTATCAAGAATTTTACCAACAGCAATAGCGAAAGAGTATTTCGGATGGTTAAAGGATAAAACAGCATTATCGTTCGGTATCGGTGAATTTTATCGACACGGCGACGCATTACACGCATCAGTTGTTTTAAATGACAATGACTATCGTTTTTTTATCAAAGCGCGCATAACAAAAAATTACCAAATTGGCGAAATATCAAATATTGTCAGATCAATTAAATTCATGATCGGCGATCACGGAAATATCATTGATGCGCAAGATATGACGATGAACGTTTTAGTAAATAGCGATCAGCTTAATTCATTAACGCTATATGCAATAACAAAAATGGATATTTTGGTCCGACCCATCGGAGTTATGTATCGCTATTTAGTTTTAGTCAATAACGAGCCATTCGGCTTTGCGCACGATAAACATTCATATGGGTTTAATAAAGGTACTTTTGTACGTCTTCAAGAAATAGGAATTAATTCATGAAAATTCAAGAAAAACCAGATTATTTAATTTTTGCCGAATCTGCGAAAAAAGGGGAAGTTAGTGCTTTTCCAGACATAAGTCGGGGATGGGGGATAACAATCGAGCAAACAGGCTCAAAACCACCGATGGAATGGATGAACGGCGCATTTAATCGTGTTGATAAAAATATGCTGTATTTATTACAGCAAGGAGTGCCGGAGTGGTGCGAAACCGTCAAATATCCAGCCAACGCAATTATCAAATATAATGGCGTTTTGTACACCGCGATCGCTGAAAATGATAACTCAAACCCAGCGACAAGCACTACAAAATGGAAAAAAACACAAGAAAAAATTGCAAATGCAAGCACATCACAAATCGGTGTAGTAAAACTTAGTTCA
>NZ_WTEY01000016.1:13411-39324 GCF_009795805.1 Gilliamella sp. Pra-s52
TCATCAACAAACAGCACATCAGAGACCGAAGCGGCGACATCATTAGCTGTTAAATATGCGTACGACTTAGCAGGACAAGCGAAATGGGATGCAAATATTGATGCAACTACGTCAAAAAAGGGCAGAGTAAAACTTAGTTCATCAACAAACAGCACATCAGAGACCGAAGCGGCGACATCATTAGCTGTTAAATATGCGTACGACTTAGCAGGACAAGCGAAATGGCACGCTACGAATAATGCAGCTCAGAAAACTCAGAAAATAAATGGAAAACAATTACATGGAGATATATCGTTAAGTGCTGCCGATGTCGGCGCATTATCTAAAAGCGACTTTAACACGAGGATCGGTAACCCGGGTTTTGAAATCATGCCAAGTGGCTTAATTCGCCAATGGGGAACTGTTCAATTACCTCCTGTCGGAGATTACAATGCTGTTATAATTAACGGCACGAAATATTATACAAACTATCATCAAATACTATTACCAATAGCATTTCCTCACAACTCGGACTCTGTGAATGTTACAATGGCGTGCGGAACGATGGATCTTCAATCTGTCATGTTCGGTACATTTGCGACAGCGAACTTAAATGGAAGCCCGTCAAGATTTACAGTTGCTATTACTACGCCAGTGCTTGGTGCGTCACTCACTGTTCATTACGAAATAATAGGACATTAATATGAAAATATATTTTAGTAAATCAACCATGGGATTTTATTTTGACGTTATACATACTAATATCCCCGATGATGCTATTGAAATAACACAATCTGAATATAAAAATTTGTTGGAGAAACAAGCAGCTGGCTACGAGATAGTCGCAAACAAAAAAGGTAAACCAGTTATAAGCTCAAGATAACACAATCAATCTTCAACTTACAATACTCAACAGCGTCTGCTAGCATCACAAAATCGGCGATATCATATTGTGATTTCAGCGTTTGATAGAGCACAAAATTGTGCTCGTCGTCGCTGTTGATAATGTAGCACTCGCCCGATAGTTCTATTTCGTAATCTTCGGGCGTCATTCTTATGTAAATTGGTAGTGTGTAGTTTATTGTTATCATGTTATGTAAGATTAGTTAGTTTTATTCATCATAAACTAATATTTTGGGGAGTGTGAATTTGAAGTGGAAAGTTGGGAAGCGGATCGCAATAACGTAGTGTGACCAATTTGTGACGTGAATATCTATTAATATATACTAAAATCTATTAAAATCTACTAATTGAAATTTTGGCTAGCCCTTGTCATTTCTAGTGTTATTAAGGTTTTTCAATTAATATATTTTGGTATATTAAGGCACTTCTAAGCCGTAGGTCACAGGTTCGAATCCTGTAGGGGACGCCATTAAAATCAACAACTTAAATCAATTTCCAATGTTTTATAAAATTTAACTGCTTAAGTTACTGCTTAAGTTGGGTTTTAGCATTTATTTTTGCCTTTTTATGAATGCAGGTTATTTATATGAAAGGCAAAGCTCAATTTTGAGCTTTGTAGAGATTTGTCATAGGAGGGGTAGATGGTTTTGGTGCTATTTCTGTTGCAGGACTTCGCCAGTTCTACAATAATGTTCAATTTCGTTACGAGCAAAGCCTATTAATAGACCGTCCGCTTTTCTATATTTAGGTTTTGGGAATGCGCCTTTTTGTACCCACCTCCAAATAGTGGGTTTAGTCCTATTTACCACAAGGCAAACATCATCCCAAGTCATATAATGTTCATTAATATTCATCGTTCACCTTAAATATTTTTCGCCAAATTTGGCGTTAATTCATTAAAGGGGTATTCCCCCATTGGGGAATATTGTTTATTTATTTAACTCTGATGGTTTCTTTTCGACAATCTTCATAAATCCAACACCGAAATACTTAATATAAAGATCATTAATAAAAAATAGCATTTCGTTAGCCATACCAAGTCTTTCCTCATCCCAGCTATCAAGTGCAGTATGCACCTCGTCTGCAATAATGCCGTACGATGCCCTTGGCCGACGTATCGAAAAACATCAACTCGACCGCGGCGGCAACCCCCGCAACCGCACCCGCTTCCTGTGGGACGGGCTTAGACTATTGCAGGAAACCCACTACGACAAACAGCAAAGCGTCTATCTCTACACCGACCAGAACAGCTACGAACCACTGGCGCGTATAGACCGAAGAGGAGATGAAGCTGAACAGATACGCTACTACCACACCGACCTGAATGGCTGTCCAGAAGAACTGACCGATGAAAATGGATTCATGAAATCGAACATGAATCCATAGAACAAAACCTCAGATATCAGGGGCAGTATTTAGACAGGGAGACTGGCTTGCATTACAATACCTTTAGGTACTATGATCCGGATATAGGACGCTTTACCCAGCCAGACCCGATTGGGCTGCTGGGTGGTTTGAATCTGTATCAGTATGCGCCTAATGGGTTGACTTGGATTGATCCGTGGGGATGGTATGCTGGAGAAGGGACTCGTGGCTTGGGAAAATATCACGTATTCCACGAGCACATATTAGATTCTTCAGAATATGGTCTATCTGATGCTGAGCATTTTAGGCGAGGGAATCAATCTGTTTATGAACGAATACAGCGTGATCCTGCTTTTAAGAGAGAAATGCAAACTAAATATCCGGGAGTTGTGGAGCATGTACAGCCGAGCAGGACTGGTCGTTTTACAAGTAAACCTTTACCAGGGATGACATGGCATCATGAAAATAAAGAAAGAAGGAACATTAAGCTTAGTTGATCGAAAAGATCACAATAAATATCATAAAATATATCACCCTGATGGTTCTGGTGGTCGCAAAAAATGGGGTGGTGGTACAATTTGTCGTAAATAATAATTGGAGATTATGAATGAAAATTATTGAAGGTATCAATGGGCTATTAACCATTTATAAAGATCGTCCTGAATTATGGTATTTTTTATTTACCAATATTAAGATAGGTAATACAAAAAAGGACATAAGAGAAGGTACTTTTTACCTTCCTGAAACTGATGATGATGAAATGAGTGAGTTGTGTGATAACTACCCTGACAAATACCGAGATTGGCTAGAGTATCAAACTTTTTTAGATATTATTGACAATAAATTAGATCATCATCCTAATGCTACAAAAGAAGATTTATTAGATGCTATTATTTATTACCTTGAAAATGATGATTTTTTAGATTAATAAAACTGTAATAATAAGATTTACTATTGTCAATCGCATTAATACAGCCTAATTAAAGCAGTTTTTATTGCTAAATAGAGAGATTATGAAGAAATTTTTAGAATTACTAAATAAAAAAGGTATAAAGTATCTCATTCAAGACAATAAAATCACTGTTGATGGTAATTTAAATTTAAGAAACAGAGGAATTAAAGCATTACCTGAGAACTTATCTATTAATGGTGATTTGATTTTAACTCATACAAAAATTGAAGCACTACCTAAAAATTTTTCTATTAGTGGTAGTCTAAATTTAGCGAATACAGAAATTACAGCATTACCGGAAAGCCTATCTGTTAAAGGTGATCTAAATTTAACAATGACAAAAATCAAAGTATTACCTGAAAATTTATTTATTGGAAGTAGTTTATATTTAGGATTTACTGAAATAGAAGCATTACCTGAAAATTTTTCCATTAAGGGTGATTTGGATTTAAAATACTCAAAAATCAAAATATTACCTGATAATTTATCTGTTGGCACCGGTTTATATTTAGATAAAATACAAAATATAGCTTATCGCAAAAACTGCGAAGATAACCCACAAATAATTTTTGCTTGTTGGGTTAATGACGGATTCGCTATTCAAATGAATGATTTTTTCGGCACATTTCAAGAATTTGAAAAAATGGTTGATGAGAAGTATTCAGGAGAAATTTCTATAAAATACAAAAAAATGGCAGACACATGTATAAAAGAGTTAACTGAAAAATTAAAAATACTATAGTCTTTATTTGTACTAGCTTAAACTTAATCTGACAGACACTATCTACTCATCGGCATTCGTTCTAACACAATTGTAAATACCCCATAATTAGTACAAGATTCAAGTAGAAAATCATGCTACTTGTTTTAGGGTTTTATACTCAATCGGCGTCATATTATTTAATGCCTCATGCGGTCTTTCGGTGTTATAAATTGTTAGCCATTCTTCGGTTACCTTCCTTGTCTGTTCCAGATGATTAAATAGATATAAATCCAATATCTCTGTACGGTACGAATGGTTAAATTGTTCAATATACCCGTTTTAATATGGACTGCCTGGTTGAATATAATCTATGGTTATACCATATGTTTTTGCCCAATTAGTAAAGGTGTTTCCGGTGAATTCCGGTCCATTATCTACTCGTATTTTGCGTGGATAACCATGATATTCAGTCAGTTTATCAAGATAACGGGTAATCCTGCCAGCAGGTAAACTGACCGCAATATCAATGCCTAGCGCCTCGTGATTAAAGTCATCTATCACATTGAAAATTCTAAACCAGCGTTGATTGCGACTGCTGTCACTCATAAAATCCATTGACCAGCATTCACCTTGTTTATTGGGTGCTGATAGCCTTTCCGGGCTTCGTGGAGGAATGCGTTGTTTACGCTTTACCCTCAGATTAAGCTTTAATTCACAATATACCTGATACACACGTACATGATTTCACTGATAACTGCCAAGCTTTCTGATACGATTAAAGCATTTAGGAAAGCCCCAGCGTAAATGCCAGTCTGTGATCGCATAGAGTACCGACACGATTCCGAATCATCCAGTAACTTAGGTTGATAGTAGTAAGCACAACGGCTTAAACCAACAATGGCACAACTCATAGCAATAGTAACAGAATGATTTTCTTGTAGCTCCAAAGCTCAGGCTTTACCTGCGTGAGTGGATACTAAAACTTTTTTATAATTTCATCCTGAAGCTGGGATTTTAAGCTTAGTTCGGCAAACATCTGTTTAAGCTTACGGTTTTCAGCCTCAAGCTCCTTTAAGCGTTTGATATCTGAAATTTCCATTCCGCCGTATTTTTCCCGCCATTTATAGAAAGTTGAATTACCCATGCCCTATTTACGACAAAGTTCTTTAACGGGGACACCAGCTTCCGCTTCTTTTAAAATAGCTATGATTTGATGTTCAGACATTTTTTTCATGATTAAATCCTCTGTGGGTTAGTTAAGAGAATTTTCTACTTTTATGCTGTACTATTTTAGGGGATAGTTACAGTGCGGCTGCTCAGTAACAAACCAGTCAGATAACAATTCAATTAAACCATACTAATAGTTTCATTACTTTACAAAAATATCAATTATGGCATACACTCAAGAATAGGTATTAATTCTAAAGTTAGATATATTTTGCTTTTTGAAATTTAAATATTTAAATTAAAATGATACTAAACTTCTATTTATGAATACTATTAAAAGAACGGAAAAAATGGATATCTTCATAGAAGAAGACAGAAATACCATTCTTGTTCAGGAAAAATGGCAATATAACTGGTTTACCCGAGCTACTCCTTAGACCATATGGGAAAAAAGAAAATTCCATCAATCTGCTGATATTCTTATTAGCAAAATTTGGGGAAATTATTTTAAGTTAAAAATTAAGGGACTATCTAACTTTGCTGTAAAACATAAGAATAGTATTTTTACCGTAATTTTTGACATCAAATGGGTATTAACAAATCCTCACTGGACAGTAAATGTAATCAAAATAGCTCCTGGGGGTTTTGAAACAAGTTATGTAATCTGGGGTCAAAGAATAATTAGCTTAGATACTGAAGATATTAAATCAAACTATAGGGGTTATTTTGGTTTGAAAGATTATTATCAATTTCCTATTGCTTATGAATTTGGGCACACTGTGGGGAATATTCCAATCATTGGACATTCAGATGAATACCACAATGATAATCACATTAATGGGGGCTTCAAGCTGGATTACTCCAGCATAATGAATGTAGGAAATGAATTACGGAAACGTCATTTAGATTATATTCTAAACCAGCTAAATGCCATGCTACCTAATACAACTTTTTATATAATATAAAATTATGAAAAAATATATATTCAATATATTATTTATTCTGCTACTATCTTCGTGCAATAAAATTAAAGTAATAGAAGAGAATAATCAGGAGAATCACATAGTAGTTAATAAAGAGTTAAATAGAACTAATAGAGATACTATGGAAAAATTTATCAATTTTAATCTGATAGAACAAACACATGTAGATAGCCTGATAAAAAGATATCCCCCCTTATGGGATGAAATTTTTATTCTGGGTAAAAAAGACGGTTTTATTACCGAATTTAGAGCAAGACTATCCAATCAATTTACACAAAAAGAAATGAGGAGCAGAGATATAAAAATTAGGGAAATAACATGGGCTAGTAGTAATAAAGAAAACCTCACTGTTTGGTTTGAAGAAAAAGACCACAAATGGATTCCTGTAGCACATTTCATCTGGGATAAAAATGCTGTGTTTTAATTGTAAATAACTCAAACTTAGTACAAAATTCAAATAGAAAATTGGAATGGCAACACCTATTCAAACAACAAATTAAGGGGTAGCCGTTTGTTAAATTCTACCGGAGGCAAATAGCCTAACGATGAATGTAATCGTTTATGATTGTACCAATAAGCATAAGCCGCAAAGGTTTGTTCTAATTCTTCAGTCGTCATGAATTTTTCCCCTTTAACAAATTCAGTTTTAATGCTTTTAAATGTTGCCTCTGCCACTGCATTGTCATACGGACATCCCTTTTTACTTAGTGAACGCTGTATATTAAATGTATTAAAACACTTATCTAGCAATTGATTATCAAACTCCTTTCCTCTATCTGAATGAAACAGATGTAATGATGACAGCGGTTGCTTAATCTGGCTTAATGCAGACATCACTAAATCTGCTGTTTGCTACCTACATCAAATTGGCGTTGTAAATGATTAGCTGTGACTGCGCTATTGCTTGCTGTTTGATACTCTCGATAATGTTTAATCGTATACTTTGATACCAATGATAGCGATTTCATTACTCGGGCAATGTAACGACGAGAAACTCTGATACCTGCTTGTTGTAAAGCAATATGAATGCGTCTGGTTCCATAGGATTGATAGCTGCGTTTAAAAATAGTCAATATTTTATCAGTGTAATGGGCAACCAATTTCCGTTTAGTGGTTTTGCACCGATAATAGGCATAATGTCTGGATATCCCTAAGCAGCGACATAATGCCGCTACAGCATAACGATGCTGGTTGGCTTTCAGGATTTTGATTTTCGTGCCATTATCAGTGCAACCTGCTTTAGGATATAGTTTTCCATCCGCAGTTGCTTAAGCTCTTTTCGTCAAGCAATCAGTTCATTTTCTTCTGGCGTGCGATCATCTTTGGTCTTAAAAGAACCGCTTTGACTAGATTGGCTTACCCAGCGGTCTAAAGCGGAAGGTGTCAAGTCGTATTGCTTGACCAATTCACTACGCGATTTTCCTTGCTGATAGAGTTTAACCATTTGTGCTGTGAAATCAGCACTGAAAGAGCGTCGTACGCGTTTTTGTTGATTCATCATTTTTTCCTTTTTAGAGTTAAGTTTACCTTACCCCTAAAAAAGTTGTATGAGTTAGTGTAGCCTATCCACCTATTATGTGGGGCATATTAAAAGCATAGGAAAAATATACCAACAAACATTCATTGATACCTATTCCAGACTCGCTTTTGCTAAAGTCCTTGTTTTCTTTGACAGCGAACAAGTCCTGGCAAACATGGAGTGATGCAAAAGGATTGGTTAAGGAAAAGCAATCGGAGAATTTATTTTGCTTATTGGACACGCATTTTATTAAAATAAAGACCGATGAGTAATAGGTGTGTGTCAGATTAAGTTTGAGCTAATGCAATTTAGGGGATTTTTTGCTAAATCCCCTAAAAACCCCTCGTAAGGCTACAGAATGTGGCCTACGGCTACGCCTGATACTCGCCTCTACGAGGCCATCTTCGCTGTGCTCAGATGTCCAAATTTGTTCCAGACGGAGAATAGCCTCACCAAACATCCCTGTTTGGCGTGCTAACCTCACTCTGTTTTCGGCACATTCCGACGCCGAAACAAGACAACAACATAACCTTGAGTGGCTTTTATGAGTCACTTTTTTATAAAAAAACTGCAAAAACCCTCCAAAAAGTGGTCAGGAAAGGTATTGATTTTATTGAAGTTTTTATTTGGTTATTTTCAAACAAAATCAATCACTTGCATAATTAGCATTAAACGCCAACAACTAACAAACCCACAAAACCAATAAAAGCACACTCAGGATTACAGAATGTAACCGCAAAAAAGCGGTCAGGAAAGGTATTGATTTTATTAAAGTTTTTATTTAACTATTTTCAACCAAAATCAACTATTATCCTATGACTTAGTACATGTTTAAGTATATTTCTTCAAATATTCAAGATATGATATAGCAAAATAACCAATATAAAACAGAACAATGAGTAACGAAATCGAATTAAAATTTGAAATCAATACCAACGATATTGCCAGTTTAAAATATTATTTAGATCAATGGGCTGATTGTGACGAGGCCGAATTTTCGGCATCGTCAGCATTATCATCAACAAAACGCTGTGTTACCAAACAAAATTTGACCAATACTTATTACGATACTAGTGATTATTACCTGCGTAATCATGGTTGTGGGCTACGTGTAAGAGGGGGGGATGATGGTTTAGTAAAACGTTTTGAAATCACATTAAAACGTGACAAAAAATCGATTGCGGGGTTGCATGAGCGTGCTGAATTTAATGTCGATTTGCCAGATTCTGTTCCTGATTTAACTGTATTACCTTGCCATGCTTTGCCAAATGACTGTGATATTGCTGAGCTACAACGGAATTTACTGCCTTTGTTTACCACCGATTTTGAGCGGCAAGCGTGGTTAATTTCGTTTGCAAGTAGTGAAATTGAAGTTGCGTTAGATCAAGGGCAAATTAGTTCAAATAATCAATCTATCTCCATTAAGGAAGTTGAACTTGAAATCAAGCAAGGCAATACACACGATTTACTTAATTTTGCGATTGAGCTAAGTCGATTTAATTTACATCTATTTTCACAAAGCAAAGCTTCTAGGGGGTATCGATTATTGAATAATTTAGCACCTAAAAAGTGCGCTTATGCGCTTTCAATTCAATGTGATTTGCCTAAATTGCTTGAGTTTTGGCAACAAAACGAAGAATATGCGTTAGAAGTGAATGATTTAGAATACTACAAGCAAACTTTAAATCAGGTAAATGATCAGTTAACCAATAAACTACTTTTTAACGAGCCGGAGTTTGCTCAATGGCAAGCGGCATTGTTGGTTATTAATTCTGTAAAAGAATTTGCTTTTAGTGAGATAAATACGAAGCTCAAACTAATGCTAATTATTGCAATAAATAAAACGAACGTATAAATATAAGGATATAGAGATGAAAACGTCATTTTTTAAATTACCTTTATTACTCGTTTTATTTTATTGGGTATTTAATATTGTTTTTGTTGTTACTTATTGTGTTGGATTTGATGATTATTTTTTTATATCGTCAGATATGACAATCTATCAGATTATTATAAAATTTATTGAACAAATATTACCCAATTTCTTTTTACAGTCGCCTAGTTCATTTGTACTATTTACGACTTCCACATTGATATTGAATAAATATGCTATTAATCAAATCAATCAAAAAAATATCATCAATAGCTTATTTATTGCCGCATTAATTACATTAGGCGATATTGTTGGCCGATTGTATTGTTACCCCTATATTTATGAGTGGATGCAGGCTGGACGACAATATTTAAATCTCAATATATATTTCTTTTTTCCTAACTATATAACTAATCTTTTAAAGATAACAATAGGTTATTTTTTTATAGTATTGTTAACTTGCTTTAGCATCAAATTGTTTAATAAAAGTTATATGCATAACGACAATGCATTAACTCAAAACGAGAGCCAACAACTACATTTAGGTTTATTTATAGCACTTTATAACTGCTATTTTCTTACTGCATTATTTGCGCTAATTTTTTTATATGAAGATATGTATTACAGTTATTACAGTTTTAGAAAAATCATTATTGATATAGTTGGTTTAACTGTATTTTTATCAGTTGTGAATTTGCTTGGTTATTTTTTGTTAAGACGATGTTTTACTGGCGTAACGGAAACTATCGCTTTTAAAAAGCTTGTTTTTAGTTCAATAGGCATTTTTCTATTAAATCTTCTATTAAATTGTTTATTATTGATCGTATTAGTCATTTTTAGTATTTCATTAATAAATTATTTGAAATATTGGCACAAAATAAGTGACTTAGAAATAATAATGATTTGTTTTATGATCGTAGTTATTTTACTTATTTCAAGCTGTGTATTGATGAGGATAGCGGTTAAACTACTATTTGGTAAAATGGATAAAAATTATCAAAATATGTCAGTCTAAATATAATTATTTATTAGCTATCACTGATTTTTATTATTGTGAATGAATTCTAAGAGAGCTTGCCCATGTCAGAATTTAACTCGTCGTTTTCTTCTTTGTTTGAACAACAAAAGCAAAAAGTCGCCCTTCAACTTGAACAATGCAATCTGGCTCAAGTGCAAGCTCACCTTGATATTTTGGTGCAGAGTGATTTTTTGGTCGATGCGTTTTGTCGATTCCCTAATTGGTTTGCCGATATAGTACAAAACCCACCGCAAGCCGATGAACGGCAATTTTATCAATCTTGGTTAGATGCACAATTAGCAGATGTGACGGATGAAGCTATTTTTATGAAAACGCTTAGGCTGTTTCGGCATTTTATGTTAGTGCGCCTTGAGTGGTCACAATTGGCTAAAATAAGTCATGATGAGCAGATTTTATTGCAATTGACCGAATTGGCCGAGGTGATTATTGTTACAGCTCGCGATTGGCTTTATGAGCTTAGTTGCAAAGAGTGGGGAACACCTTGTAATGCTCAAGGTCAGGCGCAGCCACTGCTGATTTTAGGTATGGGTAAGTTGGGCGGTGGGGAGCTGAACTTTTCGTCCGATATTGATTTGATTTTTACTTATCCAGAACATGGGCAAACAAAAGGTGGTCGGCGAGAATTAGATAATGCTGTCTTTTTTACTCGATTAGGTCAACGCTTAATTAAAGCGCTCGATCAAATTTCCGAAGATGGTTTTGTGTATCGTGTAGATATGCGTTTACGTCCGCTTGGTGATGGGGGGCCTTTAGTTCTGAGCTTTTCTTCTATGGAAGATTATTATCAAGAGCAAGGTCGAGATTGGGAACGTTATGCTATGGTTAAAGCCAAAGTTCTTGGTGATCAGAACGCCCCTTATGTAGGTGAACTGTATCAAATGTTGAAGCCTTTTGTTTATCGTCGCTATATCGATTTTAGTGTTTTACAATCATTGCGTAATATGAAAAGCATGATTGAACGTGAAGTGCGTCGTCGTGGTTTAAAAAATAACATCAAACTTGGCGCTGGTGGGATTCGTGAAATAGAGTTTGTTGTGCAAGTTTTTCAGCTTATTCGTGGCGGGCGAGTAGTAGGGTTGCAAACTCGTTCGCTATTAAATGCACTTAATGTGATTGAACAAGAATCGCTACTTGCATCGAATGAAGTATCGTTATTACGAGAAAATTACCTGTTTTTACGTCGTTGTGAAAATCTTCTACAAGCTATTGCCGACGAACAGACCCAAACTTTGCCAGATAATGCACTGGACCAAGCTCGTTTAGCAACAAGCATGGGTTTTAATCATTGGCATGATTTTGAACAAGAATTATCAGTGCGAATGCAATGTAATCGCCAAATTTTTAATGAACTTATTGGCGAAAATGAATCAGAATCTGCTTCAACAACCAAGTCTTATAATGATCAATTTGACGATCTTTGGGTGCCAGATCTTCAAATAAGTGATGTCAGTGCCGTGTTACCCAATTATTCAGAAACACAAGCCTCACAGATCCATCAAATGCTAATACAATTTCGTGATGATATTGGTAAACGTACAATTGGTGTACGGGGGCGTGAAATACTCGATCAATTAATGCCACGTTTATTAGAATCTATCTGTAGTGAAAAGCAAGTAACAATCGTGTTATCAAGAATTTTGCCGTTACTTGTTAATATTGTTAGTCGTACTACTTATTTAGAACTGTTACTTGAATATCCAACCGCTTTGAAGCAATTAATTCGTTTATGTAGTGCTTCGCCAATGATTAGTGATCAACTGGCTCATTACCCTATATTGTTAGATGAGCTTATTGATATCAATTCGCTTTATCAGACTGTTGCTCCAAATGAATATAAAAGCCAGCTTTATCAATATTTATTGCGTATTGAAGTGGATGATGAAGAACAACAACTTGAAGCTTTACGCCAATTTAAGCAGATGCAATTACTGCATATAGCAGCTGCCGATGTTGAGCATGTGTTAACTACTATGAAAGTTAGCGATCATCTAACTTATGTAGCCGAAGCTTTATTAGATTTTGTAGTGCAAATGGCATGGAATCAAATGATTGCTCGTTATGGCAAGCCTGAGCATTTGGCTGATAATCATAAAGGCTTGGTGGTAATTGGCTATGGTAAATTAGGCGGTTGGGAACTGGGTTATGGTTCGGATCTCGATCTGGTTTTTTTACATGATTGTCCTGTTAATAGTGTCACCGATGGTGATAAGCAGATCGATAGTCGTCAATTTTATTTGCGCCTTGTACAACGTATTATTCATTTATTTAATGTACGTACTAGCTTTGGTATTTTATATGAAGTTGATGTAAGACTCCGCCCTCAAGGTGATGCAGGGCTTCTTGCTTGTAGTTTAGATGCGTTCGAAGATTACCAAATAAATGAAGCGTGGACATGGGAACATCAAGCTTTAGTACGAGCCAGAGCTGTATATGGTGAAGCCGAATTAATCGATCGTTTTAATCAAATTCGTCATAATGTACTTTGTAAAAAGCGTGATGAAGTTGTATTAAAAAAAGAAGTGCGTGAAATGCGCGAAAAGATGCGAGCACATCTAGGTAGCACACAAGATAATTCATTTAACTTAAAAATTGATGAGGGTGGAATTGGTGATATTGAATTTTTATCACAGTATTTGGTGCTTAATTATGCTTACCTGCATCCCCAAATGACAAAATGGAGTGATAATGTTCGTATTTTAGAGCTCGCAACAAAATATCAAATTATTGATAGTCATGAGGCACAGCAACTAACACAAGCTTATATTGATATGCGCAATAAAATCCATCAACTTGCATTGCAATTATTACCAAGCACGGTGAATGGTACGCCGTTTAAGCAAGAAACACAAATAGTTAATCAAAGTTGGCAAAAGTGGTTAACGTAATTCATTGACTTTTATTTTAATAGTTTATTTTACTATCTCATTGATTTAAAAAATTTAGAGAATATAAAAAACAATGCCACATTAGTGGCATTGATGAGAAAATAGTTTGAGTATATGTAATACTTAGCAACTATTTTGCTTCTTTCCATAAAATCAAATCTTGATCTTCAAGATCTGAGCTATCAAAGCCTACAATCGGTTTGATATCTTCACGGTCAAAAGCGATATCACCACCATTCACGGCAAGATCACCTTTTTTAATGCCTTTAAAATCAAACAAATTAGTATCACAAAGATGGGATAGGGTAATGTTTTGTGTGGCACGGAACATGGTTTCAATTCGTCCCGGGAATTTTTTATCCCATTCATTAAGCATCTCTTTAATCACTTGCCTTTGTAAGTTTGGTTGCGAGCCACAAAGGTTACAAGGAATTATTGGAAATTGCTTAATTTCGGCATATTTAGCAATGTCCTTTTCTTTGCAATAAGCCAGTGGACGGATAATGATATGTTCGCCTGAATCATTCATTAATTTAGGTGGCATTGCTTTGAGCTTGCCACCATAAAACATGTTTAAAAAGAGCGTTTCTAAAATATCGTCACGATGATGTCCAAGGGCAATTTTAGTTGCACCAAGTTCGGTGGCTGTGCGATATAAAATGCCTCGGCGTAGTCGTGAGCAAAGTGAGCAAGTTGTTTTTCCTTCAGGAATTTTATCTTTGACAATGCCGTAGGTATTTTCTTGCACGATTTTATATTCAATGCCTAACGAATTTAGGTATTCAGGCAATACATGTTCAGGAAATCCCGGTTGTTTTTGATCTAAATTAACCGCTATTAGGTCAAAATGTACTGGTGCGCTGATTTTTAAGTTAATAAGAATATCAAGCAAAGTATAACTATCTTTACCACCTGATAAGCAAACCATAATACGATCACCTTCTTCGATCATATTAAAGTCAGCGATTGCCTCGCCAGTTAAGCGACGCAATCGTTTGTGTAGTTTATTTTGATTATATGTATTCATCACAATTTTATTGGTTATTCAGCTCGGCTCATGTAACGGCGTTCAGCAATATGAACTTTGACTTTTTCGTCGTTATCAATATATTCAGGAACCTGAATAACAAGCCCTGTTGATAAGGTAGCCGGCTTGGTTCGTGCACTTGCTGAAGCACCTTTAATACTTGGCGAGGTTTCAATAATTTCTAGATCAACGGTTTGCGGTAATTCTAATGCAATAACTTCATCATCAGCCATTAATACCTGCATTCCATCCATTCCACCTTCTGGAATAAATAAGAGTTCTTCTTCAATTTGTTCTTTTTTGAAAGTAAATGGTGTGTAGTCCTCGTTATCCATAAACACGTATTCGTCGCCATCAATATACGAAAAGCTAACAGGACGGCGTGATAGTTCAATCGTATCAAGAATGTCATCGCCCTTAAAGCGCTCTTCCACTTTGCCACCATTTTTGACATCGGTAAAACGCATTTTATAAAGCGTGCTAGCTCCTCGTGCGCTTGGGCTTTGTACATCGATGTCTTTAACCAATAATAATTTGCCATTATAAGTGACAGCATCGCCACGTTTTATTTCATTTGCTTTAGCCATAATATTTATTCTTCACAATTAATAGAAAGGTTAAAAAATTAGCTCGCTATTTTACCGCTAACTTGCTATTGTCACCATCAAAATTTATTGGTTATCCTTAAAATGAAGGAAATATCGTGACAGATTTAGCAATATGTCGAAAAAACTGTGGAGCTTGTTGTATTGCCCCTTCAATTTCATCGCCTATCCCTGGCATGCCTAAAGGAAAGCCAGCTGGTGTGGCTTGTATTCATTTAGACGATAATTATCAATGCAAATTATTTTTGCATCCATCAAGGCCAACCGTATGCGGTCATTTAAAACCTTGTGTTGAGATGTGTGGCAATAATCAAGCACAAGCATTGAATTATTTAACTCAATTAGAACAGTTAACTAAAGGCTAGGTATTGCTTAAATTTAACAAACCAATTCAATTATTAGAATTATTTATCTCGCACTATATTTTTTTTGATAAACTTCTCGCACTTCATTAGAAAATGATAAATATCAATAATTTTAAGTTCGATTTTTGGTCATTAATTGCTTTATAAGCATATCAAATAATTGACTAATTTATTATCAAGCTTAATCCTTTTAGACAGAAGAAGTAACTATGAAAAATAAATTAAAACGAGATTTAAAAGCACGTCATTTAGCAATGATTGCTATTGGTGGCTCAATTGGTACGGGGCTATTTGTTGCATCGGGTGCAACAGTTGCACAAGCTGGTCCTGGAGGTGCATTACTTTCATACGCTGTTATTGGTGTAATGGTGTATTTTTTAATGACTAGTTTGGGTGAACTAGCTGCTTATTTACCTGTTTCAGGCACGTTTGCTACTTATGGTGCACGTTATGTTGATGAAGCCTTTGGTTTTGCTATCGGCTGGAATTATTGGTACAACTGGGCAATTACTGTTGCTGTAGACTTAGTTGCTGCTCAGTTAGTCATCTCTTATTGGTTTGATGCAGGGGCTTATAGTTGGTTATGGAGTTTTTTGTTTTTAAGCATTATCTTTTGCCTAAACTACATTTCAGTTAAAGGTTTTGGTGAAGCTGAATTTTGGTTTTCATTAATTAAAGTTGTCACAGTTATTATTTTTATTGTGGTTGGTTTATTAATGATTATTGGTATTTTTCATGGTGCTGAAGGGGCAGGCTGGAAAAATTGGACTATTGAGGAAGCCCCTTTTGCTGGTGGATTTTCAGCAATGATTGGCGTGGCGATGGTGGTTGGTTTTTCATTCCAAGGCACAGAACTTATTGGGATTGCCGCTGGTGAATCAAAAGATCCAGAAAAAAATATACCTAAAGCTATGCGCCAAGTATTTTGGCGAATATTATTATTTTATATTTTTGCGATTTTAGTCATTAGCTTGATCATTCCTTATACTGATCCTAATTTATTACGTAATGATGAAACCGATATTAGTGTCAGTCCATTTACTTTGGTGTTTCAAAATGCGGGATTATTGTCAGCGGCGGCATTTATGAATGCTGTTATTTTAACATCGGTATTATCAGCAGGTAACTCAGGACTTTATGCTTCAACGCGTATGCTTTATGCACTTGCCAAAGAAGGTAAAGCGCCTAAAATCTTTGCTAAATTGTCATCTTCGGGCGTGCCACGCGTAGCGTTATTGGCAACAACATTTGTGGCTATGCTTTGTTTTTTAACTTCTATGTACAAAGATCAGCAAGTCTATTTATGGTTACTAAATATGTCAGGCATGACAGGATTTATTGCTTGGCTTGGTATTGCCATCAGTCATTATCGCTTTAGAAAAGGTTACATAATGCAAGGTAATAATATTAATCAGTTACCATATCGTTCAAGTTTTTTCCCATTTGGTCCTATTTTTGCCTTTGTATTATGCCTAATTATCACTCTTGGGCAAAATTACGAAGCTTTTTTACAAGATACCATTGATTGGAATGGCGTAATAGCTACTTATATTGGTATACCACTATTTTTGATGATTTATTTTGGTTACAAAATAGTGAAGAAGACAAAATGGGTTAAATACGAACAGATGGACTTTTCTAAAGAAGAATAATTCATTCGTGTCGTTTAATCTCTTTCTCTTTCCGTCGACTAGGGTCGACGGATTTTTTATTAAAAAAGAGAAAATAAACCGTTATATAACTTAAACTCGTTTATTTTGATAACGATATTAGCGACTACGGAAGATGATACGTGCTTTAGATAGATCGTAAGGTGTCATTTCAACAGTAACTTTATCGCCTGTTAAAATACGAATGTAGTTTTTTCGCATCTTACCAGAAATATGTGCCGTAACGACATGACCATTTTCAAGTTCAACACGAAACATCGTGTTTGGAAGTGTATCAAGTATGGTACCTTGCATTTCAATGTTATCTTCTTTTGCCATTGGGGCCTCTTAATAATAAATACAAATTAAATATATTTAACTGACTCATCTACCTTATCACGCTAAGCGTACAATAACAAAACAAGAATGATGCTTTTATATCATCTTATTAGTGTGTTATTTGATGATTTAGCAAAGTTAAATATAAACACAAAAAACTGAATTTAAAATATATAAACACAGCGGCGAAATAATGCCGAAAAAACTGTCAGATGTAAAGTTCTTTCTACTTTTTCTTTGTACCATAAAGTCCTTGTGTATGAATATATTGCCAAACTTTAGGTGGTAGCAAATTTTTACAACTTTGTGAGTTGTTGATATTTTGTCTGATCTCTGTTGCCGAAATATTCTCAAGCGGTGTCTGCGCCAAATAGATATAACCATATGGTGAGTCGTGTAAATTTTTTACATTGGTGGTTTGGTGCGTATCAATCCATTGTTGTAATGTTGCATTATCAGTCTTGTCAGCATAACCTGGTCGGCGGCAAATTAGCAAATGACAATAATTAAGCAACGTTTGCCATTTATGCCAAGTTGGCAATCCTAGTAGTGAATCTTGTCCCATTATAAATGCTAGCGGATTTTGATTACCATGTTTGCGTCGCCATGCTTGTAGGGTTTCAATAGTATAAGACGGGCGAGTCGATGTTTCGGGTAAGATCTCACTTACATCTAATGCAAATAAAGGTAAATCTTCAATAGCTAATGATAACATTGCTAAACGTTGCTCTGTATTAGCTTCTGGTTGTGGTTTATGGGGAGGAATATGATTAGGCAACAAACGAATTTGTTTTAAACCAATTTCATTAGCTAATGAAATAGCAGGGCGAAGGTGTCCATAATGGATCGGATCAAAGGTTCCGCCTAATAACGCAGTTAACATTTATCTAAACCCATAAATTGCATGGATAAACTAAATATAGCATCCCATATTTGCACTTGGTTATCATGCTTTAAGCTAATTTCAATTTCGGTCAATTTTGCGAGTAAATGAAACAGGCTTTTAAGATCGCAACGATTTAGATAGTTTGTATAAATCGTTCTTTTATTTTGCCAAACTTTATACTCATCAAAGGTTTGTTTCAATGATTTGTGTTGCAAACCTTTTTTTAAATTAATTAACAATATTAACTCACGTTGAATAATCCGTAATAAAAATAACGGCTCAAACTCATTTATTTTTAGCTGTTGTAAAATATGAATAGCTCGCTTAGTTTTATTTGCAAGCATTGCATCAGTCCAATGAAAGGGCGTAAATATGGCAGAATCGTTAATATTGCTTTCAACTTGATCATAAGAAATGTTTTGGTCTGGATACAACAATTTTAATTGTGCAATAACCTGTGTTAATGCTAATAAATTCCCTTCATAATAGTAACAAAGTAACTCAATTGCTTTTGGTTCAATGGTTATTTGTTGTTGCTGTAAATGGTTTTTAATCCATTGTGGTAATTGCAAAGTATCTGGTGTTGTACAATTAACCACGACTAACTTATCTGATAGTGTTTTATACCAAGTAGCGTTTTCTTGTGATTTTGTAATTTTATTGAGCGTAATTATTAGTGCAATATCCGGTGTTAAAACCTCACTTAGCGTATTGAGTTTGGCACTAGTACCTGCATTTAATGCGCTATCACCAAAATCAAGCAAAATCAAAGTATTGTTTGAAAATAGATTCATTGCTTGGCAACTATCCAAAATGACCGCCCAGTCAGTTTGATTATCAATTACAAACGTCAGTTGCTCATCAAATCCCGCATGGGTAAAGGCTTTTCGTAACTCTGTTTGAACGTGATTTTGTAAATAAGGATCACTACCTAAAATTAAATAATAGGGTGATCCTAATTTATGGCTAATTTGGTCAGCATTAATTTTAATCATGACAACGTTAATTTACCGTATCAATCGATTTTAATTTACGAATAACTTGTTTAGCAGCTTGTTTAAACATTTCATTTTCAATCAAATCTTGTTCGACTGTTTTTGCTAATGCCTCCGATGGATTATCAAAGAAAGTCCTAAAGACTCGAACATTAATTGGGTATGTTTGTTGACCTGCGATAACAACTTGTGCTTCAACCGTTAACACTAATTGATATTCAGCCGCTTTACCATCTTGATAAATCGAAATTGTATTGCGACTGAGGTTTTCGCTTAACATCCTTAATGATGGCACTTTTTCAGTCGTATTACTCGTTAGCGTTACTTTGTTATCGTGTAATAATTCTTTCATTTCACGAGACAGTCGTCCATAAGGATCATAACTTATATAAGAGAGCGTCTTAAATCGCTCAGGGACTTCTGTCTCATGCTGTAAATGAAATCCACATCCTGTTAAGGATATTGCCAATAACATCAATAAAGCTAAATACTTTTTCATATCTATAACCGCCTAAATTTAGTTATCAAACAATATTAACCAACAACCAAATTTAACAGTTTACCTGGAACATAAATTACTTTACGGATAGCAACATCGCTCAAGTATTTTTGAATATTCGGTTCTTGTTTTGCTTGTGACACAACAAAATCCTGATCTGCATCAGCAGGTACTGTAAATTTGCCACGGACTTTACCATTAATTTGTACAACAATGAGTTTTTCGTCCTCGATCATTGCCGCCTCGTCAGCAACAGGCCAAGTAGTATCATCAATCGATTCATTATGGCCTAAAGCTTGCCACATCACAAAACAAGCGTGTGGCATCATTGGGTAAAGCAAACGAACAATTGCGTTTAATGCCTCGTTCATTAGGGCGCGGTCTTGCTCGGTTTCTTGTGATGCTTTTTGTAAGCGGTTCATAAACTCCATGACAGCGGCAATAGCAGTATTAAACGTTTGACGACGTCCAATATCATCACTCACTTTCGCAATGGTTTTATGTAACTCACGGCGTAATGCTTTTTGTTCACTATCCAAAGCAGCAACATCAAGTTTAGCGGTTTGACCTTTTTGCGCATGTTCATACACTAAACGCCACACACGTTTAATAAATCGGTTAGCACCCTCAACGCCAGATTCTTGCCATTCTAGTGTCATTTCAGCAGGAGACGCAAACATCATAAATAATCGAACGGTATCAGCGCCGTATTTTTCAACCATTTCTTGTGGGTCGATACCATTATTTTTGGATTTTGACATCTTTGTCATACCCGCATGAACTAATTCATTACCCTGTTTATCAACGGCTTTAGCAATTCGACCTTTATCATCACGTTCAATGGTAACTTCAGTTGGCGATACCCAAATACGCTCATTGGTTGGGCTGGTATAATAAAATGCATCGGCTAATACCATGCCTTGGCATAGTAAACGTTTTGCTGGTTCGTCTGACGATACCAAACCAAAATCACGCATTAATTTATGGAAAAATCTAAAATAAAGTAAATGCATAATGGCATGTTCAATACCACCAACATACTGATCGACTGGCAACCAATAATTTGCTGCTTTTTCATCTAGCATACCTTTATCATAATTCGGGCACGTATAACGGGCATAATACCAAGATGATTCCATAAAGGTATCAAAAGTATCAGTCTCACGCAGAGCAGGTTGACCGTTTACGGTTGTTTTTGCCCAATTAGGATCAGCCTTAATTGGACTGGTGATACCGTTCATTTCAACATCTTCTGGTAAAATAACTGGTAACTGATCTTCTGGCGTAGGAATGGTTGTACCATCTTCAAGGGTTACCATTGGAATTGGCGCGCCCCAATAACGCTGACGTGAAACGCCCCAATCACGTAAACGATAATTTACTTTACGCTGACCAATACCCAGTGAAACTAATTTATCGGCAACAGCATTGAATGCTTGCTCAAAATCAAGACCATCAAACTCGCCAGAATTAAATAATTTTCCGTGTTCAGTATAAGCTTGTTGTGAAAGATCTGGTATGTTACCGTCTTGCGTTAAAATAACAGGATTAATTGGTAAGTTATATTTTGAAGCAAACTCATAATCACGCTCATCATGTCCAGGTACAGCCATTACTGCACCTGTGCCATATTCAATTAACACAAAATTAGCGATCCAAACTGGAACTTTTTTACCTGTTAGAGGATGAATTGCATAAAATCCTGTCGCAATACCTTTCTTTTCCATCGTAGCCATATCAGCTTCGGCGGTTTTGGTATTTTTACATTCAGCAACAAATTCAGCAATTTTAGGATCATTTTTTGCCGCTAATTGTGCAAGAGGGTGCTCTGCGGCAACCGATACAAAGCTAACACCCATTAATGTATCAGGACGAGTTGTGTAAACACGTAATTTATCAGCATAATTTTCAACAGCAAAATCAAACTCAACCCCTTCAGAACGACCAATCCAGTTACGTTGCATGGTTTTTACTTGCTCAGGCCAGTTTTCTAATGTATCTAAATCGTTTAGTAACTCTTCGGCATAGTCTGTAATTTTAATAAACCATTGAGGGATCTCTTTACGTTCAACTGGTGTGCTACAACGCCAACAGCAACCTTCAACTACTTGTTCGTTAGCAAGAACAGTTTGGTCGTTAGGACACCAGTTAACGGCAGAGGTTTTTTTATACACTAAGCCCTTGTCGTATAACTTAGTAAAGAACCACTGTTCCCATTTGTAATATTCTGGACGACAAGTTGTTACCTCGCGATCCCAATCGTAACCAAAACCTAACAGTTGTAATTGCTTTTTCATATAAGCAATATTTTCATATGTCCACTTTGCAGGCGCGGTATTATTTTTAACAGCAGCACCCTCAGCAGGTAAACCAAATGCATCCCAACCAATTGGTTGTAAAACGTTTTTACCATTTAAACGCTGATAACGTGAAATCGTATCACCAATAGTATAATTACGCACATGCCCAAGATGCAAACGCCCAGAAGGGTAAGGAAGCATCGATAAGCAGTAATATTTTTCTTTTGATGGATCTTCTGTAACATGGAAAGTTTTATTTTCTTGCCAGTGTTTTTGTACAGTGGCTTCGATTTCATCTGGGCGGTATTGTTCTTGCATGACGAGTTAATGTCCTATCTATTATTGCTAATAAAAATATGTTGCTAATTGTATTGGTTATTGACAAGTTTTACAAACAATATATAAATCACGATATTGATTTTTTGCCATGATAAATTTAAATATCTATTGGTTAAAATAATCGTTATCAGAAAGAATATTGTGTTACATTTGAAGCTATAGAAAAAGCTTGCAAGGGTAAATATAAAAGTCATGAACATACTAGAGGTTATCCCCTAAAAGAAGTATCAAAAATTGTTTGGTAAAAAATATTTATTTTAGGGATGGTTTGTTTTGTGATTAACTTATCAAATTCATCATTAGCATTAGCCAATAAAGAAAAAACATTATGATACGTTTGCTTGCAAAAAATAATTTAAAATATTGATATCGCTACTTGATTGCTATTTAACCAAAATTAAATAGCAATCGATGTGATTTAAAATAATGATTGAAATTTAAATTAAAACAGCCTAACCGCCATTAAAAACGCTAGTAAAGCGTGATAGGAACGATTTTTCTTCTTGTTTTGGCATGTTTTCAATATTGGCTTGAATTAGCTGATCAACTTTATGTGTTTCGTTAACTAAACCTAACTCGTTATAAGCATTACGCATTAATAGCAATGCCTCTTTTGTTGAATCGGTATCAGGGAACATCGATAGCATGTCAGTCACACGGTTAATTACCGCTACATAAGCACCGCGCTTAGTATAAAACTGAGCTATTTTTAACTGATAGCGTGCTAATCTATTTTTCAAAAAAACAAGACGTTTTTGTGCATCGGCCGTATATTGACTACTTGGAAAACTTGATACTAAATAAGTAAAGTCCTTAAATGCAGCAGCTGCATAATCAGCATCGCGGTCTGAACGATCAACGTTAAACCAACCTTGGATCATATTATCGTCTTGCGCCATATTTGAAATACCACGCATATAAATAACCCAATCAATATTTTGGTGTGTTGGATTCAACTTTAAAAAACGGTCAATTGATGCAATTGCTAATGGTAAATCAGCTGACTTATAATAAGCATAAATCAAATCAAGTTGTACTTGTTGTGAATAAGGACCAAATGGATAGTTCTTGTCCATAGTCTCTAATACAGCAATACTGGATTTAATATTTCCATTTTCAAGGTCTGATTTTGCTTTATTATAAAGCTCAATTTCAGGTACATTTTCAACATCGGGTTTGGATGACGTACAGCCAATTAGCATGCCACTTAAAACAATTGCTAACAAAGAGTGTAAACGTAATTTCATTCAGTTTTCAATCCAAATATAATTAAACATTAAAGACCATGATTGGTATATAATACTCTAAAACATAATAGCTTAAAATAGATAAATTACACATGCATAAGTTAAAATTATCAACCGAAATTGAACAAACCCAATTAGGAATGCGCTTAGATCAAGCTTTATCAGCGCTTTTTCCTGATTACTCACGCTCAAGAATAAAAGATTGGATCGTCAATAATAAAGTTACTGTTAATGATGTTATTGTCAATAAACCCAAAGAAAGAGTGCTAGGTGGTGAAAAAATTATAATCAATGCTGAAATCGAAGAAGAAACCTATCACCAGCCAGAAGATATAAAACTCGACATTGTTTATGAAGACGACGATATCCTTGTCATCAATAAACCTCGAGATCTTGTCGTACATCCTGGTGCAGGTAATCCTGATGGTACGGTATTAAATGCGTTATTACATTATTACCCCGACATAGCTCGTGTGCCACGAGCTGGTATTGTTCATCGACTCGATAAAGACACTACAGGTCTAATGGTGGTTGCTAAAACCATTAATGCGCAAACACATTTAGTTGATGCACTTCAACATCGTGAAATTACACGTGAATATGAAGCTGTCGCTATGGGCATTATCACTGCAGGAGGCACGATTGATCAACCTATCACTCGTCATCCAACCAAACGCACTCACATGGCGGTATTTCCGACAGGAAAACCAGCCGTAACACATTACAGAGTGATGGAAAAGTACCGCCTACATACTCGCTTACGTTTGCGCTTAGAAACTGGTCGAACTCACCAAATTCGTGTACATATGGCGCATATTGCTCACCCATTAATTGGCGATCCCCTTTATGGTGGGCGCCCAAGACCCCCTAAAGGTGCGAGCGAATCGTTTATTCAAACCTTGCGTGATTTTGATCGTCAAGCACTGCATGCAACCATGTTACGTTTGTATCACCCTATTACAGGCGAGCTTATGCAATGGAATGCTCCAATACCGCAAGATATGCAAACGCTAATTCAAGCCTTGCAAGAAGACACCGAACAACACAAAGACGAACTAGATTGGTAACCAACATGATAAAGTCGATTTTCCCATATTGGATAGCGCCAAAAAACATCCATGCTTTGACCACAACACGAATAGGCGGTGTCAGTCTGGCACCATTTACGAGCTTAAATATGGGAAGTCGAACTGGCGATAATTTAAAAGATATAACCCAAAACCGACAGCGTGTTATACTAGCGGAACAAATACCCAGCGAGCCCTATTGGTTAACTCAAACCCACAGCACCATAGTGCTAGACATATCGCAAAATCCCTTAAAAGCGGCAACAGGTAATATCCCTAATCAAACGGTAGAAGCCGACGGATCGTATACTAATCAACCCAAACAAGTGAGTGTTGTATTGACTGCCGATTGCCTGCCAGTCTTATTTTGTACAACTAAGGGGGACGAAGTTGCAGCAGCACATGCAGGATGGCGTGGATTATGTAACGGAATATTAGAAGAAACCGTCAAAAAATTTTCTTCATCACCGTCAAACATTATCGCATGGCTTGGACCAGCAATTAGTGCTAAAAAGTTTGAAGTTGGTATTGAAGTCAAGGAACAATTTGAAAAAATTGACCACAATGCACAAATCGCTTTTAAATTAATCAATCCTACTGAACAAAAATACCTAGCTGATCTTTATTTAATTGCGAAACAACGCTTACAAGCAATGGGCATAACTAAAATTTTTGGTGGTGATTTTTGTACTTATACTGAACAAGACAAGTTTTTTTCATACCGTCGGGAAAGCAAAACGGGTAGGATGGCGTCAATGATCTGGTTTGAGTGAGTTTTTTGTAAAAAACAGCAAAATAAAAACTTTAATAAAATCAATATCTTTTCTGACTGATTTTTTAGCCAAAATAATGTCTTTTTGACATTGATGGTTTCGTCAATTTGCTGTTTGGGTGCTCAAAATAGTGACAGGCAACGCCTGAGTTAGGGGGGGATGAATGCTGAATTGCATCCTAAAATTTATAAAAATTAACTAATTACACAAGTATAGATAGTTTTCAACACTTAACAAACCAGTAACGTTGTAGATGTAATAATTTAATAACCGCAAGTTTAATCACTCAAAAATCGTTCAGGAAAGCTATTGATTTTATTAAAGTTTTTATTTTACTGTTTTTTCAGGAAAACATATCCCACTCGTTTACTTCTGATGCCTAATTAGACAAAGCTTATCATTACGGTCTATAAAGCAAGCTGCCGTCACCTTCCTAGATTGATAAAAATTGATA
>NZ_WTEY01000017.1 GCF_009795805.1 Gilliamella sp. Pra-s52
AACTTAATTTAGGTCACTTAGTTAACCAAAACAAAGACGAGCGCGGTGAGGGATTTGAGCTACGCACTGATGATTGGGGAGCGATAAGGGCTGGTAAAGGGCTGTATATCACTAGCGAAGAGCAAACACAGGCGGGCAATATACAACTGCAAATGGATAATGCGGTTAAAGAACTTTTACAAGCTAGCGAAATGGTTAAAAGGCTTAACGAATTAGCCGAAGCAGCCAAAGCAGAACTGGCTGACTTACAAACCCAAAAACAACTATTTGAACAAAGCTTAAAAGAACTAAAACAATCAGGAATACTGACTTACGCACCGGCTGGTATGGCTGACGTTACCCCAAGTTCAATCCAGCACACCGCAGGAGAAAACATCATCCAGACAGCACAAAACACGATTGATGTTAGTGCATTTAAACGCTTTATGGTAACTGCGGGCAATATGATAAGTCTATTTGCCAACAAAATGGGCATAAAGCTATTTGCCTCGCAGGGCAATGTTGAGATACAGGCACAAAATGATGAAATACAATTAAGTTCAAAACAGAATATGACAATTACCAGTACCGACAGTGAAGTGATTATATCGGCCAAGAAAAAACTCATATTGGCGTGTGATGATGTTGCTATTGTGATAGAAAATGGCGGTATAAAAATGCTAGCACCGGGTGATGTTCAGATTGAATCTGCTAGCTTTCGCATATTAGGACCTTCAAATTATCAAATACCAGAAGTTGAATTACCAAAAGGCAGCGAATGCTCGGAGACAATATAGTGAATACATTACAAGAACAGCTAAATAGTGAAGAAAACAAAAAATACTATCGTTATTTATTAATTGATATGCTTGGTGTAACCAGTGAATTAAGCGAACTTTATCCACAACAGTTAAAACAACTTTTACCGCTAAAAGATATTGCGGTGGTTAAGCGTCCTGAGTTATTGCATGAATTAACGTCTTGTCCTCATTTAGTTTGTATTGGTCACCCTAATCAAGATGTCAATGCAGATCTATTATTTTCCTCAATAGTTCAAGTTGGCGAAGATTTTTTAACCACCAAACCGTATGTTTGTGGTTGGCTTGTAGCACAACAAGCGATTGATGAAATTGCAGAATGGTTACCTAAAATAGGTTTAATATTGGGTGAAATGTGTTCAATGCGGTTTGTACCCTTTTATGAACCGTTTAGAATGCAACTTTTACAAGATAGCCATCTAACCGATCCAAATTGGATAAATGTATTTTTCCCAACAAACTTAACTTACTATTATATTGATATACAACAAAAATTAAGAGTAATCAAACCAAATAAAGATAATCAGTTACTACCATCAAGTTTGCCACCTAAAATGCGTTTTTTTCAGAATGAATCTAACAATTTATTTAGGCTATATGTTAATTGGTATGACATCAAAGAAGAAATTAATCAAAACGTTAGTGAAAATGATTTAATAATATTAATAGAGCATTACTATACTGCAAGCTTACTTGGCTTAACAGACATTAAAGACAGAACGATCTATGTATTTTATTCCATGCAGTATGGTGATCTACAACAACATGAAGAAATCAGAGCCATTATTGACGATGTGGTTTTGCAGTCGCCAGGAATATTATCAGAGCGATTTTTAGCCATCAATTCAACATTCCAAGCATTATTGAAAAATAACAAGAATAAGGAAAAATGAAATGGATACTAGTAACAAAGACAGAAAAAACAATAATTCTGAATTCAAAGACGACAGCATTGAAACAAATCAAGAGCCGCCTAAAATTACTCCTGAGCTAATTAATGAAGCCGCAGAAAATATGAAATTGAGCAATGGTAAATGTGGTGCTTGCGAGCGATTGGGTTTTCCACTTTTTTTAGTTCGAAAAAGTATTGTGCCTAAAAATTTTAAAGGTATCAAATGGGATCAAGGCATGTTAGCGCTAGGCGATCGAGAACCTACAGAAACGCTAAAGCATTTTAAATATGCCTACCGAACGTTAAGAGAAGGGTACGTCTATATTTTGCTACAAAAGAATAAATCAGTTAAAGATTGGGAGGGAACGGATCTTAATCTATTAAAAGTGAAAGCTTTTGTAGTCACTCATTCAGGTGCTTTTCGGTTGAGAGAGTTAAGAGATATCAAAGGATCAAGACCCAAAGAACTACCATCATCTTGCGTTACGGAGGGGCATCAGTTTAAAGCGAAATTTATTACATTAGATAATAAAATTTATGATAAAGCGTGGATAGCCTATAGCCCTTGTCGTTGGGATAAAGACGTCATTGAATTTTATCGTAAAAACGAAGAGAAACGAGATGAACGTTTTACCGTTGTTGATTTAACCAAGACTAATCCTACAGAGATGGCTGTTTCAAAAGGGCAAAGAAGTTTTTCGTTTAATGATTTTATCCGTAAAGCCGGTGATAATCAGGCAAAAACGTCGCATCAATCCAAAGCTAGTGAAACAAATGGCACAGAACAAAACGGTGATGATACCAAAGTAACTTCCATAAAACGTTATCTAGTTGAAATAGAATGTAGTAATAAAGAGGTGCTTGATTATTTTGATGAAGAACAACAAAAAGATTATCGAGCTAAATTAACAAAAGAATCTACTTCATTAAACACCCCCATTGACAAAGCGATAGGCAAAGGAGTTTTTTATACTAAAGACGTCGATTTAAACAAAATCATAAGCAGTAGCACATCAGATGTACTTCATTATTTTAAACATCTTTTTTGTACTGCTAGCCATTTTAACTCGCTAAAAAAGGAAGCTGGTGGGCTGAATGAAAGTTTTAAAAAGACGATAAAGGGTTACCAAGGTGAAGCACGAGCAAATTCAAATTACCAAACTGATGAAATTGGCGTAATATTGATTGAAGACAATTTAGGTTTAGCTGAAGAGCTATCGGTACAACGAAGACAGTTATTAGCACCAGTAATTAATGGGCTTGCTGGCCGAAGCCAAGAGCAAGCGATTGCGATTCAAAAAAGGCTAAGGAAAAATTTGGGAAAAACCACCAAAGATATTATTCTTGAAGAATTAACACAGCTAGGTGGTGATATTGATCCAGATATTATTAAATCATTTTATGAAGAAAATATTTTAGATCTTCGGTATAACCAGCAGTATAAAGCGGTGTATGAAAATCTTAAAGTATTGGACTTTGCATTACCAACGCAACAATGGTTAATTAACAAATATCTAAATAAAATCCCAGCAATTATGGCTAATTTAGTCGGTAAAAGGACAAAAGCCATTGAAGATTATTTTACTAAACAACAAAACCATGCATCAGGGCACCCCTTTCTTTACTTTAAACCCGAAACCAGCTATGCGCGCAACCAATATAATAGTATTGAAAATTATAAAGATATACTAAAACTCAATAACCAAATAGAAGATGCATCAGATTGTATTTTATTTGCCTTTTATCAACCAAATGGTTCTTATAATAAAGATTTAAAAAGATATGCCGAACAAGAGGCAAAGTTAGTGCTAAAAACTGAGCTTTATAAAGGGGATAATGGTCAGGACTTATTGGATAAAATTTTTGTATTAGATGTGGTGGGTGATACTGAATTTGCGATCGAAAATAAATTTACAATACCTATACCAGCATATAAAGCATTTTTAAATAAAGTTGCTTGTTTTTTTTATTTTAGATTTATCAGCGAGATCAGTATAAGTGGTGCTCAAGTAGATGATGCTCCCCCACTAGGTGATTATGAAGTTATTAATATCTCAGATAAGCAAAAAAAAGACATTTTAGCTATTTATCAAACTGAGAAAAAATTACGCACAATAGAGGGTTATGATGTTGTGGTTGTCAAATATCCCAATGCTAAAGACAAAGTTTCCGAATGGAAAAGGGATAAAAACTGGGATGATAAAGAATCAGAGCGTCTTAATAACGAATCAATAGTCAAATATAAAGCGTTAGATAAAACCCTTTACCAAAATTTATTAACCTATGTTGAACAAGTATCAGAAGATTATTTTACATATTTATTATGGTTATTTGGTGAGCAAAACACCGTTCCTTTTTGGTTAACCGAATGTGATCCCGATACCTCTGACCAGCATATTCTAGTGCTATCAAGTTTGCTGATTATTTTAGATAATGATTCTGTCGGCAACTTTTATTTAGATAAGCAAGACAAGCTATGGTCAATGCTGATAAACAATGAAAACAGTATTTATCATTATTTAATCGAGGGCTATGAAGGTGCTTATTCACTGTTTAATGTTGCATCAGGAAATATACCGGAAGCCGATAAGCAGTTAACGCAAGATGTTAAAAAGATTTTAGCTAATCGCAGTAAAGGAATAACAAAAGGAAACACCAAAGTCAATAATCCTTTGTCGGGTGCTAAAAAGAATATCAAAAGAATCAAACAAATCTTGAATTTAAAGCTTAACGGTAATGTAACAGTCGGGGCTTATATAAAAGAAGAACTGATCAAATTATCAATGAGTAATATCGCCAAAATCCTTTCTAATAATAATACTTATAACCTTAATGTCGCTGTGGTTGATACTCACTTGATTAAAGCAATGAATATGTTTACAACGGCAACTCATAAACAATATAAAGTAAAAGTGCCAGTATCCAATCTACAAAAATTTTTAGATAATCTTGGTAGTTCATCACAGGTTGTGTATGCTCAAAGTAATAATGGCAACCTAATAACCACCGATGGTGCTCGTATCCGCGGGAACTATTCGTCAACGCAAGAAAGATTTAAACTTAAAAAACGAGACATAGCTAAGGCAAAAAAAACATATGTTGAATTAGATATGTTACTGACATTTAGCAATGAAGGTGAACGGGTAATGTTTGAAAAATCAATGAACACTAGTCGAGGTAATGCTAATGTAGATAAATTCAAAGATGCCCACCTAGTTGATTATGAACAACTAAACACAGCTAAATATAATGCAGAAAAAAAATGGCGTACAGCAGTGTATGATACGTCAGTATCTAGCGCTATGAATGTCTTTACACTTGCTTATCAATACCTACAAATTAATGGTTTGAAAACTAATTTGAATACATTAACGGATTCCGCATTTATCGACAAAGTTTCAAGAGCATTATTAAGAACGTATCTTGATATCGCTTTAACTGCATCTTATGCCATTCTTGATGGCATAAAACTAAAAGCACTGTTTGGCGAGCGCGACAAAACACTTACAGATTTACTTGGTAAAATTGGTAAAGCTGGCAAAGTATTAGGTTATGCGGCTAAATCCATTGCCATAATCGACAGTTTTGGGGATCTATGTCGCTCAATGAATGCCGTAACCCGTGGTGATCCCGGTGCAGTAGGATTTATGATAAGCTCAACCATTGGGTTTGCTGCAGCTGGGCTAAGCATTGCATTGGGCATTGCCGCCCCGTGGGTAATCGTGCTGTTTTTAGCACCATTTGTGATCAACTTTCTATTTGGTACTTATGACGACGGCAGTAACTGGGACGAAATGGACAAATGGATCAACCGCTCAATTTTTGGTAAATTTGCTCGCAATGACTTGTATCCGCCTTATCCCATTAGCGATACGGGTAACTATTTATCCGAACAGGATTTTTACCTTGCTTCGCGCAAAGGATTTTGTCGAACCGCACATTACGAGGTTGAAATTCGTGAACTGATCGATGAAGGTAAAAAAAATAAAGATAAAGATAAAGCACCACCCTATAAAGTTAATGGCATAAATGGCATAGTCTGGGGATCCGATGATCAAAGCGAAGTGATTGATATCATAAACACCCCCCAAAACGCTCTACCGTACAAGTTACATTTAGTGATGCAGTTACCCGATTTTGTCGAAGATAAAGCAACATTTGAAGGCGAGATCACCATCCGCCATCGCGGTGAGCAATTCGATACTATTTTGCAGGTTAGTCATGGCAAGAAGCAATTAACTGTTCAGCCGATTCAATGTAACACCAAATGTTTTAAACTAGTGAATGAAAATATGGTCAGGAATGAAGAAGTAGAAATTTATAGATATTTGAAAGCTGACCCTGATAAACCGAATCAAGCATTAGAAACTTGGTACAAAATGCAACAAACAATTGATATTGCGGTAAAAACAGATCCTTATGAAGAAGATGAAAAGGACAACAACACCACCCAAACCAATACCGATGCAATGTCGTCACCTAATATTGGTCTATTTGGAATTAACCAATTATTAGGTCGAGTAAATGGTGAGTTTGAAGTGATTTGCGCAATTCAATATTGGCCGGAAGGAAAAACTGACAGCGATGGTAATGCGGTCTTTCCTTATATGCTCTCTTATCAGTATCAAGTTATTCACTGGGTCGAATCGTTGGTAAACGACATCACCACCGCAATAAAATAATTTTAATTAACAGGTAATCATAATGAAAAGACAATTGACAATCAACTCACTGCTATTAGGCCCACTACTGTTGTTACCCTTACTTACCAGTTGTGATTTTAATGACTATAAAACCCGTATACAAGAAGAAAATGATTATAATAATCCAACGGGGAATAAAGCGGTTTGTCTTCGGGTGGGCAAGATTTATCAGAATATGTACCCCTATACAATTCATTACCTTGAAGGTGAAATAGATCCAAAAGATCCCTATGATAAAATCGACGCTAATAACGAACTTAACTTAAAACTCTCTCTTTATGCCAAAGAGGGATTATTTACCGAAGAGCTAGTTGGTCACGATGGCGACAAGCCGCTCTACCGCTATAACTTTACTGATGAAGGGCGTAAATATCTTGATAAAAAATGGTGGGGAGGAACGAATTTCTGTTTTGGCAAAGTGGTGGTTGAAAAAATAGATAAGGTAGATGATCAAATGCAAGGGATAAGAATGGTGATTTTTTATTACCATATGGAAAACGTCCCAAACTGGATAAAAAATAAGGATATTTATAGTCTATATAAAGGTTATGGTGGTTTAGAGAAAGCCGTATTGGGGGGGAGTCCTAGGGGTGCACATTATTACGGTATTAAGTCTGATGGTAGCCTAAGTTTTATGAGCGGTCAGAGTGGCGGGTATGTTTTATAATCATAAATCATGGTGTTATTGCTAACAAGTTGATTTTTTTGTAGGCAAAATAAGTAATGGGTTTATTTGTAATAAGTCAATTATTAGGCCGAGTAAATGGTGAGTTTGAAGTGATTTGCACAATTCAATATTGGCCGGAAGGAAAAACCGACAGCGATGGTAATGCGGTCTTTCCTTATATGCTCTCTTATCAGTATCAAGTTATTCACTGGGTCGAATCGTTGGTAAACGACATCACCACCGCAATAAAATAATTTTAATTAACAGGTAATCATAATGAAAAAACAATGGACAATCAACTCACTGCTATTAGGCCCACTACTGTTGTTACCCTTACTTACCAGTTGTGATTTTAATGACTATAAAACCCGTATACAAGAAGAAAATGATTATAATAATCCAACGGGGAATAAAGCGGTTTGTCTTCGGGTGGGCAAGATTTATCAGAATATGTACCCCTATACAATTCATTACCTTGAAGGTGAAATAGATCCAAAAGATCCCTATGACAAAATTAAGCAAAATAAAAGACTTAACTTAAAACTCTCTCTTTATGCCAAAGAGGGATTATTTACCGAAGAGCTAGTTGGTCACGATGGCGACAAGCCACTCTACCGTTATAATTTAACCGATGAAGGGCGTAAATATCTTGATAAAAAATGGTGGGGGGGAACGAATTTCTGTTTTGGCAAAGTGTTGGTTGAAAAAATAGATAAGGTAGATGATCAAATGCAAGGGATAAGAATGGTGTTTTTTTATTACCATATGGAAAACGTCCCAAACTGGATAAAAAATAAGGATATTTATAGTTTATATAAAGGTTATGGTGGTTTAGAGGAGGCCGTATTGGGGGAAAGTACTATGGGCGCACATTATTACGGTATTAAGTCTGATGGTAGCCTAAGTTTTATGAGCGGTCAGAGTGGCGGATATGTTTTATAATCATAAATCATGGTGTTATTGCTAACAAGTTGATTTTTTTGTAGGCAAAATAAGTAATGGGTTTATTTGTAATAAGTCAATTATTAGGCCGAGTAAATGGTGAGTTTGAAGTGATTTGCGCAATTCAATATTGGCCGGAAGGAAAAACCGACAGCGATGGTAATGCGGTCTTTCCTTATATGCTCTCTTATCAGTATCAAGTTATTCACTGGGTCGAATCGTTGGTAAACGACATCACCACCGCAATAAAATAATTTTAATTAACAGGTAATCATAATGAAAAAACAATGGACAATCAACTCACTGCTATTAGGCCCACTACTGTTGTTACCCTTACTTACCAGCTGTGATTTTAATGACTATAAAACCCGTATACAAGAAGAAAATGATTATAATAACCCAACGGGGAATAAAGCGGTTTGTCTTCGGGTGGGCAAGATTTATCAGAATATGTACCCCTATACAATTCATTACCTTGAAGGTGAAATAGATCCAAAAGATCCTTATGATAAAATCGACGCTAATAACGAACTTAACTTAAAACTCTCTCTTTATGCCAAAGAGGGATTATTTACTGAAGAGTTAGTTGGTCACGATGGCGACAAGCCACTCTACCGCTATAATTTAACTGATGAAGGGCGTAAATATCTTGATAAAGAATGGTGGGGAGGAACAAATTTCTGTTTTGGTCGAATTGTGGTTGATAAAATTGATGGGGTTGATAATCAGTTGCAAGGAATGCGTATGGTTTATTTTTATTACCATATGGAAAACGTCCCAAACTGGATAAAAAATAAGGATATTTATAGCTTGTATCCTGGTTATGGTGGTTTAGAAGCTGCGGTATTAGGCGATAGACCCGCTCCAGGAACTCATTACTACAGCATTCAATATGATGATAGTTTAAAACTAACAGCGGGTACTAGTGGTCACTATGTTTTATAATCATAAATCATGGTGTTATTGGTAACAAGTTGATTTTTTTGTAGGCAAAATAAGCAATGGGTTTATTTGTGATAAGTCAATTATTAGGTCGAGTAAATGGTGAGTTTGAAGTGATTTGCGCAATTCAATATTGGCCGGAAGGAAAAACTGACAGCGATGGTAATGCGGTCTTTCCTTATATGCTCTCTTATCAGTATCAAGTTATTCACTGGGTCGAATCGTTGGTAAACGATATCACCACCGCAATAAAATAATTTTAATTAACAGGTAACCATAATGAAAAAACAATTGACAATTAACTCACTGCTATTAGGCCCACTACTGTTGTTACCCTTGCTTACCAGTTGTGATTTTAATGACTATAAAACCCGTATACAAGAAGAAAATGATTATAATAACCCAACGGGGAATAAAGCGGTTTGTCTTCGGGTGGGCAAGATTTATCAGAATATGTACCCCTATACTATTAAATATATGCCAGGGTATCATAAAGATATGCACTATCGCGATCCTATTTATATTAATAATAAATTAAATGAACGATTAGCACTCTATGCCAAAGAGGGATTATTTACCGAAGAGCTAGTTGGTCACGATGGCGACAAGCCACTCTACCGCTATAACTTTACTGATGAAGGGCGTAAATATCTTGATAAAGAATGGTGGGGAGGAACGAATTTCTGTTTTGGTCGAATTGTGGTTGATAAAATTGATGGGGTTGATAATCAGTTGCAAGGAATACGTATGGTTTATTTTTATTACCATATGGAAAACGTCCCAAACTGGATAAAAAATAAGGATATTTATAGTCTATATAAAGGTTATGGTGGTTTAGAAGCTGCGGTATTAGGCGATAGACCCGCTCCAGGAACTCATTACTACAGCATTCAATATGATGATAGTTTAAAACTAACAGCGGGTACTAGTGGCCACTATGTTTTATAATCATAAATCATGGTGTTATTGGTAACAAGTTGATTTTTTTGTAGGCAAAATAAGCAATGGGTTTATTTGTGATAAGTTAATTTGTATCATTCGATATTAAATATGGTTTATTTAATTATTTTGTAATAAAAAGATTAATATTTTTATAAAATAGACTGAAATAAGCGAAAAAATATAAAATAACAAAGGAAATAAAAAATGAGTAAACAACGTGGAGTTATTCGGCTAGGTGATTTGACAAATCATGGTGGAAAAGTAATTACCGCTTCATCGACAATGACAGTTTTTGGCAAACCTGTTGCTTTAGTTGGTGATTTAGTTAGTTGTCCAATAAAAGGTCATGGTATTAATCCTATTATTGAAGGTGACTCAACTTTTACCATTCAAGGTAAGCAAGTTGCTTTAGATGGTCATAAAAGCATTTGCGGTTGTTCTTTAATCTCATCAATATCAGAGGTAGGAAAAAGCTAATGTCTATCGATTTATCATCACTACCAGCCCCATTGCCTGAAGCTAAAAAAATGAAATTTTCACTTTGGGGAATTTTACTTATCGTGTTCATTTTGCTTGGTTGTATCATTACAGTTACACTCAGTTTTTTTTACAAAATATCAGATACCCTATTTATTTTAGGCTTGTCTTTTTTCCCTTTTGTTTCTTGGTTGTTTATTTTTTTATATGGTGTTTTTTTATATGGTCAACGTGAAAATTATATTGAGCAGTGGAATTTGTGTATAGAAGAGCGTAAACAAAAACTGATTAATTATGGACAGCGAGGATTATCTGTTTTGGGCTTTTCGCTTATAACTGAACAAGGCGACATAGAAAATGCCAATGCCATAATTAATAACGATTTTCTAATTAAAAGTAAATTACATCCAAATAGTGGTATTGTGATTCCTCATACAACTTTATCTGAGTTTGGTGATACAACATCTAATGGATTTGACGATCGCTTAAAATTAATTTTTACTCGTTTTGAAAAAGAATATAAAGCTAAATTTTCAACAATGTTATCACAAACAAATTTGCATGTACGGTTATTTATTGAAGCTGAAATTTCAAACGATAAAATCACGGCATTATGGATGATGACATTAGGAAAAATTATTTCTCATCCAGTTAGTTTTGAAATTGAAGATCCCGTTAATTCGTCTACATTTATAGAAACATGGTTAGATGATAGTGAGCATGATGATGAGCTACTTTTAGTTATAAATACGCATCTATTTTCTGTTCCTATTAAAAATGAAGGTGAGTTTGCTTCGATGCTAATTTTAGCTGGAGAAAATGTGGATATAGAGTCGCTTTTACCCACATTTAATTCGCCATTAATAAAAGTACATCGAAGCGAACAAAAAGCAAACTTAACGCAAACTATTGATCATGCCTTATTGTGGGGAAGTGGTGATGATAATTATTATGGTGGAGTTTGGTATAGTGCTGTTTTGCCTGATCTAAATACTAAAATTTTGAATTACTTTAACCAGATTCAATTTGAAGCCAAAGATTATTTTAATATTGATGCATCAATTGGTTATGCTGGTTACTGTTCATATTGGTTAGCGTTGGCTTTAGCCATTGATAATGCGTTTATAAAAAAAGATAAACAATTGGTTATGGTAGGCAAGTCACAGCTTGTTGCTTCAGTTGTTTCGTGTGTGCAAGAAAATGAAGTCTAAAAATTGCTTATAATTTATTTTATCTATTGTATATAAAAAATAGTATGATGCCGAATTGTTTACACTTCATGATTAAAATAATCCTTTAAACACGCTATCACTGGCAAAATTGCCGAACTTGAAGTGACAGACTAAGAAATCATCAAAGCTAACAGCGATAAAAATCGTTCAGGAAAGTTATTGATTTTATTAAAGTTTTTTGAATTTAATTTTTTATGTTAGTTATACAATTACATTGATCGATTATCTTGCATGATATGGCATTACTTGTTGAGCATTTCAGAAAAATGGAGGTATTCAACCTCCTTGGGATGGGATGAATTGTTTTTGATTATTTCAGGTAAAATATCAGTAGGTAATGCTTATTTCATTTGAAACAGTGACATACTTTGCATTGTCATAAAGGTGTATTGTGCAGCTTGTAAATTTGCTTGTAGTATGGCGTATTCTGAAATGGCATCATACCAATCTACATCTTCAAATTGACTAATTTGTGTTTGAAATTCAATATCTAACGTTTTGCCTAGTGTGATTAGTCTGTTTACTTCGGATAATACCGAACCGCCTTCTGCTCTAAGCGTTGAAATATTGTTAAATGAATTGTCGACACCGTTGCGAGCTTTTGATAACCCTTCTCTAAATGCTTCAACACTTTTTTCATCATCATAATTTAAGTCTGATTTTAATGCATCGAGTGCATAATCAATACTGGCAAAAATATTGCTTTCTGCTGGTGAACCATCGGCATTTTTGACATTGGCATCAGTCATAAATACTTGAATACCTGTAAAACTTGCCGAGACCTCTCTTGAGTCATCAATCAGAACATTTACAGAGGTACTTCCACCAATATAAGTGACTTCGCCTGATTCATTTTTTATAAAAGGAGGTGTGTCATTTTTTTTACCAGCAAAAATGTAGTTACCGTTTGTGTCTTTTGAGTTAGCTAACGAAAGCAGTTGATCTTTTAAACCTTGTAATTTATTGGCAATATCTAGCCTATTTTCTTCATTTAATGTTTCATTAGCAGCATAAACTAAGGTTTCTTGAATTGATTGAATGACGGTGTTGATTTCCGACAAAAGCGTATCTTGGCGACTTAGTGTTTTTTCAGTACTTTCTCGCGTAGCTTGGAACTGCTCATTTTGAGCTTGCGCTTGTTTCAATATTAATGACTGTGCTGCTCCCATAGGATCATCTGATGGCGTTAAAATTTTTTTTCCTGTTGCTAGATGTAAACCAGATTTTTGCCATTTGCTATTAGTATTTAAAATACTTTGTGTATTTTTTTGATAGAGCGAGTTTGTACTAAGGCGCATTTTTTATCCTTTTATCATTTAGTTAAACTTAAAATGGTATCAAATAGTGTTGTTGCCGTATCAATCACTTTTGCATTCGCTTGGTAGTACTGCATATAAACTTGCATTGAGATATACTCTTCTTCAAGATTAACTCCAGATATTGATTGATTTTGCTCATAAATTTGCTGAGTTATATTTTGCGTTGATTGAGATGAAACTTTAGCTGTTTGAGTTTCGCTACCAATGTAACTCACTAAGGTTGTATAAGCACTTTTTAGCGTTGTTGTACCATTGATAAGTTTTTCATGTTGGATTTCTAATAATTTAGCAACATTACGATTATCGCCAGCGCCATTTTCTTCGTCATCAAAACCTGTTGCTAGTTTATTGACATCTTTAACCAACAGTTCTAATGACGAAGCAATATCCGCCACGGGTTTAATCATAAAAGAGTCACCACTCACTGCGTTACCGCTTATTTCAATAGATAGACCATCAAAAACCAATTTATTCCCTTCCATTTTTGGGGTTATTTGTTGATGATCGGATAATCTTGTGACAACCCAATCTTTGCCATTGAATTCTATTTTGTAATCAGATGCTTTTACATCTGTAACCGATGTAAACTCGATTTTAGCCGAGGCATTACCTTGATTTTTAGTATTGGTGATACAACTAGGATGGTTATAATCAAATAACTTTTCGCCTTGATTACCATTAATATCGATACCCGACATATGCACTTCGTTAAAGCGTTCTGCTAAATTGAGAGCGATTAAACCTAGTTGATTGCGTGCGTCGGTTAAAGGGCCTTCTCGAAAGGTTAATAGACCATTTAATGAGCCTGATGTGATGTTCTGACTAGTTAATTCCTGTGTTGCGCCTGAATGGTGTGTATAAATAATTGTATTGAACGAGGGATCATCTGCTGAAGGTTGGACTGATAATACATTTACAGAAGAACCTTGAACTAAATTTAATCCATTGGCTAATGATAAATTATATTGTCCGTTTTGCTCAGTAACGGTAATACCAATGATTTCACTCAGTTCGTTAACAAGTTGATCACGCTGATCAAGTAATGCATTGGGTTCAAGGCCGTTACCCACTGATTGTAGTTGTGAAATTTTTTGATTGAGATCAGCAATCTGCTGAGTATAAGTGTTGATTTTATCTACATTACTACTTAATTCAGTATTAATATTAGCGATTTGATTTTTTAAGTTCTTTTCTGTTTTATTAAACTGACTAGTTAACGATGCGAGATCACTAATCACCGTTTGTTTTGTTGATGCATCACCTGCATTTGAAGCTAGTTTATTTAAACTTGCAAAAAGGTTGTTGAGTTGTGATGAAATACTATTGTCATTTTCTGCCAATAGGTTATCGACTTTTGATAATTCATTATAATAGGCTTTAATTGAACCGCTTTGCGATTGTGATTGGCGCAGTTGTCCAACCACAAATTGGTTAAAGGCTCGGTTCACCGATGAAACCGAAACACCATTACCCACAAAACCAAAACTATGTTGAGTTCCATTAGCTTGACGTAAAATTTGCTGTTGACGATTGTAACCTGTTGTATGGGCATTACTAATATTATTGCTTATTACATTCAGCATATTTTGTGCAGCATTTAATCCACTAATACCAGTATTCATCAATGAATTTGTCATAAAAACTCCTAAATTTATAGTTTCAGTTAATAATATTATTATTAAACGAACGGGTTACTGTTTATATCGGCGCAATTCACCAAAACTTTAATTATTTTTTGGATAATGCCGTGGACGGTTTATCTTTTGATTATTGCTCGCTAGTGGATTGGCTTTGCTTTAAAAAATCAATACCTGTCATGTTGTTTTCAGACTCAATATATTCTTGTGCCGCTTTATTTAAGATCAAGATGCTAATACGACGGTTGGCATCATTACTGTAGTTTGGATTGTTTAAATTTACTGTATCGGCTAAGGCAATAATACGAATAATTTTGCTTGAATCTAAACCACCAGCAATAAGCTCTCTTCTTGATGAATTGGCTCTATCGGCTGATAATTCCCAGTTGCTATATCCTCGATCGCCTGTTGAGTATTGCCGTTCATCAGTATGTCCTGATAACGTAATTTTATTGGGTAATGAATTAATAATTGGGGCTAAAGTTTGCAGAATTTCTCGCATATTAGGATCGATTGTTGCACTACCTACATCAAACATTGGTTTATCGTCAGAGGCTAAAATTTGAATTCGTAAACCCATTTCAGTTAATTCAATAATAAGATTAGGTGCTAACTTTTTTAATTTTTCATCAAGATCGAAAATATCATAAATTTTTCGTGCCGCTTCAATCATTTGTATTTTTTCAAGTTGCTTTTTTTCAAATTCATTCTGTGACACAACATCATTTTTTTGTTCACCAAGCTGTTTACTCACATCATCGCCGCCACCAGGGATAGGGCTTTCACTATCACTAATGTTTTTACCACCATTGTAACCAATAATTAGAGGCGTTCTGAAGTATTCCGCAATGCCTTTCAACTCTTGTGGTGTAGATGTCGAAATTAACCACATGACTAAAAACAGCGCCATCATGGCAGTCATAAAGTCAGCATAAGCGATTTTCCATGAACCACCATGATGCCCACCACCATGCCCCGATTTTTTTTTAACTATTATTCTTACAGATTGATCTTTCATTACTCGTTATTTTTATTGATATTTTTATCTTTAATTTCTTGGATATATTTTTCTAATTCAAAAAATGACGGTCTTTCATGAGAAAATATCGTTTTTCGTCCAAATTCAATGCAAATTTGTGGTGAATAATCATGCATGCTAGCAATTAGTATGGTTTTTGTGCATTCTAATATTTTGATTACGTCGGCGTTTCTTTGTTTCAATAAAGCAGCTAATGGCGAAACAAATCCATAAGCAAGTAAGATCCCTAAAAATGTCCCAACCATCGCATGTGCAATAAGTTCACCAAGTTCACTGGCGGGTCTATCTGCTTGTGCAAGTGTATTAATAACTCCCATTACCGCTGCAACAATTCCAAATGCAGGTAGTCCATCGCCAATACTTGAAATGGCATCAACTGGTTTTTCAAGTTCATGAACAAAGGTTTCAATCTCTTCACTCATAAGTGTTTCGATTTCAAATACATCCATATTGCCGCTGATCATAAGTCGTAAGTAATCGGTGATAAAATCACAGATTCTAGGGTTATCTAAAATAAGTGGATATTGTTTAAATAGTTCACTTTCATGGGGATTATCAATATCTGATTCGATTGATAATCCTCCATTTTGACGAATTTTGGTTAAAACGGTGTACATTAAGCTGATCAGTGTCAAATACAGATTTTTATTATATTTAGATGTTTTAAATAATGACCCTAGCGATTTGAGTGTTGCTTTTATCGTTTTTTGTTCATTACTGACAATAAAAGCACCAATTGCAGCACCACCAATAATCAATAACTCAAGTGGTTGAAATAGTACTGCTAAATAGCCGCCACTAAGCACATAACCAACGAGTGCTGAGGCGATGACGACAATATACCCTATAATTATTAGCATTGACTTTCTTCTTTCTCCATAAAATAAAAGTTAACTTGCTGAAATATTTTTAATATTTATTTAAGCCGTTATTTGTGTGGCAACGGATGAATTTAAATTGCTTAATGTAGATAACATTTTCAGACACTTTTCATTATTTTCTTTTGGTGTCTTATGATTCTTGTCTGCCCTTGATGGTGGTTGGCATAAACTACAAGTAAACGTGTTTTTGGGGTGATAAGCATGTGTAATAAAAAGTCCACGACAAGCTGTACAGCATGATTGTTGCATAATATTTTTTTCAACAAATTTGACTAAAATCCAGGCTCTGGTTAATCCTAAAACAGGTTCCTCTTTGTGTGAAAATTGACACTGTTCCAGATAAAGTTGATAGGCTTTTAGGATTGTTTGAATGCCTGATTTTAGGCCGTTTTTAACTAAAAAAGCATAAGCATTATAAAAAATACTGGCATGGATATTCGGTTCCCATGTCATAAACCACGAAGTTGAAAAAGGCAATAAACCTTTAGGAGGAGGACAACCTTGAATCTCTTTATAAAGCTTAATAAGTTTATTTCGGCTTAAATTAGTTTCACTTTCCAACATTTGAATTCTACCACCAAGGGAAATTAATTTGATGGCAAGCTGGGTTTCTTGATATTTTTGAATAATACTTGTACTTGTCATTTTGTTTCCTTAGCTACTTATTAAGTGAGTCTAATAGCAAACTTGATAAAAGAATTCCTGTATGCATCTGCTTTATATCTCTAACTCGCGATTCTTCTGTCAGTTTTTTCATCATTTCTGCGTTTTCAAATCTTAATTGAAATATTAATTGATTGGTTTCTGATAAAACTAACATTTGAGAGGTACTTAAACTGCTAAGTATATCTGCTGTTTGTTCATCAATACCTAATCGATACATTGCCATCACTTTATCTTTTTCTATCATTTTCTGACTTAATAGTAGTGTCGACAAATTCAAATGATGTATACATTTAAGAATATCGTCATCTAATATATTTCCCAATTTTGCCACCAATCTATATTTATTTTATTCGCGTAAAAAAACGAATAAATAGTAAAATCAAAGTAAAATATTTTTTTATATGCGTAAAGTTACATTTTTAAACGACAAAGGTCAATAAAAAAATTATTTCAATTTATTTTCGATTGTTTGCATTTTATTTCACTTATTTTTTTATTTTTTCTAAAAAGTGAGTTTACTTTGTATTCTTTTTATTGCTTGGCTATGTAATTGGCTTACTCTTGATTCACTAATATCCATAACTTTACCAATCTCTTTTAAATTAAGATCTTCTTGGTAATAAAGTGATAAAACGAGTTTTTCTTTTTGAGGTAAATTTTCAATTTGTTGAATTACTGTATTACGAATTTCTTCATCTATTATGGCTAAAAAAGGGTTATTATCTTCTTCATTTTCAATAATGGCATCAATGTTATCGCCAAGTTTTTGATGAATTTCATCATATGAACATATTTGACTACAATTTGAATCTAATAAAATCTTACGGTATTCACTAATTGATAATTTTAAATATTGGGCAATTTGCTCATCGCTAGGGGATGTTCCTTGCCGTTTCTCTAACTCATTAATGGCTGTTGTGACATCTTTAATCTGTTTTCGAGTTTTTCTGGGCAGCCAATCACGGTTGCGTAGTTCATCTAGCATTGCGCCTTTAATTCTTGGTATGGCAAAAGTAGCAAAGGTATTACCTTGTGATTTGTCATAACGCTTTATTGTATCTAATAAACCGATATAGCCAACTTGTAATAAATCATCCAGTTCAACTGTTGTAGGTAAGCGAACAGCTAATTTTAAAGCTTCATTACGAACCAAATGAATATACTGTTTCCAATCGATTTGGTTTATTACACCATGCGAGTTATATAAGCTATTATCCATTTTTGAACCAATGTTAAAAAAGTGCTTAACCGTATTATGACGATAGTTGGTAAATTTAATGGGCAGAATAAAGGGGTAAAAAATAGCTAATTATAAATATTAGTCATAACAGCATTATAAAAACACAGTTATGACTATATGATAAACTTAGAATGACCAAAAATAGATGATCATAATTACTGTAATAAAGATAATACAGATTGTGGTACTTGGTTAGCTTGTGCTAATACTGATGTACCTGCTTGTTGTAAAATTTGACCACGAGTCATGTTTGATACTTCAGTTGCATAATCTGCATCTTCAATTCGGCTACGTGCAGAACTTAAGTTGTTTACAGTATTGTTGATGTTTGTTACTGTTGATTCGAAACGGTTTTGTACCGCACCAAGCTGTCCACGTAATGCATCAATTTTTGATAATGCTGCATCAATGGTTTTTAATGGATCTGTTGTTGGAGTTTCAGATACGTTAAAATCTTTTAAACCAAGCTCTGAACTATCAATTTTTTTCAAATTGATTTCAATGGTTTCGCCGTCATTTGCACCTACTTGGATTTTAAGTGTTTTATCTTCAGATAATACTTTAGAACCATTGAAATCAGTTTGTTTAGAAACACGATCAATCTCATCTAAACGTTGATCGATTTCATTTTGGATAGACTCTAAGTCACTTTTAGAGTTAGTACCATTTGCTGCTTGAACAGTTAGTTCACGAATACGTTGAACGTTATTGTTGATTTCATTTAATGCACCTTCAGTAGTTTGTGCAAGTGAAATTCCATCATTTGCATTACGCGCTGCTTGAGTCAACCCTTTGATATTTGAAGAGAAACGGTTAGCAATAGCTTGTCCTGCTGCATCATCTTTTGCGCTATTAATACGCATACCAGAAGAAAGACGCTCAATTGCTGTACCAAGAACGCTTTGAGAGTTGTTAAGATTATTTCTTGCCATTAAAGACATTGTATTAGTATTAATTACTTGTGCCATTTTTATCTCCATTAATATAAATAATAAAATCAACGATATATTGATATTTTTTTCAATACTTTTGCTGATATATAACTTATCGGTAATAAAATAAGGAACTTTAGTTTTTTTAACATTTATATTTTTTAAAAAAGGTTATTTTTTTTCAAAAATTATAAATATTAATAAATAAATCATTATGTTATTTGTTTTATAAATAAATTTTCAATGGTTATTTTCTGTTCGTAAAAACAGACAGATTCTTCCCTATTAAATAAATACTGAGTTGATGCTAAATTTTTAGAAAAACTAACCGATATAATAAATATTGAATAATTGTTATAGGCAGATTAAATCATGGCAATGAGTGCATTAGGGATTGGTTCTGGAATCGATCTGGGTGAAATTTTAAATCAATTAGAAGCAGCAGAAAAAACACGGTTAACACCAATCACTACGCAACAAAAGGCGATTAATGCCAAAATTAGTGGTTTTGGTAAATTAAAGAGTGCATTAACTACATTTAATACGGCAACCGCAAAATTACAAAAAAAGGAATTGTTTCAAAGTCGAACTGCAACGGGTAATAATGATTATTTTTCAGTAAAAGTAAATAGTAAAGCGGCATTAGGTAATTATGCTGTTACCGTGGATCAATTAGCGACTTCTCATGGAGTTGCAACATCAGCTATCAATGATAAAGCAACTCAGCTAGGTAATGGTAATGAAACACGAACTATTACTATTGAACAAGCAAATGGCGATAAGCTTGATGTAACATTATCTAAAGACGAAACCTCATTAGAAGCAATCGCCAACGCAATTAACAATGCTCAATTTGTTGATGAAAATGGAAAAACAAGCCCATCAACGATGAATGCTGCAGTTGTTCGTTCTGGAGATGGTCGTTATCAATTAGCTATTACTTCGAAAGAAACTGGTGAGTTACAAACTATTACCTCTATCACATCTGATGATGAGAAGTTAAATGAAATTATTGGGTTTGATATTAATCAACCGAACAATAGCCATATGACTGAAGTTTCAAAAGCGCAAGATGCTAAGTTTTCGTTTAATGGTATTGCTATAACAAGCAGTTCTAATACCGTCAAAGATGTGGTTGCAGGTGTAGATCTTACGTTAAAAGCAACGACAACAACCAGCCAAAATTTAGCGATAACTGCGGATGTTGAAAAAGCCGAAGAAGCGATTAAAGAGTGGGTAGAGGCATTTAATCAGCTACAATCCACAATATCAACATTAACCCAGTTTACTGCTGATGAAAAAAATTCTAAGGAGCTAAACAGTAGTAATGGTCCGCTTGTTGGTGATGCAACATTACGTAATATAGATCAAAGCATTCGTTCCATATTTTCTAAAGGACAAGCTGGCGAGTTTTCGGTATTAGCTCAAATTGGTATTAATATGGACAAGAATGGTACGTTAACCATTAATGAAAATAAGCTAAAAAACGCACTGAGTGAAAACAGTGATGCCGTAGCGACATTGTTTACAGGTGATGGTAAAACTACCGGAATTGCTAATGAAGTTTTCGCCAAAGTTAGTGGGTTTATTGATAGTGATGGCATGATTGATTCAGCAACTAACGGTTTAAATGCAACATTAAAGTCATTGGATAAACGTCACGAGCAAGTAAGTAATTCAATTGAGCAAACTATTGAACGTTATCGAGTTCAATTTACTAAATTAGATGTTTTAATTAATTCTTTAGATAGTATGAGTAATTATTTAACAACACAATTTGATATGATGGCAAACTTAAAAAAATAGAGGAAAATAATGTATAAATTAGGTTCGAAAGCCTATGAACAAGTCAATTTAGAAACGCGTGTTAGTCAGGCTTCGCCGCATCAATTAATTGTTTTATTATTTGATGGTGCACTTAACGCAATTAAATTAGCAATTTTATATATTCAAAAAGGTAATATCGCAGGTAAAGGTGCGGCAATTTCTAAAGCAATTAATATTGTTGATAACGGTCTTAAAAGCTGTTTAGATTTAGAAAAAGGCGGCGAAATTGCCGAAAATTTAGATCGCCTTTATCACTATATTAGCCAACAATTAATCTTAGCCAATTTACATAATGATAAAGAAAAACTGCAATCTTGTTTTGATTTATTAAACAATATTGCTGAATCTTGGCGGGAAATTGCAAAATAAAAAGGATGATTATGAAAGGAAATCAATTACTAGAACAATACGAACAATTTAATTATGTTATTGAACAAATGTTAATTAATGCAAGAGATGAAAACTGGGATTTATTAGTGAGTTGGCAAACGAAATATCTTCAATTATCAAAAGGAATTATGTTGGTTGATGATTTCGCTAGCATTGAAAATATGCCCCCGCAACATCAAGATATTGTGCGTATGTATATTAAAAATATACTTAGTTATCAACAACAACTGACTCAATTGATCATTGCTCGTCATACTCAGCTTAGAGAGTTGATTGGTAAGCATGTTGATTATCAGAACAAAGTAGGAAATTACCAAAAAATTGCAAATTTAATATAAATTTTAGGAGCATTTGGTTCGGGCCTTATTTTTTATAATAAGGCCATAAAAATCTATTACTGTGTTGATTAAATATAGTATTTTATGCCAATGTGAATAATCATACATAAAACAGCCACACACAAAATATCGCTTTTTATTTTTTATCTAATAGAGGCTATGAATTAAACATTCATATTCATAATTTCTTGATAAGCAGCTACCAGTTTATTCCGCACTTGAATGCCAAACTGCAATGATACTGATGATTTCTGCATGCTAACCATTACCTCGTTTAGCGAAATATTAGTATCACCCATTTCAAATGCTGTAGCTTGTTGATTTGCTTTTATTTGCAATTGACTTATTTTATCCAAAGCCGTTTTTAGCTCTGAACCAAAGCTTTTTTTATCAGTAATATGCGCTTTTGGGGTAATAGAAGCTGACTCATTTAAATTAGCCAGTTCAATTGATTTTAACATATTGATTGTATTCATCTTAATAATTATTTTTTCGTTTATTCTGCCAATGTATCGTTAAATTTATCATAAAAACAAAAAATCAAAGAGTTTAAGTAAGGGGAAAACTGTGCGCTTTTCTTGCCATTGAATTTTTTAAATACATGGATAATAAACTACAGAGTTAATCTAAATAGTTTAGAGTCAGGATGCTATGGCTAGCGAAACAGTCAATAATAAGGGCGAGTCAATTTTCAATAAGTTGCCTTTTGCCGATCAACTAAAACAAAACAAAAAAATGGCATTGTTAATTGCAGGTGTAATTACAATAGCTATTGTTAGTTTTATCTATTTATGGGCTAAGGATGAGTCTTATAGTGTTTTATTTAGTAATTTAAATGATAAAGATGGTGGCGAAATAATTAGTCAACTTGATAAGATGAATATTCCTTATCAGTTTTCTGCCTCAGGTTCGACAATCTTAATTCCACAAGACAAGGTGTATGATACCCGTTTACGTATAGCGCAACAAGGATTACCTAAAGGTGGTTCTGTTGGTTTTGAATTACTCGACAAAGAAAGCTTTGGTATGAGTCAATTCAATGAGCAAATCAATTATCAACGCGCACTAGAAGGTGAATTATCCAGAACAATATCGATCATCAGTAGTATTGATGATGCTAGAGTGCACTTGGCAATGCCAAAACCGTCGTTATTTGTTCGTGAGCGAAAATCACCATCAGCTTCTGTTGCATTAACTTTACTACCAGGCCGAAGTTTATCACAAGGTCAAATCGAAGCTATTATTCACTTAATTTCAAGCAGTGTGCCTGAATTACAGGCAGATAAAGTGACTATCATCGATCAGCATGGTCATTTATTAACGGGTGAAGGTTACCGAAACAGAAATACGAATGTTGCTCAACTCGAATTTAGTGAACGGATTGAAGAGAGTATTCGCCAACGAGTAGAAAAGATTATTATACCCATTCTAGGTAAAAATAATGTTAAAGTACAAGTTAATGCCGATGTTGATTTTAGTCGACAAGAATCAACATCAGAAACGTATGATCCTAATAGCGATATTGCGAATCAAACTATTCGTAGTAAGCAGAAAATGGAAAACCAACAATCCGCCAATAGTTATGGTATAGGTGGTGTGCCTGGTGCTCTATCTAACCAACCGTTGCCAACGTCTAGTGCACCGATTGATGCAGATGAAACAAAAACCGCATCGACTGAAAAAACAGATAAAGCGCAATCTTACAACCTACAATCAAATAATACAGTCAACTTTGAAGTAAACCGACAAGTTATACACAGTCAAATACCAGAAGGGCGAATTAAACGCTTATCTGTTGCCGTTTTAGTTAATTATAAATTTGTCACAATCGAACCCAGTGAAAATGAATCTGAATCTGATGATAGTCAGGAGCCAGTTAGTACTGAGCAATGGGTAAAACTAGATAACGATGAACTTAAAAATATTGAGTTGTTAGCCCGCCAAGCGATGGGATTTTCAGATGTACGTGGTGATTCACTCACTGTAGCCAACTTAAAATTCACCGATCAACAATTAGATGAAGATAACAGCCTGGCATTTTGGAAAACCAATGAATTTTATCAAACGGTTAAAAATATTGGTAAGTATTTGATTTACACTTTGATTTTATGGGTTGTTTGGCGAAAAGTATTACGTTCGCTATGGGTAAAAGTACAACGACAATATCTAATTTTAAGTGATAAAACCACTGACGCATCAACTGTTGCCGAGGAAAAATTAGATTATAAGGCGCACAGTAAACAACAGCAGAAAATATTTGAAGATAACATGCAACAACAGCAATACATCCGCAAAGTTGTCGAAAAAGACCCTCGTGTTATGGCATTGATAATTCGTGGCTGGATGAATAAGGAGGACACCGAACAATGAATTTAAGTGAGTCTCAAAAAGCGGCCACCGTATTAATGGTATTAGGTGAAGAGCTGGCTGCAAAAGTGATGCAGTATTTAAGTTCGAAGGAAGTACAGCAAATCAGTGGTGCAATGATGTCATTGCCTCAGCTTTCTCAAGAACAGTTAAAAAGTATACTTAATGAGTGTCAAGGAACACTTGATGATTGTGCTGTTTTAAATACAGACACTGATGGATACTTACGTACAATACTTGAAAAATCCATTGGTAGTGAAAAAACCGAACGCTTACTTGACGATCTATTAAATACTGATCGTGAAGAAGCAACTGACGGTCTTGAAATGCTGAATTTTGTTGATGCTGCACGAGCGGTTGATCTTGTTAAAAAAGAACATCCACAAATTATTGCGACAATATTAGTGCATTTAAATCGTGATTTAGCGGCTGAAATTTTGAATCTATTTGATGATGAGTTACGTAATGACGTTATGTTGCGAATAGCCACATTTGGTGGTGTTGAACCATCAGCGCTTAAAGTGTTATCAGCATCATTATCAACGTTATTACATGGTCAAAATATTAAACTGAATAATATGGGTGGAATTCGTACAGCGGCTGAAATTATTAACTTAATGAAATCTCAGCAAGAAGAGCAAGTTATCAACTCATTACGTGATTATGATGGTGAGCTTGCACAGAAAATTATTGATGAAATGTTCTTATTTGAAAATCTTGTTGAAGTGGATGATAGAAGTATCCAACGTCTACTTAAAGAAGTCGATAACGAAGTACTCATCATCGCCTTAAAAGGTGCGTCAACAGCATTACGTGACAAACTATTAAGTAACATGTCGCAACGTGCCGCATCGATTTTACGTGAAGATCTTGAAAACAGACCGCCAGTACGTTTATCGCAAGTTGAAACCGAACAGAAGAAAATTTTGGTTATTGCGCGTCGATTAGCAGAAAGTGGCGAAATGATCTTAACTAGTGGTGATGATGAATACGTATAATCAATCCAATCAATTGAACTGGCAACCACTAAATTTTCGGGATTTAGCTACATGTTCGCTATCGAATGCAAACGAAAACAAAGCGATAGAGCAAACCGAAGTTAGTGTGTTACAGCCTGATCTTGAGATTGAACCAGAGCCAGAATCAGAACTTAATACCGAAAATTCAGAATCCGCAGTTATCCAACAAACATTGGAGCAATTAAAGCAGGAAGTGGAAACACAAGCCTACCAAGAGGGCTTTAATTTAGGTCAAGAGGCGGGATTTGAAGAAGGAAAAAAAGCAGGTTATGAACAAGGCTTTCTTCTTGGTCAACAAGAAGGGCGAGAGCAGATTGAACAACAATTGAATGATGAAAAACACAAAACTATTTGCGCTATAACGGATATATCTAATAATTTTGCACAATCAATTAATGATATTGATGAATTAATCGTACCTAAGTTGTTTGATTTAGCGTTAATTGCTGCCGAAAAAACAGTCGGCAGTCTTACTAAAATCAAACAAAAACAACTAATGCATACAATAAAAATATTGGTCGATCAGTGTTCAATTTTGTCAGAACCTATGTCATTACACCTTAATCCCACTGATTGGCAATGGTTAGAACCCATGCTTAATGAAGAAAACTTACAATATCAGTGGCAACTCATTGCAGACCCTAACATTGAAATAGGGGGCTGTAAAATTTTTACTGACACCAACGAAATTGATGCCAGTGTCAACAATCATTGGCAAATCATGTCTGACTGTTTGCAACAGGATGATCATTAACGTGAAATATTCATCTTTATGGTCAGATAAAATTACCCAAGCGACACAGCGACTGGAATCTTTATCTTTAATTCGTCAATATGGGCGCTTGGTCAAAGCATCGGGACTAGTCCTTGAAGCGGTTGGATTAAAATTACCTTTAGGATCTAACTGCCTAGTTGAGCGACAAACAGAGGGGCAAATTGAGCCTGTTGAGTGCGAAGTCGTTGGCTTTAAAGATCAAACGCTTTATTTAATGCCCTTTGAATCAACAGACGGTATTTTATTGGGTGCACGAGTTTATACTAAACAATATGATCTAACACACTTTAGCCATAAAGTATTGCCAGTAGGCATGGGGTTATTAGGTAGAGTTGTTGATGCCATGGGTAAGCCGTTAGATGGCAAACCTTTACCAGAACATATTGAGTATGCGGGGTTAGCAAGTAAATCACTTAATCCATTACAACGAACGCCAATCCACCAAGTATTAGATGTTGGTGTAAGAGCAATAAATGCGTTACTGACCGTAGGACAAGGGCAACGAATGGGCTTATTTGCAGGATCTGGCGTGGGTAAAAGTGTTTTGCTTGGTATGATGGCGCGTTATACTCAAGCGGACATCATTGTGGTTGGTTTGATCGGTGAACGTGGTCGAGAAGTTAAAGACTTTATCGAAAACATATTGGGTGAAGAAGGTTTAGCTCGAGCGGTTGTGGTTGCTGCACCGGCTGATGTATCCCCCTTATTGCGCTTACAAGGTGCGGCCTATGCCACTAAAATTGCTGAAAGCTTTCGTGATCAAGGGTTTAACGTTTTATTGATTATGGACTCATTAACTCGTTATGCCATGGCACAACGAGAAATTGCCTTAGCAATTGGCGAACCCCCTGCGACGAAAGGATATCCGCCTTCGGTATTTGCAAAATTACCAGCATTAGTTGAAAGAGCAGGTAATGACGAAAGCGGTAAAGGTGCAATTACTGCCTTTTATACGGTATTAACTGAAGGTGACGACCAACAAGATCCGATTGCTGATTCTGCGCGAGCAATTTTAGATGGGCATATTGTATTATCACGAGCACTTGCCGAATCAGGACACTATCCTGCTATTGATATTGAAGCTTCGATTAGTCGAGTTATGACCGACCTAACCCCCCCCGAAGACGAAAAAAAATCACGATTATTTAAAAAACTGTTTTCAAGTTTTCAACGAAACCGTGATTTAATCAATGTTGGTGCTTATGTAGCGGGTACTGATCCTTTATTAGACAAAGCAATAACACTATATCCCACAATGCAAAAATTTTTACAACAAGGTATTTATGAACACTGCAGTTATCAAGATGCCTATCAACAATTAGCGGACATAGTTGCACCGCAACTAACTCGTTAGGAATCGTGTGCTATGAATAAACATTCATCAAAAATAGCCTTTACTACATTAAAAAAACTGGCACAAAAAGCGGTTGACGATAATTTAATGAAGCTAAAAAGAGCGAATGAGAATCAACAAAATGCACAATCACAGCTTAATGCGTTAACGGATTATTATGTTGAATATCAACAAAAATTAAATAATGCCTTATCTGAAGGCATAAAAGGCAGTGAGTTAAGCAACTTTACATCGTTTATTGCGTCTATTGAGCAAGGCATTGAGCAACAAAAAAAATTGTTGTTATCATTAGATCTCAAACAAAAGCAAATTATAAAAAACCTTAATCAATCGCAAAAAAACGTAAACACTTATGCCACATTACTCAACAAACAGCATAACCAATATTTACGACAGCAAAATCGGTTACAACAAAAACTGACAGATGAATTTGCGCAATTACAATTAGCAAGGAGAATATTAAATGAATATTAATCTGATTAATGATTTAAATCTTACCGCTTCTCGCCCATCAGAACTTGTTGAAACCGATAGCATGGTTAACGATAATGATCATTTTCAGCAATTATTGCAATTTAGTGAAAACCCAACAGAGAAAAATAAAAAAATAATTAATGCCAAGTCAAATGGTGAGAATGAGGAACATCAAGATAACGATGCCGACATGTCGTTTATCGCCATTTATCCTTTTAATAGCGTACCACAACATCAAATGCATTCTACTTTGCTTGATACAACTGGACATAGTGATCTCGACATTGATCAAAATTCATTAATAACGGGTAATATAAATACTGATTCATTAGGGGATTTATCGACTGATACTGCAACAAATGAGCAGGCAACAAAGTTGCTTTCTTCTATTTATGGTAGTGAAGACTTAATTAATAAAACGAATTCACAAATCGATGTCATGCTATTAGCGGATAATAAAAAAGAGGTAAAGCCAGCGCTTACTCGTAAGCAAGCGGCAAACATTAGGGGCGAGTTTAATTCTAATATAAATCACACTAAAAATAAGCAAAATGCGAGTAATATCATTCAAAAAATAGATAATTTACAAACTCAATTTGCAACCAATAATTATAATCCAGATGCGACTGAATATCACAATAAAGAATTTTTATTAGCACCGAATACAAATGGGCCGAGTTCGTTATTATCGTCAGTAAATGCTACGGTAAAGCCATCGACAATAAACCTAGCAACACAAGTTAGCAATGAACAATGGCAAACCTCGCTAACTGAACAAATTGTTATGTTTAATCGTCAAAACCTTAAAACTGCTGAGATTAAACTACAGCCTCAAGAATTAGGATCTTTGCACATTAAACTTGAAATAAATGACGATAAAATGAACCTGAATATGATGGCTGCACATCATGTTGTTAAGGGAATGTTAGAATCGGCATTACCTTTTTTAAAAACATCACTAGAACATCAAGGCATTACACTAGAACAAGCCAATATTGGTGACTTTTCGATGATGAGCGATTCACAACAATCAGCCATGCATCACCCTAAAAAAAATAGCCAACCACAAAGAGAAATATTACTTGATACGGCAGATGATAATATTGATCCAATTCACTTTGAAAACCGATCACTAAGTACAAGAATCAGTATTCTTGCTTAAAGCTTATACAAGCTCAATGGAGTAAAGCGCTTAAATAGGTAATGTTTTATTGCCTATTCTTCAAATCAATTTTAAAAATATGATTTATTATTCTTGTTGCTATAGACACTAAATGAATTGTAGATCCTTTAAAATATTATAGAGACAAGAATAAACATGCCAACAACCAAAAAGAAATTAAGTATTTTAAATTTATTTCTTATTCTTATTACACTGTTAGCAATAGGCGCTGCAGCTTATTTGTGGTTTCAAAAAGGTTCACACAGCACAATTAAAGAACCAGAAGAACCCGAAGTTACATCGCCAATATTTTTAACATTAAAGCCATTCACTCTTTCATTGCCTGCTTCGGAAGAACGTATCGACATTAACAAAACGCTATATGTCGGTATTGTTTTACGTGTGGCGAATGAAGACCAAAAAACAGTGTTATTAGATTATTTACCCGAAGTAAGAAGCGATGTACTACTTTTAACCTCAAAACAATATGTTAATAATCTAAAACGAGAAAAAGGAAAAATCGATTTACAAGAGCAGATAAAAACTGCCTTATCCCGACAATATGATGCAAAACATTTTGTTAAGATTGATGAAGTGCTATTTACTGATTTTATTATACGGTGATTAACATGTCTGATAAGCATGAATCAACAACAAGCCTTGATGAAAATAACAACGAGGAGCAAACCTTAGATTGTTCATTAATAACAGAAGAAAATTCTGCAAACAATTCAAAGGTTGACGCTGCATTCAATTTTCCTACATTGGGTAAAACGCCCAATGTAAAACCCTATGATCTATCCGTTAAACATCGCTTTATTCCTGAGCGTTTAACTGCATTAGAAATCATTAATGAACGTTTTGCTCGACAATTTCGAATTGGTTTATTTAACCGATTACGTCGCAATACCGATGTGATAGCATCTCCTGTTGAACCACTTACATTTGAAGAATTTTCTGAAATTTCGTCGGCAACGCATTTAAATCTTGTACACCTTAACCCATTAAGAGGTGCAAGCTTATTTTCATTTTCGCCTGAATTGGTTTTTATTATTGTTGATTCCTTATTTGGTGGCGATGGACACTCGACTCAAATTGAAACAGAAGGACGAGAGTTTACCCACACAGAACAGCAAATTATTAAAAAAGTCTTAGAGTTAGCATTAGTTATCTATCAAAACTCATGGGCGGATGTTTACTCGATTGAAACCGAATATATTCGCTCTGAAATACAAAGTAAATTTACCAATATCACCAATTCGCCTGATGATATTGTTTTAACAAGCAACTTTAAAGTCGAAGTCGGTAATAGTAAAGCAACTTTTTGTGTTTGCATTCCTTATTCAATGGTTGAACCTATCAAAGAGCTGCTCATCAAACCACCGATTGAGCAACAAACTTACCAAGATGATAATGTTTGGATGAGCTCGCTAACTAGCGGAATCAAACAATCTGCGGTCGAACTGGTCGCTAATTTTGCTACTGTCAATACTTCTGTAGCCAAATTATTAGCCTTAAAGACTGATGATGTTTTAATGATCGAAAAACCCACAAGCCTTGATGTCACCGTAGGGGGCGTACCTATTTTAACGGGGCATTATGGCAAAATGAATAAACAATATGCAATTCAAGTTGAGCAGGTCATTAACCCTGTATTAGAGCAATTGAATGAAGGAGTTTTTAATGACGGATATCAAACAAAATAGTGATGACAAACAACCATCTAATATAAATAGTGACCAAATTATCACTCAAGAGACCATTTTTGAAACACTATCGCCACAGCAAACAGAAGATAAAAAAAATGATATCAATTTGATCCTTGATATTCCTGTAAATTTAAGCGTTGAATTAGGCAGAACTAAAATGGCTATTAAAGATCTCTTAAATCTAACCCAAGGATCGGTCATAGCTTTAGATGGTCAGATAGGCGAGCCATTAGATATATTAATTAATGGCTACTTAATTGCTCAAGGTGAAATTGTTGTTGTGGGCGATAACTACGGTGTACGCATTACCGACATTATTACCCCAGCAGAACGAGTAAGAAGATTGAGTCGCTAATGACAAGCAAACAATCCTCTTTAGAACAACCAACTATTGGTACAACAAGCACTTTATTGGCACCTTCTTCTGAATTAAATATCTATACCGAAGTGGGATCATCAATGGGAATAATGCTAATTGTGGTCATTGGTTTTATTTTATTATGTGGATGGCTAGCTAAACGAATGGGCTGGAAAAAAAAATCCCACCAATGGTTAGATATCAAAGCGACATACAACATTACCCCAAAAGAACGCATTATTATGGTTCATGTTGATAATCAATTATTAATTGTTGGGGTTACGCCACAACAAATGACACTACTTCACACCATCGATGAACAACGCACTCAAACGCTACTTAAACAAAATGTAACAGGTAAAAACTCGGCTCAAAATAATGCATTTCAACAAATATTACAAGCTGCGTTGAAAACCAAAAAGGAGTAACAACAAGTGCGATCAAATTTAACTATTTTACTAAGCTTATTGTTATTTAGTCTGCCAAGCTATGCTGAAACATCCACATTATCAGCTATCGCACAACCACTCAGTAGTGAACAAGGTTGGGCATTACCCGTTGAAACATTAGTATTTTTAAGTTTACTTACTTTTATTCCTGCCATATTACTTTTGATGACCAGCTTTACACGCATCATTATTGTACTAGGATTATTACGTAATGCACTTGGCACACAGTCAGCACCACCTAATCAAGTTATTTTAGGTATTGCGCTTTTTATGACCTTTTTTATTATGTCACCAGTGGTTGATAAAATTTATGAAGAAGCTTATGTACCTTACTCGCAAAATCAAATTACTATGCAAGAAGGCTTAAACAAAGCAAGCAAGCCATTACAACAATTTATGTTAACCCAAACGCGAGAAAACGACCTAGCGCTATTTGTCAACATGTCTCATACCAATAACATTCAAACCCGTGACGACATTCCATTAAGAGTGCTTGTTCCAGCTTTTGTTGTCAGTGAATTAAAAACAGCATTTCAAATTGGTTTTACTATTTTTATTCCTTTCTTAGTGATTGACCTTGTGGTTGCTAGCACACTTATGGCATTAGGTATGATGATGGTGCCACCAGCGACCGTGTCTTTACCGTTTAAATTAATGTTATTTGTCTTGGCTGATGGATGGCATCTATTGCTAGGTTCATTAGCGCAAAGCTTTTTTAGTTGAGTCACACCATGTCACCAGAATATATAAGCACCTTAGCAATACAAGCAGTAAAAGTTGCCGCATCACTTGCAGGGCCAATATTACTCGCTGCTTTAATTACGGGGCTTATTATTAGCTTATTACAAGCGGCAACACAAATTAACGAAATGACATTATCGTTTATACCTAAAATTATTGCCGTCGTTGTCGTCTTAACCTTATGGGGGCCAACCATGTTATCGACCATGATTGACTACCTACAAACTGTCATTACTGACATACCTAATTTAACACGTTAACTATAATGGATTTTGATAGTAATAGTTTATTTAATATTGATTTCTTTTCTTTTGTGCAAAATAGTTTTTTCCCTTTTGTGCGTATATTAGCGTTAATTGCGACTGCGCCTATTTTGGGTGAAAAAGAGATCCCAAACCGTGTCAAAATAAGCCTAGCCTTACTTATTACCATTTTATTACCGCTACCAAATCTTGATGACAGCATCAAAATATACTCTTTAATGGGGGTTATAATCACAGCTCAACAAGTCATGATTGGCGTACTAATTGGCTTTACTATGCAATTGGCGTTTATGGTTATGCGGTTTGCTGGTGAATTAATTGGCATGCAAATGGGGCTAGGAATGGCAACTTTTTTTGACCCAATCGGCGGACCATCGACATCGGTATTATCACGCCTAATAAACCTTATTGCATTATTAACATTTTTAAATCTTGATGGACATTTATGGCTACTCTATGGCATATCAAACAGTTTTGACATTATTCCCATTGGATTAATGTCATTGCAAGCAAATGGATATTTGGTACTGATCGAAATCAGCAAACTACTATTTATTAACGGTATTATGCTAGCACTTCCCTTAATGACCTTACTGCTAATTGTCAATATATCACTAGGGCTACTTAACCGAATGACACCACAGTTATCAATCTTTGTTGTCGGCTATCCTGCAACGCTATTATTAGGATTATGTATGCTCACTTACCTAATGACAACATTACCAGCATTTGTAGAATTTGTTTTTGAACAAATGTTTGAAAAAATTTCGAACGTATTATGGTATTTAAGATGGTGATGCTTATAACGTATTGAATTAAAAAACAAAACAAAAAACTTAAATAAAATCAATACCTTTCCTGACCGATTTTTTAGCAATAAATCGCATTAAGCCATTATGTTAAAAATACTATGTCAATGCTGATAGACCAACATTGACACAGTATTTAGCTTGTTTCTATTAAGCCTTTTTAACAAAGCAGGCTTTTAACATAATCTTCATACCATCAACTTTACAATCAATTTCGTGATCGCCTTCGACTAAACGAATACCTTTCGCTTTCGCACCTTTTTTAAGCACTGATGATGACCCTTTTAATTTAAGATCTTTAATCAAAATAATATCATCACCATCGGCAAGTAAATTACCATTACTATCTTTGACTTGTAATCCATCGTCAGAAGCCGCAACTTCGTTTGGATCCCATTCATGCGCACATTCAGGGCAAACATAAAAAGTACCGTCGTGATAAGTATGCTCCGATTGGCAAGCAGGGCAATTAGGTATAGATTCCATGGGTTATCTTTCTTCCAAATTAAATAAAATGACGCTTACTATAGCAAAAAATGCTATTAAGTCATAGCATTCAGCGCTAAGTTTCTATTAGGCATTTTTATACATCTGCACTATTTGAATGACTATTATTTAAAATAAGTAAAAACTGCTCAGAAAAATTATTGATTTTATTGGATTTTTAATTTGGTTGTTTTTTATAAAAACAACCAAATTCCCTCTTTACTAATCAAATCGCCCCAACAATACGATGCGGTATATACAGCTCTTCTAAATAAGCAATATCATCTTCCGATAACGAAACCTTAATAGCCCCAACTGCATCATCAAGATATTTAGTTTTAGTCGCGCCAATAATTGGTGCTGTCACTCCTTTAGCAAATTGCCACGCTAGTGCTATTTGTGTCATGGTTACCCCATATTTTTCGGCAAGTTCATTAACCCTTTGTACAATGCTGGTATCGGCTTTTTGCGTGCTGTCATATTTAGACTTGGCGACTTGGTCGGTTTGGCTGCGTAAGGTGTCGGCTTGCCACTCTAAACGAGCAAGTCTGCCTGCGGCCAAAGGGCTATAGGGTGTTAAAGAGACATTAAATTGTTGGCAGATAGGAATAAGCTCACGCTCGTCTTCACGATACAGCAAATTGTAGTGATTTTGCATTGAAACAAAAGGTGTCCAGCTATTTTGTTTGGCAGCAAGTTGCATGTTATGAAATTGGTACCCATACATAGCCGATGCGCCTAACGCACGGACTTTGCCTGCTTTGACAAGGTTGTGTAGTGCTTGCATTGTTTCTTCAATTGGTGTTGTGTAGTCAAAGCGGTGGATAATGTATAAATCAATATAGTCAGTGCCAAGTCGTTTAAGTGATCCGTCGATTTCCTTTTCAATTGCGGCTTTTGATAGGTGTCCTTCATTAAAATAGACTTTGGTTGCTAAGATGACTTTGTCGCGGGCAATATTTTTTTTAAGTGCTCGCCCTAAATACTCTTCGCTAGTTCCTGCCGAATAAGTATTTGCGGTATCAATAAAATTAATGCCTAAATCGAGTGCATGTTTAATGATGGCTTCGCTTTCATCAGCATTAAGAGTCCATGCGTGCATTTTGCTAGCTGGGTCACCAAAACTCATACAGCCTAAACAAAAACGAGATACTTGAATATCAGAATTACCAAGTTGTAAATATTCCATAACACCCTCTCTTTTTTAGAAATTGACTTGAGTAAATGTGATAGGTGCTTTTTATTGCTACCAATACACACTATTTCTGTGAATATTTTAATTGTTATCTTGTTTAAGATAAATGCGGTATTAATTTATAGTATCATGAATTAAATTCACGAATAATAAACGTATGCATAACTTTAAGATAGAAAAGTGAGGGAATATTAAATGATGATTATGCCGATAATGGTTATGGGTAAAGTGGATTTTATGTGACAGATATGTTTTGAGTAATAAAATAAAAAAGGTGCATAAAAGCACCTTTTTTATTGTAGCAAGTCGATTACTTGATAACTTTAGCAACCACACCAGCACCAACAGTACGACCACCTTCACGAATCGCAAAACGTAAACCTTCTGCCATCGCGATTGGGT
>NZ_WTEY01000018.1 GCF_009795805.1 Gilliamella sp. Pra-s52
GGGTTGCGTATACTACGCCAACCTTTTTTATTCGTCAAGATCTTTTTTTAAAATTTTTGACCTTGTTCACTAACCTTATTCGCCGCCTGCTTTATGCTGACTGCGTGTCATTGGGTGCGCATTATAGGGATTTAAAAAAATCATGCAAGGGGTTATTGTGCAATTTATTTCTGCTTGCTTTCTTTTTGCTCAAAATGAATTAAAAACAGACCAAAGCTATACATTCCAACCAAAATTACTATTTTATTTTTATCGTTTGATTTGTTAGCTATATAACTTACACAACTTCTCTTAATTAAAAATTAAGATTCTGCTTTTATTTTTTTTGGTAAATCAGCCAAACTATCAATAACCCAATCAGCTTTTTCTAATGCTTCTTCTGTTATGGTATCGCCCGTTTTTACTAACACGGTTTTTTTAACGCCAGCTTTTTTACCCGATAATAAGTCAGACACTCTATCTCCAACCATATAGGAATTAGCAATATCAATTTTTAGTTCTTTAGCTGCTGTTTGAATCATCCCCGGACTTGGTTTGCGGCATTCACAATTATCAATTAGCGGATCATGTGGACAATAATAGATGCCATCTAAATCAACACCACGATCTTGTAATGACCAATCCATCCATTCAGTCAATGTATGAAATTGTTCTTCAGTAAATATATTTCTGGCAATCCCCGATTGATTGGTTGTAATGACTAATAAAAATCCCATTTTCTTGAGCTCTTGCATCGCCTCAATAACACCATCAATAAAGTGGAATTTATCAATTGTATGTACATAATTATAATCTATATTAATAGTACCATCTCGATCTAAAAAAATAGCGGGCTTCATATTTACTTTTTTCCTTTTAACTTTAGGTATTACTCTAATTCATATAGCATATTATTGATTGACTTAGATGTCTAGACGTCTTAATATTCATCCATTCATCTTTTGTCTTTATATATTATGATAAAATTACAACATATTTCGAAAATATTTGAACATAATAAAACCCCTATTCATGCATTAAAAGACATCACTATACATGTTCCACAAGGAAAGATTTATGGTGTTATTGGTAAATCAGGGGCAGGAAAGAGCACTCTTATCCGTTGTGTTAACTTACTTGAAAAACCAACTAGTGGTAAAATATTTTTTGATAATCAAGAAATCACTCACCTATCAAACAGAAAGCTAATTGAAGTACGTCGAAAGATTAGTATGATTTTTCAACATTTTAATCTACTTTCCTCACGTACTGTTTTTGATAATATCGCTTTTCCACTTGAGCTCAATAAAACCCCTAAAGCAAAAATCAAACAAAAGGTCAACGAGCTTATTGAGCTAGTTGGATTGACTGAAAAGGCAAATGTTTACCCGGCTAATTTATCAGGTGGGCAAAAACAGCGCGTTGCGATTGCAAGAGCTTTAGCTAGTGACCCCAAAGTGCTCTTATGCGACGAAGCAACTAGCGCACTCGATCCCGAAACAACCCGTTCTATTTTGAAATTATTGAAAGATATTAATCAAAAATTAGGGCTTACTATTTTACTAATTACGCACGAAATGGACGTAGTAAAACAGATTTGCGATCAAGTCGCGGTTATCAGTAATGGCGAATTAGTGGAGCAATCATCGGTCGGCGAAATTTTTTCCCACGCTAAAACCGATATTGCAAGACAGTTTATACAATCAACTTTACACCTAAATATCCCTGACGATTATTTAGCAAGATTATCTCAAGACCCTAAAGAGGGCCTTAATCCTCTGGTTCGCTTAGAATTTACGGGCGTTTCGGTTGATTTACCTTTGTTATCACAAATTGCCAAAGAATTTAGTATCGAAAGTAACATTATTAGCGCGCAAATGGATTATGCTGGTGGTGTTAAATTTGGTTTAATGCTAGCCCAAATGGATGGTAATCCTAAAAGAATTTCGTCGGCAATCCAATTTTTGGAAAACAATAATACCAAAGTAGAGGTACTAGGTTATGTTTGATTTTATTCCCTCTTTTAAACCTTTCGAATCTTTATTTCGATACTTAGCTCAATATAATTTTTGGGGCGATTTTGTTGCATTTTGTTCATCATTTAATGGTTTTAATGAAGCTATGTTATTTAAAATGGCTCAAGCAACAGATGAAACTATTTATATGGTCATTATGTCTGGATTTTGGGGCTCCGTTATCGGCTTACCAATAGGTATATTGCTTTATACAACAAGAAAAGGACAAATTCTAGATTGCTACGTAGCGAATAGTGCACTTTCATTTATTACGAATATATTCCGCTCAATACCGTTTATTATATTAATTGTCTGGATTATTCCTTTTACTACTTTCTTTATAGGAACCTTTATTGGCAAACAAGCAGCTATCGTACCATTAAGTATTGGAGTATCTCCATTAATTGCTCGCATGATTGAAAATGCTTTATTAGAAGTACCAAAAGGATTAATTGAAGCAGCTCGCTCCATGGGGGCAACACCGTTACAGATTATCTACAAAGTTTTATTACCCGAGTCATTACCTGTGATTATAAATAGTATGACAATTACTTTAATCACCTTAACAGGGTATATTGCCATGGCAGGCGCTGTCGGTGCAGGAGGCCTTGGCCAGCTCGCCATTCAATATGGCTATAATGGCTATAAGCCTGCTATAATGAATACAGTTTTAGTTATACTAATTATTATTGTCTTTATTATTCAATTTATTGGCAATAGTATTGTTAAACGTACTACTCATCATTAATTTTGGAGAATCTTATGTCAATCAAAAAGTTAGCACTTATCACCACATTAGTGAGTGCATTTTTTTTAACGGGTTGTGACAATAATAAACAATCAGTTGCAACTGATAATAAACCAGCAGATAAAACTCAAGTTAACACACTTAAAGTTGGCGTTATTTCAGGGCCAGAACAAGAAGTAGCAGAAATTGCAAAACAACAAGCAAAAGATCTTTATAATTTAGATATTGAACTTGTTATTTTTAATGACTATGTTACACCAAACCAAGCACTAAATGATGGTTTAATTGACGTAAACGCTTTTCAACATAAGCCTTATTTAGATGAACAAATAAAAGAACGTGGTTATAAATTAGATATTGTAGGTAACTCATTTGTTTACCCTATTGCTAGCTATTCTAAAAAACTTAAACCTATTGACCAAACAGAAGAAACCGGTGAAGGTGTAAAAATAACCTCACCGCGTGGTGAAACATTTTTTATTGCAGCTAATTCAACGATTGCTATTCCTAATGATCCTACAAATTTAGGTCGTGCATTATTGCTATTACAACATGAAGGAATGATTACGGTTGATAACGCAAAAGGTTTATTACCAACAGTTCTTGATATTACCAGCAATCCTTATAACTACAAAATTGTTGAACTTGAAGCACCAATGTTGCCACGTTCACTAGATGATGCTCAAGTTGATCTAGCAATCATCAACAATGCATTTGCAGGACAAGTCAATTTAACACCAAGTAAAGATGGAATTTTTGTTGAAGACAAAGACTCGCCATATGTCAACATCATCGTTGCTCGTGAAAATAACAAAGATGATGAAAATGTCAAAAACTTTGTTAAATCTTACCAAACTGAGGCTGTAGCTGAAAAAGCAAATCAAATCTTTAATGGTGGTGCGATTCGCGGTTGGTAATAATAAGTAACAAAGATTTATTTACCTTAATATCGTCGGCTTAGGTTGACGATATTAACTTTGCTATCATATAGAAATAACAAGCTATAGAATAAATTCAAACAAATATGGATTATGACATATCAAATTAACCCCATCGGCATTATCCGCTCCCCCTATAGTGAAAAATTTGCTGTTCCAAGACAACCCAACTTAGTCAGTGCTGGGAAAGGGGAACTTCATTTGTTAGCACCTTATAACGATCCCATTAGTGTTAAAGGATTAGAACAATTTTCTCACTTATGGTTATTATTTTTATTTCACCATATCGATCCAGAAAAATGGAGACTAACCGTTCGTCCACCGCGTTTAGGTGGTAACAAAACAATGGGCGTATTTGCTAGCCGATCACCATTTAGACCTAATCATATTGGTCTTTCAGCTGTTGAATTAAAAGATATCGTCATTGAAAACAAACAGATCATATTGAAATTAGGCAGCCTTGACTTAGTCGACGGCACACCAATTATTGATATTAAACCTTACCTACCTTATTGTGACAGCCATCCTGATGCCTTTGCAGGATATGCACAATCTATTCCCGATGAAAAATTAACCGTTGAATTTTCACAAAAAGCACAATTAATATTAGATTTACAAAAACAGAACTATCCTCAACTTACCGACCTAATTACCCAAGTGATATCTCAAGATCCAAGGCCTGCGTACAAACAAAACAATAGTCGCGAACAAACCTATGGAATCACACTGTACCATTTTAATATAAAATGGAAAATCACCAATAATCACGCCATTATTGAACATATTTATGAGGAAGATATAAACGGTAAGTAAAATTTTTAATTAGAGTAATGAATTGATTTATAAATATAATTCAAAACACACACAAAACGGTTAAAAAGGCTTGTTCATTACTACCCTTCACTTTCCCACTAAAATTATATGTATAATTTTAGTGGTTTTTTAGTGAAACATTAAAGATCAATGATAATTAACCTTATGCCTATTTCTTATTTCAGCAATATCGATAGAATCAAACAAATAATGCTTTCCGCAATAATCACAATGAATATCAATATTACCGCCATCTTCTTTCAGGATTTCATCAATTTCGTTAGTGGGTAATGTCATTAAACTATCTTCACAACGTTGACGTGAACAACCACACTTAAAAGTAATATAATGTGTTTCAAAAAGGCGCACTTCTTCTTGATTATATAAACGATATAAAATCTCATCGGTAGAAAGCTGTAGTAACTCGTCACCCGTAATTGTTTCAGTTAATGCGCTTAGATGCTCAAATGATTCAGCCGTATCATCATTAGCTGGCAAAATTTGCAATAAAATCCCTGCGGCCATTGGCTTATTATTGTGAACACCAGTTTTCACAAATAAACGGGTAGGAAGCTGCTCTGATTGCATAAAATAGTTTTCGATGCAACCAATAAGCGTATCTTTTTCTAACCCAACGATACCTTGATAGCGCTCGCCATTTTTAGGTGTAATAGTAATAACAATATAGCCATTACCCACCATATCTTTGAGTGTTGCATCGTCAGCAATTTCACCATTAACTCGAGCAACTCCTCGTAGCTGTTGTTGATCATTACCGTTAACAACAGCTAACGATAACGCCCCATCACCTTGCAACTGAACCGCAATATCACCCTCAAATTTTAGTGTTGCAGTTAATAAACTGGTTACAACCAATAATTCACCAAGTAAATTTTGTACAGCAACAGGGTAAGTATGATTATCTAACACCGCTTGGTATGTTTGTTCAAGACGGGTAATTTCACCACGAATAGGATGATTATCAAATAAAAATCGATTTAAAGTATCCATATTAACTGTTGTCACCTTGTTGCCTATCATATTTAAATTTAATCAAATCACGCCGCTCCTTTTTATCTGGTCTTCTATCTGGATGAGGCATTGTCAATGCATTAAGTTTACGTGCTTGTGCTATTGCTTCACGTTTAGCAATACTATCTGAAGTTTCTTGATAAAGTTGCTGAGCTTCTGTGGCAGTTCTTCGTTGTTCACTGATGGCTAAAATTTGAATTGTTTTTTGATCCGAACCTTGACGAAGCGTTACAGTCGCACCAACTTCAACAATTTTACTTGGTTTAGTACGTTGACCGTTATAATGCACTTTACCGCCTTCAATCATTTCTCGGGCTAATGCTCGTGACTTATAAAACCTTGCGGCCCAAAGCCATTTATCTAATCGAACAAGAACCATTACATCCTCACACCACTTATTATCAAGCCTTTCACACTCAAAGACACATAATACCTTAAACATCTTAACCAGTTATATAAGAATACTTTTGTAAAAATCAATGTTCATGCTTAATAATATAATTATTGCCATCAGTAGAAAATACACCTGAAAAACTAAATGGCTGTAATTTGCCTTGTAAATTAACCGAATAATTCATAGCGGTTGGAGGCTGTTTTAGTAATTTCCAGTCTTCTAACAGTGAACTGGTTACACCATAAGCATTTAATTGCAAAGATAATGGTTCATTTTGTGATAAATCAACTTTTGTATTTGACTCGATCATCCCTCCACTCGTTAATGTACTAAACGTTAACAAAGCACGATTTTCAGCATCAAATTTTAAAACCATATCAGGATAACTAATATCAACTCGATTAAACGATCCTTTTTCAGATTTAAAAGAAGTCGATCCTGAAAAGAGACCTAATTTGTGATCTTTCGCTAAAACGACATCCGTACCCGAAACCTGAAAGTTATATAACGTGAAAGGAAAATCGCTATATTTTCTAATTATCAAACTTTGTAAAACGGTAAGTTTATCTATCTTGATACTTTTAAAAATACTCGGTAATGCCAACAGTTCCAGCTTTTCAGGAAGCTGATAATTAATATTTGATAATGTTAATTGCTCTAGATGTAAAGTGTTATCTTTCCACTTCCCAATAAAATTTATACCGCCTTTATTCCATTTTGCTAGTGCTTTTTTGATCTCCACTTCTTCATCATTAGATGATAATTGAATTAATACCGACGCAAACTTCTCATCATCCCAAACAACATGATCAGCATTAAAAACAAAAGCACTTTGATCAAAATGCCACTGCTCATCATAACTCAGATTAGTTGCTTCAACATTACCTTTTTCAATTAAAAAATTAGGCACCTGAATGCTACTTTCAAATATTGATAATTGCTTGATCGTCAAATTTGGCAGAATATGAGAATACCTATTCCAAAAATCATCATCAGTTGATTGCAAATTAATATTATATAGCTGTAGCTGATCGACATTTAAATGCTTATCAGCAAGTATTTTTAATTTACCAACAAAAAAACCATTATCAATATTAGCACCTAAATTAGTCACTGTCGTAATACCATCACAATGGAATCCTTGAATAAGCAATGATTTAATTGGAATTTGATTGACCGATACAGCTTGCGAGGTAAAATCAAATTGATATTTATCTTCCCCTGATAACGAACCCGTTGATAACGAAAATGGTTTAACACCACCATTTAGCTGTGTAAATGAAATCCTATCTTGCCCGCTATTAACTGAAATATTAACGGTTGAATCAACTAATTTTAGTGTATTTGTTGAAAAGCTATAATGGCTAAATTGACCATCTTTATCGACATGATTAATGGTACCATTAATGACAATAACATAATTAAAATGGTTTAATTGCCAGAGACGATTTTTATCCAATCCTATGACTAATGTTGGTACATGAACAACCTCTTGTCTATCATTTCTTACAATAACATTATCAAAAACTAATTCATAGAAATTTGAAAAAGAGTGACGAACACTACCGATTGAAATTGTATAAGAACTCAATTTGGATAATTGTTGACTAACTATTTTAGCTCCGAAGGAAGTTTGTATGGCAAAATAAGACAATAAAACCAAAAACCAAATAATGGTTAAGAAGATGATTATATAAAATCGTAATCGTCGCATAAATAAATGTAATTATTATAATAAACAGCTAATAATTACATTACGATAACCGATTTTAATCAAAATAGCATCTCATTTTAGGTATAAATGATTTGTTATTCAGCAAGTTTTGCAGTTAATATATAAGAATTCGCTATGAAATTTTTAAATAATCAATAAAACAATTCACTTTCCCTTTTTCTTTTAATTAAACTAAGGGATAGTTATTTTTATTTATTAAATAAGTAAAAACTGGAGATACCTCGATGAAACAAATCCCAATGACAGTAAAGGGAGCTGAACTATTACGTGCTGAACTAGAAGAGCTAAAAAATGTCAAAAGGCCACAAATCACAGCTGCCATTGCTGAAGCTAGAGCGCACGGCGATTTAAAAGAAAACGCTGAATATCACGCAGCCAGAGAGCAACAAGGTTTTTGTGAAGGTCGAATTCAAGAAATTGAAGGCAAATTATCACAAGCACAAATTATAGACATAACCAAAGTAAAAAACACTGGACGTATTATTTTTGGTGCTACGGTAACTGTCGTTAATATCGAAACTGACGAAGAAACAACCTATCGCATCGTTGGTGATGACGAAGCAGACTATAGACAAAACCTGATATCGGTCAACTCACCTATTGCTCGTGGGCTAATCGGCAAAGAAGATGGCGATACAGTACAAATCAAAACACCAGGTGGTGATGTCGAGTTTGATATTATTAAAGTTGAATATATCTAGTAAAGAACAACTTTAACAACAGATAAACCAACAGGGCAAATAGCCCTGTTATTTTTATTTAAGATTTAGGTAAAGTGATTTTTTTATCTTCACTTGGTCTAAAAATCGTGAAATTAGAACCTACCAATTGTACCGATAATGCTTTTGTTTCACGAATAATCGCATCGCAAATAAGCTTTTTAGTTTCGCGGTCTTCAGCAGAAACCTTAATTTTGATTAACTCATGAAAATTTAACGCATGATCAATTTCGGCAAGTACGCCTTCGGTAAATCCATTAGCACCAATCATCACAATAGGCTTTAAATGATGCGCTTCACTTTTTAAATACTGTTTTTGTTTATTCGATAAATTCATTAAATTTTTATCACATTAAGTTGCAATTTTGCTATTCTACCCTTATATATATTTGTAATCAATGAAGTGACCTCTTTACATTAAGGATTTATTCACTGTGAGTAACAAAAAACGCTCTGCTAGCTCGACACGTTGGCTCAATGAGCATTTTAAAGATCGCTTTGTGCAACAAGCACAAAAAAAAGGACTGCGATCCAGAGCATGGTTCAAACTAGAAGAAATTCAAAAAAGTGACAAACTATTCAAACCCGGAATAACCGTTGTTGATTTAGGTGCAGCACCGGGGGGATGGTCACAGTATGTTGCATCGCTGATTGGTAACAAAGGTCGTATTATTGCATGTGACTTACTGCCAATGGATCCAATTGTTGGGGTTGATTTTCTTCAAGGCGATTTTCGTGATGAAGCCGTTTTAAAAGCTTTACTTGAACGTGTTGGTAAAGAAAAAGTCCAAGTTGTCATGTCAGATATGGCACCGAACATGAGTGGACAGCCTGCCGTTGACATACCAAGAGCCATGTATTTAGTTGAACTCGCATTAGACATGTGTCGAGACGTACTTGCTCCAAACGGCAACTTTATTGTAAAAGTGTTTCAAGGTGAAGGATTCGAAGCATACCTAAAACAGGTAAGAGACATGTTCAAAACCGTCAAAATTCGCAAGCCAGAAGCATCACGCGCAAGGTCTCGAGAAGTTTATATTGTTGCAATGGGTATGAAGTAGCCAGTTGTACAATTTTGTAGTACCATACTTCGTTAAATTTAGTCGTAACTGTTAATTTTTATGAGAGGTTTTTCTTTTGAACGACATGGTGAAGAATTTACTGATCTGGGGAATTATCGCTGTAGTATTGATTGCGGGATTTAATCAATTCAGCTCAATTGCAAACAGTAACCCTCAAGTCAATTATACCCAATTTAATTCCGATATCACGAATGGCAAACTCCAAGAAGTGCATATTAAAGGGCGTGAAATTGTTGCTAAAACCAAAGAAAATAATGAGTATACTACTTATATTCCCTATATTGATGAAAAACTTATGGATGACCTATTGAGTAACAAAGTACCTGTCTATGGTAGTCCTGACGAAAGGCCAAACCTAATCGTTAGCATTCTTATCTCTTGGTTTCCTATTATTTTACTTATTGGTTTTTGGCTATTTATGATGCGCCAAATGCAAGGTGGTGGTAAAGGCGGACCGATGTCAGTGGGTAAAAGCAAAGCCAAAATGTTAACCCCAGATCAAGTTAAAACTAAATTTACCGACGTAGCAGGCAGTGAAGAAGCCAAACAAGAAGTAACTGAAGTGGTCGATTTTTTACGCGACCCAGGTAAATACCAAAAACTTGGTGGACGAATTCCAAAAGGGATCCTAATGGTAGGCCCTCCGGGCACAGGTAAGACCTTGCTAGCCAAAGCCATTGCTGGCGAAGCTAATGTTCCGTTTTTCAGCATGTCAGGTTCTGACTTTGTTGAAATGTTTGTTGGTGTCGGCGCATCGCGCGTGCGTGATTTATTTGAACAAGCTCGAAAACATTCACCATGCATTATTTTTATTGACGAAATTGATGCCGTTGGTCGCAAACGTGGTGCAGGCTCAATGGGTGGGCACGACGAACGTGAACAAACATTAAACCAGATGCTGGTCGAAATGGATGGCTTTGAAACTAACAGTGGTATCATCATCATCGCAGCAACAAACCGCGTTGATATTTTAGATCCTGCATTATTACGACCAGGACGCTTTGATCGACAAGTTCAAATTGGCTTGCCTGACATGAAAGGGCGAGAACAAATTCTTGCGGTACATGCTCGCAAAGTACCACTTGGAACCGATGTTGACTTATCAGTCCTAGCACGAGGTACACCGGGCTATTCGGGTGCAGAACTAGCAAACTTAGTCAACGAAGCTGCCTTATTTGCCGCACGTCGTAATAAACGGCTTGTCACCATGGATGAATTTGAAGAAGCCAAAGATAAAATCAACATGGGCACCGAACGACGTTCGTTAAGCATGACTCAAGAACAACTTATATCAACCGCTTATCACGAAGCTGGGCACGCTATTATTGGTCACTTAATGCCAGATCATGACCCGATCCACAAAGTTACCATCATTCCACGTGGGCGCGCCCTTGGTGTGACGTTCTTTTTACCAGAAGGCGACCGTGTTAGTGAAAGTCGTGAAAAGCTCGAAGGCGACATTGCCACACTTTATGGTGGACGACTTGCTGAAGAACTTATTTATGGTGCAAACAAAATTTCAACAGGTGCATCAAATGACATTAAAGTAGCTACACAATATGCAAGAGCCATGGTTACACAGTGGGGCTTTTCGGACCGTTTAGGACCGCTGTTTTACGAAACAGACGACAACCAGTATGGACGACCAAAAGACATCTCTGACGAAACAGCTCGCATCATTGACGAAGAAGTCAAAGCCATTATTGACCGTAATTATCAACGAGCTCGTAAAATCCTAACGGAAAATATTGACGTATTACATGCAATGAAAGATGCGCTTATGAAATACGAAACCATTGATTCAAAACAAGTCGCAGACTTAATTGCTCGTCGCCCACTTACCGCACCAGATGACTGGACCGACAGCGACGAAAAGGCAGCAAAGCAGATCCCAAATGAAGGGAATGACACGCCGCCACAATCAGAAAGTTAATAAACCAAACTCAACGCGCTACGGCGCGTTTTTTATCGACAAAATACCTTATAAATAAACACAATCACATAATATAACCTGAATAAGGCTGTTAATCATGGAAATACATTTTCAAAATCAGACAATAGATCTTTCTTTTCCGCAAGTCATGGGCATTGTTAATATGACGCCTGATTCGTTTTCTGATGGTGGAAATTATAACAACCTTGATGACGCCATGCGTCGTGTTGACAGCATGATTCAAGCTGGCGCAACCTTTATTGATGTAGGGGGCGAATCAACACGCCCCGGTGCAGCCGAGGTATCGATTGATGAAGAGCTAAACCGTGTTGTGCCATTAGTTGAAAAAATTGCTCGTTATTTTGATGTTTGGATTTCGGTTGACACCTCAAAGCCACAAGTGATGACTGAATCAGCTAAAGCAGGGGCTCACCTAATTAACGATGTTCGAGCCTTAACAGAACCCGGTGCACTTGAAGCCGCAGCCCAAACAGGCTTACCTGTTTGCCTCATGCACATGCAAGGCGACCCACAAACCATGCAAAATGCACCACACTACGAGCAAGATATTTATCAGGAAGTTGATGACTTTTTTGCAAAACAGATCGAACGCTGCATAAACGCTGGCATTGACCGCCAAAAAATCATCCTTGACCCCGGTTTTGGATTTGGTAAAACACTAGCGCACAATTACCGACTATTAGCAACGCTTGAACGATTCCACCATTACAACCTGCCTTTATTAGTCGGCATGTCACGAAAATCCATGATAGGACAAGTGCTAAATGTCCCACCGCAAGAACGAATGTTAGGCAGTGTCTCTTGTGCGGTGATAGCGGCAATGAAAGGGGCACAGATTATTCGTGTGCATGATGTGAAAGAAACATTTGATGCGTTGAGAATTGTACAGGCAACCCTTGCAGAAAGGGAATAAAGTATAGTTTTTTTGATCAAAAAACGCCTAGAAAAACTTCAATAAAATCAATACCTTTCCTGACCGTTTTTTTTGGGTTTTTGCATTGCTTTTTAACATAAAAACAACTAACAAAAAATACCTAAGGTTATGTTGTTGTCTTGTTACGGCGTCGGACAAATTTGTCTGGAACAAATTTGAACATCTGAGCATAGCGAAGATGGCCTCGTAGAGGCGAGTATCAGGATGATACGAGTAATGCCGAAGGCCACATTCTGTAGCCTTGCGAGGGGTTTTTAGTGGATTTCGCAAAAAATCCCCTAAATCGGACGTGGTCACTGTAGCTATTTTGTTCACCCAAAGTTCAAACGTCCGAAACCTCTGCACTCAATCCACTCTATGCACCAACAAAAAAAGACATTATTTTGATAAAAAAATCAGTCAGGAAAGGTATTGATTTTATTGAAGTTTTTCAATCACTTTTTAAGCGATTTTTAAACTAAAAATCACTCCCAAAAACACAACAATTCCAACATAATTATTATTTAAAAAAGCTTGAAAACAACGTTTTCGTTCTCGATTTTTGATTAACCATTGTTGGTAAATAAATAACATGGCAACAAGCAATAAAGCAATATAAAAAACCAATGATAACTGGTTGATGATGCCAATCATAAATAGCCCAATCATCGTTAATACCTGCAATATTCCAATAATTAACTTATCGTACCGCCCAAATAAAATGGCGGTGGATTTTATGCCTATTTTGATATCGTCGTTACGATCCACCATCGCATATTCCGTATCATAAGCAATTATCCAAAAAATATTAGCCAAGCAAAGTAACCAACAAGTGAGAGGGAATTGCTCTATAATGGCTGCATATGCCATAGGAATCCCCCAACTAAAGGCAATGCCTAAAGTGACTTGCGGTAAGTGGGTATAACGCTTCATGAACGGGTAAATCATTGCTGTTAGTAAGGCTATGCATGCAATAAGCCACGATAGCTTATTTAAGGTAAGCAATAGGCAAAGAGCAATAAATAATAGGATAAATAAAGTCCATAATGCGCTTTTTTCGGTCAATGCACCCCGTGCTAGTGGGCGGTTTTTTGTGCGTTCGACGTGAGTATCGAAATGACGATCGGCATAGTCGTTGACAACACACCCTGCAGCCCGCATGGTAATTACGCCTAAAATAAAAATAAGTGTGATATAGGTGTAAGGTTGACCTGTTAGCCATATTGCCCAGAGCGTTGGCCAAAGTAGTAGTAAAGTGCCGATGGGTTTGTCTAACCGCATTAATTGTATATACGCTAACATAAAATATGTATTTGCTATTTAAAATAATAAGTGGATTATACCTTGTTACTTAAAAGCTGCAATGCGCACTATCACTATCATCAGCAAGGTTTGTTAGGAAAAGGTTTATTAACTAAAAAGCAATAAAGAGAAAGTTAAAGCATATGTAGATACTGTTGTGCAATCACCGCTAATGCTCGATAAAATGGGCTTACTTCATTTTTCTTTAATTTTTCTAAATAGGCTGATGACCAAATCAATAAGTGTTCATCAATTAATTGTTTTGCTATTTTGGGTTTGTCCTTTTCTTGCAATATGGCATAAGCTATTAGCATTAATCCAAATTGATCTTCGGGTTCGTTAATACCCGTATTCAGTATTAACCCGTGTTGCTGTAAAAATTGACGATAGCGCTCGTGCGATTCGCCCATTAATAATTGCTCCTGATCTAAATAGACCGATCCCCACGGGGGCGCAGGCATGGTACCCTGCCCTTCAAATAATAGCGAAAACTGATAATTAAGTTCTGGGTTGTTAATTTGAGTGGCGATTATTTGGCACTGTTCAGCAATGAGCACAGTATTTTGCCAGTTAGCAATATGCTCAATTTGACATAAGGTATCAATGAGCGGTTTAACCGTTTGGTGATCAGGTGGATAATAAAAAAAGGCACCTAATACTTTGGCTAAAATGGTGGATGTAAGTTTATCTAGATGCGTTGCTTGGTTATTTTTCATTAAATCGCTACCTGACTATAAATGGATCGTATTGCTGATGCATTACATCGGAATTGTCCATAAATTATAAAATGCAATGCGCCCACTGATTTCGCCAATGAAGATACCAATAAAGGCAAGAATATAAATGATCGTTGCATGGCGTTTTTGCCAAATGTTGATAGTCATTAATATTAATGCCATGATTAATAGTATGCATTCGGTCATCATCCAGCTCTGTTGTTGATGAGTGAGTTCTGGCGCGATTGTAGCCATTAAGTTGGCATAAGGCACTTTCAATAAAATAATAAATAAGCTTCCTATTACACAAGCCATATAACCTAGTTTCGGTAATCCTAATAGCGCAATAGTAACGCCACCTAAAGCAAGCATGGCGGTATACATGTGTATAGCAGTGTAATAGGTATTCCATGTTTTTACGGTCGGTAGCATATAGGTTAATACGATCGTCCAAACAAAAAATAGGCTGATAATAATTAAAAGTGTCGCCAATATTTGGTCTAAATGTGGAATTTGCTTGAGATGTAAACAAGTCTTTTTGATTATTTTTAATTTATTGGTATTCGGATGTAATGCATAATAGTTTATTAGTACCCATGCAAAGGTGACACCGAATAATACGCCAAAGGTGAAAATTTCGTTACTCATTGGTGATCGCCCAATACCAAATATCACATTTAACGCACGCAAGGGCTTACCTAGGTGAAACGAGGCTATCACCATACCTATAGCCATAAAAATTAGAGCAATTATATTGATTTTTTGGATAATAGCATTCCGATTTGAGTCACGATTAACTAAATAAAATAGCCCCCCTAACCATACCATGCCAGCGGATAACTGCCCAAATACAGTAAAAAAAACCAGTGGTAATTCATGCATGTTAAACCTCCTCAGGGTTGAGTATTTGTCCTAATGTATCGCCCGAGGCTTTCGCTTGTGAATGAGGTTTGATAACAATATTCGGTTTGGTTAGGTTTTCGTTTGGTAGCGGAGCAATATTTCGTTCACTACCATGTCGCTGGCGCAGTTTTTCAATTTCGTCAAAATCTAATGCTCTTTGTGGGCAGGATTCGACACAAACGGGTTTGAGTCCTTGCTCAACACGCTCGTAGCAACCATCACATTTTGACATAACCTTTTTTTGATGGTCAAACTGTGGCGCACCATATGGGCAACGCATTTCGCAATATCGGCAACCGATACAGACATCTTGATTAACCACAACTAGCCCATCTTGTTTGCGTTTGTGCATTGCGCCCGTTGGGCAACCTTGTACACAAGTAGGCTGTTCACAATGGTTACAGGAAATCGATAAATAATAAGTAAAGGTATCATTTTGCCAAATACCATCAACTTGTTGCCATGTCCCTCCGCCATATTCATAAACTCGGCGAAAATGGACACCTAATGCGTTGTCTTTTTCGTCCTTGCAACTAAGTTGGCAGGTTTTACATCCTGTACATTTTGAAGAATCAATATAAAATCCATATTGCATTTTTATCGCCTCCTTGTTACTGGCAATGTCAATGATGCAGCCGATAATGGTTTTACGTCGACCAAATTAGTATGTTGTGGATTTGATTTAGCCAACACTGTTGGACGCAACGAAGTTAAACGATTAATACACCCGCCAATATCAACCCCTGATGCATTAGTTTTTGCCCACATACCTTGAGGTATTGCTACCACACCCGGTAATATCCGTGGTGTAACTTTGGCGGGAATATAAAGCCGTCCACGATCGTTGTAAACCTCAACTAATTGACCATGTTTAATTTGTCTTTGTTTGGCATCAAATGGGTTAATCCAAAGGCTATTGGCTACCGCTTCGCTTAGTTGTGGTAAGTTGCTATAAGTAGAATGACAATGCCCTTTGGTATGAAAACCAATAAGTTGCAATGGATATTTTTCACGTTTTGTTTTATCTTCACTGCCTTCAATGGCAGGTAAATAGGCAGGAATAGGGTGAAGAACATCGTCTGGATCGAGTTCCCATTCATTAGCGATGGTGGCTAATGCTTCTGAATAGATTTCTATTTTTCCTGATGGTGTATTTAATGGATTTTTGATAGGGTCATCTCGAAAGGCTTTTAGCCCAATTTGGGTATCGCTATCAGCTAGTTTGCGATCAATAACCCCCATACCATTAGTATTGGCAAAAGGCGGTAAATGGGGTTCGTTTTTGCGTAGTTTTTCATAACAATAAGCTATCCAATCTTCTTGCGTTCGCCCTTCGGTAAATTTGTCCTTTACGCCCATTTTTATAGACAGCTCAGTTAATACTTCATAAGCTGGGCGGTTTTCCCAAAGTGGTGTTATTGCGCGTTGCATACGAATAAGGTAGTGATAAGCACCCGATGCATAAGAGTTATTAATCAAATCGTTACTTTCAACCGAGGAAACATCGGGCAAGACTAAATCTGCATATTTTGCTGATGCGGTCATATGCGTATCCCAAACAAGAATGAACTCACATTTAGACTCATCTTGTAGAATTTGGTGAGTACGATTAAGATCAGAATGCTGATTTCCCATTACATTACCAGCGTAGTTCCAAATAAATTTGATGCCAACATCTAATTTATCTTTACCAAGTAAATAGGCATTTTTTGCTGTTAGACTTAATGGGTCATCAATCGCCTTTGTCCACAAAAAGAAAGGAATACTGGTTTTTATTGGATTGGGAATACTTAAACTTGGAACAGGATAAGTAACACTCCCCCCCCAAGTACCAATGTTAGTACCCGGTTTACCAAATTGCCCTGCGATAATTGGCAATAGCATAATTGCTCTGGCTGTGTGCTCGCCATTTTGCCAACGTTGTACACCATATCCTTGTGATATCCAAGCTGCTTTAGCGTTTACGATATCCATCGCAAGTTTACGAATTTGCGTAGCTGCAATACCCGTTTTTTGAGCCGCCCATTCAGGCGTTTTTGGCGTTCGGTCATTACCTAATCCTAAAATATAGGACTTATAATCGCTAAAAGGTGGTGCACTGTCAGGTAAAGAATCAGCATTCCAACCTACACAATATTGGTTAAGCATTGCATCATCAATACGGTCTTGTTCAAGTAATGCATAAACGATTGCTGCAACAAGTGCCGCATCGGTTCCGGGAATAATTGGGATCCACTCCGCATTATATCCCACAACACTTTCATTACGCCTAGGGTCGATAATAATAACTCGTGCTTTGCTTTGCGATAATGCGTTAAATAACTCAGTAACTTGCCCACCACCAGACATGCGAGTTTCGGCAATATTCTGCCCAAACATCACGACCAAATCAGCGTGTTTTATTTGATCAATCAATGAATCTTTAGCATTACCATAAATATAAGGTCGAATAGCCGAAATCTGTCCACTGGAATAGTCACCATGATAATTAAGATAACCTCCAATGCTGTTTAAAAAACGTTTACAGGCATTGCGTCCAGAAATATTAGCGCCTGTGGTTCCTGATCCATATTGATAATAAATTGCCTCATTGCCATAGCTATTAATGGTATATTTGAGTTTATCGGCTAACAAGTTAATTGCTTCATTCCACGAAATCCGTTTAAATTTACCTTCACCACGCTTACCAATTCGTAACATCGGGTATTTTAAGCGTTCAGGATCGTAAGTGCGCCATCGAACTGAGCGCCCACGTAAACAAGGGCGAATTTGGTGTTGACCAAAAACAGGATCATTAATACCGTCTTCCGATGATATTTTGGTGATAATATCGTTTTTGACATGGACTTTTAATGGACATCGGCTACCACAGTTAACTAAACATGCACTATAACAAACATGCTCTTGGTTAGTGGGGTTATTAGTAACTGTTTTGCCGTTAACATTGGTATTTGGCTCAGCATAAGCAAAAGGTAATTGCATATTGCTGGTTAAGGCGACTACACTACCAATGGTTAATGATTTTTGTAAAAAATCACGTCGACTTATTTTATTTTTTGATTTGCTCACATTATTCCCTAATATTGATATGGGATTTGTTGATAATAATACTAAAAAACAAATAAACAAACTCAAAACAACAAAATTAGTCAATCTCTTTTTAAAAGAGCATTAGTGCACAAAATTACTAATACTCTTTACTTGCGTTATTTAATAAACAAGACTTTTTAAGGTGTTACACATACAGAGGTTAAAAACATACTCGAATCCGTAGGTATAATAGCACCATTATAACCCGCTACTGAGTATTGGCTACTACCATCCGAATCTGATGTCCAAAACATAGAACTATGTCTCCAATCATCAGTATCAAAAGTATATGTTTTACCCCACTCATTTAACAACCCACCTATCCACCTGCCATTACTTTTATAGCTAAGTTGCCTAAGAAATTCATTTCGTTGCCCTGGTGCGCCTAACATCCAACTAGGGTAATTTGCATTGGTATAATCAGCAATACCGCCAACCCGATAATTCCCCCCTAAATCACGACAAAATTCTTGAGCATGACCATAATCAACCATACCTTGATTATTATCATTATCATCAATATCAATAGGTTTAATAATATACCAACGTTCTATCTTAAAGCTATAAAGTAACTGACTATGTTGACTATCAGCATAAAGTTTAAAAAGCGACGGGCTAAAGCTTTTGTTAATTGAATCTTTATTAGGACCTTTTAAGGTTATCTTTAATCGTGCTTCGTCTGAACTTAATAACAAGCTAACCAAACTACTACCGCTAACAGCCGAAACAGTCGTACCATTAGCATTGATCACTTGTTCTGGTGTAATACCTACTAACCGCAAATAAAAGCTGAGCTCATTTGCCCCCGTTGTTGGAAAGTTTTCCTCAGGATTATCAACATCTTTTATTTCAAGTCCATGCAATGAACTCCAATTTTTACCATTCATACCATATACATCATTTGGTGTAGCAAAACACACGCGCGCATGATTTGTTTTCATGTTCGGATTAAAGTTATAAATATGGGCACCTCCCCATTCTGGACCAATATTGTTTTCTCTTGGTTCTCCATACTGGGTCGATAATTGAACTTTCGTTACGTACAGATTCAAGCGATAAGGCGCAAAACAAGGATCAAATTTACTTGTTGGATTTTCTTTGACGATATCAGTAACATTATTACCGCTTACGTCATACCAAGCTAGTGATAACCTACCGCTTATATCAATATTATCATCACCATCTTCATCGTACCAATAATGATTAGTACTAATCAAATCGTTTAACGCAATATTTGGGTAATTACTATTGCCTGATAAAGGAACCAGTGTTTCAACACTATCAAAGGTATCCATACCATCTGGTAGATCAATTACATCAGAATAATCAATTACTGTCGCATTAGGATATAAGCTTGACTCTCCTCCCTCTGGTATATATGCTTGCCCATTAGACAACCTGATACCTAATAACGCTTTAATATCGCTTTTTGTTGCGCCACCATCAAAAGTTAAGTAGGGTGCATGACCGTGTATCGTATTTGAGGTAGTGGCTGATAACGCATTCACATAGCGTATATGACAAGTTATACAAAATAAAGTTAATATAAAATAATGCAATACAAATTTCATTTTACTAATAATTCCATCCGATTAAATAGTTAGTTACTATTTTTATTCCCTATATTTATTTTATGATTTTTATTTTTTAATAAAAATCAGTATTAACACTTTGTATTAATACCGACAAAAAATAAAAACTATGTAAAGTATAACTGTTTTATTATACTTTATTAATAACTTTTAAAGTTTAATATTTCAAATGAACTCCTTTACCATTGCGCTTGGTCTTATGCTTCAAAGGTTGGTATAATAACTGCCATTTATTAAAATAAATAGAAAAACTATGTCGCAATCTACTTATAATGCTGTTGATATTGAAGTTTTAAAAGGGCTTGATCCTGTTCGTCATCGCCCTGGTATGTATACCGATACAGCTCGCCCAAACCATTTAGGTCAAGAAGTCATTGATAACAGTGTCGATGAAGCCATTGCAGGTCATGCTCGCCAAATCAAAGTAACGCTTTATGAAGATAATTCGCTTGAAGTAATTGACGATGGACGTGGCATGCCTGTTGATATTCACCCAGAAGAAGGTGTACCAGCGATTGAGTTATTACTTTGTCGCTTACATGCTGGGGGGAAGTTTTCAAACAAGAATTATCAGTTTTCTGGCGGTTTACATGGTGTTGGTATTTCAGTAGTAAATGCATTATCAAAACGCGTTGAAGTCACTGTTCACCGTGATGGACAAGTGTATGAGATGGCCTTTGAAAATGGCAATAAAGTTGAAGATTTACACATCACAGGGACATGTGGGCGTCGTAATACGGGCACAAAAGTGCATTTTTGGCCAGACGAAAAATATTTTGATTCACCACGATTTTCAGTACCACGCTTGTCGCATCTACTTAAAGCCAAGGCAGTTCTTTGCCCTGGTCTTGAAATTACTTTTAAAGATAAAATTAACAATACCGAACAACGCTGGTGCTATCAAGATGGGTTAAAGGACTATTTGATGGAGTCGGTAAGTGGTTATGTACTTTTACCTGAAACCCCATTTGCTGGTAACCGCATTGGCGAAACAGAAGCCGTAGAATGGGCGTTGCTTTGGATGCCAGAAGGTGGCGAACTATTAACTGAAAGTTACGTTAATTTAATCCCAACCGTTCAAGGTGGTACGCATGTCAATGGTTTACGCCAAGGGTTGTTAGACGCCATGCGTGAGTTTTGTGAGTTTCGTAATTTATTACCACGAGGCTTGAAATTAACCGCTGATGATATTTGGGAACGTTGTGCTTACGTTATTTCAGTTAAAATGCAAGAGCCTCAATTTGCGGGGCAAACTAAAGAGCGTTTATCATCACGCCAATGTGCGGCCTTTGTGTCGGCAATTGTCAAAGACGCTTTTAGCCTTTGGTTAAATCAACATGTTCAATTAGCCGAACTACTGGCCGAAATGGTGATTTCAAGCGCGCAAAAACGTTTAAAAGCCTCTAAAAAGGTTATTCGTAAAAAGCTGACTAGTGGTCCTGCACTACCCGGGAAACTGGCTGATTGCTCATCGCAAGATTTAAGTCGTACTGAACTATTTTTAGTGGAAGGGGACTCGGCAGGCGGTTCAGCTAAACAGGCCCGAGATCGTGAGTTTCAAGCAATTATGCCACTTAAAGGTAAGATTTTAAATACTTGGGAAGTCTCATCTGACGAGGTGCTGGGTTCACAAGAGATTCATGATATTTCAGTTGCTATTGGTATCGATCCCGATAGTGATGATTTAAGCCAATTACGCTATGGTAAGATCTGTATCTTAGCCGATGCCGATTCTGATGGGCTACATATTGCTACATTACTTTGTGCGTTATTTGTTCGCCACTTTCGTGCAATGGTTGAACATGGACATGTGTTTGTTGCAATGCCCCCACTTTACCGTATCGATTTAGGAAAAGAAGTCCATTACGCTCTAGATGAAGAAGAAAAAGAAGGCATTTTAGAACAGCTAAAACGCAAAAAAGGCAAACCAAACGTACAACGTTTTAAAGGTCTTGGTGAAATGAATCCGCTACAACTTCGCGAAACAACAATGGATCCCAACACACGCCGTTTAGTGCAACTATCTCTTGATGATGTCGAACAAACGATGGCACTGATGGATATGCTACTTGCTAAAAAACGCTCAGAAGATCGCCGTGAATGGCTACAAGAAAAAGGCGATCAAGTTGAACTTGATGTCTAATAAACAGAATGATTTAGAGGAACAATAATGAGTGAGATAACTCATGACGGAGTAGAAACCCAGTCACTACGCACCTTCACTGAAAGTGCCTATTTAAACTACTCAATGTATGTCATTATGGATCGTGCGCTACCCTTTATTGGAGATGGTTTAAAGCCTGTGCAACGGCGCATTGTTTATGCCATGTCAGAATTAGGGCTTAATGCGCAAGCTAAATTCAAAAAATCAGCCCGTACCGTGGGTGATGTGCTTGGTAAATATCATCCTCATGGTGATAGTGCCTGTTACGAAGCTATGGTACTGATGGCTCAGCCGTTTTCTTATCGTTACCCTTTAGTTGATGGTCAAGGTAACTGGGGGGCACCTGATGATCCTAAATCATTTGCGGCTATGCGTTACACTGAATCACGCTTATCAAAATATGCTGAGCTATTATTAGGTGAACTAGGTCAAGGAACGGTTGATTATACACCAAACTTTGATGGTACCTTACAAGAACCTAAAATGCTACCAGCCAGATTACCAAATATTTTATTAAATGGCACAACAGGGATTGCGGTTGGTATGGCAACTGATATTCCACCTCATAACATTCGTGAAGTAGCAAATGCGGTGATGATGTTGGCTGATAATCCGAATGCGACACTCAGCGAAGTGATGGCTCACATACAAGGGCCTGATTTCCCAACTGAGGCCGAAATTATCACGCCACGTGAAGATATCGAAAAGATCTACAAAACAGGACGTGGGTCAATTCGTATGCGTGCAGTGTGGAAAAAAGAAGACGGTGATATTGTTATTACCGATTTGCCACATCAAGTTTCAGGCGCCAAAATCTTAGAGCAAATTGCTTCGCAAATGCGAGCTAAAAAACTGCCTTTAATTGAAGATTTGCGTGATGAGTCTGATCACGAAAATCCAACTCGCTTGGTCATAGTACCCCGTTCTAATCGTGTTGATCTAGAACAAGTAATGAATCATCTATTTGCCACAACCGATCTTGAAAAGAGCTACCGAGTTAATATGAACATGATTGGACTAGATAATCGTCCATCAGTAAAAGGTTTGGTCGATATTTTGACTGAATGGCTAGAATATCGTAAAAACACTGTTACTCGCCGCTTAAATTATCGATTAGATAAAATATTAAAACGATTGCATATCCTTGATGGTTTATTGATTGCGTTTTTAAACATCGATGAAGTCATCGATATTATTCGCAACGAAGATGAGCCTAAGCAAGAGTTAATGAGCCGTTTTGCATTAACTGATATTCAAGCCGAAGCAATTTTAGAATTAAAACTTCGTCATTTAGCCAAACTTGAAGAAGTTCGCATCAAAGGAGAACAAAGTGAGCTAGCTAAAGAGCGTGATCACTTGCAAGCTTTATTAGCTTCACCTAAAAAACTGAGTAATTTAATTAAAAAAGAGCTAAAAGAAGATGCTGAAAAATATGGTGATGAACGCCGTTCACCAATTGTTGAGCGTAGCGAAGCCAAAGCGATCAGTGAACAAGAATTAACTCCGTCAGAACCGGTTACTGTGATTCTATCAGAAATGGGCTGGGTCAGAACAGCTAAAGGTCATGATATTGATCCGGTTGGTTTAAGTTATAAAGCGGGTGATAGTTTTAAAGCAGCAGCTAAAGGAAAAAGCAATCAACCCGTTATTTTTATCGATTCAACCGGTCGTAGCTATGCCATAGATCCCAACACCTTACCTTCAGCACGAAGCCAAGGTGAACCATTAACTGGTAAACTAGCCCTACCTGCTGGTGCAACAGTTGAGCATGTTTTGATGTCGCAAAACGATAATCAAAAATTTTTACTGGCATCAACGGCAGGCTATGGTTTTATTTGTCAGTTCAGCGATTTAGTCGCTCGCAATCGCAACGGTAAGGCTATTATCAATTTACCTAAAGATTCCAGCATTCTTGCACCAATTGAGATTCCTTCTGAAAATAGCTTGTTGTTATCGATTACTAAAGCAGGACGAATGCTTATTTTCCCCGTAAAAGATTTACCTGAACTTGCTAAAGGGAAAGGAAATAAAATTGTGTCGCTATCTGGCGCAGACGATAGCCTTTCTTATATGATATTCGTTACACCAGAAACATCAGTAACATTATATGTTGGTAAACGCAAACTTACGTTGCATCCTGATGATTTACAAAAATTTAAAGCAGAACGAGCACGAAAAGGAACCGCATTACCACGAGGTTTGCAAAAGATAGATCAAATTGAGGTAAACGAATAATATGTCTTTTATTTGGGCAATCATTACAGGGTTTGTTTTAAGCATTGTATTAAAAACAGGATGGGGGTTTTTCCTTGGACTTTTTATTGGACCAATGCTTTACCGCAAACTTTGCAACACCTTGACCGAACAAAGAACACAAGCAAACCCAACCCTTTATCTAACGGTTGTGTTTGAAGTGCTTGGTCATTTAAGCAAAGCCAAAGGCGTGGTAACACAAGATGATATTAATCTTGCCAGTCAATTTATGGACAGACTACAACTTGATAGTAGCAGTCGCAAACTAGCTCAAGAGTCATTTAATCGTGGTAAAGCAAGTGACTATCCTTTGCGATCGCGTTTAGCTGAACTATACTCACAATATCGTTACCGACGTAATGTTTTAAATATTTTTTGTGAACAACTGATCCAAGCTGCATTAATTGACGGTATTTTGGATGACAAAGAACAACAAATTCTTTTCATTGTTGCTGACGAATTTCATATTCCACGTCAACAAATGGCAATATATATCCAAATGATGATGGGAAGTTACCATTTTCGTCAAAATAGCTATAGAGGTCAACAAGATCAGCAAGGTCAATATCAACACAATAATCGCTATGGTGGTTATCAAGGCCGTTCAGCGCAATCCGATCTACAAAATGCTTACAAAATTTTAGGCGTTGAGTCGACAGCTGAAATATCAGAAATTAAAAGAGCTTATCGAAAATTGATGAACGAACATCACCCCGACAAATTAGTCTCTAAAGGCTTACCTAAAGAGATGCTTGAATCTGCCAAAAAACGAGCACAAGAAATTCAAGCTGCTTATGACCTTATCAAAGCATCGCGTGGATTTAAGTAGAGACTATTATTATGATGCATTGGCGCTCCATTATTCGAATCATTGGATTATTAATTGCCCTGCTATCGATATTCATGCTATTACCGGCACTAGTGGCATTAATCTATCGTGATGGCGCTGGTGCAATCTTTGTGCGCTCATTTTTTGCAGCACTGATTTTAGGATGTTTATTATGGTTGCCTAATCGCCATCATCGCCACGAACTAAATAGCCGTGAAGGTTTTCTTATCGTTGTGCTATTTTGGGTTGTGTTAGGTACAATCGGCGCTTTTCCTTTTATCTTTGATACGCATATCAATCTAAATTTAACCAACGCATTTTTTGAATCATTTTCAAGTTTAACTACCACCGGCGCTACCACTATTGTTAAATTAGATCATCTACCTAAAGCGTTACTTTTTTACCGTCAGTTATTGCAATGGCTTGGTGGTATGGGGATTATCGTGCTTGCTGTTGCCATCTTACCTTTATTGGGCGTTGGGGGAATGCAACTTTATCGAGCCGAAATTCCTGGTCCACAAAAAGACAGCAAAATGCGCCCTCGTATTGCCGAAACAGCAAAAACACTTTGGTCAATTTATATTTTGCTTACTACGCTTTGTGCGATCTGTTTATGGTTTGCGGGTATGAATGTTTTTGATGCCATTTCACATAGCTTTTCAACCATTTCAATGGGTGGTTTTTCAACGCACGATGATAACCTTGCTTATTTCAATAGCGCTACAATTAATTATATTATCACCCTCTTTTTAATCTTATCAGGTTGTAATTTTGCACTACATTTTGCCGCATTAAGCGGGTTTTCAATTAAAGTTTACTGGCGGGATCAAGAGTTTAGAACCTTTATTTTTATTTTAGCGATTTTAATTGCCATCTGTGCATTTGGCATTTATGTTTATCAACCAGAACGAAAATTAAGTATAGATAAAATAGTATTGCAAGTTGTATCGATAACAGCAACAGTCGGATTTACCGTCGATGATATCAACACATGGCCGTCATCATTACCTATATTCTTATTATGTGCATCATTTATTGGTGGTTGCGCAGGCTCTACAGGTGGCGGATTAAAAGTGGTTCGTGTGTTAATTTTGTTTATGCAAGGCTCGCGTGAATTAAAACGCCTTATTCACCCTAACGCAATTTATACCTTAAAATTAAATAATCGTGTTGTTCCTGAACGTATTATTGAGGCTGTTTGGGGATTTTTTTCGGCCTATACATTAGTCTTTTTAGTCAGCTTATTTATTATTATGGCAACGGGTATTGATGCAACTAATTCTTTTTACATTGTTGCTTCATCACTTAATAATTTAGGTGTAGGGCTTGGTAATGTAAGCGACACTTTTGCTAGCGTAAGTAATGTTGTTAAATGGGTAATGGTTGTTGATATGTTGTTTGGGCGCTTAGAAATATTTACCTTACTGGTTTTATTTACGCCTACTTTTTGGCGAAGTTAATTTTATACTAAAATGCATACCTTCCCTGAAGATTTTTGACAAAATAGGTAATTTTTATAAATATTTTATTGATTATTTAATAAATTACAGACAGAATTACAGTGCAGCATGTGCTGTATTTATTAGAGGTAATCACCTGACATATGGAATGGATCATGGATCCTACAATCTGGATTGGCTTATCCACTCTGGTTGTACTTGAAATCGTCCTTGGTATTGATAACATTGTTTTTATTGCCATCCTTGCCGAGAAACTTCCACCCCATCAACGAGATAAAGCCCGCGTTACTGGTCTTGCCTTTGCATTAATTACACGAATATTGTTATTAATGTTTACAGGTTGGTTAGTTACGCTCACAACCCCATTATTTTCGATATCCGGAATTAGCTTTAATGCGCGCCAACTGATTATGTTAATCGGTGGAGTATTTTTACTATTTAAAGCAACAATGGAGCTCAACGAACGTCTTGAAGGGTCATCACACGAAGACGGTAAACCGAAAAAAACCTCACACTTTTGGACTGTTGTAGCACAGATAGTCGTACTTGATGCGGTATTTTCGTTAGACTCAGTCATTACAGCGGTTGGAATGGTTGAACATATTCCCGTCATGATTATTGCGGTGTGTATTGCTATTGCTATTATGATGGTTGCAAGTAAACCACTTGCCTATTTTGTCAATGCTCACCCAACTATTGTTATTCTTTGTTTAAGCTTTTTATTGATGATTGGCTTTAGTCTGGTTGCCGAAGGTTTTGGTTTTATGATTCCAAAAGGCTATCTATATGCAGCGATTGGCTTCTCTATTATGATTGAGTTTTTCAATCAATTAGCTATTTTTAACCGTCGAAAAGCATTAAATAAAAAACCATTACGAGAACGTACTGCCGAAGCAATCTTACACCTACTGAAAGGCGATGCCGAAGAAGACCCAGATATTAACGCTGTGGATGTAGCTTCTGATACCAACAAAAAAGAACCTGTGTTTAATCATCAAGAATTAAGTATGGTTGAACGAGTCCTTGGTCTTGCGCAACGCTCAGTCAGTAGCATAATGACATCAAGACTCAATGTGGATATGATCAATATTAATGATGAGCGTGACATTATTATCAAAGAAATTTTTGAAAATCCACACTCACGTTTAGTCGTTACCGATAATGCCTCAATCGATGAACCACTAGGTATTATCCAAGTTAATGATCTATTAAAAGATATACTACAAAATAAAGAACCTATTGATATTCACTCGCTTATCAAACAACCGCTGATCTTTCCTGAAACGGTATCGTTACTGGTTGCATTAGATCAATTTAAACAAGCCAAAACTCACTTTGCTTTTGTAGTTGACGAATTTGGCTCAATGCAAGGGGTTGTTTCGGTAACAGACATTATCGAAACCATTGCGGGTGATTTTCCAACTGAAGAAGAGGAAATTGACGCTAAACACGATATTCAATGCCTAGACGATAACACTTGGATTGCTAATGGCTATATTCCAGTTGAAGAACTCGTCAGATTTGTGCCAATTCCTATCGATGATAAACGTGAATATCATACGCTTGCAGGACTATTAATGGAAAAAGCACAACATCTTCTTAATGTTGGCGAAAAAATCGAGATTGATGGTTATTTATTTGAAATTGCCGAAGTAGAAAGTCATCGCATCCTGAAAGTAAAAATTACATTAAATAAAACTGATTCAGTATCGTCTTAGTTTTAAGGCTAGTGCATGACAACGAGTAGAATAACGCTTGACCAAAATAAATAACTGACAATAATAAACCGGTAAAATTTTTATTTATAAAAAAGGTGTGGGGTAATGACTTCTCATCTTTTTTTATTTTTTGGGTAAAAAATAGGTAATACACGTTACAAACTTTCACTCATACTTATCAATAACAATTGGGCTTTAACTTATGAATTCTATATTCGAAAAAATATTTCAATTGAAAGAAAAAAAAACCACAGTCGGTACTGAAATTATCGCTGGTTGCACCACCTTCTTAACAATGGTTTATATCATCTTTGTAAACCCTTCAATTTTATCAGCAACCGGCATGGATAAATCTGCGGTGTTTGTACTAACTTGTATAATTACTGCTTTTTCCACAATTTTAATGGGCTTATTTGCTAACTTACCTATAGCACTCGCTCCTGCTATGGGACTTAATGTCTTTTTTGCCTATGGAATATGTGGTGCAATGGGCTACTCTTGGCAAGTGGGTATGGGTGCCATATTTTGGGGTTCATTAATCTTTTTTGCGTTGTCACTATTTAAAGTTCGTCACTGGCTAATTGAGCACATTCCACAATGCTTACGTGTAGGCATTAGCGCTGGTATTGGGTTATTTATTGCTTTTATGGGCTTTCAAAACATGGGCATTGTCGTTGCATCACCCGCAACATTACTGACCATGGGCAATATTTTATCGCTTAAAGTCTTGTTAGGTTCGCTTGGTTTTTTCATTATTGTTATTTTAGCCGCTCGCAACTTTCACGCTGCCGTATTAATTTCGATTTTGGTGGTAACACTGCTTGCATTATGGCTTGATCCAAATATCAGTTACCAAGGTCTTATATCTATGCCACCTAGTGTGACTAGCGTTGTTGGCCATGTTGATTTGGCTGGTTCACTAAATATTGGTATTATGGGTGTGATATTTTCGATAATGATTGTCAGTTTATTCGATTCTTCAGGCACCATCTTAGCGCTAACAGACAAAGCAGGAATTAGTGATGAAAAAGGCCGATTCCCTAAAATGCGTCAAGCACTCTTAATCGACAGTTTTAGCTCTTCTTTAGGTGGATTATTTGGGACATCATCAGTATTAACTTATATCGAAAGTTCAGCGGGTATTTCAGTCGGTGGACGTACAGGGTTAACTGCGGTTGTTGTCGGTATATTATTTTTAATAGTGACATTTTTATCACCACTAGCGCATTTAGTCCCTACCTATGCAACATCAGGCGCACTTATTTTTGTTGGCATTTTAATGGTGTCAAGCTTAGTGAAAGTTAACTGGTCTGATTTAACCGAAGCAACACCAGCTTTTATTACTGCAATCATGATGCCGTTTGCTTTTGCCATCACTGAAGGTGTTGCACTTGGTTTTATCTCCTATGTCGTACTAAAAACCTTTACGGGTAAATTTAAAGATCTAAATCTTTGTGTGATTATTTTTGCACTACTTTTTGCTTTAAAATTTATCTTTATTGATCATCATTAATAAGTAATTCCCCCACCCACAATTAGGTGGGGGAAAGACAAAATAGGTTAAAACAGCCAATAAAAATACCGATTTTTCAAACCTCACAGCTAAAAATACCGACCAATACTCCCATTAAAATAGAATCATTATTTAGTAATAATTAAACTCAAAATCAAGCGCTTAATGTTCGTAAAAACTTGACATTGTCTTCCTTGGGGTCTAGAATCTTGCGACCCAAAACTTATATAAAATAGGTTTTGGTCTACAGTTATTAATTACGTATCTAAAAAGCAATTTTAAATTTATTTTAATTAATCAGGAGCTTATTAATGGCAACAATTAATCAGCTGGTACGCAAACCAAGAGCACTAAAGGAAGCGAAAAGCAACGTTCCTGCGCTTGAAGCATGCCCGCAAAAACGCGGTGTTTGTACTCGTGTTTACACAACTACACCGAAAAAACCAAACTCAGCATTACGTAAAGTATGTCGTGTACGCTTAACTAACGGTTTTGAAGTAACGTCTTACATTGGTGGTGAAGGTCATAACCTACAAGAGCATAGCGTAATTTTAATTCGTGGTGGTCGTGTTAAAGACTTACCAGGTGTGCGTTATCACACTGTTCGCGGTGCATTAGACTGTGCAGGTGTTAAAGACCGCAAACAAAGCCGTTCTAAATACGGTGTAAAACGACCTAAAGCTTAATGGAACTCCGTTAAGTAAGGCCAAACTATATCATTCCATTTAACTCATTTGAGTTTTGGGTAAACCTGAAAAATTTATAACATATAAACGGAGTATTCCAATGCCACGTCGTCATGTTGTCGGTCAAAGAAAAATTCTTCCTGATCCGAAGTTCGGTTCAGAGTTACTGGCGAAATTTGTAAATATTTTAATGATAGATGGTAAAAAATCTATCGCAGAATCAATCGTATATTCAGCTCTTGATAAATTAGCTGAGCGTAGTGGAAAAGACCACTTAGCAGCTTTCGAAGTTGCACTAGATAACGTAAGACCAACTGTAGAAGTTAAGTCTCGTCGCGTTGGTGGTTCTACATACCAAGTTCCTGTTGAAGTGCGTCCAGTTCGTCGTAATGCACTTGCAATGCGTTGGATTGTGGATGCAGCTCGTAAACGTGGCGATAAATCAATGGCTTTACGCCTAGCGAATGAACTTATGGATGCTTTTGAAAACAAAGGTACCGCTGTGAAAAAACGCGAAGATGTTCATCGTATGGCTGAAGCTAATAGAGCGTTTGCACACTATCGTTGGTAATATTCGCACTTATATAAGTGACTTGAATTAAGACTGAAAGCCCTTATCTGCTTTCAGTCAACCTAAATGATATATTGTTAAGCAAACGATTCTAAACAGAGGATTAATATGGCTCGTACAACCCCTATAGCACGCTACCGTAACATCGGTATTAGTGCGCACATTGACGCAGGTAAAACAACAACGACTGAACGTATTTTGTTTTATACTGGTGTTAGTCATAAAATTGGTGAAGTTCATGATGGCGCAGCAACCATGGACTGGATGGAACAAGAACAAGAACGTGGTATTACTATCACGTCTGCGGCAACAACAGCATTCTGGTCTGGTATGGGTCAACAATTTGAACCACACCGTATCAACATCATCGACACCCCGGGACACGTTGACTTCACAATCGAAGTTGAACGTTCTATGCGTGTTTTAGATGGTGCTGTGATGGTTTACTGTGCGGTTGGTGGTGTTCAACCACAATCAGAAACAGTATGGCGTCAAGCAAACAAATATAAAGTTCCACGTATTGCATTTGTCAACAAAATGGACCGTATGGGTGCTAACTTCCTACGCGTTGTTGATCAAATCAAAACGCGTTTAGCAGCAGTTCCTGTGCCTTTAGTTTTACCAATCGGTGCTGAAGAAGGATTTACTGGTGTTGTTGATTTACTTAAACGTAAAGCAATTAACTGGAACGACGCGGATCAAGGTGTAACTTTCACTTATGAAGATGTACCAGCTGATATGGCTGAACAAGTTGAAGAATGGCGTTCATACCTAATCGAAGCTGCTGCTGAAGCAAGTGAAGAGTTAATGGAAAAATACCTTGGTGGTGAAGAATTAACAGAAGAAGAAGTTAAAGCAGCGTTACGTGAACGCGTACTTGCTAATGAAATCATCTTAGTAACTTGTGGTAGTGCCTTTAAAAATAAAGGTGTTCAATTCATGCTTGATGCAGTTGTTGAGTACTTACCTGCACCAACTGACGTACCTGCAATCAAAGGTGAACTACCAAATGGTGAAGCGGCTGAGCGTCACTCAAGTGATGACGAACCATTCTCATCATTAGCGTTCAAAATCGCAACTGACCCATTTGTGGGTAACTTAACCTTCTTCCGTGTTTACTCAGGTGTGGTTAATTCTGGAGATACCGTTCTTAACTCTGTTAAAGATAAAAAAGAGCGTTTTGGTCGTATCGTTCAGATGCACGCTAACAAACGTGAAGAAATCAAAGAAGTTCGCGCTGGTGACATCGCTGCTGCAATCGGTCTTAAAGATGTTACAACTGGTGATACACTTTGTGCTGAAAGCGCACCAATTATTCTTGAAAGAATGGAATTCCCAGAGCCGGTAATTTCGGTTGCTGTTGAACCAAAAACCAAAGCTGACCAAGAAAAAATGGGGCTTGCTTTAGGTCGACTAGCACAAGAAGACCCTTCATTCCGTGTTCACACTGATGAAGAATCTGGTCAAACTATCATTTCTGGTATGGGTGAGCTTCACTTAGAAATCATCGTTGACCGTATGAAACGTGAATTTAAAGTGGAAGCAAATGTTGGTAAACCACAAGTTGCTTACCGTGAAACAATTCGCAATGAAGTAGAACAAGAAGGTAAATTTGTTCGTCAGTCTGGTGGTCGTGGTCAATACGGTCATGTATGGTTAAAAATCAAACCATTGGAAGCGGGTGGCGAAGGCTACAAATTCAACAACGAAATCGTTGGTGGTGTGGTTCCTAAAGAATACATCCCTGCGGTTGACAAAGGCTGTCAAGAACAAATGAAAAACGGTGTTCTTGCTGGTTACCCAATTGTTGATGTTGAAGTTACTATCTTTGATGGTTCTTACCATGATGTTGACTCATCAGAAATGGCATTTAAAATTGCCGGTTCAATGGCATTTAAAGACGGCTTCATGAAAGCTAAACCTGTGCTTTTAGAACCGATTATGAAAGTAGAAGTTGAAACTCCAGAAGATTATATGGGTGACGTAATCGGTGACTTAAACCGTCGTCGTGGTATGATCGAAGGTATGGAAGATACTGCAACTGGTAAAACAGTAAAAGCACAAGTTCCACTTTCAGAAATGTTTGGTTATGCGACAGACCTTCGTTCACAAACACAAGGTCGTGCTTCTTACTCTATGGAGTTCTTGAAGTACAATGAAGCGCCAACAAATATTGCAACCGCAATTATTGAAGCTCGTAAAGCGAAATAATTTTTATCTAAATAAAGTAACGCTTCCCTTAGCAACATAAGGGAAGTGATTTAATAAAGGAACATTAAGATGTCTAAAGAAAAATTTGAACGTACAAAACCCCACGTTAACGTTGGTACAATCGGCCACGTTGACCATGGTAAAACAACTTTAA
>NZ_WTEY01000019.1 GCF_009795805.1 Gilliamella sp. Pra-s52
TCAGGATCATGCTCGGAATCATGCGAAATATTCTCGTGTCAATTAGATTTTGATTTAAGTGAATAACTAATATCTAAAGGAAACAGTTATGACAAAACAATTAACTTTAATCGGCCACAGCGATGATATTTTTAGTGTATCAATTGACGGAAAACCTGTCGAAGAAATCGACTGTTTCGATAAACTAGTGCGATATAAAGTTAGTTCAGGCAAAAATCAGCTTTACGTTATCGGTGAGTACGTTGCTCCCTGTGTTTGGATGATTGGCGTTGCCCCTGTAAATGAGGGTATACCAATTCCACCTTGGAATATTCAGTTGACAAATGGGCACAATTACAGCCCAGCTTTAACAATTGAATGCCCAGATGACGTAAAAATCGAAGAATGTTAAACAATATCCTCCCTCATTAAGGGAGGTAACGTCCAATGAATTAACGCTAAATTTGGCGAAATATTAAAGGTGAATCTAATAATGACAACACACAAACTAAAAATTAAATCAGAGCATTTCATGGACGTTATAAAAGGCATAAAAAAGGCTGAAATTCGCTACAACGACCGCGATTACAAGGTAGGAGATATCCTAAAGTTGCATGAAATTGATGAGCACGGTAATCGCACAGGCAATCAATGTGGCGTTATTGTCTCTCATATTTTAGACGATACTGAGTATTTGCGCGACGGGTATGTAATGTTGAGTATAGGTAATTTGTTAACAGAAACTAGACTGTCAGTACACAAGAGTAATTCTGAGACGTCAGCACAACGAACACTATCACGGCTTGGATATACAGATAATGGTGGAGAAGAATGGACACCTCCTCTTGGTAAACCTCCTAGATTTGATTTAATTGATGAACTGAGTAAAGAGATAGCAAAATTAAAATCACAAAAACACATCAACGAAATCAAAGCTCAGGGTATTGAAGAAGCCGTAAAAAACGCTGATGGACAAACGTACATCGGTGTTACTGGAGGTGAATTACCACCACAAAAACAATACAGGGCTGAAATTCTGGTATTTGCTGATAATTTAAGAGGTAAAAATGACTAATAAATATTATATATACGTTGAATGCAAGCAGTGTAAAGGAACCGGGAGAGTTACTGATCACATGATGGGAGTATGTGGTTTTGGACTTGGATATCTAGCGCAAAAACTCGATAGCGGATTTAAAGCTGAATGCCCAGAATGTGATGAGAGTTTACAGTGAATAAATACAGCAAATTACTGAGTGTTATTTATTGATGAGAGAAAACCAGAGGTAATTATGGAAATGATTACATTGAAAGATGCGGCAAGAATAACAAAATTATCTTACACGTATCTTTATGAAAAAAGAAAAGAATACGGATTTTCTTTTCAATCTAAATCAAAAAATAGAGTTGGAAAGTGGTTAGCTGATAAAAAAGAGTTTGAAGAAAAGTTTAAAGCGAATCATAATGCAAATCGGCTAACCTCTGAAATTAAGGAGGTAAAAAAATGTCAATCAAAAAACGTGGCGACGTCTGGCATATTGACATCGTCGCGCCAGATGGCTCAAGAATTAGACGCTCTACTGGTACGGCAGACAAAAAGCAGGCATTAGAATATCACGATCGACTAAAAGTGGAATTGTGGGAAACGTCAAGAATCAACAAAAAGCCAACTAGGCTTTTTGAAGAAGCGGTTATTTTATTTTTAAAAGAAGGTAAAGAGCAAAAAAGCTTTAGTGTAAAGCAGGCACGGGCTGAATACTTTTTGTCAAAATTTGCTGGACGTGAACTCTCATCAATTACGGGGGAAGATATATTAAAATCATTACCTGAAACTGTTGAAAGAACAGGCAAAGCCGTTTCGAATGCAACACTAAACAGATATCGAGCTGACATTATGCGCATGTTTTCATTAGCGTATAAATTAGATTGGATCGATGCTGTACCGTTTGTACCAAGAGCTAAAGAGCCAAAGGTTCGTGTTAAGTGGATAACAAGAGAAAAAGCAAGTTTACTTATCCAGAATTTACGGCTTCAATGGATGAAAGATGTTTGTTTTTTTGCACTATCAACTGGTGCACGCATGAGTGAGATATTTACACTAACATGGCACAATGTTGATCTTGTTAATCGTGTAGCAACGGTCACAAATGACAATGCAAAATCAGGAAAAGCCAGAGCTTTACTATTAAACCATGACGCTGTTGAATTAATACGTAAGTTAAGATTTAGAAATAAATGTGAATACGTGTTTACTCGTTCAACTAATAAGCGAGTTTACGACATTGATCGACGGGACTTTAGCGATGCGTGCCAACTTTCAGGGATTGAAGATTTTCACTTTCATGATCTAAGGCACACGTGGGCAAGTTGGCATGTTCAAGCGGGCACACCACTCTATACGCTAAAAAATCTTGGCGGATGGGAGACGTTAGAGATGGTGAATAAATACGCTCACTTGAACGCAGATCATATGCTTGAGTTTGCAAACAATGTCACATTCACGGCACAAAGCACAATTGACACATTGAATAAAACTGCAAGGAATTCTTAAAAACTATTTAAAATCATGGTTTTAAATGGTGGGGTTGTGAGGGGATCGAGTTACATCGATAACATATTGATATGTAGTGATATTATAAAAATAAATCATTAGAGATATAACATAATGTATAACATTAAATATTGATGACCCACTCAACTTATCACCAACATGTAATACCTCATCCATTAGTAATAAAGCAAAAAGTTAAAAGAAAAACTTCTTTTTTTCAATTTTATAACACTAACAACACTAACAAAATTTATCATTAATAATCAATATATTATATATGTGTTATTATAGTGTTGTATGTTGTTAATGACATGGTAATATAAAGTCAAAAATAGTATAAATAAGGAAATAATGATGATGAAAAAACAAAGAGAGCGCCTAAAAGAAGCTATTATTAAAAGTGAAAAGCATTGTAAAGTAATACAAAAGATTCTAAATAATGCCATTCCAACTATACTAATTAATTGTGCATGGGTACTCATGGCAAAAAAATCACAGCATATAGGTATAATTAGTATTATTTCCTTTGTATTCTACTTTATTTTATGGGTGATCATTACATGGTATATTTGGGCTGTACCTAGTTTTTTTTTATTAAAGCGCTATAAAGTACCCTTTGTTTACTATGCCCTTGTTGTAATGATGGTTGTGTTTATGTTTGTTTTTACTCTGCAACCACTTTTATAATTCTATACCTTTAAATTCGTCTAATGCTTGTTTTTGTTCATCTGATAGGTTGATATCTATCTCGCCATATTCAAGCAAGTAAGTACCAAATGACATTAGGAAAGCGACCGCTGGGTCAATCTTGTTGGCTGCTTTCTTTTTGTTGGGTTTGATATTAGCATTCGCATCGGTTTCCATCACCACATTACTGACCGCCCAAGAAAGGACAGGATCGCCATTGTGATTAATGCGTTTACGGCTGATAAATACCTCTGCCGTTTTTGACGTTGGGCTATAGCGTGCATAGGTTTGCGGAAATGGCTCAACGTCTAAGCCGATATTTTGTAACTGAGTGCGTAGTTGCGTGGCGTTCCACACGTCAAAGCCGATCAGCTTAATATTAAATTGCTCGCTATCTTTTAAGATATCATCCCGTATCTGATCATAATCGATACAATCACCTTTAGTAACCCTTATCCATCCTTGATTAACCCACTTACGGTACATCTCACGGTTTTTATTGGCCACATTATTAAGCTGAAATTCTGGAATATAATGCCTAGTTAATAATCTAACCTCAGTTTCAAACGGAAATGAATAACAGACACTAGTAATATCACTAGTAGATGATAAATCTAATCCAGCATAGCAATCTAAGCCTTTTAAATCATCTTCCGAATAATCAATCTTACACTTTGTCCAACTTCCAATATTCACCCAAGGTGTGGCTCCATTGCACCAAATATTAAAGCGTTTAGTGAGCATTTCAACCCATTGCGAGGGTATGCCTCTGGCTTTCTTAATTGTGTCCTCTAAGACAACCCTATCGACGGAGATATCAAGGTTAGGATTGGCTTTTATCCATAAATTAGGGTTGTCGATTTCGCTCTCATCGTCCAGTTCGTAAATAAGCACAAATTGCGATTCGTTAACCTCGTCACCTGCTAAAATCTGGCAACAATAATCATAATGCTGTTTACAGGCTGATATTGTGTTACTGCCTGCGGTAGTGATAGCAAATAAAATACCCTCAGGTCTTGCACCCATCCCTAACTCAAGGGCTGAATATACGCCATTATCAGGGTGTAGATGATATTCATCCACAATGGATAAGCTAGGGTTAGTCCCCTCAATAGTAGCAGCCTTTGACGCCAAAGGACGTAATAGACTATTTTGCTTAGGATTGATGATTTTATGCTGTTGAATGGTGACCCTTTTCTTTATTGGCTTGCTTAATATGGCCATCTGTCTTGCATCATCAAACACGATTCGGGCTTGGTCACGGCTAACGGCTGCGGTATAGATATCTTGTTGTCCTTTTTCCATCACTAAGAACCAGTTAGCCAATATTGCCGCTGTTGTTGATTTGGCGTTTTTTCTCGGTACTTGTACATAGGCACTGCGATACTTGCGTAGCCCTGTGTTGATGTGCTTAAAACCCAGCAGATTAGCAAATAAAAATTGTTGCCACGGCTCTAAGTTAATAGGCTGACTTCTAAGGTGTCCTTTGACGTGAGGACAAACCTTTGAGAATGAGATAAATTTAGTGACTATCTCACTATCAAAGTAATAATTTGGATTATCTAAATCAATAAAATAGCGATTTACTGCTTGTTTTAAGCGTTTACAAGCAGAAATATCCCCATTTTTAACAGATAATGCGTAATTATGCCAAGCGGTCAAGCTCGTCTTCCTCTTCAACTTCTACGGGATTTTTGCGACGACTAACAGGGTCGAAGCCCAGTAATGAAGCCATTTTAATCATAATTTTTTCAGCTTCTGACTTTGCACTTAATGCAGGGTTACGGCTTTCTGTACCTTGTGAGTTAACGATTGAAAACCCACGCTTTGCAATGTCTTCCATTGCTTTGCGATACATTGAATAATTAACGCAATATAGCTCTAAGTTAGTCCAGTCGGCTGGCTGAATATCATCACGCTGTGCTAAGTGGTCGGCTCTGAGTTTCCATTGCTCTTTAGCTAATTTATCTAAATATTTGGGTGCTTTCATCTTATTATTTTTCCTCTACTTTCTAAAAAATCACCGTGCGTAAAAATTTGAGGAGGGGGGCGGTCTTTTAACTCTTTGATTTTCTTTGAACAACTCCCCCCTACCCACTCATCATATCTGAGGACTGCTATCAGTTGTCTTTATTATGAAGATGACCCAAATCCTCGTTTATCGATTACTCTTGTCTTATAGCTATGACAATCACGGCATAATGGTTGATGATTACTTGCTTGCCAAAAGAGAGGATCACTTTGTCCATCCTCAACAGGTTTGATATGGTCTATCACAGTAGCAGGAGTAAGTAATCCTTTATCATTACACATCTTGCATAATGGGTTATGCTTGAGATACTCAGCTCGATATATTTGCCATCTGTGGTTATAGCCTCGTTGTGCTGCTGTTCCTCGTGCTTTATCTTGCTGTTTATCTCTTCTATGCTCATTACATCGCCCTGATTTAACACGGTTACGACAATTAGGATATGAACATCTTTTTAATGGTTGTATTGGCATCATTCACCTAATAGATAGCTGGGTCACGGTAGATACTCCACAATGAAGAAATAGCTAACGGCACTTCGCTTACGGTGTTAGTACTAACCATTTCTCGGTTCTCATATAGATGAGCTATATACATAAGACAACCTGCTTTGATTGCAGGCGTGAATTCCTGTATATCAAATGATTTTCCTATATGCTTTTGACAAACTTCAAGAGCAGCATCTATATAGATTTGAAGTAAGCTATCTTCTAAGGTGTCACTGTCATCAATACGGCAATGTAACTTAACTTCTTGTAAGGTAATATTAGCCATCGTTTAAACCAGCCTCACATAACAATTCTAAATAAGTTCTTTTTGCGTCAGGTAATACAGCTTTAATATTTAAATATTGTGAGCAAGCTATCAGGTACTTAATCCGCCAAGTGGTATCAATATCCTTACGGTAGCGAATATAAACCCTTATAGTGGTACCGCTCATCTCTTGCTGTGATAACATAAGCTCTTTACCCGTTACTGCTTTAACCTCAGCCCATACGTTTGCAATATCTACCCAGTTTTGAATTACCTGACCAAAATCATCACGACTAGATTGATATTTTTGTAAAGTTATTCTGCTTCTTAATCGTCCTGCTTTCATGTAGCTGGCTCCGTCTTAACTTCAACAGTTTGCTTCCATGCCTGACTAAATTCTTCGCCTCCCTCATAAGGAGGTAATCCCTCTTTTAGTCGTGCTTCATTAGGATTCATTACTCCTGATTTAATCGCAATGTTATAACTGTTAAAGCGATCTATCGGGCTAGTACGCATCAGATCGGATGTATCAAATTCAATTAAGTAACGGCTTTTATCTTGACTAACATCAATCATCAAGGCATCTTTTAATTGTTGTTCAAAGTTAGTTAGCCATGGTCTTAGCGTTAATGTTAAAAATGAGCGTGTAGCTTCTGAAAAGTTACTGTATGAGCTATGGGAATATTCTTGTATAAACATCGGGCTAATGTTAAAAATACGTGCAATATCTTCAATAGTAAACCGCCTGCTTTGCAACCACTCGGCATCTTGATTACTCATACCTAATTGCTCGTATTTCATACCTCCTTCAAGGATAGGCGTTTTCCCTGCATTTTTTGCCCCTTTATAACGCTCTAATGCGTTTAGGGCTTTTTTGCCTTTTGCGTCGTCCATCCATTCAGCCATTGAAACATAACCACTAGCCATTAAGCCATTTTTCATGACAGATGAGCCATGGCGTTGCTGTGCTAGCCCCAATCCTATTGCTTCACGGCAAATAGTAACAGGTGAACGCCCAATAAAGCCGTCATCACTCGCATAACGTAAATGTAATACCTCATCTTGTAAGTAATTTGTGACATTACCATCCTCATCGACAATGGAGTAAGCATAACGCCCATTACCCAATCGTTTTGGGGTAACGGCATAAGGTGGGAAGCTTTCAAGCCCACTAGGTCGCCCGTCATTACCCCAGTGAATGACCGCATAAGCATTACCACCTAATAAACAGTGGCGCATCATCGTGCGCTTAAACTGGTAAGGTGTCTGTTTGGTGTTTGGCATCTCATTTAGCAAATATTCAACAGGGTGGCTTGATATGCGTTCACGTTCGCCTTTTTTGTTAAGCTTGTAGAGATAACACGGCATTGAGGCAACGGCTTCACTGATTACCGTGACCGCATTCATCACGGCTGGTAATGCCTCGGCTGAGCTAGGCGATACATATTCGCCCGAATTTGTATTAGGCAAGCCAAGGTAAGCGATTAACTCGTCAACCGTCATGCTTCGTTGCTCTTTCTTTTTACGGCTAAATAATCCCATGTTTATAACTCCATAAGGTCAAGCCATGCTTTACTTAAATCAGGCTGTAATTTTGTTTTAGCTTCAAGCATCGAGCGTTTAGCAATTTGAATATCACTTTCTTGGTAGGCGGGTATACTGGTGACCGTCACCTCAAATAATTCGGCTGCGCTGACAGTTCTTAAACAAGGCTCTTGATTAAAATCCCATGATTCTTGAGTAGCCATAAACCCAAACGACATACCTCGAATATCACCACGTCCAACACTGACAAGCAAATCACGCCCTAATTGAGTATCAGGTGGTGTAAGCTCAAACCTTAATCCGATATCATCCTCATTAAGAATTAATGTATTTGAAGTAGTACGACCTAATAAAGACTTCGGATCATGCTCAAATAAAGCACGAATATCAGGATTATTATTTAATGATTGGCTAAAAGCCCTAGGAGCGAATTGCTCATAAAAATCACCCCATATTAATTGCGATCGGTTGTTCCACTTAACCACATAACCCACTAGTTTAGTATCGTCTCGTGTTATTTCGGTGCTTCTAATTTCATATTGTTTCTTATCCATATCAACCTCAAAGGGGCATATAGCCCCTGTTATTATTTACCTGCTGATAGTTCTAAGATTTTGATAGCGTTAGAATCAACCAAACCACCACCTAAATATTTATCGGTATGGACTTTATAGAATCCTGGCTCTGTGATATTGTCGGGTCTGGTTCTTACCCCTGTTTCATGATCAACAATGTAGTAACCCCGTTTAAAGTCACCCACCGCAACAACGGCACCCGTATCATTCATATTTTCTAAATAATGAACAGGTTTACCTAACAGCATATCAGGATCGCCTGCTTTCAAACCATCACGCCAAATATAATCACCATTACCATTTTTAAGTTTTTGTAATGTTGCTGCAGTATTTGAGTTCATTACCCATACAGCATTTTTACGGTATTTCTTCTTAAGTTTGAAAAGTAAATCAATTAAACTATCTGCCGTGATTGCGGTCGTTGTCATCTTTTCTAGTGTGCCAAATGGACGCACTTTATCGGCTTGTGCTGCTTACGGATAAGCAAGGAATCCTTTAGCTTTTTTAGTGCCATTACCATTAATTAAGTCTAATTCTTCGGTTTCGACAAAAGTATCTTTGATTTCATCGGTTAACCAACTTAAGACATCCAAATCACTAAAGTCTAAGATTTCTTGCGTTGTTTTAGGATAAGCATAAATCGGGTATAACTTGATTGATACTTCTTCAAGTTTTGGGGTAGCGGTTTCCGTTCTAGCTATTCCCTCTTCGCCATGATTAACCGCTGCGCCACCTACAGATACCAGTTTTTTATATTCGTTTGAACCGATTTTTTTAACCGTACAAATTGCACGCATTTCCGATTCATCCGATAACTGGCGCATGATTTCTTTATCTAACTCAGGAATAACCGTATAACCGCCGTCAGCAGGTACGCCAGTCGATAATGAACGGCTTTCCCCCGTGCGGATATAGTTACGTAACTCTTCATTAGTAAGTTTTTTATCGACGGGCTTACCTTTATCCGCAAGGCTACGCTCTTCATTGGCTAAGTTTTCATAGTTAGCAATATCTGTATTGAGTTGCTCAACATCAGCCTTAATGGTATCAAATTGTGTTTTTTCCTCGGGGGTCATACTGCGGTTTTCTTGCTCTGCTTTGTCAAGCATTGAGCGCATTTCGGTTACTTTGGTTGCTTTTAATTGACGTAATTCAATCAGTTTTTTCATATCTATATTTACCTGTATTAATAAATTATTTACAGCGAGATATGAAAGGCTTTGAAAGGTGATAGTGGTTAAACTATAGAAGGTGCTGCGCTTTGGTTTTAGACTGCCATATCTGCGCTAATTCGTGGTTATTCTATTAACCCAAATAGCAGTCTAACAAAATAAAATAATATTGTTAATTCAATGAATTAGATAAAATCCACCTGAAAGCATGAAAACAAAATTATTTTATTTGTATTAGCCAATAATCAATTCTATTTGGTATATCACTAACAATTCTCTTCATTTCGCCACTAGGTTTGGCGTTACTTTTTAGGCTATCTAATAAATAAAAATAAACATCATCTAAAGCGGGGAAAATAAAATATTCCTCTAATTCAGTTAATTCATTATTAGTTCGTTTCTTATCCAAAATTTTGCGCTGGTTTTGCACATACATTTTTAGATTGCTAAATTCGTTTGTTATTTGATTTATTTTAATAGGATCATGCAACATTTCATCTAATGCAATCGCCATAATTTTAGTATCAATTAGTCTTTTCATTTTGTTACCTTTTATTATAGTTAATATTATTTTCTTCTAACGCAGCATCAGGGAACCAGTCATTACACTTATCATAATCAAGGTGTAAGTTAGTCCTGCGTCCCTCGCTATGCCTTGCTCTTATAATGACTTCTACATCATATTCTTTCATGGCTGATGGTAAAGCATTAACAAAGTTTCGAAGCGATAATGGATTTTTCAAGTTATTATTTTCGATAAAAGTAATATAGGCATGATACAAAAACCGCTTAAACTGTATGGGTGTCGAGTATTTACCTATCATCATTCCATCGGGTTTATCTGTAGCAAAAAGATAACTACAAAAATCAATCAGTGGGTTAGTTAATCGTTTCACTTCGATAGCCTCCGATGATTTTTGCTGTTTAATTAGTAATGATTTAGCCTTGCTATCATCCTTAAAATAGTTAAAGAGATGCCGAATAATAACGGATAACTCTGCGCTAATTTTATCTTTAAGGTTAGGATCTCTTTCGTTAGCAGGGACAGGCTCGCCAAAGTGAAAAATAACCCTGCGCCGTGAGATACCGCCATCATCATTACTAAATGTCATTGGGTTATTGTTAATCGCTAATATAACCCCCTGTATCTTAGTTGAATAAGGCTTCTTATATTTTTCATCTATCGCCACCTCATCCCCCCCAGTAATCGCCTTGATACCGTTACCCTCACCGATATATTTGGCTTGGTCAGGTAAGATGATTAATGATTGCCCAACAATAAGCGACCTTTCTCTTGGTTTTTCTAAGGCTTCCATATTTGCCGATACCGTATTATTCTTGCCTGCTAGCATGGTAGCAATCTCAGCAAAAACACTTTTACCGCTACCGCCTGCGCCTGTAACCTCTAAGAATAATTGCCAGTCATAACGATTGGCTAAAATCATGTATAGCGCAGCTTTTATCGCATCCATTTTGATTTTATCTTTTTTAGCTGAGCGTGATAACCACTGATAAAAATGTGGTGCATGACGTTCTAAGTTTTCATTAGATACACTATCAATATAATCAACATTATTAATTGATTGTAACCAATGGCTTTTAGAATGAGGCTTAAACGCACGAGCTTGTAAATCAAAAACGCCATTTTTAAACCCGATTAAATTTCTAGCTTGTTCACCTTTTAACGGTATCTGTAGCTTCATGGTATCAATGGTTGATTTAACCCCTTTTTCTGAATAATGCGCTTTTGCTTGCCTGAATAGCTGAACTAATTCACGCTTTAGATCCATTTCAGCAATCATCTGCCAAACATTATCCTTATACTGATAAACTTCATTAGTAAGCATATCTAAAGCAAGATTATTATCATAGTGCTCTATAAGTACATCTGCTTTCTGGCTAGCTTGCATTTGCGATAAGTCGGGAACGGGATTATGGGCATTTTTCGTAATGCCAACGTCTTGACTTTTACCTTGTAAGTTACATTCAGCTTTTTTGATATTGTTGTCAAATACCGCTGTAGTTTTATTCATGCCATGTTGTTGCCTATAATCATCCCAATCACATTTATAATCTGTATCAGGAACGGAGTAATAACCATTTACCGCTTGAGCTGCTTCTATTGCTTTAGCTAAGCCCGTATTAGGGCTTTGACCAATATCGTTATCACCTGCGATAATGATTTTAGCGGTAGGATTTAACTCACGAATGTCTTTAGCTACATGAATAAGATTGCCTGCGTCAATAGCGGATATAACAATAGACTGTTGGCGGAATTCCGCTATCGATATCCCTGTGGCTAAACCCTCACAGATAATCATTTCATTATGTGCGAGCAAATTTGCGCACACCTCGGTAGGTCTGCTAAAAATTGAGCTAACTAAAATAAAAGCCCCTTTTTTGCTCGAGCTTTTCATTAAGCGCTTACTGCCGTCAGGTTCGATAAATTGACCGCCTGCGTATTCATTATGAAGATTCAGCATAGGCACAAAAATGCGCCCGTTATCTAACAAGGGTAAATCAAAGGTTAACCCTTTCTTAGTCAGGTATTGAGATTGCCCTAATGTTGCTTTAGATAGCAAATACTCAACCTTTTTACATACGGGATTATCTTGTATGTTATCGTTATGTAATTGTTCGGAATCTAATTTTCTAAATGCGAGATTTTCCCGTATTTGGTTATTCGGATTAGACAGATTTAAACACTCCGCTACTTTTCTCGATGCTTCTTTAGCGTCGCATTGATAATAGTTTTTGATAAGCTCTAAGCCGTCACCACTACCGCACCGGTTACAGATGTACGTACCTCTACCATTTTGATTATCAAATCTAAATCTATCTTTACCCCCACAGACAGGGCAAGGGCAATGTTTGCCATTACCCACCTCAATACCCAATGATTGAAAGACATAATCCCATTTACCTACGGCTTGGGCTGTAATTTCATTGATTTTCATCTTGTAACCCCCTGCGCTCGGTTTCGCTTCTAAATAGCTTTTTAGAATCGTTAATCAAGTCTGATACAGCATCAAAGGCGTAGGCGCGTAATTCTTCGTTAATTGGCGTGTTTGAATCACAATCAGCTATTAAAAGCGTGGAGATAGCATTGGTTTGTCCTAGTCTTGTATTGATAGTATTAATTGCGTCCAGTGAGATATTAGCCATTGTTCTTATCCTCCGTTAACCCGTACTCTTGTAACTCATCAAAAGCTTGCTCTACTAAATCAACGATAACCCACAGTAAATTACTCATATCGGTTTGTTCGATAAAAGGCTCGTCATATCCTGCGCACTTATAGTTAGTATTATCTAAGGCAATTTTAGCCATGCTCCGAACTTGAATAAGTTTTGTTTCGATGTTATTTAATATCTGAAAGTTATTATTGCCCATAGTGATAACCTCCAAAGCTTCTGGCTCTTTCAATAACTGGATATAAGCGAATTCTGGCAATAAAGATAAGGGATGATTTGCCTAGGCTCTTGCGTGCTTGGCGTTCGGTTGTTGCCGTTGTTTGGACTACTTGAGCCGTTGATAGGTCATAGAATTTATATAGTTTGGGTTGTCTTGCGCATAGGTGTACGCTATCATAGCGGTTAGCCATAATCATTACCTCGTTTAATGTTATTGTGGTTAGATAGCTCATTGAGGTGAGAACTCTTTGGGCTATTGTTATTTTCACACCTATATAATTAAAAGGTGTCACGACAATATAAATTATAGTGTCACGACAAGTCAAGCCTTTTTTATTGCTTTTTTTTGTTATATACTGTCGGTACAAACAACTAAACAATTTATAAAATATGGCTACAGGTAAACATAACAATAAATCAAAACGTGTTGATATTCGTTTTCCACATGAAGTAATCGCAGAAATGGAACTCGTCAAAAATGAAGATGAAAATACATCACAATTTGTCATCAATTCAGTTAAGAATGAAATAAAACGCCGTAAACGTAAACGCTCCGAATAATTAAAATCCTTTCGAACGCTTCCGAAATCTACCCAATTTTTTAGCTCTGCGTTATTATAAGAACGTGCTTTAAATGCGTGACGCTTTGGCACAATCTCAATGCATCTAATTATATCTACTGTCATTGAAAATTCCTTATTAATTGATTTTAATGTTTGAATAAAGGCAACTGTAACAGGTTGCTTTTTTTATTACCGAACATGAGTAATCCCACCGTTGGGACTAATTAAATTAGCAAAAGCATTAAACCGTCTACTCACTTCTCTAATTGCTTCTGTCGGTGAATCGATTTCTTTAAATACGGATGTTTCAATCTGTTGTAAACAAATCAACATACCTAATTGAACTTCATCAGCATTTTGTCGCTCACCAGTAGATAAACCAATCATTTTATTTTCAGCTCTAGCAAGGTTTATATAGTGATGTTTTTCTACTCCTTGCATGGTTGATAATGAATCTCGGCTTTCATGGTAATAGGCTAATGATTCACGTTTTACGGCTTCACGCTTACGACTAGCAGCAAAGGCTTTGGTTACATCTAATTTAAATCTAACAATATCTTTATGATTCTTACCTCTGATTAACCGAGATATAAAATCAAATTGAATTTCATTAAGTAATACATATTTACTTTTACTTGCACCCGTTCGGTGTTTGCACGTTTCGATTTGAAATGGAAGCGTGCCTAATTCCCGAAGCTCACTTTTATTTTTATTAACTAAAGACATCAAACTCAAATGTTTAATTCCCATTTTTTCAGCTACCAAACGGCTATCAATACGAACCTCTTTAGATTGAACTAATTCAATATCACCTTGCTTAATAATCATCTTAGTAGCTCCCATTAGCAAACCCTCGGCGTTTAGTCGGTTGATTTATCTTTGCTACTGCTGGAGGGTTGTCTATCCAGTGAAGTAATTCCACTAATGACCAACCGCAAGAATTAGCTCCTAACGATTTTCTTAATGGATATTTACCCTCTTTCTCAAGTTGCCAAGCAGTAGAACGGGCGATACTTGTAATTTTGTATCTTTCATTTTCACGAACAAGGCGATCATATTGGATACCGTATTTATCCCTAATGGCTTTGTGTTGTTCTGGAGTGATTGAATATGACATTGAAAGCCCCTTACTGTACCCGGTTGCTTTCTAAATAGGTTTTAACTTCGGCCATATCGTAAACTACTCGACGCTTGCCAACTTTAATACCTTTGGGGAAATTTGGATCGTAGCGTAATGTATTCTTAGCACAACCTAAGATTAACGCCAGTTCATCAAGGGAATAATATTTAGGAGTATTTAACTGCATTTCTTACCTCATTAAGTTCATTTGTGTTTAACTTAATGAGGAGTTTAGAGAGTATTTTATTATTTTTTGTGAATTTACATTTTAGGTTGTGAGTTCACAAAATCATTTTAAATCTAATTCGATTTCATTTACCCAATCTCGAACAATGTCCCCTGAAGGTAAATTATTTACTAATCCATATTTAATGAAATCTTCCCTAATTGTACCTATTTCACCTTTTACATTATTACAAGAATCTTTATTAATTTCTTGTCGAGGATTTTCAGCTACATCTTCTCCATAGTGGATATAAAGTAATGCTTTAATGAATGCCAATTGTTTTGATGTAGGTTTTTTCTCATTCGAACCAAATTTATCTAACATATTTTTTAGAGATAAATTTTCTAATTCATTTTCGTTCAATTTTTTGTTTAATTCTGATATCTTATCGTTAGCTTGCTTTAATTTAATATCCATCTTATTTTTTTCTGCTAACAATACATTATAAGTTTCTAATGTGATTCCTGAATGATAGTTCTTTTCTATATCATCAAATAAAAAACCAGGTTTTTGATTAGGATAATATTTAGTCATCCACTCTTTTAAATCTGTATGTGTTACAGTTATTCTATGTCTAGCTACTTGTTCACCTGCATTTACATTTTTACCATCTCGTCCATAAGGAATCTGACCATTCATAGCTGCATATAATATCTTTTCTGCGTTTACAGCTAGGCAAGGCCACTGTGGGAACATATTTGCTGGCGGAATATAATATTCATTCATAGTGGATAATATGTAACTTTCTTGAGCCATAAGATTACACCATCTAATAGCCGCTTCAATGGGCCTATAATAAGCTTTTTCAAGTGAATTACAGCTATATGAGTCGTAAGTATTCATTTGTCCCCCAAACAATAACCCTAATGAAGAAGTTACGCCAGTTCGTTAGGGTTACGAATGTTCAGGAGCTACCCTAGGCGTAACTAATTTAATTTGCTGAATATATTTAAATATAATTATACCACCACTGGATAAAATTACATGTGTTTTTAATATCACTTTTTAGAGAAATCTGGCTAGCCAAAGGAAAGGCTCTCATTTAGAAATCAGTACAGATTTAGAATCAAACCTAATGACATAATTTAATGTTATATATGTTATTATTATTTTTTAATAACACTTAAAAAAATATATATAAATCAATTATATTATGTTATTAGTGTTGTTAGTGTTATTAAAAATAATATATAAAGTATATTCCTATATAAGAAGCAATAAAAAACCAGTCTAGTTGACTGGCTTAATATATAGCTATGGCAAAACTAATCATTAACGGTTTTCAAAGCATTACTCCCTGATAAAGACACATTCCCTTGGCTTGCTTGCTCTACAAAATCACCCCACCATTGCATCATACCTCTACGTTTATCTAAGTAGGTTGCTCTATTGTAAATTGCTCTTACTGCATTCCTATCGACGTGGGCAAGCGAGACTTCAATCAAATCATAATCAAAGCCATGTTCATTTAATGCTGTAGATGCCAATGACCTAAAGCCATGAGCAACTAACTCACCTTTAAAGCCCATTCGTTTTAATGCTGTATTGACTGTTTCTTTATTCATATGTTTATTGAAAGGTGCTTTTAATGTTGGGAAAACATATTCACCATGACCGCTAATAGGCTTCATAATCTCAATTATCCTTATCGCCTGTTTATTTAGTGGGATAGTATGATCTCTTCTCATTTTCATTTTGTCTGCTGGTATCGTCCATAATTCATTTTTTAGGTCTATTTCGCTCCATAATGCAGATACAGCCTCAATTGGTCTTGTTATTGTAAGTAGTTGCCACTCAATTAAGCATCTTGTTTGCAATTCAATACTAGACAAAGAAATAGCTTTCATTACTCTTGGTAACTCTGAAGGTGGTAAAGAGGGCATATTTTGCTTATGGGCAACTTTAAACACAGCTCCTATTTTACCAGTTGGGTTATATTCAATCAGATCATTGTTAACAGCATAAGTCATTACTCTATTAATTCGTTGTGATATCCTCTTAACTGTATCTAGTTTACCGGCACATTCAAGAGGTTTTAAAGCTTCAATAAAATCTTTTGCTTTTAGCTGTGAGATGGGTATATCGCCAAGGCTAGGATAAATATAATTAACAAATGAATTTTTTATTCGCCTAATTGTTCCACTGGTGATATCTCTTGAGTTCTGTTGTTCAAGCCATCTTTCAGCCACTTTATAAAATGTATTATTTTTCTCTTTTTTGATTGGTTTTGTATAAATTGTTTATGCTGTTGTGGATCTACTCCTTGAGATACTAAAGAACGATATTCATCTCTTTTTTGTCTTGCGTTAAATAATGTGATTTCTGGGTAACTTCCAAAGCTAACTAATGTGCGTTTTTTTGAATCAGGACTAATATAATTAAATCGCCAAATTTTAGAGCCATTAGACTTAATTAATAAATATAAACCACTGCCATCTGATAAAGTAAAATCCTTTTCCCTTGGCTTGGCTGACTTGATTTGAGTATCATTTAGAGGTTTTATAATCTTGACCATGTTATACGAATTTAAGTTATATTTGAGCGTATAACATAATATATAACATAAAAGTTTGAATTTCGCTAAATCTTCTTGAACTTAGTTAAACAGTAAATTAGCTAAAAAGCTTGTTAGATAAAGGTTTTTTGAACGTTATTGAATTTGGATGAATTGAGGAATGGTGGGTTGTGAGGGGATCGAACCCGCGACCAATTGATTAAGAGTCAACTGCTCTACCGACTGAGCTAACAACCCATTGAAATATGTTCAAGTCATTCTATATAAATTTAAATAATAATGCAAATTATCAACCTCATTTTATTTGTTAATTTTTTGACATAAATCTCATAAATATCAAAATTAGTATTATAATATTGATAAAATAAAATAGTTACAAAACCAATATCCTTACTTAAATTAAAAATTGTTGTCGAAAAATAAATTAAACCATCAATTATGATTAAATTTTGGAGACTAAAATGAAAATATCATCTATTGCAATGCTTATATCAATGGGGTTAGTGAACTCTATGGCTTATGCTCATACAGCTAATGAAATTATTGTTCGTGGTGGTCCCGTTTATGTTCATCCTAAAGATAAAAGTGATCATGTTAAAGTAGGTGGCGTAAAAAGTGATCTAAAAGCAAAAGCTGATAATGACACTCAACTTGGATTAAATTTTCAATATATGGTGACGGATAATTTTGGTGTGGAGCTATTGGCTGCTACTCCATTTAGTCATCAAGTTAAACTTGGTGGTGGCAATTCAACTGGGCTTGCAGGCACTCATTTAGGTAAAATTAAACATCTACCACCAACATTAAGCGCGGTTTGGTACCCACTTGATTCTAATTATGAATTCCAACCTTATGTTGGACTTGGTCTTAACTATACTTTCTTTTTTGATGAAAAGCTCAGTGGTGAAGCTAAAAAAGCAGGATTTCATGGCTTAGATCTTGATAGTTCTTGGGGACTTGCTGCACAAGTTGGGGCGGATTACGACTTAAACGAAAACTGGCTTATCAATGCACAACTTCGTTATATTGATATTGAAACCAAAGCAACGACACATTTAGGTAATACTAAAGTTACAGTTAATTATAAACTTGATCCATGGGTTGCAATGATTGGTGTAGGTTATAAATTTTAATTTAATCAGTATTAAAAACCTCTCAAGTGAGAGGTTTTTAATTTTAAAAAACTTAAAGATTTTTTATCGCGGTATACTGCTCTTGCAACTTGGCTTTATCGTCAATATAAGCTTGTTGTTTTTCCTTTTCTTTCGCAACCACTGCTGCGGGTGCTTTATCAACAAAGCTTGCGTTAGATAGTTTGTTTTCAATACGAGAAATTTCGCCATTAATTCGCTCAATTTCTTTTTCTAAACGCGCAAGTTCGCTTTCTTTATTAATTAATCCAGCCATTGGGATAAGCAACTCAGCACCATCCACTAGTTTAGTGACAGACAATGGCCCTACTTCACCTTCATCAAGTAAAACTATTTCGGATAATCTTGCTAGTGATTCAATAGAGTTGATATTGTCACTAATAATTCGATGTACCGTTGATGAGGCCTTTCTAATTAGTAATTGCAATGGTTTACTTGGTGCAATATTCATTTCTGCACGAATATTTCGCACAGCAATTACCACATCTTTTATCCAATTAATATCTGCTACCGCTTCGTCATTTACATGTTGTTTATCAAAAGCAGGCATTGGTTGTAACATAATAGTGTCAGCAGTTATGTGCATTAATCCTTTTACATTTTGCCAAATTTCTTCCGTAATAAATGGAATAATTGGATGAGCTAGACGTAATAGCGCCTCTAATACTGTCACTAATGTATGACGAGCTGCACGTTGTTGTGATTGTTCGCCATTGGCTAAAATGGATTTGGTTAGTTCTAAATACCAGTCACAAAATTGGTTCCAAGTAAATTCATATAAAATATTTGCGGCTAAATCAAATCGGTAGGTATCAAATGCTTCACGATAAGATTTAACGGTTTGGTTAAATTCAGCTAAAACCCATTTATCAGCAAGAGAATAATCTAAATCTCCGCCATTGAATCCGCAATCGTGTCCTTCTGTATTTATTAACACATAACGGCTAGCATTCCAAAGTTTGTTACAGAAGTTTCGATAACCTTCTAATCGTTTTAGATCCCAATTGATATCTCGCCCTGTCGATGCCAAGGCAGCTAACGTAAAGCGCAATGCATCAGTACCATGAGCCTCAATGCCATTAGGAAACTGCTTTTGAGTTCGTTTAGCGATTTTTTCAGCCAATTGAGGTTGCATCATATTGCCTGTACGTTTTTCTAATAATGCAGGCAGAGAGATGCCATCAATCATATCTAAAGGATCAATTACGTTTCCTTTAGATTTTGACATTTTTTGTCCTTCTTCATCACGAATTAAGCCTGTAACATACACGGTTTTAAAAGGAACTTGTGGTTTACCCTGTTCATCTTTAATAAAGTGCATGGTCATCATAATCATTCTGGCAACCCAGAAGAAAATGATGTCAAAACCAGTTACAAGCACATTCGTTGGGTGGAATGTGGCTAAATCATCAGTATTACTTGGCCAACCTAGCGTTGAAAACGTCCAAAGCGCTGATGAGAACCAAGTATCAAGCACATCGTCATCTTGTTTCAGTTCAATATCATCAGCAAGGTTATTTTCACGGCGAACCTCGGCTTCATCTCGGCCAACATAAACATTACCTTGTTTATCATACCAAGCAGGAATACGGTGTCCCCACCATAATTGACGCGAAATACACCAATCTTGGATATCATTCATCCAAGAAAAATACATGTTTTCATACTGTTTTGGTACAAATTGGATATCGCCGTTTTTTACAGCATCGATCGCAGGCTCGGCAAGCACTTTTGCACACACATACCATTGATCAGTTAGCATAGGTTCAATAACAACACCACCACGATCACCATAAGGAACAGTTAAATCATGAGGTTCAATTTTTTCTAAAATACCTAGTGATTCACATTCTGCCACAACCGCTTTACGAGCAGCAAAACGCTCTAGATTTTGGAATTGAGCAGGAATAGTTGGTTCGTAAGCATCACTTGGTTCACCATTAGTATCAAACACTTCAACTTGCTGACGAATATCACCATCAAAGGTTAAGATATTGATCATCGGTAATTGATGACGTCGCCCTACTTCATAGTCATTAAAATCGTGAGCTGGCGTAATTTTTACGCACCCTGTACCTTTTGTCATATCAGCATGTTCATCACCAACAATAGGAATACGGCGATTAACAAACGGTAATATCACATATTGGCCAATCAAATCTTTATAGCGTGGATCTTCAGGATTAACTGCAACCCCAGTATCACCAAATAAGGTTTCTGGGCGAGTAGTTGCAACAACTAAATAATCTTTACCATCAGCTGTTTTGGCTCCATCTGCTAATGGATAACGCAAATGCCACATTGAGCCTTTAACTTCTCGATTTTCAACTTCAAGATCTGAGATCGCCGTGCGTAATTTAGGATCCCAATTAACTAAACGTTTGCCGCGATAGATAAGGTTTTCTTGATATAGTCGAACAAAAACTTCTTTTACGGCGTTTGATAAACCGTCATCCATAGTGAATCGTTCACGATCCCAATCAACCGAATCCCCTAAACGACGCATCTGTTTTGTAATGCTACCGCCGGATTCAGCTTTCCATTGCCAAATCTTGTCAATAAAAGCATCTCGACCATAATCATGGCGGGTTTTGTTTTCTTCAGCGGCAATTTTACGCTCTACCACCATTTGCGTTGCAATACCAGCATGATCAGTTCCTGATTGCCAAAGGGTATTATGCCCTTGCATACGGTGATAACGAATCAAGGCATCCATAATTGTTTGTTGGAAAGCATGTCCCATATGTAAACTACCCGTCACATTCGGTGGTGGAATAGCAATACAATAACTTGGCTGTGATTTGTCACCATTAGGCTTAAAGTATCCGCTTTCTTCCCAATGTTGATAAATGGGTTGCTCAATTTCGTGTGGATTATAAGTTGTGTTTTTCATAATTAAAGCATCAATCCTGATCTAGGGCATAATAGAAATAACTTCTATTCTACAGTAAAATAGAAAAACAATAAATTAGCACAACGATAATCTAAGTGGATTTAATTTATCTTTAACGATCTTATGTAAATACCCCAAAAAACAGCACAGCAAAAAAGTAGAAAATTCTCTATGAGAAAAGTAAAAGAGGATTGAAACATGAAAAAGATGACAGAGCACCAAATCGTATCGATATTAAAAGAAGCAGAAGCCGGCCTTCCCGTTAAAGTGATTTGCTGTAAATAGGGCATGGGCAACTCGACTTTTTATAAATGGCGAGAAAAATATGGTGGTATGGAAAGCTCAGATATCAAACATTTAAAAGAACTCGATTGTAACGGTATACTTTTCTTGTAGACATTCTTAGCGGTATGATAAATCCTCAATAAAGGAGATGTAAATATCCCAAACTTAGTACACAACTCACGTAGAAAATTAAGCTGCTTGTTTTAGTGTTTTATACTCAATCGGCGTCATATTATTTAATGCCTCATGCGGTCTTTCAGTGTTATAAATGGTCAGCCATTCTTCGGTTACCTTCCTTGTCTGTTCCAGATGATTAAATAGATATAAATCCAATATCTCTGTATGGTACGAATGGTTAAATTGTTCAATATAGCCGTTTTAATATGGACTGCCTGGTTGAATATAATCTATGGTTATACCATGTGTTTTTGCCCAATTAGTAAACGTGTTTCCGGTGAATTCCGGACCATTATCTACTCGTATTTTGCGTGGATAACCATGATATTCAGCCAGTTTATCCAGATAACGGGTAATCCGGCCAGCCGGTAAACTGACCGCAATATCAATCCCTAACGCCTCGCGATTAAAGTCATCGATGACATTGAAGGTTCTAAAGCGACGTTGATTACGGCTACTGTCACTCATAAAATCCATTGACCAACATTCACCTTGTTTATTGGGGACTAATAGTCTTTCTAGGCATCGTGGAGGAGTGCGTTTTTTACGCTTTACCCTGAGATTAAGCGTTAATTGACAATACACTCGTTTATGATTCCATTTATAGCCGAGCTTTTTGATACGATTAAAACATTTAGGAAAGCCCTAGCGTAAATGCCGGTCTGTGATAGCATTCAACACCGAAACAATCACCAAATCATCCTGTAACTTAAGTTTATAATAGTAAACACAACGGCTTAAGCCAACAATGGCACAACTCATAGCAATAGTAACTAAATAATTTTGTTGTAGTTGCTGTGCCCACATTTTACGTGTCTTTGTGGGCACTAAAGCTTTTTTATGATTTCTTCCTGAAACTGGGATTTTAAACTCAGTTCGGCAAACATCTGCTTAAGCTTGCGGTTTTCAGCCTCCAGCTCCTTTAAGCGTTTGATATCCGAAGTTTCCATTCCGCCGTATTTTTCCCGCCATTTATAGAAAGTTGAATTATCCATGCCCTATTTACGGCACAGTTCTTTAACCGGAATACCCGCTTCAGCTTCTTTTAAAATAGTGACGATTTGATGTTCAGTCATTTTTTTCATAATTAAATCCCCTTTTCTTTTATCATAGAGAATTTTCTACTTTTTTGCTGTACTATTTTAGGGGATAGTTACAATACTCATGAACTTTATCTTAATCTAAAAGATATTGAACAATGGCTTGAGTTTTACAATCGAGAAAGAGCACACTCTGGAAAATATTGTTATGGAAAGACACTGGAATGATGCAAAAGTATTGGTTCAGGGAAAGCAATTGGAGAATTTATTTTGTTCATCGAACAGGCATTTTGTTAAAATGAAAGCCGATGAGTAATAGGTGTTTGTCAGATTAAGTTTGAGCTACTACAATTTATCTATTTTTAACAACTTAGTGCAAGCAAGGAGAATAACCGAAGAATGGTTAACGATTTATAACACCGAAAGACCACATGAGGCATTAAATAACATGACACCGATTGAGTATAAAACTCTAAAACAAGCAGCTTAATTTTCTACGTGAGTTGTGTACTAAGTTTGGGATATTTACAAATATAATTTCGACAGGCTTTTATTTCTTTAGGTTTGTACGCTCTTTCTTTTTTATATTCAAATTGGTTACTTTCTTTGTTTAGATGGTATCCCGATTTATACAGGTATTTTGTTTGGACCCGTTTGTAGCGATTATTGCCTATGTATTGTAAATCATTACTGTCAAGATTTGATTTGGCAAATCGAAACTATGTCTTCTTAATAAAAATAAAAGCATTTTCAATATACTATCCAATTTACTGCTAAACTAATTCATTCTTACTATAAAAACATTATTGTCTATATTCCAAACAACTCAGATGTATATAACCATGTATTGATTGATCTCTTGCCAATTTAACATATAACCATTCATTATTCTTTTCACTTTCTGTAGTTTTTTGGTACAACTTTATTACATCAGTACCATTTGATAATTTCATAAGAATAGATGATCTTGAGTCAGGTTTTTGCAATAGATTTGTATGCTTTTCGGAAGATTTGGTATAATAATGATTTTCTAGTATTTCATTATGGTTGTTTGAAATAATTTTTTGTTCATCTACTAATACTTTTATTCCCATATTGTAATAATTATTTTTCTCCAACCTATCTTTCAATTGTTTATCTTTACTAAAGAAATCAGTAAGATACTCATATGCTAAGTGCTGGCTTCTTTCTAATGATTCACCATCAGTTTGTAAATAGCTTCGATATTTAATCAGATGAATTAATGCCTTATCCTTAGCAGTTTGAAGGATGGTTACTTTTTTTCCTTGTATACCAGTGTCTTTCTGTACAACATTCCAGTTAGTAAATAAAGACATTAGTAAACTGCGAAAATAGGATTTATCCAATAACCTATCATTTAAAAAACGCTTTCTGTATCCTTTTGATGAGTTATTCTAAAATAGAAAGTGCCATTCATCTTCCTGATTTACATATGGATTAGCTACTGCGGTTTCATATAGTAAAGCGTCTTTTTCATAATTAAAGTTAAACACAATCTCGGGCAAATAATCATATTTCTTATTCAATAAATATTTTTTAGCTGAATCGTCATCATTAAAAAGTAATTTATTGTAAGCTATTAGTTGTTGAGTGTACTCATTTGATGAGTTATCTAATATTTTGTTTGAAAATAAATTTAACAGTATACATGAATAAAAAAATCTTCCCATGTTTGTCATACCATAATTTTGCTTTTGTTTACTATGATTTTGACAATAACTATCTGTTATTACATCTATATCTGAACCAAAATAATCGTTAACTTTTTCTTTAAATTTATCTAAATCCAGAGCTTGATAATTTTCATGTTTTAGCAGTTCTGACATTATGTCAATTTTTTCAATCAAGTTATTTGCTGATTTAACATCCGCTTGAGCATTGGTTAATGTGACCATTAAAAAAAAAGCGAGAACAATAATTAAATTTTTTCCTACTTTATTAATCATCATGATGTAATCCATTTAATTTATTAAAATTAATATAGTTAGTAGGTTATCTTCACTAACAATAGCATTGAATTAGTAAATATCTTTATATTCTAATTGACTAAGGTGAATATAACCCTTAGCCCAAGGTTTTTGGGCTAATTTTATATATAACCATTCACCTTGCGTACTCATTTTAATCACTTCTGTATTATTTGGTAATTTGTTGATCACTATTGAATTAGAACTTGGCTCTTGACGAAAATTAATATAACCATCATTTGATTTTGTAATATAATGATTTTCAATTAATATATTTTGACCATCAGAAATAACTTTTTGTTCGTTAGTTAATACAATTAAACCCATATTATAATAATTATTTTCTTTAAGTCTTAATTCAAGTTGATTATCTTTTTTGAAAAAATCTCTTAAATATTGGTATGCTTTACTCTGGCTATTTTCTAATGTTACACCATCTGTAATATGTTGACTTTGCAATTTAATAAGGTGTAACAATGCTTTATCTTGAGATACTGGTTCAATTCTAATTTTCTTGTCATTCGAGATGGAAATTCCTTTCTGATAAGTATCCCAGTTATCTGCCAAAGCTTTTAATAACGTTGTAATAACTTTTTCACCTGATTGTATATACAAATCATTTAACAAGCGTTTTCGATACCCTTTTTTATAATTATTATAAAAAATAAAATGCCAAATATTTGTTAAATCATCATCCCATACTGGCAATACTAATTCATATAGCACATTATTTTTTTCATAATTAAAATAAACCACAACTTCTTGAAGGGAACTAGCACGATTTTTTTTAAAATACTCTTTAACATAAAAATCAACATTATCATTAAAAAGCAATTTATTATAAGCAATAAGATGAGGAGAAAATGCATTATATGGCGTATTTAGTAATTCTAATCCTTGTTTAGGAGTAAGAGGAACATCTAATCCTTTGTATTCGCTAACAAGAAATGATTCACTATATGTAAGTAGAAAACGTCCATTTTTGGTAAAACAGCTATAACCATATTTACTAAGCAAATATTGACAGTCAAATGTTATTGTATCAAAATCAATTCCAAAATAATCTAAAATCCTTTGTCTAAATTCTTTTTCTGTTGGTATTTCATATCCTTTACTTCTGAGAAATTTAGAAACGATACCAACCTCTTCGGCAAAATCTCTTTCTGCCCATTTATGTTTCAATTGTTCTAAATCTTCAGTTTGAGCTGAAACTATCAACGTAAAAAACACTAAAAAAACATAAAAAAGATATTTTATTTAGTATCATTGTGTTGTAACCCTCCCACTTCTGACAGCATCTTTTGGATCAGAGTCGAATTCATAATGTTGATAGACATCTTTAATATCACCATTATAATCTTCAATATAACAATATATTTTTTTCCCTTCCTTCTTAAATTTAGTATACAATTCACCTAACTCTTTCATAGCGGCATTATAAACTCGAATACAACCATGAGTGTTCATCAAATTACCTAAATCTTCCAAAGATTTCCTATAATATCCTGATGTATGTCCACAGTGAATACCTATTCCTGCTCGTCCATTGTTAGTTGCAGTTAAAAACTCCCCACTTTCCCCTGTCAACTCAATGAATCCATAATTACCAAAACTCCATTCCCCTTTATGTCTGTCTGGATAATATGATGTAATTGCTCTGCCTGTAGGTGTGTCACCATCACCATTTACTTTAGTCCGGTTAGAATTAGAGCCAAGGCAAAGTGCATGAGTTTTATAATAAATTGTATTTTCATCAAATACAATTAAAGGACCTTCTAACCCACGATGTTGGGGTACAATTATATTGATATACACTTCATTATTCTCAGCAATATATTGACCATCAAAAGTAGTCCTTGCTTTAGGTATTTTAAAGTAATCCATCATCGCTACCGGATGAATAAACCACGCCTTGCCATCAGCACTAAGCGTGGCCGGTGGGGGGGGGTGTCTGTTGCGGTGGTTGTAGCGGTTGTGGCATTGGTTGCCTCGCCATTTTCTGGGGGCGTGTCGTTTTGTTGGTTTAACTTCGCTAAGCCTTTAGCTACATCATCCCACCACAACATCTTTTTTATTTTCTCTTTGGTCTTTTCCCAAGCTGTTACTTGTTTTTCTAATGCTTCCATTTTGGCATAAGATTCAAACTGCGCTTCAGTCAGCTTTTTCGAGGGGGATTCTTTATAATCTGCAGGAAAACGGCTTATTTCTCGTCTTAATGTTTCAAACCCTTTCGCTTCAGGCGAGTCCTTTGCTTTACCGACACTACTTAAATATGCCTCAAATTTTGCTTCATCACCCGTTTGTAAATAACCTAATAGATTTTTAGCATCTTCGGTCATCTCGCTGTTTAATTCTTCCCATTCCGGCAGTTTTCCCTCTGCATCAACGTTACTGTACCATTCGCTTTTATAATTGATTAATAAGCGATTTAATGCCGAGTACAATATCGGTTTATTTACAATACCTAGAAAACACGCTTCTTTTATACTTGCATAGGCATTTGCTTCAACAAGGTATTGTTTATCAAGAATGGATAATGTTTCTTTTATCGTTGGTTTATATCCTGATAAGGAATGGTTGTCTTTATTGCGTTTTAAGGATTTGTCTGCATCAAGGTAGATTTCCTTTAGTGTGCCCGTCTCTTTTATTTGTGTAAAATCAAACCAATCCCAACAACATACCCTTTTAGCGCCTTCGCCATTCACTAACACCCAACCACTTCTTTTTCGGTTTTTATCATCAAGTACATCAATTTTTAACCACACATTATTTTGTGCATCAATTGCTCGATTGTCTCTTAGCGATAACTTAGCATCATTCATATTGACTAATGATGCTATGCCCACAATCAGTGTACTACTTGCTATATTGCTTGCTTGTAAAGGGTGCTTAGTCCACGCCACTGTACTTTCTGCTAAAGATAACTCTCCATTAGGTTTGGCCACTTTGGCTATAGCGGCTTCGTTTTTTATCCATAATGTCTTTTTTTCTGTTTCTGATGAATAAATTTCAATCTGTAACCAAGCAACCTTGACATCTTGACTGAGTATCTTTATCTTGGTCTTTGCATAGGGTTTACCCACTGTCGTATCTGATGCTGCTTCTTTTTCCAGTAGTTTGGTTTGTTTCGCTATGCCAACAAATGTTTTGTCTTCTTCTGCGGTTTTACTCGCTTCCGCTTGCGTTTGAGTAATATAACTTGGTAAGTCTTCACAGGTGAAACACTCAACATGTAAATGAGCGCAGAATTCTTTATCTTTTGACTTTTCTGGCAAAGTGTCTATATCAATATACTTACCATCTTTATCGGTTTTTTTAGTAATACCTTTATTTTGGTTATGACCTATATGCCCCACTAAATCACCCGCTTTAATCCGATACATCAAAGCTATTTAACAGGAATGCTAGCTTCTGCTTCTTTTAATATCAATACGATTTTGTATTCTGTCATTTTTTTCATATTCAAATTCTCTTTTACTTTTATCGTAGTGCATTTTCTACGTCAGTTTTGTACTAACTATGGGGTATTTACAGTAAAGCAGACGAATGAACCCATTTAACAATTAACTTCTGGGTTCTAGTTAAATATCGAATTTGATAAAAATCGTCTCGGTACTGTAATAGTTCTACCTTGTCATCTTCAATTAAATACATTTTAGTTTTTGATTTTTCCAAAGCATCATCATATAAATAAGCCTGTTTAACAGCTATCTTTTTAATTATTGGTTTTCTATCAAAAAGATTATGCTCATTTGTCACCAATAAATAATTTAAATTTTTATTATAAATTTTACGTTGCACCATATCACAACCAATACATTGATCTTCTAATATTATTTGATAATATTTCTCCTTTTCTTTATAAAGTTTTTCATACCACTTCCCTCCATCAAGAAAACGATTAATTAATTGATCATTGGTTTTCTTATAATCGCATAACTGAGAACCATCGCTTAAAATTTGTTTCTCTTTAGTTTGAATAATATGATTTTTTATTTCATAAAGCGAATAACACTTATTAGGTGTAGAATTATATTTTAATGTCATCAATAAATAATTTTGACCAAAAAATTTGTCAATTGATAAGATTGACTCATCAATTTCATCATTCAACTCTATGGGTACTTTAATTTGTTGACAATCAGAACTATTATCAAAACAATGATAAATTGATTGTTTTATTTTATTAAATTCTATATTTCCATATGAGCGTGTCGTTAGGAAATAAAAAAATAATATTGATATTTTTAATAATTTCATGTTTTTAATCATTACTCTAATTCCCATTCTTCTTTTATTTTATTAAAAATACTAATTCTATGCTCCAAACCGTTTGTACCGCCATTTATAGCCTTCGTTACCAATGTCACATTATCTTTTTCATTATCAATAAGTATATTAATATCTCCATTAGCATTATATTTTTTATATATACCGCCATTAAAACGCCAGAACCAACAAGATACATCAATTGATGTATTTCATATTTTGTGCTATCAAATCTGGATTTGCTACAAAATCAACACCTTCGTAATTGGAAAATTTACTATAATTATTCTTCCATGTAAGTTGTATCAAACCTCTACCCTTGTATTTAGGTCCATCCCCTTTTTTTGTATTTCCATTCTTAATAGCATCTTTATGAACACCTGGTTCATAGTTATTCCCTGAGGAAAATTCCAATGTTGATTCAAATCCTGCCGATTCATGAAAACATTGTGCTAAAAAATGAGCTTTTTGATATGGAGTTATAATATTAAATTTTTTCAATGAGTTATTTAATAGCGATACAAAAAGAGTTTTATCAATCTGATAAACATCTGGATAATTTAGTCTAAAGTTTTCTTCAAAGGTTTTTCCTCCGCCTTTTCCATTAAACCACTTTCCAGTTTTATTCATCACTTTTTCAAGAAAGTCTGTAGTTATTTGATATTTTTCATTAACAATACTCATAATTTGAACAGGATGAATAAACCATGCCTTGCCGTCAGCGCTAAGTGTGGCCGGTGGGGTGGTGTCTGTTGCGGTGGTTGTAGCGGTTGTGGCATTGGTTGCCTCGCCATTTTCTGGGGGCGTGTCGTTTTGTTGGTTTAACTTCGCTAAGCCTTTAGCTACATCATCCCACCATAACATCTTTTTTATCTTCTCTTTGGTCTTTTCCCAAGCTGTTACTTGTTTT
>NZ_WTEY01000001.1 GCF_009795805.1 Gilliamella sp. Pra-s52
CGAACTCAGAAGTGAAACGCCGTAGTGCCGATGGTAGTGTGGGTATTACCCATGTGAGAGTAGGGTGCCGCCAGACTTTTAAATAGATGAGCCCAGCAGTAATGCTGGGCTTTTTTGCTTTTGGGATTTTTATTTAGAGAAATAACGAAGAAGTAAGCTATGATGATTAATATTATGATAAATATTGATTAGTGTGAAAAATACACAGAAAAGGCGTATTTATTCTATTAGTACTATTTTTTTATTTATTTATTGCTTTATGTATGAAACAATTTAGCTATATAAAAATAAATTTTTGAGGTAGTCAGTGATTGACAATGATGGCTACCGTCCAAATGTAGGAATAGTTATTTGTAACAGGTATGGTCAGGTACTTTGGGCTCGTCGTTATGGGCAAAATTCTTGGCAATTTCCTCAGGGCGGAATAAAACAAAACGAAACGCCTGAGCAGGCAATGTTTCGCGAATTAAACGAAGAAGTAGGTTTATCATCAAAAGATGTAAAAATTTTATCTGTTACTAATGGTTGGTTACGATACAAATTACCGAAAAGAATGATTCGTTGGGAAAATCAACCTGTTTGTATTGGGCAAAAACAAAAGTGGTTCTTATTAGAATTAATATCTGATGTATCTGTAATTAATCTTAATATGTCGTCAACTCCTGAGTTTGATGATTGGAAGTGGGTTAACTATTGGTATCCTATTCGGCAAGTTATTTCTTTTAAAAGAGATGTATATAGGAAAGCAATGAAGGAGTTCTCTTGTATTGTTTTTTCAATTCAAATTGAAATAGATGTACCTATTACCAATATTCCTAAAAAGAAACGATTTAATTTCTTTGCTCATAAACGTAAAAATAAAAAGCGTATAAAAAAATGAATCAATATTTGCAATTTCCTCAAATCGATCCAATAGCTTTTTCTATTGGCCCTATATCGCTCCATTGGTATGGTGCAATGTATTTATTTGGTGTACTTGGAGCCCTTTATTTGGCTAAACGCCGGGCAAATAAACCAAATAGCAAGTGGACATTACAACAGGTTGAAAATTTGTTATTTTGGGGATTTTTAGGCCTTTTTATTGGAGGTAGGTTAGGTTACGTTTTCTTCTATAATTTTGATTCATTTATAAAAGATCCTGTAATTTTATTTAAAGTTTGGGAAGGTGGCATGTCTTTCCATGGAGGCTTGATTGGCTCTATTTTTGTTATTGCTATTTTTGCCAAAAAGACAAAGAAAACTTTTATGCAAGTAGGTGATTTTGTTGCTTCACTCGTTCCAATTGGCTTAATGTTTGGACGACTTGGTAATTTTATTAATGGAGAACTTTGGGGAAGAGTAACTAATTTGCCTATTGGTATGCTATTTCCAACATCATCACATGCCGATTTTATGTTTGTTCAATCTCATCCTGAATGGTTTTCACTTTACTCTCAGCTCAATGGCATTTTGCCACGACATCCTTCACAGCTTTATGAAATGATGTTTGAAGGAATTGTACTATTTATTATTTTGAATATTTTTATCCGAAAACCAAGACCTACTGGCTCAGTATCTGGATTATTTTTGCTTTGTTATGGTTTATTTAGATTTGTTATAGAGTTTTTTAGACAACCAGATGAACAGTTAGGTTTATTTTTAAATGTTATTAGTATGGGGCAAATATTATGTCTGCCAATGATTATTGGTGGTATTTTAATTATTTTGTTTGCGTATAGATTTAATAATAAGGCGAAAATACGATGAAACAATATTTAGCGTTAATGCAAAAAATTTTAGATGAAGGCGTGCCTAAGTCAGATAGAACGGGTACTGGAACGCTATCTATTTTTGGGCATCAAATGAGATTTAATTTACAAGAAGGTTTTCCTCTTGTCACAACTAAAAAATGTCATTTACGTTCAATTATCCATGAGTTACTTTGGTTTCTAAAAGGCGATACTAATATCCAGTATTTAAAAGATAACAAAGTAACAATTTGGGATGAATGGGCTGATGCCAACGGTGACTTAGGGCCTATTTATGGGAAACAATGGCGTACATGGGGGACTACCGATGGTCGTCAAATAGATCAAATTTCACAATTAATTGATCAAATTAAAAATGATCCTGATTCTAGACGTATGATTGTTTCTGCTTGGAATGTTGGAGAATTAGAACAAATGGCATTAGCACCATGCCATGCTTTTTTCCAATTTTATGTTGCAAACGGTAAACTTTCTTGTCAGCTTTATCAGCGTTCTTGTGACGTGTTTTTAGGGCTACCATTTAATATCGCCAGCTATTCATTGTTAGTTCATATGGTTGCACAACAATGTGAACTGGATGTAGGTGATTTTGTGTGGACTGGTGGTGATACACACCTTTATTCTAATCATATAGAACAAGCCCATTTGCAATTAAGTCGTGCACCAAGAGTTTTGCCAAAATTAACTATTAAACGTAAACCTCTAACAATTTTTGATTATAGGTTTGAGGATTTTGAAATTGTTGGTTATGATCCCCATCCCGCAATCAAGGCGCCTGTTGCTGTTTGATTTTTTGTCAAAAAGTTTCAGAAAAATATTTGTCTCAGCATAAAAATAGGTAATTTTGAAAATTGAACATAGCTAATAGTTTTAATTATTAACGATGACTTAACTTAAGTATAATTTGATAACAAATATTACAACTGAATAATGATATGACGCCTTAAGCTTTGTTTATTTTTATGCTCCCGAAAAACAAGATATAGTATATAATAAATAACTGTATTATTAATAATATTTGATCTTAATATGAGTCAAAATCAAGAAATTCGCCCTATTTTTACTAAAAATTTATTATATCCCCGTTATTGGTTAACGTGGCTTGGTATTGGTGTTTTATATTTAATTGTTTTATTGCCATACCCAATTATTTATCAATTGGGAAGAGGGTTAGGATTACTCTCGATGAAGTTAATTGGTAAACGTAAAGAGACAGCGAGACAAAATCTTAAACTCTGTTTCCCTGAAAAAACACAACAAGAACGTGATCAGATGTTACGTGAGAATTTTATTTCTACTGGGTTAGCTATTTTTGAAACTGGTATGGCTTGGTTTTGGTCAGATAAACGTTTAGCGCGTCATACATCTATTATTGGTGATAATTATATAACAAAGGCGCAACAGTCAGGTCAAGGTGTTTTACTTATCGGTATCCATTTTTTAACATTAGAATTAGGCGCACGTATTTTGGGAATGAGTCATCCTGGTGTGGGGGTGTATAGACCGAATGATAATCCTGTTATGGATTATATTCAACTTAAAGGTCGTTTAAAATCAAACAAATATATGTTGGAACGTCATAACACAAAAGGTATGATTCGAGCATTAAAAAATGGTGAATTGCTTTGGTATGCCCCCGATCATGATTATGGTCATAAAAATAGTGTTTTTGCTCCACTATTTTCAGTCGAAAAAGCTGCGACAACAGTAGGTACGCGTATATTAGTTAAGTTAGGTCATCCTGCTATTATCCCATTTACACCTAAACGGGAAAAAAGTGGCCGCTATATTGTTTATATTTCTCCTAGAGTTGAAGGGTTTCCTGTAGAAGATGATGTTTTAGCGGCAACGTTCATGAATAAAATCATTGAACAAGAAATTTTAAAAGCACCTGAACAATATATGTGGTTACATCGTCGATTCAAAACTCGCCCGAAAGGAGATGCCCCTTTATATTCTGATAGTGTACAATCTGATTAATACGGTTTTTTATAATATCAGTTAAAAGAGCAAAAAATTACAATATGCAAAAACTAAATAAAATTATTTTATATTGTCGTCCTGGATTTGAAAAAGAGTGTGCGGCGGAAATTACAGATAGAGCTGCGAAAAAAGAAATATATGGTTTTGCTAAAGTAAAAGAACACAGCAGTTATGTTATTTTTGAATGTTATCAAGATGATGATGCTCAATTACTAATAAAGGATTTGTCTTTTCGGACACTTATTTTTGCACGACAAATGTTTGTTTCTGGTGACTTATTAGTTAATTTACCAACAAATGATCGTATATCTCCTATTACTAATGCATTATCTGGATGTATAGATAAAGCGGGTGATTTACGAGTTGAAGTTGCTGATACTAATGAAGGTAAAGCACTTTCAGGTTTCTGTCGTAAATTTACGGTTCCTCTTCGTCAGGCATTACGAAATAAACGTATTTTATTGAAAATTGAAAATCCTTCTCGTCCTGTTATTCATTTATTTTTTATCAATAATAATAGTTGTTATGTTGGTTATTCATTTAGTCAAAATAATTCCCCTTTTTATATGGGAATTCCACGACTAAAATTCCCTTTTGATGCTCCGAGTCGCTCTACGTTAAAATTAGAAGAAGCTTTTCATATCTTTATCCCTTATGAAGAGTGGGATGAGCGATTAAAAGGCGGGTTGAATGCTGTTGATTTAGGAGCTTGTCCAGGGGGATGGACTTATCAACTAGTAAAAAGAAGTATGATGGTTTATGCCATTGATAATGGATCGATGAATGAAAAATTAATGGAAACTGGTCAAGTCAAACATTATAGAGAAGATGGTTTTAAATTTATTCCTAAAAAGCATAATATTTATTGGTTAGTTTGTGATATGGTTGAAAAACCAACTAAAGTTACCGAATTAATAGCTAAATGGCTAATTAATGGTTGGTGTAGAGAGACTATTTTTAATCTTAAATTACCAATGAAAAAGCGTTATGAAGAAGTAAAACAAAGTTTACAATTACTAAGCAACGAATTAAATAATAAGAAAATTAATGTACAAATTCAGGCTAAACAGCTTTATCATGATCGAGAAGAAGTCACCGTTCATGTACAACGAATTTGGGGATAGAAACTTATAAGGGAATAGGTATGAATCTGAAACGCTCCTTTTGTGTTGTGTTAATAATGTCATTATTTGTATTTTTAGTGGGATGTAGTCTTAAATCAAACAAGTCCCTTGTCTTTGATGATCATCAAAACTCTAACTATTATTTGTCACAAGCGGATAATAGCACTGGTTCTATTAAAGTTAATTGGCAACTATTAGCTATTCGCGCTTTAATAAAAGAAAATAAATTTTCGCAAGCAAACGTATTATTATCAAATTTGCCTCTTAATCTTGATGCTGAACAACAGATAGAGAAGTTATTATCAGAGGGAGAAATTGCTGTAAAAAAGAGAAAAAAGTTTGACCTTAATCAATTTGCTCTCGAAAAATTTACTAATTCACAGTTATACCGTTATTACACTATAAAATTAGGGCTAGATATAAATAGTAAAGATATTAATGCCCAAGCTCATGATTATCTTCAATTAGAAAAATATGTATCAGAAGCTCAAAAAAGACAATTATTAAACAATATATGGAATTTTTTCCATAAATTGAAATCTGATAAACTTGGTAAAATTTTTGTTGATGAAAATGACATAGTATTAAGAGGTTGGGTTGAATTAGCTTATATTTATCAAAATAATACTAAAACACTCGCTTCACAAGATGAAGATACTCCAGAAACAATTGCTGCAAAATCTGAAAATCAAAAAAAATTATTGAATCAAGCTATCAACAGTTGGGCTACGCAATATCCAGATCACCCTGCTAACGATATTATTTCCATATTAACTGGTGGAAAAACACTTTCTGTTGATGCTAATGCAAAAAATGTTGCTTTATTATTACCATTAAACGGTTCTTCTCGTATATTTGGTGAAACTATTCGCCAAGGTTACATCAATGCTATAAATTTTTTCCCACAAGAACCCCAACAAAATGTGATTGTATTGGATACAACCAGTGCGCCTATAGATACTTTAATTCAACAAGCACAGGAACAGAATGTTGACTTAATTGTAGGACCTTTATTAAAAAATGAAGTTGCAAAAATAAAAGAACTAGCGCCACCTATTCCTGTTTTAGCCTTAAATAAGATTGATAACACGGCTGCTTCTGCTAATAAAATGTGTTTTTTTGCTTTATCTCCTGAGGATGAAGCAAAAGATGCTGCAGACCATATTTATTCTCAAAATAAAGTAAAACCACTACTATTAGTCCCCCAAACAGATTTGGGAAGACGAGTTGCACAAAGTTTTGCTGCACAGTGGTCACAATTATCGGCAAATAATTCACAAGCTTATGTACAATATTTTGGCAATACTACAACGTTAAGCGCCAATATGAATCGGAATGTAGGTATTAGCCTTACAGGAAATCCTATTTTGAATAATGAAGGCTTATCAGAGGGAATGTTATCTACTGGGTTTGATGCTATTTATGTTTACTCTTCATATGATGAATTGACATTGATAAAACCAATGCTTGATATGGGCGCAAATAAAACTATTGGCAATTCATCAACTATCATTCTTTATTCAAGTTCAAAAAGTCATGTTGCTAATGCTTCTAAAGATTTTAACTATGATATGAATAAAACTGAATATGCAGAAATTCCTATGATTGTGAATCAAAAGGATAATGTAAATACAAATATACCGAGTAATGTTCAAAAAGATTATTCATTAATGCGTCTATATGCAATGGGAATTGACGCATGGAGACTTGCTAATCGGTTTAACCAGCTTAATTCATATCAACCTAATTTTTTAGATGGAATGACTGGTAAACTATCCTCAACAGAACAATGTGAAGTGACTCGCTCACTCTCTTGGCAACAATATATCTATGGTGATGCTAAATCAGATTCTAAGAGCGAATAAAAAACAAATTGGTGAGCATTATGAAAATATTGCTTGCCAATATCTACTAAAGCAAGGTCTCAAACTTCTTGCTCATAATAGCCAATTTCGCTTTGGTGAGCTTGATTTAATTATGTTAGATAATGATTGTATTGTTTTTATTGAAGTACGTTATCGAAAAAATGCGAATTTTGGTGATGCCGAAATGACCGTAACATTAAATAAACAAAATAAGATAAAACAGGCTGCTCAGCTATGGATGATAGAGCAAAATTTAAACATTGAAGATACAGAGTTTAGATTTGATGTTTTTGCTATTACAGGTAAAAGGCAAAAGTGGATTATCAATGCATTTTAATTTTTAGGTGAAAACGTGCAAGATTTAATTAAAAACTATTTTACTGAAAGTATTCAGACTCAAATCGTGATGGCAGAATCACTTGGTTATTCTATCGAAAAGGCCGCAAATATCATTGTCGAGAGTTTGCTTAATGGCAATAAGATTGTGAGTTGTGGTAATGGCTCATCGGCGGCCAATGTACAAAGCTTTACTTCACGTTTAATCACTAGTATTAACATCGAAAGACCAAGTATTCCAGCAATAGCTTTAGTATCGGACAATGTTTTATTAAGTGCGATAGCCAATCATGAAGAAGTTTATGCTCGTCAAATTCAAGCATTAGGGCAACAAAGCGATGTTTTAATTATAGCTACGTGTCAAGGAAATAGTCGCTCGATCATTCGAGCCGTCCAAGAAGCAGTAATTAAAGATATGAAAATTGTTGCATTAACAGCTTTTGATGGTGGTGAAGTAATTGGTTTATTAGGTCAAAATGATATTGAAATTAGAATCCCATCTTATAAAAAAGTGATGGCTTATGAAATGCATGCCATGATTTTAAATTGTCTATGCCAATTAATTGAAAATACATTGTTTATCCATAATGAATAAGTTGAAATAAAAGTAGTTTAGTTCTGCATTAATAGCTATTTTATGCTACAATTATGAACTGTTTGATGATTTAAATTAATAAGAGAACATGGTGTTATGACCGAACTAGCCAAAGAAATAACTCCCGTTAATATTGAAGATGAACTAAAGTCTTCATATCTTGATTATGCAATGTCAGTCATTGTAGGTCGAGCATTACCTGATGTGCGAGATGGTTTAAAGCCTGTGCATAGGCGTGTTTTATTTGCAATGCATGAAGCAGGGTATGATTGGAATAAACCTTATCGAAAATCGGCACGTGTTGTTGGGGATGTAATTGGTAAATACCATCCGCATGGTGATTCTGCTGTTTATGACACAATTGTGCGTATGGCTCAACCATTTTCATTGCGTTATATGCTAGTTGATGGGCAAGGTAATTTTGGCTCTGTTGATGGTGACTCGGCAGCCGCAATGCGGTATACCGAAATTCGGATGCAAAAATTTGCAGGAGCATTGCTTACAGATCTTGATAAACAAACTGTTGACTTTTCGCCAAACTATGATGGATCTGAAATGATTCCTGATGTGTTACCAACGCGAATTCCTAACTTATTGATCAATGGTTCATCAGGAATTGCTGTTGGTATGGCAACTAACATTCCTCCTCATAATCTATCTGAAGTTATTAATGGTTGTTTGGCCTTCATTGCAGATGAAAATATCTCGATTGATGGTTTAATGGAATATATTCACGGTCCAGATTTTCCAACAGCAGCATTAATCAATGGTAGAAAGGGCATCGAAAATGCTTATCGCACTGGTCGTGGTATTATCTATATTCGATCTAGAGCAACAATTGAAGTTGACGATCATAGTGGTCGTGAAACGATTATCGTTAACGAAATTCCATATCAAGTTAATAAGAAAAAATTAATCGAAAAAATTGCTGAATTAGTTAAAGATAAAAAAGTGGAAGGTATTTCAGCATTACGTGATGAATCTGATAAAGATGGTATGCGTATTGTTATTGAAATAAAACGCGATGCGGTTGGTGAAGTTGTTTTAAATAACCTTTTTTCTTTAACTCAATTACAAGTTTCATTTGGCATTAATATGGTGGCTTTGCATAAAGGTCAACCTAAACTGTTAAATTTGCGTGAGATGATTGAAGCATTTGTTCTTCATCGCCGTGAAGTAGTAACTCGTCGAACTATTTATGAACTACGCAAAGCACGCGAACGTGCTCATGTATTAGAAGGTTTGGCAATTGCACTAGCTAATATCGATCCTATCATTGAACTAATTCGTGCTGCAGCAACGCCTAGTGAAGCAAAAACTAAATTATTGAGTCAAGCTTGGCAACTTGGGAATGTTGCAGCTATGTTAGAAAAAGCAGGTAATGATGCAGCTAGACCAGAAGATTTAGCGCCAGAGTTTGGTATTCATGATGGACATTATTATTTATCAGAAGCACAAGCTCAAGCGATTTTAGATCTTCGCTTACACCGCTTAACGGGCCTTGAACATGAAAAAATTCTTGATGAATACAAAGAGTTGTTAGTTCAAATTGGTGAGTTATTGCATATTTTGGCAAGTTCAGAGCGTTTAATGGAAGTGATTCGTGAAGAGCTTGAGGTTGTTCGAGACCAATTCCAAGATGCTAGACGAACAGAAATTACCGCAAGCAGTGCAGATATTAATATTGAAGACCTTATTGCTCAAGAAGATGTGGTGGTTACTCTTTCTCATCAAGGTTATGTAAAATATCAGCCTCTTTCTGATTACGAAGCTCAACGTCGTGGTGGCAAAGGTAAATCTGCAACTAAAATTAAAGAAGAAGATTTTGTTGAAAAATTATTAGTGGCTAATACTCACGATACGATTCTTTGTTTTTCAAGCCGGGGTCGATTATATTGGATGAAAGTTTATCAATTACCTGAAGCTAGTCGTGGCTCTCGTGGTCGTCCAATAATAAATTTATTACCACTAGAAGAAAACGAACGTATTACTGCAATTTTACCAGTTCGAGAATTTGATGATGAACATTGTGTATTTATGGCAACAGCACAAGGTACAGTTAAGAAAACATCTTTAATTGAATTTAGTCGTCCACGAAGTGGTGGCATTATTGCGATTAATTTGCGTGATGATGATGAATTAATTGGCGTTGACTTAACCAGTAATGATCCTTCCGCTATGACTGATGATGAAGAAATGAATGATGATATCGTCATCGAAGACATTGATGTTGAAGATGCTGAAGTTGCGCAATGTTCAACGACTGAAGATATTATGTTATTCTCAGCAAATGGTAAAGTTGTTCGATTCCCAGCTAATAAAGTTCGTTGCATGGGACGAACTGCTGCGGGTGTTCGAGGTATAAGGCTTGATAGTGATGACAAAGTGGTATCTCTGATAGTACCTCGTGGAAACGGTGCAATATTAACAGCAACCCAAAATGGTTATGGTAAACGTACACAGCAAGAATTATATCCAACAAAATCACGAGCAACTAAAGGTGTTATTTCTATTAAAGTAAGTGAGCGTAATGGTGCTGTGGTTGGTGCGGTTCAGGTTGATGAAACGGATCAAATCATGTTAATTACAGATGCAGGAACGCTTGTTCGCACTCGAGTTTCAGAAGTAAGTATTGTCGGTCGTAATACTCAAGGCGTTATGCTTATTCGTACAGCAGAAACAGAAAAGGTTGTGGGATTACAGCGAATAGCTGAAACAGAGGATGATAGTGAATCCGATTTATTACCTCATAGTGAAGAGCGGAGTGATTTAGAACAAGGATCCGAAGAATAATTTTTAATTATAAAAAAGGATTAGTGATATTAACTAATCCTTTTTTATTTAGAATAACCTCGAAAAGGAATAGTATTAGATGGCATTTTTTACAAAAAAAATTTTAACAAATCTTGCATGGCAGATTTTAATTGCTTTGGTTTTAGGTGTTGCGATGGGAGCTTATTTATTTGAGCTTTCTGTTCCATCTCATCCATTACATTCTTATTATCAATTTTCGATAGTTAATATTTTTCAGCCTGCAGGCGATATTTTTATTCGTTTAATTAAAATGATTGTATTACCTATCATACTCAGTACATTAACGTTAGGTATTGCAGGTATTGGCGGTTCGAAAAGATTGGGAACTTTAGGTTTTAAAACAATACTTTATTTTGAGATTATTACCACTATTGCTATTTTATTAGGCCTTTGCTGGGGAAATATTTTTTCACCAGGATCGGGTATTGATTCATCTACACTTGCAACAACTGATGTGAGTAAATATGCAAAAGCAGCAGAAGAATTAAGCGGAAAACCACATGGTTTGATTGTTATGATTCTCGATATGATTCCTGCAAATATTTTTAAAGCTATGACGGATGGTGCTGTTTTACCAGTTATCTTTTTCTGTGTCTTTTTTGGTTTAGGATTAATGTCTTTACCTGACAAACAGCGTGAACCGTTTCTTTTCTTTTTAAAAGTAATTTCAGATACCATGTTTAAAGTAACCAATATGATAATGCGTTATGCACCAATTGGTGTATTTGCACTTATCACTGTAACTGTTGCTAAATATGGTTTTGAATCTTTATTGCCTTTATTTAAATTAATTTTGACTGTATATTCGGCAATGATCATTTTCACGTTAGTGGTACTTGGTCTGGTTTGCAAACTTTGTCGCTTCAATATTTTTACATTGCTAAGAATCTTAAAAGAGGAGCTAGTCATTGCATTTTCAACGGCAAGTTCAGAAACAGCGCTACCGAAGATTATTGAAAAGATGGAAGCTTATGGTGCTCCAAAATCAATAACTAGCTTTGTGATTCCAACGGGATATTCATTTAATCTTGATGGTTCGACACTTTATCAAAGTATAACTGTTATCTTTTTAGCTCAACTTTTTAAAATTGATCTCACAATTTTGGATCAAATTATTATTGTTATTACATTGATGATTGCTTCTAAAGGTATCGCAGGTGTTCCTGGTGCATCGATTTTAGTTCTATCGGCAACACTTGGTAGTGTTGGCATTCCTCTTGAAGGTATTGGTTATATTATGGGGGTTGAACGAATTTTAGATATGGGAAGAACTGTAGTTAATGTAGTAGGTAATGCATTAGCTGCAATAGTTATTGCTCGTTGGGAACATGTTTTTGATGATAATAAAGCAAGAGCTTATGAACAGCAATATTTAAAATAAAATCATTATTTGTTTACTAAAGCTTCAGCTAAAAACTGAAGCTTTTTTATTGCTTAAATAGTTATTGTGGCAAGCAATTAATAATATTCATATTAAAAAAACATAAAAAAACCCAGCATAGCTGGGCTTTTTTATTTATTTAAAACTATTTGATTTTAGCTTCTTTATAAACTACATGCTGACGAACTACAGGATCGTATTTTTTGATCTCCATTTTTTCAGGCATAGTTCTTTTGTTTTTGCTAGTGGTATAAAAATGACCTGTACCAGCAGAAGAAACTAATCTAATTTTTTCGCGTACACCTTTTGCCATGATATGGTTTCCTTATTAGTACTTTTCATCACGGGCACGAAGTTCAGCTAAAACTGCATCAATACCCTTTTTATCGATAGTACGCATACCTTTAGCAGATACACGTAGTTTTACAAAACGCTTTTCACTCTCAATCCAGAAACGGTGAGTTTGAAGGTTTGGTAGAAAACGACGTTTAGTAGCATTCATCGCATGAGAACGATTATTTCCTACTAAAGGACCTTTTCCTGTTACTTGGCATACTCGTGACATGTCAATAATTCTCCGAAATTTCTATGCTTAAGCCCTGGGCGTAATATGTTAATGGAATTAACCTCGTCAGGCTTTTAGTTTACTGCAGTTCTATCTGAGAAGCAGTTTACCTCTCACATTACACCCACAATAATGAGGTAGCGAAGTATACGCTGTTATACGAAAATTCTCAAGCATTATCTTATTTAAGCATAAAATAATTTTATTGCTCAAATGAATATTAACAAATAGATAACATTTATTTTATTTTGTTATTATTAAAACAATTACTTTCTAATTTAAATTATTTTGATTAAATACAAAAACGGTTTAATTTTATAATAAATATGTTTTAATACTAAATTATAGATTTTACCTATTAAATTTTATTTTTTAATTTTCATGGAGGTTATATGAGCCAATTTACGCCATACAGTATATACGGCATTATCGGTTATCCTTTAGGACATAGTATGAGCCCTCTCATTCATACTACTTCATTCCAAGACTATGGCATTCCTGCTGTTTTAGTTCCTTTTGCTACACCTCCACAAGAGATTGCAACTCTATTTAAATCGGTAAGATTATTAAATATTCGAGGTTTATGTGTCACTATTCCGCATAAGCAAACGATTATTCCTTATTTAGATGAAGTGACAGAGCATGTAAAAAAAGCGGGAGCTGCTAATTTAGTGTATTGGCGTGGTGATAAGCTCTGTGGTGACAATACAGATATTGTTGGATTTATGGAACCACTTAAAAACAAAAAACTACCTGCAGAATATAACAAAGTGTTATTACTTGGTGCAGGCGGTGCTGCACGTGCAGCCGTTGTTGGCTTACAGGATCTTGGTTATACCAATATTACAGTAACTGATATTGTGGATGAGTCAGCTCAAATACTAGCTAATGAATTCAACTTAAAAATAATTAAATGGGAAGACCGCAGTGAGGTTGAAGCTCAAATCATAATTAACTCAACACCACTAGGCATGACGGGGAAATTTGAAGATCAAACTCCTTACGACCAAGCTTGGTTTAAAGGAAAAGGAGTAGCTTATGATATCGTTTATACTCCATACAATACACGTTTTAGACAAGAAGCGGAGCAAGCAGGTTGGGAATCTATTTCTGGACGTGAAATGTTTATAGGTCAAGCCAATGCTCAATTTAAAATTTGGACTGGAAAGGATCTTTCTGAGCGTGCAAAACAGGCTGTAATTGATGCTTTAACTAAAAAATAATTACCACAATGGCAACAACTGTGGCTAGTTAAATTAGAATTAGTTATTTTCGGTTATTTGGATAATTTATTTTGTGATTATTAAATTTGAGTTTTATTCAATTGAACTAAAAAACTAACAATATTAACAGAATAACCAATGAGAATTACAATAAGGAATATTTATGACTAACTTAGAATTACAAGCGTACCGTCGTTTTTTCATGTTAAAAGTATCAGAAGCCAGTAAATATATTGGAAAAACAGATATTGATACTTGGCATGATTGGGAAAACGGCACTAAATCTATTCCGGAGTTTGTTGCAACAGCAATGCAAGAGCTAAAAAAGCTTCGAATCGAAAAGATAAATATTATCATCAATAGTATCAATGATCGTGTTGGTAGCAATACTATTCGTTATTTTATGACATACGAAGAATTCAAAAAGGTAAATACTGATCTTGATATTATTCAGTGGCGATTACATCAATCGATTGCGACAGAGCTTTATTTTCGTGGTTTAGAAAAGCTCTGCTAATTGACATTACCAACAAAGTTTTAATTTTACTGTTATTTAGGATTTTCTATAATTTAATGTAAATAAATATTTACGATAATATTTTTATATGTTTTATTACATTTTTATAAAAAATTTTATTTTTCAACAAATTAAATAATGTATGAAAAATATATTGCAAAAAAAAGAACAAATCACTAGCATGGTTAACATATTCTGTAAATCAGAAAGGACACCTCTAATATGAATAAAACAATTTTTTTGGTTGGTGCAAGGGCTGCAGGTAAAACAACGATGGGAAAAATGTTAGCTAATAAGTTATCGTTTTCTTTTATTGATACTGACAAGCACTTACTTGAAACAACTCAAAAAACAGTAGCCGAAATTGTTGAAAAAGAAGGTTGGGAAGGATTTAGGGCAAGAGAAAGCCAAGTGCTTGTTGACACAACTAAACCCAATTGTGTTATTGCAACTGGTGGCGGAATGGTATTAGCTGAGCATAACCGTAAATTTATGAAACAAAATGGTACAGTTATCTTTTTATCGGCACCTGTTGCGACCTTAGCGGCACGTTTAATGAAAGACCCTAATGTTGCTCAACGCCCCTCACTAACAGGCTTGTCAATTATTGATGAGATGGAAAAAGTATTGGCTGAAAGACTACCTTTGTATCATGATGCTGCTCACCATGTAGTCAATGTTGACCAAGATGAAAGTCTGATTCTTTCTCAAATTCTTGAAATAATTTAAGTTTAATTTGATTTTTTTATAAAACGCCACTGAAAAAGTGGTATTTTTTGACACTAGAAAACAATTTAATATTGTTACTTATATTTTTAATAAAACAAAGTATTATGTTTTACATATGGAGTAAGACAAATGGATAATCGAAAGGTCAATCGTTATAGGATTGTTGGTTCTATTTATGCAAACTATATTATTCAAAGTATTGCGTTAATTGTAATTATGCAATTTTCTTTGGCACTTACAAAGCAATTAAATACCGATATAATAGGGCTTGGTTATGTAGCATCGGGTATCGGAATAGGTAAAATATGTTTAATGTTTTTTGGCGGAGTTTTATCGGATAAATTCGGGAGAAAGTTATTTATTTATCTAGGTATGACCTGTTATGCAATTTTCTTTGTGGGGATGACCTTTTGTACTGATATTAATATTGCCTTCTGTCTAGCAATTGCTGTTGGGGCTGGTAACTCTTTTTTAGATACAGGGTCAATGCCAGCTTTGACTGAGTGCTTTCCTAGCTCTGCAAGTTCAGCAAGCGTGCTTATCAAAGCTTCTATCTCTATCGGTACACTAATACTTCCTTTTATTGTTGCTTTCTTTTATACAAACGAGATATGGTATGGTTGGGCATTTCTTGGCTTCACTGCTTATTTAGCCATTAATGGTTTACTATTATTACCACAAAAATTCCCTTATAAAGATACGGTAATTAGAGGTAATAAAAGTTTTGGTAACTATTTCAAAGATAAACCTCGATTTGAATTAGAAGGAATTTTACTGATTATTATGGGGTTTACCACAACAGCAACATTTGTCATTATTTTACAGTGGCTCCCTATGATAGCGATGACAGGCGCTAGTATGAGTATGAGTTACGCTGGAAAATTGATTAGTTACTATAGTGCCGCATCGATCATATCGGTATTTATTACAGCCTTTGTTGTTAAACATCTCTTAAAACCGATAATTTGTATCATCATATTTCCTGCTTTTTCTGCACTAGTGTTAATTATTTTTTATTTCAATATATCGCCCTCAATGTGTTTTGTTGCGGCAATTGGAATGGGGCTTTTTGCAGCAGGTGGAGTATTACAATTAACATTAGTTGTCATGCAACAAATGTTTCCAACTCGCAAAGGACTTGCAGTTGGTTGCATGTATACATTAAGTGGATTATCCTTTTTTGTGATTCCACAGATTGTACCTAAACTAGCAATCATAGATGTTAGTTACGCTATTTTATTTGATTTTTTTATTGCTTTATCAAGTGTCATTTTAGGTTCAATTGTTTTTTACCGTTTTAAAAAGGTAATTGATTTAACAAAAATATAATAACGCTTTAATATTAAAGAGTATGTTAAAAAACATGCTCTTTTTTTATTATGTTTTCTAACTTTTTTAAACCAATTATTTTAATTAAATTGTTATCACTATTAAGTTTTTGCTATTAACAAATATTGGATATTAAGATTATTGATATTTTAAAAAAAGCTTGCCATAAAGCTTAAAATGAATAAAAATACGAAATTAATGAATTAATATTCAACTCAAGGTGTTTGTGAAAATGAAAGAGCGTACAACTGAGTTAGTTGATGGTTTAAGACATTCTGTTCCTTATATTAATGCACATCACGGTAAAATATTTGTAATTTTACTTACGGGTGCTGTTTTAAAAAGTAATAATTATTCAAATATTATTAGTGATATCGGTTTACTGTATAGTCTTGGCATTAAACTTGTTATTGTCAATGGCGCTCGTAATCAAATCGACGAGTCTTTAAAAAATCATAATATTACTCCTAGGTACCATAAAAGCACTCGTATTACTGATGCAACAACACTTGATATAATTAAACAAGTGACAGGATCATTACAGCTTAATATTACTGCAAGTTTATCAATGTGCTTAAATAACACCCCATTACAAGGTGCTCATATTAGTGTAGTCAGCGGTAATTTTGTTATAGCACAACCTTTAGGGGTTGATGATGGTATTGATTACTGTCATACAGGAAAAATCCGCCGTATAAACAATGAAGCAATAGCAGAGCAGCTAGATCGTGGTTCGATTGTATTATTAGGCCCTGTTGGTGTTTCTGTAACTGGTGAAAGTTTTAATTTAATATCAGAAGATGTTGCCGCTGAAGTTGCTATTCGCTTAAAAGCCGATAAATTAATTGGCTTTTGTGCTGAACAGGGGGTTTTAGATGAACATGGTTGTGTTATTACCGATCTTTATCCGGTAGATGCTGATAATTATGTAAAACAAAAAGAGCAACAAGGTAAACATTTATCTAGTGAAGTACGTTTTTTACGTGCAGCATCAAAAGTATGCCGCTACGGTGTAAGGCGAAGTCATTTAGTAAGTTATTTAGTTGATGGTTCGTTATTACAAGAACTCTTTTCACGAGATGGTATTGGTACGCAAGTAGCAATGGAACATTCTGAACAAATTCGTTCTGCGACGATTAATGACATCGGGGGAATTTTAGAACTTATTCGCCCACTTGAAGAACAAGGTATTTTAGTAAAACGCTCGCGCGAACAATTAGAAATAGAAATTGATAAATTTACCATTATTGAACGTGATAACATGACAATCGGTTGTGCCGCTCTTTACCCTTATTCAGAAGAACAAATGGGTGAAATAGCCTGCGTAGCTATTCATCCTGAATATCGCAACTCATCTCGAGGTGATGTGCTTATTGACAAATTAACTGAAAGAGCAAAAGCACTCGGGCTTAAAAAAATATTTGTTTTAACAACACGAAGTATTCATTGGTTTAGAGAAAAAGGCTTTAATCCCGCTGAAGTCAAAGACTTACCAATTAAAAAAAAGCAACTTTACAATTATCAACGGAATTCAAAAATTTTAATGCTTGATAGTCTTTGATTTAAATTTAAGTCAGGCTAGTTAATATTAAATTTCTAAAAAAATAGTAATTAATATTTTACCGCAGAGCTTAAAATTTGCATTGTAAATGCTTTTTTTAAATAAAACCCTCGAGGACGAGTTAAAATAATCTGACCGTTTTCACCAATTGCCTCAGTAAGCGCTTTCCCATTTGCCGCTTTAGGCCTAATTTGTAAATAAGTACCGTAGCGTGCAGTAATTTTCTCAACTTGTCCAAGAGTTATCATATCCATCAATTCTTGCCAATCTTGCTTAAGTTGTTGCTCTTGTTCTGGGGTTGGTGTCCATAATATAGGATTTCCCACCTTTCTTTCTATTAAAGGAATCGTCCTTTGTCCTTCAATGGGTATCCAAAGGACTTTTGATAGTTTATATTTAACGTGGCTTGTTTCCCAAATAACGCCATGATTAGCCATTAATGGTGTAACACTCACAAAAGTAGTTTCTAATGGCTTACCTTGCTTATCAACAGGAATGGTTTTTAATTCAATTCCCAAACTAGCAAAATCACGTTCCGCCTTACTACCCGCATTCGCACCTAAAAAAGTTTCGATAAGATTACCTACCCAACCTTTTTGTTTGCTTAAATCAGCGGGAATAGGAATATTCAAATATTGTGCTATTTCACCAAAAGTATAGCCTGCCACTAATTGGGCACGATGTAATAATTCTTGTTCACTATTAGGTAAAAATAGATGCATGAGAAAACGAATTAACTTACTTGTTAAAAAAACAGCCAATTATATTGACTGTAAATCGTAAAATAAAGCGTTATTAACTTAACTTTTCAACCCAGCTTGCATAGTTATTAATAATAGCGGCTAAAAACGCTTTACTTTTGGCTGTAATATTACCGCTCTCATCAAAAGAAGCATTTACATTACCAATATAAGCTTCAGGTTGTTGTAGTGTTGGCATATCTAAGAAAACTAAAGACTGTCGTAATTGATGATTAGCACCAAAGCCACCAATTGCACCTTGTGAAACAGAAACAACTGCTGCTGGTTTTTTTGACCAAATACTCTTACCGTAAGGTCGAGAACCGACATCTAATGCATTTTTTATGACTGCAGGTAACCCTCGATTATATTCTGGTGTAACAAAAATAACACCCTGACAATCAGCTATTTCTTTGCGAAAACGAGTATAAGAAAGTGGAGGGGAATCGGTATCAATATCTTCATTATATAAAGGTAAATCCCCAATTTGAATTATTTGTAATGAAAGTGATGGTGGTGCGATTTTTTGAAAAACTTTTGCTACTTTTAAGTTAAAAGAATCTTTACGTAAACTTCCAACCAATACTGCAATTTTTTTACTCATCTTCAATCCTCACTTATATTTAAACTATAAGAGGCACTTATGTGCCCCTTATGGGTAATTATTAATATTTTATTAGAAAATATTAATGACCAGATGAGTCCATTCTGCGTCCAGTTTCAAATAAGAACCAAGCACGTCTTTCTGTTTGATCAATCCATTCTTCGATTAAACTTGCAGTTGCTGTATCGTTATATTTATCACAAATATCATGTGCAACACGCATACGTTCTGTTAATTTCACATTATCTTGACAGAGTTCTGCAAGCATATCTGATGGTTCGACAAAATCTGCATCATTATCAGAAATACTTTGTAATTTAGCAATATGACCAATTGAACGTAATGTTGTACCGCCTAATTTACGCACACGTTCAGCAATTGGATCTGTCATAGCAAATAGCTCTTCACCATGATCATCTAGCATTAAATGGTAATCACGGAAGTGAGGACCACTTACATGCCAATGAAAGTTTTTAGTTTTTAAATATAAAGCAAATACATCAGCCAACACAGAATTCATTGCGCCAGAAATGTCTTTTGATGCTTTTTGACCTAAGTCAGTAGGGAATAAAATTGCTGCTTGTTGTAGTCTTTTAGTAGAGGTAGTACTTTTAGCCATAATATATTCTCCTTAAATAGAATAACGATGTAATTATGTATACAAATTACGCCAACTAAATAGTAAAGTCCAATAAAAATAGATGATTATTGGCTATTATTGTTATTTAAGTAACCGATGGTTTTTATTCTCGTCGGTTTTTTTGAAACATTTTCTTTCATAATAAAAGGAAAACTTTCGAATTGTGATCCGGTTAAAAGTTTTATTCTTTCTTAATTGATAATATTTCCCCGAAATTTAACAAAATAGGAGGAAATATGATCGACGCAATCTCATTTGGTGCCGAATGGTTTATTGGTTTATTTCAAGAAGGTGGAAAAGTTTTTGTTGGGATGGTAACAGGCATTTTGCCTTTGTTAATTTCACTACTTGTTGTTATGAACGCTGTAATTAAATTTATTGGGCAAGATCGTATTGAGCGTTTGGCTCAAGCATGTGCAGGTAATCCGATTTCTCGATATCTTTTATTGCCATTAATAGGTACTTTTGTTTTTTGTAATCCAATGACATTAAGTTTAGGGCGTTTTATGCCAGAGTTTTACAAACCAAGTTATTATGCTGCTTCTTCTTATAGTTGCCATTCAATGAATGGATTATTCCCTCATGTTAACCCCGGTGAACTATTTGTGTATTTAGGTATTGCTGCAGGTTTAACTAAATTAGGTTTGCCACTGGGTCCCCTTGCTGTGAGCTATTTTCTTGTTGGTTTAGTAACTAATTTTTTTAGAGGTTGGATTACTGACTTTTGTACAGTTATTTTTGAAAGAAAAATGGGAATTAAATTAGAAAGAAAAGTTCATTTATAACAGTAATAAGGAATATAAAAATGGCTAAATTTATTCGAATTGAAAAAGGTGAAGTAGGTTGGGGTGGTCCATTAGAACTTCCCGTGATTGAAGGAAAAAAGATTGTTTATATTGCAGCAGGTACTCGTCCTGCAATAGTTGATACCTTAGTTGAACTAACTGGTTGGCAAGCTATTGACGGTTTTAAAGATGGCGAACCACCTAAAGATGAAATTGGTATTGCTGTGATTGACTGTGGTGGTACGTTACGATGTGGTATTTATCCTAAAAATCGTATTCCAACTATCAATATTCACGCAACCGGTAAATCTGGTCCTCTTGCTCAATATATAGTTGAAGACATTTATGTTTCTGCTGTTAAATCAAACAACATTAAAGTGATAGAAAAAGAAGACGATGTAATAACTGAAGTTCAATTAGATCATAAACAACAACAAGCAGATAATCCATCATCTGAATATAAAGAATATGATACTAACAAAAAAATCACTGAACAAAGCGATGGATTATTGGCAAAAATTGGTATTGGGATGGGATCTGGTGTTGCTGTCTTTTTTCAGGCGGGTCGGGACACTATAGATACTGTACTTAAAACAATATTGCCATTTATGGCGTTTGTATCTGCAATTATTGGGATCATTATTGCATCAGGTTTGGGTAATTTTATAGCTCACGGTTTAGTTCCGTTAGCAGATAACCCAATCGGCCTTGTTCTCTTAGCCTTAATTTGTTCTTTTCCATTACTTTCACCATTCTTAGGACCGGGGGCCGTTATCGCACAAGTTATTGGTACATTAGTTGGGGTACAAATTGGTTTAGGTAATATTCCACCTCAATTAGCATTACCTGCACTTTTTGCGATTAATGCTCAAGCTGCTTGCGATTTCATTCCAGTTGGTTTGTCGCTTGCTGAAGCAAAGCAAGATACGGTACGTGTTGGAGTTCCTTCTGTGCTTGTTGGTCGATTTCTAACTGGTGCACCCACAGTGTTACTTGCTTGGGCTATTTCATTCTTTATTTATCAATAATTATTTTTTATTTGCTAGGAACTAATATCTTAAAACTATATAAATATTTAAGCAGGTTAAATAATGTTAAAAACTATTTATCAATCAAGAATCAATCATATTGGAGAGTTTGCTCAAGAAGCCTTAGCTGATGGTATGTTAATCCTATTTAAGGATGGTGCTCCCTCAGATTTAGCGGATTATTGTTTTATTCATAGTCATGATAATTTTCAATTAGAACTATTGGCTGGACAAACACTTCAATTAGGTAATCAAAGTTATCTCATTACTTCAGTTGGCGAAGTTGCTAATGCTAATTTTCGTGAATTAGGACACATCACATTAAAGTTTGATGGTAACCATCAGGCTGAGTTACCGGGAACTGTTCACCTAGATGGGAAATGTCCGAATCAACTTTTTGTTGGTGATGAAATTAAAATTTTAAATCGATTAGGAGTCTAAAAATGAAACAAGTCGCTGTAATTATTGGTGGGGGGCAAACCTTAGGTGAATTTTTATGTAATGGTATTGCTGATGCAGGGTATTATGTTGCTGTTGCGGATTTAAATATCGACAATGCGAATAAAGTAGCTGAAGCAATTAATCAAAAACATGGAATTGGCACAGCAAAAGGTTTTGGTGTTGATGCTACAAACGAAGAAAGTGTGATTCAATTAACCCAAGATATTGATAGTGTATTTAAACGTGTCGATTTAATGGTGTATAGTGCCGGCGTTGCAAAAGCATCGCCTATAACCAATTTTGCATTGAGTGATTTCCAATTATCCGTCAATGTTAATCTTACTGGCTATTTCTTATGTGCACGTGAATTTGCTAAATTAATGATCAAATACAATACTCAAGGTAGAATTATTCAAATTAATTCAAAATCAGGGAAAGTTGGTAGTAAACATAATTCAGGATACAGTGCTGCCAAATTTGGTGGTGTTGGATTAACACAATCTTTAGCCTTAGATCTCGCAGAGTATGGTATTACCGTTAACTCGTTAATGCTTGGTAATTTGCTTAAATCACCTATGTTCCAATCATTAATACCGCAATATGCAAAAAAACTTGGTATTCCAGAAAGCCAAGTTGAACAAGTCTATATTGATAAAGTGCCACTAAAACGCGGTTGTGATTATCAAGATGTGCTTAATTTATTGCTATTTTATGCAAGTGATAAAGCTTCTTATTGCACAGGGCAATCAATTAACATTACAGGCGGACAAGTAATGTTTTAGGTGAAATAAAGTGCGAAAAATTAATCCAAAATTTATCGCACTTTTTTGTTTTAACTTAAACTAATTGGAAAAATCACACATATGACGACTACTTTAATAGTTATTGCTATAATTGCTTGGTGCATTCAAATTATTTTTAGTTGGCTTCAAATTCATCGTTTTAATCGAGCTTTTTTAGCAATGAAACAAGGAACTTATTTGGGGATTGGGCGTAATAAAACAATGCGATTTAAACCAAGAGTATTAATTGCAATTTCATTAGATGAACATCAAGTAGTTGTTGATTCTGTATTAATGAAAGGTATTACTGTTTTTTCTTTACCAAAGCCAATTACTCAACTGCATGGCCTATCTGTTGCTGATATTATTCCTAATAATATTTTTCCTAATGATTCTGCCTGTCAAAATGCATTGGTTGTGGCTTTATCTTTAAAAAATAATAACTAGTAAACCTTTATTTTGAAAAAGATTCACTTTCATTATGAAATAATATATTTTAAAGCAAGGTAATTTATTATGAATATCAATAGTTATGGTGGATCTAATAATGAAAGTGAAACAACGACAAACAGCGATTTTGGAGTATCTACAAAAAAATGGGCAAATTAGTGTTGAAGAGTTAGCTGAACATTTTAAAACAACAGGTACAACAATTCGTAAAGATCTAACACAACTACATGAAAGTGGTTTAGTTTTACGCACATATGGCGGTGCTATGCTCAACCGCGAGGTTGGAGATAGAGCTATTGACCATAAAACCTATATTAATACGGCACAAAAAAAGGCCATTGCAGAAGAAGCTGCTAAACTTATTCATGAGGGAGATTCTATCATTTTTGATGCAGGAAGCACTGTTGCGCAGATGATCCCTATATTAGCAAGGTTTAATAACTTAACAATTATGACCAATAGTTTACATATGGTTAATGAACTTGTGGCGAATGATAATGACCAAACCATTATTTTAACTGGTGGTACATTCCGTCGAAAATCAGCTTCTTTTCATAGCAATAATGCTTTAGCTATCGCTGCGTTTGAATCTTATACGTTTGATAAGTTATTTATGGGAGCCGATGGAGTGGATTTAATTGGTGGTGTGACAACTTTCAACGAAAGTTATCATGGTAGTGTAGCTATGAGCAAAGCCGCTGCGAAATTAATTTTATTAGCCGACTCTTCAAAATTTGGTCGCCGTAGTCCTAATGTTGTTTGTGATTTGAGTGCTGTTGATACGATTATTACGGATGATAATTTAGATAATAAATATTATGATGCATTAACCCAAAAAGGAATTAATGTTATTAAAGTAAAAACTAACGGAATGTGATTAGCGCAAATAAAATAGATCTTGTTGTTTACTTCATAAAATAAAAAGAAATAAATATTTTGCAACAAGAATTAGTTTACGACGGAGCGATAAGTATTCTGTTATTAACTCAGTAGAACAATTATCGGATGGAAACTAGGGACTTATTACTATGAGGAAATAACTGTACGTGTAAGCCCTTAAGCTCAAACTATGACAGATTCGATCCAACTACTATCCCATTAAAATAATAATTAGCCACTTATCAAAAGATTGGTGGCTTTTAACTGAATCTAGGTTAAAACAGCAATCTCGCTCGAATTGTGCCCGGTACACATTTTAGTTTTGCAAGTAACTCTTCAGCTTTACTTTGCTCAACTCTATCAATGTCAATCACAACATAACCAATTTTGGCATCGGTTTGCAAATACTGTGCTGAAATATTCAATCCTTGCTCGGCAAATAGCGTATTAATTGCTGTTAACACACCAGGCTGATTATGGTGAATATTAATAAAACGGCTTGAGCCTTTAGCTGGAATAGGTAAAGAAGCCTCAGGAAAGTTAACGGCTGAAAGCGTTGCACCAGTATCTGAATATTTAGCGAGTTTTGTGGCAACTTCAATACCGATATTTTCTTGTGCTTCGCTAGTAGAACCACCAATGTGTGGTGTAATAATGACGTTATCAAATTGACATAATGGCGATTCAAATGGATCGTTATTACTAGCAGGTTCAGTTGGAAAAACATCAATAGCAGCCCCGCTAAGTTTATTTGCGTTTAGTGCATTGGTTAATGCATCGAGATCAATGACTTTACCACGCGAAGCATTAATCAAAATTGCGCCTGACTTCATAGCCTCGATTTCGTTATTACTGATCATTTTGATGGTAGTTGCGTTTTCTGGCACATGCATAGAAACAATATCACTTATCGCTAGTAATTCTTTCATTGTTGAAATTTGTTTAGCATTACCTAAAGGTAGTTTTGTTTCAATATCGTAAAAATAAACATTCATCCCTAATGATTCAGCTAAAATACTCAATTGACTACCAATATGTCCATAACCAATGATACCTAAATTTTTACCACGAGCCTCGTGCGAACCGGTGGCAATCTTATTCCATTTACCTTGGTGTGCTTTAGCGTTTGCTTCGGGAACTCGGCGCAATAGCAAAATAGCTTCTGCTAAAACAAGTTCAGCAACGGATCGTGTATTTGAAAATGGTGCATTAAATACAGGAATACCTTTTACAGTGGCAGCATCAAGATCGACTTGATTCGTACCAATACAAAAACAACCAATACCGGCAAGTTTGGGCGCTGAGTCAATAATATCTTTAGTTAATTGTGTTCTTGAGCGGATACCAATAAAACGGACATCTTTTAAGGCTTGTTTTAGTTCTTCGGACGATAGGGCACTTTTTTGATATTCAATATTAGTAAAACCGGCTGATTTTAATATATCTATTGCGCTAGGATGAACGCCCTCAAGTAACAAAAACTTGTTTTCATCTTTGGTTAAAGTCTGAATAACCATTATTTCCTCTCTTTCCTTTTTCCTTCAAAATGCAAATGGATAATTACTTGTTATACAACATGACAAGTTGATTCTAATGATCTAGTTTTAGCTCTTTTACACCAGTGCTACAGCCAACTAGTGCAATATCAGCCCCTTTATTAGCAAATAAGCCAACAGTGACCACACCAGCAATACTATTAATTCGATTTTCTAATTCCATTGGCTTTGAAATAACCAGATCATGAACATCCAAAATCACATTACCATTATCAGTAACGACGCTTTGACGATATATTGGTTTACCTCCCAATTTAAATAATTCGCGAGCAACATAAGATCGCGCCATCGGGATTACTTCAACAGGCAATGGAAATGAGCCTAAAACATCAACCACTTTTGATTCATCGACAATACAAATAAATTGCTTAGCAATAGCAGAAACAATTTTTTCACGCGTTAAAGCTGCACCACCACCTTTAATCATTTGTAAATGATGATTTATCTCATCTGCACCATCGACATAAACATCTAAACAATCGACCTCATTACAATCTAATACATTAATACCATAGCTTTTTAACTTTTGAGTTGATGCTTCTGAGCTTGAAACCGTACCTTTGATTTGATCTTTAATTGTTGCTAACGCATCAATAAAATGAGATGCCGTTGAACCTGTTCCCACACCGACATAAGAATCGGGTTTGATAAATTTTAATGCTGACCAACCTACGGCCTTTTTCAATTCGTCTTGAGTCATAGTATCACCCTAATTTAAGGATAATTTTCTAAAAAAATAAAATTTTGAAAGAAAAATTATTGAAGATATGGCATAGTACCCAATTAAAAAGTAAAAATCATCAGGATTTTAAGAAAATATATCAACTTTTTGATATGTGTGAAACTTATTGCGATATCAAACTAGCTTGAATATTCAAGCAATGATCAAATCATTAGTAAAGAGATTATGAAGCGTCCAGATTATAGAGCATTACAAGCGTTAGATGCAGTGATAAAAGAGCGAGGATTTGAGCGAGCAGCAGATAAACTGTGTATTACACAGCCTGCGGTATCGCAACGCATTAAGCAATTAGAAAGCTTTTTTGGTCAGCAATTGTTGGTAAGAACCATACCACCTAAAGCAACTAAGCAAGGCGAACATCTGCTAGGGTTATTGCATCAAGTTGAGTTATTAGAACAACAATGGCTGGGTGATAACGACCAAAACACCACACCATTATCATTATCTATTGCGATAAACGCTGATTCTTTAGCAACTTGGCTTTTACCTGCATTAAAACCAGTTTTAGATAAAAATATCTTACGATTTGATATACAAGTCAAAGATGAAGAACATACATTAGAACTATTGCGCTTAGGTACTGTCGTTGCGGCAATTAGCATTCAGGCCAATCCTTTACCGGGGTGTTTATCTGATTTATTAGGTGCATTAGACTACATTTTTGTTGCTTCGCCTGATTTTGCTAAAAAATACTTTCCAAATGGTGTTACTCGATCCTCATTATTAAAAGCCCCAGCGGTTGCATTTGATCATTTAGATGACATGCATCAGGCCTTTTTGCAAGAAAACTTTAACCTCACTCCTGGTAGTGTCATTTGCCATATTACCAGTTCGTCAGAAGCCTTTGTACAACTAGCTAAACAAGGTTCCGCTTGCTGTATGTTACCTAAATTACAGGTTGAACAAGAATTAAAAAGTGGCGAACTCATTAATTTAACCGAAGGGCTATATCAAAGGCGAATGCTATATTGGCACCGTTTTGCGCCAGAAAGTAGTGTGATGCAAAATATCTCTGAGACTTTGATTCAGTATGCTAAAAATACATTATCACAACCTCAAGATTAAGATCACAAGTAATAGATAAATTAGGTGATTTGTTTACTTAGACGCATACTTTTCTAAACTTTTTGACAAACCAACATCTTTATTTAAAGAGCTGAAGATATGAGCCAATTAAAAAATGATCGCTATTTACGCGCTTTGCAATGTCTACCTGTTGACTACACTCCGATCTGGATGATGCGCCAAGCTGGCCGTTATTTACCTGAATATCGTCAATTAAGAGCAAAAGCGGGCGATTTTATGACATTATGTCAAACCCCAGAACTTGCTTGTGAAGCAACTTTACAACCTATTGCGCGATATGAATTTGATGCGGCTATTATTTTTTCGGATATTTTAACTATTCCTGATGCTATGGGGCTTGGTTTACATTTTGAAGCAGGTGAAGGCCCTAAGTTTACACAATCGATCACTTGCATGTCCGATATTGAGCAATTACCGACACCAGATCCTGAGCAATCACTTCGCTATGTGATGGACGCAATTCGTTTAACCCGAAAAGAACTCAATGGCAAAGTACCATTAATTGGATTTTCAGGTAGCCCATGGACATTAGCCACCTATATGATCGAAGGGGGAAGCAGTAAAGCATTTACTAAAATAAAAAAAATGCTTTACAGTCATCCTAAAGCGTTACATCGATTACTGGAAAAGCTCGCAGACAGCGTAGCATTGTACTTAAATGCTCAAATCGAAGCTGGAGCACAATCCATTATGATTTTTGATACTTGGGGCGGCGTATTAAGCCATCAAAGTTATCAAACATTTTCACTGCATTATATGCAATTAATCTTATCAAAATTAAAACGTGGTCAAAAAACTCAAGATATCACTTCATATGTACCTGTTACGTTTTTTACAAAAGGCGGGGGATTATGGTTAGATAGCATTGTCAATACGGGTTGTGATGCAATCGGTGTTGATTGGACAGTTAATTTAAGTACCATCACACAAAAAGGGCACATTGCCGTACAAGGCAACTTAGATCCATCGGTTTTATATGCAGACAAACTAACAATAGAATCTAATGTAGAGGGCGTTCTTAATGAATTTGGTGCTTATAATGGACATATCTTTAATCTAGGTCACGGTATCCATCAAGACATTCCTGTCGAACATGTACAATATTTAATTGAGGCAGTGCATCAACAGTCAAAAAGGTTTCATCATGATTAAAAATCCCGTTCAATTAAGAATAGAAAAACTACCGCAATGGCAACAACGTTTATTTATGGCTTGTTTATGTGAACGAATGTACCCTAATTTTGTTTTTTATTACCAGCAACAACAAAATGACGAAGCGCCAAAAAGTTACAAAAAAATACTAGATTTAGTTTGGGAATCACTACTGGTTGAAGATGCCAAAATCAATTTTGATTTACAGCTTGAAAAATTAGAAGCGATTATTCCTACAGTAACTGACGACAGCCCTTACATGGTCTACCCAGCTATTGATGCCTGTCATGCGCTTAGCGAGGTTTTACACTCTTATTTAAGTGGTGAAATTGCTGAACATAGTGCCAAAGTAAGCAGCCTATCTGCCACCACAGTTGCCGAATTTGAAATGACCAAAACTAATGTTGCGCTAACGGAAGATGAACAACAAACCTTACCTAGTGTAATTGATGAATTTGATTTACAGTGGGAACTGTTTCGATTATTGCGTGATGAAAACAACGAACAGAGTGAATTAATAAAAGGTTTAAAAGATGAAATCAGGTCTGTTAGAACAAGCAATATTGGTGTTTTTTTAAGCAATTAAGTCATTTCAAGTGTAATTTTTTTAGTTTTTATTAAATTTTTCTTTAACATTAAGCAAATATAGACTACATTTAACAGCAATGTAATCTAAACATTGTTTACAGTAGCGAAGTTAGAATTTTAGATTCTTACTTCGTGTATAATGTTAACTTTAACAATAAAATAATATGTAAGGATATACCCATGAATAAAACAGAACTTGTTGACGCTATTGCTAGCAAAGCTGATATTACTAAAGTTGCCGCTAAAACAGCGTTAGAAGCTACCTTAGCTGCTATTACTGAATCATTAAAAGCTGGTGAACCAGTTCAATTAGTTGGTTTTGGTACATTCAAAGTTAATGATCGTAAAGCACGTACTGGTCGTAACCCAAAAACAGGTAAAGAAATCAAAATTGCAGCAAGCAAAGTACCTGCATTCGTATCAGGTAAAAGCTTAAAAGAAGCAATTAAATAAGTCGATTATTTTCTATCAATAATTTTATCGATAGAACATTTTAAGGGCATAAGACAACGTCTTATGCCTTTTTCATTGCACATAAATTATGTGCGCTGTAAAAATAAACACCTACCTAATTATCATATTAATTTACTAACCCATTGGCTATATTCAAGTTTGATTACCATTAACTATTTTTAAGTCGTTATTTCAATTAATGTAGCTTGTAATATATTGGCTAAATCTTGAGGGGAAATTTCGATTTCTAAGCCTCTTTTACCGCCAGACACAAACATAGTGTTGTACTGAGTGGCACTTAAATCAATAAGTGTTGGAAGCGTTTGTTTTTGACCTAAAGGGCTGATGCCTCCAACTAAATATCCAGTTACTTTTTGTGCTAAATTTGAATCTGCCAGATCGATTTTTTTACAGTTTAAGGCTTTTGCTGCTTTTTTAAGGTCTAAATGGCTATCAACGGGCAACACGCAAACACCTAGGGTTTTAGGGTTACCATTCAAACTTACAACCAACGTTTTAAAAACCTGAGCGGCAGTAACATTTAAGCTAGGATCAAGCTTATCGACAGCTTCTTGCCCATAGCGGGTTTGGTTTGGATCGTGCTTATACTGATGGGTATTAAATTTGATTTTTAACTTTTTAAGTAAATTAATTGCCGGTGTCATAATTGTTATCCAAGTAGTTTTGATTGGAACAAATATAATACACAGCGAATGGATATAGCAAGTTAGTTCCCCCTCACCAATCAAAATTGGTGAGGATAATAATAACTAAACGATCAAACTATCAGTTTCTTGTTGATCATCTTTTGTTGGAAGGTTTGAATTAGTAGGGTTAGTTGCTAGCGAATAAAGACGATAGAAAAAGCCAGTCAGGAAAATATCAAAAAAGAAAGAACAGAACGAAAGAATAGCTTCAACTGCTATATTCATATTGTTTTTATCGGTTATTGTAGAAAATATAGCAATAATTATTAAAAGTGCAATACTAATTAATAGCATGAGAAAAGAAGGAAGCCACTGTGTTTTTGTTAATTGAAAACTTAACGAAAATAACTCAAAGAAACTTTTTTGTTTAGATTCAGCCAATGCTCCAAAAAAGAAGTTAGTAAAAATAAAAAAAAGTACAGAAGGAAGAATTAGCGCTAAAGTAATAAATAAAATAATCAATGGTTTGGGTAATAGCAAACTTAAAATCATAAGGATTAACGATAAAAACAATACTATAAAAAATAAGGAAAAAATTATAATAAGATAAAAAGTAGTAATTTTTAATATACTTTCTAATACCTTAGATAGTAATAGTTTGGGGTTAAGTTTATCACTCACATAAAGGTTATGAATTGTTGCAATACTAATTGACTTTATAATGATAGAGACTGCAAATGTTATAATCATAACTGACACATAGCTAGTGATAGATTTTGATAAATCTAATTGCGTGTGCGTTTCTGGTTGGTAAAAGTAGTAAGTTATAGCTGTGTTAATTAGTGCTACTAATAGACTTATAAGTACAATTGATTTAATACGATTACGAACAAAATTAAGTGTTTGTGTAAAAACTAAAGAAAAAAGGATTGTTTTTTGCATCTCTATATAAGTTCCTTAGGTGTGGTAACAAATTTAGTTACCACAATTTATAATATAAATAACAAGACTTCTAAACTAGGCTTGTAATAATGAAATATCTGCTACTTTTAAAAATAGATTTTGTAGTTTTTCTAAAAGTGCTAATCGATTCACCTTAATTTGTTCATCATCGACCATCACCATTACCGACTCAAAAAAAGCATCGACAGGAGCTTTAAGTGCAGACAGCTCAATTAACGCATCTTGATAACGTCCATGACTAAAATAAGGCGCTAGCTTATCGGCTAATACCGCGACTTGCTTAGCTAATTCACCTTCTGCACCTTCTTCTAATAAAGCGACATTGATTTTTTCAGGAATTGCGATATTTGCTTTAGATAGAATATTTGACACTCGCTTATTGGCTTCAGCCAAAGAAGCGGCTTCAGGCAGTGTTCTAAAGTGAGTAACCGCCTTAACACGTACATCAAAATCAGCAGGCTTGGTTGGATTCAACGCTAAAACAGCCTGAATGGTATCAATGGCAAAACCTTGCTCTTGGTACCAAGCACGGAAACGACCTTGCATAAAATTAACAATATCATCAACCACATTCTTATTGGTCAACTTATCGCCATATAATGACGCCGCATAACTTGCCAGTTCAACAAGATCTAACGGTAGTGCCTTTTCAACAATAATACGCAAAACACCAATTGCGGCACGACGCAAAGCAAAAGGATCTTTATCGCCTTTAGGATGTTGACCAATACCAAAAATACCCGCTAAAGTATCAAGCTTTTCAGCGATAGACACCGCACATGATACTGCGGTACTAGGCAACTCATCACCAGCAAAACGCGGCTTATATTGTTCTTCAATTGCGATGGCAACTTCACTGCTTTCACCATCTTTTAAAGCCAAATAACGCCCCATAATACCTTGAGTTTCAGGGAACTCAAAAACGGTATTGGTCACTAAATCACATTTAGTCAACTTACCTGCTCGTTTTGCTTGCTCAACATTGGCTGCTATTTTTTCAGCAATAAAACCAGACAACGCCTCAATACGAAGAGACTTATCCTTAACCGTACCTAATTGTTGTTGGAATAAAACCGTATCAAGGTGAGGCAAACGATCTTCTAAACGTTGTTTCAAATCGGTCTTATAGAAAAACTCAGCATCAGCAAGACGAGGGCGAACCACCTTTTCATTACCTGAAATTACCACTTGCGGATCTTTCGACTCAATATTGGCAACAAAAATAAAATTAGGTAACAATTTGCCTTGATGATCATAAACAGGAAAATACTTCTGATCGCCTTTCATTGTATACACCAACGACTCAGCAGGCACAGCCAAAAAGCGTTCTTCAAATTTAGCGGTTAACACCACTGGCCACTCAACCAATGAAGATACTTCCTCAAGCAGGCTATCGGCTAAGTCGGCTTTACCATTTAATTTTGCCGCAGCATCTTCGGCTTGCTGTTTAATGATTGCCTTACGCTTATCATAATCAGCCACCACCTTACCACGTTGCTCTAAAATTTCAGGATATTGATCAGCATTATCAATCATAAATTCTTGCTCACCCATAAAACGATGGCCACGAATAATACGGTTTGACTCAATATCTAAAATCGTACCAGCAACAAGCGCATCGCCATAAAGCATCGTTACCGTATGACAAGGACGAATAAACTCAACCTGACGTGCCGCCCAGCGCATAGGTTTTGGAATTGGCAACTTACTCAATGCAGTTTTAACCATATCACACAACAAATTAACCACAGGCTGACCTTTTTGATTTTGAGTATAAGACAGCCACTCGCCTTTATCGGTTTGTATACGCTCGGCCTGATCAACGGTAATACCACAACCCCTAGCCCACCCTTCGGCGGCTTTAGTGGCATTACCATTGGCATCAAAAGCGGCACTAACCGCAGGACCACGTTTTACAATTTGACTATCGGGCTGGGTATCGCTCAAATTTAACACCTTCAACGCTAAACGACGTGGCGAAGCATACCAAAGCACCTCGCCGTGTTCTAAATTAGCATTATCAAGCTGATCAATAAAATTAGCCGCAAAGCTTTCAGCTAAAGTGCGGAGTGATTTTGGTGGTAACTCTTCGGTACCGATTTCCACTAAAAATGTTTTTTGCATAATCTTCTCATTCCTACTTTGATGCACTGTCGTTAGCGCGTGAATTTTGACACATAGGGAACCCAAGTGCTTCACGAGATGCATAATATGCCTCGGCCACCATTTTTGTTAACGTCCTAATACGCAAAATATAACGTTGACGTTCTGTAACCGAAATCGCCTTACGGGCATCAAGCAAATTAAAACAGTGGGCGGCTTTCAAAATACGTTCATAAGCAGGTAACGGAAGTGGTTTTTCTAACTCAAGTAAAAACTTAGCTTCTTTTTCGTGTTGCTCAAAACAATAAAATAAAAACTCAACATTAGCATATTCAAAATTATACGTTGACTGCTCAACCTCGTTTTGATGGAACACATCACCATAGGTTGTCTTACCGAATGCACCATCGCTCCAGACTAAATCATAAACACTATCCACGCCTTGAATATACATAGCTAAACGCTCAAGCCCGTAAGTGATTTCGCCGGTGACAGGCTTACATTCAAGCCCACCAACTTGTTGAAAGTAAGTAAATTGGGTCACTTCCATCCCATTTAACCAAACTTCCCAACCAAGCCCCCATGCACCAAGGGTTGGGTTTTCCCAATTGTCTTCAACAAAACGGATATCGTTAACGGTAGGATCAAGCCCTAATTCTTTTAACGAACCTAAATAGAGTTCTTGGATATTATCAGGCGAAGGTTTTAAGATAACTTGAAATTGATAATAATGTTGTAACCTGTTTGGGTTTTCGCCATAACGACCATCGGTAGGGCGGCGTGATGGTTGAACATAAGCGGCATTAATCGGCTCAGGCCCTAGCGCTCGTAAACATGTCATAGGATGTGAAGTCCCCGCACCGACTTCCATATCTAAAGGCTGAATCACACTGCAACCCTGATTAGCCCAATAATCTTGTAACGTAAGAATTAACCCCTGAAAGGTTTTGACATTAAACTTTTGCATGATGTTATCTTTATGGTTGAATTGGTTTTTCGATAATTTAAACAGTGCTATATATTATACTTTTTATCAATACTTGTGAAATGTCTAATTGTTTTGAGTCTAAATATGTTGGTTGAGTTATAGATGGATGTGTTTTTGCAAAAAAACACCAAATAAAAACTTAAATAAAATCAATGCCTTTCCTGACTGGTTTTGAATAATAATTGCCTTAATTTTTAATAAAAAAGTAACTTATAGAAAAACATTTAAGGGTATATCGTCTGCTTTATTTCTGCGTCATAATGTACCGATAACAGAGTAAGGTTCGCATACCAAACAGGGGAGGTGGATTGTGATTTGTCTAGAGTTACACATTTTTCTGGAACAAATTTAAACATTTGAGCAAAGTGAAGGCGACTCCAAAAGCGAGTATCAGGATGATAAGAATAGTGTAGCCTAAGGTCATATTCTGTAGCCAAAGTATGAGGAGTTAGGGAATTCACTTTCACTCACTTGTTCAGAGGTGATCACCACGGCTATTTGCCACCAAAAACCGCTAAAAAATCATTAATTTTATTGTTATTTTTTTCTGGGGTGCTTTTTCCTAAAAAAACAAATCCCCCCCTCACATCATAGGTGGTTTTCATTTTGCATCTTGGTCTATTTATCGGTATAGTGACAGCATTATTATTGCTTGGTTATAAATTCTAAATATAACACCATGTCTATTTATCGGAAAATTGAGGTTATTGTTCTTATTGGATTGATGAACGTTAGCTTTTTATACGCTGCTGATGACAATCAGTTACTCCAATCCTTACGTCATTCCATTGAGGAACAAGAAAAACGCCTTGTGCAGCAAAAAAAAGAACGCACTGAACTGGTTAATGATCTTAAAGAACAAGAAACTGAAATCGCTAAACTATTAACTTCGATTGAAAAAAATGATTTGTCACTCAAAAAACTTGATCAAGATATCAATAAGTTAGTTAAACAAATTGATTTATTAACCGTCAAACAAAAACAGCAACGAATCGTGCTGGCAAAACAATTAGAAAGCGCATTTAAAATTGGTAATGCAACGGGGTTTGAGCTTGTGTTTTCGGGGGAAAAGAGTGAGCGTAATGAGCGTATTATTGCCTATTTTAGTTATATTAATAACGCACGACAGCAACAGATTGCGGAGCTTGAAGATACGCAAACTCAATTAGCCGATAAAAAACAACAGTTGCAAAAAAAACAAGAAACCCATCAGACTTTGCAAAGTAAGCAAAAAAAACAGCAAGCCAGGCTTGAAAAGAACCGCCAAAATCGAAAAAAGACGATATCTTCGCTTGAATTGTCAATGCAAGCCAATCAGCAAAAATTAGCCGATTTGCGTAATAATGAAGCCAAATTACAAGCCAAAATTGCTCAGGCAGAAAAAGAAAACCGTCGCATAGCCGAAGAAGAAGCAAAACAGGCAAAACACATTGCAGAAAAGCAAAAAAATACAAGTTATACCCTTAACCAAGATGAGCGGGCATTGATGGCTCGGGTGAGTGGTATAGGTAAGCCGCAACATCAGTTTAGTTGGCCTGTTAGCGGTAGTGTTGCTCACCGTTTTGGTGAGTCACTTCAAGGTGAGTTGCATTGGAAAGGAATAGTGATTAATGCGCAAGACGGTGCTCAGGTGCGGGCGGTTGCTGATGGTCGGGTGATATTGGCAAGTTGGTTGCAAGGTTATGGTTTTGTTGTGGCGCTTGAGCATGGCAAGGGGGATATGAGTTTGTATGGCTATAATCAACGTATGTTGGTTGAGGTGGGTGATAAGATTCAGAGCGGACAAGCCATTGCGTTAGTTGGTTCGAGTGGGGGGCAAAATGTGCCCGCTTTGTATTTTGAAATTCGCCGTGATGGTAAGGCTCTGGATCCAAGTGGGTGGTTAAAGTAATGCGTCGTTTTATTGGTTTGTTGTTTTGTTGTTTGCTAGCTGTTACTTCGCCTGTTTTGTGGGCAGGGCAGTTGGTGCTGGTTATTGATGATTTTGGGTATCGCCAACATAATGAGGAGCAGATTATTGGTTTTTCGCCTTATATTACTATTGCCGTGTTGCCTCATTCGCCTAATGCTAAACATATTGCTACGTTGGCTCATGAACATGGTAATGATGTGATTATCCATTTGCCGATGGCACCAATTAATAAACAACCGTTAGAAAAGGATACTTTGTTCCCTTCAATGAGTGAGAGCGAAGTTAAAACCATTGTTGATAATGCCGTTGTTCGGGTTCCTTATGCTGTTGGGGTTAATAACCATATGGGTAGTTTAATGACATCAAATCTAAACGGTATGACAAATGTGATGAAAGCGCTGAGTCATTATTCGATGTTTTTTTTAGATAGTAAGACAATTGGTAAAACGCAAGTTAAGAAAGCGGGTCTGGACTATAATATTCCCGTGTTGACACGTGATGTTTTTTTGGATGATAAGCAAACCGAAAGTGCAATTAGTCAGCAATTTGATTTGGCCGTAAAATTGGCCCGTAAAAATGGTGTGGCAATTGCTATTGGTCATCCACATCCACAGACAGTTAATGTGTTACGAACAAAGCTAGCTAATTTACCTGAGGATATTGAGTTGGTTAAACTTCGTCAGTTAATTGTGTCAGATTCTGTAAGCCATAAACCTAAAATAACGTTGAAGGCGATTATTGAAAAATGCAAGCAACGCTTTGAGAAAATTGTAAACCTTAAGCTAGTTGATGAGTAGCGCTGTTTTTAGCGCTTTTCTAATGTTCGGTGGCGGATTTGTACTTGTTTGTTTTGGGCTTTGAAAAATGCGGCTAATTGTTCAGTAATATACACAGAACGGTGCTGTCCACCAGTGCAACCAATGGCGATGGTTAAGTAACTGCGGTTGTTTTTTTCTAGTAGTGGTAGCCATTGATTAAGGTAATTGGCAGTTTGGTAGATAAAGTAAGATACTTCGTCGTGTTTTTGTAAGTATTCTTTGACTGGCTGGTCAAGCCCTGTTAGTGGGCGCAAACTGGCATCCCAATGCGGGTTAGGTAAAAACCTGACATCAAATACAAAATCAGCATCAACGGGTAATCCATGTTTAAAACCAAATGATTCAAATATAATGGTTAATTCACGCTCTTTTTTGCCTAGAATGCGTGCTCTTAAAATATCGGATAGTTCGTGAACTGAAAGATTGTCGGTGTTGATAACTAAGCTTGCGTGGGATTTTAGTGGTTCTAGATAGGTTTCTTCAAGGTCGATGGCTTCTTCAAGGGCGTATTGTTGGTTAGCTAGTGGGTGTATGCGCCGTGTTTCGCTATAGCGTCGAATTAGTGTGTTGCGGCCGCAATCGAAAAAGATAATTTCTGGTGTTACTGATTGTGGTAAGCGTTGAAAAATGTCGTTATTGACGTCAAAATTTTTAGGTAAGTTTCGGATATCAATGCTAATTGCCACTGGTGTGTTGTTGTCTTTTAATGAGTTGGCTAATTGCGGTAATAGCGCAACGGGTATGTTATCAACACAATAAAACCCCATATCTTCTAACGCTCGTAGAGCTATTGATTTGCCAGAACCTGAGCGACCACTTACTATCATTAGAATCACAATATTAACTCCAATCTCATCAATGCGTTAATTATATACTGTTTGTTTCTTGATATACAATTTTGAATATAAATAATATTTCAATCATTACTATTCTGTTTTTATTTGGGCAATCAGTTGTTTTAGTGCTTGTCCTCGGTGTGATATTTGGCTTTTTTGTTCTTTGGTTAGTTGCGCTGCGGTGCAACCTAATTCAGGAATATAAAAAAGCGGATCGTAGCCAAATCCACCTTCGCCTTGTTGTTCATTTAAGATTATGCCATTCCACTTTCCTAAACAGACGATCGGTGTCGGGTCGGTTTCGTGTCGCATAAAGACTAGTGCGCAATAAAAATAGGCGGTGCGAGCTTCTTTGGGAACATTTTGTAATGCGATAAGGAGTTTTTCGTTGTTGCTTTTGTCGTTACCATGTACTCCTGCATAACGTGCTGAGTATATCCCAGGTTCTCCACCAAGCGCATCGACAGCTAAGCCTGAGTCATCGGCAATGGCGGGTAAGCCGGTTAATTTTGAGGTATGCCTTGCTTTTAAAATGGCATTTTCAATAAACGTTAAGCCTGTTTCGTCAGCGTCGGGAACGTTAAATTGGCTTTGTGCAACAATATCAAAACCTGCATCAGCAAGTAACTTTTGCAATTCATTGGCTTTGCCTTGGTTGTTGGTTGCTAATACAATTTTTTGCATTTTAATTTCCTCTATTTTGATGGGGGGTAGCTTTTGGCATAAGCTGTTTTATTTGTATTATTTTTGTTTTAAAACTCTGGTTCGCAACTAAATGTCATGCTTTCTCCAGTTTTGGGGTGGTTGATTGTTAGTAGTTGGGCATGGAGTAGTAGTCGCTTTGACATGGCAAAGGCTTCTGGGTGTGCATAAAATTTGTCGCCTAAAATGGGATGCCCGATCGCTTGCATGTGAACCCGTAATTGGTGTGATCGCCCTGTAAATGGGAATAATTGTATTCGTGTGGTGTTGTCAGGGTTGCGAGCAATGACTTGGTATTCTGTTAGTGCGTGTTTGCCGTTTTCAATATCGACCATTTGTCTTGGGCGATTGGGCCAGTCACAAATTAGGGGTAATTCAACACGACCTGTGTCATGTTCAAGATGCCCATGAACAACAGCGATATAGTTTTTTTGGGGTATGCGTTCTCTGAACTGTTTTTTTATTTCACGATCGGCAAGTTTTGATAAGGCTGCAACCATAATTCCGCTAGTTGCCATGTCGAGTCGGTGTACAGATTCGACATAGCTATATTTTTGTTGTAAGCGGTGAATAATACTATCAATAAATTGCGGTTTATTTCCTGATACCGATAAGATCCCCGGTTGTTTGTTGACAACAACAATGTGATCGTCTTGATATAAAATAGAAAGCCAAGGTTCGATAGGTGGGTGATATTCCAAAAGCATTTTTGTGTGATTTGTAAAATAAAATTGCCACACATTCTAACAAAATCAACGAAAATCTCCAGTTTTATAAAACAGTGTTATTTGCCCCAAATTGAGACCTTAGGAAGTGAAAAGAGCTGTGATACTAATATGGCTAAACTGACGATAAGATAGCAAGCAAAGATGATAATCATCCACTGTGACATTTCGATAGTTAAAAATGTCCAAATTTTATCGGCGCAAGAACCATAAGCATTAAACAAGCTAGGGAACCATAAGTCTAGCGGTAACCAAGCTGGAAATTGGACGTTAATTGAGCAAGTGTCACTTAAATTTGGTTCAAATTGTAGGTGGGCATGGAATATTGCTAACGAAAATCCTTTATAAGCACTAAAAAGCCAAATTAAAATGCCGATTAATCGAGCAATTATGTTTTTAGGTATAATAAGTCCAACGATGCTAGCTAACATGATGCCAAATATGGCACAACGCTGATAAATACAAAGCGTACAAGGGGCGAGCCCTAAACCATATTGAAAATAAAGTGCGATTATTTCAAAGCTAAGAGTGGAAAAGAACAATAAGAACCAAGCAAATCTGCTTTGTGAGTATTGATTAAGCAGTGATAACATACTATTTTATTCCCCCATATTCCGTTATAATCGTTTAACTTTAATTATATTGAATATCATCTATCGTTATTCCTTAATGCCGATAGTGTAGTTTATTTTTGAATAATGTAAATGACTTTATTTATTGATAGCGGATTAATCATTTCTTATGGACTCAAATGCTCCACAAACAAAATTGCAAGTCTCATTTGTTACCATCTCAGAGGAAAATGTGACACAACGTATTGATAACTTTTTAATCACCTATTTAAAAGGTGTACCAAAAAGTATGATTTATCGTATTTTAAGAAAGGGCGAAGTGCGTGTTAATAAAAAGCGTATTAAGCCTGAGTATAAATTAAATATTGGTGATGAAATTCGTATTCCTCCTATTCGCATCGCTGAAAAAGCCACATCTGAAATTTCAACCAAGCTTAATAAGGTGGCTGATTTAGAAAGGGCTATTATTTATGAAGATGATGTTTTATTAGCGATTAATAAACCATCGGGTATCGCGGTTCATGGGGGGAGTGGTTTGAGCTTTGGGGTGATCGAGGGATTGCGTGCACTAAGACCTGAAGCAAAGTTTTTGGAGTTAGTGCATCGTATTGACCGCGAAACATCGGGCGTGTTGCTGATCGCCAAAAAACGCTCGGCATTAAAAGCGTTACACGAACAGTTACGCCTTAAGCAAATGCAAAAAAATTATTTGGCGCTTGTTAAGGGGAATTGGCCTTCTGAATGTAAGGTGATTCAGGCTCCTTTACTTAAAAATGTGTTGAAAAACGGCGAGCGAGTGGTGAAAGTCGATAAAGAGGGTAAACCGTCAGAAACTCGCTTTAAAGTTGAAGAACGTTTTGATTTTGCTACTTTGATTAAAGCTAGTCCCGTTACTGGGCGTACGCATCAAATTCGCATTCATACTCAATATGCTAATCATCCTATTGCTTTTGATGATCGTTATGGTGATAAGCAATTTGATGCGTTGTTAGCAGGTACTAAGCTTAGTCGGTTATTTTTACATGCCGCAAGTGTTAAATTTATTCATCCTAAAAGCCAACAAGAGATGCAATTAAACGCACCTATGGATGATGCTTTACAGAACTGTTTAACTTATCTTAGAAAAGATAAATATTCTTAGAAAAATAAATATCAGAACACAGAATCTTAAAATAAAAAAAGGTATATGAATGAAAGATTTAAATTTATATTTAATTAGACATGGTCAAACGCAGTGGAATGTTAAAGATCAGATGCAAGGTTCAAAAGATTCTCCTTTAACTGAGCAAGGTGTTTTAGGTGCTAAATTAACTGGGCAATATTTAAAAGATGTTCCTTTTATACAAGCTTATTCAAGCCCACAAAAGCGTGCTATGGATACGCGTAATTATATCGTTAATGAAAATAATATGGCTATTAATACTTTTGAGCTTGCAGATTTGTGTGAAATGGATTTTGGCCTTTGGGAAGGTAAGCATGTGCCTACTTTAAAACAAGATGTGCCCGAATTTAATGTTTATTTAACCGATCCAGCTAATTTTGATGCGTCAGTTAATCAAGGCGAAAATTATCTTGATAGTTTAACGCGTATGAAGCAAGGGTTAAATACCATTGTGCAAAATGCACCACAAGATTCAGGAAATATTTTGGTTGTGTCGCATGGCACGGTATTGCGCATATTGCTTTGTGTTTTAAATGGTGGCGATTGGCGTTTACATCGTGATGAGGCGTATTTTCCTCGGATGTTAAATACTAGCATTAGTGTGGTCAATTATAAGCAGCATGATGATCAAGCTTCAGGCGAATTTACGGTGAAATTCTATAATAATGTGGATCATTTGACCGACAAATAAGAGTTTGGGTTATACCTCGACTCATGCATATTTTAATCATGAGTCGAGGCGTTACAATTTTATTCTGTTATCGTGTATAAGCTGTATAGCGTTTTTGCAGTTGTTGTAATTGTTTGATTCTTGCATCCATTTTCGACATCATCGTTTGATTGCCTTTGGTTTGGTTTTTCGCATTTTGCAAAATGGTGATCGCTTGTTTAAAATTGCCTCTTAATGCGCTGATTTCTGCTTGTGCACTCATTTCTTGCGCTCTTGAACGTATTCCGCCATAAGCTGTAACAAGTAAATCCCAACCATTGATATCGTCATTATGGTCAAAAGTATAACGGTGTAATAAACTTATCGCTTGTTGGTAGTTTTTGCTTTTTATATATGCATTTGCTAGATTCAATTGTAATGCTGAGCTATCAGGTGCTTTTTTTAATGCCGCTTGCAAGCGTGTAATGGCTGCACTGCTGTTGTTGAGCGCTAAATCAATATCAGTCATTAAATCAATATACCATATGTTATTCGGGTCATTGTCTAGCAATGGTTGCAACTGTTGTTTGGCTTTTTGGTTGTTACCGTTTAGGTTGTCAGCTAAAGCACTACCATAAATAGCGGCAATATTGCTTTGTTCATTATTTAGCTTTTTATAAGATTGTATTAATAGTTGGCCTGCATTTTTTTTGTTATTAATTAAAATTGCTAAACGTGCTTTAGCTAAATAATAGTTTAGTGAAGGTGTTATGTTCTTTTTACTGTATTGCAAGGAACGATTGCGAATATCTGTTATTCGGCTATTAGGCAATGGGTGAGTAAGTAATATTTCTGGTGGTTTGCTACTAAAACGACTTTGGTCGGCTAGTTTTTGTAAAAATTCAGATGAGGCATACGGATCAAATCCTGCTTTTGATAGCGTTCTAAGACCAACACGATCAGCTTCTTGTTCGTTACTTTGTGTAAAGCTGATCATGTTTTGTGCTGAACCCGCCATAGTGCTCGTCATTGCTGCCATGCCCGCTTCGGGGTTGGCTAGAGTTAGTAAAATGGAGCCTAATGTTGCTCCCCAAACATAAGGGCTTGTGCGGCTTTGGTTTTCCATTGCTCGCGCTAAATGGCGTTGGGTAACATGACCAATTTCGTGGGCCATAACCGAGGCTAATTGGCTTTCATTATCGGTATCTAATATTAGTTTAGAGTGAATGATGACATTTCCACCAAAAAAGGCAAAGGCATTAAGTACATCACTTTTCATAATATAAAAATGGAAAGGCGTTTTTACCGATTCTGATTTAGCGACTAATTTTTTTCCCAGATCATTAATATATTGGTTTAGAACGGGATCATTGATTATTGGGGCGCTGTTTCGTAACATGCGTATATAATAGTCACCCATTTCCATTTCTTGACCAATGCTAAGGGTTGTAGACGCTGCGGTTCCTATATCGGGTAGGTTGATATTATCAGCATAAACAATAGGAGTGCTTTGTAGTAGTAACGAGGTAGATAGTGTAAATGCGATGACTTTTTTTAACATTATTTCAACCAATTAAGATAAGATTATTTTGATTTATTTTAGCTGAAAAAAAACACAATATCACTTTGAATTTTTAAAGCGAGTTTAATCTTTAGGCGATAGTTGTTTTGGATAACTAATATAAAAACACAACAGCAATTGGTTTATTACTGTTGTGTTTTGAAGGTTAATTTCAGAAGTTAAGCTAATTGACGGCGATGTTTGATAAAGTCGATAATATTGTCCACTTTTATCATTTCTTTATCACCACCAGCTCGATGTTTGTATTCTACTTCACCGTTTTCAAGGTTACGTTCGCCAATCACAATTGTGTGTGGAATACCAATCAATTCCGCATCAGCAAACATTACTCCAGGGCGTTCTTTGCGGTCATCAAATAAGACTTCAATGCCAGCAGCTTGTAGATCTGCGTAAAGTTTTTCTGCGGTAGCTTGAACTTTTTCAGATTTATGCATGTTCATTGGAATAATGACAACACTGAATGGGGCGATTGCTTCTGGCCAAATAATACCACGATCGTCATGGCATTGTTCAATAGCTGCTGCCACAATTCGACTAACGCCAATGCCGTAACAACCCATGATCATAACGTGGTTTTGTCCATCTTCACCTTGGACGGTGGCTTTCATTGCTTGCGAGTATTTAGTGCCAAGTTGGAAGATATGCCCAACTTCTATACCGCGTTTAATTTGTAATGTGCCTTTGCCATCTGGGCTGATGTCACCTTCAACAACGTTGCGAATGTCTTCAATACGCGGCAGGGTAACGTCGCGCTGCCAGTTAATATTAAAGTAATGCTTATGATCGATATTCGCACCGGCACTAAAGTCACTCATAACCGCGACATCGCGGTCGATAATAATTGGCATATTGAGGTTAATTGGCCCTAATGATCCCGGACCTGCGTTGACAATGGCGCGGATTTCTTCTTCGGTTGCAAATTCTAATGGCGAGGCAACAATATCGATTTTTTCGGCTTTGATTTCGTTTAAGGTGTGGTCGCCTCGAACTAGTAGTGCAACAAGTTGGTGTCCGCTTTCTTTTGTGGCTTTAACCATTAAGGTTTTAACCGTTTTTTCAATCGGCACATTGAACTGTTCAACTAATTCGTCAATGGTTTTGGCATTAGGTGTATCGATCAGCTCCATGGTTTTAGTCGGTTCTGCTCGTTTTTGTGTTGGTGCTTGTGCTTGCGCCATTTCGATATTAGCGGCATAGTCTGATTCAGTTGAGAATACAATATCGTCTTCACCACTGTCGGCTAATACTTGGAATTCGTGTGACCAGTTACCGCCAATTGATCCCGTGTCAGCTCTAACCGCTCTAAAATTTAAGCCTGCACGAGTAAATACGGCACTATAGGCTTTGTACATGTCATCGTACGTTTCTTGTAGCGATTCTTGTGTTGTATGAAATGAGTAGGCATCTTTCATGATAAATTCTCGTGAGCGCATAACGCCAAAACGTGGGCGAACTTCATCACGGAATTTTGTTTGAATTTGATATACATTAAGCGGTAGTTGTTTATATGAGCTAACTTCGTTACGTAGTAAGTCTGTAATGACTTCTTCATGGGTTGGCCCTAACACAAAATCACGTTCGCCTCGATCTTTAATGCGTAATAGTTCTGGGCCATACTGTTCCCAACGCCCACTTTCTTGCCAAATATCTGCTGGTTGTACAACGGGCATGAGCACTTCAATTGCCCCTGCTTTGTTCATTTCTTCACGGACAATATTTTCAACTTTTTTAAGAACTCGGTAACCAGTGGGAAGCCAAGTATATAAACCTGCCGCAACTTTTCGGATCATACCGGCGCGTAGCATTAATTGATGACTAATGACTTCTGCATCAGCAGGGGTTTCTTTTAACGTAGAAAGAAGATATTTACTGGTTCGCATAAATTTATCCCGAAAAAATAATTTAGTTATAAATATAATAAAAATGTGAGTTAGTTTAACAGTACCAAGCGCAACACTAAAGCAATTTTATTGGTAATTATTGTGAATAATAAAGATTAATTGTAAATTATTAGCATGAGTAATTAAACGAAATTGATATGGAGAAATTAAATTTATCACGCTTAGTGACTACCTTATTTGTGGTTTTGGTATTATACCAACCAGCTAAATTTATTAGCTATTATTTAACTGATTTTAGTTATGAAGAAATGATGGATTTTATGTGGGTGGATGATCGTACATGTTATTACCCTAGTGAGTTGGGCAACGGCAAATATAATTATGGTAAAGATTGTTCTATTTGTGAACAAATGAATCCGTATAAAAGTGACGGTATTTATATCAAAGAGGGGAATGGCTATATTATTGGTAATGATCTGATGAAAAAAGTTTATTTGAAAAGAAAACCTGATTACATTTCTTTAGAGCGATTTACTGGTGGGGAACTGTACGTTAAGGATTTTGAATCAGGCATTACCTGTAGCTTTTATTCATATGAGTAATTTAGTAATAAATAATAAAAAATAATTGCTTATGAAAATGATGAGAATCAAACAATTAAAAATATCGCATATTATTTATGTGCTATTAGTCTTTGCTATACTTTATTATCCTGTGAAAATAACCAAATATTATTTAATGGATTTAAGTTATGATGAAATTTTGGATTTTAACTGGAGAGGGTATGGGTGTGAAACTAAAGATGGTCATAGGGTAGATGGTAGAGATTGCCCCTGTGGTGGAGGAATGATGGGACCAGGTGATCCTTATAAAATTAGTAATGAAGGGGATTTTTATTACAATGATAAGCTTTTGGGAAAAGTTATCCTAAAAACAAAGCCAAGTTATTTTTCTGGTGGTGAAATTCTAACAGGCGGCGAATTAGAAATTGAGCATTTAGAAACAGGAATAATTTGTTATTATGATTCAGTTCTTGATTGAAATACAATCTTTAATATGTAGGAAAACACCCCGTTGTTTACACTTCATGGTTAAAATAATCTTCTAAAAACATTTAAGACATTTTTCAGAAAATCCTTTTATGCGATTTTTACGGTAATTTAATTGTTAATAAATTGTTCTTAAGCTTTTGTTTTCTATCTTTTAAATCCTGACCTATTTGCTGATTATGCTGTAAATTATCATAAATGCCTATGCATATTGCCTTTGGTGCTTGTGAGAAAATTTTGTTTAAATATATCTGCTGTTGTCTTTTTAGCAAAAATAAGTGTTTGAGGCTATAGTTGATGTTTTTATTATGGTTGCACATTATTACTTAATGTAGAGATTAATTACTAATATCAAATACTAATCGTCTGGTTATATAACCCCCCATTGACTTGTTTATTAAATTTAGCAGCTTTCATTTAAGCTTAGTTAAATTTGTGTTATAGCAAGTATCTTGCTCTGTTTTTTTTGGAATCAAAATTGATTCTTTAATTTTTTTTAAGTTATTAAGTATCAATTTGGATATTAATTATAACGTTGATTATATTTAATTTTTTGTTTTTATGTGATGCTGATCACTTTGTTAAAAATATTAAATTGATATCATATGCGGCAAATTTTAGATTAAGGAGTAGTAAAAAAATGAGTAAGCTAAGGGATAATCAAATAAATGCCAATAATGATTCAGCATTATCTAAATGGCGAAAAAGCGATTCATTATGGATGTTAAGCCTTTATGGTACTGCCATTGGCGCAGGTGTGCTTTTTTTGCCCATTAACGCTGGTGTGGGAGGGTTAATTCCACTGTTAGTGATGTTGATTCTTGCCTTTCCTATGACTTTCTTTGCACATCAAGCGTTATGTCGATTTGTTTTATCAGGTAAAAGTCGCGAAGGCGATATTACTGTTGTGGTCGAAGAGGCTTTTGGACGCACAGCAGGGAACTGGATAACAGTTCTTTATTTTTTTGCCATTTATCCAATATTATTGGTATATAGTGTTGGTATTACTAACACTGTTGATAGTTTTATGGTTAATCAACTTGGCATGTCATCGCTTCCAAGGGGATTGCTTTCATTTGTTTTAGTCGCATTTTTAATGTTGATTGTTCAATTTGGTGAAGATCTTATCGTTAAAGTTATGTCGATATTAGTTTTTCCATTTATTGCTGTTTTAATGATTTTAGCGTTGTTTTTAATTCCTGAGTGGAATGGTGAGCTTTTTGCTAATTGGTCGTTTAGTAGTGGTAGTGATGGTGGACAAAGTATTTTAATGACACTTTGGCTAGTTATTCCTGTTATGGTTTTTGCGTTTAATCATTCACCGATTATTTCATCTTTAGCGGTCGCGAAACGTAAAGAATATGGTGATGTTTATGCTGAACCTAAATGTACTAGAATTATTGCAGCAAGTAATATTATGATGGTTGTAACGGTGATGTTTTTTGTTTTTAGTTGTGCGCTTTGCTTGTCACCCGCTGAACTTTTAGATGCAAAAGCTCAAAATATTTCAACGTTATCGTATTTGGCTAATCGATTTAATTCACCTGTTATTGAGTATATTGGCCCTCCAATTGCATTTATTGCAATGGCTAAATCATTTTTAGGTCACTACCTTGGTGGTAAAGAAGGGTTTAATGGTGTTGTTAATAAATTCTTGCGTAGTCGTAATAAAACAATTTCAGAAAAGAAGCTTGATAAATTAGCTATTGCCTTTATGTTTTTAACAGCATGGGGCGTTGCAACATTAAATCCAAGTATTTTAGGCCTGATTGAGTCACTTGGTGGTCCAATTTTAGCGATCTTATTATTTTTGATGCCAATGTATGCCATTCATAAATTACCCGTATTGGCAAAATATCGTGGCAAACTAAGTAATATTTTTATTGTTGTGATGGGAATTGTTGCGATTTCAGCAGCTATTTATAATTTGCTATAAAATTTGTTTAATTGACTATAGATCATCTATTCGTTTTTTATTGGTAAAATTCGTTAGTATGCGTCGATGAATGGTGTTTTATTTATAAAAAAGCTTATAAGTAAATTTACAAAGGTATAACTAGGCTAGTACGATTAATTTGTGCTGCCTTAAAAAGGAAAAATATGAGTTCGGTATTTGAAATATTTAAAATTGGTATTGGGCCTTCAAGTTCACATACAGTAGGACCAATGAGGGCAGGGAAGGCGTTTATAGATCAACTTATTAGTAACGAAATGATGCCATCAGTAACAAAAATTGTGGCGGATGTTTATGGTTCTTTGTCGTTAACAGGAAAAGGGCATCAAACCGATATTGCTATCATTATGGGGTTAGCTGGTGAAATGCCTGATACTGTTAATATTGATGCTATTCCAGTTTTTATCGAAACGCTGAGCCAAACTGGCCGTTTACCTATTTATAATAATCGTTACCAAATCGACTTCCCTTTGGACAGTTGTATGGTGTTTCATTCTAAATTTTTACCATTACATGAAAATGGTATGACGCTAAGTGCCTATAATGGAAATACATTATTATTTCAAAAGACGTATTACTCTGTTGGAGGAGGGAAGATTGTTGAAGAAGAAAAATTTGGTCAACAAGAGCAAGATTCTGTAAAACTTCCTTATCCATTTGCTTCAGCTGAGCAATTATTAAAACATTGTGAAGATAACTCATTATCAATTTCTAGTATTATGATGAAAAATGAGCTGCAATTGCACTCTTATGAAGAAATTGAAACGTACTTTTCTCGTGTTGGGCAGACTATTTTGGAGTGTATTAAGCGTGGAATGAATACTGAAGGGTTATTACCGGGGCCAATTAAAGTTCCTCGTCGTGCGTTTTCATTATATCGGCAATTGTCTACCACCAAAGATAAGATTATTAGTGATCCAATGGTTATTATTGATTGGGTAAATATGTTTGCACTTGCCGTAAGTGAAGAAAATGCCGCGGGTGGACGAGTGGTGACAGCGCCAACAAATGGAGCGTGCGGTATTATTCCTGCAGTACTTGCTTATTATGATAAATTTATCAACGAAGTAACACCTGATATTTACATTCGATTCTTTTTGACATGTGGTGCAATTGGGCAACTTTACCAAATTAATGCATCTATTTCTGGTGCAGAAGTTGGTTGTCAAGGCGAAGTCGGGGTTGCTTGTTCTATGGCAGCTGCTGGACTTGCTGAACTTTTAGGTGGAAATCCTGAGCAAGTTTGTATGGCAGCTGAAATTGCGATGGAGCATAACTTAGGATTGACTTGTGATCCTGTAGCTGGTCAAGTGCAGGTACCTTGTATTGAGCGTAATGCGATTGCTGCAGTAAAATCAATCAATGCAACAAGAATGGCTTTAAGGCGAATTACGGCAGCCAAAGTATCATTAGATAAAGTGATTAAAACGATGTACGAAACGGGTAAAGATATGAATGCAAAATATCGAGAAACATCTCGTGGAGGCCTTGCGATTACTGTTCATTGTAATTAGCTTACTTTATTAGCTGTATTGTATTGACCGATTGTAAAATCGGCCAATACTTAAATAGTGTAGTTTGTGGTCGTCAATTAATTGTACTTGATTTAATCTAATTTAATTTAATGTTTCCAACACATAGTGTTGACTTTAGAACGCAAGAAATCATTCTGTGTTAGCACGTTTACTTTTTCTGTTTTTATTGTTTTTTGTTTTCTTTTTCGTTTTGGTTGTTCTATTGAGCTGTTGTGAATAACTTCGTTATAAGCTAGTAAATTGTTAAGCTGGTCAAGCTCATCTAATCCACGAAGAACAGAAATTACGTTTGCAACGTAATCGATTTGCCGTGTTCAATCCGTTTTATTATTGCAATACCAATTTCAGATTTTTTGGCAAGTTCTTGCTGAGATAAGTTTTTTACGATTCTTGCCATTTTTATTCTGCGACATAACGTAGCAATTATGTCGATATTTTCATTCATGAAATATCCTTTGTAGGATATGCCATGTGATAGGCATATCTTCTATCGCTATTAATATATTGTTATTAAATTAACGGCTGATCTTCTTTATCTTTGACTATTTTTTCTAGGCTTTCTAAAAGCTTTTTATGAATGTTATTAAATCCGCCATTGCTCATAATTAAGATTGCATCTGTTGGTCGGGCTGATTTTGTGATCATTTCAACCAGTAAATCAATGTCACCAGTCCAGTAAGCTGGTTGAATACAAGCATCAACGATATCGGCAACTAACCAAGGTAATTGTTCTGGTTGAAAGATGAATATTTCGTCAGCACGTCCAAGCGATGGAGCAAGCTCTTCTTTGGAAACACCCAGTTTCATTGTGTTTGAGCGAGGCTCAAGTACAGCTAAGATTCGTCGATTTGCCCCAATTTTGCTACGCAAGGCTTCCAGTGTTGCTAAAATTGCCGTTGGGTGATGAGCAAAATCGTCATAAATTTCGATGTTATTAACTTCACCGTAGAGTTCCAAACGTCTTTTTGCATTTATAAATGTACCTAATGCTAAACATGCGTCCGCAGGCTCAATTCCTATATTATGTGCCGCTGCGATTGCCATCAATGCGTTGTGCATATTATGCTCACCTACTAATGAATATTTTACTTCACCTACTTTTTGATTTTTATAGTAAACAGCAAACTGACTTGCATCATTATTGATACGTTGCGCTAACCAGCCAGTTTTTGATTCTGTAAATACTTGTTCGCTCCAGCACCCCTTTGCTAATACTTGTTTTAAATTTACATCTTCTTGTGGTGATATGATTAGCCCTTTACTTGGTACTAAACGTACTAAATGGTGGAATTGTTTTTGAATTGAGCTAAGGTCGTCAAAAATATCTGCATGATCAAATTCTAAATTGTTCATGATTAGTGTCTTTGGGTAGTAGTGCATAAATTTTGAACGCTTGTCGAAGAATGAACAGTCATATTCATCCGCTTCAATAACAAAAAAGTTACCTTCCCCTAATCTTGCTGAGACTTCAAAATTACCGGGGACTCCTCCAATCACAAAGCCTTGTTTATAACCTTGTTTTTCTAAAATCCAATTGACCATGCCTGCAGTTGTGGTTTTGCCATGCGTTCCTGCAACAGCAATGACCCAACGGTCACGAAGTACATTGTCATGTAGCCATTGGGGGGCTGAAATATAAGGAATGTTATTGTTTAAAATGTATTCAACACAAGGGTTCCCTCTTGATAGGGCATTGCCGATAATGACTAAATCAGGTATCGATGTTAGTTGTGATGGATCATATCCTTCAATAATATCAATGCGCTCTTTTTGTAAAAGCGTACTCATTGGTGGGTAAACATTTTTATCTGAACCTGTTACTCGATGACCTAAAGAACGGGCTATTAGTGCAATCCCTGCCATAAATGTGCCACAAATTCCAAGAATATGAATATGCATTTTGTATCCTTAACGTTGTATTAATTCTATATCAGTGATGTTGGGTAACCATTGTTAACTTGGCCTCAATCTGGTGTAAATCCAGCACAACTTTACAATTATAATCGATCCGACTTGCTTATGCGATAGGGCATAGGTGTTTTATGATTAAATTTGGTGATTGGTTACCTCGAAATTCATTGACATCTAAATGATAAACTATCTTTACATTTTTTATTGACTGATCAGGCCATTGCTGTCTATTTACATTAAAAAATATTCCTTCAATAAGTGGGCCACCATTTTTAGGCTCTAATACTAATTTAAGGTGTTTTTCTGCAAGTAATTGTTGTCGGTGAATAATAAATTCGCCATCAAAAATTGGGGTACTAAATCCTTCTCCCCATGGGCCTGATTCTTTTACTTGTTTAGCTATTGCGTAAGTAAAGTCTTGGCTATCTATTTCACCATCGGTTTCAATGATTTGTTCTAGTAAATTAGGAGGTAATTGTTTGTCTGAAAGAGCTTCAATACTACTTTTAAAACGTTCTAAATCTTCTTCACAAATGGTTAATCCAACAGCCATTGCGTGTCCTCCAAAACTAACGATTAAATCTGGATGTTGCTGATTTAATTTATCAATAAAATCCCTTAAATGTAATCCTTTAATTGAGCGTCCTGAACCTTTTAAAAAACCATCTTGGGTTGAGGCAAAAGAGATCACTGGGCGGTAATATTTGTCTTTCAAGCGAGCCGATAATATGCCAATAATACCTTGATGCCACTGGGGATGATAAAAGACGAGGAAGTTAGGAATAGCTGTGCTTTGTTTTTCAATTTCTTCAATAAACGATAAAGCTTCTTTATGCATCGTTTGTTCAATCAATTTTCGATCGCTATTGAGGTTATCAAGATCTGTCGCCTTGCTGATAGCTAAATCATAATTATCACAAAGTAATAATTCAACACCTAATGTCATATTATCCATTCTACCAGCAGCATTTAATCGAGGCGCAATATAAAAAGCTAAATCTGTTGAAGTAATAGATGTAGGATCTTTTTTGGCTATCTGTAATAGAGCTTTGATTCCTTCGCTACAATAACCGGCCCTGATTCTGTTCACACCTTGGTAAACTAGAATACGATTATTGTGATCTAGCCGAACTACGTCAGCAATAGTACCTAGTGCCACTAAGTCGAGCAAATTTGTTATATTATATTCAGTCAAATTATTGTCAGTGAACCAGTTTTCTTTGCGCAATTTTGCACGTAAGGCTGACATAAAGTAAAAAGCTACTCCCACACCCGCTAAGTGCTTAGATGGAAAATCGCAATTAGGTAAATTAGGATTGATTATGGCATCAGCATTAGGCAGTTGCTCAGGACATAAATGGTGATCAGTAATAATGACTGATAAATTTGCTTGTTTGGCAAAATCGACTGCTTCAATAGCAGAAATTCCGTTATCAACAGTAATAATAAGTTGTGCTTTTTTTAAAATGGCTTTTTTAACCACCGATACACTCAATCCATATCCATCATTGAAGCGATCTGGAATGATGTAATCAACAAATTGACAGCCCATATTTTTAAGAGCTTTGATTGTTAAAGCGGTGCTTGTAGCTCCATCTGTATCAAAGTCACCAACAATCATAATTTGTTGATTATTCTTCATTGCTAAATAAAGAATTTCGACGGCTTTTTCAATGCCATTTAGTTTGTCGTAATTACATAAATTGCGAGTGGTGTAGTCAAGCTCTTGTGCATGAGTAATACCACGAGATGCATAAATTCGTTGCAATAATAACGGAATATCATTAGGAAATTCTGGATATACCTCAATTAATTTGCGATGTATTAATTTATTTCTTTTCATATTTTATATGCTAGCGTATTGGCGCTAGCATGTATTTTGTTATTATGTTTTAAGTTTTAATAAGTGATTACTTGTTAATTTTTATTTAGTTGCTTTTTTATCTAAAATTTCAATTAATTTATCCGCAGGTAAATAGCCAGAAACCAATTGTCCGTTAGGTAAAACAATTGCTGGTGTACCACTAATGCCAAGTTTTTTACCAACATTAAATTGTTGTGTTACGTAAGGAATCATACTGCTAGCTGGAGAAATAGTGTTGCCTTTATAAGCATTTTCAAATGCTGCTTTGCGGTTAGTCATACTCCAAATGGATTGCATATTTTTACCCACCTCACTATCAGCACCTGCTCGAGGGAATGCAAAATAATGTACTGAAATACCGGCTTCTAAATATTTATCGATATTTTCGTGTAGTAGTTTGCAGTAATGGCAAGTGTAATCAGTAAAGACTGAAATAATATATTTTTCATTTTTGGCTTTATAAACAATGGCATCATTTTTAATTGATTTGATTAATCTAAGGTTGTTACCATTAGCGATATCTTCTGGTTCATCACCTTGAATATCATAAATAGGGCCTTGGGTTAAATATTTACCATCGTCTGTAACATAAAAAAGTCCATCAGGTGTAGTGACTCTTTTTAAGCCATTTACTGGGCTATTTGCAATTTTAATATTTTTATGACTATAACCTAATTTGTCCATTGCATTAATAATATCTGTATTATTTGCTAACGCTGTAGTTGATATTAATGCTAAACCTAAAACTAATTTTTTCATTTAATTATCCTTATTTTTTCGTGCGTTATGCTCGAGGATGATGTTTGCTGTGTAACTGTTTTAATCTTTCAGTCGCTACATGTGTATAAATTTGTGTCGTTGACAGACTACTGTGTCCAAGCAACATTTGTACAACACGTAAATCCGCTCCGTGATTAAGTAAATGGGTTGCGAAAGCATGCCGAAGTACATGAGGTGAAAGCGCTTCGATATTGATGCCCGTCAACATGGCATAGTATTTTATTCTATGCCAAAAGGTCTGTCGTGTCATTTTTTTACCTAATCGGCTCGGAAATAGCACATCAATAGTGCCATTTTTTAGAAGATCGTTTCGGCCATATTTGAAATAGTATTCAAGCCAATAAACAGCTTCTTCACCTAGCGGTACTAAACGTTCTTTATTTCCTTTCCCAATAACTCTTATTACCCCTTGTCTTAAGCTAATATCACTCATTTCTAAATTTACTAACTCTGATACACGTAGACCTGTAGCATAAAGCACTTCTAACATGGCTTTATCTCTTAATTCTATAGGATCTTCTATACTGGGAGATTCAAGTAGAGAACTAACTTGTGATTCAGTTAAATCTTTTGGTAACTTTTTGGGTAATTTGGGTGATGATAATATCGCTGATGGGTCATCAGTTCGGTAATTTTCTTGATATAAATACTGAAAAAATCTTTTGATTGCGCTAAGTAAGCGTGCTGAACTACTTGCTTTATAACCATCTTTTACCCGTTGCATCAAAAATTCTTGTAAATTAATCGTTTGAGCTGTTAAACATGTTGTATTTTGCTGTTGTAAAGATTGGCTTAACGCTAATAGATCAAGTTTATAAGATTCAATGGTATTTTCAGCTAGGTTTCTTTCTAACCATAATGAATCTAAGAAATGCGCTATTAACATTTTGTTTTGGGGGGGAGCGTCTTGGTAAGACATCAAAATTATCTCTAAATTATATTTATTCGTTTGTTATATTATATACGAACTGTTAATAAGTTACAGTTTTGGGTAATGGGTATTTATGATGGCTGTTGTTACTTATTTTTATTAACTACTATATACTTAGGTTTTTGTTATTTTTTACTATTGTTTATGTTAAAGCGAAGTATTAATCTTTTTATTGCTCTGTTTGCTATTTCTATTATTGCTCTGGAAACCTATATTTATTGGCATACTCGGTTTCGTCCTTGGCAGCCTAGCTCTTCAATAGGGCGGTTAGTTTATTATTATAGTTTCTTTACTGTATTATCAAATTTAATGTTAGCATTGAGTTGTTTTTGGCTAACTATAAATCCTAATTGCCATCGGTATAGTTTTAAAGTTATTCGATTAAATGGATTAGTTGGTGTGATTATAACTACAATAGTGTATAACATAATATTAAGGGGAATTCATTCACCACCTAATATATTATTAAAAATTGCTAATGAAAGTTTGCATGTTGTTATCCCTGTTTTGGGAATATTGACTTGGTTTATTTGGGGACCATTTCGGAAAATCAATATTAAAGTCATTGTAGGATCGTTATTGTCATTAATGGGATATGGCATTTATATTTTTGTTCGAGGCTATTATACAAGTTTATATCCGTATCCTTTTATTAATGTTGTGCAGATTGGTTATTTTAAAGCACTATTGGCTGTTAGTAAGGTATTTTTATTATTTTTGGGATTAGTTTTTTTATGTTGGGCAATTGACTGCTTAAGGAGTCAAAAATGAAACTGTATATTTATGAGCATTGTCCTTTTTGTGTTAGAGCGAGAATGATTTTCGGACTAAAAAATGTACCTGTGGAACAACAGGTATTACTTAGTGATGATTTTGCTACGCCTGAACATATGATTGGTGAAAAAATGGCACCAATTCTACAAAAAGATGATGGTAGTTATATGCCAGAAAGCTTAGATATTGTTAATTATGTTGATAATAACTATGGAGGAAATACTATTTTAATAGGTTCACAATCGTTAAATATTGCAGAATTAATAAAACAGTTACAACAATATGACTATAAATTAGTGTGTCCACGTTATATCAAACTAGGTTTAGCTGAATTTGCAACACAAAGTGCTATCGATTATTTTGTTACAAGCAAAGTTAAAAAAATGGGCTCTTTTGATGAATGTTTGTTGCAAAGTGATTTGTTAATTTCAAAGATTTCAGCTGTGTTGTACAAACTTGATTCGTTGATTGTTTCGTCTGATGCGTGTAATGGGCAATTATCTCTTGATGATATCTGTTTATTCCCAATTTTACGTAATTTGACGTGTGTTAAAAAATTAACATTTCCGCCTAAAATTAAAGCTTATATTCAATCTATGGCAAACCTTAGTAAGGTTGATCTGTTTTTTGATAAGGCTATTTAAGCGAATGAGTAGAAATATAAAATTATTAGGTTTTACTTGATATTAAACCTGAACAGTAAAATTTAACTTCATAAAAAAGAACAGGAAAAGTAAATCCTGTTCTTTTTTGTTTAACAATACCTTGTTACTATTGATTATTTAGGGTAATTTGGCTAATTGCTTAATTTAATATCAATAACTTCAATATTATCTTTACCACCGTAAATATCATACCAAGGTGTTGCATACTGTTTTAATATTTTGTTTAGGTGTTCAACATTTTCTCGTCCAGTTTGATCTAACCAACGTTTTAAACCTTCTGTACCACCATTTGCATAGGCGGCAACACCTTCAAACCACGTTGCACGACCACCTAAAATACCACTGTATTTAGCTCCATTTTCACCTGCAAAAATCAGCTCCTCGTGGAAAGTTTTTGTCGGTACCCCTGCGCTCAAATAAATGAATGGTCTAGTTGCTGCATCACTTGCTTGTTTAAAATAGTCAGCAGCTTGTTTTTGAGTATAAACAACAATATTGTTGTCGTTAAATCCTTCTACATTTTTGAACAATACAGGAACTTCGACTTTTAAAACATCAATGTAATATTGTTCTTTTGTAAATTCTTTAATGGTATTAATGACTTTTTGTGGTTTTATTTTGGCAAATTCAGGACTTTTATCATCAGTTATCACGTTATCATATACAATAGGTTCAACAAAAACAGGAATATCCGCTGCTCTAGCTTCATTGCCTAAACGTTCTAAAAATGCGTGTTTTTTGTCTAAAATATCTTGAGGGTCGTCGGGATTATAATAAACCAAGACTTTTGCAGCATCGGCTCCTTTTTTTATTAGGCGCTGTAATGAATCTTCGGGTAAAATATCGGGTAATCGGCCTGGAGTGTTGGCATCATATCCTGTTTTTTCATATGACATGATTAACCCGGAATTACTATTTTTGGCTGACATACCTTTAAAGCCATACTCTTCATCTAACAAAATTGCACTGACATATTTAGTTAATTCTTGAGAGACAAGTTCTTTAAATTCATAAACCATATCAATATGATAACGTTCTTTACCAACAGCTGATTCCATCATTTTAACCATTGAACCACGTTGATCTATCGCTAATGCAGCAATAACGCCATCTTGGTTTGATAATTGCTGCATGCGGGTAAATTTGCCACGAGAAATACATTTTTTAGCCATTTTATGACCTCCATTTAATAAGTATCTCTATTCTAGTTTTTTTGTTTGTCTATTTATTAATCATTTGTGCTGGTTTTTGTTATAGGCTTAATTTAAGTAAAAGCAATTATTATGTAATACCATTATCTAACTGATTTTATCAAAATACTTCAAGAAAACATGTGTTTTAATACTACTTATTAAAGCATCAATATTTTTTATAAAATTGTGAAATTACTCATATTTTTTCAAAATAATTCGTTTAGAATGAGAATCAATTATATTTTAACTTTAAAATTATTTAGGAGAAAAATATGAAAGCTGCTGTTATCAAACAAGAATGTGATGGGCAAGTTGAAATTAAAGATATCCCAGTTCGTCCTTTAGAATCTGGAGAAGCGCTTGTTGATGTTGAATATTGTGGTCTTTGCCATACAGATCTCCATGTTGCAGCAGGGGATTTTGGTAAAAAACCAGGGCGCGTTATTGGTCACGAAGGCGTAGGGATTGTGATCAAAATCGCTCCTGATGTAAAAAGCCTGAAAATTGGAGATCGAGTTAGTATTGCTTGGTTTCATGCAGGGTGTGGTACTTGTGAGTATTGTATTTCAGGTAATGAAACATTTTGTCGAAGTGCTTTAAATTCTGGTTATACTGTTGATGGCGGTATGGCAGAACAGTGTATTGTTAAGGCCGATTATGCGGTTAAAGTACCAGAAGGGCTCGATCCCGCACAAGCAACAAGTGTTACTTGTGCAGGTGTAACTACATATAAAGGCATTAAAGTAGCAAATACAAAACCAGGTCAATGGCTTGCTGTATTTGGTATTGGTGGACTAGGAACACTAGCAATTGAATATGGTAAAAAAGTATTTAACAATAAAGTAGTTGCAATCAGTAATAGTGATAGCCAATTAGAATTATGTAAAACATTAGGTGCTGATTTAGTTGTTAATCCTAAAAAAGTTGAAGATGTTGGTGCTTATATTAAAAAGCATACTGATGGTGGTGTTCATGGTGCCGTTGTAACTTCTGTGACTAAAACAGCATTCAATCAAGCTATCAATTCAGTGCGCCCTTTAGGACGTGTTGTTGCATTAGGTTTACCTTCTGAAAATATGGATTTAAGTATTCCTAAAACAGTATTAGATGGTATTCAAGTTTTAGGTTCATTGGTGGGTACTCGTGAAGATTTAGCGGAAGCATTTCGTTTTAGTGCAGAAGGAAAAGTTGTACCAATAGTCGAAAAAAGACCATTGGAAGATATCAATGATATGATTGACGAAATGAAAGCTGGTAGAATTCGAGGTCGTATGGTTGTTGATATGAAAATGAAGAAAAATAAATAAGTTAATTTTACTATCAATTCTAAAAGCTAGCTTAGTGCTGGCTTTTTTTATAAATAAAATTGTTTTATTTACTTGATTCTTATAATTTTAATATAAAAAACTTAATCTTCCTTGTGTTTTACTAATAAATGCCTATTATAACCCAGTTTCGCTTATTTATTTTATATGTTTTAAGAGGACCTTTATGGCAGAACATAATTTAGAAAATAGCCTAAAGAAAGATCTTGGTTTAGTTTCAGCATTATCGTTGGTTGTTGGCATGGTTTTAGGGGCTGGGGCATTTATGAAACCACCAGCTGTATTAGAAGTTACTGGTGATTATAATTATGCATTATTAGCATGGATAATCGGTGGTGCTATTTCCATTTGTGGAGGCTTAACTCTTTGTGAACTTGGTGTTATGTTTCCAAAAACAGGAGGGATGCTGGTTTATTTAGAAAAAATCTATGGAGCTAAAGTAGCTCATCTTTATGGATGGATGATTACAGTTATTTTTTCCCCTTCTTTAGTTGGGGCATTAGTAGGTTATTTTAGTTCAGTATTTTGTTCATTGTTTAACATTAATGATGTTTATCGAATGGCTGTAAGTGCTGGAGTTTTAGGTTTTATCGCTTTCATTAACGCTATTGGTGTTAGGCAGGCTGGTTATTTACAGACGATTGCTACGGTTTGTAAACTAATTCCTATATTGTTATTAGCAATATTTGGGCTATGTAAAGGTAATGGTCAAGTGGCATTATTTACAGCTAGCGGGCAAGGTATTGAAACGTGTGCTCCTTTTGCTGTGGCCATCCTTGCAACACTTTTTGCTTATGATGGTTGGGCACAGGTAGCTTCAGTTGCTGGTGAGATAAATAATCCATCAAAAGTATTACCTAAAGCGATTATTTTTGGCATAGTTTTTCTTGTAGCCGTTTATGCTTGTATTAACATTGCATTATTTAAAATTTTTCCTGTGCAAGAGATGGTTTCTCTTGGGCATAAAGCATCATCTGTTGCTTCACAACGGATGTTTGGGCATTTTGGGGGAAATTTGGTGGCCGTTGGTATTATGGTTTCGATTCTGGGTGGCATTAATGGATATATTATGACGTTATCTCGTACTATATTTAGTATGGCTGAGAGGGGAACTCTTATCGGTGCTCGTTATTTAAGTACCATTGATGATGATAGCCGTTCACCAGTTAATGCAATTATTGTTTTAGTTGTTTTTTCTTTTCTGTACTCAATGTTTCTTGATGCGGATCGATTATCTGAAATTTCAATGTTTTCTATCTGGGTATTTTATTTATTAACGTTTATTGGAGTGATGATTGCCCGTAAAAAATATCCAGATGTACCTAGGCCTTATAAAATTATTGGTTATCCAATAATCCCTATTATTGCAATGCTAGGAGCTATTTATGTTATTTATGGTATGTTAGTTTACCAAACCATAAATGGTATTATTTCTATTGTACTGACTTTAATTGGTTTACCTGTTTATTATTACTATTGTAAAAATAAAAATAGAGAGCTTTCTCTTGGTGAAATTAAAAAATATAAAATAAAAAGAATGGTAACCATTGCAGTGTCAACAATTATTATTATTAGTTTGTTTGTTGCTTGTGGATTTTTTGTTAGCAACTAAAAAATAAAAAGGGTTTATGAAAAAAGCCAGACAATTTGTCTGGCATAATATTTTTTGTAAATGAGATAGTAACCATTTACTCAACGTTCTCTCCGATATTTTTTTTAGGTTTAAATGTATAGTTGAATATTACCAATAATGCAAAAATAGCAATGAAAATACCCATTATAATATCTTTATTAAACCATTTTGCCATATTACCTAGAATAATCCCGATACCACAAAAATCGACATCAGAGAAAGTTGTATTTGCAAAACCAAGCGATCCTAAGACAGGCAATAAAAGAACCGGTAAAAATGTCACTAATAAACCATTAGCAAACGCACCAATCATTGCACCACGACGACCACCCATCGCATTACCAAAAACCCCAGCAGTTGCACCACAGAAAAAATGAGGAACAACACTAGGCAGTATAAGTACTGTGTTTAATTTACCTAGCACGAATAAGCCGACTAGACCACCGATGAAGCTAAATAGGAAACCGATCAAAACTGCATTTGGCGCATATGGAAAAACAACCGGACAATCTAAAGCCGGTTTTGCGTTCGGTACCAATTTTTCTGAAAAACCAGTAAATGCAGGTACTATTTCAGCAAGGATAAGCCTAACACCTTGTAAAATAATAAAAACACCAGCAGCAAAGGTAATTGCTTCTATGATTGCATAAACGAGATAATTATCGCCTTTACTTAATGTTTTTTGGACATAATCAGAACCAGCAAATATAGCAAGAATCAAATAAACAATCATCATAGTTAATGAGATAGAAATTGAACTATCTCTTAAAAAGCTTAAATTTTTAGGTAAATTCATATCTTCCGTTGAGCGAGAATTTTTACCAAATAATTTACCAAGATAACCAGCTAGTACATACCCTAAAGTTCCAAAGTGGCCAAATGCTACATCATCATTTCCTGTAATCTTACGCATCTGTGGTTGAGCTAAAGCAGGGAAGAAAGCCATGATAAGACCAAGTATTAATGAGCCTGTTAATATTAATTGCCAGTTTTCAAAACCAGCTACAGTTAGGATAATACTAATCATACAAGCCATGTAAAAAGTATGATGCCCAGTTAAAAATATAAATTTCAAACGGGTAAACCTAGCAACGACAATATTAGCTACCATACCAAATGCCATAATTAAAGCTGTTGCTGTGCCATACTTAGTTAATGCCAAAGATACAATGGCTTCATTATTAGGAATAATTCCTTGTAATTTAAAAGCTTGTTCAAACATCATACCTAATGGAGTAATTGCGCTGATAAGTACAGACGCACCGCCACTTAATACCAAAAAACCTAAAATAGTTTTAACAGTGCCCTTTACTGTATCGGTAAATGATTTACGTTGAACGATAAGCCCAGCCATAGCAATAAAACCAACTAATATAGCTGGGGTTTTTAGAATATCAACAATAAATTTTATTATTTCTTGAATCATGGCAACACCTCATAATTTAGTGCTTTGCAAAATATTCAACGAGTTTTGTTTCTAAATCGTTGATATCAATGATATTGTTTAATACCACTAATTTATCATCAGGAATTCCTGAACTGGCGGCTAAATCTTTTGTCATAACAAATAGATCAGCCTGATCTGGTGTTGCAGACGCCAAATCAGCATGCGTTACTTCAGCATTAATATTTAGTTTTTTAATAACTTTTTTAATATTCATTTCAACCATAAAACTACTACCAAGACCTGAACCACAAACAGCCATAATTTTCATTTTGTTTATCCTTTTGTTGAGTTTAATTTAATAGTTATTGATAACAGACAATATTTGAGCAGAGGTTTGTGCCTTAAAAATTTTCTGAATATCACTTGCCTCACCAAACAGTGCAGCCAATTGAGTTAATATTTCAATGTGGCTAGTATTATCATTCGCTGCTAATAAAGTAATTAAATAGACAGGATCATTTTCTTGTGAGTTAAATTTAACCCCTTGTTTGACCAATAACATGGATAGACTTAATTGGTTTACGCCTTGTTCTGGTCTGGCATGTGGCATAGCAATACCAGGTGCCAATACATAATAAGGTCCAATTGATTCATGTAACTCAATAATAGAATTAATATAATTTGGTGTAATAGTATTATTTTTTAATAATGGGGCAGCACAAAGTTGTATTGCCTCTTTCCAATTGCCGACTGAATCGACAATGTTGACTGTTTTACTGGTTAACCATGTTTCTAACATTTTACCTCCATTAAAACTGTTATTATTAATAATGGTTAACAAGTTAACATACTAAGTACTAATAGGTATTAAAAAATAATAGAAATGTGATAGCGCTATCAAAAGTTAAAAGAAATTTTTTCTATTGTGTGATGTAGGTAACATTTTTAAAGAATTAACGCTAAAATAATTGGGTATTAGCATAATAATATTATAAAAATAATGATGGTTTAAAATATAAAACTATTATATCAGACATAATTAATGAACAATGTTCTGTTAATTTTCTGCTTTTAAAGTAAGGTTTAGTTTATATAAATAAGAAGGTTAAATTAAAGTCAATTGGGATGAAAGATGCAGGATACCAAAAAACGTAGGAGTACTGGGCAAATTACCTTATTTGATGTTGCTAAACATGCAGGTGTTGGAACTATGACGGTATCTAGGGCTTTGCGAACTCCTGAATTGGTATCAGATAAGCTTAGGCAAAAAATTCAACTTGCTGTTGATACATTAGGATACAAACCCAATATTGCAGCCAGTTTATTAGCATCTGCATCTTCTAATCAAGTTATTGCAATTATTACAACAAAAATATACGACCATTCAGCTAAAACATTGCTTGATGCATTACAAACAAATTTAATAAAAAAAGGCTATACAACATTTATAATAGAATCTTATCATTATCATAAGAGTGAATCACAATTATTAGACACACTTTACAGTCATAATCTTCAAGCAATACTGCTATTTTATGTTGAACATGAAACTTTTATAAAGAAAATTATTCAGAACAAAACAGTACCAATTATGAATGTTGGTAAAAAGCATGATGAATTAATCAATATTAATGTTGAATTTGATGATAGTTTTGCAATGTATAAGTTAACTGAACATGTTATTAAAAAAGGTTACCAAAATATTGCATTACTTTGTGCTAACCAGCAATATCACCTTTTTCAACAACGCTTACATGGTTGGTACAAAGCAATGCTTACTTATCATTTACCTTCTCATCGAATTGTTAATGCAGCTAAACCGGCTAATTTTAATACAGGAGCAGAATTGTTACCTGATATTCTTCTGAATTGGTCAGAACTTGATGCTCTAATTTGCACTACAGATGAATTAGCTTGTGGAGTATTGTATGAATGCCAACGGCGCCATATTCGTGTTCCTCATCAATTAGCTGTAAGTGGGTTTGGTGATAATGAATTTAGTCAAGTGAGCTTCCCTGCGTTAACAACAGTAGCATTACAATCCCAAAAAATAGGGGAGTACATCGCAACTTTATTATTAAATCATCTAAAAAATACTGAAAGTAAGCACAAGTCAGATTTGTCGGAATTATTGCCTGTGATTAAACCGCGATCTAGTTTATAAATTTTAATAAAGATTAATTAAAGTAAAGCAATGTTTGATACTAGATTTTTGAAAGAGATTATTAAAGTAACGTTATTTGTTTATACTTTGTTTGGTGTTTAATCAATTTTTACTTTGATTAAGATTGAATAAAACAATAAAAAAGCCCACTTATTTGAGTAGGCTTTTTCATTTAAAATTGGTCGGCGAGAGAGGATTCGAACCTCCGACCCACTGGTCCCAAACCAGTTGCGCTACCAAGCTGCGCTACTCGCCGTTAGGAAGCGCATAATACTGCGCTAACTAAAAAGTGTCAATACCTATGATAAAAAATTATATCTGTTATGATTTTATTTTGATAACGGCGCAGGTGTTTTACCAATTCGTTGATAAAATTCAATAACAAAATCTTCGTAGCGGTTGTTTGCAACAGCTTCACGAATTTTAGCCATTAAGCGTTGATAGTAACGTAAATTGTGGATAGTGTTTAAACGCGCACCTAGAATCTCGCCACATTTATCTAAATGGTGAAGATAAGATTTAGTATAATTTTTACACGTATAACAATCGCAATGCGGATCAAGCGGTGTGGTGTCATCTTTATATTTTGCATTACGTATTTTTATTACGCCATTTGTCACAAACAAGTGACCATTACGGGCATTACGTGTTGGCATTACACAGTCAAACATATCAATTCCTCGCCTAACACCCTCGACTAAATCTTCTGGTTTACCAACGCCCATCAAATAACGGGGTTTATTGGCAGGTAATTGTGGGCATGTACCTTCTAGAATTCGGTGCATATCAGCTTTAGGTTCACCAACAGCCAATCCACCGACTGCATAGCCATCAAAGCCGATTTCGGTTAATCCTTTAATTGAAATATCACGTAGCTCTTGGTGTATACCACCTTGCACGATACCAAATAGTGCATTTTTATTGCCTAATTCATCAAAACGCTTTCGGCTGCGTTTAGCCCAGCGTAACGACATTTCCATTGATTTTTTAACATAATCCCAGTCAGCAGGAAATGGTGCACATTCATCAAAAATCATTACTATATCTGAACCTAAATCGTATTGAATTTCCATCGAAATCTCAGGTGACAAGAAAATCGAATCACCATTAATTGGATTTCGGAAATAGACACCTTCTTCTTTTATTTTACGAATATCACCTAGGCTAAAAACTTGGAAACCACCTGAATCGGTTAAAATAGGACCATGCCATTGCATAAAGTCATGCAAATCACCATGTTTTCGCATAATTTCTTGTCCTGGCCTTAACCATAAATGGAATGTGTTACCAAGTAATATTTGTGCACCAGTTGCGGCAACTTCTTCTGGTGTCATACCTTTTACTGTACCATAAGTCCCGACTGGCATAAATGCCGGTGTTTCAACAGTATATTCAATTCCCCGGCGTTCAAATTTCATACGCCCTCGGCGAGCTAATCCATCGGTATTATCTAGTTCAAATTTCATTTTTGTTAACCTCTTGCGACCAAATAAACAGTTTGGCGCTAATTATTGTTATAATACGTTATTGTATTATTAGTTTGCTGCGCTAGTTTATCGTGCAAGGAAACAATAGACAATATTAGAAGGGAGATTAAGACGTTTGAAGCGTATTATTTTATTTTTGATATTATGTTTTTTATTTTGTTTATTGGTTTCTTGTCAATCCTCAAATAAGAAACCTACATTTATTATTACATCAGAACAAATTAAACATCTATCTGAACAAGATATTGAGGCTATTGGTAAGCAAGTATGTGTTGAATCAGATAAACAATCTGTTGTTGTTAACGAAAACAGTTGGCTTGATAAAAAACTTCAAATGCTAGCTCAAACTTTACCAAAAAAGATTAACAATATTGAATTAACTTACAAAGTTTATTTAAATACTTCCCCCAATGCATGGTCAACCGCTAATGGTTGTATTCGTATAAATAGTGGATTGATTAAATTACTTAACGATAATGAATTACAGGCTGTTTTAGCGCATGAACAAGCTCATATTGCTCTTAAACATACTATAAAATCGTTTAGACAGGCTCCTTATGTGGAAATAACTAATAAAGAGATATTCGTTCTTATTAAAGAAGATATTGCTCAGCAATATGAGTTCGACGCAGATTATTATGCTTTTGATTTATTAATGCGTGAAAATATCAACCCAATAGGTTTGGTAACCATGTTAAAAAAGATGCAGAACCATTCAACAAAAAAGCTGATAACATCGCATCCACCAAATATAAGCCGTATTAATCATATTTTAGATAGGTTAGGTGGTAAATAAGTATTTATATAAATCGTTTTGAAATAACTGATTAACTTTAATTGCTAACATAATTTTATTCGGTTATTTTTTATAAAATATTGTTAATATTTTTCGCTTAAATCTGTAATAAACATGGCATCACCATAACTAAAAAATCGATAGTTTTCTTTAACGGCATGCTGGTAGGCTTTCATTGTATTTTCGTATCCCGCAAACGCTGAAACAAGCATAATAAGCGTCGATTCTGGTAGGTGAAAATTGGTAATAAGTGAATCAATGACTTTAAATTGATAGCCCGGGTAAATAAAAATTTGGGTATCAGCAAAAAAAGGGGCAATTTTACCTGTTTTTTTAGCTGCACTTTCTAATGCTCTGACAGACGTTGTCCCTACTGCGATAACTTTATTGTTTCTTGCTTTGCATGCTAATACCGCTTCCACAACTGACTCTGGAACTTCTGCATATTCCGAGTGCATAATATGCGTTTCAATGTTTTCAACTCTAACTGGTTGGAATGTTCCTGCTCCGACATGTAAGGTAACAAATGCCATTTCAACACCTTTTTGCTTTAATTTTTCTAATAAAGGTTGATCAAAATGAAGCCCCGCAGTGGGTGCCGCAACAGCTCCGGGAACCTTATTATAAACCGTTTGATAAACCTCTCGGTCTTGTTCATTGTCAGGTCTATCAATATAAGGTGGTAATGGTATATGACCAATTTTATTTAAAATGCTAAGAACATCATCAGGGAATTGTAATTCAAATAAAGTATTGTGGCGTGCTAACATAGTAACATTGATAGTGCTGTCTTCTCCTAGAATTAATTCCGCTCCTACCTTCGGTGATTTTGAAGCTTTAATATGTGCAAGAGCTCGATTATTCTCTAGTAGTCTTTCTATTAATATTTCGATTTTTCCGCCTGAAGCTTTTTTACCATATAAGCGAGCAGGAATAACTCTGGTATTATTAAAAATAAGTAAATCCCCAGGATTGATTTTATCAATAATATCAGTAAATACATTATCTTCAATTTTACCCGTGTGACTATCAAGCGATAAAAGTCGACATGCACTTCTGGTTTCTGAAGGATGTTTGGCAATTAGCTCTTTGGGAAGATAAAAATCAAAATCGGATAGTTGCATAATCGTGTTCCTTAAAAAATTAGGCACTAGTCTAAAGCCCTCATAATGTCTGATCAAGTAATTATTTGTTGATTATTATGAAAGTTAAGTTAAAATTCCAAACTATCTAACAAATGTTAGATAGAAATTGATTTATATAGATATAAGGAAAACAGTATGAAAAAACATCAGAAAAAATTATTAGTCGCTTTACCTTTAGTTGCCGCAATGTCACTAGTTGGTTGTAAAAATATGAGTGTAGATGACTTAACGAGTCTTGGAATGAAAGGTTTGAAAGCTGCTACTTTAAGTGATAATGATGTGAAAGAATTAAGTAAACAATCATGTGCAGAGATGGATGCTCAATCAAAAATTGCTCCAGCCAAAAGCGCTTATACTAAACGATTGAATAAAATTGCTAAGGCGCTTGGTAATAACCTAGATGGCACACCGATTAATTATAAAGTTTACATTACAAAAGATGTTAATGCGTGGGCAATGGCAAATGGTTGTGTTCGTGTTTACAGTGGTTTAATGGATATGATGACTGATAACGAAATTCAAGGTGTTTTAGGCCATGAATTAGGACATGTTGCTTTAGGTCATAGTAAGAAAGCAATACAAGTTGCTTATGCTACTGAAATCGCACGCGATGCGGCAGCAGCATCTAGTAATGCTCAAATTGCCTCTTTATCTAAATCTAGCTTAGGTGCTTTAGCATCAGCAGTTATTAATTCTCAGTTTTCACAAAAACAAGAACAAGATGCGGATAATTACTCTTTTGATTTCTTAGTTAAGAAAAAAATTAATCCTGCAGGTCTTGCAACTGCATTTGATAAATTAGGTGGTGGTGATTCGTCTATATTAAGTAGTCATCCATCTTCATCAGATCGTGCTAAAAACATTCGTAAAAAAATTGCTGAACTTAAAAAATAAAAATTGCACTTTTTAATCTAAAGCGCCATAAATGGCGCTTTTTTATTTGATATTAACCAAATACTACAAATACTAATAGCGGAGAAATAGAATGGATTCAAGCCATAAGGAAAATCAAATTGATGAAATAAAAAAAGTAAGTTTTTGGGTTAGCCAACTTTTTATCCTGATTGCAACCATTGTAGGAGTTTTTTTAGCAGCGAATCAAGGGTTTAAACAAGCTGTGCAATTCGAGAATATGAAAAGTTATAAAGAAAACTACTACCTCCAAAAATCTTTACAATATGAATTACTCGATAATATTGCTATTTTAAAAGCTTATATGGCAAAAAGCCAAGACAGTAGTTATTTTGGTGCCCGTAGTGAACCTTTAAATTTTTATACACTGGTTTGGGATAATATGAAATTTTCTTCAACGACACTCGGAACTCCACCTAAGTTCTTGCGTGATTCTCAACGTTTTTATCGAGAAGTTAATCGCCTTCATGATGAGATCGCTAAAGGTAATATGGTTATTGCTATTGGCATTACAAAATTACAAGAACAAATAGACCTTGTGGAAAAAGATCTTTTGCCAGCATTAGATGCAAGTACGAAAGAAATTACAAAAATGTTTGAAAATACTGATGTTATCTTATAGATATCAAATAGTTATTCACTCCCTCTAGATTACCTAAGGGAGTGAATAACTAAATTTGGGTAATGGCTTTTTACGGTTAAAAGGTTTATTGTTTATAACTCGATAAAAATTTAGCAAATCGTTCAATAGCATCTTTGAGTTCACCTGTATGAGGTAAAGCAACAATTCTAACATGATCTGGTTTATGCCAGTTAAAACCAGTTCCTTGAACAAGTAGTACTTTTTCTTGTAATAAAAAGTCTAATACTAATTTTTGATCATTATAAATATTAAATTTTTTCTGATCTAATTTTGGAAATAGATATAACGCACCTTGCGGTTTGGTACATGAAACTCCAGGAATATCATTAAGCATTTTCCATGCAGACATGCATTGATCGTACAAACGTCCACCAGGTATGATAAATTCATTAATGCTTTGGTAACCTCCTAGTGCACCTTGAATAGCATGTTGTAATGGCACATTAGCACATAAACGCATGGAAGCAAGCATATTCAACCCCTCAATATAGCCTTTTACATGGTGTTTAGGACCACAAAGTGCCATCCATCCTTGTCTAAATCCTGCTACGCGATACGTCTTTGACAACCCACTCATGGTAATAACAAATAAATCAGGTGCTAATGCTGCAATGGAATGATGCACAGCATCATCATATAGAATTTTGTCGTAAATCTCATCAGCAAAAATGATCAAGTTGTTTTGACGAGCTATTTCTGCGATCTCAAGTAACACTTCTTTACTATAAACAGCCCCCGTTGGGTTATTTGGATTAATAATGACAATACCTTTTGTTTTAGGTGTGATTTTTTGTTTAATATCATCTAAATCTGGCGACCAGTTTGCTTCTTCATCACAAAGATAATGTACCGCATTACCTCCAGACAAGCTAACAGCCGCTGTCCATAATGGATAGTCTGGCATAGGTACCAGTATTTCATCACCAGTGTTAAGTAATGCTTGCATGGACTGAACAATGAGCTCAGATACGCCGTTACCTATATAAATATCTTCAACATCTAAACTTGTGATCCCTCTAGCCTGATAGTGTTGCATAATTGCTTTTCGTGCCGAGTAAAGTCCTTTTGAATCACAATACCCTTGTGATGCTGGTAAATTGCGAATAACATCAACCAATAATTCATCTGGTGCGGCAAAACCGAATGGAGCTGGATTTCCAATATTGAGTTTTAAGATTGTTTGACCTTCTTCTTCTAGTCGTTTTGCATGCTCAAGGATTGGTCCTCGGATGTCATAACAAACATTATCCAATTTGTTGGATTTTTGGAAATTTACCATAATGTCGCTCTTTTTTTGTTTTTACTGAAAAAAATAATCTACTCCTATTTCGATAATTTTTGAAGATGCTATTATGGATAGGGTAATAAATATTATTTAATTGTCTAAATTTTGTGCGGAGAGTGTTATGAAAACCATTTTAACGGTTATTGGTAAAGATCAAACAGGAATTATTGCAGGTATTAGTCAGAAATTATATGAATTAGACATTAATATTTTAGATGTCAGCCAAACTATTATGGATGAATATTTCACGATGATTATGCTACTTGATTTAACCAAAGTTAATATCTCATTTGAAGAAGCAAAAACAGCACTTATTCAAACGGGCGATAAGCTGAAAGTCAAAGTTAATTTACAACGTGAAGAAATTTTTGATGCAATGCATCGTTTATAATTTAATCTTTATACTTTTTAGTAAGGATAATACGAATGGAAACTAAGCAAATCCTCGAAACTATTAAAATGATCGAGGAAGAAAAACTCGATATTCGCACAATAACTATGGGTATTTCATTGCTTGATTGCATTGATAGTGATGGAAAAAAAGCTCGTCAAAAAATCTATAATAAAATTACACATCTTGCTAAAAACCTTGTTACTGTCGGTGACGAAATTGCAGCTGAATTTGGCATTCCAATTATTAACAAACGTATTTCAGTTACCCCTATTTCTTTAATTGCCGGTGCTAGTGATGATAAAGATTATGTTGAATTTGCCAAAACACTTGACGAAGCAGCCAAAGCGGTCGGTGTTAACTTTATTGGTGGTTTTTCGGCATTAGTACAAAAGGGTTACCATAAAGGGGATGATATTTTAATTAAATCAATTCCACAGGCGCTTGCACAAACAGAACGAGTTTGCGCATCGGTCAATGTCGGTTCTACCCAAACTGGTATCAACATGGATGCGGTAAAACAGATGGGGAAAATCATCAAAGAAGCAGCTGAATTAACGGCAGATAACAGTAGTATGGCATGTGCTAAATTAGTGGTGTTTGCTAATGCAGTTGAAGATAACCCTTTTATGGCAGGCGCTTTTCATGGGGTAGGAGAAGCGGATTGTGTTATTAATGTTGGGGTAAGTGGTCCTGGCGTTGTTAAACGTGCTCTTGAAAAAGTTAAAGGGGAACCATTTGATGTTGTTGCTGAAACGATTAAAAAAACAGCGTTTAAAATCACTCGTATGGGACAGTTGGTTGGTAAAGAAGCCTCTGAACGTTTGGGCGTCAAATTTGGTATCGTTGATTTATCATTAGCACCAACTCCAGCAATTGGTGATTCGGTTGCTCATATTCTCGAAGAAATGGGATTACAGTCCGTTGGTACTCATGGTACTACAGCCGCTCTAGCAATGCTTAATGATGCAGTTAAAAAAGGTGGCGTAATGGCCTGCGGTCATGTTGGTGGATTAAGTGGTGCATTTATTCCTGTTTCAGAAGATGCAGGAATGATTGATGCAGTAAATAATGGCGCACTCAATCTTGAAAAACTTGAAGCGATGACCTGTGTTTGCTCGGTTGGGCTTGATATGATAGCGATTCCTGGCGACACAACAGCTGAAACGATTTCTGCGATCATTGCTGATGAAGCAGCAATAGGTGTAATTAATCATAAAACAACTGCTGTTCGCATTATTCCTGCTGTAGGCTTAAATGTTGGAGATAATATTGAATTTGGAGGTCTACTTGGTCACGCGCCAGTTATGCCAGTAAATAAATTTAGTTCATGTGATTTTATTAATCGAGGTGGACGAATTCCAGCTCCAATTCATTCATTTAAAAATTAATGTATTAAATTTTAAATGAAAATATATTTCTTTTATTCCGTCTACATTATTAAAGTAGACGGAATGTCAAAAAACTAATCTTACTGTTATTTTCGTAAATTATCTTTTAGCTCTTACTTAATAGTCTGTTTTTGTTGTTTCAACATAATTGTCCCTGTGATGAGCAATATCATGGATATTATTTGGTATCAAATCTATTCGTTTCTTTTATCTTAATTCCCTAAAATTAATGATATCAAATTAGTGCTGATTTAATTCAGGCAATATCAAATTAGTTATATTGTTATAAATTTGCAGATCACACCATGATGGAGGACGAAATGGGAAATGAATCTAACGACCAAATGTTTTTTGAAAATTTGATCCTTTTAGATAAAAACTTTCAAAATGCTAATCAATTTTTCGATTTTACGTTTCCTATTTTAAAAAGTGGTGGTTATGTTAATCATTCCTTTTTAGATGCAATAAAGCAAAGAGAATCTTTGTTCCCAACCGCACTACCAACAGAACCTTATGTAGTTGCTATGCCCCATACTGATGTTGAGCATGTTATTAGACCCTTTATTTACTTTGCTCGAGCCAAAGGTACGATTCCATGGTGTGAAATGGCAAATAATGACAATGTATTAAGGGCTAACTTTGTTTTTTTACTTGGGTTTAATCAACCGAATGGGCATATTGATTTATTACAAAAATTGATGGCCTGTTTTGTGAATTCGAATTTTTTAGAAGCGCTTTATCACGCAGAAACCGAACGTGAAATTTTTACATTATTGACGTCGAATATCAATTTATAAGGAGGCATTATGAAAAAAGTTATTGTTGCATGTGGCAGCGGAGTGGCTACATCACAAACTGTGGCTAGTAAAGTAACTCGTTTATTAAAAGAACGGAATCTTGATGAGATAAAAGTGGAAGTTGTTGATCTTAAGTCTGTTGATACTCACATTAAAAATAGTGCTGCTTATATAGCGATAACTAAAATTGAAAAACAGTATCCTATTCCCGTTATCAATGGTATTGCATTTTTAACAGGGATAAATATGGAAGCGGAATTACAAAAAATTATCGATGCCTGTAAATAGGAGTACGAATATGGACTTTTTAGGAACAATTATAAATTATATTTTGAATTTAGGTGCCCCTGTTTTTGTACCCTTCATTATGTTAATTGCTGGTTTAATTGTGCGCATGAAATTTAGAGATGGAGCTTCAGCTGCAATTACCTTAGGCGTTGCATTTGTTGGTATGAGTATGCTAATTGGATTTATGGTTGGTGCTATTGGTTCAGCTGCGCAAACAATGATGGAACGAACAGGTATTGAACTTAGTATTGTTGATGGTGGTTGGACTACTATGGCAAATGTATCTTGGGCTTGGCCGTATGCATTTTTAATGTTTCCTTTGCAAGTGGGGGTTAATATTTTGATGTTGGCATTAAAAAAGACTGATACTTTTAATGCTGACTTATGGAATGTGTGGGGGAAAATTTTTACAGCATTTATTGTTGTTGCTGTAGCTACTCCAATTTTAGGTTCTGTTATGGCTTTAGTCGTTGCTTTTATTATTGCTACTTTGCAGATCATATTAGAACTTAATTCCGGTGATATTAATCAACATCGAATTGAAAAATTAACAGGTATTCCAGGTGTAACTTGTACTCATAGAATGTTATTTTTTAGTGCGATTTATTATCCTTTTGATCTCTTACTGCGCAAAATACCTATTTTAAATAAACCAATGGATGCAGCAACATTACGTTCAAAAATTGGAGTTTTTGCTGAAAATCATGTTATTGGTTTTTTATTAGGTGTGACTTTTGGAATTATTGCTGGTTATGATGTTGCAGCTATTTTAATGCTTGGTGTGCAAGCTGCTACTGCTCTTATGTTATTTCCAATGATCTCTAAGCTATTTATGCAAGCACTATCGCCAATTTCTGAGGCAATTAGTGATTATATGAATAAACGTTTTGCTGGTCGTAAATTATTTGTTGGTTTGGATTGGCCATTTATGGGTGGTTCAAGCGAGATTTGGTTTACAGTAATTGTTGCCATTCCTTTTACCTTAATTTGGGCTGTTATTTTACCCGGTAACAAAATTCTACCTTTTGCAGGTATTATTAATGTTGCGCTTATTGTTCCTGCTTATATATTAACTAAAGGAAACACCTTAAGAATGGTGATTTTAGCCATTATTGGTGTGCCATTCTTTTTATTTGTTGGAACACAATTTGCACCGATTATCACCGATTTAGGATTAACCACTAAAGCTATTGATATTCCATCTAATCAGTTAATTTCAAATAGTTCTATTGATGCACCTATTTTTACTTATGCGTTTTCATTTATTTGGCAATGTTTACAAGGCTATTTTGTTCCATTGATTTTTGCTGTTTATTGGTGTGTGGGTTATTTCCTCTATGCTCGTGAACTACGCAAAGAAGTTGCACAAGATATAGTTGAGAAAAATAATGAATAAATGATAGTTAAAGTATTCGTTGAACATAATCTGCAGTAAATCTGATGGTAATGTTTATTACCATCAGACAACGAACAATAAGGTAATTGTTATATGGTTATCGATAAGCGAATTCATGCTGTATTAAAAGCATTAATTCATAATCCAAATATTAGTGGAGTTGAGCTTCAATCTGAATTCGGGTTAACTCGTAAACAACTTAGTTACACCGTTAAAAAAATTAATGATTTTCTTGAATCATCTAACCTTGAATTAATCAGACGATTTAAAACTGGTAAATTTAGTGTTCCCAAATTAGTGATCGAAACATTTAGAGATGAACCAGTATCTCTTGCTATTGGACGTTATATTTATTCTGAAGATGAACGTATTCATTTGCTTCTTTTTTTCTTGTTAATTAGAACAGAAAGGTTGTCATTAATACATCTATCTTCGTCCCTGACTGTCAGCCAGAATACAGTGATAAATGATATTAAAAAAGTGCAGACAATGATTGTCCAATATCATTTACAAATCAACTATGATCGCGAAAATGGTTATCGTATTATCGGTGATGAAATAGACAAACGTTATTTGTTACTAAAATTAATTCGTAGAATTATTAGTATGCCAATAGCTGATAAGATTTTTAGAGAAAATGAGATTATTACCCAAGGGCATTTAGAACAAGTAGGGCAGGTTTTTAGTGAAATAGAAAGAAAATTAAAAATTGTTTTTACTGATGAGCAGTTGCAAGAATTAACCTACTTTATTTGTTTTATATTGCAGCGGATAGAAACAGATAAAAAAATTAAACGTTTACCTGAAAATTATGCTGAGGCAGCAAATAGCCGTGATTTTCAACTATTAAAAAAACTGATTGAAAAATTTGGTATTACTGATCTGAATGAACAAATCTTTTTAATGGTATTAGTGCAAAGTTCTAATATACAAACAATATCTGATAAATATTTTCATTTAGATGCGGTTTTGTTAGAAAGTGTCGTTGAAGTTATTAATAATTTTGAACAGATCAGTTGCATAGCTTTTCAAGATAAAAGCGAACTTATTGAACGTATATATCAGCATTGGAAACCTGCTTATTATCGCATTCGTTATCACATTACCAATATTAATAGTGTATATGGTATCGTATTACAAGAGTTTGGTCATTTACATGAAATGGTTCGAAAAGCAATTTACCCTTTTGAAAAAATTTTACATTGTAATATGCCAGATGAAGAAGTCGCTTTTATTACTGTCTTATTTGGTGGATGGTTAACTCGAGAAGGTTTGATCAATCAAATTAAAACGAAAAAGATAGCTATTTTTGTTTGTGAAAATAGTGCAACTGTTTCAACTTACCTTTACTTAACTTTACAAGTATTACTTCCTGAATTACATTTTTCTGACGCCATGTCTAAACGTGAGTTTGAAAAATATAATCACTATTACGATATTGTTTTTTCTACTTCATATTTATCTACTGATAAATTGTTATTTATTGTCAACTCGTTACTCAATAACTCCCATAAAAATGCTTTTCGTAATCAAGTGATTGGTGCTTTACAAGGTATTGATCCGAGTATAATTCAAGTAGAAGAACTTATATCTATTATTGAAAAATACAGCAATATTAAAGATCAAAAAGAATTACAAAAAGAATTAACAGCATATCTTTATAACGATGAAGTGAATGATAATCCCGTACGAATAACACAACAGGAGGTTCCCTCATTAGCTGACTTAATGCAAAAAGAACACATCAATATTACAGAAAAGGTTGATATAGCATGGCAAGAAGCATTGGCATTAGCTGCTCAACCTCTGTTAAATAACCAAGCCATAGAAAGTTATTATCTTGAAAGAATGATTAATAAAATCCAATTCGAACAACCTTATATTATGTTGGTTAATGGATTAATTATTGCTCATGCTGGTATTGATGATGGTGTGAATAAAGTTTCAATGTCTCTACTTAAGTTATCTGAAAAAATCAATATTTGTGGTTATATGAAAGCTGATTTAATTGTTGTTTTAGCAACAAATAATCCACAAAAACATCTTAAAGCTCTTGCTCAATTAAATGAATTATTAGAATTAAATGACGGCGCAACTCGCATAAGAAATGCTAAAAATAGCAATGAAATCTGGGAATTGTTTGCCAATTATCAATGAAATATCTTGTGAAAATAGGAGTTGAAAATGTTAGAGATACAAAAACAATATGTTGTCGATATGGCTAAAAGGTCGAGTGAGTGGGGATTGTGTAAACATAAAGCTGGTAATTCTAGTGTTCGCGATAAAGAAACAGGATATGTGCTTGTTACTCCAACAACAATTGATAAAAAATTGTTAACAATTCGAGATATTGTTGTGATGGATCTTGAAGCAAATGTTATTGAAGCTGATTCTGGATTGAGACCAACGAGTGAATGTTTAATGCATCTTGAGATTTATAAAGCTCGCCCTGATATTTTTGCTATTTCGCATACTCATTCTATTTTTGCAACTTCATTTGCCGTATTAGCCAGACCTATTCCAGCGGTTGTTTATGAATGTGCCATTCTTAATTTAAAAGATGGTGTTATTCCTGTTGCACCTTATGGACGACCAGGAACTCCAGAACTTTCAAATAGCGTTATAGAACCTATAAAACGAGCTGATGCAATTTTGATGGAAAAACATGGCGCAATTGCTGTAGATAAAGACCCTTATGAAGCTGTATTAAAGGCTGCTTATATTGAAGAAATGGCTGAAATTTACTATCACGCTCTGCTTATTAATGGTGGTAAAGATCCTGGAGGATTCCCTTCACAGGAGTTACAAAGTTGGGCATATCCTTCGCAAATTAAGTTTAAAAATAATTTTTAGTTTATTAATTTTAATACGTTAACTAAAAAATAGTGAGAAAGGAAGGTTTTATTTTATCGATATCTTTATAATAAATCCGCCGATATTATCGGCGGATTTATTATTTTATTGGATTTGAATATACTCATTCATAAATTTCAAAATATACGCCATTGAAACAGAACCAGGATCCATATGGCCAATTGCTCGTTCACCTAAATTTTTAGCTCGACCAAATACAGCGATCATTTGTTTCGTTTTTTCTGCTCCTTCCATAGCAGATTGTGCTATTTTAGGTAGTGCATCTTTTAATTTCAAAGTAGTTAATCTGCTTGCCGTTGTTGCACTAGCTGCTAAGGCATCAACCATAGTTTTATCTCCAGGTTTAGCGTTTCCTCGTTGATAGACAGCTTGCCAACCCTCATTAAGTAGTGTTGATAGTGCGCTTGAATCAAATTCTGTGATTCCAGTAATACTTTTTCCTCCTGCTCTAAATAAAGTACCAAAAATTGCTCCTGAGGCTCCCCCCATACTTGTCATTAATTTTGTGCCAATTTGAATAAAAAAGTCACCTATATTTGTTTGTTGAAATCTTTCATCTTGTAGTAACACAATGATAGCTGCAAACCCTCGCTTCATACCGATGCCGTGGTCACCGTCCCCCACAATTTGATCTAAAGATGTTAATGTTGGTTCACTTTCAATCATTTTTTCGGCTGTGAATAACATCATTTTGCGAACTTGTGATAAATTCATTTTAATTTCTCCATCCTAGTGTTTTGCAAGGTAAATCATAAAGATATTGTAGTTCTTCATCTAACTTCATCAAGGTGATTGAAAAGCCTGACATTTCAAGCGATGTACAAAAATGACCAACAACGACATCGTGGCTGATTATGCCTCGAGTATCAAGTTCAATACCTACTTTACGCGTTATGATGAGCAGTTCCGTGTTACTAAGTGTTCCTAAATTATTAATCAACACACACACTCGGTCATTCTTTTTAAAAGGTAAATCATCACAAAGGCGATTTATCATATCCTTGACAACCTCATCTGATGATGTCATTTCTTGTCGACGTAATCCTGCTTCACCATGAATACCGATGCCAATTTCAATTTCGTTATCTTTTAACTCAAAATTAAATTTATTCGACTGAGGTAATGCACATCCATCTAGGGCTACACCTATAGTTCGAACGTTGTTATTGGCTTTTGATACTACTTGATAAAGATTATCAAGATCGTATTTTTCAAATTGTGCCGCAGCGCCTGCAATTTTGTATAAAAACATAATACCCGCAACACCACGGCGATCTGAAATTTTTGATAATGGAGCTGAAGCAATATCATCCGTAGCACGAATTGTTTTAGTAGTAATATTGTTTTCAGCTAATATTTCGGCTGAAATATCAAAATTCATTCCATCCCCAGAGTAGTTGCCATATAAAAATAGTACACCTTTCCCTTTTTCTATAGTTTTAGTTACTTCAATAATTTGATCTGGTGATGGTGATGTGAATACTTCACCGAGTGCACAGCCATCAATACCTCCTTTACCAATAAATCCAGCAAAGGTTGGTTCATGACCACTACCACCTCCTGAAACAATAACAACTTGATCGCTTGCAATATGGCTGCCATAAACGGCACAATGTTCTGGAATTGCAGTTAATTTTCCCTGATAGGCATAAATCAACCCCTGCATAACTTCTTGTCTTACATTATTTGGATCATTGAGTAGTTTTTTTGGTTTACGCATTCATTATTCCCTCTTAAGTAATCGTAGTTAACAATGTTTATTGTAGGAAAAAGTAATAATTCAAACGAATACAATTAATGACAAATAATATCCTACTGATTGCTCATCATCGGGATGATATTGTTGATCTTTATAAGAGTTATGAATTTAGTTTTTTTATTTGTGAAAGGTATAATGTTATCTAATATTTATAGATAAATTGTTTAAATAAAGGATAATACGGTTATAATTTGTAAAAAAGTTTCAGGAGAGTAGGTGTTTTAGTATAAACACTATTATAAATTATCAATGAATAAAGAATCTTATTTTCAACGTTTTAGTGGTATAGCTAGGCTTTATGGTGAGTCGGCTTTACAGAGTTTTTCACAAGCACATATTTGTGTAATAGGTATTGGTGGTGTAGGTTCTTGGGTCGCAGAATCGCTGGCGCGGAGCGGTATTGGTCAAATTACCTTAATTGATATGGATGATGTGTGCATAACCAATACGAATCGTCAAATTCATGCGTTACAATCTAATATAGGTAAATCTAAAACCTCGGTTATGGCTGAGCGAATTGTAGAAATTAATCCTGAATGCATTGTGAATGAAATTGATAATTTCATTAATGCTAATAATGTCAGTGAGTATTTAGGAACAAAAACGTCACCACGTTATGATTATATTATCGATGCTATTGATAGTGTTCGTGATAAAGCAGCAATTCTTGCTTATTGTAAGCGACAAAAGTTAAAAATTATTACCATTGGTGGGGCTGGTGGGCAAAAAGATCCTACACAAATTAAAATTGCCGATTTAGCTAAAACAATTCAAGATCCATTGGCTGCAAAATTACGAGAAAAACTAAAACATGATTATAAATTAAACAAAGATAGTAAAGGTAAATATGCTATTCCTTGTGTATTTTCGACTGAACAACTAACTTATCCTTCCCAAAATGGATTAGTTTGCGTTTCAAAAAGAGATGCTAACGGGCCTAAAAAAATGGATTGTGAATCAGGGTTTGGTGCTATTACTACGGTTACAGCGACCTTTGGTTTTGTTGCTGTAAGCTATGTGTTAAGTAAATTGTCTAAAGTTTAAATATAGACCGAATGAATAAACGTAAATCAAGCCGTTGAAAGGCTTGATTGGGCTTTTTAACATTAAATCACTCTTAATGATTATTATCTAATCTATCTTTAAAGTAGTATTAATTTTCTATCAAAAAAATCTATCCTTAAATTTTTCTTATCAAAATTACCATATAACATTTGTTTTTTGTGCAATATCTTATTGTATAAATTAAAAAACTGATTTACGATAACGTCAATTTCGTTTTGTTATTATGCTTAAGCATTAAATAGTTTCAAGGAAGACGCCAAACGATCCAGATTTATTTTTTAATTTCAAGGAGAAATCTATGGCAGTAACTAACATAAATGAGTTAAATGAGTTAATGGCTCGAGTCAAAAAAGCACAAGAAACATACTCAACTTATACTCAAGAACAAGTCGACAAAATTTTTGTGGCAGCCGCAACAGCCGCAGCTGCAGCACGCATTCCACTAGCTCAACAAGCTGTTGCTGAGTCAGGAATGGGGATTGTCGAAGATAAAGTTATAAAAAACCTTTTTGCCGCTGAGTACATTTTAAATAAATATCGTCATGATAAGACTTGTGGTGTTGTAGCTGAAAATGAACCATTTGGCACAATAACATTGGCTGAACCACTAGGTATTATTTGTGGTATTGTTCCAACAACCAATCCAACTTCCACTGCAATCTTTAAATCTTTAATTAGTCTAAAAACGCGTAACGCGATTGTCTTTTCTCCACATCCTAGAGCTAAAAAATCAACAATTGAAGCTGCTCGTATTGTTTTAAATGCGGCGATTAAAGCTGGAGCTCCAAAAGATATTATTGGTTGGATTGACGAACCCTCTATCGAATTATCAAATGCACTAATGCATCATGATGATGTTGCAGCTATTTTAGCTACAGGCGGTCCAGGCATGGTTAAGGCTGCTTACAGTTCAGGGAAACCAGCACTAGGTGTAGGGGCTGGTAATACGCCTGTTATTATTGATGAAACTGCTGATTTAAAACGTGCTGTTGCTTCTGTATTAATGTCTAAAACATTTGATAACGGTATGATTTGTGCATCAGAACAAGCCATTGTTGTGGTTGATTCGGTTTATGATGAAGTGCGTCGTTTATTAACACAATACGGTGCTTATGTTTTAAATGCTAAAGAAACTAAAGCAGTACAAGGTATTATCTTAAATGAAAAAGGTGCCTTGAATGCTAATATTGTTGGTCAACCAGCAACTAAAATTGCCGAAATGGCAGGTATTAAAGTACCAGCAGATGCAAAAGTATTAGTAGGCGAGGTTTCTAAAGTTGATCTATCAGAACCATTTGCTCACGAAAAATTATCTCCAACACTTGCCATGTTTAAAGCTAAAGACTTTAACGAAGCAGTAGAAAAAGCAGAAAAATTGGTCGAAATGGGCGGTATGGGGCATACTTCTGTGCTTTACACAGATCAAGATAGTAACCGTGATCGTGTGACTTATTTTGGCAGTAAAATGAAAACCTGCCGTATTTTAATCAATCAACCGGCTGCTCATGGTGGTATTGGTGATTTATATAATTTTGATTTAGCGCCGTCTTTAACACTAGGATGTGGTTCTTGGGGTGGTAACTCGGTATCTGAAAATGTCGGTCCGAAACACTTAATCAACAAGAAAACAATCGCTAAGAGAGCAGAAAATATGTTATGGCACAAATTACCAAGTTCTATCTATTTTAAACGTGGTTCACTTCCAATTGCTTTAAATGAAGTTATTGAACAAGGCGCAAAACGCGTATTTTTGGTAACGGATAAGTTCTTATTTAATAATGGTTACTCAAAACAAATTACCGACCAATTAGAAGCTCAAGGTGTTATTTGTGAAACTTTCTTTGATGTAGAAGCTGATCCAACGCTAAGTGTGGTTCATAAAGGTACGGATTCAATGCGATCATTCCAACCAGATACTATCATTGCCTTAGGTGGTGGTTCTCCAATGGATGCCGCGAAAATCATGTGGGTTTTATATGAACATCCTGAAACAAAATTCGAAGAATTAGCATTACGCTTTATGGATATTCGTAAACGTGCTTGTCATTTCCCTAATATGGGACAAAAAGCAAAACTTATTTGTGTAACAACAACGTCAGGTACAGGTTCTGAAGTAACGCCATTTGCTGTTGTAACTGACGATGCAACAGGACAAAAATACCCATTAGCTGACTATGCGATTACACCACACATGGCGATTGTTGATGCTAACTTAGTTATGAATATGCCACGCTCACTTTGTGCAGCTGGTGGTTATGATGCAGTAACACATGCTTTAGAAGCTTATGTGTCGGTGATGGCAAGTGAGTTTTCCGATGGACAAGCATTACAAGCATTAAGTCTATTAAAAACCTACTTACCGACAAGTTATAAAGAAGGGGCTAAAAACCCTGTAGCACGCGAAAAAGTGCATAGTGCTGCAACATTAGCGGGTGTATCATTTGCTCAAGCGTTCTTAGGTGTTTGTCACTCAATGGCTCATAAAATTGGTGCGGCATTCCATATTCCTCATGGTGTTGCTAATGCAATGTTGATTAGTAATGTTGTGCGTTTTAACGCAACTGACAAACCAACTAAACAAGGTACATTTAGCCAATATGGTTACCCTAAAGCGGTTGCTCGTTATGCTGAAATTGCGGATCACTTAGGTTTAACAGCAGCTACGGATAAAGATGAGAAGAAAGTTGAAAAGCTAATCGGTTGGTTAGATCAGCTTAGAAAAGATCTTGATATTCCTTTCTCAATTAAAGAGTTTGGTATTGATGAAAAAACTTTCTTAGCACAAGTTGATCAACTTGCAATTGATGCATTTGACGATCAATGTACTGGTGCAAATCCACGTTATCCGTTAATTGCTGAGCTAAAACAAATTTTGCTTGATACTTACTATGGACGTGCATATAAGGATAATGGCAATATTAGTGAAGATGTTGCTATTCATACAGAAGCAAAAGGAGTAGCTACAACAACTAAGAAAAAAGCAACCAAAAAGAATTAATATAAATTAATTATTATTGATTAAATAAAATCCTGAAATAGTCTATATTTCAGGATTTTTTTATGTTTTTGATTTTTTTTTAATCAAACAAAATAAAATTTGTTTTTTTTGCTTGCAAGGATAAATGTTCTAGTTCATAATGCGCAGCACTTAGGCCGGCTTAGCTCAGTAGGTAGAGCAACTGACTTGTAATCAGTAGGTCACCAGTTCGATTCCGGTAGCCGGCACCATTTTCCTAAGTAAACAGTTTATAAAGATTCGGGGTGGGGTTCCCGAGCGGCCAAAGGGAGCAGACTGTAAATCTGCCGTGTCACACTTCGAAGGTTCGAATCCTTCCCCCACCACCATCATCTAATATTAGCAATAGCTAATTGAAGCATTTAGGTAGCCGAGTTTGAACATGCGGGCATCGTATAATGGCTATTACCTCAGCCTTCCAAGCTGATGATGCGGGTTCGATTCCCGCTGCCCGCTCCAATTGCTGATATAGCTCAGTTGGTAGAGCGCACCCTTGGTAAGGGTGAGGTCGGCAGTTCAAATCTGCCTATCAGCACCATTCTTGTTAATTTCCTAAACTTCTAAAAATATCGAATTTGACTGCTTTATAGCTTGTCACTCGATAGCTTTATCTGTTATCATTCAGAGCTAATTTAAAATTAGTATTATATTAAATATGATACTTGGTTAATGTGGTGATTCACCACCGATTTGTATTACATTTGAGGGACGATAAATGTCTAAAGAAAAATTTGAACGTACAAAACCCCACGTTAACGTTGGTACAATCGGCCACGTTGACCATGGTAAAACAACTTTAACTGCTGCAATTACTTCTGTACTTGCTAAAAAATTTGGTGGTCAAGCTCGTGCATTCGATCAAATCGATAACGCACCAGAAGAAAAAGCACGTGGTATCACCATCAACACTTCACACGTTGAATACGACACACCAACTCGCCACTACGCGCACGTAGACTGCCCAGGCCATGCTGACTATGTTAAAAACATGATTACTGGTGCGGCGCAAATGGACGGTGCTATCTTAGTAGTAGCAGCAACTGATGGTCCTATGCCACAAACTCGTGAGCACATCCTTTTAGGTCGTCAAGTAGGTGTTCCTTACATCATCGTATTCTTAAACAAATGTGATATGGTTGATGACGAAGAGTTATTAGAATTAGTTGAAATGGAAGTACGTGAACTTCTATCTCAATACGATTTCCCAGGTGACGACACGCCAGTAATTCGTGGTTCAGCGCTTAAAGCGTTAGAAGGCGAAGCAGCATGGGAAGACAAAATTGTTGAATTAGCAGAAGCATTAGATACATACATTCCAGAACCAGAGCGTGATATCGACAAACCATTCCTATTACCAATTGAAGACGTATTCTCAATTTCAGGTCGTGGTACAGTAGTAACGGGTCGTGTTGAACGTGGTATCATCAAAGTTGGTGAAGAAGTTGAAATCGTTGGTATCAAACCAACTACAAAAACAACTTGTACTGGTGTTGAAATGTTCCGTAAATTACTTGACGAAGGTCGTGCGGGTGAAAACGTTGGTGTATTACTACGTGGTACAAAACGTGAAGAAATCGAACGTGGTCAAGTACTTGCAAAACCAGGTTCAATCACTCCACATACTGATTTCGAATCAGAAGTGTATATCTTAAGTAAAGATGAAGGTGGTCGTCACACTCCATTCTTCAAAGGTTACCGTCCACAGTTCTACTTCCGTACAACTGACGTAACTGGTACTATCGAATTACCAGAAGGCGTAGAAATGGTAATGCCTGGTGATAACATCAAAATGACAGTATCATTAATTCACCCAATCGCGATGGCAGAAGGTTTACGTTTTGCGATTCGTGAAGGTGGTCGTACTGTTGGTGCTGGTGTGGTTGCTAAAGTTATTAAATAATTTAGTTAAGCCTTAGTGGCAATAGAAAGGGTGTCAGTCGATGCCCTTTCTTATCTAGTCTGTTTAGCAAAATGTTTTTATTAAAAGAGCATTTTGGAAAATAGATATTATTATAAATAACATAATATAGGTTTTATATGCTAGTAAGTAACGAGAATCAAGATCCAAATACTATTTTAGATAAATTCAGATGGGGTTTAGTTCTAGTATTGATTGCATTTGTTGTTTGGGGAAACTTTTATTTTTCTGAACCTAATGATATATATCAACCTAATTCAATCGTTCGGATTATTGCGGTTGTTATCATTTCGCTGTTGGCTTTATTCATTGCGATAACAACCCGTAAAGGTAAATTATTTTTATCATTTTTACAAGAATCTAGAAAAGAGTTAAGAAAAGTTGTATGGCCAACTCGTAAAGAAACGACACAAACAACTTTACTAATTGCGGCTATCACAATTGTTGTTGGTTTGGCGCTTTGGGGAATGGACTCTTTCTTCCGTTCAGTAATTTTTTATTTAACATCAATAGGGCGCTAACAATGAGTGAAACACAGCAAAAACGATGGTATGTTATTCAAGCTTATTCAGGCTATGAAGCCCGTGTTGCACAATCATTGCGTGAATATATTAAATTACATAATATGGAAGATGCATTTGGCGAAGTATTGGTACCAACCGAAGAAGTTGTTGAAATGAAAAGTGGTCAACGTCGCAAAAGTGAACGTAAATTCTTCCCTGGTTATGTATTAGTCGAAATGATGATGAATGATGCGACTTGGCATTTAGTAAAAAGTGTACCAAGAACAATGGGATTCATTGGTGGAACATCGGATCGACCTGCACCGATTAGCCAACGTGAAGTTGATGCAATCATGAATCGTCTACAACAAGTTGGTGATAAACCACGTCCTAAAACATTATTTGAACCGGGTGAGCTTGTTCGTGTTAACGAAGGTCCATTTGCTGACTTTAACGGTGTTGTCGAAGAGGTTGACTACGAAAAAAGTCGCTTAAAAGTGTCTGTTTCTATTTTTGGACGTTCGACACCGGTAGAGCTAGATTTTAGCCAAGTTGAAAAGAGCTAATCTTTTGATATAGTTTTTTCACTGAATTACAGTATTTTTTTAAAAAACCACAAGAGTCTATCTTGTGGTTTTTGTTTTTATGAAACAAATACAATGCCTTTTGAGAATAATAGTTCTATTTCTAATGTATTTTATTAAAGTAAGTAGCCAAGCTAGGTAAAACCACTATAGGATCATAATTTAACTTATTAATATAATACAGGCAGTCTACTCTTTTTTAGATTTTTTTATTCTTTTACCCATATCAAAGTGATATCCCAACCAATAGTTAGGCCAACGAGCTTCGGCTCCTATATTATTAACTATTAAAGCAACCATGACTAATAAAACCGAACCTACAAGTACTGGTGTTATCAAGAATGAATAGTCAGTCATTCCAGACATCATGATTAGAATAGGATTTGCACCAGCAGGGGCGTGAATTACACGCAGTAACTGCATCAATGCGATAGATGTCCCAACAGCTAATGCTATCGGTATAATTCCATTGCTAAATAAATTAATGAATAACACACCTATAAAAGACGAAACAAAATGCCCTCCTATAACACTTCTTGGTTGTGCCAATGGCGATTTAGGGACAGCAAATAACAACACGCATGTTGCACCAAATGGAGCCATAATTGCTAATGTACCTCCCCAATGAGTGATTACGAGCAAAGTCAAAATCCCTAAAGCACCCCCAATAAATCCTCTCAATATAGCTACTGCATGAGGCTTAGGTTGCATCACCTCTCCTCCTTTTAATTTTTCTAGCATAAATCTCTCCTGTTTGGTTAATGTGGGATCTTAATAAAACTAGTAACCGTATTAAGTAAACGATATCGTTTACTTAATGTATATTTATTGACTTGAAAGGTCAAATATTATTTATAATTAACTTCATTAGAGCTATTGTGATAAAATCGAAAATATTCTAGAAATTACAAATAATAAAAAATGAAATTGAAACCTGAAATTGTTGATACAATACTTGTTGCGGCTGAATCGCTATTTAATGAATATGGGTATCATTCTGTTAGTTTAGAGCTTGTTGCAGAAAATGCAGGTGTATCAAAAAGAACGTTATATAAATATTTTGGTGACAAAAATGGGCTGGTAAGTAAAGTATTACTTAGGCGGAATGTTTTTTTAAAAAAATCACTTACAGATGTTATCACTGTTTTTTCTGAGAAAAAAGACAAAATCAATGCAATTATTTCATGGCATATAAAATGGTTTAAGAATGATAACTACCGCGGTTGTATGTTTGTACGAGCTAAGTCTGAATATAACAATAAAAGCGAAGAAATATGCGCTATTGTGAGCGAACATAAAAAATGGCTTCAAGATAGAATTTTTGAATGTCTAGGAGGCACAAAGTCATGTGAACAGGCATCTTGTCTAATTATGTTAATACTTGAAGGTATGATATCTTACACATCCGTTTTTGGTATTGAGGGATATGACTTTGAACAGGCAAAAATGTACATCTATGATATCGTCGATAACATTGGAGAGGATAGCCTATGAATAATTTAAATAGCTGGCTTATAGATAATGGATAGCCATTACCTCAAGCCTCTTAATAGAAATGACCAATTTAATCTAAGTTAAACGACTCCAGCTGTTGTTGTAATTCTAACCATTGCAATTCTGTTTCTTCTAATTGATTTTTAAGTTGGCTTTGCTCTAGTAACAAAGTTGTAAGTTCATTTTTTTTGCTCGCGTCATAGATTGCAGGATCTGACAATTGTTCTTCAATTTGCTTTAATTGATTGGTTAATTTATCAAGTAACTGTTCTTCTTTTTGTAACTGTTTCTTAATCGGTTGCATTTGTGCGCGCAATTCGGCTTGTTTACGTTTTTGTTCTTTACGATCCTGAGCCGAAACATTATTGGTATTTTCTTTTTTTATTGACTGACTTTTATCATTGGATTGATGTTCAGATTTTTGCACTTCTGCTAACCACTTTTGATAATCATCAAGATCGCCATCAAAAGGTTCCACTTTATGATCATGGACTAAATAGAATTCATCGGTAGTTGAACGCAGTAAATGGCGATCATGCGACACCACCACTAATGCACCGTCAAAATCAATTAACGCCTCAGTCAACGCTTGTCGCATATCTAGATCTAGATGGTTAGTTGGTTCGTCTAATAAAAGTAGATTTGGTTTTTGCCATACAATTAAAGCTAAAACAAGACGTGCCTTTTCACCGCCTGAAAAGGTCTTAACTGGCTCGGTAACTTTATCTCCCTGAAAATCAAATCCACCTAAATAATTACGTAGCTCTTGTTCCGTATTTTGGGGTTCGGAAAGTTGCATTAAATGCCAAAGAGGGGATTCATCAGGACGCAAATATTCCAATTGATGTTGAGCAAAATAGCCTAATTGAACACCTTTTGCTAAACTGATCTTTCCTTCTTTTGGCTCTATTTCGCCCGCTAGCAATTTAATGAGTGTTGATTTACCAGCACCATTGCGGCCTAACAATCCAATACGTGAACCAGGAACTAAGTTGAGTTTAATCTTTTCTAATATAATTTTATTATCATAACCAGCCACAACTTTGTCCATCATTAAGAGTGGACTTGGCAAAAATTCTGATGGTTTAAAGCTAAAATGAAATGGGTTATCCACATGTGCAGGTGCAATTAGCTCCATTCGTTCTAACATTTTTATTCGGCTTTGTGCTTGCTTAGCTTTCGTGGCTTTAGCTCTAAAACGATCAATATAACCTTGCAGATGCGCTACTTTTAATTGCTGGCTTTCATAAAGTGATTGTTGTTGAGCAAGTTTAGTTGAACGTTGGATCTCAAATGACGAGTAGTTACCGGTGTATTCAAATAAACTTTTTTGTTCAATATGAATAATTTTATTGACTAAAGGATCTAAAAAATCACGATCATGAGAAATTAAAATCAATGTACCTGAATAATTACTTAACCATTTTTCAAGCCAAATGACAGCATCTAAATCAAGGTGATTGGTGGGTTCATCAAGTAGTAATAAATCGGAGCGACACATTAATGCCTGAGCCAAATTTAAACGCATTCGCCAGCCACCAGAATAGGATTTAACGGGTGATTGCAATTGCTCGTTAGAAAACCCTAAACCATGCAAAAGCGCTGCAGCTCGAGCGCGAATTGTCCACGCATCGATTGTATCAAGTTTTTCATGCAAAAGAGCAATTTGCTCGCCATTATTTTGCTGATTAGCAATATCTAACTGCTTTTCTAATTGTCGATACTCACGATCACCATCAATAGCGTATTCAATGGCAGGAATATCTAATGCTGGCGTTTCTTGATTAACCCAAGCAAGTTGCCATTGGGTTGGAATACTTAACGTGCCAGCATCAGCTTGAATTTCACCTTTAATTAGTGAAAATAACGTGGATTTTCCACAACCATTTTTACCTACTAACCCGACTTTTTGTTTTGGATTAATCGTAGCTGAGGCATTATCTAAAAGTAAATTAATACCGCGGCGAACTTGGATGGTGTCAAATACTATCATGATATTGTTATCTATTATTCAAAATAAAATATGTTAATAAAATACTATTTTAATGCCTTACAATAAAGCATGACATAAAAACAATCAACGTAAATAAAAAAGCCCTTTGTTACAACGAATAAAGGGCTTAAATTTAACAGCGTTTAAACTAAACTATTTTTTTACTGCCGACAAAGCACGACGAATAAAAAACAGACAAACGCTCACAAAAACAAAAAGACCTAAAAACTCAGGCAGCACACCCAAATCGGCTGAAATAGCAAGCGGAGCGTCGTTCCCGCCACTTGTAATACTAATAACAATCACAATAGCTAATAATACGCCGACCAAACTCTCGCCAACAATTAGCCCTGATGCAATTAATGCCGCTTTACGATCCACTTTCTTAAATTGCGCTTCTGGATCTAAATTTTGTGCTTGTGCTTTTTTATAAGTATAACGTTTAATTATCCATGATAAAAAAGTACCAATAATAATTGGTGTTGTAATACTTGGCGGTAAATAAATACCCAAACCAATAGCAAGAGCAGGTATACGAAACTTAGATTTATTTTGAGCTAGAATTAAGTCAATAATGATAACAATTGTACCTAAAGCAAGCCCAATTAAAATCATTGTCCAATCAAGTTGATGCGAAAAAATACCTTTAGCAATTGTTGTCATCAATGTTGCTTGTGGTGCAGCTAACACTTGTTTGGGATCCATATCAGCACGAGGTAAAGCACCAGTAAAGCCGTAAGCATTATATAAAATTTCTAAAATAGGAGCGATAACAATCGCACCAACCACACAGCCAATTAATAACGCAACTTGTTGTTTCCATGGCGTAGCATGAACTAAATAACCTGTTTTTAGATCTTGCAAATTATCGTTTGAAATACAAGCGATTGATAACACTGCACTGGTAGTAAACAGGGCAAGCGCTGTGGCAAAATTAGAACCCTCGATAGAAGCTAACATACCATTGACTTCACCCAAACCCAATAAAACCAATGAAATAACAATCACTGCAACGATGGCAATGCCTGATATTGGGCTAGCTGATGAACCCACAAGCCCTGCCATATAACCACACGCGGCAGCCACTAAAAAGCCCATAATAAAAGCAAACAACGTAGCGCAAAACACTAATGACCAAGCAATGCCTGCCGACAATCCACTATCAGCAATAAAGCTATAAAAAGTCACTAACAAAATAACCAACATACCAGCCATGATTAAGAAAATAGCTTTAGGTGATAAATCGCGCTCGGTTGGTGCAATATCATTAGCTGACACATCTGCACGCATACTTTTAAAAGAGAGCTTTAATCCTTCAATCATTGGTTTAACTAAAGTCAATAGCGTCCAAATAGCGGCAATCGCAATAGTACCAGCCCCAATAAAGCGGATATCTTTTGCCCAAAAGTTCATTGCAACTTTGGCTAATGGTTCGCTAGTATCATAATCATAAATCGCGCTTAAAATTGGAATACCAAAGACCCAACCAATAATCGTACCAATCAAAATAGCAATACCAGACATAATGCCAACTAAATAACCAGCACTAAGTAACGCTAAAGAAAACCCCATAGGTAATTGAAAGATAGACTTACCTGCACTAAACCAATAAGCCGCACTATCAGATAACAAGCGAAAGCCATTGGTAAATAAACTAACAACAGAAGCGATTGTGCCCCCAAATAAAATATCCTTAAGCCCATCATTTGCTTCGTTATTATCGGTTTTAGAGCCCGCCTTTAAAATTTCAGCGGCGGCCACGCCCTCTGGATAAGGCAAATCACTTTTAACAACCATCACATGACGCAACGGGATAGAAAATAAAACCCCAAGCATTCCGCCACCGGCACACACAGCAAACGTCAACCAAAACGGAAATCCTTGCCAATAACCAATCATCAACAAACCAGGAAGAACAAAAATGATGGATGAAAGCGTTCCTGCTGCTGAAGCTTGGGTTTGCACCATATTATTTTCTAAAATAGTGGCGCCCGAAAACAGCCTTAATACGGCCATCGAAATCACTGCCGCAGGAATGGCTGACGAAAACGTTAATCCTACCTTCAAACCTAGATAGACATTTGACGCCGTAAAAATAACAGTAATAAGGGCACCAAGAATGGTACCCCTTAACGTAAGTTCTCGTAGATTATTCATATTATTTTATACAATTAATTTCAAAGTTATGTATTATATACTTAATTTACATTTATCAGCTAGAAGTTCCATAAATAACATTATTTTTCATGATGTTAACGTTTTTTTAACAAATAATTTACCAATAAAAATAAAATAAATTTCCATTCGCGCTAAAACCAATAACGCTTTTGTAGTGAAAGCTTTACAATAACACAACTAACCTAAAACTGACGGAAAATACCTTGAACGAATTACAACGCCTGCAATCCATCACTCAACAACTGCGCGATCCGATAAAAGGGTGCGAATGGGATCGTGTGCAAACTTTTGAATCTTTAAAATCTTATACACTAGAAGAAACCTACGAAGTACTAGACGCAATAGAACGGCAAGATATGCACGAACTTAAAAATGAACTTGGCGATCTACTGTTTCACATTATTTTTTATGCCGATTTAGCAAAAGAACAAAATGCATTTAATTTTGACGATATTTGTCAATCCGTGGCGGATAAATTAGTGCATCGCCACCCCCATCTATTGGGTAATAACAACACTGTTGGCAATAACAATACCGAAAAACCAAACTGGGAACAACTAAAACAGACCGAACGTAATAACCGCTCACAATACTCAATATTAGACGACATACCAAATGCGCTCCCCGCCTTAATAAAAGCCGACAAAATACAAAAACGCTGTGCATCGGTTGGATTTGATTGGACAGAATTACAACCAGTTCTAGACAAAGTCAAAGAAGAACTCAACGAAGTTGAACAAGAGCTTAATAAAAACAATTGTGAACAACAAAAAATTGAAGAAGAACTTGGTGACCTATTTTTTGCAACTGTTAATTTAGCAAGGCACTTAAAAATCAAATCGGAACTCTGCTTGCAGCAGGCTAACCAAAAATTTACGCGACGTTTTAAACAAGTCGAATCGATCCTTCAACAAAAAAATATTACTTTAACTCAAGCAACACTTGAAGAAATGGAAGCCGCGTGGCAAAGTGTTAAACAACTAGAACAAATTAACCCTAATAGCGAAGTAACTCAACATGACTGAACAAAAAAACGAATTGTATCAAGAAATCGAAGCATGGGCACAAAATGCCATTTTAAACAGCCCAACATGGAGCATTAACCAGCTCGATTATTCAGAAAAAAGCATCACTGTCGTTGAAATGATCATCAGTGAGATAGCTGAAAAAAACTTCAGCATATCAGAAGAACAACTCAACATGATATCACAAGAATATGGATGTTACTTATTACTCACTGCGCATAAATTATACGGCGGCGAGTTTTATTGGAACGAGGAGTTTGAACAACCCATGCTAATTTGTTGCGAACCCGACGCCATGATAGTTCTTATGACATGGAACAAAGTCAAAGGGCGCCTAGTGGGGGATAAAGCCGATCATATTGCTTATTTCTTAGATGAATTTGGCAAAGCAACCTTCCAGCCAGAAAAGGGCAAGCACGTGGTTTATTTATAATAAAAAGACGTTATTGTAATAGACAAACCTTATTGCCTATATCGTTAATTAACACTATTCTAAAATAGTTATAAATTAATGGAATAACAGCCTCGCCCCCGAGGCTATACAAATATTTGCTAACGCATTAAACCTGACGTTATTGTTGTCTGACGCTTATAATGACCTAGTCATGCTCTTTGCTTGATAAAGCAACTAGCCTTAATTATTGGTACATTTTGACGCTGAAATAAAACAAATAACATAGTCTTAAGTGGTTTTTATAAGTCACTTTTTTATAAAAAACAACGCAAAAACCCTCCCAAAAATCGGTCAGGAAAGATATTGATTTTATTGAAGTTTTTTCTTGGTTCTTTTATCTGTTTTTCTTGCTTTTCAACAAGCTAATCCTGCATTTTATAAACTTTACCGACTTTCGTCGTATGTTATAAGTGAGTACATTTGTCCTAAAAATAGGACATAAAATCAAGGTAATCCCCTAAAATACCATTTCAAAAAACTTCAATAAAATCAATACCTTTACTGACCAGTTTTTGTCGATAATTTCTACAAAAAATATTCAAACCTACAAAGTTGATTTGCCTTTTTTGAGGCTTAGTTTATAGTACCTTGGTTATTTTTAGATTTAACATAAGGTGATAATATGGCTTTTTCAGAAACAGAACGGCAACAGTTAATGGAACTTAAATTTGTTGGCACTAAAATTATTGAAAGACTTGAACAAATGGGTTTTGATTCTTTTCAACAATTACGGCAAACAACGTTAGATGAAGTCCTTAGTAAAGGCGCTCTATTGACTGGCTCTACATGTTGGAAAAATAGTCATCAAGCAAAAACGACAATACGTAATATTTTGAGTTTGGTTAATCATACTTAGAATTATTTCATTTTTTATCACATGTATACTTTTAACCAGTAGTCTCATTTTATCTTATTAATTAGGTTTTGCTCATTTAGTTGAAGTTTGGCAAAATAGGCAACTTAATTGAGGTTTGTGTTTACCTTGAATGACTGATTTGTTAATAATCAATAAAAAGTGACATAAATATGCTATTATCAATATGTTATTGTTAAATGGAGCAGGAATGGAATTGGGATGATTAGTCGAATAAAACAACCTATAAAAATATTATTCATCTTGAGTTACTTAAGTGGCATGGTCGTTTGTTCTGCGCCTGTTTTTGCTGATGAAGAACAAACCGTGTCGCCACAGACCGAGCGCCAAATCGAGGAGGAAGTTGATGTTAATCCTCCAATGCCATTACCTGAAAATCAGCAAGTTGAGCTTGTGGGGCCACGCCAGCCACACGAGGTGATTTATCATAAGACGATCTATTCCCTGTCAGGTAAACCCAAGTATCCCGATGATTTTAAGCACCTTGATTATGTCAATCCTAATGCACCTAAAGGTGGCGTAATTAAACTGGCTGAAATTGGTTCTTTTGATAATTTAAATCGCTTTGCTAGCCGTGGCGCACCTGAACGTAATTCTGGGGCGCTGTATGATAGTCTTTTTACTAATACTGAGGATGATATTACCAGTTTTTATCCCCTTATTGCGACGTCAATTACCTATTCTAATCAATATCGCTGGGCGGAAGTGGCAATAAATCCTCGTGCTCGTTTTCAAGATGATAAGCCTATTACTGCTTATGATGTTGAATTTACCTTTCATAAATTTATGACCGAAGGCGTGCCTCAATACCGTGTTTATAATAAAGGTGTTACCGTTAAAGCGATAGATAATTACCATGTGCGAGTTGATATCCCTGAGTCGGATCGTGAAAAGCTTCTTTCGTTTGTGGGTAGTATGCGAGTTATTCCCCAACATTTTTGGCAACATCATGATTTTTCAGAGCCATTAAACATCCCGCCAGTGGGTAGTGGTCCTTACTATATTAGTGATTATAAAATGGGGCAATATGTTGTTTATCGACGTAATCCGAATTATTGGGCGCGTGATTTACCGATTAATAAAGGTCTAGATAATTTTGACGAAAAACGTATTGATTATTATATGGATGATAACGTTTCACTAGAAGCCTTTAAAGCTGGTGAATATGATCTGCGAGCTGAAGATCAACCCAAAAATTGGTTTACTCAATATCAAGGTCGATATTTTGATAATAACCATATTATTAAACAAGAAAGACCGGTTAAAACCGCAACCGATACTAAGTGGCTAGCATTCAATTTACAAAAAGAACTATTTAAAGATATTAGAGTTCGTCAAGCTATCACACTGGCATTTGATTTTGAATGGCTAAATCATGCGTTTTATTATAACAGTTACAAAAGACCTTACAGCTTTTTTGAAAATACTATTTATTCGGCAAAAGGTAAGCCAACAGGGCAAGAATTAAAGTGGCTCAATCTTTATAAGCATATTATTCCTGACGCTGTTTTTGATAATGCTTATTTTATTCCTAAAAGTGATGGGCAAGGTTTTAATCGTGACAATTTATTAAAAGCGGCTGAATTACTAAAACAAGCTGGATGGGAAATTAAAGGCGGCAAGTTAATTAATATCGAAACGCAGCAGCCATTTGAATTTGAACTGATCAGTTCTCTTGGTAGCGATATTAAATATGCTATTCCTTTTCAACAAAATTTGGCCCGTTTAGGGATCACCATGAAAATTACCTTGTTAGATTCCGCACAACATTTACGGCGTGTTCGTGAGCGTGATTATGATATGGTTGCACGTGATTATTATGCCGTAAATTATCCCAATTCTAATTTATTGATGTTTTGGGGAAGTGAATACCTTAACTCATCGTGGAATGCTTCGGGGTTACATAATAAAGCTATCGATGGCATTATCGCTGAAATTATTAAGAATGTGGATAATCAAGAAGAACTTGTCCCATTAGGACGTGCACTTGATCGTATTTTAACGCAAGAATATCCAATGATTCCAATGTGGTATAACAGTAAAACGTATTATGCCTATTGGAACAAATTTGGGCAACCAACTATACAACCGACTTATGCAATAGGGGTTGATAGTTGGTGGTATGATGCAAATAAAGCAGCTAGCCTGCCTAAAAATCAGGAACATTAATATGCTAAATTACCTTATTCGTCGACTGTTGCTGATTATTCCAACATTGTTTGTGATTTTGACTATCAATTTTTTTATTGTACAAGTTGCACCAGGTGGACCAGTCGATCAGGCGCTTGCTATGATTGAAAATGGCCCGCAAGCAGGGCAAGGATTATTGCCGGGGAGTGGTGGTTCTTCAACATCAGTACAACAGTATAAATATGAGTCGAACTATCGAGGCTCACGTGGGCTTGATCCACAAGTTGTTGCGATGATAGAAAAACAATACGGCTTTGATAAACCAATATTTGAACGTTATATCGAGACGCTAAAGAAATATATACTATTTGATTTTGGTAATAGTTTTTTTAAAAGTGAATCGGTATTAGGTTTAATTGCCAAAAGTTTACCTGTTTCAATTTCATTGGGGTTATGGAGTACTTTAATTGTTTATCTGATCTCAATCCCTTTAGGTATTCGCAAAGCGGTGAAAGATGGCTCTGCATTTGATTTTTGGTCAAGTACGTTAATTATTATTGGTTATGCTATTCCGCCTTTTTTATTGGTGGTGTTATTGATTGTGCTATTTGCGGGTGGCAGTTATTGGGATGTTTTTCCACTTCGTGGGCTTGTTTCGAATCATTTTGATCAACTTGATTTTTGGGGCAAAGTAAAAGATTACGCATGGCACATCTGTTTGCCTACTATTGCAATGGTTATTGGCGGTTTTGCTTCGCTTACTATGCTGACTAAAAACTCATTTTTAGATGAAATCCGCAAACAGTATGTAATAACTGCACGTGCTAAAGGGCTAAGTGAAAGAAGAATTTTATATAAACATGTCTTTCGTAATGCAACATTGCTGATTATATCAGGCTTTCCTGCTGCTTTCGTGGGGATTTTATTTACTGGTTCGTTACTTATCGAAATTATTTTTTCGCTTAATGGGCTTGGTCTATTGGGTTATGAGGCAATTATCCAACGTGATTACCCCGTGATTTTTGGGTCACTTTACATTTTTACGTTGGTTGGGCTTGTTACTAAGCTGTTATCTGATTTGTCTTATATGATGATAGATCCACGCATTGACTTTGAGGCTCGCAACTAATGACCACTCATTATTCTATTAATCAACAACGTTGGCAACGATTTAAACATAATCGCCGTGGCTATTATTCACTTTGGTTATTTATGATCTGTTTTGTGATTAGCTTATTTGCTGATTTTATTGTTAACGATAGACCGATTTTTATTAAATATCAGGATAATTACTATTCGCCAATTTTTCATTTTTATCCCGAAACGGAATTTGGTGGGCAATTAGAAACGCAAACTAATTATCTTGATCCTGCTGTACAAAAGAAAATAGAAGCTAATGGTTGGATTTTATGGCCACCGTTTCGTTATAGTTACAATACATTAATTTACGATACATCAAGCACTTTTCCAACACCACCTTCGTCGTCACATTGGTTGGGAACCACTGATGCAGGGTTTGATGTATTAGCGAATATCTTGTATGGCTTTCGTATTTCAATGTTTTTTGCTATTTTTTTAACAGCGTTTACTTCAATTATCGGGGTAATCATTGGTGCAATTCAAGGTTATTATGGTGGAATAGTTGATCTAATAGGGCAACGATTTATTGAAATTTGGTGCGGTTTGCCAGGTTTATTTGTAATTATTTTATTGGCTAGCATTTTGCCACTTGATTTTTGGTGGTTGCTCGGCATTACTGTTTTGTTCGGTTGGATGGGATTAGCTGGAATTGTGCGTACCGAATTTTTACGAACTCGTAATTTTGATTATATCCGTGCAGCCAGAGCAATGGGGGTAAGTGATAGTAAGATTATGTTTAGTCATATCTTACCTAATGCTATGGTAGCAACATTAACCTTTTTACCTTTTATTCTTTGCGGATCAATTACTACTTTAACATCACTAGATTTTTTAGGTTTTGGTTTGCCGATTGATTCACCATCCCTTGGTCGTTTATTATTACAAGGTAAAAATAATTTACAAGCGCCTTGGCTGGGTATTAGTTCATTTTTAATTATTGCAACTTTACTGTCACTGCTTATTTTTATTGGTGAGGCGGTAAGAGATGCCTTTGATCCAAACAAAGGAACATATCAATGAGTTCTCCTTTATTATCAGTACAGGATTTAAGTATCGCATTTAAACGTGGTGCACATTTACTATCGCAAGTAGTAAGTAATATTAGTTTTGATATTAATGAGCAAGAAACACTTGCGCTAGTAGGGGAATCAGGTTCAGGAAAAAGCATTACCGCACTATCTATTTTACGATTATTACGTAAGGAACAAGTGGTATATCCAACTGGCGAGATTTTGTTTGAAGAAAAATCATTATTACACGCGCCAGACAAAGAACTTCGTAAAGTCCGTGGTAATGAAATTAGTATGATCTTCCAAGAGCCAATGGTGTCATTAAACCCTTTGCATACCGTTGAAAAACAGCTCTACGAAGTCCTTGCATTGCATCGAGGTATGAGTCGCCATAATGCACGTAGCGAGATTTTGCAATACCTTGATCGTGTGGGAATTAAAGATCCAAAAAGTAAGTTATCGGTTTATCCTCACCAACTATCAGGTGGTGAAAGGCAACGAGTAATGATTGCTATGGCGATTTTAACGCATCCTAAATTATTGATTGCCGATGAACCTACTACTGCTTTGGATGTATCAGTGCAGGCGCAAATTATTCAGTTATTAAAAGAGCTGAAGAAAGAGCTGAATATGAGCATGTTATTTATTTCACATAATCTTAGTATTGTGAAAAAGCTAGCTGATAAAGTGGCTGTAATGCAACAAGGGCAAATTATTGAATACAATAATAAGCAGCGTATTTTTTTACGCCCACAACATGAATATACTCAAACATTATTAAATTCCGAACCCACCGGGGAACCAGTACCGCTGCCTGATACTCCTGGAATTCTGCTTAATGTTAATCATCTTAATGTTGAAGTCATTGGGAAAAAACAGTTATTTCTTAACCAAAAAAAGAAGATCGTTAACAACATTGGATTTGCTGTACACCAAGGCGAAACAGTTGGGATTGTGGGGGAATCAGGATCGGGTAAAAGCACTACAGCACTAGCGATTTTGCGATTGATTAAATCGCAAGGTGATATTTTATTTGATAGTCATCCGATACAACATTTAAAGGCTAAAAAATTGTTACCGTTTCGTAGCCGAATTCAAGTGGTCTTTCAAGATCCGTTTTCATCACTTAATCCACGTTTTAATGTTGAGCAGATTATTAGTGAAGGATTGGTGACTCACAAAAAACTAAGTAGAGCGGAGCGTGAACAAGCGGTAATTGATATTATGCAAGAAGTTGGTCTTGACCCTGAAATGCGTTATCGTTATCCAACTGAATTTTCTGGCGGTCAGCGTCAACGAATAGCCATTGCTCGCGCATTAATTTTACAACCAGAACTATTGATTTTAGATGAGCCAACCTCATCGTTAGATCATACTATTCAAAAACAGATTATTTATTTACTTAAGTCGTTGCAAGAAAAGTATCAACTTAGCTATTTATTTATTAGCCATGATTTAGCGTTGGTTTATTCTATGTGTCATCAAGTGGTTGTAATGAAAGAAGGTCAAATTATTGAACAAGGTTCACGTGAAAAGATTTTCTATTCACCTGAAGATGAATATACCAAAACATTACTTTCATTTTTGGATAAATTACCGCGAAAACAAAATAAGACTTTGATTCACCTAGATAAAATTGAAAAAATAGAAACTACAGTAAAATTTACTGATAAAGATAATACTCAACAAGAAAATCAACAAAATAAAAAGCCAGACCAAGAAAAAAAGGTCAATTGGGATGATGCGCTGTTGATGCGTAAAAAATGAATATATAAAACAATAATTTAAATTATAATTAATTTTTAATAAATCAATACATTAATTTATTTAACAGGTTCATTATGCAAAAACGAATACTCACTTTTTTATTAACATCTTGTTTGTCGTTCATGTCGATAAAAGTGATGGCGCTAACTTGTGGTGATAATCTTACTAAAAATACTGTTGAATCAAATAATTATATCTTTCAGATTCTTGATTATATTGACTCACCAATAAAAGGTATTAAGCAAGAGGTTAGAAATTCAACGACTAAATTAGGTAGTGATAGTGATGTAAATAGTACAACAGCTAAGCATACACTAATGTATGATTCCAATGGGCTTATCACACAAAGCCATTACGATCTTTATTCAGAAAAAGATATCCGAATTTATTCTGAACACCTACAAAAAAATAAATCAGGTTGGGAAAATATTATTGAAGATGCAGAAGATAAAACCAATAGCATTATTCAATTTAGTACTGATGAACAAGGCAAAATTGTACTATCCCAACAAACCAAAAAAGCGGCTGATTTTGTTTTTGTTGAAACCGATAATTATATGTACGACACGAATAATTGCCTGATCAATAAAAATGTACAATGGCAACTAAAAGAAATTGATGAGAATGGGCAATACACAGGTACAGAACAAAAAGGGGCGTCAACCTATACGTTTGAGTATCAAAATCAACAGTTAGCTAAAGTGCTCTATCAATTTAGTAATAATATGAAAAATGAAAGTGATTTTTCGTATCAATACGATAATGAACATCATCGATTAATGTCCATCGATTCTTCTTATTTATCCGCAGGTAAAGAAGCGGCTCATTATGTCACTAAATTTTTAACTTTTAATGAAAAAAATGACTGGCTAACAGCAAGTAAAGTTAAAAATAACCAAGGTGGTAAACAAACAACGGTGACTCGAGAATTGACTTATTATTAATTTTTAGGAATACAAGAATACAAAAAACGTTATTTGGTTGATGGCATTTTTTGTATTCTATCTATTTACTAGAAAAACATTATCACATTCGAATAAACAATAGGTAAATAGCATGTAATGTCCATGCTAATGCTAAGCCAAATGTCAGTAATTTTTCACGTTTTGGGTGGATTTGATGCTCATGCAAAATAGTTAAAATTTGTTGTAATCCAAACCAGACAGGTAATGAAATTGTCAAAAATAAAAGAACTTTACCTATGTCTGTATTGGCTATTTTAAGAATATAAGATCGCGTCGCAACCTCCCCAAAGGGGAGCATAAACGCCATAATTATTAGCACAATGGGGGCAAACATAGCAGCCCATGTTCCACCAAGCATAAACAAACTTCTTATTACGCTTCCATCTTTGTTTGTTGTTTGAATTTGTTGATTTTTCATTGATTCAATACCACTCATTTCAATACAAATAAAAATAAGAAAACCGATACAGCTAGCATAACTGCCCACAGTCCTACAATCAGTAATAATCTGTTCGACTTTTTATTTAACAGTGCGCTTGGTATCGTTTTAGTCATTAAATTAAACCAAGTTGTCGTATGGAAGACGCTAACAAATAACGCTATACAATTAAGCATGACAACAAAAGGGCTACGCAAGAAGAAAATAAAGCGATAAAACTCGTCTTGCCCAACAGAATTAGTGTACATACACACAACACCATACATTAAAACCAAACTTATCCAAATCATCGAAAAAGGAACTAATTTATGCATGATAGTCATTATAAAAGGGCATTTTACATTGGTTTGAGTAGCTTCAAGGTGTTTATTATTATCTTGTTGATTCATAAATATCTCTAGAGTGTATTACGTTTTGTGCTCGTTATTGTTTGGTGGGGTTATTGTTTACTTTATTATTATAAGGATTAAATGGCTTTAATGTCATTAATTTACAGATTGCTATAATATATTTTTTTTTACGTAATGCTTCGCATAATGTGCGTCATGGTTTAATTTATGTTTTATTTGACTTTAATTTAAAAGGTGTCCTTATAATTTAGATGTTTCTGAACCATGTACCTACTATATTTTAATAAGCTATTTTTATGATACAGGCTAAAATAATGAATAAAAATAGCGTACAATAGCGCAATATTAAATACAGGCTTATCATAAATAGATTAGGAATTTAGTATGACAGGCAAATTTATTGTCATAGAAGGGCTTGAAGGGGCGGGTAAGACAACGGCGATTAATGCCGTTGCCCACATTTTAATTCAACACAGTATTGACGATTTGCAATTTACTAGAGAGCCAGGAGGCACCCCGATTGCTGAAGCGTTACGCAATATGATTAAAAATGGTTTAGATAACGACCCTTTGACTGATAAAGCCGAATTGTTAATGCTATATGCAGCGCGTATTCAGTTGATTGATAATGTTATAAAACCGGCACTTAAAGCTGGTAAGTGGGTGATAGGTGATCGTCATGACTTATCAACGCAGGCTTATCAAGGTGGGGGGCGTCAGTTAGATCAAACTTTTATAACAACATTAAAAGAACAAGTATTAGGTGATTTTAAGCCTGATCTTACTTTATATTTAGATATTGCTCCTGAAATTGGTTTAATGCGCGCAAAAGCGAGAGGGAAACTCGATCGTATTGAGCAACAATCGTTGCCATTTTTTGAACGAGTTCGGCAACGTTATTTGGATCTTGCCAAGCAAGACAATACTATTATGATTATTGATGCAGCTCAATCAATTGACAATGTAACCAAGCAAATTGAACAAATTTTAACAAAATGGTTAACAAAATAGGTTTAATATTCAATGATCTTAAATGACTACCCATGGCTTTCGCTACCTTATCAGCAATTAGCATCAGGAATTATAAACAAGCGTGCTCATCATGCTTTGCTAATTAATTATGTTCAAGGTAGTGGTGAGAACGAATTTATTTCAAAGCTTGCAAATCGTTTATTATGCCAATGTTCACAGCAATTAGAACCGTGCTTAACCTGTCATAGCTGTCAATTGTTTTTGGCTCATCATCATCCTGATTATGATGTAATAACCAATGAGCAAGGTAAACGTTCAATCGGCATTGATCAAATTCGTAATATAGCTAGCAAAGTTTACGAAAAATCTCAGCAAGGTGGCAATAAAGTTCTTTGGATAAAACATGCGGCTTTAATGACTGAAGCCGCTGCTAATGCGTTGCTTAAAACATTAGAAGAACCACCCCAAAATACATATTTTATTTTGAGCGATGAACATAATAGCCAATTATTGCCAACAATACATAGCCGTTGTTTTTCTTATTTTTTGGCTCTTCCTAAATTGGAACAATCTATTGGGTGGTTAAAAAAACAACATGATCAGCAATATAGCGATAATGAACTTGCCTCGGCGTTATTATTGAGCGAAAATGCGCCACTAAAAGCAGCGATATTATTAACACCTGAAAAGTGGCAACGACGTAAAGTTTTTTGTAACCATTTATTAGACGTTGTACCACAAAATAATTATTGGCAGTTGGCTAAAACCTTTGATAATGAAGATTTTATTGAACAAATCATTTGGTTCTGTTCATTATTAAGTGATGCGCTAAAAGCGAAGCAAAAAGTAGGGCGTTTTATTGTTAATCGTGATCAAGTCCCTTTAGTTCGATTGTTTGCAACTAAAAGTAATGAAAAACTTTCTGCACTTTATAATTTATGGTTACAGGCAAGAAACCAGTTATTAACTGTTACTGGATTGAATAAGGAACTCATTGTTTATAATGTACTTGCTCAATCCGAATTGATTAGCGAAACGGAGAGTTAAAAAATTTATAATGGAATTTGTCAAAAAATTTTAGGAAAGTATCCCGTTAAATAAAAAGGATGACAGTGAGTTATTTATCTATTGAATTTGGTTTACTCTTTATTGTTTTTTTTGCCTTGTATTGGGGATGCTACCGATCGCCCAAAATACAAAATAGCCTGCTTTTAGTAGCAAGCTATCTTGTTGTTGGTAGTTATAGCTGGCAATTTTCGCTTATCCTTTTTATTTATACCTGTGTGATTTATTTATTTTCGGTGATGATTGCCGCATCGGAACATCATGCAAAGCGATGGCTCGTTTTAGGGTTATGTGTATCAATTATTAATCTAGCCTTATTTAAATATTTTGATTTTTTCCGTTACGAGCTACAAGAATTTTTTAATTTATTGAATTTATCTGTTTTATTGCCAGCTATAACAGTATTAATTCCTATTGGTATTTCATTTTATACTTTTCATTCGGTAAGTTACTTAGTTTCAATAAAAAAGAAAGAGCTTGCTGTTGCTAAATTTTGGGATTTTGCACTATTTTTATCGTTCTTTCCTAGTATTATTGCAGGTCCGATTAACCGTGCTAAAGATTTTTTACCGCAAATCAATGTTGCCCAACCTCGCGAAATTTTAGAGCCGTTTCGTGCATTTACATTGCTTATTTTGGCTGTTATTAAGGTTTACTGTTTAGGTGGTTTAATCAGTGAGCATTGGGTTAAACCAATATTTGCCAATCCATTAGAATTTAGTGTAATTGATTTGTTAGTTGGACTTTATGCTTATGCTATACAAATTTACTTAAATTTTTCGGGTTACACAGATTTAGTTACAGGTATGGCTTTATTACTAGGTTTTCGTTTGCCAATTAACTTTAATTTTCCTTATTTATCATTGAATTTAAAAGACTTTTGGGGGAGTTGGCATATTAGCTTATCTCACTGGATTCGTGATTATATTTATATTCCACTTGGTGGAAATCGGCGAGGTTTTATTCAAACGCAAATTAATGTCATGATTGCCATGTTACTGTCTGGACTATGGCATGGTGCAGGTCTTAATTTTATTATTTGGGGAGCATGTCATGGTATTGGCATTGTGGCACTTAATATTGGTGATCGTTATTTAGGTAAAGATAGGATAGCACTACGTTCGCCAACGTTAGCAAGATTACTAACATGGCATTATGTTTGTTTTACATGGCTCTTTTTTTATTGTGAAAACGTGTTTGATGCGTTGGATTATTTGTCCGCATTAGTGCATAATTTTTTGATAGAACCACAATATGCAGGGGGGTTTTTAGTTATTAGTTTTATCTACTTCATTTATCCAATGTGTAAAAATTTCACTGAGTGGTTTATCATGCAATTAACCAAAATATCACTGTTTTTTTTACCATTGGTATTTATTTTTATTTTATGGTTGGCTATTTATATTGCGCCATCAGGTATTCCTAACTTTATTTACGCTAATTTTTAATTATAGTGCTTAGTTATGATGATATATAAAAAATCGTTTTCGAGAAGTAATAAAAAATCACCATCGAATTTGAAACGGCAACATCATAAATCGCTGAATAAAAATACATTTAAAAAAAGTCATCAGAAAAATAAAAAAAACAAACCTGCTTCAGTTCTTGTCAGTAACCATTTATCTGCTGGTTATATATTGATTGTTTTGTTTGTTACCTCAGTGGCATTAATTATACTTTATTATAAATCAATACTAATTTATTGGCAGCAGGCATATCATACCGATTTACTTAACAGTAATAATTTTATTGCTCAAGGCACACTACCAACTCAAGAATTGGAAGAAAATAACAATAATGAACCTAATATTCAACAATATTTGCCAATACGAAAATCAACATTACTTACTCCATCTATTAATATTTTTTTGCCTATTTTTGAAAATGAGAGTTCAGAGTTAAATGCGCCTTATCCTGAAGATGAAAAACAACATAATAAAATCGAACTTGTAACAAAAGTGGATTTAAAAAGAGATCAATTAGTCAATATTCAAGATAGTAAAATAAGTTCAAATTCGGATACACATTCAGATACTATCGAACTGAATAAAGCAAAACTAGAGCCTGTATTGCAAGATGAACCTAAAAATCTAAACGTAGAGATTGAATTAACTAATAAATCACTACCTATTGTATTAACAAGTAATGATAAAGTATTTTTTGCAGGGGATTCTTTAATGCAAGGTGTTGCACCATATGTTAAAAAAATGCTATTTAAACAGTATAAAATAGAAAGCCTTGATTTGAGCAAACAAAGTACAGGTCTTGCTTATCCAAGAGCTTTTGATTGGTCAAAAACAATTAACGATCATTTAATTGCTGATCCTTCTATTAAATTACTTGTTGTTTTTCTTGGTGCTAATGATCCTTGGGATTTCCCTGTTAAGGGGTATATCAAATATGCTAAATTCAAATCTGAATTGTGGGAAGATCAATACCGTTTACGTATTAAATCTATCTTAAATAGTGCCATAGAGCATAATGTTCAAGTACTTTGGCTTGCGGCGCCTTGTATGCGTAAGGCAAAATTAAATGATGGTATGGTTTACTTAAACAGCTTATATAAATCTGAAATAGAAAAAGCTCGACAACATTTTTTAACAACCAATGAATTATTAGGATGTACATACGAAAAATTCAGCAATTTTGTAGAAATAGATAAAGCAAAAATCAAAGTAAGGGTTGACGATGGCGTTCATTTTACTCCAACAGGCCAAAAAATTCTGGCAAAAGAAATTATGGAAAAAATAATTTATAAAGAATTAGAGGGCCTCCATAATGATTAAATTTTTAAAATATATTACAGCGGTAATTGTAATAACTATTACCGTTGGATGTAGCGTAGCAGAAAGTAAAACTTCTACTGCATCTGCCATTATTGATTTTGGCGATCCTAATACTAAACAATTTACCAGAAGTTTAAAGTTATTAGCTAATAACAAAAAAACTAATAAAGTCATTAATATCACTCAATTTGGCGATTCTCATTCGGCAGCTGACTTTTTTACAGGTGAATTTAGAACATTAATGCAAAAAAAGTATGGTAATGCAGGTGTTGGTTGGATAACGCCTATTGAGATAAAGGGGCAAAACCATGCAGCAGTGACATGGAAATTTAATCATTGGGATGTGTTAAGTAGCCGAAAGTTAAGTAATTTGGATTTCCCTATGGGTGGTTTTATTGCTAAACCTAATAAAGATTCGGCGGCTATCCAGATTATACCTATAGGATTAAAGGATAAAACTTGGCAAGTTAAGTTAACCTTTAAGATGCTTAAAAGCAGTTCAAATATACTAACACTTTATGATGCAAATAATAATAAACTAGATTTTAGTTATATGCCTAAATCAAATATTTGGCAAACTACAACGGTTGTATCTAAATTGCCTTTAATTATAAAAGGGCAAAGAAGTATTGAGCTTGGTGGCGTTTGGTTAACTCGTTACCAACAACCTGGTGTAATTGTTTCATCGATTGCTACGAATGGGGCAAAACAAACCATTTTGCAAAAGTGGGGGCAAGATTGGTATAAAGAACTAAGTGTATCAAAAAGTGATTTGGTTATTCTGCAATACGGAACAAATGAAAGTTTTGATAAATCATTAAATGCTGATCAGTATCGAAACAACTTAATCAATAATATTAGACTGATCCGTAAAACATTACCTAATGCGGCAATTTTGCTAATGACACCGCCAGATACAATGTTAAATGAAACAGATATGCCTCCGTCTTTTGCTAAAGTTATGGAAATTCAAAAACAAGTTGCTAAATCTGAAAAAACATTATTTTGGGATTGGCAAGTGGCAATGGGCGGTAAGTATTCTATTAAACAATGGCGTCAACAAAAGTTAGCTCGCCCAGATCTAGTACATCAGACTCTGAAAGGCTATAAAGAAAGTGCCCGCATTTTTTATACCGATTTGAACGAATTTGTTAGAAAAAACAGCTAAATTTTTATTAAAAGGAATAAGTGAGTTATGTTATCACCAATTATAGTTGCAGTTGATTTTGCGGATCTAAAATCAGCGTGGAATTTTATTGATCGAGTAGATCCTAAAGATTGTCGACTCAAAGTCGGTAAAGAGCTTTTTACTCATGCTGGACCTGATTTTATTAAGAAAATTATGCAAAAAGGTTTTGATGTCTTTTTAGACCTTAAATTTCATGATATTCCTAATACTGTCGCAAAAGCAATTGCAGCCACTGCTGATCTGGGGGTTTGGATGACCAATGTACATGCTAGCGGGGGTTCTCGCATGATGACTGCTGCAAAGGATGCGCTTTATTCATATGGTAAAGATGCACCAATTTTGATCGCAGTAACTGTACTAACCAGTATGGAGTCAACCGATCTTCAAGAAATTGGTATCAATGTATCACCTCTAGAACAAGCGACTAGATTGGCAACACTTGCTAAAAACTGCGGGCTTGATGGAGTGGTCTGTTCAGCTAAAGAAGTTCAAAGTTTTAGAATACGATTAGGTAGTGATTTTAAGTTAGTTACACCAGGTATAAGACCCGCAGGTAGCGATCCCGATGATCAACGTCGGATTATGACGCCTCAGCGAGCTCAAGCTGCTGGTTCTGATTATTTAGTGATTGGTCGTCCAATAACTCAAGCAGACGATCCTGCTCAAGCGTTAAAAACAATTTTAGCAACACTTGAACCAACTAAGAGCTAAACAAAATGATGTCAGAAAATCTACTTGTTTACTCGACCGATAAAGGTCGAATTAAACCAACTGAAACAATGATCTCTCGGCCTAAGGGGGATGGCATTATTCGAATCCAACGACAAACGTCAGGTCGTAAAGGTAAAGGTGTTTGTGTTATTACGGGATTTGATATGAGTGATGCACAATTATTACAGTTAGCAGCAGAATTAAAAAAACGTTGTGGTTGTGGTGGTTCGGTTAAAGATGGCATTATTGAAATTCAAGGGGATAAACGAGATTTATTAAAATCATTGTTAGAAGATAAAGGATTTAAAGTCAAATTGGCTGGAGGCTGATTTAGTTATATAAAAAATAGCGTCCACATGCAAGGGACGCTATTTATAAAATAGTATGCTTAGTTAGAACGATAACTGCGCATTTTTTTACTGATTTCTCGACGCTCTTTTGAAATTTCAGCATTTTTAATAATGTAATCGTCTACGCGATCATCATAATCGCTTTTCATGTTAGCAATGATTGCTTGAAGTTCTTCGTAAGTCATATCTGGTTTAATATATTCACTTAAGTTTTCAAGTAATAATACTCGTTTTTGGTTGTCACGAATCTTTTTTTCGTTATCTGAAATTTCGCGTTTTAATTTATTTAAACGACGAGATAAACGAATATATTCAAGTACACCTTGAAACGATGGTGCGGTTGATTTTTCCTTGTCCATCTATAACCCCTTAATTTTAAAAAATGGAAAATAAAATTTTACCAATTATATACCAATAATTTTTTAAGGTCATATTAAATCTATTTTTATATATAAATGATGTTTTCTCAGTGGTATTTAAATTTTTAGTGTTTTAATTTGTTTTAAATGTCATATTCTGAGGGAAATTCCATTTACCAAATAAGATAAAAATAAAAACAACTATTAAGAATTAGCACAAAGTATTGTACAATAGCTCCAAATTTGTAAAGAGTGCCAGAATGAGAGAATCATAATGAGCTGGATTGAAAAAATTCTTAGTAAAAATAATATATCGTCAGATCATAAAAAAGCAAATATCCCTGGTGGGGTTTGGACTAAATGTAGTAATTGTGAGCAAGTTATCTATCAAGCTGAACTTGATCTTAATTTAGAGGTTTGTCCAAAATGTGACCACCACATGCATATTCCTGCCCGTGTGCGTTTATACCGTTTTTTAGATGAAGGTTCGGATACTGAGATCGGTACAGAGCTTATGCCTAAAGATATTTTGAAATTCAAAGATACTAAAAAATATAAAGATCGTTTAACCGCAGCGCAAAAGGATACCCACGAAAAGGAAGCAATGGTTGTAATGAAAGGTACATTACTAGGTATTCCAGTCGTTGTGGCTTGTTTTGAGTTTGCGTTTATAGGTGGATCAATGTCTTCTGTTGTTGGTGCATTATTCACACGAGCAGCAGAGCAAGCTATTGAGGATAAATGCCCTTTAATTTGTTTTTCAACAAGTGGTGGTGCTCGAATGCAAGAAGCCTTGTTTTCGTTAATGCAAATGGCAAAAACTAGTGCGATTCTTGCTAAAATGCAAGATGAAGGTTTACCTTATATTTCTGTAATGACCGATCCTACCATGGGAGGTGTATCTGCAAGTTTGGCGATGCTAGGTGATATTAACATTGCAGAACCTAAAGCGCTAATAGGTTTTGCTGGACCGCGAGTAATTCAACAAACTGTTCGTGAAACGTTACCAGAAGGGTTTCAACGCAGTGAGTTTTTACTTGAAAAAGGCGCAATTGATATGATCATTCATCGTAAAGATATGCGTCCTAAAATTGCTAGTTTAATAGCTAAATTAATGAGATTACCTGATCCGTTTAATAATATTACTCTTACCGAGACAGTTTGATTGAGTATGCAAATTAAACAACCGAATGCCATGTCAGATCTAAATACATGGCTTTGTTATTTAGAGCAATTACATCCAACAACTATTGATTTGGGTTTAGAACGAGTAAAGACAGTCGCTCAACGTCTTAATTTAGTGCAACCAGCACCTTACATTTTTACTGTTGCTGGCACCAATGGCAAAGGAACCACTTGCCGAACACTTGAAATGATATTGCTTGAGGCTGGTTTGCACGTTGGTGTGTATAGCTCCCCTCATTTATTACGATTTACTGAGCGCGTACGTATTAATAACCAAGAGTCAAGTGAACAAGAAACCGTAAAAGCTTTTGTCGAAATAGAAAAAGCCAGAGCCGATATATCTCTTACCTATTTTGAATATGCAACACTTGCTGCACTCTATCAATTCAAACATGCAAAATTAGATGTGGTTATATTAGAAGTTGGCCTTGGTGGGCGGTTAGACGCAACCAATATTGTTGATGCAGACGTGGCTGTCATCACAACTATTGATATTGATCATATTGATTATTTAGGTGATACCCGTGAAAGTATCGGGCGTGAAAAAGCAGGTATTTTTAAATCTAAAAGTATTGCTGTTGTTGGTGAGCCAGATATGCCTACATCTATTTTAAATGTTGCAAAATTAGTTAACTGCCCGATCTATTCGGTAAATTGTGATTGGTATTTTAGACAAGTTAATAACAATTCATGGGTATTTCAGTCATCTATAAAACAATATGAAAATTTACCTATTGCTAATGTTCCTTTAGCTAACGCAGCAACTGCAGTTGCTGCTTTAAGCTATTCATCGCTTAAAATAACACGACACGAAATAGTTAATGGATTAAAAAATTCTAATTTAACGGGACGCTTTCAAATTATCAAAACATCACCGTTGGTGATCCTTGATGTAGCTCATAATCCCCATGCTGCAACTTATTTAACACAACAATTAGAAAAATTAAAAGAGAAATATTTGGGGCTTGGAAAACTACGATTTGTCATTGGTATGCTTAAAGACAAAGATATTAAAAGCACCTTATCTATTTTAACTGGCGATGCATGGTATTGTGCCTCACTTTATGGTGAGCGAGGTTGTAGTGCAGAAGTATTAAAACAACACTTATTGAATAAAGGTGAACCTAATGTATCAACATTTGATACGGTTTCTAGAGCTTATCGAAAAGCAATGCAGGATGCTAAACAGAGTGATATTATCGTGATATGTGGTTCATTTCATACTGTATCTGATGTTTTAGCTGAAACTCCTCATTTAAGTGGAATTAATTATGACGGATAATCAACAAATTAATCCAAAAAATTACAATAAAATAAGGAATCGTCTTGTAGGGTTTGCTACATTATTGCTTATTACTGCAGCAATTACACCATGGATAATAACCGATAAGTCTAACTTGCCAATTTCTACAACCCCTATTTTTCAACCAGACGTTATTACTCATCAAAATCAGGCTATAGCATCAACCAACGATGATGATTTTACCGATAATATACCAGATATTTCTTATATACCTGATTCAGAACAAAGTCCTAGTTCAATCGTTTCGTCAGATATTGTTGATAATGCAGATACTTCAACAACGATAAACAACGATTCTGTGTCACAACAAGAACCTAAGCCTTATATGATCCAGCTTACTGCTTTAAAAAATAGGCAAAAAATAGAAGAGTTAGTTGCATTGTTAAGGCTAAATAATTATAGCGTTAAAACAATACCCAAAAACCCTGAACCTAATCAGTTAATTAAGTTACAGGTTGGTCCTTATGCTAAAAAAGAACAAGCAGAACAAGTGATTATTAACTTAAATAATTTAACAAAATTAAAAGGTATTATTATTGCTAATTAGTCATTGTTTTGTATTGCAAATAACAATTAAAATAAAATATTATTAATATAAAATTGTGAGTTATTATGATGAACTGGGTTGACTTTTCGATTATTGGTGTAATTACCGTTTCTGCATTAATTAGCATTGTGCGGGGATTTGTTCGAGAAGCTTTATCTCTTATTAGCTGGGTTTTAGCTTTCTTTGTTTCTAGCCGATTTTATATCTATATTACCGATTATTTAACTTATTTTGATAGTAATATTATACGCATTGCAACAGCCATTGTTATCTTATTTATTGCTACGCTATTAGTTTGCTCAATTGTATCTTATCTTATTGGTCAATTAGTCCAAAAAACGGGATTATCTGGCACTGATCGTGTATTAGGTATCTGTTTTGGCGTATTACGGGGTATTTTGGTTGTTGCGGCAGTTCTCTTTTTGGTTGATACCTTTACTTCGTTATCTCAATCTTCGTATTGGGCTCAATCACAATTAATTCCACATTTTCATTTTATTATTCGTTGGTTTTTTGATTTTATACAACAGTCTTCTTCGTTTTTAGTGCAATAAATTTGAGGTAATCATAGTATGTGCGGTATTGTTGGTATTGTAGGGTGTAGTACTGTTAATCAATCTATTTATGATGCATTGACTGTTTTGCAACATCGAGGGCAAGATGCAGCTGGTATTGTGACTATTGATAATCAAAATCGCTTTCGTTTGCGTAAAGCGAATGGTTTAGTTAAAGATGTGTTTCAAGAGCATCATATGCAGCGATTGCAAGGTAATTTGGGAATAGGGCATGTTCGTTATCCTACTGCAGGTAGTTCAAGCCCGTCCGAGGCGCAACCTTTTTATGTCAATTCACCTTATGGTATTGCGCTTGCTCATAATGGAAATTTAACCAATACCGATGAGCTTAGAAATAAAGTATTTGAACTTGCAAAACGTCATGTTAATACAAATTCAGATTCTGAAGTTTTACTCAATATTTTTGCCAATGAATTAGATAAGTTTCCTACTTTTCCATTGACTGCCGATAATATCTTTAACGCAATACATAATGTTCACAGTATTATTAAAGGCGCATATGCTTGCGTAGCAATGATTATTGGCCATGGTCTTGTTGCTTTTCGTGATCCTTATGGAATCCGCCCTTTAGTAATTGGTAAACGAGTCCTTGAAAATAAAAAAATTGAATATATGGTTGCGTCAGAAAGCGTTGCTCTAGATATACTTGATTTTGAATTTATGCGTGATGTTGAGCCAGGAGAAGCTATCTATATTTGTCAAAATGGACAGTTATATTCTAAGCAATGTTCCGATAATCCTCAATATTACCCATGTATTTTTGAATATGTTTATTTTGCAAGACCAGATTCGTTAATTAATGGCGTATCAGTTTATCAATCACGTATTGAAATGGGGAAAAAGCTGGGAGAGAAAATAGCTAGAGAGTGGAAGGATATTGATATTGATGTAGTCATTCCTATTCCTGAGACCTCTTGTGATGCTGCTCTTGAAATTGCACGTATTTTAAATAAGCCTTATCGACAAGGGTTTGTTAAAAATCGCTATGTTGGTCGTACATTTATTATGCCAGGACAAAGTGCTCGTAGGTTATCTGTAAGAAGAAAGCTCAATGCTAATCGCATTGAATTTGAAGGTAAAAATGTACTTTTAGTTGATGATTCTATTGTCCGAGGTACAACTTCAAAAGAAATTGTTGAAATGGTGCGTTCAGTTGGTGCAAAAAAAGTTTATTTAGCGTCTGCGGCACCAGAAATTAGACATCCAAATGTTTATGGCATTGATATGCCTGTTGCTAGTGAGCTGATTGCTTATAACCGAACAGTTGATGAAATTGCTAAGGTTATTGGTGCTGATAAACTCATTTTTCAAGACTTATCCGCTTTAATTGATTCAATCACAGAACAAAACCCGAATATTCGTCATTTAGAGTGTTCTGTTTTTGATGGAATATATATTACTGGAGGAATTGATAATAGTTATTTATCATCACTAGAAAAAAAAAGAGGCGAAAGTAAAAAATTTTTAGCTTCTAAAGAGTCAGAAAACCTAGAAATCTATAATGAAGGTCAATGAATAGCAATAATAATTGTAAAAAAGAAATATTATATAAACAATTAAAATTACAAATTAATAAATTTTTTATTTAATTATAGTTAATTTAATTTAATATTTCATTTAATTTGTCAAAATTTATAGTAATATATGTTAATATAACTAATTGTATTTTATAGTTATAAAATGCAATTTATAGAAAAAATCAAAAAAAAGTAATAAATCGCTTTGATAAATGACATTTTTGTAATAGACTTAGCAGGATTGAATTTCTTTTTGTAAAGAATTGTAAAGAACATAAATAATTACACTAATACTTTATAAAGATAAATTGATTTTAGCTACATTTTTATGTTATGTGGTTTGTCGAAAAAATAAGGAATATTAAGATGAGAAACAATCTTAATTTAACAATTGTCTCTGCATTTGTCATTGCTACATTAGGGTGGCAATCAGCTTTTGCTGTCGATCCTCAGTTATCGCAAAATTCTGTAAATAATAGAATAATTGAATTAAAAGATGGCACAAAAGCTCGTCAGATGATCAACAATCAGCGACGTAGTCTGTATCAAATTGCACTTTTAAGTAGTATTTCTGTCTCAGAATTACGCGCAATGAATGCGGGGCGTTTTGATAAAAAGGATATTGTTGACATTGGCGAAAGTATAATTCTTCCTGAAGATTCTCCTTTGTTACCAGCAATTACATCAAATGATGATAAAAAAGACCCGCATGCTAACCTACCTCAGTTAGGTTCAGATGATAATTATGATGTAAAAAAAGACAAAGATGCCGTTTTAACTCAAACTGCTTCAGTATTACAAACACTCGCTAGTCAGGACTGGAAAGAATTAACCTCGTCAGATAACGGTGGTCTATCTGGACATTTAAAAAACAGAGGTAAAGATTATGCAGAAAACTATGTTCGTAATAGTGTTAAAAATCAAGTTGTTGAACCGGCTCGTAATGCCGTACAAGACTTTTTAGGTCGTTTTGGTACGGCTCAATTACAATTTGATTTGAGTGATAAAGGTGAGTTTAATAATGTTAATCTAAAGTTATTTAGCCCATGGTACGATACTGAAGATACATTAATATTTAGTCAAATATCATTTCAGGAATATGAACATAATCGCCGTATTGGTAACTTTGGTATTGGTCAACGTTGGGACGTAGCTGATAAAAAATGGTTGCTTGGTTATAATGTGTTTTTTGACCATGATTTTCAACGTTCTCATAATCGTTTAGGTGTTGGTGCAGAAGCATGGACTGATTACATGAAGTTCGCTGTTAACTATTATCATCCCTTATCTGATTGGAAAAATTCTAAAGATTTTGAATTTTATTTAGAGCGTGCAGCAAGAGGGTTTGATGTTCGTTTCCAAGGTTATTTGCCACAATATCCACATTTAGGTGGATCACTTATGTATGAACAATACTATGGTGATAAAGTTGCGTTATTTGGTAAAGATAATTTACAAAAAGATCCAAGGGCAGTTACTGTAGGTATTGATTATACACCAGTTCCACTTTTCACTATTAAGGCAGAGCATAAGCTTGGTCAAGATAATAAAAAAGCAACTAAGGCTGAGTTAACAATGAACTATCGTATAGGCACTCCATTAAAGGATCAATTAGATCCTGATATGGTTCAATCTGCGCGTTCACTAAAAGGAAGCCGTTATGATTTAGTTGATCGTAATAATTACATTGTTCTTGAATATAAAGAAAAGAAAATGTCTGTTGACTTAGGGCTTGAGCAAACTCAGCTAATTGAAGGACAGACTTATGCGTTGAGTGTTGGGGTTCATAATGCTAAAAGTTTAACAAGTTTAGCATGGGCCGGTAATATGTTAGATATTGATGCTGGAGGTGGATTTTTATGTATCACAGCAGGAACATGTACTTCATCTTCTTGGCTTAACCCAACAGTTGATACCAATAACTGGAAGATTGTTGCCCCTAGTTATACTAATGAAAATGGTCAGCACCTGCCTATTAGCACAAATGGTAAATATTCTTTATCTCTGTCAGTTACAGACAGCCGTGGTAAATCGGCAACATCTAATGCCGTAAATTTTGAAGTATTACCCGATCCTGCAATACGAAAAGTCGGTGTGTGGGCAGTAGATAGCACAGGTAACAAAACGACCTCAGCTAATCATCCTGCAGACGGTGTAAGTAGTTTAACTATATTAGCAACTCTTGTTAAACCAAAGGGTAACAATGGTGCAATTAGCTCATTTCAAGATGTAGATGGTTTTAGTGATAATGAACTAATGAACCGTATACCAGTAACATTTAACGAGTTTGCTGAATTATGGACTGCAACGAGCAATGGTAAAAAAATTGCTTTAATTAATGGTACATCAGGTACTATAAATGAATGTCCAGGGCAAGAATCTTGTGTTATTGTAAAATCATTTGAAAAAGTTTCAAAGGGTCAAAAGGTGTCACCTAGCGCTTCGACCGCAGCTGGTTTAGAAGTAGTTGGTGATAGTTATGTGTTAGATGTGGCTTCAAATATTCAGGGACGGATTGATTTTTCAATTTCATTAGATCAGTATGGTTTTGGTTCATCTTTCAATAAAGCTTCAGTCGATTTTTCTGGTGGTAAATCTGGTTACATAGAAGTTTGGAGTAATTCTGGAACATTACTCGCTGCAAGTTCAGGCTCTGTACTTCAATTTGAGCCTGCAGGCCCAAATGAATGGCTAGTTGGTAATGAATATCAGGTTAAAGCATTTACCTCTGCAAGTGATCGCACTCCAATTAGTGCTCCATATGTGATTTGGTCATTGGTTGGTTCGAATTCAAGTGCCTGTCCTAATGTAGCAACTTCATTGCCAAATGATGCTAGTAATCATCCTAATGGACCGTGGTTTAACGTTGCTATGGGAGAGAATGCTCCTTATAAAATAAAAGGTAAAACACCTAATAATTACAGTTATGCGTCATCTGGTACGAGTATTTCAGCTGTAGCGGGTGCACCAAGACATTTGGATTTAACTCCACAGTCAGCTTCTCCTACTGCGTGTGCTGGCGATCAAGGATTTAAATTGCAAGTTACTGTTTTATAACAGATAGAAGTTTTGATTATCGACTTGCGTCGATAATCAAGAAGGGAACACCAAGTAAATGGTGTATTTATATAAATACAACATGTTAATTTATAGAGAAAATAGGAAGTTAAACATGAAAAATCTTACAATTAAAAAAGTTGCATTAGGCTTATTTTTAGCTGGTTATGCAGCAAGTGGGGCATTTGCTTTAGATGCAACTACTGACCAAGTTATTAATGGTACCAAACCCGTTTTAAGAGCGCCAAGTACTGGGAACGATCATGCTTTGGATGTTATCATATCTACAGATCCGGCGGGTAATACTAGTATCGGTAACCGTGCAGCTCAAACAGGTGACTTTGTTGTTATTAAATATGACTTGTTTGATGCAGATGGTGACCAAGATAATGGAACAGTGAGAGATACGCTACTTGTTTCGATACAAAAAAATGGTACATGGCAAAGTGTTACTCCTACTATTACAGCTACAGGTGCAGGCTATATATCTTTTCTAATTGATAGTAACTTCGTAGGTGCAGATAAAATTGGTTTTAGAATTTTAGAAAGAACTGAATTTGGTCTTCCATATTATAACCAATGGATAGGTGTAAATGATATTTGGGCAAATGCTGCTCCAGTTGCTACTGACGCAAATGGTTCTAATCCTGGAGACGCTCCTGGTGGTGCACCTGATCCAAACAATCCTAATTTAAATGCGGATCCGACAAACGGTGATTCTAGTCCTCATGGACCTGGGGGAAATGCTGCTCCAGGTTTTGGTCCGATTACGTCTACTACAGCTAGGGTTGGTATTTTCAAAGTTGTCAATGGTACTGTAGACAAAGCAGTCAACTATGATCAAAACACTTCAGTTGATCCACTTAAATATGGTGATACATTCCAAGCCATCGTATGGGATGATGCTAATAGCGATAGCGTTTTAGATGCTAACGAAACTGAATTAAGTGGTTATACTTTTGTATGGACTTTAGATGGTACGTATGAGGGAGTTACAGCATCAGTAGCAGATAACTTAGGAACTGCTGATACTATTACTTTAGCTACGACTAATAGTATGTACACCAGAACTGATGGTGGAGATGCTTACAAAGCTGGTGCTCAAGGTTTCAAACTTAAAGTTACTGCTAACTAATTTTAAATTTAGTTACATTCAGTGTAAAAAAACCACTCTTCGGGGTGGTTTTTTATTATTTTTTTAATTTAATAATGAGTATATTAGATGAAGTATTACTTATTTATTAAAGGCTATTGCTTAACTTAAAATACTTATTTATATTGATATAAGAGTAAACAGCAATAATAATTAAATTCACCTTTCTTATTGTTAACTTAATAATTTAAAATGGCATTACATTTAATTCAATACAATTTACAATGAAAATCCCTTGGCAAGATATTGATCCTGAAACGTTAAATAATCTTATAGAACACTTTGTATTACGAGAAGGTACTGACTACGGTTTACAAGAAAAATCACTCCAAGAAAAAGTTAATGATGTTAAAATTCAATTAGCAAATGGTTCTGCAGTAATATGCTGGTCACAATTGCATGAAACAATTGATATTAAACTAATTAAATAATGGTTAAAATGATTGTTTGTTAATATATAATTTATTGTGTAATTTTGTTATAGTGTTGTTATTGTAGATTAAATAGAGAGGTGGGCGAATGATTGGTAAACAACAATCAGATACAACATTAGAATGGTTTTTATCTCATTGCCATATTCATAAATATCCAGCTAAGAGTACGCTTATCCACCAAGGTGAAAGAGCAGAAACTCTCTATTATATTTTAAAAGGTTCTGTCGCTGTTTTGATTAAAGATGATGAAGGTAACGAAATGATTTTATCTTATTTAAATCAAAATCAGTTTTTAGGTGAATTAGGTCTTTTTGAAGAAGGTACCGAGCGCAGTGCTTGGGTTAAAGCTAAAACAAGTTGTGAAGTAGCCGAAATTTCATACAAAAAGTTTAAGCAACTTGTCCAAGTCAATCCTGATATTTTAATGTGTCTTGCTAGTCAAATGGCAAGCCGATTGCAAGTAACATCTGAAAAAGTCAGTAATTTAGCATTTTTGGATGTCGCTGGACGTATTGCTCAGACACTTTTGAATCTTGCTAAACAACCTGATGCAATGACACATCCTGACGGCATGCAAATCAAAATTACAAGACAAGAAATAGGTCAAATTGTTGGCTGTTCACGTGAAACAGTCGGTCGAATTTTAAAAATGCTCGAAGAGCAGCATTTGATTTCTGCTCATGGTAAGACAATTGTCGTTTATGGTACACGTTAATTGTGTCAAAATAATAATTTAATATAATGATTGAGACGATACGAGATATTACATGACCACAAAAAGATGTATACCAAGTCATGTGGCTATAATTATGGATGGAAATGGCCGTTGGGCACAGTTACGTAACCAATTGCGTGTTGTTGGTCATCGTGCAGGCTTAAAAACTGTCCGAAAAATTGTCACCTATGCGGCGAGTCTGAAGGTGAAAGTACTTACTTTATATGCATTTAGTAGTGAAAACTGGAAACGCCCCTCTGACGAGGTTTCGGCTTTAATTTCTCTTTTTATTTATGCGTTAAATCGAGAAATCAAAAACTTGCATAAAAATAATGTTCGCTTGAATATTATTGGTGATATTTCTCGATTTAATGAGCATTTGCAAAATATGATTATTGGTGCGCAAAATTTAACTAAAGATAATTCAGGTCTAGTTTTGAATATTGCTGCTAACTATGGAGGTCGTTGGGATATTTTGCAATCTGCAAAGAAAATGGCTATGCAAGTTAAATTGGGCGAAATTACTTTAGATGAAGTGACAGAAGATCGTTTTAACTCAGAAATGTGTATGAGTGAGTTTCCCGAAGTTGATTTAGTGATTCGAACAGGAGGGGAATATCGAATAAGCAATTTTTTATTATGGCAAATTGCTTATTCTGAGTTTTACTTTACAGATACGTTATGGCCTGATTTTAACCAGATTTTATTTGATGAAGCAATCAATGCATTTAATGCCAGAGAACGACGTTTTGGTGGCATTCATAATAAGGAACATTTATGTTAATCCATCGTATACTTGCCGCAATTGTACTGATTCCACTTGTGATAGTGGTTCTTTTTTTTGTTCCGTTATCGGTGTTTTCTTTAATTATTATTCTTATTTGTGGCTTAGCTGCATGGGAGTGGGCTCAGTTTCTTAATATTACCAAAAAATATTCAAAATTAATCTTCGCTCTTTCAATTGTTATTTTATTAAGTGCACTTTATTTAATCCCCAATTCATGTGAGTTAAAAATAGAGCTATTTGCCATTATTTTATTTTTATCAATTGTATGGTGGCTGATTGCTTTGTACTTAATACTTAACTATCCTGATACAACTAAATATTGGTGTAATTCAGTTGTTGTAAAATTGTTATTTGCTTTTTTTACTCTAGTCCCATTTTTTATTGGTATGATTAAATTACGCTCAATTGGCTATTATTCTAACTCATATACAGGTGCAATTTGGTTACTTTATATTTTTGTGCTAGTTTGGGCGACAGATACTGGAGCTTATTTTACAGGAAGAGCATTTGGTAAGAGAAAATTAGCGATAAAAGTATCACCAGGAAAAACTATAGAAGGTTTTATCGGTGGTGTTAGTGTTGCAACTATTATTTGTATAATCGCTTACTTTTTTAATTTGTTTGATATGACATTTGGTGTGTTTTTTATTAGTTCTTTGTTAGCAATTTTAGTTTCAGTATTAGGTGACTTAACTGAAAGCATGTTTAAGCGCCAAGCCGGTATTAAAGATAGTGGTTGTTTAATTCCTGGGCATGGTGGTATTTTAGATCGTATTGATAGCTTAACAGCTGCAGTCCCTGTTTTTACTACATTATCTTTTTATTTATTATAAAAGGTGGTAGATTTTGCTGTTATCAGTACTATTGTTTATTATTACTATTAGCATATTAGTTACTATTCATGAGTTTGGTCATTTTTGTGTGGCTCGTTTATGTAAGGTTAAAGTTGAATGTTTTTCAATTGGTTTCGGTAAAAAAATTTGGTCACATAAATTTTTAGGTGGAACCGAATTGGTAATTGCTATGATTCCGCTTGGTGGTTATGTTAAAATGCTTGATGGTAGAGTTGCAACATTATCGAGCAGTAACGAAACGTTTGCTTTTGATAAAAAAAAGATTTGGCAACGAGCTGCAATTATTTTTGCGGGTCCTTTTGCTAATTTTGTATTAGCATTATTTATCTATTGGGTTATTTTTTTAATGGGTGTGGCAACTTACCCCGTTAAAATAAAAGACGTAATACCTAATACGCCAGCAGCTTCAGTTGCAATTCCATCAGGGGCTGAATTAAAAAATATTGATAATATTAAAATTGAAACGTGGAATGATGTCAATTTAGCCTTAATTACAGTAATGGGTAAGGAAAATATAAAGTTTTCTTATATTGATAGTAATGATAATAACCATCTAAAAGAAGTTACCGTAGATATTAATAATTGGAATTTTGATGTAGAAAAAGATTCTGCTATCACAGCGTTTGGTTTTGTACCTAAAAAGTTGGATATTTCTCCAATTGTGAGTAAAATCGTACCGGATTCTGCTGCTGAGCAAGCAGGTTTACGTGTTGGTGATAAAATTATTAGTTATAATAAACAGCCTTATGTTGATTGGAGTGATTTTTCTAATACAATTAAAAAAGCTCATGCTATAACGTTAAAGGTTAATCGACAAGGTGAAGATATTGATCTTAGGCTTGTACCAACCCTTCAAAAGAACGGGGAGGGGGCTGCAGGTATATATCCTACATCTAATGCAAAAGTTATTCAGTATGGTTTTTTAGAAGGCTTTTATAAAGGTACGAAGCAAACATTGTTAACTACAAAGTTAACAATTCGTTCTCTTTATCAATTAATGACAGGTGTTATTGGACTACAACATTTATCAGGACCAATAACAATAGCTAAAAGCGCAGGGCAAACAGCAAGTTATGGTTTTACTTCTTATTTGTACTTTCTTGCCTTTATGAGTATAAGTTTGGGGGTTATCAATCTTGTTCCATTACCTATATTAGATGGCGGACACCTTATCTTTTTATTATTTGAAAAAATAAGAGGAAAAACGTTATCAAATAAAGCACAAGAACGCTTTTTTCGTATTGGCTTTATTTTATTAATGGTAATAATGGGAATTGCACTATTCAATGATATTTTACGATTGTGATGGAATGAGGTTATAAACATTTACGATGAAAATAAATAAATTACTTATAGCATCTTTGCTGTTTAGTACTACAACAGCATTATATAGTTCCAATGCATTTTGTGTTGATGATTTTGTGGTAAAGGATATTAAATTCGAAGGTTTACAGCGTGTGACTGTTGGGGCCGCATTACTTGAAATGCCAGTTCAAGTCGGTGACTATGTTAATGAATCTGACTTAGGTCGTATTGTCAAATCGCTTTATTCTAGTGGTAACTTTGATAATATTACCATTTCTCGTGATGGTGATCGGTTAATTATTCATGTTGAAGAACGTCCTACTATCGCTAGCATCACTTTTTCTGGTAATAAGTCAGTTAAAGATGACATACTTAAGAAAAATTTAGATAGTTCTGGTATTCGTGAAGGTGAAGCATTAGATCGCACTATGCTTTCAGGCATAGAAAAGGGTTTAGAAGATTTTTATTATAGTGTTGGTAAATATAATGCTCAAATTAAAGCGGTTGTAACTCCTCTATCGCGTAATCGTGTTGATTTAAAATTAGTTGTGGCAGAGGGGAAATCGGCGTTAATTGATCAAATTAATATTGTTGGAACTAAAGCTTTTTCATCAGAAGAACTTATTTCGCGGTTTACTTTACGCGATGAAGTACCTTGGTGGAACATGCTTGGCGATCGTAAATACCAAAAGCAAAAGTTAGCTTCAGATTTAGATGAATTGCAGAGTTTTTATTTAAATCGGGGTTACGCTCGTTTTAATATCGAGTCAACACAAGTCAGTTTAACACCAGATAAAAAAGGTATTTACGTTACAATCAATATCCATGAGGGTGAACAGTATAAGTTATCTGAACTTGAATTTGTGGGTAATTTTGCAAATCATAAAGATGCAATTGCCAAAATTGCTAATGAAAAAGTAGCAATTGGCGAACTTTATAATGGTAAAAAAATTACTGAAATTGAAGATAACATTAAGCGTTTATTGGCTAATTTTGGTTATGCATATCCTAAAGTTTCAATTCAACCAGAAATGGATGATGCAGCAAATACAGTTAAATTAGTTATCTTTGTTGATGTGGGTGAACGTTTTTATGTCCGTAATATTAAAATAGTAGGTAATACAGTAACAAGCGAAAGTGTAATCCGCCGTGAACTTCGGCAAATGGAAGGTGCTTGGTTAAGTAATGGATTAGTTGAGTTAGGAAAAGAACGTTTAAGTAGACTTGGATTCTTTGATACTGTTGAAGCCGATACTGAGCGTGTGTCAGGTGTGGATGATCAAGTTGATGTTATTTATAAAGTAGCTGAACGTAATACAGGTAGTATTAAATTTGGTGTTGGTATTGGTTCTGATAGTGGTGTTAGCTTTAATGCAGGTATTTCTCAAGACAACTGGTTAGGTACTGGTAATAGTGTTTCATTTGATGTTAACACAACTGATACCGATAAAACTGCATCTATTTCTATTGTTAATCCTTATTTTACCGTTGATGGGGTAAGCTTAGGAGGTAGTGTTTACTATAATACCTATAAAAATGACGATAAAGATGATGAATCAGAATACTCAAGTAAAACATGGGGGGCATCAGTAGATTTCGGCTTCCCAATTAGTGAAAATAATTTTGTTCGTTTTGGTTCAGAATTTGCTAACCATAATTTATCTGATATGAAACCTCAGTATAGTATGTGGCGCTATTTTGATTCTATGGGTAAAAACATGAAAAATAAGCATTCATTTACTTATGATACAAATGATTTATTATTAAATGCTTATTGGACATATAATTCTTTAGATCGTGGTTTTTTTCCAACTGAGGGATTAAAAATGACCGCGAGTGCCAAAGTTACTGCACCAGTATTTGATAATCGATTCTATAAACTAGTCTCAGATGCATCATACTATTACCCAATTGATAATGATCATAATTGGATCTTTTTAACTCGCACTCGATTCGGCTATGGGGGAGGTTTTGGTGGTAAAGAATTACCATTTTATGAAAATTTTTATGCTGGTGGCGCATCGGTACTACGTGGTTTTAAATCAAATACTGTTGGACCTAAAGCTGTATATTTCAATAAAACAGGTGTTTGTGATAACTTAGATAATACATTTGGATGCACAAAATCAAAAGATGCCATAGGTGGTAATGCCATTGCTTTTGTTAGTACAGAGCTAATTGTTCCAACTCCGTTTGCTGGAGAAAAGTACGCTGACAATCTAAGAACATCTTTCTTTTTTGATGCTGGTACTGTATGGGATACCGAGTGGAATTTAAAGGGACGTGATATTCCCGACTATAGCTCTCCATCGGATGTTAGGATGTCGGCTGGTCTTGCTGTGCAGTGGATGTCGCCATTAGGTCCTTTGGTCTTTTCATATGCTCATCCATTAAAGAAATATGATGGAGATTCATCTCAGCAGTTCCAGTTTAATATAGGTTCAACGTGGTAATTCCATGTTATAAATAAAAAAACACATAGGTGGTTAAAGTGAAAAAAATTATATCTATTCTTGCAGTTAGTATTACATTACTTGTCGCTGGTTTTGCAAATGCTGAAGTTAAAATTGGAGTGGTTGATGTTATGGCAGTATTGCAGCGTATGCCTCAACGTGAATCAGTTGGTAAGGCTTTGGATAACGAATTTGAAGCAAGAGCTAAATCATTACAAGAAGAAGAAAAGAAAGCGGGTGAAGCTGCTGCACGCTTAAAGAAGGATGGTTTAACATTGTCTTCTTCTGAAAAATCTAAATTAAATAAAATGATTTCTGATTTTGAAAATAAAGCTAAAGCGTTTTCTGCAGACTATCGCAAACGTGAAGGTGAAGAAGCAGGAAAATTACTAACTAAAATCCAAGAAGCTGTTAAAGATATTGTCGAAACAGAAAAATACGACATTATTTTAAAGGCTGAAGCTACATTATCTGCTTCGAATGCAGTTGATATTTCAGATAAAGTATTGGAAAAGGTTAAAAAATAATGTTGGCTTGTCGTTTAGAGCAACTAGCTAAGCATCTTGATGCAAAATTACATGGTGACGGTGATTTAACTATCACCGGTATAGCATCAATGAAAAATGCTGTATCTGGGCAGATTACTTTTTTGTCTGATAAAAAATTACAAAATCATTTATTAGAATGCAAAGCTTCTGCTGTAGTGATGACAGAAGATACTCTTAAAGATTGGCATGGTGCGGCGCTTATTGTAAAAGATCCATATCTTGCATACGCAAAATTAGCCAAACTTCTTGATACTACTCCAGAACCGGCCAAAGGCATTAGTACATCAGCAGTGATTGATTCTACTGTACTGTTAGGCTGTAATGTATCTATTGGTGCTAACGCAGTGATTGAAAGTGGTGTAGTATTAGGCGATAATTGTATTATTGGTGCTGGCTGTTTTGTTGGTAAAAATACAAAAATTGGTGCTAGTACAAAATTATGGGCTAATGTTTCTATTTACCATAATTGTATTATTGGTGAAAATTGCTTAATCCAATCTGGAACTGTAATTGGGGCAGATGGGTTCGGTTATGCTAATGATAAAGGTAAGTGGGTCAAAATTCCCCAGTTAGGTCGTGTTGTTATTGGAGATAATGTTGAAATTGGTGCATCAACAACAATCGATCGCGGTGCTCTTGATGATACTATTATTGGAAATGGCGTTATTATTGATAATCAATGTCAGATTGCTCATAACGATATTATTGGGGATCATACAGCTGTTGCTGGTGGTGTTATTATGGCTGGGAGTTTGACTATTGGTCGTCATTGTTTGATTGGTGGTGCTAGTGTTATTAATGGACATATGGAGATATGTGATAAAGTTACTGTAACAGGTATGGGAATGGTTATGCGTCCAATTACACAACCAGGTGTTTATTCATCAGGTATTCCATTACAAGAAAATAAGGTATGGCGAAAAACAGCTTCATTGGTTTTACATATTGATGAAATGAATAAGCGTTTGAAAGCGCTTGAGAAGAAACAATTAAATGTCTCGACGTAGACGATTACGGTCGGTATAATGCATGCCTATTTTTTAATTTTCTAGCTCAGTTATCGTTTTTATATAATTATGGGCAGATGATATTCAATAATTTCGAGGTATAAAGATGCAAGTTTCGGTAGAAACAACACAAGGGTTAGGTCGACGTTTATCAATTACAATTAAAGCAGAGGATATCACAAAAGCGGTTGATAAAGAACTTATTAATACCGCCAAAAAAGTGCGTATTGATGGTTTTCGTAAAGGGAAAGTTCCTTTAAAAATTGTTGAGCAACGTTATGGAGCTTCTATTTTGCAAGATGCATTAAGTGATTTAATGCAACGAAATTTTGTTGAAGCAATTATTCAAGAAAAATTAAATCCGGCAGGCGTCCCTACTTATACTCCACAAGAATATAAAAATGGTGAAGATTATACTTTCACTGTTGAATTTGAAGTCTATCCAGAAATCAAAGTTGAAAATTTAGATAAAATTGAAGTTGAAAAACCGGTTGCAGAAGTTGCAGATGCTGATGTTGAAACAATGATCGATACTTTACGTAAACAACAAGGTACTTGGAAAATAGTTGATGAAGTAGCGAAAGAGCAGAATCGTGTAACGTTAGATTTTTTAGGTAAAGTTGATGGTGTTGAATTTGAAGGTGGTAAAGCGGATGATTTTGCATTAGTGTTAGGACAAGGTCGAATGATTCCTGGATTTGAAGATGCCATTATTGGTCATAAAACAGGTGATCAGTTTGATATCAATGTGACTTTCCCTGCAGACTATCATGCTGAAAATTTAAAAGGTAAACCAGCCATATTTGCGGCAACACTAAAAAAAGTTGAAGAACTTGAATTACCAGAACTTACTGAAAAAGTTATTAAACGCTTTGGTATTGTTGATGGTAGTATTGAAAGTCTACGAGCAGAAGTTCGTAAGAATATGACTAGAGAACTAAATACGACAATCCGTAATAAAATTAAAGTACAAGCTATTGATGGTTTAGTTAAAAATAATGAAATTGATATACCTAGCGCATTAGTTGACCGCGAAGTTGACGTATTACGCCAACAAGCAGTATCTCGTTTTGGCGGTAATGTAAAACAAAATATAGAGTTACCGAAAGAATTATTTGAAGCTGAGGCTAAAAAACGAGTTGCTACCGGTTTACTGTTTAGTGAAATAATTGAAAGTAATAAATTAACTGCAGATGAATCTCGTGTTCAGGCATTAATTGACGAAATTGCAACTGCATATGAAGATCCGAAAGAAGTTTTAGAATATTATCGTAAAGATAAAAAAGCAATGGATAATATTCGATCTGTAGCACTAGAGGATCAAGTTGTTGATCTATTATTAGCTAGCGCAAAAGTAACAGAAAAGAATTATTCATTTTCTGAATTAATGAATCAGCAAATAGCCTAATTCATTTGCTATTTAATTTTAAAAAATTGCTTTAAAGCCCAAATAAGGATTGTCTGTTTGGGCTATTTTATTTAATTAGGAGATAAAAATGCCTTTAGAATCATATATGGGTGTTATTCCAATGGTTGTTGAGCAAAGCTCTCGCGGTGAACGAGCTTATGATATTTACTCACGATTATTAAAAGAACGAGTTATATTTTTGACAGGGCAGGTCGAAGATAATATGGCAAATCTTATTATTGCTCAAATGCTATTTCTAGAAGCTGAAAATCCTGATAAAGATATCTATTTGTATATTAATTCACCTGGCGGTGTTGTGACAGCAGGTATGGCTATTTATGACACAATGCAATTTATAAAACCAGATGTTAGTACAATTTGTTTAGGGCAAGCGTGTTCAATGGGATCACTGCTTTTAACAGCGGGAACTAAAGGTAAACGTTATTGTTTACCCAATGCTCGAGTAATGATTCATCAGCCTTTAGGTGGTTTTCAAGGACAAGCGTCTGATATTCAAATACATGCACAAGAAATTTTACAGGTAAAACAGCGATTAAATAATATTTTAGCAATACACACAGGTCAAGATATCAGTGTGATTGAAAAAGATACAGATCGTGACAATTTCATGTCTGCGGATAAAGCTGTTGAATATGGTTTAGTTGATGCCATATATAGCAAAAGATCTTAATATTAGGTAGGTAAAAAAGTGAATAAAGAAAATTCAGAAAAATTACTCTATTGTACTTTTTGTGGTAAAAGCGAGCATGAAGTTCGTAAACTTATTGCTGGACCATCATCTATTTATATTTGTAATGAGTGTATAGGATTGTGTAATGATATCTTAAAAGAAGAAACGAAAAGTTTTCTTTCTCATGAAGAGTTTATCAATAAACCATTGCCCACACCACATGAAATTAGAGAGCATCTTGATGAGTATGTAATTGGCCAAGATCGTGCAAAGAAAGTTTTATCTGTTGCTGTTTATAATCATTATAAACGATTACGCACTTCTGCAAGTCGCAGAGATGTTGAATTAGGAAAAAGTAATATTTTACTTATAGGTCCTACAGGTAGCGGTAAAACGTTATTAGCCGAAACTTTAGCTCGTTTTTTAGATGTTCCTTTTGCAATGGCAGATGCAACAACATTAACTGAGGCAGGTTATGTTGGTGAAGATGTAGAAAATATTATTCAAAAACTATTACAGAATTGTGATTATGATGTTGAAAAAGCACAACGAGGTATTATTTACGTCGATGAAATTGATAAAATTTCACGAAAATCTGATAATCCCTCTATCACTAGAGATGTATCAGGCGAGGGAGTTCAACAGGCTTTATTGAAAATTGTAGAAGGAACTATTGCTTCGGTTCCACCGAAAGGGGGACGGAAACATCCTCAGCAAGAGTTTTTACAAGTTGATACTTCAAAAATTCTGTTTATTTGTGGTGGAGCATTTAGTGGCCTAGATAAAGTCATTGAAAATCGAGTGTCGGCTAATACTGGAATAGGTTTTGGTGCTGATGTAAAAAGTATTAAAAATAAAATTTCTGAATCCGAATTGTTAGCGCAAATTGAAGCAGAAGACTTGGTCAAGTTTGGATTAATTCCAGAGTTTATCGGAAGATTGCCCGTTATTGGCACATTATCCGAACTTGATAAAAATGCCTTAATTAATATTCTAACTCAGCCTAAAAATGCTTTAACTAAGCAGTTCCAAATTTTGATTGAGTTAGATGGTGTTGAACTTGAGTTTACCAAAGAAGCTTTGGATGCTATTGCTATAAAAGCTATGCAACGTAAAACAGGAGCTCGGGGGTTACGTTCAATTGTAGAAAATATATTATTAGATACAATGTATGACTTGCCATCAATGAAATCTATTAAAAAAGTTATTGTAGATAAAGAGACTGTAGAATGTTCTCAAGCACCGAAATTAGTGCTTCGTGAGAGTTCTGAATTATCTGCTTGAAATATAAACTTGCCATCATAAATATGGTGGTAAGAACTTTGACCTCAAATTAATACTGAAATAAAGTTTCTTAATATTGTCAAGATGCTACAAAAATGATGTATATTTAAATCAAAGAAAATAGGCTTGAATATCCAAAAACGAACCCAATATTTACCTGATAGGTTGTACTACTAGAGAGAATAAAATGAATATAAAACGAACTAAACATATGATTATGCCTATTTTACCATTACGTGATGTTATTGTATTTCCTCATATGGTAATTCCTCTCTTTGTTGGTCGAAGTAAATCAATAAGTTGTCTAGAAAGTGCAATGGATATGAATAAACAAGTTTTTCTTGTAACTCAAAGAGATCCTTCTTTAGATGATCCTGATATAGATGATTTATATGAAGTCGGAACTGTAGCTAATGTTTTACAGTTACTTCAATTGCCTGATGGAACTGTAAAGGTTCTTGTTGAAGGTGTTCAGCGAGCAAAAATGGTTGATGTTGCTGTGCAGGAAAAGAAGGAATTTTTTATTGCAAAAGTTAAGCCATTAAGCGAAGTCAAAAAGGCTGAAGATATAAGTGAAGCTATGATTCGCTTAACGTTGTCTAACTTTGATGAATACTCAAGACTTAATAAAAAAGTAACTCAAGAGGTTGTCGATACTATCCGTTTAGTAAAAGAACCATCTCGTTTGGCTGATTCTATTGCTGCTACACTCTTTCTAAGAGTTGAACAAAAACAAGAAATTTTAGTAACGGCTAATCTTGTCAAACGCTTTGAATTACTGATTTCACTGATGGAATCAGAAATTGATTTATTACAAGTTGAAAAGAATATTAGACAAAGAGTTAAACAGCAAATGGAAAAAGCTCAAAAAGAATATTACCTTAATGAGCAAATTAAAGCTATTCATAAGGAATTAGGCGATATAGATAATAAACCCGATGAATATGAAGAGTTAAAAGATAAAATTACTAAAGCTAAAATGCCAAAAGATGCTGCGGATAAAGCATTAACAGAATTAAATAAACTAAAAATGATGCCAGCAATGTCTGCTGAAGCTACAGTTGTTAGAAGCTATATTGATTGGATGATTCAAGTTCCTTGGTATAAATGTAGTAAAACTAAAAAAGGTATTGAAGATGCACAAAAAGTTTTAGATAAAGATCATTATGGACTTGAACGTGTAAAGGATAGAATTTTAGAGTATTTGGCTGTTCAGGGACGAGTCAATAAAGTTAAAGGGCCTATTTTATGTTTAGTTGGACCACCGGGAGTGGGGAAAACATCGCTAGGTCAATCTATAGCCAAAGCAACAGGACGCCAGTATATTCGTATGGCTTTAGGAGGAGTGCGTGATGAGGCTGAAATTCGAGGGCATAGGCGTACTTACATTGGTTCAATGCCAGGAAAACTAATTCAACGAATGGCAAAAGTAGGTGTTAAAAATCCATTATTTTTATTAGATGAAATTGATAAAATGTCGTCGGATATGCGTGGAGATCCTGCATCTGCATTATTAGAAGTACTTGATCCAGAGCAAAATAATGCTTTTAATGATCATTATTTAGAAGTTGACTATGATTTATCAGATGTTATGTTTGTTGCAACGGCCAATTCTATGAATATTCCTGCACCTCTGTTAGATAGAATGGAAGTTATTCGTCTTTCTGGTTACACTGAAGACGAAAAGTTGAATATAGCTAAACAACATTTAATTACTAAGCAAATAGAAAATAGTGGCTTAAAATCAAAAGAAATTAGTATTGATGATTCAGCTATTATTGCTATCATTCGTTATTATACTCGTGAAGCAGGTGTTCGAGGCCTAGAAAGAGAAATTGCAAAAATTTGTCGTAAAGTTGTTAAAAAACTAGCATTAGATAGTAAATTGAAAAAAGTAATAGTGACACAAGATAACCTAAAAGATTTCTTGGGGATACAACGTTTTGATTATGGTAAAACGGATAATGAAAACCGTATCGGACAGGTAATCGGTCTTGCGTGGACAGAGGTGGGTGGCGACTTGCTTACTATTGAATCTGTAAGTGTATTAGGTAAAGGAAAACTAACCTATACAGGTTCATTAGGTGATGTTATGCAAGAGTCAATTCAAACGGCATTGACAGTTGTTCGATCTTGTGCAGAAAAGTTGGGTATTGATAGTGATTTTTATGAGAAACGTGATATTCATGTGCATGTTCCCGATGGTGCAACTCCCAAAGATGGTCCAAGTGCAGGTATTGCAATGTGTACTTCATTGATATCAACATTAACGGGTAATCCTGTTCGTTCTGATGTTGCTATGACTGGTGAAATAACATTACGGGGTGAAGTTTTACCTATTGGTGGACTAAAAGAGAAGTTATTGGCAGCGCATCGAGGTGGAATTAAAACTGTATTAATTCCAATGGATAATGTTAAAGACTTAGAAGATATCCCCGATAATGTGAAATCTGAAGTCGATATACATCCAGTAAAATGGATTGATGAGGTGTTATCCATTGCTCTACAAAACAATCCATTTGGCATTGAACCTATGGCTAAAAAAACAAAATTAAAGCAACCAGCTAAAAAGTCTATTAAGAAATTAAAAAGTAGCGTTAGGAGCACTGCAAGCTTAAATTAATCATTTTTTAATTGGAAAAGAGATCAACTTAATGTTGATCTTTTTTTAGACTTAATATTCTGACAATAGCCAATTTGGTTAAATATGCTATACTTCCAAAATTAAACATTAGGTATACGGAGAATCGTAAGAAATGATGGAAACGATCCGAACAGCAGCAAATAATATTGCTGTTAAGATTATTTTTGCAATAATTATTTTATGTTTTATTTTTACTGGCGTTGGATTTTTAGGTTTTGGTAATGGCAATAATAGTGCAGGTGATCAGCAACGATATATTGCGAAAGTTGATGGTGAAGGCATTAGTAGAGCTGAATTTGAAGCTCAAGCGAGAACTGTAACTGATAAAGCTGGTGGTAATAGTGCTTTTATTAAGCAATTACGCCGTAATGTGCTATCTTATCAAATAGATAATTATTTAGCATATAAATTTTCACAGGAGACTGGTGCTGTCATTAGTAGTGAACAAATTAAAAAATTTATTATAAAACAAAAGGAATTTTTTAAGAATGGTAAGTTTGATAACCAAAGCTATTTGAGTCTTCTTGCTGAAAATGGTTTTACGCCAGATAGTTATGCTGAAATTATAAAAACTGTATTACAGCAACAACAGGTTATTGATGCGCTAACTAATAGTAGTTTTGTTTTGCCAGTTGATTCAGAAATATCTTCACTTAAAAATCAAACTAGAAGTATATATGCTGTTTCAGTTGATACCTCCGCAAGTAATGTTGATGGGGAACATATAACGCTCGAAGACGAAAAAAAATATTATGAAGAAAATTTAAAAGAGTTTTTTAAAAAGGAACGAGTAAAAGTAAAATACATTCTGAGTTCAGAAAATGCATTAGCGAAAAATATTAACATTACTAAAGACGAAATCAGAAATGAGTATGATAAAAATATTAGTGCTTATTCATATCCAGCTAAAAAAGCTTATAGTGTAATTTTTATCTCTAATAAAGAGCAAGCTAATAAGGTTTATAAAGATCTTTCTTCTGGCGCTGATTTTGAAGGCTTTGTTAAGGCTTTTAACCAAAATAATGCTGTTTCTCCATATGGTCAAAATGGTTCATTGGGTTGGTTTGCTGATGATGATTCTTTACCGCAAGTCTTTAAAGATGCTAAATTGAAAAAAGCAGGAGCAATTTCATCACCAATAATTGTTGACGGCGGTTATGTAATAGTGAAATTGGATAATATACAACCTAGAAAAGTTATGGATTATGATTATGCAAAATATCAAATTAATTCAAAACTTACTAAACAAAGAATACAACAAGCTTTAGATGTAGAAGAAAATAAAATTAAAACTGCATTGAGTGATTCGCCTAAGACTATTGAGGAGCTTGCAAATAAAGTTGGTCTTGATGTAATTGTTTCGGATTGGATCACTTATAATGATAAGTTTTCACTTGCTTATTACCCAGAAGTTAGAGATGTAGTTTTTAGTGAAGACATGATAGTTGATGATAAAGCAACGAACAAAATATCTGATTTAATATATGCTGACAGAAATAATGAAAAATATAATTTTGTTGTGCAAACTGTTGATTATCGACCTGAAGGTATAGCCCCATTTGATGAAGTTAAAGATGAAATCCATAAAAAAATCTTTAATAAAATGGCTCAAAACCAATTTAAGTCAACTGTTGATGATATATTAACTCAGTTAAAGGAAACTGGATATGCTAAAAATATACAGTTTACTAAAAAATATACTTTGAATCGTAATTCAAAAGAGTTAGATAAAAAAGTTATTAATATGGTTTTTAATTTAAATCCTTCAGTAAGTGGAAAGCGTATTTATGGTGTGGAGTTTTTAGATGATAAAAGTGCTACTATTGTTGTATTAACTAAAGTTGATACACCAAAAGAATATGAGAATATTTCTTCTGAGTTGTTACCTTTATTTGTTAATAATACCCATTATTATTTTGCTGAAGATATTCGTTCTAAGGCTAAAATTGAAATTATGCCTGATTCTAATTTGTGATTTGTTTCTCAAAATAATAGCAATAATTGGAAAAAAGAAAAGTCACTTGGGTGACTTTTCTCGTCTTTATAATTTATAAAATTTTTTTATTTGGTTAAGTGAGATAGTTATTACGCAAATTTACTTGCGTAACTATTTTTAGAGGTTAATTAAATGAAAATATTTTCACTATTACTTATTTTATTATCAAGCTTCATTTTTTCAAACATGAGTTTTGCTGATTCGACTGCTATAGCATCCTCACCCGTTAAAAAGGAACAAAAGCAAATTGCTCAGGTAAATATTAATACTGCAACAGCAGAAGAATTATCAAAAGTATTGACTGGAATTGGGGCAAATAAAGCCCAGAAAATTATCGAATATCGGGAAAAATTTGGACCTTTTGTTTCTGTTGAGCAGTTAAAAGAAGTTTCAGGGATTGGTCAAGCAACACTAGATAAAAATGCTGGTAAAATAATTTTATAATTTATTATTTCCACCAATTAATATTGGTGGAAATATACTATCCTAATTATCAATAGGATCTACATCAATACTCCATTTCAACTTTGATGTTTCAGTCCATTTATTTATTTCCATTAATAGTTGGTTTAATATTTTCTGTAATTGTTGTCTATTTGTATGTTGAAGCAGTAATTGCCAACGATAGTATCCTGCTTTTTTGGGATGATTTGCTGGCATTGGTCCAAGTTGCCATAGTGTATGGTCATATTGTAGTTTTAACCAATCATAAATATGTTGTAAAAAAGCTGGAGCATAATGATTATTGCGATCTGCTGCACGAATTAATGTTTGGTAACTAAATGGTGGTAGTTGGGTATATTGTCTTTCTTGTAATGTTAGTTTGGCAAATTTTTGATAGCCTTCAGTTAGTAAAACATTAAGTAAAGGATGCTTAGGATGATATGTTTGTAAAATAACTTGCCCTGTTTTAGTTTCACGGCCTGCCCTTCCTGATACCTGTGTATAAATTTGAGCAAATCGCTCAGTTGCTCGAAAGTCACTTGAAAATAAAGCACCATCAACATCGATAATTCCAACTAAAGTGACATCAGGAAAGTGGTGCCCTTTAGCTAAAATTTGGGTACCAATTAAAATGTGTGCACCACCTTGTTGGATACTTTGTAAATAGTTATCTAATGCGCCTTTTTTACTCACTGTATCTCGATCAATGCGACTAATCTTGATATTAGGAAAAAGGATCCCAAGCTGTTGTTCAAGTTGTTCTGTTCCAAATCCAATTGGTATTAAATGGGTGGAACCACATTTTGGACATTGATTGGGAACTGTTCTTGGTGTATCACAATAATGGCATATAAGTTTGTTTTGTTTTTGATGTAATGTATAGGGTCTATCACAACGAGGGCATTCAGCAATCCAACCACAATCATGGCATATTAATAATGGTGAAAACCCTCTACGATTTAAAAATAACATGACCTGATTATTATTAGATAAATGCTTTTTTATTTTCTCAATCAACGGTTGAGATAAACCAGCAGTAAGTACTAACCCACGTAGATCTAAAATCGACTGTTTTGCAAGCGTTGCATTACCAGCCCTTTCAGTTAATTGTAATAAATGGTACTTGTGTTTTTGTGCATTATTGAGTGTCTCAATCGATGGGGTTGCAGAGCCTAAAACAATTGGAATATTATTAAATTTAGCTTGAATAATTGCTAAATCTCGAGCGTGATAGCGCCAACCTTCTTGTTGTTTATAGGAGCTATCGTGTTCTTCATCAATAATAATCATACCTAAGTCTTTAAATGGAGTAAAAAGTGATGAGCGAGTACCGACAACTATAGCATTTTCTCCATTTTTACTTCTTAGCCAAACTGCTAGTCTTTGTTTATCCGTTAATCCTGAATGTAAAATATCAATTGGCGCATTGAACCGTTGTTTAAAACGTTTAATAGTTTGTGGTGTTAATCCAATTTCTGGAACTAGTACTAATGCTTGTTTACCTGTAGCTAATATATTAGATAGTATATTTAGATATACTTCTGTTTTACCCGAGCCAGTCACTCCTTCTAATAAAAATACTTCAAATTGATAGTTTTTTTTGTTGATTGTTTCTATAGCATAGGCCTGTTCTTTATTTAGCTGAATTGAACTAGTATTTGTTGAAAAATTGGTTTGCCATTGAATATTATCTAATTGGCAGCTTACTTGTTCTATCAGATCTTTTTTCTGTAATTCTTTATAAATAGTGTTACTTACGTCATTTTCTGAAAGAGTACTATTTCTGAATGACGATAATAATAATTTTTGTTTCGGAGTCCGTGATAACGATTCTAGATCAATATTTTTTCCCAATTGAGTTAATTGCCATTGTTTTATTTCTTCCTTGATTGCTTTTCTTCCTTGTCGTAATAAAACAGGTATAGAATGGAATAGAACTTCGCCAATAGGATAATGGTAATAACTAGCAGCCCAGTTTAATAACCGCCAAATAGAAGGTGTAAAAACAGGTTCAGTATCAATGACACTTGTAATCGTTTTTAAGCTTTTAATATCAAATTCGGTTTTTTCGTCAATATTAACAATAATTCCTATTGCGTCACGTTTACCGAAAGGAACTTTAACCCGCATTCCAACTTGAGCAGGTTTAGTTAATTGATAATCAAATATTTGGTAAAGTGGTACAGGTAAGGCTATATGAGCGATAAGCATTAAAAAATCACAGATATTATAATTTATATAAAACTATATTGTACGCAGTTTTTACATAACCCGCAAAAGTTATAAAAACAATCTAGTTTTTATCCATCTATATTTATTACATTAATAGCCTAAAAAGGATTAGTAGTAACTATTAATAAAATTTGCTATCTTGGTAAAAATTGATGATTAATAAAATGTTAAGGATTAAAGGATGAGTGAATCATTTTCGCATATTAATCAGCGAGGTGAAGCCTACATGGTTGATGTCTCAGAAAAACTAATAACAACACGAGAAGCAAGAGCTGAGTCATTAGTTTTAATGAATGCTGGAACACTGAAGATGATTATTGAGGGTAAACATCATAAAGGCGATGTTTTTGCAACGGCAAGGATTGCTGGGATTCAAGCAGCTAAAAAGACTTGGGAGCTTATTCCGCTTTGTCATCCTCTTTTTTTAAGTAAAATTGAAATTAACATTGAAGTAGATAAAATAAAAAATTGTGTTCAAGTCCAATCATTTTGTCGCTTGAATGGACAAACTGGTGTTGAAATGGAGGCAATGGTTGCTGCATCTGTTGCAGCCTTGACTATTTATGATATGTGTAAAGCTGTTCAAAGAGATATAGTGATCTCCCAAGTAAGATTGTTGACGAAAAGTGGTGGTAAGTCAGGTGACTTTATTGCCCAAAAGGTTTAATAGATAGAAGATGAATAAAATTATTTTTTTCGCTCAAATTAGAGAATTAGTTGGGGCTGAGTGTGTTATGTTAGATGCTAATCAACTTTCAGTTTCTTGCCTTATTGAACAGTTAAGTAAACGTGGTGATCAATGGTTATTAGCGTTCAAAGAAAGTTCAGTTCTATGTGCTATAAATCAAACATTGGTTGATTTTAATTATATTGTGCAAGAAGGTGACGAGATTGCATTTTTTCCTCCTGTAACTGGTGGATAATATGATGGATCTTATTAAAGTTAGTGAGCAGTCGATTGATATTAATAAGCTAAATGATTGGCTTTCACAATTGCCACAAGATGGTGCCGTTGTTACTTTTGTGGGGAAAGTTCGTAGTATTGAAAATCAAACAATAAACCTGTTTTTAGAACACTATGCAGGAATGACTGAAAAAGTTTTAGCCAAGATTGCCGATCAAGCTAGAGAAAGATGGCAATTAAGTCGAATTGCAATAATTCATCGAATAGGAGAAATTAATACGAATGAACAAATTGTCTTTGTGGGAGCGAGTAGTGCTCATCGTTCAGATGCGTTTGCAGCGGTAGAATTCATCATGGACATATTAAAGAGCGAAGCACCTTTTTGGAAGAAAGAAAGAACTCCTCAAGGAGAAAGGTGGGTTGAAGCAAAAAAAACAGATAAAGAAGCATTGAAAAAATGGTATTAGTATTTATTTAAGATATAATGATATAAATTTATATCATTCTTTTTAATGAGAGGTAATTAATGAAAAATTATACACCTAATGGTTCAGTCATTGAACAATCAGGTAGTCGTATCCAAACATATATGAGTCATGTTTATGGGTGGATGACTGTTGGTTTACTATTAACGGCTTTAGTTGCATGGTATGCATCTACTAGCATAGAACTTTTACAACTATTATACCAAGGTATGTGGGTATTATTGATAGCTCAACTAGGATTGGTTTTTGTCATTTCTGGTTTCATCAACCGTTTATCTGGAGCTGCTGCAACAACATTGTTTATGCTGTATTCAGTTTTAAATGGTTGTACGTTTTCAATCTACTTTATTGTTTATACATCATCTTCTATTGCAAGTGTATTTTTTATCACAGCAGGGATGTTTGCTGCAATGGCATTTTACGGATATACAACAAAACGTGATTTATCAGGTTTTGGCCGTTTCTTGTTTATGGGATTAATTGGTATAGTAATAGCCTCTTTAGTTAATATCTTTATGAAAAGCGAACCGTTAATGTGGGGGATAACTTATATTGGTGTGTTCATTTTTGCTGGGTTAACTGCCTATGATACACAGAAACTAAAAGATTTTGGAGAGCAATTATCATACGATGATCCTAATATGTTTAGACGCTTTGTTATTTTAGGTGCATTAACACTTTATCTTGATTTTATTAACTTATTTATTATGCTTTTAAGAATTTTTGCAGATCGTCGATAATTTCATTTTAATCAGATAAAAGGGCTCTAAATTGAGCCCTTTTTGTTAAAACTTTATTGGAATTGTATTTTTTAAGTACTAGTTTTTTAAAAAACTTCAGCTGAGCAGATGTTTTAATATAAAATGCAGTATAATTCTTATTATATTGAATCAATAATATACTGAAAAATATGAAAAAATTATACTATTTTGTCCTAATTAATCTATTTATTTCATCAATACTAGCAATTCGCTTCTTTGTTGTTCCTGAGGTATCATTTAATTGGCCTAGTGTTGTATTTTCTGTTTTTGCTGTATTGGGGCATTTTTTCTCGGCTTATCTATTACTTTTGATTGTTTGTATACCTTTTCTTTTGTTCAAACAATCTGTTTGTAATATTATTCTCGCTATAATATTTAGCTTTATTCAAATTGGGTTATATGTCGATACGATTGTATTTCAACAGTACCGGTTTCATGTAAATCAGTCTGTTTTATCGATGGTCCTATCTGGTCAGGTTGTCGATTTTTCGATAATTACCTATTTTTTAATGTTCATGCTTATTGTTATTGTATTTTGCGTGGAGTATTTTATTCTTTATTACCTTAACAATAAATTAACTGCATTGCATAAAAAATCAAGAATTGTTTTATTTTCTACAATATTTCTTTTTGGATCATTTTTAATTAGCCATGTGGTGCATATGATTGCTTTTTATTACGCTTATTCGCCAATTATGGTTGTAAAAGAATATATACCTCTTTACCGACCATTTACGTCAAAAAAAATCATGGGTTTTTTTGATGAAAAAGGGCAACGGAAAGTTGTGTATAACAAGGATAATAGCAATGCTAATGTAGATTACCCCAAAAAACAGCTAGAGATCAATCCAGAAAATAAAAAAACTAAGAATATTATGTTTATTGTTTTGGATTCTTGGAGATATGATACGTTTAGTGAAGAAATTTCACCGAATACATTTCGTTTTGTGAAACAAAATAATGGTGTAATTTTTGATAATCATTATTCAACTGGTAATGCAACGCGAACAGGAATTTTTGGGTTGTTTTATGGCATTCCCGGTACATATTGGGATTCATTTTTACGGAATAGTATTCCTTCACTATTTATCACAACACTACAGCAAGAAAGCTATAATATTGGCATTTTTACCTCAGCAAAAGTTACTGCTCCAGAATTTGATAGGACTGCATTTGTTACTATCAAAAATTTAAGAATTAGTAGTAAAAACGGCTCTGCATCTAGTAGAGATAAACAAATTACTGATGATTGGCTTAAATGGTATAAGTTACGCGATGCTTCTAAACCGACATTCTCTTTTTTATTTTATGATGCTCCCCATGCTTATGACTTTCCTGACGATTTTTTAGTGAAATTTAAACCTATTGGTGATCTTAATTATATGACTTTAAATAATGATACCGATCCGTTACCAATCTTTAATCGTTACAAGCAAAGTGTTTATTATGATGATTATCTATTGAAAAATATTTATGATGAACTTGTAAAAACAGGAACATTAGATGATACATTAATAATTATTACCGGTGATCATTCACAAGAAATGAATGACAATAAACTCGGTTTTTGGGGACATAATGGTAATTATACTGATGCACAAACAAAGGTACCTTTTATTATTATTGGTGGAAAAGAGTTAGAGAATCTTGAAAATAATCGTAATAAAATGACTAGTCATGAAGATGTTGTTCCGACCCTAATGAAACATTATTTATATGTAAAAAATGATATAAGTGATTATTCAACAGGTTATGATTTATTTGAACCAATAACTAATCGTAACTGGCTTTTGATGTCTAATTATAGCTCTTATGCAGTGAAAACAAATGATAATATTTATCTTGTGAATAGATTAGGAATTAGTCATTATATGGATTTGCATAATCGTGAGATTAATGAAACCCCGAATTATCAATATATTCAAGAAGCGTTAGATCATATGCGTTATTTTTTCCAATCAGGAAAAAATAGTTTAACAGATAGAAACAATTAGTTATAAATTTAAGAAAAAATCATTATCTACCACCAGGAATGGTAGATAATGATTGTTTATTAATGGATATCTGCACAATTTAGGCAGTAAATATAGCGATTTTGTGGATCGTGAAACTGATGCCATAAAGAAACATGTTGTTGAAGCTGTTTTGCTTCTGGAAGCTGTTCAAAAAATATTTCTGCTGTTGATTTAGGTAACGCCGCTAACATATCTGAATAAAATGCATTAAACCAATTTCCTTGTGGTTTTTGCCAGTCAATTTCATAGTCAGTTAAATTAGCTAATGTTGCTGCGGTTTCAATAGCATCATCAAAATCCCCTAGTTTGTCAACAAGTCCAATTTTACTTGCTTCTGAACCTAGCCAGACTTGACCCTGTCCAATTTTATCAACTTGTTCTGTTGTCATATTTCTTGCTTCTGCTACTAGCGAAATAAAAGTTTGATAACCTTTATCAATATTCATTTGAATTAATTGACTCATTTCGTCAGGTAGATTTTTTGTTGAGGTATTACCAGCTAACGGTGAGGTTGTTACCCCATCACTATAAACTCCTATATGAGATAAAGAGTTTTCAAATGTTGGAATAATACCGAAGATACCGATAGAGCCAGTAATCGTATCTGGGCTTGCAACTATATAGTCTGATGCGGTTGATATCCAGTATCCTCCCGATGCAGCCATCCCTCCCATAGAAATTACAACAGGTATTTGATAACTACGTAGTGCTTCTAGTTCGCTACGAATTGCTTCAGAGGCATCAACGCTTCCTCCTGGACTATTTACTCGTAAAACAACCGCTTGAATGTTGTGTTTGTTTAAGTTTTTACGAATATTCCTTAACTGTTCAACAATGTCTTGGCTACCAGCAATGTTACTATTATTTTCACCATTAGTAATGGTACCATTGACGAAAACAACTGCGATAAGCGGTTTTTGACCATTGTCTTTACCAACAGTTTTTTTATCTTTTGATTTAAGTTGATAATCATAGATACTGACTTCATGTTTATTGTTAAATTCTAATTCATATTGGTAATTAGATGCAATAGCGTCGACTAGTCCATTCGAAATAGCGTATTGAGCCATATTACCATTAGTTGCTTTTAAATTTTCTAACATAACATTTGGTGCTGGAACTAATTGTGTAGCATCCTTTTTTCTTTGTGTAGAAATATCATTAAGATAATCATTCCACATAAGTGTTAACCAGCGTGTCGTATTACTTTTAGCTGCTTCAGACATGTCATTGCGAATAAAAGGTTCAATAGCTGATTTATAAGTTCCCACCCTGAAAACATGTGTATTAATTTTTAAATTATCTAGTAAGGATTTATAGTATAGGTTATTAGCAGCCAGCCCATATACACCAACAGAACCAAGTGGGGTTAAATATATTTTATTAGCATAACTGGCTAGATAATATTGACTTTGATCAAAATTTGAACCGAAAGCATAAATGGGTTTATTTGCTTCGCTAAATTTTTTCAAATATTTGCCGATATATTGTAGTGAACTCATATCTGCGCCAGTAAAATTATCTAATTTAAGAACTATGCTTGTAATATTCGGATCTGTTGTTGCTTGGGCTATTTTTTGCGTTAATTCAAATAAACTGTTTTCGCGAGAAGTATTTACTTTCTTGCCATAAATCTTGTTTTGTAAGGCATAGATTTCATCACTGTAAAGTGTATTATCAACAATAGTCCCTTCAATATCTAAAACTAATTCTCCATATTGTGGAATGATTTCTTTTTTTTGTGCTTCTTTGATTAAAGATATGCAGCTAAAGATTAAAATGATAATAATGAGAAAAATTAAGTTAAGAAATATTTCTCTAATAAAATTAATAACTTTCCATATTGATTTAATAACAGATAGAATAGACATAATAAATGACCTTTTCATAGTTGTATTTTAGTTTTTTATTTCGATAGGTTTCTTTTTAAAATATTTTTTATCTTCAAATCGTAAGCATGTTAGTTTTCCTCCCCAGCAACATCCTGTATCAAGTGCATAAATGTTTTTGGGGGTACCTTTTCCATTTAATGCTGCCCAATGTCCAAAAGCGATACTATATTCGCTTGGGATTTTGCTCGGTAACAGAAACCAAGGTTTCAGTTTTGATGGTGCATGCTCAGGTGATTTTTTATAATAGAAATCTAACCGACCGTCCTCATAGCAAAAACGCATACGAGTTAATGCATTAGCAATATAACGTAGTCTATCTAACCCTTGTAATTCTGGTTGCCATTCATCAGGAAAATTACCATACATTTTATCAAGGAATAGGACATAAGAGTCACTAGATAAAATAACGTTTAAATCATGAGAACATTTTTTCAATGTTTTAAGATCCCATTGCGGTGAAATACCCGCATGAGTCATAATTAGCTTTAATGATTCGTCGATTTGAATCAAAGGTTGCTTACGTAACCAATTTATTAATTCATCAAAATCTGGTGCATGAATGATGTCTTCAAGATTATCTTTTTTTTTCGCAGGTGTTACATTGGCGTAAATAGATAATAAATGTAGGTCATGATTACCCAATACCAATCGAATTTGGTCGTTATTATGTTTGACAAATCTTAGAACTTCTAGTGATTTTGGTCCTCTAGCAACGAGATCCCCAGTTAGCCATAAAGTGTCCGATGACGAAAATTTAGCCTTTTCAAGCAATCGCATAAATTCATCATAACATCCATGAATATCACCAATAAGAAAATTTGCCATAGTTTTATTTCCATGCGTTTGCTAGTTGACAGTATTGTTGTACTGATAGGTTTTCTGCACGTAAATTTGGATCTATATTTAATTCGGCTAATTGTTCTATAGTAAACATATTACTTAGACTATTGCGGATAGTTTTTCTTCTTTGATTAAATGCTTCTGTAGTTAATCGAGAAAGAATTTTTATATCCTTGACTAGATAAGGTTTCTCTTTATATGGTATTAATTTAACTACCGCAGAATCTACCTTTGGCGCAGGCTTAAAAGACGTAGGAGGAACTTCCAATACGGGAATAATTTGACAATAATATTGTGCCATAACACTAAGTCTGCCATAGTTTTTGCTATTAGGAGCCGCTACTAGCCGCGTAACTACTTCCTTTTGTAGCATAAAATGCATATCTGAAATAATATTTGCATGCTCAAATAAATGGAACATCAAAGGTGTTGAGATATTATAGGGTAAGTTACCAAATACTCTCAGTGGCTTTCTTAATTGAACTGCCAATTGATTAAAGTCAAAAGTTAGAGCATCTTGTTTTATAACAGTTAGTTTATTACGTAAAATTGGATTTTCAATTAATCTACCCGCTAGATCTCTATCGATTTCTATAACTGTCAAATGATCAACATATTTACTTATAGGTACTGTTAATGCTGTAAGCCCTGGACCAATTTCAACTAGAGCTTGGTCCTTTTTAGGCTGTATTGCTGCAACAATACTTTCGATAATGTAATCATCATGTAAAAAGTTTTGTCCAAATCTTTTACGAGCAAAGTGTCCTTGATGTACACGATTATTCATGTTTATCTTCACCCGTAATTTTGATATATGCGTCACCTTTTATTTCTTGAATCCATGCTTGGGCTTCTTCAGAAAACTTACGATTAAAAATAAGTCGATAAGCTTGATCCTTTTTCATTGCATTTGTTCCATCTGTTTGTCTTGTATCGATTAATTGAATTAAATGCCAACCATAAGATGATTTTACAGGTTGACTAATTTGACCTTTTTTTAGCTGAGCTAAGCCATTTCTAAATCCATTATCATAAATTTCAGGTCGATTCCAACCCAAATTACCGCCTTTTTCGGCTGATCCTCTATCTTCAGAATTTGCTTTAGCCGCAGCTTCAAAAGTTGTTACACCACTAGTAATTGATTTACGAATATCGTTTAGTTTTTGTTGTGCAATTTTGTCTGTAACTAGGACGTTTGTTTTAACCAAAATATGGCGTGCATTAACTTCTTGAATTGTGATGGTTTTTGGCGCTTCTGAACGAGTATCATCAACTTTTATAATGTGTAAACCAACGCCAGAACGGATTGGACCAATAATACTACCTTTTGGGGCGCGAATTAAACGCTCTTCGAAGAGTGTAGGTAATTCGTTAAGTTTATGCCAGCCCATACTACCACCTTTTAAAGCAAGATCATCGTTTGAATATGAAGTGGCTAATTTAGCAAAATTTTCACCTTTTTGAGCTCGATTGATAATATCTTGAGCTTTATTTAGAGCGCTATCAATTTGTTGTTTAGATGCTTTCTCCGGAATGGAAATCAAAATATGACTAATTTTAACATCAATATTGTTAGTTGGTTGGCGAGCAATATTTTTTGCTAAATTTTCTACTTCTTTTTCTGAAACTTTGATTCTCGGTTTTACTTCGTGCATTCGAGTTTCTTCAATTAACATGTCATTGTGGATTCTTTCTCGATAGGAGCTATAACTGATTCCCATTGTCGACAGTTTGCTTCGAAGTTGATCGATGGTCATACCATTTTCTGCTGCAATTCTATCAATGGCATTGGTTACTTCATCATCACTAACCGTAATTTTAGCTTTAGCTGCTTTCTGTAAAATTAGATTTTCAATAATTAAACGATCAATAATTTGTTTTCTAAGCACTTTATCATCAGGTAGGTTTTTAGAATCGGTGCTTGCTTTAATTGTTTTTAGCATATCATTAACATCACTCTCTAAAATGACATTATTATTAACAATTGCTGCAACTTTTTCGACAATCTTGGGTGCTGCATTAGCAGATAATGGAGTCATAACTCCCAAACTGAAACTTAGACTTAACGCGATAAATAGTTTTAATAATTTCATATTGATTCAACTCATTTTATTGTTGCAGCATTGATAGTCTGCAATAAATTTATCGATAATTTATATTTAAAGAAATATTTTACTCAAATGCTGTTGTGTATGGTAATTTACCAAAATTCAGCATTTTAGCTTTAGTATCTCGATTATTACCTAACCCTTTTAGTTCAAAATTAACAGACAGTTTATTTTCATATTTACTTTTTCGAGAAATATTGTCCCAATCGGTTAGCTTTCTACCATATTGAACCGTCATTCCCCAACAACAATCACTATAGTGTAAACCAACAAAGCTATCAGTGGTTTGCTCTAATTTAACGTCATAATAATATGAGCCAACAGCACTAACGGTTTGCGATAATGGCCAAGTAGTCATTATTCCTGCTTGAGAAATATCTTGCTTATAGCCTCTATAAGAAGGATTTTTATCAACAGTGCCAATATAGTTACGGTTTGCATAGCGATAAGATAATTGCATTAATTTATCGCCTGATGGGCGATATTCAAATATTGTGTTAGCTAACGAAATTGTATCAATTCTGGTATCATATTGGACGCCACTTCGGAAGATTATATCATCACTTATACGCCAAAAATTATCAGATGCCCAAGTGATGCTACCTGTATCAGAGTTTTCGTCTAAATCGTTATTATGTTCACTCGTTTTTGATTTAGTAAAATAAGTAATTTGCCCGATTGATAAGTTAAATTTTTCAATCTTATTTTCATTATAGAATCGAGAGGTTAACCCTGTGGATATTTTATTGGTTGAGGCAATCCTATCTAAACCACTATAGGGCTGATCTCTAAATAGACCAATATAATCGGATTGTAATATAGTGGAGTCATAGTTGCTAATATTAGACTGATTTCGATATGGAATATATATGTATTTTATTCGAGGTTCTAAGGTTTGTGTATAACCATCGATAAAAGGTATGTCACGCTCAAAGATGACTTTACCATCAATACTAAATTTGGGTAAAAAACGATTTACGCTTTTGTTTAAATATTTATATTGTTCAATTTCTTTCTTAATATTATCTTGATTGTAATGGGTTGCCATAAACCCTACTTCTGAAGTTAACGATGACCAAGAATTGGTTAAGGTATAATTTAGCGTTGGTTCAATATGAGTCCGCCATGCCTTAGGTTTATTTTCTCCAGAAGTCAAAAAGCGAGATATTTGAGAAAATGTTCTAAATTTGAATGGTCCCAAATCATTATTGTAATAACTCACATCCAGTTGTGGTTCAGTTTGATAAAGAGAGTTTTTTAGCCCCGAATGAAATGGTTGAAAATGTCTATAGCCTAAAGTAATATCCCAACTTTCGTCATTATAAGCCATTTTATAAAACTGTGTTAAATATCCTGCAGTTTGGGATGCGTATTTAGAATTTAGGTTTGTTAGATACTGATTGTCACTAACTCGAGTTGTATCAGCATAGAAACGCCAATTATAATTAATTAATTCTTCATTTTTCCAATGGAATAACCAACGGTGGCTATTGTTATCATAATTGTTACCATTGGTATGATTATTTCTATCCTCACTATATTTACTATCGTGTTGTAGCCAGTCAAATGCAAGTGTTCCTAAGCCTAATTCATTTAAATAGCGAAATTCTGTTTGTAATTGAACTCCACGTTTTTGCAAGACTCTAGGCGTAAATGTTGCATCGTAATTGGGGGCAATGTTCCAATAAACTGGTATTGAAAAATCAATGCCATCAATACTATCATAGCTAAAATTAGGCATTAATAGTCCTGAACGACGTTTATCTCCAGTTGGTAATTGTAAATAAGGTGAATATAGAACCGGGACTTTGCCAATACTAAATATGGCATTCCATACTTCTAATAATTGTTCTTCATTATCATGAATGACAGTTGTTCCCTTGATGTTCCAAGTACTATCATTGACAGGGCAAGATGTATAGTTGCCATTTTTTAAAATAATATATCGATTTTTTTCGAATTTCATTTGATCGGCATTACCGCGACCAAGTCTATTGACAAGTTGATATTGACTTGGACTCATATTGGCATCATTATTATTTAGATTCATTGATGCAACATCGCCTTTCATTTGTATTAAATTATCTTGATAAGTAATATCGCCTTCTAACTTTACTATTCTATTATTGTTATCTTGGGTATCGATTGTTACTTTATCTGCTTGAACTGTACGGTTACCTTGTTCTATTAATACTTCGCCGTTGTATATGGCAATACTGGGATAGAATGCTTTTAATTGGTTAGCTTCAACATTTATAGGTAAGGTGTTTATATCTCCATTGACTAAAGGGCGATCAAACCTAGGAACGTCTATAAGACATTGAGGATTATTGCTAATAGAATTTTTAGGTAAACCTATTGCATAACTAGAGTTGTTATATAAGGAAATAGTAATAACTATTGCAATAAGAGAAGGTGCTAATTTTTTCATCAATGATCTAAACGTTATTATGATTATTTTAATTGCTGCATTATAGCTGTTATTTATAAAAGTGCGAATTAAAAATTAACGTCTGCTCTTGCGTTTATTCATTTTACTTAACTGCTTTACCATCATTATTCTTTTTTCAATCGAAGTAAATTGAAACTCGTCCCACCATTTTGCTAATTCTAATAGTTCGCCTTTTTCAATTGAAGCTCGTATTTCTAAAAGATCATAAGCAGCTCTAAATTTAGGGTGCTCCAAAATAGCAAATGCACGTTTACCATCTCGTTTCTTCATACGCAACTGTAAACGCCAAATGTCACCCATTACAGTAGTTAATCGTCTAGGTATAGCAATAATTTTACATTGTTCGCTTAGCACTTCGTTAATTGCCATTGAAAATGAATCATAAAACGGCAGCCCACTTTCGGCACTCATTGCTTGAGCTTGTTCAATAATAGGGTACCAAAAAAAAGTTGCAAATAAAAATGCAGGATTGACTCGTTTGTTATTAGCAATACGATAATCAGTATTTTTTAAGGCTTGTTCGATGATTTGTTCTAAACGACTGTTAGTGTTATTGGTAAATAAACGCGTAATAACGGGAAATAGTTGTTCAAACAGATGATATTCTCTTAATAACTTATAAGTTTTGTAGCCATTTCCTGTTTGTAACAGTTTAAGGGTTTCATCAAAAAGCCGAGCTGATGGAATATTTTTTAATAATGATGCCAAGTATTTGATTGGCTCAGCTGTGGTTGGCTCAATTTGCATATTAAGTTTTGCTGCAAAACGGACTGTTCTTAACATCCTAACAGGATCTTCTTGATAACGTGTTTGTGGATCGCCAATTAATCGAATAATGCCTTTTTGTAAATCTTTTAACCCTCCGCAATAATCACGCAATGTAAAGTCTTTTACATTGTAATAAAGTGCATTCATAGTAAAATCTCGACGAATTGCATCTTGCTCAATGGTTCCGTAAACATTATCACGGATTAACATTCCTGATTGAGAACGTTTAGCAACATTGTTTTGCCCATCTTGGTTGTTATGATCACCTCGAAAGGTAGCTACTTCAATAATTTCTTTACCGAACATAATATGGGCAAGACGGAATCGTCTTCCTACCAAGCGACAGTTACGGAATATTTTTTGAATTTGTTCTGGTGTCGCATTAGTTGTGATATCAAAGTCCTTCGGTATTTTACCTAATATGAGATCTCTGATACATCCTCCAACTAAATAAGCTTCGTATCCTTGCTTGTTTAATCGATGAAGGACCTTTAATGCATTCGCACTAATATCGTTACGGGATATATTATGTTCATTACGTGAAATGGACACATAGCCAATTTTTTGTTGTTTTTTGTTTTTTTCATGGCGAAAAATTTTTTGATAAAAACGTGATACTTGTTTAAAAATAGTGCACCTCAAAAAGTGTTTTTGGCTTAATTCTAGTGTAGCGTGCGATTATATCGTAATTGCCAATAATTTTCCATGTTTCTTGAAAACGGCGTTTATTGATTTAATAAAATTATAAATTTATTAAATGGATCAAATATTATATTTGATTTTTTTAATATAATTATCAACAATAGTCATATTAGCAGTATTTAATTAAAAGCGAAAAATTTTGTTTTGCTCTAGTTAAAGTATTTTAATTAACTGATTAAAATTAAATAAACTCATACTCAAAACTTTTATTTATTTGTTTTTGTTTCACAGAATGTACTTTATAACGTATTATAATTTAAGAAATTTTTTGTATTTCTTAAATACTATTTGTTATATTACACTGAAAGTTATATGAGTATATACTATTAACTAATAACCTATTGGGGATGTTATGAATATTCGTGATTTGGAATATTTTGTTTCGTTAGCTGAATTTCGTCATTTTCGCAAAGCTGCAGATGCGTGCAATGTGAGTCAGCCAACTCTTAGTGGTCAAATTAGAAAGTTAGAAGATGAATTAGGCGTAATGTTATTAGAACGTACTAGCCGCAAAGTATTATTTACTCAAACGGGTATGATGTTAGTTGAACAAGCGAAAGAAATTTTACGGAATATTCAAATTCTAAAAGAGATGGCAAGTCGCCAAGGTGAAGAAATGTCTGGGCCAATGCATATCGGCTTAATTCCTACTATAGCACCTTACCTTTTGCCTCATGTTATTAGTGTTTTACATGAGTCGTTCCCTCAATTAGAACTTTATTTACATGAAGCTCAAACTGCTAGCATTGTTGCTCAGCTTGAAAGTGGTAAACTTGACTGTGCTATTGTTGCACAAGTTAAAGAAACAACACAATTTATTGAACTGCCATTATTTGAAGAACCTATGTTTTTAGCTGTTCCTGCTGGTAACGAATTAGCTAGTAAAAAAACTATTAAATTATCTAATTTAAAAGGGCAAAAATTCTTAATGTTAGAAGATGGACACTGTTTACGTGATCATGCTATGGGATATTGTTTCCAAGTTGGTATTGATGAAGATAAGCAGTTCAAAGCAACTAGCCTTGAAACGCTTCGAAGTATGATTGCTGCAGGTCGAGGTATTACTTTATTTCCAGAACTTGCTGCTCCTAATGAGAGGATTCGTGATAATATTTGTTATATTCCATGTTCAGATCCGGTACCTTCGCGTAGTATTACTTTGATTTATCGTCCTGGATCGCCACTACGTTCTCGTTATGAAACAATAGCTAAAACTATTCGAGAGCATATGCCGAAAGTACTTGCTGAAAAAGAGCGATTGTTGAAAGTAGCAAATTAATGTTAGGTTACATCTAAACGATTAGGATTGAGCTATTAAATGAAAAATATCAAGACAGGCATAGGTATTCGCGCTCAACAAAAAGAAAGAACTCGCCGTACGTTAATTGAGGCGGCATTTAATCAACTTAATGCAGAGCAAGGTTTTAATAGTTTAAGTTTACGAGAAGTTGCCCGTGAGGCTGGTATTGCGGCAACTTCGTTTTATCGCCATTTTCGTGATATGGATGAATTAGGTTTGGCCATGGTTGACGAAAGTGGTTTAACTCTTCGTCAATTGTTGCGCCAAGCACGTAAGCGTATTGAAAAAGGCGGTAGTGTACTAAGAACATCTGTTACTACGTTTATCGAGTTTATCGATAAAAATCCTAAAGTATTTTTGTTACTTCTTCGCGAAAAAGCCGGTACATCATCGGCTTTTCGCTCTGCTATAGCTAGAGAGATTCAACACTTTATTGTAGAGCTTGTTGATTATCTTGATAATGCTAACCAGATGCCTCACCATTACAATGAAGCTCAAGCAGAAGCAATGGTAACTATTGCTTTTAATGCAGGAGCTGAAGCAATTGATTTTGACACAGTACAAAGACAAAAATTAATTGAAGATCTTATTTTTCAATTACGGATGGTATCTCGTGGAGCTTATTATCTATACCATAAGGAACAAATCAAAAAAGATAGTCATTAATCGTTATAATTTCCAAATCTAATCTTGAAATTCTAATTTGGTCGTAATATTAAAGTTTCATACTATTTAGCAATTAATTATTTCCAATAAAAATATCTAATAATTACTGATTTTTTCTATTTATTATTTACACTATAGCAGTAAAAAAGAGAAACATTGTTAAATAGGAATTAATTTAATGACTAAACTATACTTTTTGCTTTATTCGCTTATTTTGTCTTTTCCCTTTTTCAACTATGCTTATTCAAATGTAGGCTTTAAGGAAATCTATTATAGCAAAGAAGACAGTAGACCTTTAAATATTGCAATATGGTATCCGACAAATAATCAACAAAGAGCAGTAGCTATTGGTGACAACGCCGTTTTTTATGGTTCTAAAGTTATTCCTAATGCTGCACCTCTTTCAAATTATCATAAACATCCTTTAATTGTTATTTCACATGGTTATGGAGGAAGTTGGCAAAGTTTAAATTGGCTTGCTTATGAACTAGCAGATAAGGGATATATTGTTGCTGCACCTAATCATCCCGGAACTACTTATTTTAATAAAAATATTACTCAATCTAGTAAATTGTGGTTACGTCCTCAAGATCTAAGTAAAACTATTGATGCGTTACAAATAGATGAAATTTTAGCAAACCATATTGATGTGAACAAAATTTCATCTATTGGACATTCCCTTGGCGGTTGGACAGTAGCTGCACTTGCCGGAGCAAGGTTTGATACAGATCTTTTTAAACAAGATTGCACTATACATTCACATTTAAAAGCTTGCCAGTTAGTGAGTGAACTTGGACTAGATAACCCACAATTAAATAAAAATATGTCAGATCCGAGAATAAAGTCATTTATTTCTTTAGATGCGGGATTAGTTAGAGGATTTACCGCAGATAGTTTGAAAAATATTACTGTTCCTTCTTTAATCATTGGTGCTGGTATTGATGTTGGTGATATGAATGTAGAGCTTGAATCTGGTTATTTACAACAGTTTCTTTCAAAATCATTATCAACTTATATTGTTATTCCTGATGCAATGCATTTTACTTTCATACAAATTTGTAAATCAGATGCTATAGATATTTTAGAGCAAGAGGCTAAAGGAGAATCAATCATTTGTAAAGATGGCGGTAATCGCACAAGGACAGAGATACACCGTGAAATAACGGATCGAATAATCGATTTTTTAGCTAAATCGAATTTAAATTAGCGCCTATTTTAAAAATATACTGTGGCAAAACCACAGTATATTTTATGAATTAATCATTAAAGACTTTGTAGTACTTTTTCAACACTATCTTTAGCATCACCAAATAACATATAGCTATTTTCTTTAAAGAATAGTGGATTTTGTACGCCTGCATAACCAGTATTCATTGAGCGTTTAGAAATAATAACAGTCTTTGCTTTCCAAACTTCAAGAACAGGCATGCCAGCTATTGGGCTATTAGGATCTTCTTCTGCCGCTGGGTTAACAGTATCGTTAGCTCCAATTACCCAAACCACATCAGTATCAGGGAAGTCATCGTTGATTTCATCCATTTCTAATACAATATCATAAGGGACTTTCGCTTCAGCTAATAATACATTCATATGCCCAGGTAAACGTCCAGCCACTGGGTGAATGCCAAATCTAACTTCAATACCCATGCCACGTAGTTTTTCAGTAATATTACTTACAGAACCTTGAGCTTGAGCAACAGCCATACCATACCCAGGAACGATAATAACAGAACGAGCTTCTTTTAATGTTTGAGCTACTTCCGATGGTTGCATTTCGCGGTATTCACCTTGTTCTTCATCAGATGAACTTGTTGAACTACCATCACTACCAAACCCACCAGCAATAACACTAATAAATGAGCGGTTCATCGCTTTACACATAATATATGAAAGAATTGCACCTGATGAACCAACTAATGCGCCTGTTACAATTAAGAGATCGTTACCTAACATAAAGCCAGCTGCTGCTGCTGCCCAACCAGAATAAGAGTTTAGCATTGAGATTACTACTGGCATATCAGCACCACCAATTGAGGCAACAAGATGGAAGCCAAATACAAATGCAATTATCGCCATAATTAATAGACTAAGGAGTGCACCTGTTCCTTTTTCTACTTCAATGAAGGTATACATTAATATGATCGAAACAACAATCGCAGCTAGATTCCAATAATGTTTATTTGGAATAGAAAGCGGTTTAGAGCTAATGCGACCATTTAATTTACCGAATGCAACAACAGAACCTGAGAAAGTTACAGCCCCAATAAATACACCCACAAAAATTTCGACTAAATGTACAGTAAGCTCACTACCATGAAATAGTTGTGAATGATTGTTTAAGTCTAAAAAGCTATTTAAACCAACAAGTACAGCAGCCATACCAACAAAGCTATGTAGTAGCGCAACAAGTTCTGGCATTTGCGTCATTTCGACTTTCTTAGCAAGGTATAACCCAATTGTTGCACCAATAATCATTGCGATTACGATCCAGTGTAATCCACCCTTGATACTAGCTACTGCTGCAATAAGTGCAATAGCCATACCAATCATACCGTAGATATTTCCTGATTTGGCTGATTCTTGGTTAGAAAGACCACGTAAACTAAAGATAAAAAGTAATGCTGCAATAACATAGGCTGCTTGAATGATTCCATTACTCATGGTTTATTCCCTCCCTTACTTGTCACGTTGAAACATTTTCAACATTCTTTGAGTAACAAAGAATCCGCCAAAAATATTAATACTAGCGATTAAAATAGCAACAAAGGCAATTGCTGTACTTAGACCGTTGTCATCACCGATTTGCAATATTGCTCCGACTAAAATAATACCAGAAATTGCATTAGTTACTGACATCAGTGGAGTATGTAGAGAGTGCGTAACATTCCATACAACGTAATAACCAACCACACAAGATAAAGCAAAAACAGTGAAATGCCCTAAAAAGCTTTCAGGTACAGAATTTGCAAGCCAGAAATAGGCTAGAACGGCTAATGCAAAAATTCCATATTTTTTACGTGGATCCATTGGTTTTGGTTCAGGTTTAGCAATTGGCTCAGAAGTTTTTTTCTGCGGTTGTGCTGATACTTGAATTGGTGGTGCTGGCCAAGTGATTTCTTTCTCTTTAACCACGGTTACGCCACGAATAACAACATCTTCAAAGTTGATATCAATATTGCCGTCTTTTTCTTTAGCAAGCAATTTTAATAGGTTAACAATATTTGTACCATAAAGCTGAGATGCTTGAGCAGGCATACGATTAGCTAAATCAGTATAACCAACAATTTTTACATTATTCTCAGTTTCGAAAACTTCGCCAGGTTTGGTTAACTCACAGTTACCACCTGTTAATGCGGCTAAATCGACAATAACACTGCCCGGCTTCATTGATTCTACCATCTCTTTAGAGATCAGTTTTGGTGCAGGTTTACCGGGGATCAAAGCTGTGGTAATAATAATATCTACATCTTTAGCTTGTTCAGCAAATAATGCCATTTCAGCTTCAATAAAGGCAGCAGACATTTGCTTAGCGTAGCCATCACCAGAACCAGCTTCTTCTTCGAAATCTAATTCTAAAAAGTCGGCACCCATACTATTAATTTGTTCGGCAACTTCAGGACGAGTGTCGAATGCGCGAACAATGGCGCCTAAACTTACTGCCGCCCCAATTGCTGCAAGGCCCGCAACACCCGCGCCAATAACTAACACTTTTGCAGGAGGTACTTTACCTGCTGCAGTAACTTGTCCTGTAAAGAATCGACCAAATTGATTTGCGGCTTCAATAACTGAACGATAACCAGCAATATTAGACATTGAACTAAGTGCATCTAAAGATTGTGCACGCGAAATACGTGGAACACAATCCATCGCCATTACAGTAATATTTTTAGCTGCTAATTTTTCTAATAGATCTTTGTGTTGGGCAGGATAAATATAACTGATGAGCGTTAATCCCTCTTTCATTAATGCGATTTCATCATCAGTTGGTGCATGAAATTTCAAAATTAAATCATTTTGCCAAATATCTTGAGTATTTTGGATTGTTGCTCCAGTCTCAATAAAAGCTTGGTCTTCAAAATGAGCCGCATGTCCAGCGCCTTGTTCTACAGAAACTGTAAAACCAAGTTTTAACAGTTGTCCAACAGTTTGGGGAGTTGCTGCAACTCTAGCTTCATTGGCTAACCGTTCTCTAGGTATACCGATATGCATTTTGTTACATCCTTATGTTAGTTTATATAGAGTTTGTTGATTTTAGCATAAATAGACATCAGTGCGAGTGGGGAATCTGTTTTTTATTCAAGAAATAATATTTTAATTAATTTTAATGATATTTATTAATTAATATTATTATAAATTTAAATACAACGAGTAATCATCTAAATGATATCATTTTAATTCTTTCTTAGAATTCCATTACAAATTTACTCTATATTGTTATATAATTGACGTTATTTTTTTCTATGCCGTGAATAATGGATGTTCTGTGGAATGTTTCTATTTTGTTCTCCTTGAATTAAGGAACTTTTATGATTGATTTTTCCCAATCAGTGCCGGAACTGGTCTCTTGGGCAAAAAAAAATGATTTTTCGATCACATTACCGGTTGAAAGGTTAGCTTTTTTATTGGCCATTGCCGTATTAAATAGCGAACGCTTTGATGGTGAAATGACCGAATCTGAATTAATTGACGCTTTTAGGCATGTTTCGCTAATTTTTGAACAAAGTGAAGATACCATCACTGTCCGAGCCAATAATGCAATTAACGATTTAGTGCGTCAGCGATTCATTACTCGATTTACAAGTGATATGACTGATGGTTTTTCTATTTATCGCTTAACACCATTAGGAATAGGTATTTCTGATTATTATATCCGCCAACGTGAATTTTCGACGCTGCGCTTATCTATTCAGTTGTCTATCGTTGCACAAGAATTGAAGCGTGCCGCAGATGCTGCAGTCGAAGGTGGTGATGATTTACATTGGCATCGAAATGTCTTTGCACCATTAAAATACTCAGTTGCGGAAATTTTTGATAGTATTGATATTACCCAACGTGTTATGGATGAACAACAGGCTGACGTTAAACAAAATATTTCTGCCCTATTAAGTCAAGATTGGCAAGCAGCAATTAGCAGTTGTGAAGGGTTACTGACTGAAACATCCCAAACATTGCGTGAGCTACAAGATACGTTAGCCGCAGCTGGTGATAAATTACAAGCCAGTTTGCTTTTAATACAAGATGCAACACTTGCTAATCCTGATCTTGATAAAATTAACAATGTGGTTATGGATCTACAAGGTAAGCTTGATCGCATTATTGGTTGGGGACAAAAAGCAATAGATCTTTGGATAGGTTATGATAGGCACGTTCATAAATTTATCCGTACCGCTATCGATTTAGATAAAAACCGTGTATTTTCACAACGTTTACGCAAATCAATTCAAGGATATTTTGATTTGCCTTGGTCGCTCACTTTTGCTAATGCCGAGCGTTTACTTGATATGCGTGATGAGGAATTAGCTTTACATGATGCCGAAGTTACAGGCGAATTACCATCAGAACTTGAATTTGAAATGATTGAGGAAATTCAAGAACATATTATTGCGCATATTGAACAAAATTTATTGATATTTAAGCAAGAAAATAAACCACTTGATATGGGGATTACCATTCGCAGCTATTTAGCTCAGTTCCCTCGTGAACAGCATTTTGATATTGCAAGGTTATTTATTGATCAAGCTATTCGCCTTGGTATTGCCGAAGATGATTTACTTGGTATTTCTGCTGAATGGAAACTTATTAACGATTATGGAGCTAAGGTACAAGCACATGTCATCAATAGATACTAACGATTTAGACACACAACAAACTGCACATCATCTTGATGAAGTTATGGGGCGTATAGCAGCTAGCTCTCAGGCGTCCATTGATAAATATATGCCAGTTAAGTTGGCTCAAGCGATAGCTAATCCGATTTTTCCTGAACTTGATAGTTTACTACGTTCTGGTCGACATATTGGTATTGATGAACTTGATCATCATGCTTTTTTAATGGATTTTCAACTTGAGCTTGAACAATTTTATCAACGCTATAATGTTGAATTAATTCGAGCACCGGAAGGTTTTTTTTACCTACGCCCTCGTTCTACAACATTAATTCCTCGTTCGGTATTATCAGAGCTTGATATGGTAGTTGGTAAAGTGCTTTGTTATTTATACCTAAGCCCAGAACGATTAGCACATGAAGGTATTTTTACCCTACAAGAACTATTTGAAGAGCTTATTTCATTAGCCGACGAAAGTAAATTACTCAAATTAGTCAATCAACGCTCAACAGGTTCAGATTTAGATCGTCAAAAATTGTTTGATAAAGTAAAAACAGCGTTAAATCGATTACGTCGGTTGGGTATGATCTTTTTTATTGTTGGTAATGATAGTAGCCGTTTTCGTATTAATGAATCAATTTTCCGTTTTGGTGCGGATGTGCGTAGTAGTGATGATGCTCAAGAAGCGCAATTACGCCTAATTAGAGATGGAGAAGCAATTAAAATTGAATCATCCTTAATTTTAGATAATCAAGAACTAGATGAAGATGTTAATGAGGAGACTGAATAATCATGATTGGACACGGTAAATTTCACTCATTAACTTTGATAAACTGGAATGGTTTTTTTGCTCGAGCGTTTGAGCTTGATCAATTAGTTACGACATTATCTGGTGGTAATGGTGCAGGTAAATCAACCACCATGGCGGCTTTTGTTACTGCATTAATTCCTGATTTAACTTTATTGCATTTTAGAAACACCACCGAAGCAGGTGCCACCTCTGGTTCACGCGACAAAGGTTTGCATGGTAAATTAAAACCCGGTGTTTGTTATTCAATGCTCGATGTGATTAACTCTCGCAATCAGCGAATTATTTGTGGTGTACGTTTGCAACAAGTAGCAGGGCGGGACAAAAAAGTCGATATCAAGCCATTTTTACTACAGGGTCTACCTATTGGTATTAGTCCAACAGAATTAGTAACAGAACGTTTAAATGACAGACAAGCACGTATTTTATCATTGCCGGAGCTAAAAGATAAAGTTGAATCAATGGAAGGCGTTATTTTCAAGCAATTTAACTCTATTACTGATTATCATTCGGTTATGTTTGATTTCGGTATTTTACCAAAACGCTTACGCTCTTCATCTGATCGTAGTAAATATTATCGTCTTATTGAAGCTTCACTCTATGGTGGGATTTCAAGTGCGATTACCCGTTCACTGCGTGATTACTTATTACCTGAAAACAGTGGTGTACGTAAAGCTTTCCAAGATATGGAGGCTGCACTACGTGAAAATCGAATGACATTAGAGGCTATTCGAGTTACGCAATCTGATCGTGATTTATTTAAACATCTAATAACAGAATCGACTAATTATGTAGCAGCTGACTATATGCGTCATAATAATGAACGCCGAGTTCATATAGAATCAGTACTTGGTCTGCGTCGTGACATGTTTAAAACACAAGATCTGCTTATTAGCAATCAATATCGCCAAGTTGAAATGGCAAAAGAACTTAAAGAACATCAAGATGCGCAAAGTGATCTGGAAACCGACTTACAGGCTGCTAATGATCACCTTAATTTAGCGCAAACTGCATTGCGTCAACAGGAAAAAATCGACCGTTATCAAGCAGATTTAGATGATTTAAACTTAAAGTTAGAAGAACAAAACGAAGTAGTACTTGAAGCTAATGAACAGTACCAAACCTATCGTGATCAAGTTGAACAAACAGAACAAGAAGTTGACGAAATCAAGACTCAATTAGCTGATTATCAACAAGCGCTTGATGTTCAACAAACCCGTGCAATTCAATACCAACAGGCTTTACAAGCATTAAAAAATGCACAAAGTTTATGCCAATTACCTAAATTAGGCATTAGCAATATTGAAAATTACTATGAATTGTTTGAAGAAAAGCAAAGAGAGATCACCGAACAAGTTCTTGAGCTTGAGCAAAAATTAAGTGTATCTGATGCGGCAATTAATCAATTTGACCGCGCTTATCAACTGGTAGTCAAATTGGTTGGTGATGTAACTCGTAGTGAAGCCTTTGCTGCAGGAAAAGAGGCATTAAGACAGTGGCCATCACAATGTTACCAAGCTGAAAAGGCTGAACATTTACAACTACAACTTGATGAACTAGAACAGCGTTTTTTTGAACAAAAAGAAGCAGAATCATTATTAATACAATTTTGCAAACGTATTGGTCGCCAAGTTAATTATGATGAGCTTGATGAGCTAAAACAAGAGCTTGAAGTACAGCTTGATAACAACGCAACATTAGCTAATGAATCAAGCGAAAAACGTATTGAGTTTAGACAAGAACTTGAACAGATACAGTCAAAAATTACTGATTACCGACAAAAAGCACCTTTATGGCTAAAAGCTCAAGATGCCTTAACTGCTTTACAAGAACAAACAGGTGAAACGTTTGCCCATAGTCAAGCTGTTACACAACATATGCAACAACTGCTTGAACAAGAACGTACTCTTATTACTGAGCGTGACCAAATCAGTTTTAGACGTAACCAACTTGATATCCAAATTGAACAACTTAACCAACCAAGTGGTGTCGATGATGGGCGTTTGTCTGCGCTAGCTGAGCGATTTAATGGTGTATTACTTTCTGAAATTTATGAAGATGTAACTATTGATGATGCTCCTTATTTTTCTGCACTCTATGGGCCTGCAAGGCAGGCTATTGTTGTGCCTGATTTATCATTAGTAAAACAGCAATTAGAAATGCTAACAGCAAGTGATGAAGATTACCCTGAAGATATCTATTTTATTGAAGGAGATCCATCATCATTTGACGATAGCGTATTTGATTGTGAAGAAATGAATAAATCGGTATTGGTCAAAACAGGAGATCGTCAATGGCGATTTTCAAGTTTTCCAGCTGTACCGCTATTTGGGCGAGCAGCTCGAGAAGTTCATCTTGAAAAACTATCTACTGAGCGTGATGAGTTACACGAACGTTATGCGACAATCTCGTTTGATTTACAGAAATTACAACGTATTGAACAAAATGTTGGACAATTTGTTGGTCAATATTTAGCTGTGGCTTTCGATGTTGATCCTGAAGCTGAAGCGCAAAAGCTTTCGTCACGACGCAACGAAATTGAACGCCAATTATCATCCCAAGAAAATATTGATAAACAAAACCAACAACAAGTCGCCTCTTGCAAAGAACAACTAACTATTGTTAATCGACTTATTGCACAGATGCACTTACTTGCGGATGATGATTTAGCTGATCGTGTTGATGATTTACGTGAGCAAGTTGCTCAGGCCCAAGATGCCGCCCAATATGTAAGTCGTCACATCCATACAGTTTCAGAACTTGAGCCAATTTTAGCTGTTTTACAAAGCGATCCTGAACAGAACGAAACTCTACGTGAACATTACAACACGGTTAAAACACAGCAACAAACGATTCGTCAACAAGTTTTTTCCTTAACGGAAGTAATGCAACGGCGTGCCCACTTTAGTTATGAAGACTCGGCAGGAATGCTGAACGAAAATACTGATTTGAATGAAAAACTACGATCCCGATTAGAAATTGTCGAAGCTCAAAAAACTGATGCTCGTCGTCAGATGCAACAATATCAAGATCAGTACAACCAGTATAACCAAACACTTGCTTCGCTCAAAAGTGCATTTGACACTAAACGAGACATGCTTAATGAATTGCAAAAAGAGATCGAACAAATCGGCGTAAAAGCGGATGCGATCACTGAAGAGCGAGCTCGAATTCGCCGTGATGAAATTCATCACAAATTGAATAGTAATCGCCAAAATTGTACATCGCTTGAAAAACAACTCATTATGTGCGAAAGCGAAATGGCACAACTGCAAAAACGTCTAACTCAAACTCTGCGTGATTATAAGCAACTAAGAGAACAGGTAGTACAAGCCAAAGCGGGTTGGTGTTTAGTATTAAGGTTGGTTAAAGAAAATAGTGTTGAACGTCGTTTACACCGTCGTGAGCTTGCTTATTTAAGTGCTGATGAATTGCGTTCCATGTCGGATAAAGCATTAGGTTCCTTACGTTTAGCTGTTAATGACAATGAACATTTACGGGATGTATTAAGACTATCAGAAGATCCAAAACGCCCAGAACGTAAAATCCAATTCTATATCGCTGTTTACGCACATTTGCGTGAACGAATTCGCCAAGATATTGTTAAAACTGACGATCCAATTGAAGCGATTGAACAGATGGAAATTGAGTTATCTCGCTTAACTGAAGAATTGACATCGCGTGAGCAACAATTGGCAATCAGTTCAAAAAGTGTATCGAATATTATTCGTAAAACGATTCAACGTGAGCAAAATCGTATTCGTATGCTTAATCAAGGGTTACAAGCCGTGGCATTTGGTCAGGTTAATGGTGTGCGTTTAAATGTCCATATTCGTGAGGCTCATTCAACACTTTTAGCCGCACTTGCCGATGAACAAAATGAACATCAAGATCTATTTAGTAATAATCGTATTACCTTCTCAGAAGCGTTAGCTAAACTTTATCAACGTTTAAATCCACATATTGATATGGGACAACGAACTGCTCAAAATATTGGTGAAGAACTGCTAGATTATCGAAATTATCTTGAAATGGATGTTGAAGTGAATCGAGGTGCTGACGGTTGGTTACGTGCTGAAAGTGGCGCATTATCAACAGGTGAGGCTATTGGTACGGGGATGTCCATTTTACTCATGGTAATTCAAAGTTGGGAAGACGAATCTAAACGCTTGCGTAACAAAGATATTTCGCCATGTCGATTATTATTTTTGGATGAAGCAGCTAGACTTGACGCCAAATCAATTGCCACATTGTTTGAGTTATGTGAACGGTTAGAAATGCAATTGATTATAGCCGCACCTGAAAACATTAGTCCTGAAAAAGGAACAACCTATAAACTCGTACGTAAAGTTATCAATAACCAAGAACATGTGCATGTAGTTGGTTTGAAAGGCTTTGCTTAATTCCTGCTTTGCCGACATTGTCGGCAAAACTTTACAATTTTTGTAAAAAAGTTTCAGGTAACTATACGTTTCAGTATATATATCTTAAAAATAGATAAGAAATCAAAAAATTGACTATCATTGTTCAATTGAAAAGTTGAATGCACTCGCTGCTCATAAAAAGGGATATTACGTATTGTTGACTAAACTCAAAATATTACTTATTGCCGTTTTTGCTTGATGGCTGTTTTTTCAACAAGTTGAACCTGTTAATAATGCACCTTTGTTAAGGATTTCATCTAAACTAGCATTACGCAATTTATCGAAAGAAGCGAACTTCATCTCTTCAAGCCTTTCAATAATTTTGGTACCCACGAATTTAAGCTCCATCAATTGCTGTCGTTCTGTTTCTGTAAAGGCCATATTATTCTCCTTACATTATATTGAATATAATTTTAAACTGATGCATTTAGCTTTTTCCACTTTCTGATTTTTGCTCTAAACGATTTAAAAGGCGCCACAGAATTAATATGGATAAATCGAGCAACAGTCCAAGATTCAGGATAAGGTGTAGTCCAATTACGGCTATCTTTTATAAACAAAGTGTCTTCGTTCAAAGATTGAATCCAATCATTCCAAATGGTGATTTGCTGATTAAATGCTTGAATTAATGCCTGTAATGATAGGTATTGATATGTTTTATAAAATTGTTGATACAAATTACCCAATTGATTCCATTTGTATCCAGAAGCCGGTAATTCAGGTGTTTTACCAGCAAGTTCATCATCATCCCAAGATTTCACCAAATTAAGCCAACCGAGTTGATAAGCAATCATTTGTGCAGGAGTACGATCAACGCCCTCTACCAAAGAGTCTTTTTGTGATTCAGATAAAACTATAAACTCATCAATAAATAGCTTGGCCGTTTTGTTTATTTCATCTAATAACTGCTGTTTAGTTGCATAAGCCATGTCACCTACTTCTTATGAGATCATTCATATCTTTAAAGATAACATAAAATCAATATATTATCTAAATATTTTTAATGAAATCTCTGTTTTTATTTTCTTTGTTTTTGAAATATTTCAATTCTTCATCGATAAAATATCGTACTAGATTTGCATATAGATCTTTGATGATTTCGCCATTAAGTCCTAATTCATTCGACCATTGTTTTCGTTGCTCTAGCATACTGTCAAAACGTTCTTTGGCTTGTACATCAGTGGTATTTTTTTTGAACTTACTGGCAGCTTTGACGTATTCAAAGCGTGTAGCAAGCAATTTAATTATGGAATGGTCAATCTGATCTATTTCGGCACGAATGTGGTTCATATTCTCACATTTGTTTGGCGCTTGGGTAGGTTTATAAGTCACGATTTTATACCTTTTGTTTATTTAACTTTTTATATCCTATCACTATTAGATTATGCACAAAAGTATCACTTAGTAGGTGTCATAGTTGCACTATATTTATATATACAAAATTGATTGTTCACTTCTAATAGAAGTGAGTTTAATATTTGGAGATACTCAATAATTAATTGATTTTTTTATTTATTAAATCAATTTCATTTTACATTGATACCGCCCAATAATATAACTAAAAATTTTGTTTATATCCTTCTAGCAAAGGATTCGTAGATTTTGTGTATTTTAATGGGTTTTAAAGAATCTTACAAAATATGAGTCAAGGGAAACTGAATTATGACAAGTAAAACCCTTTCGATAAATACTTTTTGTTTTCATAGCTCTTAAAAATACCCCCATTCGTACCCCCAAAACGAAAAGTGACCTCATAAATTAGATATCATTATCCTGATAAAGCATAAAAATTAAAAAAATCGGGTTAGCATTAAAATGAATGAGGGTGGGTGGTTTGGATTACTAAAATCTATAGAGATTTACCCCTCCCCCCATAAAAATAAAATTTAATAAAAAAGTATGCACGGTGTTCACTATTTGCTTGAAGACTGATTCAAAAAGGGTTTGAGCGGTGTATACTTAAATGTTTACTATTCACAAGTATATACTTTAGGTATTCACTCAATAAAAAACCGCCAATTAGGGTGGTCTTATTTTGGTGGCTCAATTTGAGCTACTAGTTAGGATCTTCGGCTTTAGGTAACCAATCTTTACACATATCTGGGTTTATTTCTAAATTAGTTTTTATCCCTATATTAGTTCGTTTTTTAATGTACGCCTTTCTATTTTTTTTTATGGCGTAATTTAATTCCACTCAAGGACAATGGATTATTAAGCCCTGTATTGTGCACATATTCAATATAAGCATGATATAAATATTTTTGGGGGGGTAAAGGGCATTATTGAACTACGACCCTATACGTTCTAAACCGCCCACCCTGCTTTTTATGCAAAACCGCGAATTGAAATAATTTTTTTGACTGCTATTACTAAATGGGTAACCAAATAGCTATGGTTGAGTAACTCGAACCAATGTAATAAACCTGCTGACTTTTTAGCAGATTGCAAATGTAATACCTGTATGGTGGAAATCACCATAGAGCATTTATTCTTTTCCTCCAATAATAGCCCTGGATCAACCTTAAAATCACCCTAACTTAACATTATGATTAATAATTATTTTATTTTAATTAAAAAATAACGCTATATAAATATTTTTATATTTCAATTAGTTAATTACAGGATCAAGATTATTTTAATAATGTGTATAGTAGTGAACAGTAGTGAATACCAAAAAATATATATAATGAGTATATAATATATTGATATATATAAATTAATATTAGGTTAGTGAATAGTAGTGAACACTTTATATAAAAAGTTTAAGATTATGGGGAGGTAAGAATAAAAAACAGCCTAATAATCAGTATAAGTAAAGGATGACATTTAAAAAAGCACCCCTCAGATATGAGGAGTGGTTATTATGGAGAATTGAAGTGAATAACCCAAATATGGGGCACGGTATGAATAGCGTGATATGGTTAATGATTAACTAGCTTTAAATTGCGGTTACCTGATAGTGAGACATTTCCTTGGCTTGCTTGCTCAACAAAGTCACCCCACCAGTCAAGCATAATACGCTTTTGATGTTCATATTCTGCTTTGTTGTAGGCTCGCCTTACTGCGTTTTTATCTACATGCGATAACGCGCTTTCAATGACATCATAATTAAAGCCTTGTTCGTTTAAAGCGGTACTAGCTAAAGCTCTTAATCCATGCGCAACTAACTTATCTTTGCATCCCATGCGCTTTATTGCCATGTTAGCGGTTTGGCTACTCATTGGCTTGTTATAAGGTGGTCTTGCTGTTGGGAAAACAAACTCACTTGTATGATTAATAGATTTCATTATCTCAAGTATTTTTATTGCCTGCGGTGATAAAGGTATATTGTGTGGTCTATCCATTTTCATGCGTTCGGCAGGAATACTCCATAATTTTTTATCTAGATTAATTTCTTCCCACTTAGCCCCTACGGCTTCACTTGGTCGCGTTAATGTTAATAACTGCCATTCAATCACGCATCTGGTTTGCAATTCAATCTTTGCCATAGCTAAAGCTTGCATGAACTGCGGTAACTCAGTAGGGGGAATAGTTGGCTGATTTTTTACTTTCGGGCTATTAAATACGTCGGTGATTTTGGCTAGAGGGTTATTATCGATAATTCCCATATTGACAGCATAACACATTATTTCATTAATTCGCCGACAAACTCTTTTTACTGTTTCGTATTTATTATTGTTATTTAATGGCTGTAATGCGTTAATTGCTTTGATAGCTGTTACTTGGTTTATTGGAATATCTTTTATATAAGGGAAAACATGGTTTTCTAATGAACGCCAAGCCTTTTTGAGTGTTTGTTCTTCTAAACCTTGTTCTGTTTTGAAATTTGAACCATTTCTCAGCTATAGCGTAAAAGGTATTATTACAAGCTTCTTGCTTACGTTGTTCTTGTTCCGCTTTGTGATGTTGTGGATCTATCCCTTGCTTTATTAATTCGCGCGCTTCATCTCGTTGTTTTCGCGCTTGTTGTAGCGATGTTTCTGGGTATTTACCGAAAGATAATAATGTCTCTTTATGTGATATTGGCTTTTTATATTTAAATCGTCATAATTTAACCCCTGTCGATTTAACTAACAAAAAAAGACCTCCACCATCAAAATACTTTTTATCCTTACTAGTGGCTTTTAATGCTTTTATTTGTGTGTCAGTTAAGGGAGTCGTTTTTACAGCCATTTTTCACCTTTGGGGGTACGCAATAATAGGGTATTTTATTATACCCCCAAATATACCCCCATTATTTTTGGTTGTAAATGTACCTTACTGATACTTAATGGGCAATAAAATAGACTTTGAGGCTTGTTATTACTGGATTTGGTGTGCTTTGTTGGGTTTAAAAGAATGTTACTGTTTATTGATTTGGTGCCGTGGGCGGGACTTGAACCCGCATGCTCTTAGAGCACTACCCCCTCAAGATAGCGTGTCTACCAATTTCACCACCACGGCGCCGTCTTTATTATTCTGGAATATCTGAAGTTGAGTTTTGTTGTACTGGTTGAGTAACCGGTATTGTTACCGGATCTGTATTGTGTTCATTTAATTGCGTTGTTGCAGGTACACTATCATCAATGATATCAAAATTGCCTGTTGACGTAACATGAGATTTACTACCTAAATTCGACAGTAAAACGCTTATCACAAAAAACAAAACACCTAGTAAAGTTGTTGCACGGGTTAAAAAATTACCACTTCCTGAAGAGCCAAATAAAGTTGCAGATGCACCTGCTCCAAAAGACGAACCCATATCCGACCCTTTGCCACGTTGTATTAGCACTAAACCAACGATGACAATTGCAATAATCAAATAACTTATAATTAAAAATTCGTACATTTTAACCTGTCAATTTTAATATGTTATACAACAGAATTTATTGATGCGGAATATTAGCGAAAGACAGGCCAACAAGCAAGTAAAATTTAAAATATAGTTGATATATTTTGAGCATTTATGCTTTTAAATAACTAAAAATACGCCACTTATATATAAGGAAAATATCTTTTTTATATTATGTATTACTGTTTTACACGTTCACTTTATTTCAAAAAATAAATTAATTGATACTTTTTTAATTTTATAATTTCTATATTATTTCATAATCAATTGTGCGTTTTTTGGGGAAAACCAGTATAATGACCGCATTTTATTACCTTTTACATTGATTTTATGAAATTTATTGTTAAGCTTTTTCCCGAAATTACCATTAAAAGTGATTCTGTTCGTTTACGATTTATTAAAATATTAACGAGCAATATTCGCAATATTTTAAAACATCACATTGAAGATGTCGCAGTGATTCGTCATTGGGATTTTATTGAAGTTCGACCAAAAATTGAAAATAGTGAAGCTCAGATACTTGGGTTATTAACACGCATCCCGGGCATTCATCATATTCTAGCAGTTGATGAACTTACTTTTATTGACGTTCATGACATTTTCGAAAAGGCATTAGACTATTATGCCCCACTAATTGAAAATAAAACCTTTTGTGTACGAGTCAAACGCCGTGGAAAACATGAATTTACATCAATTGATGTCGAACGTTATGTTGGCGGTGGGCTAAATCAACACGTTGCATCTGCTAAAGTTCAATTAACTCGCCCTGATATCACAGTCAATCTTGAAATTGACAAAGACAAATTACTGCTTGTCAAAGGTCGACATACAGGGATAGGCGGTTTCCCGACTGGTACACAAGAAGACGTATTATCGCTCATATCAGGTGGTTTTGATTCTGGCGTATCGAGTTACATGCTAATGCGTCGCGGCAGTCGAGTGCACTATTGCTTTTTTAATCTAGGTGGCAAAACTCATGAAATCGGGGTTAAGCAAATGGCACATTATTTATGGGAGCGATTTGGAAGTTCACATAAAGTTCGTTTTATTGCTATTGACTTTTCTGATGTTGTTGGTGAAATTCTTGAAAAGGTTGATGATGGGCAAATGGGGGTTATTCTAAAACGAATGATGATTCGTGCTGCATCGAAGATTGCTCAACGCTATAATGTTGAAGCGCTTGTCACTGGCGAGGCGTTGGGGCAAGTATCAAGTCAGACGCTTACTAATCTACGATTAATTGATAATGTCAGTGACACATTAATTTTGCGCCCACTTATCACGCACGATAAAGAAACAATCATTAATCTTGCTCGTCAAATTGGCACAGAGGATATCGCAAAAACAATGCCTGAATTTTGTGGTGTTATATCTAAAAAACCAACAGTTAAAGCCGTAAAAGAAAAAATTGAAGCTGAAGAATTGAATTTTGATTTTACAATTTTAGATAGAGCGGTTGAAAATGCTGAAAATATTGATATTCGTGAAATAAAAAAACAAACTGACACAACAATTACATCGGTTGAAACAGTAACTATGCTTAATTCAGATCATGTTGTTATCGACATTCGATCACCTGAAGAGCAAGAGGATAACCCATTAATACTGAACGATATTGAAATCAAACACATTCCATTTTATAAGTTAGCAACCCAATTTGGGGATTTGGAACAATCAAAGCAATATTTGTTATATTGTGAACGAGGTGTGATGAGTAAATTACAAGCACTTTATCTAATTGATCAAGGTTTTAAAAACGTAAAAATATTTCGAACATAAAACTTAACAAAAATTTACTATATTCTTGTTATTTTTTACATATAATGGATTTTTGAATATAAATTATGTAGTTATTTCTAATAAATAAAGTATCAAAAATGGATTATATAAAAGAGGAATGTAATGGGTAGCAAATTACTTGTAGTTGATGATGATCCAGAAATTGCTGTATTATTACGTGAATTACTTGAATTAGAAGGGTATCGAGTTGAAGTTGCGAATAACGGTATACAAGCTTTAGAAAAGTTTGATAGTACAATCGATCTTATTTTACTTGATATTATGATGCCAGAAATGAATGGATTCAAAGTGTTATCTCAACTGAGAAGTAAATTTACTGTTCCAGTGATTTTTTTAACAGCTAAAGATAATGAATATGATAAAGTTATTGGACTTGAACTTGGTGCAGATGATTACATCTTAAAACCGTTTAATGATAGAGAGCTTATCGCTCGAATCAATGCGCTTTTACGTAGAACCCGATGGGATAATCTTGTTGAAGATGATTCCAATAAGCCAAGTGAATATACTATTGATAAACTCAGTGTAAATCCAAACCAGCAATCGGTTTATTTTGATAACAAGCATATTGAAGTAACAGGTATGGAATTTCAGGTATTGCTTAAATTGCTTGAAAACGCAGGAAAAATAATTTCACGAGATACATTAAGTGAAACAGTTTTAGGCAAAGAGTTTATTCCAATTGCTCGCTCAATTGATGTGCATGTTTCTAATCTACGGAAAAAGCTTCCGCCTAGAAGTGATGGTTTGCCTTGGATTAAAACATTACGTTCTAAAGGTTATTTGTTTGTCATTGATAAAAATGACGATTTATTATAAAGCTAAGAAAATCATTAACATGAAGGTCAGATAAAATGTGGCTTTTCGATCGATTAACAATCAGAATTTTCACTATATTTTCACTGACTATAGCTTTTTTTCTTATGTTAATTATAGTGTTACCGAGTCTTGATTCTCGAAATCTGACTTATTTAGCCAATAAAGACAAGGAAACAGGTAACTTATTAGCTAACCAGATTGAAAAAGATCTTATAAAAATACCAAAAGATAGCTTTCGATGGTGGATGCGTTTTATTGTTGTAATGGATAGCCATCAAAAGCCGGGGCAGTCTTTATTTGTTGTTACACCGAATGAACAGATAATTACAGCTGAAACTAAAAATATTGATTTAATCAAAAATTTTAGTGAAAAATCGCATAATGTTGCTGATCCAGCAAGGAAAATCTATGATTCTCAAGAAATTATAGGCCCCTTTTTGCTCCATTATTCCAATGCTGAATATCAACTGTATATTTTGCAACAAGCAACCGATACGCAATCGCAATTTGTCAATTTCATCTTTGATCACCCATTCTTATTATTGGCATTGACAATGCTTGCAAGTTCACCTTTTTTACTCTGGTTATCTTGGAGTATTGCTAAACCAGCGCGACGACTAAAGCAAGCGGCAGATCAAGTAGCAAAAGGGAATTTACAAGAAATGCCTGAACTTGAACAAATCGGATCATCTGAATACAAAGCAACTGGTGCTAGTTTTAACCATATGTTAAGGGAACTAAAACGAATGCAAGATGTGCAACAGCGATTGTTTTCTGACATTTCTCATGAATTACGCACACCGCTAACTCGTTTACAGCTTGCTACTTCGTTATTACGTCGTAAACAAGGCGAAAGTAGTGAAGTGATACGAATCAATAACGAAGCACTAAAACTTGATTCCATGATTGGTGATTTACTATCATTGGCAAGACAACAACATGACTCTAACGAAGTTAGAGAATCGAAAAAAACTAACAAATTATTCAAACAAGTACTGGATAACGCCACTTTCGAAGCAGAACAGATCGGCAAAATATTTACCGTCATCAACCCGCCGACTAATCAAACCATATTATGCTATCCTGTCGCGTTATGTAGTGCGCTCGAAAACGTTATTCGTAATGCGTTTCGTTATTCAAACAAAAAAGTGACTGTTGATTTTATTACACAACAACAAAAAATTACCATTACCATCGATGACGATGGCCCAGGTGTTGCAGAAAGTGAGCTTGAACAGATCTTCAGGCCGTTTTACCGTACAAGCGAGGCTCGCGATCGTGAATCAGGTGGCACAGGGCTTGGACTTGCTATTGTTGCTAATGCTATCATACGCGATCACGGCACCGTAAAAGCTGAAAAAAGTCACCTAGGTGGGCTTAGAGTTGTGATAATATTACCAATTTATAAATATTAACCATCGAAGAGAATAGTTGTGTCAACAGTTGCCCTAAACATCGTTTTATTTGAACCTGAAATTCCAGCTAACACAGGTAATATTATTCGTCTTTGTGCGAATACTGGCTTTAATTTACATATTATTGAACCTATGGGCTTTTTTTGGGATGATAAAAAGTTAAGACGGGCAGGGCTAGATTATCAAGAATTTGTGGATGTAAAACGTTACAAAAATTTTGACCACTTTATGGAACAAAACCAAATTGACTTGCAAACACAACTTTATGCCTTAACCACCAAAGGGCAAAAATCACATAGCGAAGTCAATTATAAACACAATGATTTTTTAATATTTGGCCCAGAAACCCGGGGTTTACCAGCAAGCATACTTGATGTATTACCCCAAAACAAAAAAATACGCATTCCCATGTTAGCAACCAGTCGTAGTATGAATTTGTCAAATTCAGTAGCCGTTGTGGTATACGAATCATGGCGCCAATTAAATTACTTAGGTGCAAAATAGTGTCTATGCTTGAAGATTAGGCTGATTTTTGTAAAAAAACAGTAAATAAAAACTTCAATAAAATCAATGGCTTTTCTGACCATTTTTTGGGGTGATAATTGCGTTGCTTTTTAATAAAAAAGCAACTTACAAAAAACACTTAAAGCGTGGATTATCAGGGAGTTTGCTTTAATTTCTTGACTAGGACTTGGTTACTGTAGTTATTTTGTTAATCCAAAGATAAAATATCTAAAACCACTGCACCTAATCTATCCTATCCATTGAAATAAAAAGGGCATGATTTCTGACAAAAACCAGTCAGAAAAGTAATTGATTTTATTTATTTTTTTGTTTTACATTTTTACCAAAAATAGCTATTAAAAGTTTCCTAAAAGGTTAATTCTCTAAATAATACTCTTAGAATTAACAAAACTTTATAATTCTTTTAAAAAAAACTAGCCATTTAATTTTTAACAAGTTATGCTTTATGTCTATTATAAAAAAGCTCATAAAACGAGCATAAAAAACAAAAAACATAAATAAAACAATGAATTACTTGACAGGAAAATAAAAATGCACTACCATGGCTGGCATCTGGCATCTGGCATCTGGCATGCCAAACCTATGCCCTAAATCTTATTGATTCGTACGGTGGCCAAAAACAGGCACCACAGTTATTTTTGTCATCGAGGTCATTTCGCGTAGCGAAATCGACGCCGTTATCGGCAACATTATCGCCGATATCTAAATTGTTATCTAAACCACCATTATTATCTAAATCTGCGTTGGTCTTTGCGTCATTGTTGTTATTGCCGTATACGCAAGGAGCGCAAGCATTGTCGGCTCAGACTTCACAGGTTATACATGGCAGTGCGCCATATTTAACGTTTGATGGTGGCCTAACCAAGGCAACCAATGTTGACGAACTATTGTTTATCACATTGCCGGATGGCACAAAACTTACCCCATCAACCAACACTTCAAGTGGTGTAAATCCAATAAAGTTACCTAATATCAGGAATACTTTAGGTGATATCGGCATGGTGGTACCACCATCAAAAAATTCAATCAATTTAAATGATTTAATTATACCAAGCAATTGGGGGGATGATGATGGTGACGGACAGGGGATAAATGGTGTTACAGTAACGGGGAGTATATCGGTAACGTTTACCGATAAAGAGGGTAATGCCGTTAATCGCGGTGATGCATTAGATATATGTAATGCGCCTTATAAGGTAACATTAAGTAGTACAGAGGGAAGTTTAACGACAAAGTATGGTGTACCAAAGAGTAGTACTTTCAGCGAAGGAAAGGTGAATTATTATATCAATCCCAATTTACCACTTAAAGTGTGTCACGTGAGACCAAATCTAACTTATGGTACAGGTGATTACGCAGGTCCATTTAATATCTGGAGCCCAACTAAGGGGTTTTTAGTTCAGTCAGTGAGTTCATCATCTTATGACCGAAATTTCCCTACTACGGGGGCAGATGGATTGTATTTTGATTTACTTATTGGTGGTATAGATGCCAGTCTGTTGACGTGGTCTTCAGTTACTCATGGGGGAATAACTGCTACTGTGACAACTATGACACCCAGTGATAGATGGATTCCTAATATTGATAGGGGAAAAGTTGTGACACGGGTGACATTAAGTGGTCCTAGGGCAAGTAGTAGCCAAATAGGCTCAGATTCCCCAAGTCGACTTAGCAAACCAATTTTACCTCAGATATTTGAGTTAGTAGGTATAGATAGTAAAGGTAGGGTCGTCAAGTATGGATTTGAGTTAAAGCAGTGGTTCGTCAATCGTGGAACTCGATTAGCTGATGCTTCTAACCAATCCTCTTGGTGTAGTGGTTTAGGTTATCGGTTTCCACAGGTAAGGGATTTAACTAATGCGGTTTGTTCTGGTAAGTGGTCAGGAAGCTGGTGTCAAGGTTCTGTTGGTGCTATACCATCGTCATCGGGTGATCATTACCAACGTCGAATTGGGGCTGGTTTTTTCACCGAGTGGGGAGATATGCTTCATTACGCCAATGCTGACTTTACCGATAGAAACTACTGGACGAGTGAGGCAGTCGGCAATCTTCAGTTTGGTGTCGACTCGGACGATGGTGACGTGCTTGGGGACGATTCAAACATTAGTCGATATGGTCTTTGTACTTCGCCTTAACCTTTTAAGTTAGTTCTTAATCCTTAAGGAGGGGCTGTTATGGTGCTAAGAGAGGATAAGATAGACAAGAATTAAGCCACCGCACAAATTAGAGCTTTTTCTTAGAACGGTGTTGTTGCGGTTAAATGCAACCTATTATACCTTTTTATTACGTTACTAATAAAAAAGCGAGGTTTTTAACCTCGCTTTTTTCGATAGATATTAACTTGCGCTGTGCGCTATTTATTTAACGCGTGATACGTATTCACCTGAACGCGTATCCACTTTAAGCACTTCACCGATTTGTACAAATAACGGCACACGCACAACGGCACCTGTTGATAATGTCGCAGGTTTGCCGCCAGTTCCCGCTGTGTCGCCTTTTAAACCAGGATCGGTCTCGATCACTTCAAGCTCAACAAAATTGGGTGGTGTGACCGCAATCGGTTGGCCATTCCATAATGTTAAAATACATTCAGCTTGATCAACTAGCCATTTTGCATTGTCACCAACGGCTTTTGCGTCAGCCGAAAGTTGCTCAAATGTGTCGTTATTCATAAAGTGCCAAAATTCACCGTCGGTGTAAAGGTACGTTAAATTCATGTCAACCACGTCAGCAGCTTCAACTGATTCGCCCGATTTGAATGTTTTGTCGACAGTTTTGCCCGAAAGTAATTTTTTAATTTTTACTCGGTTAATAGATTGTCCTTTGCCCGGTTTGTAAAATTCATTTTCAACAATAACGCATGGTTCACCATCTTGCATTATTTTAAGACCGGCTTTAAACTCATTTGTACTATAAGATGCCATAAAAGCTCCAACTAAAACTCTGAATTACAAAAAATGAGCCATATTATACAGCAAAAAATTGAACTACCCAATAATAAAGATAAATGGATTGTTGATCTTGCCACTGTTGTGACAGATATTAATGTTTTATATTCTTATTTAGGATTGAATGCTGACACAATTTCGAGCCCGATGTTGCAGGCAAGAAAGCAGTTTCCACTTCGTGTGCCGATGGCGTTTATTCGTCGAATGAAAAAGGGGGATAAGAATGATCCGCTTTTGTTGCAGGTACTTTGTCATGAAAACGAGATGCTAAATGTGGATGGCTATAGCCATGATCCTTTGCAAGAACAGGATAATGCCATTCCAGGGTTGTTGCATAAATATTGTAACCGTGCGTTATTAATCACAAAGACGGGTTGTGCAATTAATTGTCGTTATTGTTTTCGACGGCATTTTCCTTATCATGATAATCAAGGTAGTAAGCAGAATCTTGCTGTAGCACTTGAATATATTGCTAACCATCCTGAACTTAATGAGATTATCCTTTCAGGGGGTGATCCGTTAATGGCTAAAGATCATGAAATGGCGTTTTTGATCAGTGAATTAGAAAAAATTCCTCACGTTAAACGGTTGCGTATTCATACGCGTTTAGCGGTGGTGATTCCGTCGCGTATTACGCCTGAGTTATGTCAGTTGTTTGCTAAAAGTCGGTTGCAATGTGTAGTGATTACTCACATTAATCATCCAAACGAAATTGATGATGATGTTGCTCAGGCCGTTTCGTCATTAAAACAGCAAAGCGTGACGGTACTTAATCAAAGTGTTTTGTTAAAAAATGTGAATGATAATGCTGATGTGTTGGCAATGTTAAGTGATCGGCTTTTTGATGTTGGTATTTTACCTTATTACATTCATTTATTAGATAAAGTACAAGGCGCTGCTCATTTTTGGGTTGATGATAAGTCCGCTAAAGTTATTATGAAACAACTTGCCGAGAAAGTATCAGGCTATTTAGTGCCTAAATTAGCACGTGAAATCGGTGGCGAGAAAAGTAAACAAGTGCTTACTTTTTGGAATTAGTTAATTAGGTTTTATGTTATAAATTATTATGTTATAAGTTATTTGCTCTATTTTATTTTATCGTATAGTAATTAGATATTAATGGGATTTATCTGTAAAAATCTCATTGACGAAAAATAAAATTGGCACTATAATTCCGACCTCTTTAATTAATGCTGTGGAGTTTTTACTCTACGCCTTGTTGATAAATTAGATTTGGATATAAATCGTCATGAAACGTACATTTCAACCATCAGTATTAAAACGCAATAGAACTCACGGTTTCCGTGCTCGTATGGCAACTAAAAATGGTCGTCAAGTTCTTGCTCGCCGTCGTGCTAAAGGCCGTGTTCGTTTAACTGTTGCTAGCTGATTTAAAGTTGGGTGATTAAGCTCACTTTTCCTCGGGAGTTGCGCTTGTTAACTCCCTTTGATTTTAATTATGTCTTTCAAGAGTCTGTTCGAGCAGGTTCGCCTTTTCTTACCTTAGTTACACGAAAAAACACCTTAGATCATCCTCGATTAGGGTTTGCTATCGCTAAAAAACAGGTAAAACGTGCTCACGAGCGCAATCGTATCAAGCGACTGGCTAAAGAGTACTTCCGACATCATCAGCATCAATTTCCTAATATTGATTTTATTTTGATGGCTAAACAGTCTGTTATCGATTTAGATAATCAGCAAATTGTTGAAATACTTAATCAATTATGCCAACGAATCATCGCCAAGCAAAAGGATTAAATAAATTTATATTGATTATCAAATTGCATGTTTGTGCATGTAAGGATATGATAGTTAATATTTTTATATTTTTTATTCGTATATATCAACGTTTTATTAGCCCTTTATTAGGTCCTAAATGCCGCTTTACACCGACATGTTCACAATATGCAATAATTGCATTAAGACGCTTCGGATTAATAAAAGGTGGTTGGCTAACGGCGAAACGTGTATTAAAATGTCACCCTTTACATGAAGGAGGAGAAGATTTTGTTCCTCCCAAAACTAAAACCAATAGAGAAAAACACTAATGGGATCGCAACGTAATATTTTAGTCATTGTTTTACTTTTTATATCTTTTTTTATTTGGAAAGCATGGGAAGAAGACCATGCACCAAAACCACCTGTCGCTAATCAGTTGACACAATCAGTCGGCGATGATGATTCTATCGATGGTTTTGCACAGGGTAAAACAATTACCGTGAAATCTGACGTATTGTCACTCACTATTAATACTTATGGCGGTGATGTGCAAGCTGCTCAATTATTAAAATATGAGCAAACACTTCACTCAGGTACGCCTTTTCAATTGTTAACATCTCGCCCTGATTTTATTTATATTGCGGAAAGTGGTTTAACAGGTAAAGACGGTCCTGATAATGCGACACAAGGCTCAAAACGCCCTGTCTATCAAACAACACAAACAGAATATGTTTTAGCTGATGGTCAAAATGAGCTGCGAGTACCATTAACTTATCAAGTTAATGACGTTACTTATACTAAATATTATGTGTTGCATCGTGGTAATTATGCTGTCGATGTTCAATATGACATTAATAACCAAAGTGGTGCTCCAGTTGAAGTGGCTATGTACGGTCAATTAAAACAAACCATTAAATTACCTGATGATATCCCAACTGAAGGCGGTAGTGGTTTAGGTCAAAGTGCATTCCGTGGTACTGCTTACTCTAGTTCTAGTACTAATTATAGTAAATATAGCTTTGATGATGTTAAAGATAAAGCTTTAAGTGTTGAAACTCAAACAGGTTGGATTGCAATGTTGCAGCACTATTTTGCATCGGCTTGGGTGCCAGATCAGGATAAAAATAACTTGTTTTATACACGTTCAACCGCTAAAAATTCACAAGCTACTATTGGTTTTAAAGGTGAACCAACGATTGTTCAAGCAGGTAATAATACGTCTATTTCTGCAAAATTATGGTTAGGTCCAGAAATTCAAAACCAATTGAAAGAAACAGCTAATCACCTTGATTTAATTGTCGATTATGGTTGGTTATGGTTCTTATCGCAACCTTTATTTTACTTATTGAAGTTTATCCATAGTTTTATTGGTAATTGGGGTTTCTCAATTATTGTTATTACTTTTATTGTACGTGGTATTTTGTTCCCATTAACGCGAGCTCAATATCGTTCTATGGCCAAAATGAAGTTATTACAACCTCGTATACAAGCCTTGAAAGAACGTTATGGCGATGATCGTCAAAAAATAAGTATGGAAACAATGGCGCTTTATAAACAAGAAAAAGTCAACCCATTAGGTGGCTGTTTGCCATTGCTTATTCAAATGCCAATTTTCTTGTCTTTATTCTATATGTTAGGTAATACGGTTGAATTGCGTCATGCGCCATTTGCACTTTGGATTCATGACTTATCAGCGCAAGATCCATATTATATCCTACCATTATTGATGGGCGGAAGCATGTTCTTAATTCAGAAGATGTCACCAACACCAGTTACCGATCCGTTACAACAAAAATTGATGACTTATATGCCGTTGATCTTTATGTTGTTCTTCTTATGGTTCCCATCAGGCTTGGTTTTATACTATATCGTTAGTAACTTATTCACAATTGCTCAGCAACGTATTATCTACTGGGAACTTGAGAAAAAGGGACTTCACGAAAAGAAAAAGAAATAATAGTAAGTAAAGGAGGGGTAAAATCCTCCTTTTTTATTTTGGGTGTTTATAATGAATATACAACAACAATTTAATTTAACGGGCAATGAAACAGGTTACTGGTTTGTTAGTGCTAATGGTCGGTTGTGGTTGCCTAATGGCGAAGTGCCTGTTGGTTGTGCTAAGGAGCTCGGTTTTATAAATCAACGTGCTCAACCAATCGGCGAGTGGAATGGGCAGACTGCTTGGTTGATTTGTCGTGATATGAAAAATGCGATGAGCTCAATTCGTCCATTACTTGATAGTACAGATTCATCATTATTTAATTTAGCTGGGCGAGCTGTACAACTTTCTGAATTTTACCGTTCCCATAAATATTGTGGATATTGTGGGCATGAAATGTATATCAGCAATACGGAATGGTGTTGTATGTGTGATCACTGTAAAGAGCGTTATTATCCACAAATTTCACCATCGATTATTGTGGCAATTCGGCATCAAAATAAAATTTTGTTAGCCAAGCATGTTAGACATAATCAAGATAACTTATATACTGTGTTAGCAGGGTTTACGGAAATTGGTGAAACTATGGAAACCGCCGTTGAGCGTGAAGTTTTTGAAGAGTCGAAGATCAAAATTAAAAATATCCGCTATATTGGTTCACAACCTTGGCCTTTTCCTAATTCACTGATGATGGCTTATTTAGCTGATTATGATAGTGGCGAAATAGAAATAGATAAAAACGAGCTCGTTGAAGCAAATTGGTACCATTATACGCAGTTACCTAAAATACCTGAGTATGGCACCATTGCAAGGCGTTTAATTGAAGATACCATTGTTTTGTGTCGTGAATACGATGAATTTGGTGAAAATTAATCATATTTACTTGAGTATCAATAAGTATTAGGACTATTGGTACTCAATTGTACTCATAATTAGCAACATAACCTTTAGTGTTATAGTTAATCAGTTTATTTGATGAGATGCTCGTTATTTTTTGCCGTTTAATTAATTTATTATTCGGTAATGGCTCTGGTTCAGTATGAAAAAGGTACTATTAATAACTGTTGTTGGTAATTGAGAGGACGATTGTTCTGCTATTTTTTTATTCTCACAACCACTAGTTAATAATGTACCATTAGTGGCTCATTTTAAAAATAATAATAAAGCGTTAAATTGAGTAATTATTGATTTTGACACCAAATAGCAAGTGCTTCACAGTGCCAATATTTCATCATGTCACACCAAGCTGAACGCCATTTACGTACTGTATCATTATGTAAATTAAGTAATTTTGCTATTTGCGAATTATTCTTACCCCAAACAAGTAGATCGATGAATTGTAACCATAATTCAGGTTTGGGAATACGGTTTAAGCGAGTATTGCTTACAATATTAAAACTATGTCTACAGCGTTTACAACGATAACAAGTTCTAGATCCAACTTTAGTTGTTTCGTTGGAGTGACAATATATGCAGGTTGGATTTTGTTCATTTAGTTAAAGTAGTAACTTTTACTTTTATCGTTTTATATTGTTCTGCTAAGGTTGGAATTAATATAGCTTGTTTTTGTTGTGTATACCACTTATGCAATGATGGATAATAAGTTTGAAGATAATTAATTATAGCTCGTTCTCGGCGCATTACTTTTTCGAATGAGATTTGAAGATTTTTAGCAATATTGGGATAACTAATATTTTTTATACGACTAGTAAATATCATTTCTAACCAACTAAATGGAGCTAGACGATTAAATGGTGTATTAGTTGAAACAGTAAAATATTTATGACAGCCTTTGCAACGATATGTTTTAGTCGGTTTTGAACGAATGATATAAAATTCTGTTTTTTTGCAAAATGGACAAGATTCAGCATGTTGCGATGTTATTTTTTTTAGTTCATGATGAAAAGCTTTAAATTCGTCATGTAATTCGTTTGGTACGAGTTCATAAATCATTTCTTATTTCCTTATTGCTTATTCTTGTAAATATTATCAATTCGTTACATAAACATATAGCTGCCTAGAACTTTTTACCTATTTTACTTAAAACGTATTTTTAGCATTATGTTAATTTGTTGTTATTTTTATTTTGGGAATAATTAATGAGAAAATAAGATTGCTAATGTTAAAAATAGTTTGTATAGAAATTAACCCCCCCTCTTAGAGTAGGGGGCTGTTTGTTTAGGTAAAATCTTTAAAAAAAGATCCTTGTTATTTTAATAAATACTGTTGTTATTGCTGATGTAGCCATTCAGCGACTTGTTTGGCAAAATAAGTTAAAACACCATCGGCGCCTGCACGTTTAAAACAGAGTAAAGACTCCATAATAGCTGATTTTTCATCTAACCATCCATTTTGGATTACCGCTGTTAACATGGCGTATTCACCAGAAACTTGATAAGCAAAAGTAGGGACGGCAAAGGTTTCCTTGACTTTTTGCACAATATCAAGATAAGGCATGCCGGGCTTAACCATGACCATATCTGCTCCTTCGCTTAAATCTTGATAGATTTCTTGTAATGCTTCATTACTATTTGCAGGGTCGAGCTGGTAGGTTTTTTTGTTTCCACCTTTTATATTTGGGGCTGAACCAACGGCGTCACGGAATGGGCCATAAAAACAAGATGCATACTTGGCCGAATAAGCCATGATTTGAGTATTAGCAAATCCTTGTTTTTCTAGCTCATTACGTATTGCACCAATGCGTCCATCCATCATATCGCTTGGCGCAATAATGTCTACGCCTGCTTCCGCTTGCATTAATGCCTGTTTAACTAACGTTTCAACAGATGTGTCATTTTGTACATAGCCTTGTTCGTCAATAATGCCGTCTTGTCCATGTGTGGTATAAGGGTCTAGTGCAACATCAGTTAGTATTCCCAGCTCTGGAAATTCTTTTTTTAGTGCGCGAATCGCTTTTGGTACCAAGCCATTTTTGTTATACGCTTCTTGTGCAAGTGGTGTTTTTTTTGTCGATTCTATCGCTGGAAATAATGAAAGAACAGGAATTCCTAATTTAGCTACTTGTTCTGCTTCTTTTAATAGTATATCAATACTTATTCTATTAACGTTTGGCATTGAAGTTACAGGTTCTGTAATATTATTTCCTTCAACAATAAAAACTGGATAAATTAGATCGTTAACTGTTAAGCTGTGCTCTGCAACCATACGTCGGCTAAATTCATGAGTACGATTACGGCGTAAACGACGATTGGGATATAGTCCAGTTATTAATGATGGCATGAAAGACTCCTGATTATTTTTATAGGTTTTATGTATTATCTGATGCTATATGTCGATTAGCAAATTAATTTGCTTTCTTACAATAATTCTATTTTTTACTTTACAAGATATATTGATTAGAGGTAAAATTGCGCACTAATTTTAGTCCCTTGTGATATTAAACAAATTTGAGGTGAGAGGCACATGCCAGTAATTAAAGTACGTGAAAATGAACCTTTCGATGTAGCGTTACGTCGTTTTAAACGTTCTTGCGAAAAAGCAGGAGTTTTAGCTGAAGTTCGTAACCGTGAATTTTACGAAAAACCAACAACTGTTCGTAAACGCGCAAAAGCAGCTGCAGTTAAACGTCATGCTAAAAAATTAGAAAGAGAAAACGCTCGTCGTACTCGTCTATACTAATATTTTGGATATTATTTATACTAAAAACTAAAATTGATATTAAAAATCAATTTATTATTTTTTTAATATAAAGAATTCTAACAAGCCGTATTTTTGATACGGCTTGTTTTATTTTTATAACACCAAAATTGGTTAGAATTTATCATGAAAGGCCATATTCCTCGCGATTTTACTTTAGATTTGATAGCTCGCACAAATATTCTTGATGTGATCGGTAAACGTGTAAAAATGAAAAAAAAGGGGAATAATTATTTTGGTTGTTGCCCTTTTCATGATGAAAAAACCGCTTCTTTTTCATTAAGTGAAAAAAAACAAATTTATTATTGCTTTGGTTGTGGTGCATCTGGTTCGGTAGTGAATTTTTTGATGCAATACGAGCATTTATCTTTTCCTGAAGCAATTGAAGAATTAGCTAGTATGCAGGGGATTAGAGTCCCTTATATAGACGCGGAGAATAATCAAATCGATCAATCTAAACAGATTGAATCTCGAAATTTCCGTCGTGATTTATATACATTAATGGCTAAAATAACTAATTTTTACCAACAACAATTATCTCTACCTACTTCAACCCAAGCTCGTAAATATCTTGAACAGCGAGGGTTGAATTCTGAAATTATTACCAGATATAAGATTGGTTTTGCACCTAATGAGTGGCGAATGACATCACAAAATGTGGTTAAAAGCCATACTGAAACAGTGCTTTATGAACGTGCCGGCATGTTGGTTACTAGTGATAATGGTAATCGATATGATCGCTTTCGGGGACGGATTATGTTTCCTATTCGTGATAGGCAAGGCAATGTGATTGCATTTGGTGGGCGAACTATTATTAATGATTCAGCTAAATATATTAATTCTCCTGAAACACCGATTTTTCATAAAGGATTTCAGTTGTATGGTCTTTATGAAGCACAAGAAATTAATCGTAATCCTCAGCAATTGATAGTTGTTGAAGGCTATATGGATGTGGTTTCACTTGCTCAATATGGTATTGATTATGCCGTTGCAGCTTTAGGTACGGCAACATCTGAAGAGCATATTAAATTATTATTTAGAGCAACAGATTCAGTAATATTTTGTTATGACGGCGATAATGCTGGGCGAAGTGCCGCTTGGCGAGCACTTAATGTTTTATTACCTTGTTTGATAGACGGTAAGAAAATTGCTTTTGCATTTTTGCCACAAGATGAAGATCCAGATAGTCTTGTTCGTAAAATTGGTAAAGATGGTTTTGAAGATTATTTAAGCGAAGCATCAAATTTATCAAAATTCTTATTTGATGAAATTTTGAAACAGGTTGACTTAAAAACGGCTGAAGGAAAAGCTAAATTGAGCTCTTTAGCTTTACCATTACTTGATCAAATTAATGCAAAAGTTTTTAGATTAAATTTGTTACAACAACTTGGAAATTATTTAGGCTTACTTGATGTGTCTCAACTAGAACAATTAATGCATGAAAATCGAGCTAAAGGTGAACAGAAAGTAAATGAAAAAGCGCCTGTATCACAAATTAAATTAACTACGATGCGTGTTTTAATTGGTTTATTACTTCAATATCCTAATCTTGCTGAGCAAGTTTCTGATATTAATGTGATTCGTCAAGTGAAAATGGCTGGTATAGAGATCTTTATTGAATTACTTGAATTATGTCAACGTTACCCTAATATAACGACAGCACAAATATTAACAGAATGTATAGATAGACCGTTTTATAAACAGCTAAATCGTTTGTCAACGTGGGATTGTCATTATCAAGATGATGAAATAGACTCAATTTTTTCACATACTTTAAAAGAGTTATATGATAATATACTGGCCCAAAGGCAAGATGAACTGATCGCAAAAGAGAGAGTCTCCGGCTTAAGTACCGTAGAGAAAAAAGAATTGGCGACCTTAATACTTGTTTTATCAAAAAAAGACTAAATATATAGGGTATATGTGGATTCCAGATAGTGTTCTACATATATGATATAGATGACTAAATAACTAAAGTGGATACCTTTTATGGAGCAAAATTCTCAATCACAGTTAAAACTCCTTATCATCCGAGGCAAGGAGCTAGGATACTTGACCTATGCTGATGTCAACGATCACTTACCGGAAGAGATTATTGATTCAGATCAGATTGAAGATATTATCCAAATGATCAATGATATGGGGATTCAAGTTCTTGAAGAAGCCCCTGATTCTGATGAGTTATTACTTTCAGATAATGTCCCTGATGAAGAAGCCGTTGAGGCAGCAACGGCATTAGTATTATCTAATGTTGAGTCAGAAATTGGTAGAACAACCGATCCTGTTCGTATGTACATGCGTGAAATGGGTGCCGTTGAACTGTTGACTCGCGAAGGCGAAATCGATATTGCTAAACGTATTGAAGATGGTATTAATCAGGTTCAAACTTCAGTATCAGAATATCCTGAGGCTATTACTTACCTTTTAGAGCAATATAATTTAATTGAAAGTGGACAAGTCCGTTTATCTGATTTGATCACTGGTTTTGTTGATCCTAATGCCGAAGAAGTCGCTGAGGAATTGCCGGAAGATTTAGATGTTAGTGATCCTGAAATTGAAATTGATGATAGTGACGATGAAGGTGAAGATGAAGAAAGTGATTCTTCAACCGATGACGATGTTTCTATTGATCCTGAAGTTGCAAAAGCTAAATTTGCTGAATTAAAGGTGCAACACGATAAAACTTCTGAAGCGATTAAAAAATATGGCCGAGCTCATAAAAAAGCACAAAAAGAGATCGAAAATCTATCAGAGATCTTTAAACAATTTCGTTTAGTTGCCAAACAGTTTGATATTCTTGTCAATAACATGAGATGCATGATGGATCGTGTTAGAACTCATGAACGTGCGATTATGAAAATTTGTGTTGAACGATGCAAAATGCCGAAAAAACAGTTTATGACTTATTTTACCAGTAATGAAAATAACATGAATTGGTATAAGAAAGCGTTAACTTCAAAAAATGCATTTGCGGCTAATTTGAAAGATTTTGATAATGAAATTGAAGCTCAAGTTAATTTGTTGCAACAAATAGAAACCGAAACGAATCTTTCTATTGAGCAAATTAAAGATATCAATCGACGTATGTCTATTGGTGAAGCTAAAGCACGCCGAGCCAAGAAAGAGATGGTTGAGGCTAACTTACGACTTGTTATTTCGATTGCTAAAAAATATACCAATCGTGGATTACAATTTTTAGATCTTATCCAAGAAGGCAATATCGGTTTGATGAAAGCTGTTGATAAGTTTGAGTATCGTCGTGGTTATAAATTCTCAACTTATGCAACTTGGTGGATTAGGCAAGCTATTACGCGTTCAATTGCTGACCAAGCTAGAACAATTCGTATTCCGGTACATATGATTGAAACAATTAATAAGTTAAATCGTATTTCACGTCAAATGCTACAAGAAATTGGACGTGAACCAACACCAGAAGAGTTGTCTGAGCGTATGCAAATGCCAGAAGATAAAATTCGTAAGGTACTTAAAATTGCTAAAGAACCAATTTCAATGGAAACGCCAGTTGGTGATGATGAAGATTCACATTTAGGTGATTTTATTGAAGATACTGCACTTGAACAACCGTTAGATGCCGCAACTTCTGAGAGCTTACGTAGTGCTACGCGTGATATTTTATCAGGATTAACACCAAGAGAAGCAAAAGTGTTACGTATGCGATTTGGTATTGATATGAATACCGACCATACACTGGAAGAAGTTGGTAAACAATTTGATGTAACTCGTGAGCGTATTCGTCAGATTGAAGCTAAGGCATTACGAAAATTACGTCATCCAAGCCGTTCCGATGTGCTTCGTAGCTTTTTAGAATAAATTTTATCATTTATATATCGCCACTTTTGTGGCGTTTTTTTACTAAAGATTCTAAAAACATGAATATACTACAACGTTTTAAGATCGATCCATTCTTGTTGGTACTCATTTTTGTTGTGGTTACAGCTAGTTTGTTTCCTTGTAAGGGGCAAGCTAAAGTTATTTTTGAATATCTCACAACATTTGCTATTGGCTTATTATTCTTTATGCATGGTGCTAAGCTTTCTTTTCAGGCGATTGTTATTGGTATAAAAAATTGGCGATTACATTTGGTTATTTTTACAACTACTTTTGTTATTTTCCCGATTCTTGGAATAATGATGCAAGTGTTGGTTCCCAATTTTTTACCGAAAAACCTTTATTTAGGTTTTGTTTATCTTTGTATATTGCCTGCAACGGTTCAATCAGCTATAGCGTTTACCTCAATAGCGAAAGGCAATGTGGCAGCTGCTATTTGTAGTGCTTCAGCATCAACGTTATTAGGCGTATTTATTTCTCCAATTTTAGTTGGCTTATTAATGAGTACTGAATCTTCTAGTTCCATGAATATGCTAGATGCAATTACTTCTATCATGTTGAAACTAATGTTGCCATTTGTACTTGGTCACTTATCAAGGCGCTTTATAGGTAAATGGGTGGATAAATATAAACGTATTATCTCTAAGACTGATCGCCTTTCGATTCTATTGGTTGTCTATGTTGCTTTTAGTGATGCTGTTGCAAATGGCATTTGGACGCAGATTAGTTTGTTATCGCTTTTAGAAATTATTTTTTATTCCATTGTACTATTAACTATTGTTTTATTAATAACTACTTATGGTTCAAGATTACTCGGTTTTAATAAAGAAGATGAAATCACGATTGTGTTCTGTGGTTCAAAAAAGAGCTTAGCTAGTGGTATTCCCATGGCTAGTGTTATCTTTCCTATGTCGGTAATGGGTATAATGATCTTACCTTTAATGATATTTCATCAAGTGCAATTAATGGTTTGTGCAGTGTTAGCTACACATTATGCAAAACGAAAAATGTAAAATTTGTTTTGCTCATTACCTTATTCTCAAGGATAATAGGGACTCTATTAACAACAGAAAGATTTATTATGTTACATCTATTTGCTGAATTAGAATTCTCGACCATTATATTATTGGGATTTGCGTTGTTTTTTGTTCTCTTTTATGAAGCCATTAATGGATTTCATGATACTGCTAATGCTGTTGCTACCGTAATTTATACAAGAGCACTAAAAGAACAACTTGCTGTTTTTATGGCCGGTATGTTTAACTTTTTTGGTGTATTACTTGGTGGGTTGAGTGTTGCTTATGCCATCGTTCATCTATTGCCTACTGATTTATTACTTAATGTCAGCTCAACTCATGGACTGGCTATGGTCTTTTCTATTCTATTTGCTGCAATCATTTGGAATTTAGGAACTTGGTATGTTGGTATTCCCGCATCAAGCTCACACACATTAATTGGTTCAATTATAGGGGTGGCGCTTGCTAACGCATTTATTATGGATACTTCGATAATAAATGCCCTCAATATTCCCAAAATGATTCAAATCTTTTTGTCATTAATTATTTCTCCTGTGGTTGGTCTTGTAATTGCTGGGTTGATGATTTTTTTATTGCGAAAATACTGGACTCGTAAAAGCCAAAGTAAAAAAAGCAGTAAAAAGCGAGAACGCATCTTTATGACACCGGAACAACGTGAAAAACTCTATGGTAAGAAGAAACCTCCTTTTTGGATTCGCATTATGCTTATTATCTCAGCTGCAGGCGTAAGTTTTTCACATGGTGCTAATGACGGTCAAAAAGGTATTGGTCTCTTAATGTTAGTATTAATGGGGATTGCTCCTGCAGGTTTTATCGTTAATATGAACGCTTCTACTTATGACATTACTAACACGCGTAATGCTGTTCATGCTATTCAAGAATACTTTGTAGAGCATAATGATGATCTAACAGAGGTAATTGGTAAACAACCTGTATTAGATACCAATATTGTTTTAGATGACTTAAATAAATATCATTGTGATTATTCACATTCGTTTACCACCCTAGGTATTGCTAATCATTTATTTAATAAAATAAATGATTATGATTCACTAACGGTTGAGCAACGTTCGCAAGCCCGACGCATTTTACTTTGTTTATCTGATACTGTATCGCATGTGGCTAAACAGCCCAATGTGTCTTCAGAAGATAAGCAGTATTTAAAATCTTTGAAGGGTGATTTACTTAAAACCGTTGAGTATGCACCAATTTGGATTATTATTGCGGTTGCTTCAGCGTTAGCTGTTGGGACAATGATTGGTTGGCGCCGTGTGGCTATAACTATTGGCGAAAAAATTGGTAAAAAAGGGATGACTTATGCGCAAGGGGTATCAGCGCAAATCACAACGGCCTTATCAATTGGGATTGCAAGTTATACGGGGATGCCTGTATCTACAACTCAAGTGCTTTCGTCATCAGTTGCCGGAACAATGATCGTTGATGGTGGCGGAGTACAAAGTAAAACCATTAAAAATATTGCGTTAACATGGGTTTTAACACTCCCAATTTCGATTTTGTTATCTGGATCGCTTTTTTGGCTTGCTCAAAAATTAATTTAGTAGTAAAAGTAGGGTACTGGTTTTAATTTACTTGAGCGTTAAAAATAGGAAGGAGAAAAGTATCATGGCTTATAAACATATATTAGTCGCAGTTGATTTGTCACCTGAAAGTGAAGTACTTGTAGAAAAAGCCGTTTCTATGGCCAGACCATATAATGCTCAAATATCATTGATTCATGTTGGTATTAATTATTCAGATCTTTACACCGGTTTAGTTGATATCAATATGAATGATATGAAAGATCGAATCACTGAAGATGCTCATCTTGCATTGAATAACTTAGCAAATGATGCAGGCTATCCTATTGCTCATACTCTCTCGGGTAATGGGGAATTTGACCAAGTGTTAATTGAAGCCATTCACGAATATAACATTGATTTAGTTGTATGTGGTCATCATCAGGATTTTTGGAGTAAATTAATGTCTTCCGCTCGTCAACTTATCAATAATACTCATATCGATACTTTGATTGTTCCGTTAAAAGATGATGAACCTGTGGAAGAAGCTGCTAAATGAAGTATTCAATACAAACCCGCTTAATTAGCGGGTTTTTTATAAGTATTTTATAAATAAGTTTGTAAAAATTTTCAGGAAAGTATGTGTTTAAGTATATTTTTATTTACTATTTTCTAGTTTATGTAAATACACTTAAATTGTTATTTAGCCAATGAGGAGATTTAATGTGAATATTGCTTTAGTTACTGGTGCATCTTCTGGCTTTGGGGAAGCTATTTGTCGTAAGCTTATAGCTGATGGTTATAAAGTTGTTGGCGTAGCTAGACGTGCAGATAAACTACAAAATCTTGCAGATGATTTAGGTTCTAATTTTTTGTCATTACCATTAGATATAACTAAAAAAGATGCAGTGAGTTCCATTTTGTTACAATTACCTAAAGAATTCCAAACAATTGATATTTTGATTAATAACGCTGGTTTAGCTTTAGGTTTAGATCCCGCTTATGAAGCAGATTACAGCGATTGGGTAACAATGATTGATACTAATATTATTGGGTTAGTAAATCTAACTCGACAAATTTTACCTCAGATGGTTGAGCGTAATTTAGGTTATATTATTAATCTTGGTTCTGTTGCAGGTACTTATGCCTATAAAGGTGGAAATGTTTATGGTGCATCTAAAGCTTTTGTTAAACAGTTTAGTGCTAATTTGCGTACAGATTTATTAGGAAAAAAAGTACGTGTCACCAATATTGAACCCGGATTATGTGGTGGTACAGAGTTTTCCAATATTCGTTTTCATGGTGATAATCAGAAAGCGGCAGCGGTTTATCAAGGTGTAGCGTTTATTACCCCAGAAGATATTGCTAATACTGTTTCATGGTTAATTAATACACCGGAACATTTCAATGTCAATTCAATTGAAATAATGCCTGTTGCACAAGCTCCGGCTGGATTGTCTGTTTGTAAAGAAGTTGACTAATAACATACCCATTGGCATTGTGCTTTGCATGTATATTTTTATTAAAAATTAAAAAAAATTGTTTAGTAAACAAAATAGGCTTGCACTTCTGTGAATGGGTTGCTATTCTTTCTTCTTGTAATTTTGATTGAGGTTTATGGCAATGACATTTTCTGAAGTAACGAAAACATTTGCGACTAGTTTGCCGGGTACAGATAGTTATGTAAAACTACGAAAGGCAATGAGAGCACTAATTCAAGAAGACCCAAAAAATGCTTCGGTTTATTTTTTGATTTTTGGATTTGCTCGTACATATGTTATGTTGTATGAAGATCAAGAAGTATCACCTCAATTTGCCGAAGATAATCAAAAATTGATGTTATCGTATCTCAATATCTTAGATGAAGCTCTAAAAAAACAAGATGCTCAAAGCATATATCAAGCATTAAACAAAGTTGTCAATGAGTACGAAAATAGTAAAAAGGTTTTTTAAAATTACAGCCTGACATGAAAATGTCGGGCTGTTTTGTTTATAGTTTCAGGGAAAAATTTTTAGGAAAAATAATGATTATTTCAATCCATATGACAAATATTATTGGCACCTTAGGTACTATTACGCAATCTAGGGCGGGTTGATTTTTCCAAAAAATATTCAAAAACCCGCCTAAGAAAGGCGGGTTTTTTTGTTATATGTAAAAATTTATATAAAAAATAAATGTAGCTAGAAAATAAAATTACAACTAACGTTATAACGCTAAAAGGTTTTCTTAATACCTATCGACATAACAAGGTCGAATAAACTGTATTTTGAATCATAATGGGCATAAATTAAGATAATAAGTAAGGTGTGATATGAAAGTTTTAAAATTTGGAGGAACCTCTGTTGCTAATGCAGAACGTTTTTTACGAGTGGCAGAAATCATTGAAAATAATGCTAAACAAGAGCAAACAGCTACTGTTTTATCGGCACCTGCTAAAATTACCAACCATTTAGTTGCTATGGTTGAAAAAACAGTCGCTAAGCAAGATATAAAAAGTAATATTTATGATGCTGAAAAAATATTTGCCGATCTATTAGCTGGTATTGCAAAAGTTCAACCGAATTTTGCTTATGAAGAAATGAAACGTTTTGCATTAAATGAATTAAATAATGTAAAGCAATTACTTGAAGGCGTTGCTTTACTCGGTCAATGTCCTGATAGTATTAATGCGTCAATTATTTGCCGTGGAGAAAAACTATCAATTGCCATTATGCAAGAACTTCTTAAAGCAAAAGGTCACACCATCACGGTAATCGATCCTGTTGCGATGCTTATTGCAGAAGGTGATTATTTAGAATCGACTGTTGATATACCACAGTCAACACACAGAATTGCTGAAATGAATATTCCACAAGATAATTTTATCTTAATGCCAGGTTTTACTGCCGGTAATGAAAAAGGTGAATTAGTTGTACTTGGACGTAATGGTTCTGATTATTCAGCAGCTGTGCTTGCGGCATGTTTAAGAGCAAATAGTTGCGAAATTTGGACTGATGTTGATGGTGTTTATACTTGTGATCCTCGTATTGTGCCAGATGCTAAATTACTAAAAACGATGTCTTATCAAGAGGCGATGGAACTTTCATATTTTGGTGCAAAAGTACTTCATCCAAGAACTATCTTACCTATTGCTCAATTTCAAATCCCTTGTTTAATTAAAAATACGAATAACCCTGATGCACCAGGAACACTTATTGGTGCGAATGTTGTTGATTCAACCACTCCAGTAAAAGGTATCACTAATTTAAATAATATGGCAATGATAAACGTATCAGGTCCGGGTTTAAAAGGTATGGTTGGTATGTCGGCACGTGTTTTTTCTGCGATGTCTTATGCTGGTATTTCAGTTGTACTTATTACTCAATCATCATCCGAATACAGCATTAGTTTTTGTGTGCCACAAACCGAACTTTATCGAGCAGAAGAGGCTTTGAGCGATGAGTTTTATTTAGAATTAAAAGATGGATTACTTGAACCAATCGAAGTTATAGAAAAGCTTGCTATTATTTCTGTTGTTGGTGATGGTATGCGGACACTACGTGGTTTATCTGCTAATTTCTTTACAGCATTAGCCAGAGCTAATATTAATATTGTTGCTATAGCACAAGGTTCATCTGAACGTTCAATTTCGGTCGTTGTTGATAATGATGTTGCAGTTATGGGTGTACGTGTTGCCCATCAAATGTTGTTTGGTACCGATAAAATGCTAGATGTTTTTGTTATTGGCGTTGGTGGTGTTGGTGGAGCACTTATTGATCAAATTGGACGTCAACAAAAATGGCTTAAAAATAAACAAATTGATTTACGAGTGTGTGGCTTGTTTAACTCTAAACACAGCATAACCAATCGAGACGGCATTGATCTTAGTCATTGGCGTGACCAAATTAAACAGAGTGAAATGAATTATTCTTTAGATAGCATTATCGAATTTGCTAAAAATAATAGACTACTTAATCCAATTTTGGTGGATTGTACTTCAAGTAGTGAAGTATCTAACAAATATGCAGATTTTTTAGCTAACGGTTTTCATGTGGTTACGCCAAATAAAAAAGCTAATACTAGTTCAATGGCTTATTATTTACGCTTACGTCAAGAAGCGGAAAAAAGTAAGCGTAAATTCCAATATGATACTAATGTAGGGGCAGGGTTACCAGTAATTGAAAATCTTCAAAATCTACTTAATGCAGGTGATGAATTAATCAAGTTTTCGGGAATTTTGTCGGGATCGCTTTCTTTTATATTTGGTAAACTTGATGAGGGCATGTTACTGTCTGAAGCAACTAAATTGGCTAAAGAGAAAGGTTTTACTGAACCTGATCCTCGTGATGACTTATCAGGCACCGATGTTGCTAGGAAATTGTTAATTTTAGCACGGGAAGCAGGATTGCAATTAGAACTTGATCAAATCAATGTCGAATCGGTTTTACCTGCTGAGTATGCCCGAGGTAGCATCGATGAGTTTATGGCTAAATTACCGCAGCTAGATGCAGAATTTAAAGTAAAATCTGAACAAGCAGCAAAAGAAGGTAAAGTATTACGTTATGTGGGTAGTATAGAAAACCATCAATGCAGTGTTAAAATTGAAGCTGTTGATAGTGAAGATCCTCTTTATAAAATTAAAAACGGTGAAAATGCCTTAGCTTTTTATACTCGTTATTACCAACCTATTCCACTTGTATTACGTGGTTATGGGGCGGGTAATGATGTTACTGCAGCTGGCGTTTTTGCTGATATTTTACGGACAACATCAGGCAAAATCGGAGGTTAAATGTTCCATAAATCTTTAACTGTTTATGCTCCTGCATCCATGGCTAATATTAGCGTTGGTTTTGATATATTAGGGGCAGCAATTAGCCCGATTAGTGGAGCTATGCTTGGTGACTGTATTACAGTTGAATCTGCTAACGAATTTTCTCTTACTTGCAAAGGTAAATTTGTTCAAAAACTACCAAGTGATCCAAAATACAATATTGTATTTCAATGTTGGCAGCGATTTTGTCAAGCAATAGGTAAAGCTTTACCTGTCCATATGACACTAGAGAAAAACATGCCCATTGGTTCCGGTTTAGGTTCAAGTGCCTGTTCTGTAGTTGGTGCATTAGTTGCTTTGAATGAATTTTTTGATAAGCCTTTAAATGAATTTGAAATGCTTTTTATAATGGGCGAACTTGAGGGGCGTATTTCAGGTAGTGTGCATTACGATAATGTTGCGCCTTGCTATTTAGGCGGTATGCAACTTATCCTTGATGAAATGGATATAATCAGCCAACCAATTCCTCATTTTGAAGATTGGTATTGGATTATGGCATATCCCGGTATAAAAGTATCAACGGCTGAAGCTCGTGCAATTTTACCCGCTTTGTACCAAAAATCAGATTGTGTTGCTCATGGGCGATATGTTGGTGGATTTATTCATGCTTGCTATACCAAACAACCAAAATTGGCAGCATCAATGTTGTGTGACAATATTGCTGAACCTTATCGTAAACAGCTATTACCTAATTTTGATGAAACACAAAAACGAGTTAAGCAACTTGGCGCTTTGTCATCGGGTATTTCGGGATCAGGGCCAACAATGTTTGTGATTGCTGATAAACTTGAAACAGCTGAGCAAATTGAATTATTACTTAAAAAATATTATTTGCAAAATGATGAAGGTTTTACTCATATTTGTAAAATTGATACTCAAGGTGCAAGAGTTATTTAGGTTTTTTATTATAAAAATAGGTCTAAAACTAGGAAGACTCCAACTTTTATTGATTAAACTGATATCAGTAAGAGTACATAATTAAAGCATAAAGATAATTGGAACATATTATGAAATTATATAATTTAAAAGATCATTCAGAGCAAGTTAGCTTTGCACAAGCAGTTCAACAAGGATTAGGAAGAGGGCAAGGCTTATTTTTCCCTCAAGAATTGCCTAAGTTTTCATTAGTTGAAATTGAGTCGTTATTAAAACTTGATTTTATTACTCGTAGCGCCAAAATCTTATCTGCTTTTATTGGTGATGAGATTAGCAGTAATGATATGTATAGACTTGTTAAAAATGCATTTCAATTTCCAGCCCCAGTAGCCTCAGTAGAAGCGGATATTGGTTCATTAGAGTTATATCATGGTCCAACATTAGCATTTAAAGACTTTGGTGGACGCTTTATGGCACAAGCGTTAGTGCAGGTCGCTGCTGATAAAAAAATTACTATTTTGACAGCTACTTCTGGTGATACTGGTGCGGCCGTTGCTCACGCGTTTTATCATTTACCAAATATTCGCGTCGTGATTTTATATCCAGAAGGTAAAATTAGTCCATTACAAGAAAAGTTATTTTGTACTTTGGGTGATAATATTCATACAATCGCTATTCAAAGTGACTTTGATGCTTGCCAAGCACTAGTTAAGAAAGCATTTGATGATGATGAATTAAAAACTAAAATTGGCTTAAATTCTGCTAACTCAATTAATATTAGCCGATTATTAGCACAAATTTGTTACTATTTTGAAGCTTTTGCACAACTAACATCAACCCAACGTGAACAGTTGGTTATTTCTGTGCCGAGTGGTAATTTTGGCGACTTAACAGCAGGTCTACTAGCGAAAACAATGGGATTACCTATTAAACGCTTTATTGCCGCAACGAATGCCAATGATACAGTACCTCGTTATTTAGAAACTGGTAAGTGGGAACCTCACGCAACCATTGCAACATTATCGAATGCAATGGATGTAAGCCAGCCAAATAATTGGCCCCGTATTGAAGAGATTTATAAGCGCGAGGGGTGGGCTCTTAAATCACTTGGTCATGCTACTGTTTCTGATGAAGTTGCTAAGCAGACTGTTTGTGAACTTTATCAAAAAGGTTACTTATCTGAACCTCATGGTGCAATTGCTTATCGTGCACTGCGTGAACAGTTACAAGAGGGTGAATATGGACTATTTTTAGGTACGGCACATCCAGCAAAATTTAAAGAAGTTGTTGAAGATATTCTAGGTAAATCTGTTCCACTTCCTGAAGGGTTAGCAGAACGGGCTGATATGACGTTACTTTCTCATCATATGCCTGATGATTTTGCTAAATTAAGGGATTTTCTCATTAAATTAAATTGGTAAGTATTTTATGCCATCAGATAGGTGGCTAAATATCTAATAAAACGAACTGAATTTATTAAATTCTTAATGACTAGTAAATCTTCATCATTATATATTTTATACCATCGATGACAAAACTTACATTACAATAATTAGACCCTTGTTTAAATCAAAATTTTCAGATATTGTAATGATTATTTTGTTACCGTAAGGATACATTTATGCACTGTCCTTTTTGCAATGCAGATGATACAAAGGTGATTGATTCACGTCTTGTTGGTGAAGGATTTCAAGTTCGTCGCAGACGACAATGTGTTGAATGTAATGAAAGATTTACTACATTTGAAGTGGCTGAATTAATTATGCCTAATGTCGTTAAAAGTAATAAAGTTCGCGAACCATTCAATGAAGATAAATTACGTAATGGTATGAAAAGGGCTCTAGAAAAACGCCCAGTTAGTTTTGATGCTATTGAAGATGCAATTACACGTATAAAATCTAAACTAAGAGCAACAGCTGAACGTGAGATCCCAGCCAAATTAATTGGTGATTATGTGATTGAAGAACTAAAAAACCTAGACAAAATTGCGTATATCCGTTTTGCTTCAGTCTATTTTAGTTTTGATGACATTGAACAATTTAGTAATGAAATTGCTAAGTTACAACAAAAATAGCCATCCAGATAATAATGATACATAATAACGATTATTTTTACATGCAACAAGCGATTGAGCTAGCTAAGCTTGGTCGTTTTACAACATCTCCTAATCCTAACGTTGGTTGTGTGATTGTAAAAGATAATAAAATTATTGGTCACGGTTATCATCAAAAAGCTGGTGAGCCTCATGCCGAAATTTATGCATTACAAATGGCTGGTGAAAATTCTAAAGGTGCAACAGCTTATGTAACACTAGAACCGTGTAGCCATTTTGGTCGAACGCCGCCATGTGCTGATGCGCTTATTGAAGCCGGTGTTACACGTGTGGTTATTGCTATGCAAGATCCTAATCCTAATGTTGCAGGTAATGGTATTAAGCGGTTGAAAGAAGCTGGAATAGATGTCATGATTGGCGTTTTAACTGAGCAAGCCGAAGCGATTAATAAAGGTTTTTTAAAACGTATGCGGACGGGTTTGCCATATGTACAACTTAAACTCGCTACGTCTCTTGATGGTAAAGTTGCCATGGCATCAGGTGAAAGCAAATGGATAACCTCAAGCGTGGCAAGGCAAGATGTACAACAATTTAGAGCACAAGCAAGTTGCATTTTAAGTACTTGTACCACCGTGCAAGCTGATAATGCAAGTTTAACAGTTAGATATCATCAGTTACCTGATGAAATAAAAAAAATCTACCTACCAGAAAAAATCCGACAACCTATTCGTGTCATTATTGACAGTCAAGATCGGTTAATGGGTAGCGAAAATATTTTCAATCAGCCAGGTGATACATGGGTAGTACGAAAAAAAAATAGCTTTATTGCAAAGCAAAACACCAAATTAATTATAGAGCCATCTAGTTGTAAAAAAATAGATTTATCTAAATTGTTTGCACTATTAGCTGAAAAACAAATAAATTCGGTTTGGGTTGAAGCTGGTGCTCATCTTGCAGGAGCATTGATAGAGCAAAATTTAGTGGATGAATTGATTATTTATTACGCCCCCAAATTACTTGGTCATAATGCGTTAGATATGTGTATATTGCCGAATCTGAAAAGGCTTTCATTTGTACCACAATTTCACTTTGAATCGATTGCTATGGTGGGAGATGATTTACGAGTTATTTTGAAAAAAAGTAACTTCTATCTCAATTCAAAATTTAAATGCAAAAAAAAACCCAATAACAAAGTTATTGGGAAAACATAAGGAATAGGAAAACAATGAAATAATACATTGTCGGAAAATAGTATGTACTTTTTTATGAAGAAAGTCTGTAAAGATATCTGAATGATTAATTAAATAGTTTGTATTTATCATGTTAAATAAATGTAAATAATAATATCATTTAAATTAAGTTAAAATATTTCAAATAATTATCTATAGAAATATCTCTAATAACGAATTCAAAAATAGTTTACCATGATCTGTTATTTGCCAACTTCCTTTATTTTCAATTAAATAATTTTTTTCAATAGCAGTTGCTAACTGTTTTTCAACTGAGTGTAAAGGTAAATAAGTTCGTTGTTCAAATTCATGTTTAGGTGTTGGTTCAAAAAGTCTAAAACGATTCATAAAAAATTCAAAAGGTAATTCCTCTTTTGGAACTGTATAATATTTATCTAAATAACGTCCCTCTAAATACCCTTTGGGGTGACGAGTTTTTATAGTTCGAATAATTTTTCCATCTGATTGGGTTAATTTACCATGAGCGCCACATCCAATGCCTAAATAGTCTCCAAATCGCCAATAATTTAAATTATGTTTGCATTGCGAACCTTCTTTAGCATAAGCCGAGGTTTCATACTGCTGGTAACCATGCTGAGTTAATAATTGATGACCTTGTTGATAAATTTCCCAAAGCTTATCATCATCAGGTAAAACAGGTGGTTTTGAACCAAATAGCGTATTGGGTTCAATGGTTAATTGATACCAAGATAAATGCGGTGGTGCAATAGTAATGGCTTGTTTTAAGTCATATATGGCATCATCAATATTTTGATTTGGCAAACCATGCATTAAATCTAAATTAAAACTTCTTAAATTTAATGTTTTGGCAAGTTTTCCTGCTGTGATTGCTTCTTTGGGATCGTGTATCCGTCCTAACTTAACAAGTTTATCGGCTTGAAAGCTTTGCACACCAATTGATATTCGGTTTATGCCAGCTTGTTGATAACCATTAAATCTTTCTACATCAACAGAGTTTGGATTAGCTTCAATAGTGATTTCAGCATCTTTATTTATCGGTATTATTTTATTTATATTTGATAATAATTTATCAATCAACTCGGCAGAAAATAGACTAGGTGTACCACCACCAATAAAAATTGAATGAATTGAACGATTTAAACAAAAAACAGCATCATGCTGTAGATCTTTAATTAAATGCTCTATATAAGCTTGATAATCTGGTATTTTTTTTACAGTATGTGAATTAAAATCACAATAGGGACATTTTTGTACGCACCATGGCATATGAATATACAAACTCATTGGGATTTTATACATAAACGAGGGTTTTTCCTGAAACTTTTTAACAAAAATAACCAGACAGTATGTTGATTTGTTTTTTTATGGTGTAGCATTTTACTTCAATTTATAAAAAAAAGCTCTTGGCATCTATTGCGTTTTTATTATTGACTTAAAAAGCGTACAATTCTTAATAAATTTTTATATTAATTAAATTTGTTATTTAGGAGTAAGTATGAGTATATATAAAAAGATTTTAGATAGTAGCTTATCAGGTGTGCCACTAAGCTCATCAGTAAAACAATCGTCTTATGGTGAGCTCTCAACTTTAGTTATTAAGCATAAAACCTGTTGTGCAGCAGTTACATTACAAGGTGCACACTTATTATTTTGGCAACCCTCTAGTGAGCAAACCCCCGTTGTTTGGTTAAGCAATAATACCCATTTTAAAAAAGATGTAGCCATTCGTGGAGGAGTTCCTGTTTGTTGGCCATGGTTTGGTCAATTAGGTAATCCAACTCATGGTTTTGCGCGCCTTGTTGAATGGAAATTAGATTCTTGTGAAGAAGACGATAATGGCGTTGATCTTGTTTTATCACTTACTAATAGTCAACAAACAGAGTCTTATTGTAACAAACCTTTCTCTGTGTCATTAAGTCTTCATCTAGGTAAAAGCTGTGAAGTTACTTTAAGTTGCTCAGCAGATTTTGATGTAACTAGTGCTCTACATACCTATTTTGGTATTGATAATATTGACCATGTTGTAGTTAAAGGGTTAGGTGATACTTATCAAGAACGTTTAGCTGTTGAAAACAAACCAGTAACTGTAGGTGAATTAACATTTAATCAAGAGGTCGATCGTATTTATACCGATGTAGGTAATCGAATAACAATAACTGATGGTGCTCGAACAATCCAACTAACCAACACTAATGTAAGTGATGTGGTCACTTGGAACCCATGGATAAATAAAGCTAAATCAATGGCTGATTTCGGCAATGATGAGTATAAATCGATGGTTTGTGTTGAAGCGGGTTGTATCACAAAACCATTGAAATTGTCACCAAATAAGAAATCAACTTATGGCTTTAAAATAGAGCTAATTTAAATATTTGATTCGTATTATATGTTGTATGATGCAATCAATATTTATACTGTCTTTAATATGATTAATTGATTGCGTTTACGAGCATAACACTCTATAATCTACGACACTTTTTTAAAAGTACTAATTTAATAGCCAATTACTGGGTCGCCTGTAATTGGTTTCTATATTTAAATAATTAAGAGAAATTAATATGTTTACATTTAAAGCTGAAGTTAGAAAAGAGCATGGTAAGGGTGCGAGCCGCCGCCTGCGTCACGCTGGTAAATTTCCAGCAATTATTTATGGTGGTAGTGAACCAGCAATCTCTGTTGTACTTGATCACAACCAAGTTTTTAATATGCAAGAAAAACCAGAATTTTATTCTGAAGTTTTAACCGTTGAAGTTGATGGTAAAGCTGTTAAAGTAAAAGTACAAGCTGTGCAACGTCATGCATTTAAACCAAAATTAGTTCATATGGATTTTGTACGAGCATAATTTATTTATTGGAATATCATTTAATTACTCGTTTCAAGCAAAAGGTCACCCAAAGGTGACCTTTTTGTTTTAGAGTTAATAGAATAGTACCTATTACTATGATTTACCCTATTAATCGGGTATACACCAGATATCGAACATAATAGAATAATTACATTATACCATTTTAGGAGAAAGCCATGTCTGATATCCCAGCTTGTAATTTAGTTATTTTTGGTGCTAAAGGGGATTTGACAAGACGAAAATTACTACCGTCTTTATATCAATTAGAAAAGTATGGAAAACTACCTGAACAAACCAAAATTTTAGGCGTAGGACGCGCTGATTGGGATCATGTTGCTTATTGTGAGGTAGCAAAAGATGCGTTAACTTCGTTTATGCCAGAACCGTTAGATGATAGTATTTGGCAACGATTTTCTAAACGATTAGATTTTCATAAATTAGATGTCAATGATAGCGTAGGTTTTGAAGGGTTAAAGAATAAACTTGATTCAAATCATCCTGCTATTTTCTACTTTGCAATGCATCCAGGGACTTTTGGGACTATTTGCCAAGGTTTAGCTACTGCTGGATTAAATCAATTACAAAACCGTATTGTGATGGAAAAACCACTTGGAACAGATTTACAGTCATCTCGTGAAATCAATGATTCAGTGGCTAAATTCTTTAGTGAATCGCAAGTTTATCGTATTGATCATTACTTAGGTAAAGAATCAGTATTAAATCTATTAGCTTTACGTTTTGCAAATACAGTATTTGCTTCATTTTGGGATCGTAATTCTATCGATCATGTTGAAATTACTGTAGCTGAACAAGTTGGTATTGAGGGGCGTTGGGGATATTTTGATAAAGCGGGTCAAATGCGTGACATGGTGCAAAATCATTTATTGCAGATCTTAACTATGATTGCAATGTCACCACCAGCTAACCTTGAAGATGATAGCTTGCGTAGTGAAAAGATAGCTGTGCTTAACGCCCTGAGGCCAATTGATAAAACTAATATTCGAGAAAAAGTAGTTCGAGGTCAATATACTGCAGGATTTGTTAATGGTGTTAAGGTGCCTGGCTATTTAGAAGAAGATGGTGCGAATCAAAAAAGTAATACTGAAACATTTGTTGCGATTCGAGTTGATATTGATAACTGGCGTTGGGCAGGCGTTCCATTTTACTTACGTACAGGTAAACGCTTACCAAGTAAATGTTCTGAGGTCGTTGTTTATTTCAAACCGTTACCACTTAATTTATTTAGTGAATTTTATCCAGAACTACCACAAAACAAATTGACGATTAGGTTACAACCTGATGAAGGAATGGATATTGAAATTCTAAATAAAGTACCAGGATTGGATAGCACTCATAATTTACAAACAACAAAACTTGATTTAAGTTTCAGCGAAACTTTTCACCAACAGAGTGCTGACGCCTACGAGCGTTTATTGCTTGAAGTTATGAAGGGTCGTCAAGCATTATTTGTTCACCGTGATGAAGTTGAAGCCGCATGGAAATGGGTTGATACAATTATTAGTGCTTGGGAAACAGAACATGAACCACCAAAAACTTACCAAGCCGGAACTTGGGGGCCAGTCGCATCGGTTGCTTTAATTACTAAAGACGGGCACTCATGGCATGAATTTGAATAAAGGAAAATAACTATGTTCACGTTAAATAAATATCAAAATGGTCAGTTACTGATCGAAGATTTAACTTCACATATTATCAATGAATTAAAACAAGCCGTTGAACAAAAAGGGTATGCATCTATTGCTGTTTCGGGTGGTAAAACACCTATTCCATTATTTACCTCACTGAGTCAACAAGATTTAGAATGGAATCGAGTTTTTATTACATTGGTTGATGATAGATGGGTCGATGATAGTGATGATGCTAGCAACGAAAAATTAGTAATGACACATTTATTACAAAATAAAGCAAAATTGGCGAATTTTGTTGGTTTGAAAAACAGCTATGATAATCCATTTGATGGTGCAGAAATGACTAATAAAATGTTGGATAAAATTCCGATGCCATTTGATGTAGTTGTTTTAGGTATGGGCGAAGATGGTCATACAGCATCATTATTCCCTGATGCTGCTAATTTAGCAGCCGGTTTAGATATGAAATCTGGTCAAAAAGTTGTTGGTATGACCCCATTAACTGCACCACTTGATCGTATTACATTAACGCTACCAACAATTTTAAATAGTAAAAATATTTATCTACATTTAGTTGGTGAAAGTAAATTGAATGTATTAGAACAAGCCGAAAAAGGTAATGATATCAATCAAATGCCTATTCGTGCAGTTTTACAGCAGAACAAAGTTAATGTAACAGGGTTTTGGACTGTATCTTGAGTTTTTCTTTGCCGATCCTTGTCGGCAAAACCTTTCATTATTCCTTTCTTATAAACCCATTTTCAAAAAAAAGATAATAGGATGCGTTTTTAAACCTTTATAAATTAATTTATCAAATATCTATTATTTTATAAAATTTTGTGGTAAAAAGTGGGATTAAGTGGTGAAAAGAATTTAATTTTTAATTTATTGATTTTTAAAAATTAAAAATTAATGTTAAATTTACAAATAATGGAATTTTTATGTTCAGTGGTGCAATTTCAATCAATTTAGATAATAAAGGACGGTTGGCTATTCCCACTCGTTACCGTGAATCTTTATCTGAAGGTATGGTTTGCACAATTGGTTTATACCACCCTTGCTTAACCCTTTACTCCCTATCTGAATGGAAATGTATAGAGCAACAGCTTGCAACATTATCAACGATTGTTGATGCTGAACGTAGAATTAAAAGACTGTTATTGGGTTATGCAACTGAGTGTTTAATGGATAATTCAGGGCGAATTTTATTGCCATCTACGTTACGTACTTATGCTAAATTAGAAAAAAATACAATGTTCGTTGGTCAATCTAATAAATTCGAAATTTGGGATGAGGTAATTTGGTATCAACAAATTAAAGACGATATTGCCACATTACCAACGGATATTGAAAATTTATCGGATAATTTGAAAAATTTAACTATTTAATAAGAGTAAAAGATTGATGGATTATCAACATAAAACAGTTTTGTTAAACGAAGCAGTAAACGCATTAAATATAAAAAAAGATGGCATTTATGTTGATGGCACTTTTGGACGAGGAGGTCATTCTCGTTTAATACTTGAACAACTTGGTGTACAAGGTCGATTAATTTCCATTGATCGTGATGAACATGCTGAGCAGGTCGCTTTACAAATAGAGGATCCTCGATTTACTTTTATTCGGGGTGAGTTTTCAAATCTATATCAATATATTAATAACCTAGCGCTATTGGGAAAAATTGATGGTATTTTGCTAGATTTGGGAGTTTCATCTCCGCAAATTGATGATCCTGAACGAGGATTTTCTTTTATGCGTGATGGACCACTTGATATGCGCATGAATAACCATAAAGGTTTAACGGCAAGTGAATGGTTGTTGAATAGTGATGAAGAAAATATTACATGGGTGTTAAAAACATTCGGTGAAGAGAAATTTGCTAAGCGTATTGCTCGGGCAATTGTAGAACAAAATAAAGTTTTACCGATCACTCGTACATTGGAGTTAGCTAATTTAATTGAAAAAGCAACGCCAAGAAAAGATAAAAATAAGCATCCAGCTACACGTAGTTTTCAGGCTATTCGTATTTATATTAATAGTGAATTGGAAGAAGTTGAGCAAGCATTAAATAGTAGTTTATCAGTGCTTGCAAATCAAGGAAGATTAGCGGTTATTAGTTTTCATTCTTTAGAAGATAGAATTGTAAAACAATTTATTAGTCAGCAAAGTAAAGGTCCTGATTTACCGAATCGATTACCTTTGACACAACAGCAAATTAAACAATATGGTGATTCTAAATTAAAATCCCTTGGTAAGATTAAACCAAGTGCTATTGAAATTAAAAATAACCCGCGTTCTCGAAGCGCAATATTAAGGGTAGCAGAAAGAAAAAATGGACAGTAATCAAAACAATGATACTTTACAAGAAAAAATTTATAGTGATAAAAATATACAAAAAAGGCCAAGCAAAAGTTTAGTGGGTTTAATTATTAGTGATTTGTTTGGTCATCAAAAACTTTCATTGTTATTACTTGTAATGATTGTTATTTCTGCTGGTGCGGTATTAATAACAACCCAACAGGTTAGAAAACAGTTATTTGAGCGTGAGCAACTTTTATTAGAACAAGATGTTTTAGAAAGCGAATGGCGAAATCTTGTTATTGAAGAAAACGTACTTGCTGATCCCAAACGTGTTGAAGATAAAGCAAAAGTTCAATTAGGTATGTCTTATGTGACACCACAAAATGAAACAGTTATTGTGATAAAGAGTAAACAATGAAACCTGTCTCTAAACATAGAAAAAATAGAATTAAAAATATAAATGGTAGGAAGCAGGTTTTTACGCCCAGTCGCTTTTACATTGTATATGGTTTTATTATTTTTGCTATTATTTGTCTTATAGTTCGAATGGCATTGTTGCAAATTATTGAACCCGATAAACTTATTGATGAAGGAAACAAACGCTCGATTCGTCACCAAGAAATGGAAGCTCCAAGAGCAATGATCACCGATCGTAATGGTCGTGCATTAGCTGTAAGTGTGCCAATGTTTGATGTTTGGGCAGATCCTAAAATTGTTTTGCAAAAAGGAGGCGTTAAAGCAGATGATATTCGGTGGCAAGGATTATCTAAAACACTGAATATATCAATGTCGACATTAGAGCAAAAATTGAGTAATCCTTCAATGCGATTTGTTTACTTGTCTAAACAAGTAACTCCGACAATATCAGACTATTTAAAAAAATTGAAATTACCTGGAATCTCATTTGCAAAGATATCTAAACGCTATTATCCAGCAGCAGAAAATATAGCACAATTAGTTGGTTTAACCGATATTGACGAAAATGGAACAGAAAAAGGTTCTGAAGGTATCGAAAAAAGTTTTAATAAATGGTTAATTGGTGAGTCAGGACAAAGAACAGTTAGACGAGATCGCGTTGGGCGTGTTATTGAAGAATTAGAACGTACAGATAGTGAGGCCGCATCAGATTTAACATTGAGTATTGATGAGCGTTTACAATCTTTAGTTTATAGTGAATTGAGTCAAGCAGTTGAATTTAATAAAGCGGATAGTGGTACTGCAGTTTTAATTGATGTGCATACCGGTGAAATTTTAGCGATGGCAACCAATCCATCTTATAATCCCAACAATCGCTCATCGATTGATTATAGCTTACTACGGAATCGTGCTGTAACAGATGCATTTGAACCGGGTTCTACAGTGAAACCATTAGTCGTGATGGCTGCTTTGGAGAAAAAAATTGCAGATTTAAATACAATTGTTGATACTAGACCATTTTTAGTTAATCGTTATGAAATTAAAGATGTGTCGTATCAAAAATCATTGAATTTAGCTGGCATTTTAGAAAAATCAAGTAATGTAGGCGTCAGCAAATTGGCCTTACAAATGCAACCTGGTGAACTAGTTGAGTATTATAGCCGCTTTGGATTAGGACAATCTACAGGGCTTGGTCTTGGTGGTGAAGTAAGTGGTTCAATTGCTGCAGATAGAACTAGAAAATGGGCTGATATTGAACGAGCAACTTTTGCTTTTGGGTATGGATTAAGTGTCACTCCATTACAATTAGCAAGAGCATATGCAACCATTGGAAGTTATGGTATTTACCGACCCGTTTCAATTTTGAAAGTAACTGAACCAGTCAAAGGTGAGCGAGTTGTACAAGAAAATATTGCTAAAAAAGTTGTTCAATTAATGGAAGCTGTAGCTGTGACTGGCGGTGGTACTAAAGCATCCGTTCCTGGCTATAGTGTAGGTGTAAAAACAGGAACAGCTAAAAAGTTATCTGGAGGGCGCTATGTTAACCAATACTTGGCTTATACTGCGGGTATAGCTCCTGCTACAGCACCTAAATATTCCCTTGTAGTTGTTATTGATAACCCTAAGGCTGGCCAATATTACGGTGGTGCTGTTTCTGCACCAGTCTTTAGCCGTATTATGGGGGGAGTATTAAGAACGATGAATGTAAAACCCGATCGTCAAGTTGATGGTCAAATGATTATTTATTAATAGGTAGAGAATGATAGCTATAAGTACATTTAAGACATTATTTGAATTATTAGGTGGAAATCGTTATCTAGAATTAGACGATTTTCCGCTTAATCATTTACGTATTGATAGTCGCAAAGTGGAAAAAGGTGATGTGTTTGTTGCTATCAAGGGGCATACTGTTGATGGACGAGCATTTATTCCTCAAGCCATTTCTGCAGGTGCGGTTGTTGTTATAACTGAAACAAATCGAAAATCAAATAACTTAAATATTGAGTATCTTGAGCAAGATAATAAATCAGTGGTTCCAAAAATTAGTGTATTTCAACTTTCACAGCGTTTATCATTACTTGCTAATGATTTTTATGATTCTCCATCAAAAAAATTATCGGTAATTGGGGTAACAGGAACCAATGGTAAAACAACCGTGACCCAACTTATTGCTCAGTGTACAACATTACTCAATAACAAAACGGCTATTTTAGGTACCATTGGTAATGGAATTTATAACAAACTTGAATCATCTATTAATACCACGGCATCAGCAATAGATATACAATCCTTATTAGCTGATTTTGTAAAAAAACAGGTTAATGTTGTAGCGATGGAAATTTCTTCGCATGGGCTTGCGATGGGGCGTGTTAAGGGGCTAAATTGTTCTGCAACTCTATTTACTAATTTAAGTCGTGATCATCTTGATTTCCATAAGACTATGGGTAAATATGCAAAAACAAAATGGTCGTTATTTAGTTCCGATAAAAAAGAGAAACAAGTTTTAAGTTCGGGTAAATCAATTGTTAATTATGATGATAAATATGGTAAACGATGGATTGATAAACTTCCAGAGGTAACGGCGGTATCATGTCAGCCTAAATCATTACGTCAGTTGAAGTCTTTAAACAGGCCTTATGTTGGCGTGTCGATGATCGAATATCATGATAAAGGAGCTCAAATTCATATGGATTCAAGTTGGGGTAATGCTATTATCAATAGTCAATTATTAGGTGAATTTAATGTTTCTAATTTATTGCTATCTATTGCAACACTTTTAACGCTTGATTATTCTTTTTTTGCTGTTGTAAATATGGCTTGTTTTCTTAAACCAATTTGTGGACGAATGGAAGTATTGCATGAAAATAATGGCCCTACAGTCATTGTTGATTATGCTCATACCCCCGATGCATTACAAAAAGCGTTACAGGCAAGCCGAATTCATTGTCGAGGAACATTATGGGTAATTTTTGGTTGTGGTGGTGATAGGGATACAGGGAAAAGACCATTAATGGCAGAAATCGCAGAACAATTTTCTGATAAAATTGTACTAACCAATGATAATCCTCGAACCGAAGATGAAATGAAAATTATTCACGACATTCAGCAAGGTTTACATCATACTAATAGTGTACAAGTAATTACCGATAGAGTGCAAGCTATTGAACAAACGTTAAAGCAAGCAGGACCAAATGATGTGATTTTAATTGCAGGTAAAGGACATGAAGATTATCAAATAATAGGTAAAACCAAATATCACTACTCAGACCAAGAAACAGTGAAACAACTTTTAGGAGTAGAGAATCGATTATGATTCCAGTAAAAATTAAACAAATAAAAGAAGTAGTGAATGGTGATTCTTATCATATTCAAGACGAAAATTGTATTATTGACTCTATTTGTACCGATTCCAGAACAATTGATAAACAATCTTTATTTGTTGCACTTGTTGGTAATAATTTTGATGGACATGCTTTTGCTGAACAATCCATTAGAGATGGCGCTATAGCTGTGATTGTAGATCGTAAACTTGATAAAACAATACCTCAGATTGTCGTTAAAGATACTCGACTAGCTTTAGGTCAAATTGCTAATTTTGTACGCCAGCAAAGTATGGTTAAAATTGTTGCACTTACAGGATCATCCGGTAAAACATCAGTTAAAGAAATGACTGCCGCAATTTTGCAAAATTGTGGACAAACTCTTTATACGCAGGGTAATTTTAATAATGATATTGGCGTGCCATTGACGATATTAAGATTAACCACGCAAGATCAGTTTGCTGTAATAGAATTAGGAGCAAATCATATCGGTGAAATTACCTATACTACAAATATTGTCAAACCACACAGTGCTTTAATTAATAATATTGCTGAGGCACATATTGAAGGGTTTGGTTCACTTGACGGTGTGGCGGCGGCTAAAGGTGAGATTTTTGAAGGTTTATCTAAAGATGGTATTGCTATCATTAATTTGGATAGTTGCTCAAATAAATGGTTTGCTCAGTTAGCAAATAAAACCGTTTGGACATTTTCGTTATCTAATTTTTCGGCTGATTTTTATGCAAGTAACATTCAATATGCTGAAAGTACAACCTTTACATTACATACGCCGAATGGCGAATGCTCAATTATATTACCTCTAATTGGATTACATAATGTTTCAAATGCTATCGCGGCATCAGCTTTAGCGCTTTCTGTTGGTGCAACACTTAATCAGATACAACAAGGTTTAGCCTCTTTAAAACCTGTAAAAGGTCGGTTATTCCCAATAAGGTTAAATCAAACTCAATTAATTTGGGATGATTCTTATAATGCCAATGTTGGCTCAATGTCAGCAGCAGTAAAAGTGTTGGCAAAACAACCTGGCTATCGAATTTTGGTAGTTGGTGATATAGGGGAACTAGGTCCTGAATCTGAAAAATATCATCGACAAATAGGTGAACTTGCCCGTAATGAAAAGATTGATTGTGTAGTAAGTATAGGGAAATTAAGCAGATTTATTAGCCAGTATAGCTGTGAGGGTCACCATTTTAATAATAAGCAAGATGCAGTGAATTTTCTGTTAACGTTATTACGTCAATACCCAATTTTAACTATGTTAATTAAGGGGTCTCGTAGTGCCAAAATGGAAGAAATCATCGAAAAAATTCAAATTAAGCAATAAAGCGTTAGGATTAAAATTATGTTGGTGTGGATATCAGAATATTTAGTGAAACATTTTACCTTTTTTAATGTTATCTCTTATTTAACAGTAAGAGCGATTTTGGGGTTATTAACTTCTTTAGCGATTTCTTTATTTTTTGGTCAGAAAGTTATTGATAGGTTACAAAGATTGCAAATTGGGCAAGTTATTCGCCATGATGGACCTGAATCACATTTAAGTAAAAAAGGAACGCCTACTATGGGAGGGGTGCTTATTTTAGCATCTATTGTATTATCGGTACTTTTATGGGCAGATCTTCGCAATCCTTATGTTTGGGTAACCTTATTTGTTTTAATTGGTTATGGCATTATTGGCTTTATTGATGATTATTTAAAGGTAATCCGTAAAAATAGTGCCGGCCTTATTGCAAAATGGAAGTATTTTTGGCAATCGGTTATTGCGTTAATTGTTGCTTTTGGTCTTTATGTTTACGGAAAAGATAGTACAGTAACAATGCTCGTTTTACCATTTTTTAAAGATGTTATGCCTCAATTAGGATTATTATTTATTCTACTTAGTTATATTGTGATTGTTGGGGCTGGGAATGCCGTTAATTTAACTGATGGGCTTGATGGGCTTGCCATTATGCCAACTGTTTTTGTTGCTGCTGGTTTTGCCCTTGTATCTTGGGCAACAGGTAATGTTAATTTTGCTGCTTACTTACATATTCCTTATATCAAATTTAGTGGCGAATTAATGATTGCCTGTACCGCAATTATTGGTGCTGGCCTTGGTTTTTTATGGTTTAACACCTATCCTGCTATGGTTTTTATGGGAGATGTCGGCTCATTAGCTTTGGGTGGTGTGTTTGGAATTATTGCTGTTTTATTAAGACAAGAATTTTTATTACTAATTATGGGTGGAATTTTTGTTATCGAAACTTTATCAGTAATTTTACAAGTAGGATCATATAAATTAAGAGGCAAAAGAATATTCAAAATGGCACCAATTCATCATCATTATGAACTAAAAGGTTGGCCGGAGCCTCGAGTTATTGTACGTTTTTGGATTATTTCATTAATGTTGGTTTTAATTGGGTTATTAACCTTGAAATTACGATAATTTAAAATAGATCAGGATTGAATCATGGTTAACTATCAGGGCAAAAATATTGTAATTATTGGATTAGGTATTACAGGTCTTTCTTGTGTTGATTATTTTCTTGACCAAAACGTTATCCCAAAGGTAATTGATACTCGTTTAAAGCCACAAGGATTAGAGCAATTAGATAATCGTGTTAATTATCATTTAGGCGGTTTAAATATTGATTGGTTGTTAAAAGCTGATTTAATTATCACTAGTCCAGGTGTCGCATTATCAACTCCAGAATTGAAAAAAGCAGCTGAAAAAGGTATTGAAATTATTGGTGATATAGAACTTTTTTGTCGTGAAGTTAATTTACAACCAAATAAAAAAATTGTTGCGATCACAGGAGCTAATGGTAAAACAACGGTGACGACATTGGTAGGTGATATTATTAAAGCATCAGGTGTCAAAGTTTGCGTTGGCGGTAATATTGGGCAACCAGCATTATCTCTATTAAACCAAGATTACGATATATATGTTCTTGAACTATCAAGTTTTCAGCTAGAAACAACATATAGTTTACAAGCTACTGTTGCAACAATTTTAAATATTTCAGAAGATCATATGGATCGATATCCTCTTGGTTTAATGCAATATGTCGAGGCTAAACAACGTATTTATCATAATGCTAAATATTGTGTAATTAACAGTGATGATAAATTAACTATTCCAACTGATAAACAACTCAACTGTGTTTCATTTGGTGTGAATAAAGGTGATTATCATTTAGGCGTTCACTATGAACACCTCATTGCACAAGGACAAAGTGTGTTAGATACTAAAATGATAAAACTAATTGGATGCCACAACTATCTTAATGCATTAGCGGCTTTAGCGATTGCTGATAAATTAAATGTTTCACGACAATCAAGTTTAACAACAATTGCTTCATTTAAAGGCTTGCCTCATCGTTTTGAGTTGGTTTTTGAGAAAAATGATGTAAAGTGGATTAATGATTCTAAAGCGACCAATGTAGGTAGTACTGAAGCTGCACTGAAAAGTATTATTTGCCACGGTAAACTATACTTACTATTAGGTGGTGATGGTAAATCAGCTGATTTTTCTCCTCTATTACCTTACTTACAAAGTAACAACCTTGAGGTTTTTTGTTTTGGGCGAGATCGTTATTTGCTTGGTAAATTAGCTCCTAATATAACAACAATAACTGAAACAATGGCTGAATCAATACAAATTATTGCTCAAAAGGTGGTATCAAATGATGTGGTTTTGCTATCCCCAGCTTGTGCAAGTTTAGATCAATTTAAAAATTATATTGAACGAGGAAATCAATTTGCAAAATTAGCCAAAAAATATGTTCAAAGAGGTAAAAAATGACATTTTTTTGGTTAAGAAAACAAGTTAATCCGCATATACCTTTTGATAACCAATTACTTTGGACTGTGCTTGGTTTAATGATTTTTGGTTTAATAATGGTGACATCATCTTCAATGTCATTTAATGAAAGCAATCCTTTTTTTTATACTCAACGAGAGCTTATTCAATTAGGACTATCGTTATTTTTAATGTTTATTACACTGTATATTCCAATGCAACGTTGGCAGCAATTTAGCTCAATATTACTAATTATTGCTATTATTATGTTAATTGTTGTACTTGGTATAGGTTCTTCGATTAATGGTGCATCTCGTTGGATACCTCTCGGAGTATTTAATTTCCAGCCTGCAGAGCTTTCAAAATTAGCTTTATTTTTATTTTTAGCTGGTTATTTATCACGTAAATTTGAAGAAGTAAAAAATGGCTTTTGGGGATTTTTTAAACCAATGGTTGTTATGGCTGTACTTTCCGTTTTGTTACTTAAACAACCTGATTTAGGTACTGTTATCGTCTTATTTATGGTAACTATTGGCATCTTATTTATTGCTGGTGCTCAATTGTGGCAATTTATCGCTATTTTACTAACTGGTGTTGGTGCTGTTATTTGTTTGATTTTATATGAAGCGTACCGTTTAACTCGATTATTGACTTTTCTTGACCCTTGGCAAGATGCAACGGGTTCAGGTTATCAATTAGTTGCATCTTTAATGGCAATTGGTAGTGGTGGTATTACCGGGCAAGGTATGGGTAACTCTATTCTAAAATTAGGTTACCTACCTGAATGTCATACCGATTTTATTTTTTCAATTATTTCTGAAGAATATGGATATATAGGTGTAGTTGCTTTATTGTCATTACTTTTCTTTTTGACATTTAAAGCGTTAGCAATTGGTTATCGGGCCTTGAATGAAGGCTCATTGTTTTCAGGTTATTTAGCTTGTGAAATTGGTATATGGTTTGGTTTTCAAACATTTGTTAACGTTGGTGTTACATCTGGTATGTTACCAACCAAAGGATTAACATTACCCTTTATTAGTTATGGTGGTTCAAGCCTTATTGTGATGAGTATTGCAGTTGCAATATTACTTAGAATAGATTTTGAATTTAGACAACAACAAGCACAAGCAAGAATAAGGTTAATAAAATAATGAAAAAGTTATTAGTTATGGCAGGTGGAACAGGTGGGCACGTCTTTCCTGGTATTACTGTTGCACATTATTTAATAAAGCAAGGTTGGCAAGTCAGATGGTTAGGTACCGCAGACCGAATGGAAGCGCAGTTAGTTCCTAAAAATGGTATTGAGATCGATTTTATTGAAATATCAGGGCTACGAGGAAAAGGTGTTATGGCATTATTAAAAGCACCCTATAAAATTATAAAAGCAGTCTTACAAGCTAGAAAAATATTGAAAACTTATCGTCCTGATGTCGTTCTTGGTATGGGGGGGTATGTTTCTGGTCCTGGAGGCATTGCGGCAAAAACACTTGGTATACCAATTGTAGTGCATGAACAAAATGGTATAGCAGGTTTAACCAACAAGTGGTTAGCTAAAATTGCAACTAAAGTTTTGCAAGCATTCCCTACAGCTTTTCCTAAAGCTGCAGTAGTTGGTAATCCTGTACGTAGTGACCTTTTAACTGTTGAAAAACCAGAGGAAAGATTCAAGAATCGTAATGGGCCAATTAGAGTATTGGTTATGGGTGGCAGTCAAGGGGCTAAAATTATTAATGATATTGTACCTCAAGTTATAACCAAATTATCGAATAAATATGTAGTATGGCATCAAACAGGTAAAGGAATGTTAGATTCGGTAATCGATTCTTACCAAAGCTGTGATATGACCAATAATAAAGTGACTGAGTTTATATCTGATATTGCAGAAGCATATAATTGGGCTGATATTGTGATTTGTCGCAGTGGAGCATTAACTGTTAGTGAAATTGAGGTTGTTGGTATTGGTGCTATTTTTGTACCTTTTATGCATAAAGATCGTCAGCAGTTTTGGAATGCAAAATCATTGTCGGATATAGGTGCTGCAGATATTATAGATCAACCCAATTTTAACGCTGAGTCATTATTAAAACTATTATTAAATTTGAACCGTGATAAGTTAACTGAAATGGCAATTAAAGCTAAAAGTTTATCTATTGTGAATTCGACAGAGAGAGTAGCGGAAACCCTTAACTCAGTGGTAAAATAGTTATTTTTTAACATGAATTTATGTAATAATTTTTGTCAAAAAAATCAGAGTAATTGTACGTTTGAGATGATGGATGGTTTTGGACAAAATAATTAAAATACAAATATTTAATTATACTGTGATTCAGCACACTACACAATAAAGAATGATTAGGAGTTCAATAGTGAATACAAAGGAATTAGCGAAATTAAGAGCAATTATTCCTGAAATGAAACGAGTCAAACATATCCATTTTGTGGGTATTGGTGGTGCTGGTATGGGTGGTATCGCGGAAGTTTTAGCTAATGAAGGATATGAAATTAGCGGTTCAGATATTGCTGAAAATACTGTGACTCAACATCTAGAAACGTTAGGGGCAAAAATTGTTATTGGTCATGTTGCCGAAAATGTAATTAATTCAAGTGTTGTTGTTATTTCATCTGCAATTTCGCAAGATAATATAGAAGTGATAGCTGCACGTGAGGAGCGTATACCGGTAATTCAACGAGCTGAAATGTTGGCTGAATTAATGCGTTTTCGTTATGGAATTGCTATTGCTGGTACACATGGTAAAACCACTACTACTGCAATGGTTACTGCTATCTATGCAGAAGCAAACCTTGACCCAACATTTGTTAATGGTGGTTTAGTTAAGGCTGCTGGAACTCATGCTCAATTGGGTAGCAGCCGCTATTTTATTGCTGAAGCAGATGAAAGCGATGCATCGTTTCTTCATTTGCAACCAATGGTCTCCATTATCACAAATATTGAACCAGACCATATGGATACTTATCAAGGTAGTGTTGATAATCTTAAACAAACATTTATCTCCTTTTTACGTAACCTTCCATTCTATGGGTTAGCTATTATGTGTTACGACGATCCTATTAATCGCGAATTATTACCGATTGTTGGACGTAAAATAATTACTTATGGGTTTAATGAAGAAGCAGACGTTGTTATCAAAAATTATCGTCAAGAACGGGGTGTAAGTTATTACACGGTTTGTCGTCCAAGTTATAAAGATTTACAGATTGCGCTAAATGCACCAGGTAAACATAATGCTTTAAACTCGGTAGCTGCAATTATTGCTGCAACCGAAGAAGGTATTGATGATGAATCAATTATAAATGCATTAGCTAAATTTGCGGGTACTAGTCGGCGTTTTGATTTATTGGGTGTTTTTCCTCATGTTGATGGTGGTGATATTATGATGGTTGATGATTATGGTCATCACCCTAGTGAGGTTAATGCAACTATTCAGGCTGCAAAAAACGGTTGGCCAGAACGACGACTTGTAATGTTATTTCAACCTCATCGATACACACGTACTCGTGATTTATTTGATGATTTTGCACAAGTACTTTCTCAAGTCGATGCGCTTATAATGTTAGAGGTTTATTCAGCTGGAGAACAGCCTATCGCTGGAGCAGACAGCCGATCTTTGTGCCGTTCAATACGTAATCGAGGTAAAGTTGATCCAATTTATGTTTCTGATTTAGATTTGTTGCCTGAAATCATGCAAGAAATATTACAAGGTGGTGATTTGTTAATTACACAAGGAGCAGGTAGTGTTGGTCGTATAGCGCGCCAATTAGCCGAAATTCAATTATTTTCAAAAGAGGTTCTATAAAAATGGTTGATAAAGTTGCTGTATTGTACGGTGGAACTTCTGCAGAGAGAGAAGTATCGCTTAAGTCAGGTAAAGCAGTGCATGCAGGATTATTGGCAAATGGTATTGATGCACATCTAATTGATACAAAGGAGTTTCTTGTTACCAATTTGAAGGAAGATGGATATACAAAAGCGTTTATTATTTTGCACGGACGAGGTGGGGAAGATGGCATTGTTCAGGCAATTTTGACTTACCAAAATATTCCTTATACAGGTAGTGATGTTTTATCGTCTGCACTAACAATGGATAAATTAAAAACTAAATTGGTTTGGAAATCGCTTAATTTGCCCGTTGCTGATTATGTTATGGTAGAAAAATCAAAACCAATTGATACGGATGCTATTGTTAAGCAACTTGGTTTACCATTATTTGTAAAGCCAAGTCATGAAGGTTCAAGTGTTGGTATGACTAGAGTTAATGAAGTATCTGAATTGGAATCAGCTATTAATATGGCTTTCAAATATGATAGTGTTGTGATGGTTGAGTCATTCTTAGCTGGTCCAGAATTTACCGTTGCAATTGTTGGTGATGATGTTTTACCATCAATTCATATTAAGCCTGCAACCAAATTTTATGATTATGATGCCAAATATTTATCTGATACTACACAGTATTTTTGCCCAAGTGGTTTATCAGATGATAAAGAAAAAGAAATTCGTAAATTAGCGTTAGATGCTTATAAAGCAGTCGGATGTCGTGGATGGGGAAGAGTTGATATCATGTTTAATGATAAACAAAAACCATTTTTACTTGAAGTAAATACTGCTCCAGGTATGACAGATCATAGTTTAGTGCCAATGGCGGCAAAACAATATGGTTGGTCGTTTAACGAACTTGTAGCCAAAATTTTAAATTTAGCAACTTTATAATTGGCATTATTTTATGAAACAAGTTAGACAAGCAGCGCATAGACGAGAAGATAAAAATAAAAAGCGACTGCTTATCTTTCGTAATACAGAGCAATTAATTGGTTTTTTGTTCTTTATTATGATTATTCTTATTAGTATTTGGGTAATTAAAAGCTTTAAAAATTGGATGAATGATCCTGAGCAAATGGTGTTATCACAGTTAACGTTAAGTGGTGATCATACCTATACAACAGAGGACGATCTTCGAGAAGCCATTTTAGGATTAGGCTTACCTAATACCTACATTGGACAAGACGTGAATGATATCCAACAAGAAGTAATGCGATTTCCATGGGTTAAGCAAATAAGTGTACGTAAACAATGGCCTGATAGGTTAATTGTTTATGTCGAAGAATATAAACCTGCACTTTATTGGAATGATCTATTTTTACTTGATGAAAATGGCAATGTTTTTAGCGTACCACTTGATCGTATTGCAGAATTACAACTACCAAGACTATATGGTCCTGAGGGTAAAGCAAAATCAGCGTTAGAAATTTATTCTAAATTAGAAAATCTTTCTAAGAAATTAGCAACTAATCAGTTAGCATTACATATTAAAGTAGCTATAACCGACGAACGCAATGCATGGCAATTAATGGTTGAACAGTGTGTATCTGGTTTTTGCCTTGAAAATCAGGAAATAAAATTATTGTTAGGTAATGAAAATATTGAACAACGGTATCAACAATTTATTAAATTATTTCCAGAAATTCAATCAAGAATTCCAGAAAATGAAAGAATAATGGTCGCTGATTTACGTTATGAAAATGGTATTTCAGTACAAAGAGAAAAAATGGTGCAGTAAGGAATAAATTAAGGCTGAAGTATGAAAGCAACGGAAAAAAAATTGGTCGTTGGGCTAGAAGTGGGTACATCCAAAGTGCTTGCCCTTGTTGGTGAAATTCTTCCTGATGGTATTGTTAACATTATTGGTGTAGGACATTGTCCATCAAAAGGAGTTGATAAAGGTGGAGTAAACGATCTAGAGTCTGTCGTAAAATCCATCCAACGAGCAGTAGAACAAGCAGAATTAATGGCTGATTGTCAAATATCTTCAGTATATTTAAGTCTCTCTGGAAAACATATTCGCTGTCAAAATGAAATAGGTATGGTACCAATAGCTGATGAGGAAGTGACAGCCGAAGATGTTGAAAATGTTGTTCACACAGCAAAATCGGTCCGAATTTTAGATGAGCATCGTATTTTACATGTTATTGCACAAGAATATTCTATTGATTTACAAGAAGGCATCAAAAATCCTATTGGTTTATCTGGTGTGAGAATGAAGGCCAAAGTTCATTTGGTTACCTGTCATAATGATATGGCTAGAAATATTGTTAAAGCCGTTGAACGTTGTGGATTGAAAGTTGATCAACTTATTTTTTCTGGTTTGGCCTCTAGCTATGCAGTTTTAACGGATGATGAAAAAGAATTAGGTGTTTGTGTGATTGATATAGGCGGTGGTACAATGGATGTAACTGTCTATACTGATGGTGCTTTACGTCATTCTGTTGTTATTCCTTATGCTGGCAATGTTGTTACTAGTGATATTGCCTATGCTTTTGGTGCACCACCAATGGATGCTGAAAATATTAAAATTCGTTATGGATGTGCTGTAGGTTCATTAATTGGTAAAGATGAAGTCATTGATGTTCCAAGCGTTGGCGGTAGGCCATCTCGTTCTTTACAGCGACAAACTCTTGCAGATGTTATAGAACCCCGTTATTCAGAATTGCTTTCACTAGTACAAAAAGAGTTACTTACATTGCAAGAAGAGCTTAAAAAACAGAATATCAAATATCAATTAGCCGCAGGTATTGTGTTAACAGGCGGAGCGTCTCAAATAAAGGGAATGGTAGAATGCGCTGAAAAAGTTTTTCAAAATCAAGTGCGTATTGGGCAACCATTAAATATATCAGGGTTAACTGATTATGTACAAAAACCGTATTGTTCAACAACCATCGGGTTATTACACTATGGAAAACAAAGTTTATTAAATGATGATTCAAAGGATAGTAATAAATCATCATTAAAAGGGATAGCTAAACGATTGACCGGTTGGTTTAAAAAAGAATTTTAGCTAATATATTTCAAGAACTTCATGGACATTGTAGACGATTATCTGTACAATGTCATAAGATCGTAAATTTGGAGATAAGTTATGTTTGAGCCTATGGTTGCAGACGATGAACCAGCAGCAGTCATTAAAGTTATTGGTGTCGGTGGTGGCGGTGGTAATGCCGTCGAACATATGATTGCCGAGCATATTGAAGGTGTCGAATTTTTTGCGGCAAATACAGATGCGCAGGCATTAAAAAGAATTAAGGTGGGTCAAACTATCCAAATCGGTACTAATGTAACTAAAGGACTTGGTGCAGGAGCTAATCCAGAAGTCGGTAGAAACTCTGCTGAAGAAGATCGTGAGGTTATCCGTAGTGCTATTGAAGGTGCGGATATGGTCTTTATTGCCGCTGGTATGGGTGGAGGTACAGGAACGGGAGCTGCCCCTGTAGTTGCAGAAATAGCAAAAGAGTTAGGTATCCTAACTGTTGCTGTTGTCACTAAACCTTTTGGCTTTGAAGGCAAAAAACGTATGGCTTTTGCTGAACAAGGTATTGCTGAATTAGCAAAACATGTTGATTCACTGATAACTATTCCGAATGACAAACTATTAAAAGTATTAGGTCGAGGAGTTAAATTACTTGATGCTTTTGCAGCGGCTAATGGTGTTTTAAAAGGTGCTGTGCAAGGTATAGCCGAGCTTATTACTAAACCTGGTCATATAAATGTAGACTTTGCTGACGTAAGAACAGTGATGTCTGAAATGGGATATGCTATGATGGGTTCTGGTCGAGCTAGTGGTGATAATCGAGCGGAAGAAGCTGCTGAAATGGCAATTTCTAGTCCTTTACTTGAAGATATTGATTTATCTGGAGCTCGAGGTGTATTGGTAAATGTAACAGCAGGATTAGATCTCGGCTTAGAAGAGTTTGAAACAGTGGGTAGTACAGTTCGGGCATTTGCTTCTGATAATGCGACTGTTGTTGTTGGCACAACCTTTGATCCCGATATGTCGGATGAAATTCGAGTTACTGTGGTTGCAACGGGTATTGGTATGGATAAACGTTCAGAAGTTAAAATGTCTAAACCGATGCCTCGTAATGATTTATTTGCTCAAAATAACACGTTAGGACAACAAGAAGATAAATTAGCTAAAGTTGTTAATGAACCAACAACTTCATCTATTGAAGATAACAGAATTTTAGATATTCCTGCTTTCATTCGTAAGCAAGCAAATTAAAGTTGAACTTATTTGATTTTTTATTGTCAAAGTTAAAGAGTACAACAAGTAAAAAAGTAGGTGCAAAGTGAAACAAAGAACCTTAAAAAAGACTATTCAAGCAACTGGTGTTGGTTTACATACCGGCAAGAAAGTTAGTTTGACATTACGTCCTGCGCCTGAGAATACAGGTATTATTTACCGCCGTACTGATTTAAATCCATATGTTGATTTTCCAGTGGATGCAAAATCTGTACGCGATACAATGCTTTGTACTTGTTTAGTAAACGAAGATAATGTTCGTATCTCAACAGTCGAACATATTAATTCTGCTTTAGCAGGACTTGGTATAGATAATATTATTATTGAAGTTAATGCACCTGAAATTCCAATAATGGATGGTAGCGCTAGTCCCTTTGTTTATTTATTACTTGATGCAGGCATTGCTGAACAAAATGCACTAAAAAGGTTTTTACGTGTAAAAGAGACTGTTCGAGTTGAAAATGGCGATAAATGGGCTGAAGTAAGGCCTTATAGTGGTTTTAGATTAGATTTTACTATTGATTTCCATCATCCTGCTATTGATAGCAGTTCGCAGCGTTATCAATTAGATTTTTCATCTGAATCATTTATTCGTCAAATTAGCCGGGCAAGAACGTTTGGTTTTATGCGCGATATTGAAGCGTTGCAATCCAAAGGTTTATGTTTAGGTGGTAGTTTAGATTGCGCAATTGTTGTTGATGATTATAAAGTGCTTAATGAAGATGGTTTGCGTTTTGATGACGAGTTTGTACGTCACAAAATGCTTGATACTATTGGTGATTTATATATGAGCGGTCATAATATGATTGGCGAAGTAGTTTGTTATAAATCAGGTCATGCACTAAACAACCAATTATTGCAGGCATTGTTAGCTAAACAAAGTGCATGGGAATATGTGACATTTACAGAAGAACAAACAGTACCGCTAGCGTTGGGTACTAAGCAGCTTATTCTAGCGTAAAGTCGTAAGAAATATTACTATATATTATAGACGCTCCTATTTTTAATGGGGGCGTTTTTATTTTATATTAAAGAGATAATAACATGAATAATAGTCATTTTTTTGCTCATTTATCGCGATTAAAGCTTATTAACCGTTGGCCTCTAATGCGAAATATAAGAACGGAAAATGTATCAGAACATAGCTTACAAGTAGCTTTTGTTGCACATGCTTTAGCTATAATTAAAAATAAAAAATTTAATGGTGATGTAAATCCAGAACGAATTGCATTGTTAGCAATGTATCATGATGTTTCAGAAGTTATTACTGGCGATTTACCAACACCCACAAAATACTACAACCCACAAATTACTGTTGAATATAAAAAAATTGAAAAAATAGCTCAACATAAACTCATTAATATGCTTCCAAAAGATCTTCAAGATGATTTTAGAACACTAATCGATGATGATTTTTATAACGAAACAGAAAAAAGTATTGTAAAACAGGCTGATGCATTATGTGCCTATCTTAAAACGATTGAAGAATTGAGTGCTGGTAATAATGAATTTAAATTGGCAGAACAACGCTTAAAAAAGACGTTATCTGAACGTAATAGTCCAGAAATGAACTATTTTTTAGATGTTTTTCTTCCTAGTTTTAGCTTGTCATTAGATGAAATTACAATGGATAAATAAATTACTTAGTTTTATAGTATTATTACAAATAATTAATTAGTTAATTTTCTTATATGTGATGAGTATAGACGGATTTATTACTTATGATAAATATAACGTTTAACAGGTCGACCTATTGATAAATAGGCCAAATGGCTTTCAAGCTCACCTAGCTCTTCTAGGTAATCCAAGTATTTTTTAAGAGATATTCTCGATAACGAAATTAATTCTACAATGTCACTCATTGAAAATTCATTATTATATTTAATAATCGCCTCTCGAACATTTTGCAATGTTTGATTATCAATACCTTTTGGTAACCTTTTGTTGTGGCAAACAGGTTTTGCAAAAATTCGGTCATCAAGTTGATGTTGATTTAAAATTTTGGATGATGATAATAAGCGTATACGTTCTTTATAAGAAATTAATGCCATGCGTAATCGTTCAAAAGTAAAAGGTTTTACAATATAATCAATGACACCTAAGCGTAAAGCCGCTTGAATTTCACTTGTTTTACAGGCCGCAGTTACCATAATAATATCAATTTTTGGATAACTGATACGAATATGTTGTAATAGCTCTAGTCCATTGAGTTTTGGCATAAATACATCTAGCAAAATTAAATCAATATGATTATCGTGTATAAAATGCAGTGCCTGTTCACCGTTATTGACATTGGCGATTAAATTAAAGCCAGGAACCATTTGTAGGTATTTTTTATTTAATTCTGTCACCATAGGATCATCTTCAACTATTAAAACATCAACCATGAATTTTTTTCTCCCTATAGATTTCTTTAATTGGCAATAATACTTTAAAACACGTTCCTTTTTTATTGCTTAAGTCACATAATTCAATATGCCCATTGAGTTCATCGATACTTGCTAGAACCAAATACAGTCCAATACCTCGATTATCGCCTTTAGTTGAATAACCTTTTTGAAATATACGTTGCGTATCTTCTTCTGAAATACCTTCGCCATTATCATTGATTTCAATGTTAAACGTATCATTATTAATTTGTAAATTAACATTGATTTGTTTTTCTTCTAAAAATTGTACGGCATCTAAACTATTATCAATTAAATTACCTAAAATGGTAATTAAACTATGAGTGACAGATGTATCTGAAATCGGTGATAATATACCATTAATGTTAAAATTTAAATAAACACCTAATTCTCGGGCTCGGCTAAATTTACTATTTAGAAAACCAGAAATGATTGGATCTTTAATTGCTTGAGTGACAAGTTTTGATTCAGCTTGCTGGTTACCAATAATCTCTTCAAGATAATCAATTAATTCTTGTTTGTTATTATTAAACGCTAAACCATAAATAACATGTAATTTATTATTAAATTCGTGTGATTGAGAACGCAATGCATCAGCATAACGGTTTACACCGGTTAAGTTTTCAGCTAATTGTCGTATTTCGGTCATATCCCTAAAAGAGGCAATAGCACCAACTAATGCACCATTGACAAATAATGGAGCTCTATTTGTTAAAATAACAACACCATTAATGTTTTGTTCGCAATCATATTCGGCTAAGCCTGATTGCATGACTTCGTGTAAACGAGTATTTGGAATAATATCTGCAATTTGTGTACCTATAATATCGGATTTACAACTAGTAATCCGTAATATTCGTTTTGCCTCATTATTAATCTGGGTAATTGAACCATCACGATTAATTACTACAATGCCTTCTTTAACGGTTCTAATAATAGCATCGCGCTCTTCAAATAGTTGGGCCATTTCGCTTGGCTCAAGTCCATATAAAATTTTCTTAATATTGCGTGATAATAATAGGGCTAAAATAGAAGAAACACTTAACGAAGCCAATAATGAAAACCAGATGGATTGACTGGTTCTTGATGCTAAATGATCGATCTTTTTTAGTGTTTGTCCAACTAGTACTGCGCCAATTTGTTGATGATCGCTATTGAAAATAGGACTAAATGCTCGTATAGAATTGCCAAGTGTTCCTTCGGCTATTGATGTATAAGATTCTCCTTTTAATACTTTACCTTCATCGCCACCAACAATAAGCTGTCCAATTTTATTTTTATCAGGATGTGACAGTCGCACTCCTTGCATATTAAATACAACGACAAAATCAACCTGCGTTAGTTTTCGTATTTGTTCAGTATCATGTTGGATAAAAGATAAGCTCTGAGGAGAGGGGGATTGTATATTCTTTATTATATTATCCGTTGATGAAATAATATTAGCAATATTTTCAACATGTTGGCGAGAAGTCTGTAAATATTCATTATTAACAAAATGAATAATATAAATATTTTCAGCTATGGACGATAATGTAAAAACTAAAAAAAATAAACTGATAAGCTTAAATTTAAGTGTTAACCGATTAAAAAGATATCTCATTTAGTCACTTTTCGAAAACAGTTATTGTTTACTTATATTAATGTACTAAAGGTAAAACCTGCTAATCAATTATTGAATTAACAGGTTATATTAAAATCTAATTAGCCAAATAATATGCTTATTTGGCAGCATTTTTAACGCTTTCAGCGACAACTTTAGCTACATTGGGTTCAAAAGCATTAGGTAATATATATTCTACTGATAATTTGTCATCAGTTACAATACTAGCTAATCCTTTGGCTGCAGCTAATTGCATCTCTAATGTGATATTTTTAGCTCTAGCATCCAACGCACCTCTAAAAATTCCAGGGAATGCTAAGACATTATTAATTTGGTTTGGATAATCACTACGCCCTGTACCGACAATATAAGCGCCAGCAGCTTTAGCTTCTTCTGGGAAGATTTCAGGTATTGGATTGGCCATTGCAAAAATAATAGATTTTTCTGCCATAGTTTTAACCCATTTTGGATTTAATACTTTTGGTGCTGAAACACCAATAAATACATCAGCACCTTTGAGCGCATCTTCTAATGTTCCTTTTTGCTTTTCGCGATTGGTTCTTTTGGCCATAGCTAAGTGATGCGGTGGTAATGACTCATCATCTTCAGATAAAATACCAATTTTATCAACCACTTTTAGATTGGTTACTCCTGCGGCTAATAACATATCAGCGATAGCTAAACCTGCAGCTCCACCACCGTTGACAACAATTTTAGCTGACTCAATTTTTTTATTTGCGACTTTTAATGCATTGTATAATGCGGCTAAAACAACAATTGCTGTGCCATGTTGGTCGTCATGAAATACTGGAATATCTAGTATTTCTTGCAAACGTTTTTCTATTTCAAAACATCTTGGAGCGCTAATATCCTCAAGATTAATGCCTCCAAACGAAGGGGCTAATGCAGCAATATGGCTAACAAGTTCATCAGGATCTTGTGTATTGAGCGATAGTGGAATTGCATCTACATTAGCAAATTGCTTAAATAATATTGCTTTTCCTTCCATTACAGGGATGGCGGCCTCTGGGCCTATATTACCAAGTCCTAATACTGCTGAACCATCAGTGATAACAGCGACTAAATTACGTTTACTGGTATATTCATATACAGATTCAGGATTTTCCGATATTTCTGTACACACCGCTGCCACGCCAGGCGTATACGCAACACTCAGATCGGCCATTGAATTTACTGGTACCTTTGAATGAATTTCTAATTTTCCATGCATTTGTTTGCTAATTGCTAATGCTTTTTCTTGAACTGTAGTCATAATTGTTACCTTCAAATTATGTTTATGAAATATTGTATTTATAAATATTATATTTACTGTTTTATGCTGCTATATTTATAACTCATTGATTGTTGTTATATTACCCTCTAAATTGTAGAAAGCTTTTTCCTTATTACATATGTAAATAACGTAATAATGCTGTGGTACAAATAACCATTAATGCACCACCTAATCGTGTTGCGACCTGTGCAAAAGGCATTAGGTTCATTCGATTTGCTGTGGAAAGTATTGCAACATCGCCAGTTCCCCCCATACCACTTTGACATGAAGATATAATAGACGCTTCAACCGGGTACATCTTTAAGAAAAAGCTACAAACAAAGCCTGTCATCGAAACAGTAAATACCACCGAAATAATGGTAATAAAGTAAGGAATAGTTAACACATTAACAACACTACCTAAGTCAATATACAATAAACCTAGACCAGCCATAAGTGGAAAAGTAAAATTACCTGAGATAAATTTATACCATTGCTGACTACCGCGTTCTACGCTTTCTGGTAATAAACGAAAATATTTAACAACGGCGGTTGCAATAATCATAAGTACAGGCCCTGGAAAATGGGTAATCTTTTCTAAAATCATACCAAAAATAAATAAAGTAGCTAAAATCATCACTGCGCCACTCATGGCCCTTGCATCTAATGGAGTTTTATCTTCTTTTAAAGCATCAGCTAAACCATCAAATTCAATTTGAACTAATTGTCCATGACCACTTAAGTGTGGTTTAATTTCACCAATTCGACTCATAATAGCTGTAAAGGTAATGGCAAAAAAGTTGCCCACAACAGTTGCAGGAATTAATGCGCTAACAAATGAATCATAATTTTGATTAAGGATGTTGCTATAAGCATTAGAGAGTTGTAAAACACCTTCTCCAATGCCTCCAGCCATAACCGGTGACACAGTATAGAAAAATGCATGCTCCCAAGTATCACCAAAAGCTACAGCAACCGAAACGCCCACCAATGCGGCTAAGCACATACCAAGAAACATTGGAATCATCATCCGAATAAAACCTTGTATTAAAATGACACGATGCATACCTAAAATACTACCGCAAACTAAGCTAGCGATATAAAAGAGTAGAAAATTAGAGTCTTTCATTAGCATTTTGGTTGCTGTTAACGTATTTTCATCAAAAACACCATAATAAACTAACAAAGAAGGAACGATGAGTGATAATATTGCTGGAGCACCAAATTTTTTAAAAAATGGAATATTTTGTCCTACTGTCCCTAAAAACCAGCCTAATGGTAAAATAACAGCAAAACCACCAATTAAGGTTTTGGGAAGCATATCTAATTGAGCGGCGATAATAACGATGATTGAACAAACAATGAAAATGGGTAAAGGTAAGGAACCTACATAAAATTTGTTTTCTTTTATTTCCTGCATCATGCTCATAATATACCTCTTATACTACTAATTGGGTTTTAACTATATAATTAGTATAGTTATAGATGCAGAAATCAGAAGATTAAGAAAGTTATATAACTATTTTTGTAATTAATGTAAGTTATTAAGCAAATGGAATGGTATAAATTAAAATGCAGCATAATTTTGTTGAATTTTTTAAAACATCATAAACATTTTAGTCATTCAAATTTTTTTCATCCTTCTAAATAGTAGCATCAAAAAAATAGATTAAAACATATGTATTACTTAAAATTGCTTTATGCTCAACTATTGGCGTAATAAGCATTCTTGGATTTTATCAACTTCTTTATTGAGTGACTCAATAACTAAGTTAGGGTGGGATCTTTCAAGTGTTTTTACATTTTCAAATCCATCATTGGCGACTGAACCAGTATATTGTTGAGCTTGTTTAATATTACTAAATAAATAACGAATATCATGTTGGTTACGTGTTGCAGTTAAAGTATAGCTAACAAAATATTTAGCATGATATTGGTAGTCAACGACAGCATTAGCAACAACATGATTACCTTCAACTAATTTAATTGTATCGCCACCATTAACCGTAATGGTTTGTTGGTTAGGTCTATTCCAATATGGCCACCATTGTGAGCCTAATGCATTTTCGCTGCTTAACACAACGGGGCTGTTATCCAGTTCTTGTGCAATACATAATGACAAAGATGAATGAAGCGTAGTAATTGGTCGTGACGTACTATATTTATTTAATATATCGATGTTTGACGAATTTTTAGTAATTTCAACGCCTTCTGTTTGGTAAATTGACTCCATTTTTTGAGATGTACAGCCAGTTAGAATAGTTAAAACAGCACAATAACCAATTAATTTTTTCATATTACATCCTTTTTAAGCCTGATTAATTTTATCTTTTACTAATTGCTCAGTTGGTGTTTAAAAAATGACGAATATCAATTTAACCAGAGTTATCCTTAATAGGAATATCGTTAATCTTCTTTACCGCGGATCTTACGAGATAACCGTTTAAATCCATGAGTAAACTTCTTAATTGCCATTGCCAAAAAAGGAACCTTAATTTTGATACCAAAACGTTCTTGCGATTCAATCGCATCATTGGCCTTGGTTAACCAAATAAAACCAGAGTTAGTTAAATCTATAGCTTTAATTTTTCCATCTGGTGTTAAAATAAAATTACCACCATGCACATCATTAGATACTAAATTATAGCTATGCAGTTTTTCAAGACAGTTTTTGACTTGCTCTCCATACTCTCTCATCTCTTCCCTTTTTAGGGAGCGACCTTCAATAAAATTAAATATCATATAATGACGTTTGGTTCTCTTATCGAAAGCAACCAAATAAAGTTCATAAGCAATATCACATTTATCAAGTGATATTTTTGCCAGTTTACGAATTAAATTAAAATAAAAATCGCCAGTTATTTTGGCAATAAGTTTGCGTTCTAAACGGTGCTCAACCCCACCATCAATTTTAAAAATAAATTTGGTTTGATTGTGATTGATTAAATAAGTATATCGTTCTAATTTATCGCTTGGGTCGAGCAATTCATGATGCCCTTCTTCAGCCAAAAATTGGTCAAACAGGTCTAGATAATTTATTTCATCATTTTGTACATAAGCGAACTTCATATCTCCACGTTCGACTTCAATAATTTTTGCAAAATTGTTCAAATTTTATTATCCCAAAGTACATCAAAAAAAGTGGGTTTATCTTAAACATTATCAGCATTAAAGTAAATGAAACAGTAATGGTTAACAAGGTAGTATCGTTAAATAATATCGCTATAAAATTGAAAATACTGATTAGACAATAAAAATGATATTATGATGAAATTATTCGCTTTATATCTTTTGGCTATTTATGTCTAATAAAACGCCTAAATGGTTTTTATATATTATCAGAACAGCAAATCAATCGTTATACACTGGCATTACCACGGATGTTGCTAGGCGTTTACAACAACATCAAAATGGTAAAGGTGCTAAATGTTTAAAAGGGCATAGGGATTTGACAATTGTGTATCAAGTCTTGATTGGAGACAAATCGCTAGCACTCAAGCTTGAGTATCAAATAAAACAATTTTCTAAACCCAAAAAAGAAGCATTAGTCAAAAGTCGCCCCATTTTTGATGAATTATTAAAATTAATCAATTAATCATATTGTTAATACTTACATTATTGACATTAATTTTATCGATGGTGCTTTGATTGCTTCAATTTGCTGCTTAAATTCCGATAATTGTTGTCGCCAAAAGTCTTCATCTGTTATCCACGGAAAAGCGATAGGAAAAGCCGGGTCTTGCCAGCGGGCAATAATCCATGCTAAATGGTGCACCATTCTCATCGCTCTTAATGGCTCAATTAAACTCAGCTGATCTATATCAAAGTCAAAAAAATCTTGGTACATCTCAATTAGCATATCTAACTGTATACGTTGTTCGTGTTGATTGCCATAAAGCAGCATCCACAAATCTTGAATAGCGGGGCCATTACGGGCATCATCAAAATCAACAAACGTTGCACCATCTCGCCATAAAATATTACCTGCATGGTAATCAGCATGTAGACGGATAGGTTGCCAATCATTATGCCAATCGTGTTCAACGGTTTTAATTAATTGCGCTAAAATTGTTTTCAGATCAGATTGTACTTTTTGGGGAATAAAATGACACGATAATATTATTTCTTGGGGATAATAAAGATATTCTTCTAATCCGATAGTTGGTCGATGTAAAAAGGGCTTGCTTGCACCAATTTGATGAATACGCCCAAGCAACATTGCAACTGATTCCATCTGCTCCAGATTATCTACTTCGTATTGTCGCCCACCAACACTAGGAAATAGGGCAAATCGGTAGCCTTCATGTTCATGTAGCGTGGTATTGTTAATTGTCAAAGGGACAACAACAGGAATCTCAGCATCAGCTAATTGTTTAGTAAACTGGTGTTCTTCAATAATTTGCTCATTACTCCAACGATAAGGTCGATAAAATTTTACAACATAACGAATGCGATCCTCATCATGGAATTGATAAACTCGGTTCTCATAACTATTTAAAGCAGTCAGACCTGAATCAATACGAATGCCGATTGACAACAAACTCTCAAAAATTAACTCGGGCGATAAAGCATGGAATGAAAAAGCAGCATTATCAATTACAGGCTTCATTGTTGGCTAAACCATTCATCTAACTTTTGTTTTAAAGGCTCTAAACCCATACGTTTAGGCGATGAAAAAGGAGCCACAGTAATATCACCTTGAAAAGGTAAAATGGCTTCTTTAACCATGTTAACTTGTTTTTTTTGTGCACCAGAAGCTAATTTATCGGCCTTTGTGAGTAGTAACATAACAGGAATATCTACTGAAACCGCCCATTCAATCATTTGTTGATCTAAGTCTTTTAAAGGATGTCTTATATCCATTAATACAACCAAACCTTTTAAGCTTTCACGTTTTTGAAGATATTCTCCTAATGATTTTTGCCATTTGCGTTTTATTGCCTCGGGAACTTGTGCATAGCCATAACCGGGCAAATCAACTAAGCGACAATTTTCTTCCACTTGAAATAAATTGATTAATTGTGTTCTTCCCGGTGTTTTACTGGTTCTTGCTAATGCCTTTTGATTGGTCAATGTATTCAGTGCACTAGATTTGCCAGCATTAGATCTGCCAGCAAAGGCAACTTCAACCCCATTATCGCTCGGTAAATGAGAAATATCAGGTGCACTTAAAATAAAATGTGTTTTTGCGTAATTTAATGGTCGAATATTTGTCATAAAAAGTATCCTTTAAGCACATTAACTGTGCTTAATTGATTAAAATGTCGTTACTGTATAGAAAAACTCAACTATTGACAACTTTTTCAACCGCTTTTGTTAATCGCTTCATGCCTTCTTCAATTTCGTCTTCGGATATTATCAACGACGGAGTAAACCGCAATACATTTGGGCCGGCATTTAAAATCATCACCTTAAATTCAGTAGCAACATTTAAAAGCTCTCGGGCTTTATTATGAAACTCAGGTTGTAACTCAGCACCTAGCAGCAACCCTTTACCGCGATATTCCCGAAACAACTTAAATTTATCATTAATTTCTTCTAGTTTTTCAATAAAAATAGCGCGTCGCTTTTGCACACCCTCAAGCACTTCGGCAGAATTAATGATATCGAAAGCCTCACAAGCTACAGCACAGGCAAGAGGATTGCCACCGTAAGTAGTGCCATGCACGCCAGGGTGCATAACTGAAGCAATGTCATTTGTGGTTAACATTGCACTAATTGGAACCCCCCCCCCCAAAGCTTTAGCCGAGGTCAAAATATCAGGCATGACACCATATTGTTGATAAGTATATAAACTGCCTGTTCTACCCATTCCGCATTGCACCTCATCAAATACCAATAAGGCTTTATATTCATCACAAAGCTCACGCACACCTTGCAAAAATTCAGGCGTTGCTGAGGTTAACCCACCTTCACCTTGAACCGGCTCTAACACAACAGCACAAGTATGGTCATCGATTACCGCTTTAACAGCATCAAGATCATTAAAAGGAACGTGAATAATATCAGCAGGTTTGGGACCAAAACCATCAGAATATTTGGCTTGCCCACCCACTGAAACCGTAAAAAATGTACGACCATGGAACGACTGATAAAAGGCAATAATTTTAGTTTTATAAGGACTGTGTTTTTGGATAGCATAATATCGAGCCAGTTTAAATGCCGCTTCATTTGCTTCAGCTCCTGAATTAGCAAAAAAAACGCGATCAGCAAAGGTATTATCAATCAATTTTTGCGCCAAATTTAAAGCTGGCTCATTAGTAAACACATTACTAACATGCCACAGTTTTTCGCTTTGTTCTTGCAAAGCTTTCACTAATCGTGGATGACAATGACCAAGCGCATTAACTGCAATACCACCCGCAAAATCAATATATTCTTCACCATGCTGGTCCCAAACACGACTACCTTGACCTTTAACAGGAATAAATTGAGCTGGTGCATAAACAGGTAAAATAACTTGATCAAAAAGTTCACGAGTGATTTTTGCTGGCATTGTTTAATCCTTATTTATTTTTAATGATAATTTCATGTTATTTTAAGCAAATTAACCGCAGTGTAAAGTAAATAATTATTCATTTATTTTAAATTAATATTCACTTGTAAAAGTAATTTCAATTTGCAAACTTATTCGATAATTTTCTTCTTATCTCTAATTATTTTCAGGTATAATCAGCACCTGTTCGTTAATTGTACTTAAAAAAGAGATAAAAATGAGTCGTGTTATTTATTGCCATTATTTAAAAAAAGAAGCGGATGGTTTAGATTTCCAGCTTTATCCTGGGGAGCTTGGCAAACGTATTTTTAATGAAATATCAAAACAAGCATGGCAGGAGTGGCTTAAAAAGCAAACGATGTTAATTAACGAAAATAAATTGAATATGATGAATCCTGAACACCGCAAAAAAATTGAAATAGAAATGGTCAAATTTTTATTTGAAGGTGAAGATATTGTTATTGATGGATATAAACCTCAACATTGAGATAAAAAATGAAAAACAATAAAAAACTCATTGCATTAATTATTGCAGTCAGCCTGTTAGCGGGCTGCCCAAGCCGCAATTCGCACAAAGAAGATGAAGATTATTACGTCAAAGATACCAACGCATTCAATATCTTAATTAGCCAATATGCTAACAACATCGAACAAATTTGGGGGCCTAAAGAAGTGCTTATTGCTGGTCCTAAAGATTATGTTCAATATGAAGATAACCTAAAAACCCGTGTCCATATTAATTTTGTTTCAGGTATTATAACCATTGAAACCATGGCTGAATCACCAATAGAAAATTTAAAAGAAGCAATTGTTTCAACATTGCTTATGTCAGAACCAGTAGACATTATACGTCATGACAAAATCAGCCAAGACTTATCTAAAGACCCATTTTTATACAATCAGGTACTCGACCAAGAGCTCCAACCAATCCGCTGGAGCGGTCGAGCCAACAGCTTTGCTGATTATGTTCTTGCCAACAACCTAAAAATTCGCACCTCTGGTCCACATAAAATTGCCTATGTCGAAATTAAACTTGTTCCTAACCACATAAATCAGCGTGCAAAAAAATTCTTACCACTGGTTACTGAAGCATCAAACCGCTATTTTATTGATGAACGCTTAATACTTGCCATTATGGAAGTTGAATCCGCATTCAACCCTTATGCGGTTAGCCGCACTGATGCACTTGGACTAATGCAAGTACAACAACATACGGCAGGGCGTGATATTTTTAAATTACGAGGTAAATCAGGCGAACCAAGTCGAAAGTTTTTGCTAGATCCTCGTAACAATGTTGATATGGGTACAGCGTACCTATCATTATTAAAAACAAAATACTTAGCAGGAATTAACAACCCTATTTCGCTAAGATACGCTATGATTACCTCATATAACGGCGGGGTAGGTAGCGTGTTGCGTACGTTTTCAAACGATCGCAACGAAGCTATTAACATTATCAACTCAATGACACCGCAGCAAGTATATCGAAAGCTTGTGACTTCGCATGTTGCGCAAGAATCACGTAATTATTTAGTGAAAGTAAGTCGAATTTTAGATAACAAATAAATGGCATATAAATACCCCACTTTTTATACTTTATGGAAAGTGGGGTGTTTTTTTAAATAAAAAATAATATGATCTCATTAAAAAACAGCAAAAAACCTCAATAAAATCAATATTTTTTGATCGATTTTTAGTGATAATTGCATTGCTTTTTAATAAAAAAGCAATTTACAAAAAACACTTAAAGCTTGGATTGTCAGGGAATTCACTTTAATTCCCTAACTCAAACTTGGTCACTGTTGTTATTTTATTTCCCCAAAGCAAAGCATCCAAAACCACCGCACCAATCCATTCTATTCGCCAACAAAAAAGCGGTTATTTTCCACAAAAAAATCGGTCAGGAAAGGTATTGATTTTATTGAGTTTTTTATTTGATGTTTTTTTATAAAAACAAATATTTGCTTTAAAAGCTCTGTTATCGGTAATTACTTAAATAAACAATAAATTTTTACTTTTAGCGTTTTTTTTAATAAAAAAAACGTGATCTGCTTCAAATTTTGAGTATACTATGCGTCTCATAAAACCCTAGTTTTTTTGAGGATGTTAGTTTGAGTACTGATAAACTTGTGGATTCCTATTCCCCCGCACAAATGACACAAATTGCCGAAGACATTGGCAACTACAAAGTAAATAAACACCCATGTAGCACAATTTTATCTGCAATTCTTGCTGGTGTTTTTATCTCTATTGCTTTTGTTTTTTATATTACCGTTACAACTGGCACTGCAACCGTTGCGTTTGGTTTAGCCAAATTAGTTGGTGGTATCTGCTTTTCATTAGGATTAATGTTAGTTGTTTGTTGTGGCGCTGATCTTTTTACTTCAACAGTATTGACTATCTTACCAAGAATGACGCATAGAGTAAGTTGGTTAAAAATGTTCCGTAATTGGATTTTAGTCTATGTTGGTAACTTTATTGGTGCTATACTGTTTGTAACGATTATTTGGATGTCAGGTCAGTATATGGTAGCTAACGGGCAGTGGGGATTGAATGTATTGCAAACTGCTGATCATAAGTTGCATCATACTTTTATTGAAGCTGTATTCCTTGGTTTTTTAGCTAACTTAATGGTTTGTTTGGCTGCATGGTTAAGTTATGCTGGTCGTAGCTTACTTGATAAGATGTTAATCATGGTTCTTCCTGTCGCTATGTTTGTTGCTAGTGGATTTGAGCATAGCATTGCAAATATGTTTATGATCCCGATGGGTATTGTGATTAATAATTTTGCTTCCCCTGAATTTTGGCAAGCTGTTGGCGTAGCGCCAGATACATTTAAATCACTAACTGTTGAACATTTTATATTTAACAATTTAATTCCAGTTACAATCGGGAATATTTTAGGTGGTTTAGCAGTTGCGCTACCTTATTGGGCTTTATATTTACGTAAGCCACATTGATTTTATAATATTTGCCCTAATATGTAAGAGGGTAAATAGATATTTTTGTAAACCTGAGGTGAAAATTATGAGTAATTTAAACGAAGTACAAGCAGCTGCTTGGAAAGGATTTAAAGATGGTGATTGGCAAAGTAATGTCAATGTCCGCGATTTTATTCAAAAGAACTACACGCCATATGAGGGCGATGAGTCTTTCTTAGCTGGCGCAACAGAAGCTACTACTAAGTTATGGGATAAAGTAATGGAAGGCATTAAAATTGAAAATGCTACCCATGCTCCTGTGGATTTTGATACAAGTGTTATTTCGACAATTACTGCTCATGATGCAGGTTATATCGAAAAAGATTTAGAAAAAATTGTTGGTTTACAAACTGAAAAACCACTAAAACGTGCGATTATCCCGTTTGGTGGTATCAAAATGATCGAGAATTCTTGTAAAGCTTATAACAGAACACTTGATCCTTTAGTCAAAAAAATCTTCACTGAATATCGTAAAACTCACAACCAAGGTGTTTTCGATATCTATACTCCTGATATCCTTCGTTGTCGTAAATCTGGTGTTATCACTGGTCTTCCTGATGCTTACGGTCGTGGTCGTATCATTGGTGATTACCGTCGTGTGGCACTTTACGGTATTGACTATTTGATGCAAGACAAATTTGCACAATTCACTTCTTTACAAGCTGATTTTGAAAATGGCGTTGATTTAACTATGACTATGCAACGTCGTGAAGAAATCGCTGAACAACATCGTGCGCTTGGTCAAATTAAAGAAATGGCTGCTAAATATGGCTTTGATATTTCTGGACCAGCAAAAACTGCACAAGAAGCTGTTCAATGGACATATTTTGGTTATTTAGCTGCGGTTAAATCACAAAATGGTGCGGCAATGTCTTTAGGTCGTACTTCAACTTTCTTTGATATCTATTTCCAACGTGATCTTGCTGCAGGTTTAATCACTGAAAAAGACGCACAAGAAATTGTTGACCATTTCGTGATGAAACTACGTATGGTTCGTTTCTTACGTACTCCTGAATATGATGAGTTATTCTCAGGCGATCCAATTTGGGCAACTGAATCTATCGCAGGTATGGGTGTTGATGGCCGTACATTAGTAACTAAGACTTCTTTCCGTTTCTTAAATACTTTATATACAATGGGTCCTTCACCAGAACCGAATATGACTATCCTTTGGTCTGAACAGTTACCAAGTGGATTTAAAGAGTTCGCATCAAAAGTATCAATCGATACTTCATCATTACAATATGAAAACGATGATTTAATGCGTCCAGACTTTAACAACGATGACTACGCTATCGCATGTTGTGTAAGCCCAATGATCGTTGGTAAACAAATGCAATTCTTTGGTGCGCGTGCTAACCTTGCTAAAACACTTCTATATGCAATCAATGGTGGTGTTGATGAAAAATTAAAAATGCAAGTAGGCCCTAAAGAAGACCCAATCACTGATGAATATTTAGATTTTGATACAGTGTTTGCTCGTTTAGATCACTTTATGGATTGGTTAGCAAAACAATATGTAACTGCATTAAATGCTATTCACTATATGCATGATAAATATAGCTACGAAGCGTCATTAATGGCATTACATGATCGTGATGTTATTCGTACTATGGCATGTGGTATTGCAGGTCTTTCTGTTGCTGCTGACTCACTTTCTGCAATTAAATATGCAAAAGTGAAAACCATTCGTGATGAAGATGGTTTAGCTACTGACTTTGAAATCGAAGGTGAATATCCACAATTCGGTAACAATGATCCACGAGTTGATGATATTGCTGTTGATTTAGTTGAACGTTTTATGAAGAAAATTCAAAAACTTAAAACTTATCGTAATGCTATCCCTACTCAATCAGTACTTACTATTACATCAAATGTTGTATACGGTAAGAAAACAGGTAATACACCTGATGGACGTCGTGCCGGTGCACCATTTGGACCAGGTGCTAACCCAATGCACGGTCGTGACCAAAAAGGTGCAGTTGCGTCATTAACATCTGTTGCAAAACTACCATTTGCTTACGCTAAAGATGGTATTTCATATACTTTCTCTATCGTTCCAAATGCGTTAGGTAAAGATGATGATGTGCGTAAACGTAATTTAGCTGGTTTAATGGATGGTTACTTCCATCACGAAGCGACAATTGAAGGTGGCCAACATCTAAATGTTAATGTGTTAAATCGTGAAACATTATTAGATGCAATGGAACACCCTGAAAAATATCCGCAATTAACCATTCGTGTTTCTGGATATGCAGTACGTTTTAACTCTTTAACTAAAGAGCAACAAAAAGACGTAATTAGTCGTACATTTACACAGTCTATTTAGGTGCGACAAGAGCGCACTTATGGTGCCTAACTCTTTGATTTTTAATCAAAAGTTAGGTGGGTTGATTAAGGTGAATAACTTTAATTAGCCACCCTCACAATATCCGAGTAGGGCGTTATACATGTCCGAAAGGATATTGTATAACCTGTACTCGGTAAAGAATATATTAAAGTCCATGGGAGACAACTCTCACACTTTAAAGAACTAGTCTTTGGACAATTCAATTAATCATATCTGATATTCTGGAAGATTCCAAGGAGTTCAATAAGAATTTATTGAATCGACCAAGGAAACGAAAGAACCCATCAGCGTATAGTTTAAGCTAGAATTGACCTATTGTGAAGTTATAAGTGCATAAGCTGTTATTATCATTGTTGAAGTACAATTGCTTATAAATTAGGTGAAAGTGCGAGTCAACCTGTTATATGACTAACAGTAGCCTAGGGATAGTGCGAGACTGGCAACGGTCTGGTGCGGAGCTTCCTGACAATGTACCCCCTTGAGGAGTAGCAAGGTTAATGCATACCGTGAGGTAACATTAAGTAGTGGCAAGTAGCATGCCATGAGGGGCTAGGCTAAATAGAAAGATGAACGTAAGTGAACTGTTGATAAACGTCGTGAATTGTAAAGAGCTTAAGCTACTGACAAGCTCTAACCAAAAGGTACATAGTGGGATATCCTTCTCTAAATTGGGGATACGTCATCATAACACTATCGGCGAACAGACAGCATCTTAACTATTTGTGTGATAATAATGGAACTTGGTAAGCCTGTATTTCCGCCCTAGGGCAGGTAGAGCGCAAGCGATACTGATGGGGGTGCAGGTAAGGGAGGTTAGAGAAAGCGAATGATTGGCTGTAATGGCTGATATAGGGTATGAAACATGACCTAACCCGAAAGGGTGCAGACTTCTAACTGGTCTTTCATCGCAAGATGTTGGCAAATCCTTTTGTGGTCATTTCTTCGGGAATGATTGGGTGAGGAAAGGAAATAGGCAAGTGAAAACAAGCCCATTTCCCTACTCTAACAATTCACCATGTGACAGAGAAGTAGAATTTATTTGGAATATTGAATAATTCTTCTTCTTTTCACGAGGCGAAGAAATTATTCACAAACAACCAAGTAGATTTCTGCTTATTTCTGTTACTACAGGAGTAAGTATGAAAGAGTACTCTAAGTTTAACGAAAAAGTTAAAAGTAGTCCAGCTCCAGCGACTCCTGACATGAATGAGCTATGGCACAAGATTGATTGGGTCAAAGCAACAAAGCATGTTAAAGGGTTGCAGGTACGGATTGCGAAGGCAACAATTGAAGGTGACTACCGTAAGGTTAAACGCTTACAACGGTTACTGACACGCTCAACGTATGCTAAGCAATTAGCGGTGCGGAGAGTGACAGAAAACAGAGGTAAAAGAACGGCAGGGGTTGACAAAGTAACATGGTCAACACCAATGAGTAAATGGAAAGCCATTGCAACGCTGACAAGTAAAGGATATAAACCCATGCCATTAAGGCGAGTTTATATTCCCAAGTCTGACGGAAAGAAGCGTCCTTTGGGCATTCCGACCATGAAAGACAGAGCAATGCAAGCGCTGTACTTATTTGCTTTACAGCCTGTTGCAGAAACGACGGCAGATAAAAACTCGTATGGTTTTCGAATCAATCGTTCAACGGCGGATGCGATAAGCCACGTGCATAAGATATTCTCACGCAAAGGGAGTCAAATGAGACAAACGGCGCAATGGGTATTGGATGCGGATATACAGGGTTGTTTTGACCATATTAGCCATGATTGGTTAATAGCCAATATTCCGATGAATAAGCGGATATTAGCAAAATGGTTAAAATCGGGCGTTGTGGACATGGGACAGGTCAAGCGGACGGAAGAAGGCACACCGCAAGGGGGCATCATCTCTCCGACTTTAGCGAATATGGCACTGGATGGCATGGAGGCGCTATTAACCCAACACTTTGGTGTCATTGGGAACAGGCAACGACGTGCTAATAAGGTGTACATGGTTCGATATGCGGACGACTTTATTATCTCAGGGAGTTCGAAAGAGTTACTTGAAAATGAAGTAGTACCAAGAATTCGGGAATTTCTGAAAGAAAGGGGCTTAACCTTATCGGAAAGGAAAACACGGGTTATTAATATCGAACAAGGGTTTGATTTCTTAGGGTGGACGGTGAAATCATTTAAGGGCAAATTGTTGATTAAACCGAGTAAAAAGAATGTGAAAGCATTCTATCGCAAGGTAAAAGAAACGATAAGCAAAATGAAAATGGTTAAGCAGGACATACTTATAGCAAAATTAAATCCAATGTTAAGGGGATGAGCTAACTATCACCGTAGCATTGTCGCTAAAAAAACGTACAGTAAAGTAGACCATTTAATCTGGAAAGCGATTTGGAAATGGTGCTGTCGAAGACACGGTAACAGGCGGAAACGATTTGTTAAAGAGAAATACTTTACAAAGATACAAAGCAGAGACTGGATATTCGGGACACAGACAACGAATCGGCACGGCGAGAAAATATGGACTGAATTACTGATTTGCAGTAGGACAGAGATTAAACGTCATGTTAAGGTAAAATCGGAATACAACCCGTTTTTACCTGAATGGGAATTATACGGCGAAACGTTATACCAAAAACGGATGTGCGAAGATTATTCGCACAGAAGTCAATGGCAAAGGTTGTATAAGGAACAAAAAGGGCGTTGTGGACTATGTCATCTCCCTATCACAAAAGAGACGGGATGGCATGACCATCATATTATATACCGTGTACAGGGTGGAGATAATAAACTGGAAAACAGGGTATTATTACACCCCGTCTGCCATACTAAAGTTCATGCACTGAAGTTAGAGGTATTGAAACCGACTTAGCAATAAGTTAATAGGAAGGCTTGAGCTGTATGCGGAGAAATTCGCTCGTACAGTTCTTAGGGGGCGGCGACACAGGAATGTGTCGTTACTACCCGACTTAATTATTTTAACTTTATTGATAAATGGCGTCCTTATGGACGCTATTTTTTTATCATTTTTAATTAATGATAGTTATTGTGATAATAATTTAATTATTATGTGAATTTATTCTGTATAATTAAACAAGTTGAAAGAGATGCCTGATTAATGCAATCGGTGCATAAAAGACATCATTTAAGCTAAAATAAATTCAAAAGCAATGTGAGCAGTGATTAGAGCGTATCTATGGAACAACAAAATATTATTATGACAACAAAGCAGCCCATTAAAGGGCGTATCCATTCTTTTGAATCTTTTGGTACTGTTGATGGTCCAGGGATTCGTTTTATCGTTTTCTTTCAAGGTTGTCTTATGCGTTGTTTGTATTGTCATAATCGGGATACTTGGGACGTGAAAGCAGGGCGTGAAGTCACCGTTGATGAACTGATGAAAGAAATCGTTTCTTACAAAAGTTTTATTATGCCTAATGGTGGTGGTGTGACCGCATCAGGCGGTGAGGCAACATTACAGGCTGAGTTTGTGACAGAATGGTTTAAAGCTTGCCATCAAGAAGGTATTAGTACTTGTTTGGATACCAATGGATATGCAAGACAGTTGGACCATATAGTTGATGAACTTTTGGCTGTGACCGATTTGGTTATGCTTGACTTAAAACAAGTAAATGATGAAATTCATCAAAAATTAGTTGGTGTGCCAAATAAGCGAGTCCTTGAGTTTGCTAAACATTTGCATAAAATTAATAAACGAACATGGATCCGTTATGTTGTCGTTCCCGGTTGGACTGATGATGATAATTCCGCGCATTTGTTAGGTAAATTTATTGAAGGTATGGATAATATTGAGCGTGTAGAGTTGCTACCTTACCATAAATTAGGTGCTTATAAGTGGGATACCCTCGGTGATACATATAAATTGGAAGGGGTCGATGCTCCACCACGCGAAACGCTTGATAAAATACAATCTATTTTAGAAAGTTATGGTCATTATGTGACTTTTAGTAAATAAACCGTATAAATGAATAAATAGGCACTTGGTAAGGTGCCTATTTTTTAGTATCGTATTCGTTTACGTTTTATTGCTCGTAAAACAAAAATAGTCCCCTCTAAAGCGAGTACGCATACAGATAGCCAAATTAGTCCATATGAGGCAATGTATTTAGGAGACACTGTTTCATGCAAAAATAATACTGAAACAATGGTTAACAATACGGGCTCTACATAGCCGAGTAAACCAAATAATCCCAGTGGTAGTAGACGTCTTGCGAAGAAGTATATAGCAAAAGCAATGGCGGTTATAATTCCTAACATTGGAATATAAATAGGGAAATGAATAATATCTCCAATAATTTTGTCCGCATTATAATTTAACGAGAAGTAAATAAGGCAACCGATAAAGATAAACAAGAAGTCTGAAAAAGTGCCCGCAATGCCTTCTATTTGCAATTTTCGCCTTGTGATGAAGTAGATGGGGTATCCTAGAGCTATGACGGCTGTTTCCCACGAAAATGCGCCTGTGGTTGCAATTTCGATTATTACGCCTAAAGCAGCTAACCCAACGGCTATTTTTTGTAAAAAACTGAGTTTTTCTTTGTAAAAGATCTGTCCTGAAATAACCATGGTTAATGGCAGTAAAAAATAGCCTAGCGATGCCGATAGTCCATGTCCATTAAGTGGTGCCCAGATGAAAATCATCATTTGAATAGTCAGTAAAAAAGAAGAAAACATCAATCCTAATAAATAAAGCGGTTGCTGTTTTATTCGTATAAATAGGGCTGTTATTGCTGACCATTGTTTTTGGACGATAATCAATACAATAATTGCCGGAAATGAGGTTAATAGTCGCCAGCAAAAAATATCGATAACTGATAATGGTTGTAATAGTACAGGGTAGTAATAAAGCAAAGCAAAAAGGCATGATGAAAATATTAAAAGCGTGATGCCTTTTATCATCTCTTTTCCCCCTTTTTTTGTTAATAAAAAAATAGCGCTAACTAATAAGTAGCGCTATTAACTACATAGGTCTGATTTCACTTAGCCAATGACTTCAACGCCGTTCATGTAAGGAACTAAAACTGATGGTACTTTAATTGTGCCATCTGCTTGTTGGTAGTTTTCCATAATGGCGACAAGTGTGCGCCCTACAGCTAATCCTGAACCGTTTAGGGTATGGACTAAATAAGTTTTGTTATCTGCTTTATTGCGATAACGAGCTTGCATTCTGCGTGCTTGGAAATCCCACATATTAGAACAGGACGAGATTTCACGATAAGTATTTTGCGCAGGTACCCATACTTCAAGATCATAAGTTTTACATGAACCAAAGCCCATATCCCCTGTACAAAGTACAATTTTACGATAAGGAAGTTCAAGTAGCTGTAGTACCTTTTCTGCATGCGCTGTAAGCTCTTCTAGTGCTTTCATTGATTCTTCTGGTTTAACGATTTGTACCAGTTCTACTTTATCAAACTGATGCATGCGGATTAAGCCTCGAGTATCTTTACCATAAGATCCAGCTTCTGAACGGAAGCATGGGGTATGGGCTGTCATTTTTAATGGTAATACACTTTCATCAAGAATTTCGTCACGCACTAGATTTGTTACAGGAACTTCAGCAGTTGGAATTAAAGCATAATTACTGCTTTCTGCTTCTTCATCTAATGGCTTGGTATGGAACAAATCACCAGCAAACTTAGGTAGTTGCCCTGTACCAAATAGTGTCGCTTGATTGACAAGGTACGGTACATAAATTTCGGCATAACTGTGTTGTTCGGTGTGTAAATCTAACATAAATTGAGTGATTGCTCGATGTAAGCGTGCAATTTGTGATTTCATCACCACAAAGCGTGCACCTGTTAGTTTTACGCCAGCTGCAAAATCAAGACCACCAAAACGTTCACCTAATGCGACATGGTCTTGAATAGGGAAATCAAATGTTCTTGGTGTGCCAAAGCGAGAAACTTCAACATTGTCATTTTCATCTTTACCATCTGGGACAGAGTCATCAGGCATATTAGGGATGGTTGAGGCAATGTCTTTAATTTTGTTTAGTAAGATGTCAAGCTCTGCTTTTGCGCTGTTAAGTTTTTCACCAAGTTTATTCACTTCTTCACGAACAGTGGTAATGTCTTCGCCTCGTGCTTTTGCTTCACCAATCGCTTTTGAACGAGCATTTCGTTCTGCTTGTAGGTTTTCGGTTTCAACTTGTAATACTTTACGTTTTTCTTCAAGATGACGAATAGTTTCAACATCTAATTTAAATCCACGACGAGCTAATTTTTTAGCAACAAGATCTAATTCATTTCGGAGTAAATTCGGGTCCAACATAAATAATGTCCATTATTAATTAGGGTATATCTTTCTACTTTGTCGTTATTCTAATATAGATAATAGAACATATAAATCAAAAAGTAGATTGATTTAGATATTAAATTTTGTGAGTTTAGTATACTAGAATTATATCGGGATTCAACCGAAATGGCGCACCCGAAGAACTTCAAATTACCTTAAAAAGATTATTTTATTCAATATGATAGGCAGGTATATATTTTTTGATATACAAATCGTATACACATAAATATTTTTTATAATAGCAGTTAATATATTATTAGTAAATATAATATACAAATAATAAAGCACTTTTAAATGCTTTATTACTTACACGTGTTTAAGTACACGTACTTAAACAAAGCTATATACTTATTTTTTGTATATTTTTAATGTTTACTTTTTTAACTTCTTCTTTATTACTACTTTCTTTTTTATTTTTTAATAAAAATATATCATCTTCAATTTTTAAAGTAGCATATTCATATAAATTACTTATTTCATCAATTTTACAATATGTATTAACATTCATATTTTTACATATTTTAATGTTATTTTTACAACTAAAATACTTAAATAATTCAGCATTTTTTATACTTACATTAAAAAAATTTTTTATTAATTTTTTAGCAAAATACGCAGTTATTTTTAAACCTTTTTTTCTTTCTAATAAAATTATAGTGTAAATTATATTCAATTGATTTCTTTTTGCGTTTAAACCCCTTTTTACTCCACCCATCTTTTTAAAAAATTTCAAATTGAATCCCAAACGTTCTTTTTTACAAAATTTAAAATGTTGTTTAAGTTCTTCATATTCTTTTTCTCTTTCTACTAATTCATTGATTTCATTATGTAATTTTTCTAAATTTTTATTGTAATCATCATATTTTTCATCCATATTTTTTACCTCGTTATTATTTTGTTTGTTCAAGTACATGTACTTAAACAGGAACTTATTTATATAATATATGTAAAATATTTTTAATTATGTCAATAGCTAATATTATGTTTTTTAATATTTTTTTAGGTAATTGGAAGGTGAATTGACTGCTCAAGTACACGTACTTAAACAGTAGATTAAAAAGCACTATTAAGTGCTTTATTTGTATATTTAAAGAAATAAACCATTTTTTAAATTATTCATATAACTACTTGATTTATTTGTTTTTTGTTGTTTTTTTGTATATTTTGTTGTAGATCTACTTTTATACTCTTTTTTATTACTACTATTTATTGCTACCAATTCTTCATTTTCCATTTTTTTTGATTTAATACTAAAAGCAATAACATCATCATCGATTTTATAACTAATATTTAAATCACTTTTTTCATTTAATTCTTTTACTGCTTTTTCAATTACTCTTTTTTTTAAGTCAAAAGGTCTTGTATATTTGTTGCCAAGCAATAACATTTCTCTTAATTCTTTAACTTCTATATTTCTTGCTTTTATTACTTTATATTGTACTAATAATTCGTATAATCTAATGCTATATACGCTTTTAAATGTACTTATATTACTTAACTTATATTTAGTAAATTTGTTTTTTAAATCAAATAGATATGGAATTATTTGATCTGAAAAAACTAATTCTGCAGTTGCTTCATTGTCAACATAAGCTTTTGCTTGTAGCCATCTAAATGTGATTTTTTTTTGCTCATTTTTTAAAATTATAGACTTATTATACAAGTCATCCAAACCGTCTTTTATTGCTTTATATATACTGTTTTTATCTATCTTTTTAAACTGTTTAGCAAATTCGCTTGCTTTTATAACAACTGTTTTATTATTGTCACTTGCTGGGTTTAACTTACTAATAGCAAATAATATTATTCTCTGTTCTGCTAGTGTTAAATTATAACTAGCATTTACTAAATCGTTGCTTTTATATACTATTAAATCGCTCATTATTATCTCCTTTTTTATTATTATATTTATTTATTTAATTAGCTTTTGCTGTTTGTCAACACGCATACTTTAAAAATAATCGTTTTTTATAAAATAATCCAAAAAAAATGAATATTTTTTTTAACATTCGTTTTGTCGTTCCACATTCTTTTTGTCGTTTTTAGCATTCTTTTTGTCGTTTTTTACATTCGAAATGTCGTTATTTACATTCTTTTTGTCGTCAATGAATTTTGTAACATATTGATATTATTGATTAATTTAGCTGAAAAACAAGCCGAAAATAAGAAAATAATAAAATAATAAAGTAAAACAAGAATAATTTTAATAAAGATTTTTAAAAACCTGTAGATTTTTAAAAATAAAAAAGACTGGTCAAGGGATTGGGTGCTTGGCAGCACACACAAAACCATAGCAAGCAAGCTTGCTTGGACTTGCGCTAAAAAAGACTTGTGTAGAACATTTAAAAATCTGCTGATTTTTAAATCAATAAGCTAAATAAATAAAAAATGTTTTTGGAAAGGGATTATATGTATGTGCTAAATATAAGTTAAGTAATATAAGTACATAAGTAACGTGCCATAAAAAACAAAGTAATTTTTATAATTACTAACTATATAATTTTTATGAATTTGGTATTGACAATTCAAATATATTTACTATAAGTATAAGTAATAATAATTTTATCTCTCAAACTTATTATTATTATTATGATAGAAAATGTACTTTTTTAACCAAAACCCTTTTTTTAAAGGGTTTTTTATTGTCTAAAATAAAAACAACTCTCCAACTTACCATTATTTTACAAAAAATACAACAAAAATAAGTTCAATCGCTCAATAAATAATCAATCAGTTTTGTCTTTTTTAAAAATAACAATTATATTTAAGTATAAACTTTTATTTATTACAAATAAAGAAAAACCGATAACTATAGCATATAAAAGTTTAAAAAAATACACTGAATAGCACAAAATGCTAAAAAACTAACTTTACAATTTAACCAGATTTTATATAACTATAAGTGAGAAAACAAAATAATGTAACTAAAACAAAAAGTTACGCAGTTTTTCTAAATAATAATAATTAATATAAGGAATTGAGTTATGTCAAAAGAAATAATGAAAGTTAAAAAAACAACTAAAAAAGCAACTAAAGCAGTAGTAAATAAATTAATTGATATAAAAATTAAAGTAAAAGAAGATTTGAGTAGAACGATTGGTGCATTGAGAATAGCAGGTGTACCAATTGCTTACACATACAGCAACAGATCCGATGCACGTGTATGTTCAAAAATCGAATTTATTAAAAATTATCCATACTCTGATGGTTCAAGAAGATATCACAAAGTTGTTGTTCCATCTGGATCGGTTTTTATTATAAGAGATTTTGAAACAAAGCAACTTAAGTATTTAAAAAAGTGGATTAATGAAGAAAAAATTGAATATTCAAGAGTTTACAAGAAAAGAAATGTTGTACAAACAGAGCAAGCAACACAAGTAGAAGAACAAGTAGAACAAACAACAACAGCAACTATTTAATAATAAAAGCCCCATTACTGGGGCTTATAAGAATATAAGAATAAAAGAGGTAAGCAATGAAAATAGAAAATTTAATTAATGATATAAAAACATACAACAGCTTAAAAGATAAAGAAAATCACACAGTTAGAGAAAATAACATATTAGAGAGTATAAAAAATACAATAAATATAAAGTTATTAAGTTTAACAAATTTCATAATCGACAATGATTATAAAATATACAAGATTGACTTAGTAAACTTAAACAAAGCTGAAAAAGAAGACAATTTATTACTTTATATTAATGTTTTATATAACATTATTTTAAAAAACAGTAGAGTACATTACAAAGCATTAAATAAAAGTATATAAACAACAACAATAATAAAAAAGAGGATTAAAAAATGGAATATGAAAAGTATGAAAATCAAATAGATACGTTGTTAGCAAAAAAATACAGAATTACCACCATTAATAGAACTAATAATTGTGTTAATACAAAAATATATAATAGTTCAGAAATTAAAGAATTTAAAATATATAATGAGTTATACAATTTAAATAAAAATGGTTCAGATATTTATATAACACCGCTTAGTAATTATTGTTATTATTTAGTAATTGATGATATAAAAACAGAAGAAGCAGTTAATGAACTAAAAATGGAATTTGGAAAACCTATACTTCGTTTAGAAACTTCTGAAAAAAATTATCAATTTATTTATACAGTTAGCAAAAAAGAAGCGAATCAAAAGCTTGCTAATTTTTTTGTGCGAGCAATGAACAAAAAATATGGTGATCCGAATTTTTCTGGAGCTGAACATGCATTTCGAGTTGCTGGATTTAGAAATAAAAAAGAGGGTAGAAATGATTTTTTAGTCAGAGCAATTAAAGAAGATGATATACGTTTTAAAGTTTTTAATTTTCTAAAAATTATGGATGAAAATGAATATATTCAAAATTGCATTAAAAATCCAAACATTTTACTTACTACAAACAATACTAACAATAATAACGATATTGAAATTAACGAAATAAAACAAGTGGATAGAAATAGTGAAGAATATTTAGAAATTAGTAAATTCTTTAATAAAGAAAAAAATCGATTTATAGGTTTAGCTAAAAAACAAAAATGGGTTTTAGATGATAGTGTAATTGATTTTAACGCAATAAAAAACACGCTGAATAAATATTCAGAATATAAGAATATTTGTGCAGCTGTTTTAGATGATAATAAAAGAGAACATACAGAAGATTACACAACAAGAACTATTAACAAAGTTTTGGATAAATTAGAAGAAGAACACAAAAAAGAAAATAAAAAAGGTTTTAGTATATAAAAATTAACCTGTTTTTAAGTAAAAGCTCCAATTTTTTGGAGCTTTTTTATTATTAGTACAATATAGTAATATTCTTTTTATATTTATTAATAACACTATTACTATTACTATAGTTAAAATCAAAATTATAATTTTTAGTGTGTTTTATTTTATGCGTTGCTGTTGCTTCAAACTTTCTACCGCCACCGCCACCCCGCTGGTAGTTGCCGTAATAAGTTTGTGACTTATCGACACGATGTCCTAAAAAAGCAGCTATAGTATCTTCATCCGTTTTTGTGCGCTTTAAGTCACTTGCAACTTTATGTCTAAAACTATACAAACTTACAGCAGTTCCATATTTTCTATAAAAAAATTTGCTTAGACTTTTATAAGTTTTTTCATTTTGCTCTATTTTATAAACACCGCCATTTTTAAGTTGTTGTCTAAAAACATTTTTATAAAATTCATTATGTAATTCATTATCTTTTTCAAGCGTTGTAGTACAAATTCGAACATCTTGACCCGAATGTTTGCCGATTTTTGCGCCTTTTATCGTCGCTTCAATTACATTTTCTCCATTTTCATCCTGCTTTAATTTTAAACTAACACCCTTTTTAAATTCAGCAGGTCTTAACCCAAAAAGTTCATAAACTATTAAAATATCTTTATATTTTTTTACACAAACTTCATCCATGTTTTTTAAAATATTTTTAAGTTCAGGCATTTTATTTAGCGTTTTTCTTTTACTATTCACTCTTTCAAAAATTATACTTTCTTTATTCAGCTCAAAATTATCTTTTAAAATTATTGCTAAATCAAAAGCTTGATTAGTTAACTCTATCATTTCATTCGTTTTTTTGTTTTTTCGTGCGTAATCCGATTTTTTTTGTAATTCTTTGATTTCGTTAATTAGTCCAAACTTCAGCGAAGTTCTATACAAATCATAAGTTGATCTCGTTTTTGCTTTATGTAGCAATAAATTAATTTCAGATTTTTCAACATTTTTATTGTTATTTATTAATCTATTATATACTTTCAAATAAGTTTCATAAGTTGCTTTATTGCTTGTATAATGCTCATTTAGCTCATTTACAATTTCATTAATTTTTTTGTTTTTACAAATACCTACAACTGTATTTTCTAATTTTGCTTGTTGTTCAATTTCGCTTAAATATTCATTTTTTAGCTTGTTTTGTAATAATGTAAGTTTCATAATGCCCCCTTATTTTTGTTATTATTTTTCTTAATTTTTGTTTTGTTTTTCTCGCTTTTTTGCTCAAAAAACAAAGTCCAAAAATTAAAAAAATTCATTGTTTTTATTGATTTTTTCACTTCGTTTTTAAGCTTTTTTGCTCAAAAACTCTTTTCAAAAATCACTAAAAATTCCATTTTTTTTTAATGAAAAATTGGGGCATATTCACTTTTTTTTATTTTATTTTTTTTGTATTTTTCTCGCTTTTTTGCTCAAAAAATCCAACAAAAAATAAAATTAATGCTTACATTTTGCTTATTTATTTTTGCTTACATTAAGCATTTTTAGCCTTATTAATTTTTTATGTTTTTTTGCTTTTCGCTCAAGCTTCAAATCAAAAAAAATAGAAAAATTAAACGGCTAATTAGTTAATTAAAAAATTGCTTTTCGCTTCAGCTTCAAATCAATATTTTCAATTAACTAACATTATTCTATCTTCGTTAAGTTCTTCACTTGCTCGCTTCGCTTGCTCGTTCATCTCAAAACTCGATACAATAATGGGGGCAATTTTGGCTCATCGCCAATCCGCTATCTTTCGCTTTTCACTTCGTTCAAATCAAAATATAGCAGACCATTGCCCACATTATTAGGACAATAAAATTGTCCGAATGAATGTATATTTTGTGTCCAATTAATTTGTCCAATTAATTAGTCCACTTTCATTATGCCCACATCTATTTATTTAATCAGTTTTAGCATTTTGTCAACGCTAACCTGTTACTTTTTATTAATTTTTTCACAAAAAAATTGAAGCTATTCGCATCAATTTTTCACCTCAAAATTATTAAAAAGCTATAAAAAGTGGTGGGCATAATTCAAAATTTGAGCTATTTTTTTTAATTAAAAATAGCTTTTTTTTGCTTATTTTTTTTTAAAAATTTTGGTGAAATTTGCTTATTTTTTTTAATCAAAAATTAGTAAAATTTAATAAAACTAATTGGTTTTTTTTGACAAAAAAACACACAAAATAAATAAATTAAACACAAAAAAAAAGAGGCTTTTAACCTCTTTTTATTTAGTATTTAAATTATTTTTTAGTATTTCTATTGTTGTAATTTATCAAAGTTTCATCCAATCCAGATTCTCTTGCTTGATCTACTGGTAATTGTTTACCTAAATCTTTTGCTTGTTGCATATAAGCATTAGCTTTTGTTCTGTCACCTGCTTCAAAAGCAAGCTTGGATAATGCTAATTTACTATTTGCTTGTTGCGCTAAACTGTCGAACTCTTGCTTTGTAGCAGTTTCATTATATGCATTTTCAAGCATATTCAGATCTTCTTTTTTATTCATTTTTTCTTGTTGCTGTGCTTGTTCTTTTTGCTGTATTTCTGCTTGTTTTGCTTGTTGTTTTTTATTAGCAACAGCGTTTGCTTTAAAGGCATTTACTTTATTTCCTGCTCCTCTTGCTACACTACCCATTTGATCTAAACCAACTTTTGCCATTGCTGCTTTTGCCATTGTTGTGTTTTGAGATTCTTTTGCATAAGAAGCTAAGCTTTGTCCAGCATTGACATTTAACCATTTCATAATTTCATCGGGAATAACATGTATTAATGAAAATGATTTGTTTATAATACTGTACAAAACACCAAAGTATACAAATAAAATTGCTATTGTTTTTATTATACTACCCCCCGCAATTCCCGTTAAAGCTAACATAGCAGGGAAAGTTTCTGATAATAGACCACCCAAAATATTTAACATTTCAATTGCGCAGATTAAACCTATGATCATTAAAGTCGGTCTTAAAGCAAGCGACAAAACAAGCCCATATCCAGTACTTCCTTTACCAGTGAAACCGTCGGCATCAGGTTGTAATTGTGTCACTACCCATAGCGGAGCAGCTACCATAGCTTCTAACACTAATATCATCCAACCGCCGACCATACCAAGCCATAGCATGTAAGGAGTAAGTGGTAATAGTACAGACAGTGAATTACCGACGATCCAAAGGCTAATAGAAATTGGCATAAAAGCGACAACAGCTATAAGCGCATTACCAACAATAGATCCCGAAAAAATCCCAGCAACCCCAGCTACTCCTGCGCTTACACCAATTACAACACTACCTAAATTTATTGCTAAATCTCCATAGTATTTTGCTATAGTAATCGGATTTATTGAACCTGCTGAGTCCTGCATCGTCTTCACCAGACTGTGCGCAGAAGCATTGCCGTCACTGCTAAACGGGTTAATTGAAAACGAAAAAGTATTACTTGCTTCTTTATTTATACCATTAAAAATTCCTGTAATTGCTCGACTTCCTGCGTCACCATCTTTCTTATTTTTTTGCTCGTATTGTTCATATTTTGCCAACGCTTGTTGAGTTAATCCATTGACATGCTTACTATTAGCTGAACTTGCTTCTAAATCACTACTTGCTTTATTCATCACCGACGATAATTCAGTTCCTTGCCAAAGTTGTTCAAAACTAAAGCTTGGTTCCACGCTAACTGGTGTTAAATTAGCTAATTGCCCTAAAATTTCTTGTATTTGAATTAATCTTATACTCCATGAACCTGCTAACATCCATCCATCTTTTTTGACTGACTCAGTAAAAGAATCCCAAGCATTAGTCTTTTTAAATGCTTGTTCAATAACAAACGCATTATTTTTTTTGTACGCATCTATTGCTTCATCAATTTTTGCTTGTAAATCAACGCTGTTAGTATCTTTATAATACTGACGTGCTAACAAAGACATATCTGAATGTAGTTTATTCAAAAAATAAACTTGATTTTGTAATACAGTATCAAATAAAGGTGCTAAGTTTTTGTAATCTCCCAATTTTTTATCTAAATCATTGCTTTTAGTTTGTACTATATAAGCACCGCAAGCACGCAAATCCCTGCCAATTTTATAATTTTTATTGTCGATTTTTATTGAATTAGCCATGCCATTTATAGAACCGCTAACGCCCGCTATTTGATCTGCACCAAAACTTAGGTATTGAAATGGTAATTCAAAAATTTCAGGTTTTAAACTATAACCATAATAACCGCCAGTGCTTACATAATTATATGATTTTCTAGAAATTTCTTTATTTATTTGATTAACGTTAGATTTTGGTGAAACCCACTTGCTTGACAATTCAACATCTTCTTTACCAATCTGTTTATACAAATCATTTGTTGCTACAACGCAAAGATTTGATAAAAAAACCTGCTTAGCTAACGTGTCTATTTTTTGGTTTGAAATATTAGGAACAACTACACCATTAGCTACCCCCATATTTGCTACATATTCTTGCCATACATGGGAAGCCGCCCCAATACTCATTTGAATAACCCAAAGCATAAACATTTGTATAGCACAAAAACCACCTGACACAGGGACTAAAAAAGCAGTACTTGTAGCCATTCTTATTGGCAACCACATAGATGACCATTTTTTACCTAGAATTTCACCGTCATGCGCTGTAGACATTGTTCCAGCCATTAACGTATAAGCTACAATAATACCGCCAACCATTAACACAACACTATTAAAAGCTAACAAAGCGGCGGAAAGTGGACTTTTAGACATATCATCCTCGGGAAAATAGATATCTAAAAATAATTTTTTTGATATATCAGTGTCTTCTATGTTAAATAAATCTACATCTACAGCATTAGCAAACGCATTGCTAGTAAACATTAATAATAATGTTATTAGTGTTATAAACACTAAATTCTTTTTATAAATACTAATATTCATAATAACTTACCTCTTTTCTTTATTTTTATTATTTGTATAGTTTTTAACTACTTATAGTTACTTATAAAATATTTAAATAATGTCAACTATTAACTTCATTATTTTTTCATTATTTTTATTAAAAAATTTAAATATAAAAATCTTGTAAAGTATTGACATTATTAAAATATTTTATAAATAAATAATATTAATAATTTAAAAATGAGACTTTAAAATTGGACATTAAAAAAGAGGTGATGAATGAATAAGAAAACAAATAAATTTAGTAGTATAAAATATGATTTAGCTAGTAATTTTTTAACATTATTTTATGTATTAGCTACGTTTGTAATTACTGTATGCATATATTTTGGCGGTACAAACATTATTAAAGTTCTAACTTGGGACTGGTTTTGGTTGTTTATTGTGTGTTGGTCATTTTTATTTGCTGTGCCGTGTCAATTACTAGCTCACTTTACACTAAACATTATATATAAATCAAAATAATAGATTAATAAATTAAATATAAAAGGGCTTTTTAGCCCTTTTTTATTGATTACATTTTTTATTTTTAACTTAACTTGTTACTTTTTAAAAATTTTTGAAAGATTACAACGATCAGTAAGGTTAATTACGATAGATAAAACCTATTATAATATATTTTATTGATCTGTGAAACCGATCATAATACAATAGTCAACCTTTTTAACTCAACCTTTACTTTAGTTTTAATAAATTTTTATAGATAAGGAGAAAATGATGCTTGGTAGAATTTTGAACGGTTATTATTCTGATCTTGACGGAGATTATTATATTACAACGAATCCTTTAGTTAGAGATGGTATAGCTTTGCTTTATTGGATTGGGTTTACTTCAATTATTCTTAGTAAATTTTTGGGACTAGATAATCCTATTAAAATTTTTAAGGAATTTTATAATATGTTTCATAATTTAGGCTGTTTACAAGGGTTTGGGATTTTGATTATTTACTTTTTCTTTACTAGCTTTATTTTTGGTTGGCTTCCAAGCATGTTTACATTAAGAATTTTAAAAATTGTAGAAAACATATTTGGTAAATAGTTATTTAAATAATAAGGCTTATTTGTGTTAATTACAAGGAATAAAAAAATGAAAAAAATAATTAGTTTTGTGTGTGTTAGTGTTTTAGGTTTTGTTTTAGTTGGTTGTGGCGATAAAAACACAATTATTTATGATTTAAAAGCAGGTAAAGCAACAGCAAGCGGTTTTGATTCTCAAGCTCCAAATGTAAGTGGTTTGAATTATATGAAAATTATGAATGAGATTAGTAAAAATTGTAATATTGATACTGTAACACTTGCTATAAATTTAAATACTGATGGTAAATATACTACAGGAGTATGTAAAAACGGCATTACTTACAAATTAATTAATGCTAAGTAAAAAAGAAAGGGGTTAAATAATGAAAAAAATAATTAGTTTTGTGTGTGTTAGCGTTTTAGGTTTTGTTTTAGTTGGTTGTGGCGATAAAAACATAATTACTTACGATTTTTTAACAGATAAAGTTACGTTAAGCGATAATTTTGATGAAAGTATACAATTACCAGCTGATAAACATTATGCTGTACTACTTAGTGAAATGGTTAAACACTGTAATTTAACAGAAGAAGATTATAATAAAGCTACTACTCAAATGCTAAAAGAGGGAGAATATACATCGAGTACTTGTAAAAATGGTGCTGTTTATAAGTTTATTAACATGAATAAATAAAATTAAAAATTAGTTAATATTATAAAAGAGGGGTTCCCTCTTTTATAATTTATAATGTTATTGGGAGTTTTACCTTTTTATTTTGTTTTTCAATTTTAAACTTATTTAATAAGTATTCTTTTTCTTTTAAATTACATTTTTTAGTAATTTCACTTCTATTAAAATATAAAAAACTTCCAATTTTATAACATGTTAACTTTAATTCTTTATTTTCAAAAAATTCTTTACTTTTATTAAGTAATATAATTGCTTCTTTTTTTGTTATTAAATTTTCTAAAATTATTTTTTCATTAACTTCTTCTTTATTATTTAAATTAAATATTTTATTATTTGTATACATAGCAACTAATCGTTGATTTTCTAGCCATTCCTCTATTTCTACCCTTTTAAATCTGCTATTTTTCCCAATTTTTATTTTTTTTGGAAAGTCAATATCAGGATTTTTACAATATTTATCTATAGTTCTTCTTGTTATTTTTAATAAATTTTCTACATCATTTACTGTTAATAATTCTATATTTTTATATTCTTCCATCATATATACAAAAACCTTTTAAAACTTTGTAAATTAATTAAATGTAATTAAAAAATAGAAAATTTACCAGCGTTTTTTATGTAATCAGCCCACCACTCCAACATTTCACGCCGTTTATCTAAATAAAGAGCTTTATTATAAGTTGCTCGAACAGTGTTTTTATCTACATGCGCTAACGATAATTCAATAATGTCAGGATTAAATAAACCGCTTTCGTTTAACGCAGTACTTGCTAAACTTCTAAAACCATGCGCAACTAAAATACCTTTATAACCAAGCCTTTTTAAAGCGTTATTAGCTGTTTCCAAGCTTATATGCCCTGATTTTGTTTTAGTACTACTAAAAACATAGTTATTTTTAAAATCAGCTTCTTTCATTTCATTTAATATATTAATGGCAAGTTCGGGTAATGGAACGATGTGATCACGGCGCATTTTCATTTTTTTAGCTTTAATAGTCCATATTTTGTTTTCAAAATCGATCTCGCTCCATTCGCATTTAACAGCTTCAGCAGGGCGAGATAAGGTAATTAGCTGGAAATACATCAAAAGCTTCGTAGAACGCTCTAAATTCGCATTATTAACCGTTTTTAAGATATTTGGTAGCTCAGCAGGGGGCAGGGTAGGGCGTGGCGTTGGTGTGTGCGTAGGTAATATCTTTTTTAAGTGTTGTATTTTGTTATACTCAATATAATTTTTAATAACAGCAAAATCAAAAACATTATTTAAGTATTCACATAATCTTTTTATTAAATCAGTTTTTCCACAACTTTTAATTAATTCATCAAAATCGGTTGCTTTACAGTCTTTTATTTGTTTATGTGCTAATTCAATATCTTTATTTAAAATATATTTTGTAAAAGAACTTTCTATTTTTCTCAAGTGTTTTTCGGTCACTTTATTTTCTTGCTTTTTTAACTCAAACCATTCTTTAAATACATTCCTTAATTGCGATGCTTCATTACCTATTTTTTTTAGCTCTTCATTTTTTTCAAAAGCCATCGGATCTATTTTTTCTTTTAACAAATCTAAATATTGTTGTTTCTTTACTCTCACATCAGCAAAACTTACAGCAGGATATTTTCCCAAGCTCATCATTTTTTGTTTTTTAGTTATTGGATGTACATATTTAAAACGCCACAACTTAGCACCAGTTGTTTTAACTAATAAATATAATCCATCCCCATCATTTAAGTAATAATCTTTATTTTTAGGTTTAGCATTACGCAAATTTAAATCTAGCAATTTCTTTTTCATTATATTATTTATCCGTTTTTAAAAGATATACAAAAAAACAACTTAAAAACGAGTATAACTCTTAAAATATACAAAATAAATATACAAAAAAGCATGCTTAGTGCTTCTCAAGTGTTCCTTTTAGTTCTCATTAAACTTAAATAAATTGTTATTTTTTAATTGGTTACAACGAATTGAAAAGGGTTTGTAAGTAGTGAATGGCGCACCCGAAGGGATTCGAACCCCTGACCGCTCGGTTCGAAGCCGAGTGCTCTATCCAGCTGAGCTACGGATGCGTGTAAGTTCGTTAAAAAGTGGTGCATCCGAAGGGATTCGAACCCCTGACCGCCCGGTTCGTAGCCGGGTACTCTATCCAGCTGAGCTACGGATGCGTTTTGAATTTTTTAAAATGGTGCATCCGAAGGGATTCGAACCCCTGACCGCCCGGTTCGTAGCCGGGTACTCTATCCAGCTGAGCTACGGATGCATATTTTAAATTTTTAAAATGGCGGTGAGAGAGGGATTCGAACCCTCGATGCAGTTTTTGACCGCATACTCCCTTAGCAGGGGAGCGCCTTCAGCCTCTCGGCCATCTCACCAAGACATTATGACTTTTTGAACAACAAAATCATAATGTGTGGCGCACATATTACTTTTTACAAAAAATAAGTCAAACATTTTTTTGCTTATGCGTGCTGGTTGTTTATTTACTGCCCAATATTACCCTTTGGGCTCGGGGAATTCATCATTTGAATCTTGTGTCTGATGAATTCTGTTATATATCTCTTCTCTATGAATAGAAACATCTTTAGGTGCATTAATACCAACTCTGACTTGATTGCCTTTTACGCCTAAGACGGTAATAACTACATCATCCCCAATTATTAGTGTTTCACCTACTCTCCTAGTTAAAATTAACATTAGATCTCCTAATATCAGTTAAGTATATATCCAAACTATTTTAAGATATAGCTTCGTCAGCCTCCATCCATAAGAATGTAAGACGGAATTTACAGAAAAACTCTAATATTTAATTAACAAACACTTGAGTATATATGGCTAACTTGCTTGTAATTTGTTACTGATTTCCTTTTTCACAGAAGACAACGCTTCTGGTAATGCCGAGAGATCCATTCCACCTGCTTGAGCAAAATCAGGCCGCCCACCACCTTTACCACCTATTTTCAATGCTAGCTGAGAAACTAGTTCACCAGCTTTAATATTTTTGATTAAATCATTAGTTACACCGGCAGCTAAATTGATTTTTCCATCGTTGACAGCCGCTAAAATAATTACAGCTGTTTTTAATTGATTTTTAAGATCATCAATCATAGTGCGTAATACTTTTGCTTCAATGTTATCAAGTTTGGCAATAAGTATATTGGTGTTGTTAATTTTTTCGCATTGGTTAAGTAATTGAGCACTTTCTTGACTAGCTTTTTGTGCTTTTAATTGTTCAATTGTTTTCTCAAGTTGTTTAGTTTGATCAAATAATTGTTCAATACGCGCTAAAACTGCAGACTTGTCACTTTTAACAATTTGTCCAATCTGAGTCAATAAATTTGATTCATTATGTATTAGATCCATTGCATTTTGCCCTGAGGTCGCTTCAATACGGCGTACACCAGATGCAATGCTTGATTCTGATACTATTTTAAATAAACCAATATCACCTGTTCTATCTACGTGAGTACCGCCACAAAGTTCGATTGAAAAATCGCCCATAGTAAGCACTCGTACTATATCGTCATATTTTTCACCAAATAGTGCCATAGCACCTTTGTTTTTTGCTTCCTTGATTGGCATAAGTTCAATATCAACCGGTAAATTACGACGAATTTGTCGGTTAACAAGGTTTTCTATTTCAATAATTTGTTCTTGCGTTATCGCTTGGTTATGTGAAAAGTCAAAACGCAGATAGTTATCATTGACTAAAGATCCTTTTTGATGAACATGATTACCTAAAATACGTTGTAATGCAGCTTGTAATAGATGTGTAGCTGAATGATTGCGACGAATTCGTTCACGTAGTTCAATGTCAATTGCCGCTGTAACTGTGTCTCCAACTTTTAAAGAGCCTTTAACGATGTTACCTATATGCCCAATACTTTTACCATATTTTTGGCTATCTAAAACAGTAAATTCAACATTTGCAGTTGTTAATAAGCCTTTATCACCAATTTGGCCACCAGATTCACCATAAAATGGAGTTTTGTCTAGAATGATAATGGCTTCATCGCCAGCATGAATACTTTCAATTTTTTGGCCATTTTTAAATATGGCAATAATTTTTCCTGAAGATTCAGTTGCTTGATAACCTAAAAATTCAGTTTTATCATCAAGTTTTATAACGTTGCTATAATCAACACTAAATGAACTCGATTCACGAGCACGCTTTCTTTGTTCTTCCATGCATTGATTAAAGCCTGCTTCATCAATAGTGATATTTTTTTCACGGCATACATCTGCGGTTAAATCTAGTGGAAAGCCGTAAGTATCATAAAGTTTAAATGCAACATCACCTGGTAATATTTTGTCTGTGATTTTTGTTAACTCTTGATCAAGCAAAAATAATCCACGTTCTAATGTTTTTAAAAATTGCTCTTCTTCTAATTTAAGCGCGTCTTCGACCAATTTACGGTTATTAGCTAATTCAACCGCTGCACTTTCCATTACATCAATTAATGGTTTTACAAGTTTGTAGAAAAATATGCCTTTTGCGCCAAGCATATGTCCATGTCGCACTGCCCGTCGAATTATTCGGCGTAACACATAACCTCGACCTTCGTTTGAAGGTAATACTCCATCCGAAATGAGGAAAGCACAAGAGCGGATATGATCAGCAATAACTCGTAGTGATTTATTTTCTAAATCTTTAGTTTGAATAATGTCTGCTGCATCTTTAATTAATTTCTTAAATAGATCTATTTCATAATTAGAATTAACATGTTGCAAAACAGCCGCAATACGTTCTAGTCCCATTCCTGTATCAACAGATGGTTTAGGTAATGGTTCCATCGTTCCATCAGGATGACGATTAAATTGCATAAAGACGATGTTCCAAATTTCGATAAATCTATCACCATCTTCTTCAGCACTACCTGGGGGCCCTCCCCAAATGTGATCACCATGATCGTAGAAAATTTCGGTACAAGGACCACAAGGACCTGTATCACCCATTTGCCAGAAATTATCAGATGCATATGCTGCGCCTTTATTATCACCAATACGAATTATACGTTCTTTAGGAATTCCAATTTCTTTTTCCCAAATTGCATATGCTTCGTCATCTGTTTCATAAACAGTGACAGTAAGTTTATCTTTAGGTAGATTAAACCATTCTTTACTAGTTAATAATTCCCACGCAAAATGGATTGCATCACGCTTAAAATAGTCTCCGAAACTAAAGTTTCCTAACATTTCGAAAAAAGTATGATGTCGAGCTGTATAACCAACATTATCTAAATCATTATGTTTACCACCAGCACGGACACAACGTTGTGATGTTGTTGCTCTAGAGTAAGAACGTTTATCAACACCAAGAAATACATCTTTGAATTGATTCATTCCTGCATTAGTAAACAATAGCGTTGGGTCATTGTGTGGAACAAGGGAACTACTTGAGACAACTTCATGTCCTTTGCCACGAAAAAAGTCAAGAAAATTTTGACGAATTTCTGCAGTACTTTTCATTTATGCTTCCATATAAAACGATAGATTTTTAAACATATTAATATACTCGTTACAACTAAAGTTGAAAAGTAAATATTGTTACTATTGGAGTGGATCTAGTTAATTTTACAAGTAATAAGGAAAAATAAAAAAAGAATTAGTGAGTTTTATTTGTAATTATTTTTCTAACTTTTATATACTGCATTGTAGATACTCTCATTATTTAAGTCAATAAATCGTATGCGGTTTTAATATCATCTTGTGTATAACCTCTTGCGATCAGAAACTGAATACCTTTTTGTTTTTTATTATTATTTTGTGGTTTGATTTGTTTTAGCTTTTTTAGCAATTGTTCATGAGCAATACTTCCCCAGTTGATATCAGACATTTGTAATAGTTGATGGCTTAAATCAGTTGGTAAACCGCGTTGTTTAAGTTCTATTGCGATTTTATATTTTCCATAACCTTTATTGGCACGCATAACAATATACTTTTCAATGTATTGTTCATCATTGATCCACTTTTGATTGATACAATACCCAATAACATCTTGTATTTCAGTTTTTAGTTTAGTTAGTTGATCGTGATAATCTTCGTCTAGAGATGATAGTTTTTTAGCAAAAAAAAATGTTATTTTTTGAGATAGTTCATGCGAAGAGTGATCACGCTGTGCAAGTAGTTGCACAGCTTTATTTAGAATTGATTTATTAAGGTTTTTATTCATTATTCAAAATTTCATCTTCTGATGAAATATCTTCTTCATCTGCTGCAAAAACAGCAGGGCTATTTAGTAGTAAATCGCGTAGCTTAGTTTCAAGCTCTTTAGCAATTTCAGGATGTTCTTGTAAAAATTTAATTGAATTAGCTTTTCCTTGACCAACTTTTTCACCATTGTAGCTATACCACGCACCAGCTTTATCTACTAATTTGTTTTTAACTCCTAAATCAATTAGTTCACCTTCTTTCGAAATTCCACAACCATAGAGAATTTGGAATTCGGTTTGTCTAAATGGTGCTGCAACTTTGTTTTTAACTACTTTTACTCGAGTATCACTACCAATAATATCTTCACCTTCTTTGACTGAACCAATACGACGAATATCAAGACGAACAGAGGCATAAAATTTAAGCGCATTACCACCGGTTGTTGTTTCTGGATTGCCAAACATGACACCGATTTTCATACGAATTTGGTTGATAAATACAACTAAACAATTGGCATTTTTAATATTTGCAGTAAGTTTACGTAAAGCTTGTGACATTAAGCGAGCTTGTAATCCCATATGAGAATCACCCATTTCACCTTCGATTTCAGCTTTTGGTGTTAAAGCTGCAACAGAGTCAACAATAATCACATCAACGGCGCCAGAGCGAACTAATGCATCACAAATTTCAAGTGCTTGTTCTCCTGTGTCAGGTTGTGATACTAATAAGTCATTGACTTGTACACCTAATTTAGCAGCATAAATAGGATCAAGTGCATGTTCAGCATCAATAAATGCGCAAGTTTTACCTTCTTTTTGAGCTTGTGCTATTACTGATAAAGTAAGCGTTGTTTTACCTGATGATTCTGGCCCAAAAATTTCAACGATCCGACCCATTGGTAAGCCACCAATACCTAATGCAATATCTAACCCTAAAGAACCAGTAGATACGGCATCCACATCTAACGTTTGAGTATCTCCCAAACGCATAATTGAACCTTTACCAAATTGTTTCTCGATTTGACTTAATGCAGCTGAAAGTGCGCGTTGTTTGTTTTCGTTCATATTATAAAATTCCAATGAGTGAGGATGTAGAATATTATACTGTATCGTTATACAGTATCAAGTTTTTTTTATATACGATAATCATTTAGTTAGTTATTACAATTTTCTTATGCTTTTTATAACTAACTCAGTTTTTATAATAACTGAAACTAACAAATGGTGATAAAATATTGGTATTCAAGATTAAATCTATTAGATTATCTTATTAATTTTTCAATTATGCTCTTTGACCAGATGTGTTTCTTATTAGTTGTTATTATTCTTCGACTAACTGTTTAAAATAATTTATTAGTTTTTGCGTTTCAATGTTATTCTAACTTGAATATTTTTGTTGATTAAAGATATCGAATAAAGGGAAATAATGGCCATTGATAAGCAACATTATGTTTTATGCTCACACTGTGATTTGGTCGTAGAATTATCTGATATAATGATAGGGCACAAAGCTGTTTGTCCTCGTTGTAATACAACATTAGTCAAAAATAATCATGATATGAAGTTTAGATCTGCCATGTATGCAGTTTGTTCGTTGATTATGATTGTTGTTGCTTTCGGTTTTATCTTTATTGATATTCGTCTTGTGGGTAATTTTATTGGCGTTAGTGTATTAGATATACCTAAAACCCTTTTTTTTGATAAATATGGTTATATTTCTGCACTTTTTATCTTATTTGTTTTGCTTTTTCCTATAGTAAATTTATCAATTATCACCTTACTTTGTTCTAAATTACGATTAACAAAGTACCGAAAGCGAGATTTACTTATTGTTTATGAAAAGTTTCAACATTGGTGTATGCCTGAAATCTTTCTTGTTGGGATTTTAGTCAGTTTTGTTAAATTAATGAGTTATGGCAGCATTGGTGTTACTAACTCGTTTTTTGCATTTTGCTTATTTGTCTTTTTTTATATCAAGTCGTTAGTTATTTTTTCACCAGAAATTATTTGGAACGAAATTCACCGTAATAATTTTTCTTCTAATACGTTAAAAGCAGGTAAAACCGGAATAAGTCAAAATTTAAAATTATGCAATTGTTGTCAGGCTATATTACCTATAAATTATAAAAAGTGTCCTCGGTGTAAACAAAAAAGTAAAATTAGAAATCGAGATAAAATACAATGGACTATAGCGTTATTGGTAACATCATTAATTCTTTATATTCCCGCTAATTTATTTGGTATTATGATAACTGTTGTTTTTGGTGCACCATCAACTTCAACCATTATTGATGGTGTTATTTATATGTGGCAATCAGGTGATGTTCCTGTTGCGCTTATTATTTTTATTGCAAGTGTTGTGATTCCGATTTTAAAAATTATTTCGCTTAGTTGGCTTTGTTATTTTGCACTAGCAGTAAAGCAAAAAAATAAGCGTAATTGCATAAAAATGAAAAAATTATATACTGCTGTTGAATTCATAGGTAAATGGTCAATGATAGATATATTTGTGGTTTCAGTTATTTGTTCTTTAGTTAGAAATCAACAAATGATGGGGGTTTACCCTGATATTGGTGTTACATTTTTTGCAAATGTCGTTATTATCACAATGATTGCATCACAGAAATTTGATCCTCGTTTAATTTGGGATCGTCCGCAAAATAAAAAAATAGGTCAATAGGAACAATATGGTAACATCAAGTAAATTAGCAAAAATAACCAGAATTAGAGCTATTTCCGCAATATGGATTATTCCCATTGTTACAGCAATTGTCGGTCTTTGGATAATTTACTCTTATTTAGCCGATAGGGGAACCTCTTTCACTTTGCTTGCAAAAGATGCAAGTGGCATCGTTGCAGGGAAAACGACCATTAAAAACCGTAGTGTTGATGTTGGTATCGTTGATGAAGTTACTTTATCTGATGATTACAAGCAAGTGGTAATAAAAGGGCGTATTTATAATGATATGGAACCTTTATTAAAAAATGATTCAATTTTTTGGGTTGTTAAGCCTGAGATTGGGCGAGATGGGGTGACTGGATTAGGAACTATTTTATCAGGCGTTTATATAGAATTAGTTGCCGGAAACGATACGCACAGTTTTCAAAACAAACCTTTTACGCTTTCTGATACCCCACCATTGTCAGATCCAAGTATTAAAGGGATTCGCTTAAATTTAGAAAGTGAACAAAATGGTGTGATCCCAAGAGGAGCTTCTGTCATGTTTCATGGTTATCGTGTAGGTAATGTTGAAACTTCAGAATTTGATGTTGAAGCACGTAAAATGAAATATCAAGTTTTTATTACTAAACCTTACGATGTACTAGTAACACAAAATGTTCGTTTTTGGAAAGAAGGCGGGGTTAATTTAACTCTTTCTCCTCAAGGAGCAAATTTAGACGTTCCTTCTTTAGATGTCTTAATGTCAGGGGGGATTAGTTTTGATTTGCCTGAGGGGTCTAAATTAGGTGCACCTGCAGAACAAAACGCAGTTTATAAATTATATGAAGATAAAAAATCCATTAAAGATTCTCAATATACTGAATATAAAGAATTTCTTGTTATGCTTTCTGATTCAATATCTGGGTTATCAGAAGGCGTTCCTGTTGAATATCATGGTATTAGGCTAGGAACAGTATCTAAAGTGCCATTTTATACAGCCGAGATGTTAGAAAAATCTTCGATTTTAAATAAAAAAGTACCAATATTAATTAGGATTGAACCTGCTCGTTTGTCTGAATTAGTTGATGAAAAAGTCGATATTGCGGCATTAATTATGAAAGAGCAAGAAAATGGATTAAGGGCTTCGTTAAAAACCTCAAACATGTTCACTGGTGCAATGTATATAGATCTTGATTTTTATCCTGATTTGAAAAATAAATATGACTTTAAAATGGCAAAACAGTTTGGTTACGACACAATTGAGGCGACTTCAACAGGAATTGCACAAATTCAATCCAAGGTTATGCAATTATTAGATAATTTTAATAGCTTGCCTCTTACCAATACTGTATCACAACTCAATCAATCGCTTGCTTCAAGTCAACATTTAATGGATTCATTAAATCAGGTTATGTCTAGTAAAGAAATGCAGAATATGCCGAAAGATCTACAAAAGACATTACGTTCATTAAATAAAACATTAAAAGGATTACAGCCAGGCTCTGAATTAAACAATCAAATGAAAGAAAGTTTGCAAAAAGCTCAACAAATGATGGATGAACTAACTCCATTACTTAATACTCTTAATAATAAGAGTAATGCTTTGATCTTTTCTGCTTCTTCAAAGGAAGATCAAGAACCTAAAGCAAAAGGTAAAAAATAATGAATAAAATACATAGAAAATTGTTTATAGTTGTATTTATACCATTACTTGCTATATTAGTAGGTTGCTCAACTAGCACTCCAAGTAAAAGCTATTTTCAACTAACTAGTAATTTACCACCCCTTGTATCGCAAAAAATAAAAACGACTAATCGTTTTATTTGGATTGAATCAGTCGATGTTGCGAGTTTTTTAAGTAAGCCGGGTATAGTATTACAAACAGACAATATTAAATATGAAACGGCAACCCAGCATTTATGGGCTTCAACACTATCTCAGCAACTTCAAGAGAGGCTATCGCAAGATTTAACTGTTTTGTTGCCTAATTATTTAGTATCGAGCCAGTCAATTACAGCACCTACACTAACAGTAAAATTATTTATTGATGGTTTTCATGGCAGTTATACTGGCGATGCGGTCATCAAAGGACGATGGGTGATCACTGACTGTAAAAATAATATTGAAACAAAACCATTTGAGCGCTATGTTCCTTTAGAATCCAATGGATATAGTGCTTTAGTTAAAGCACTATCAAAAGGTTGGCAAGATGAAGAACTGGACTTTGCTGGTTCAATAAAACATTAGTGTTATAATCATACTCTGTCAGAGTTTTGACGGAGTATTTTAAATCAATTATTTTAATTGCAACTTAAAGTGACTAAAAACTTCATCATCAATCGTTATCCATTTGCGAACACTATTGATAAATGCAATTTTATCAGCATTGATAAGATCGTCTTTTAAAATCGTTTTTTCTAACAATTGATTATGATCTAAATAAAATTGCCGCATGGTGCCTGCAAGTAATCCACACTCTTTTTTAGGTGTAATCCATTGATCGTCAATTAGTAGTGCAAGATTACCATTAACAAATTCAGTTATTTCATTGTATTGATTAAAATTAATATATTCTTTTCCAGTAGTTAAATCAGGAAAGTGCTTACGATTTGATGTTTTATGATACAAATAGATATTTTGATTATGAACACACTTTGTTGCTAATCGAATTTCATTAATTTTTATTGATGTGTTAATTATATTCTCGCTAATGGTATATAACCCATTTTTTTGCAGTAACACTCTGACTTTGTAGGTATTTACAATATTTTGAGTGGTTGTATTTGCTAACTTAATAAGTTGTAACTTAATCGCATTAATATCACATTTAAAATCAAAATAATCAGCTGATTGTGCAAGCCGACTTAAATGTTCATTCAATAATAAAAATTGTCCTTTTTCTAGCAATAGCGATTCAATAATATATTTTGGTGAAGAAGTAGTGCGACTTAAAATTGCTGTTTTAGCTAAGATTTCGTTATATTCATCTTTTGATGTTGAGTCCCAAGTGATTCCCCCACCAACACCATAACGCATTTTTTGATTATGTATGGTTAATGTGCGAATTGGGATATTAAATACAGCTTTATTCATATATGGTCCAATATAACCAATTGTTCCACAGTAAACACCACGTGGTGAATTTTCAGTATCTGCAATAATTTGCATGGTACTTGTTTTAGGCGCACCAGTGATTGAACCACAAGGAAAAAGAGCTTGAAAAATTTTAAATAAATTAAGATCTTCATTTAATTCTCCCTGAATTGTTGACGTTAATTGCCAAACGGTGGGATATTTTTCGGCTGAAAATAGTTTGGGTACAGTCACTGATCCTGGTTTCGAAATTCGACTTAAGTCATTACGTAATAAATCAACAATCATCATGTTTTCAGCTTGGTTTTTTTCAGAAAATAAAAATTTTAATTGTTGCTTATCTTGTTGATTAGTTAAGCCCCGAGCAGTGGTCCCTTTCATTGGTTTTGTGGTAATGATTTTATTATCTAATTTAAAAAATAATTCTGGTGAAATCGATAAAATATAATAATCGTCAAACTCAATGTAGGCGCAATAATCAGCTTGATTATTTTTTTGTAGAAAATAGTAATAATCAATAGCATTTTCATTAAATGGAGCGGTAAATTGAATAGTATAATTAGTTTGATAAGTATTGCCGAGTTCGATTTGTGATCGAATAAAATCAATCTTTTTATTATATTCCTCAATTGATGTATCGCTTATCAAAGCAAAACTTGGTGGTATATAATCACTTATTTCTATCTGTTTTTGTTCAACAATAGAAAATTTATCAAAAATACCAAATAACAATAGTGGCAACTCATGATTTTGTTTTGTTTTATGTTCACTATTGAAGCCCATTGCACTTTCATAAGCCAGATATCCGACTGCATAATAGCCTTGTTGTGTGAATTTTTCTATTTCATCCAATTGTTGTTTAATTGAAGAATAGTCATTTGTAGCAAAAACTTTTATTGGATTGCAAAAACATTTGTGTTGACCTTCAAAGTCGATATGAATTTTCATTTTAGTATTACTCATGGACAAAATTATCAATCATTTGTAAACCAAATTCGGTTTTAATTGCTTCAGGGTGAAATTGAACTGACTCTATAGGTAGCATTTTATGACGTAATCCCATAATCAATCCTTGATTGTTTCTAGCTGTTACAATCAGTTGAGAGTCTTTTGGTAAAAGCTTATCACAAGCAATTAATGAATGATAACGAACTACCGAAAGCGGACTTTTGATTCCTTTAAAAATTCCTTGACCATCATGGGTTATTTCATCGACTTTTCCATGCATAGGTGTTGGTGCTTTGATGATTTTATAACCATAAGATTGAGCAATCGCTTGATGGCCTAAACAAACTCCTAATATTGGGCAAACACGACTAAATTCGGCAATTGTAGCAAGTGATATTCCAGCATTGATTGGAGAGCTAGGACCAGGTGAGATGATAATCTTAGAAAATTCGAGCTTTTTTATTTGTTCAATTGTCATTTCATCATTTTTTATTACTTTCACTTTTGCACCAACTTGGCACAAATAATCGTTAATATTGAATGTAAAAGAATCATAATTATCTATTAATAATATCAAAATACAGTCCGTTAATTACATAGAGTATTGTTTTTAAAATACTGGCACTTGTAACAGTCAAATTCCAGCCATAACAGAATGTATTATACCGTCAATGCAATTAAAAGAAGATATTATTGCTAGTTTATGATCTTTTATTTCTTTGTTTATACTAAGACACAAATTTTTCTTGAATTTTTTGATAAAAAGCCTCTTTTTTTGTGACAGATTTCACATAAGCATACAACCATTCTTGTATGGTAGTATTTGTGTTGTTATTTTGATAACACCAAATTCCACAAAAGAGGTATTGAATGAAAATTGTAAAAGCAGAAGTTTTTGTATGTAGTCCAGGAAGAAACTTTGTCACATTAAAAATTACTACCGATGAAGGAGTATACGGTTTAGGAGATGCAACACTGAATGGGCGTGAATTATCGGTTGCTTCTTATCTAAAAGATCACCTTTGCCCACAGCTAATTGGTCGCGATCCGCAACAAATCGAAGATATCTTCCAGTATTTTTATAAAGGAGCTTATTGGCGCCGCGGTCCTGTTACCATGTCTGCAATTTCGGCAATTGATATGGCACTTTGGGATATTAAAGGTAAGTTAGCAAACATGCCATTATATCAACTACTCGGAGGTGCATCACGAACAGGCGTAATGGTGTATTGCCACACAACTGGTGCCAGTATTGATGAAGCACTTGATGATTACGCTAAACATAAAGAAATGGGTTTTAAAGCTATTCGTGTGCAATGCGGTATTCCCGGTATGAAAACGACTTATGGTCAAAGTAAAGGGAAAAATCTTGCTTATGAACCCGCAATACGGGGAAATTATCCTGAAGAGCAATTTTGGGCAACAGAGAAGTATCTTGATTTTATGCCTAAATTGTTTGAAGCAGTGCGGAATAAATTTGGTTTTAATGAACATTTGCTACATGACATGCATCACCGTTTAACACCAATAGAAGCGGCTCGTTTTGGGAAAAGTATTGAAGATTATCGACTATTTTGGATGGAAGATCCAACTCCTGCTGAAAACCAAGAATGTTTCCGTTTAATTCGTCAACATACTGTAACACCAATTGCTGTCGGTGAAGTATTCAATAGTATTTGGGATTGTAAACAACTGATCCAAGAACAATTAATTGATTATATTCGAACCACCATTACCCATGCAGGTGGTATTACCCATATGCGTCGTATTGCAGATTTTGCTGCTCTTTATCAAGTGAGAACAGGTTCCCACGGACCATCTGATTTATCCCCAATCTGCCATGCAGCTGCACTACATTTTGATATGTGGGTGCCTAATTTTGGTGTGCAAGAATTTATGGGGTATTCACAGCAAATGTTGGAAGTTTTTTCTCCGAATTGGACTTTTAACGATGGTTACATGCATCCAAGTGACAAACCAGGGTTAGGTATCGATTTTGACGAAAAACTAGCTGAAAAATACCCATACAATCCAGCATATTTACCGATTGCTCGTCTTGAAGATGGCACATTGTGGAATTGGTAATTTAAAGGAGTTTATATGAAAAGTATTGTAATCAAACAACCCAATGAGTTAGTAATCGAGGAACGTGAAGTTCCTCAACCTAAATCAGGAGAAGTTAGAGTAAAAGTAAAATTAGCAGGTATTTGTGGGTCAGATAGTCATATTTATCGAGGTCATAATCCTTTTGCTAAATATCCAAGAGTAATTGGTCATGAATTTTTTGGTGTGATTGATGCAGTAGGTGAAGATGTTGAGCAATCAAGAATCGGCGAGCGTGTTTCTGTTGATCCTGTAATTAGTTGTGGACATTGTTATCCTTGTTTAGTGGGACGTCCTAATGTTTGTACATCTCTTATTGTATTAGGTGTCCATAGAGATGGAGGATTTAGCCAGTACGTGATAGTTCCAAGTAAAAATGCTTATGTTATTCCAGATGAAATTAGTGATGAGTTTGCAGTGATGATTGAGCCATTTACTATTGCAGCAAATGCAACCAATCATTTAAAACCAACTGAGAATGATATTGCATTAATTTATGGTGCGGGTCCAATGGGATTAACGTCAGTACAAGCATTAAAAGGCGTTTATAATGTTAAAGAAGTCATTGTTGTTGACCGGATTGAAGAACGCTTAAATATGGCAAAAAATAATGGTGCTGACAGAGTAATAAACAACACCTCTTTATCTTTAAAAGATGAGCTAGATAAACTTAATATTAAACCAACAGTTATTATAGATGCAGCTTGTCATCCATCCATTTTACAAGAAGCAATAACGATTGCATCGCCAGCAGCAAGAATTTTGATAATGGGCTTTTCAAATGAATCTTGTCAAATAACTCAACAAGGTATTACTAGCAAAGAATTATCTATTTTTTCATCGCGATTAAATGCAAATAAATTTCCAGTTGTAATTGATTGGCTTAAGAAAAAATTAATTGATCCGCAAAAGTTAATCACACATAAATTTGATTATATACAAGTCATTCAAGCGATAGAAACTTTTGAAAAAGATCAAAAACAGTGTTGTAAGGTGTTACTAACTATTATTTAGGATTTTTTAAACACAGTTTTATTGATGATCTTTTTATATATAAAATTATAAGGCGAGTAATATATGAATAACATAGGAAATATTAAATGTGAAAGAAATTCTTCAGACTTAGTTAAAGCAGCTGTTTCAGGATGGCTTGGAACAGCATTAGAATTTATGGATTTTCAGTTATATTCTTTAGGGGCAGCACTAGTATTTCGTGAAATATTTTTCCCTGAACAATCGGCAATTATGGCTCTAATCTTAGCTATGGGAACCTATGGTGCAGGATACATTGCCCGCATTGTTGGCGCTTTTATCTTTGGAAGAATGGGCGATGCCATAGGTAGAAAAAAAGTATTATTTATAACAATTACTATGATGGGAATTTGTACAACACTTATCGGTATATTGCCAACTTATGCTCAAGTAGGTATTTTAGCTCCTTTAATGTTGGTTCTCTTACGTATAGTCCAAGGTTTGGGAGCTGGTGCTGAAATTTCTGGAGCGGGTACCATGCTTGCAGAATATGCACCTATAGGGAAAAGAGGTATTATTTCTTCATTAGTTGCAATGGGTACTAATTGTGGCACATTAAGTGCTACTGCAATTTGGGCAGTTATGTTTTTTTTATTAGATAAGGAACAGCTAATTGCATGGGGATGGAGAATACCTTTTCTTGCTAGCGCGATTGTTATGATCTTTGCTATATGGCTCAGAATGAACTTAAAAGAAAGCCCTGTATTTGATGGTGTTAATGATGTAAATACCCAATCAATCAATGATAAACAACCAATCAAACACATTTCATTAATTGAAATGATAAAAAGTAAGTCATTTTGGTTAGCAACTGGTTTACGCTTCGGACAAGCAGGAAATTCAGGGCTAATTCAAACTTTTTTAGCAGGTTACTTAGTGCAGGCTTTATTATTCGAAAAAAGTATACCGACAGATGCTTTAATGATTAGTTCAATTGTAGGATTTGTTACTATTCCTTTCTTAGGATGGTTATCTGACAAAATTGGGCGACGAATTCCATATATTATTTTGACAGTTTCTGCAATTATTCTTGCTTATCCAATGTTATCTATTGTTGTTGATAAAAGTCGTTCTGTTAACACTATAATGTTATGCTTGATTATTATTCATAACATTGCAGTACTAGGGTTATTTGCACTAGAAAATATTACTATGGCTGAAATGTTTGGTGCTCGTAATCGCTTCACTCAAATGGCGATATCTAAAGAAGCTGGAGGTCTTATTGCTGTAGGATTTGGTCCTTTGTTAGCTGGAATTTTCTGTAATATTGTCAACGATTGGTGGCCAATTGTTGTTATGATTATTGTGTATTCTTTTATTGGCTTGATATCAGCGATTTTTATGCCTGAAGTTAAAGATCGTGGTTTATCTGATTTAAATGATGCCGCATTATGATTTAAGGTTTTTAAGGAAAAATAATGAAACTATCAACAAAAGCTATATCACAACTACCTAAAGAGGTAGTTGTACCAAACTATGATAGAAATAAGCTTAAAACTAAAATTGCCCATCTTGGTTTTGGTGCATTTCATCGAGCCCATCAAGCGGTTTTTACCGATATTTTAGCGGCTAAATATGGTAGTGATTGGGGATATTGTGAAGTCAATTTAATCGGTGGTGAAAAGCAAATTGAAGATTTAAAACAGCAAGATTGCTTATTTAGTGTTTGTGAAATGGCTTATGACAATTGGTCAACTCGAGTTGTTGGTGTCGCTAAAGAGGCATTACATGCCGATATAGACGGTATTGCCAAAATATTAGAAGTTATGACGTGCCCTGAAATTGCCATTGTGTCAATAACCGTTACCGAAAAAGGTTATTGCTATTTACCAGCAACGGCATCAATTGATACTAATAATACGCTAATTAAACACGATATTGAAAACCCAACTAAACCAAAAACTGTTCCTGGGGTAATTGTTGAAGCATTATACTTACGTAAAGAAAAAGGGTTAAAACCTTTTACTGTTATGTCTTGTGATAATATGCCAGAAAATGGTCATGTAACGCGGAATGTTGTTTTGGCTTTAGCAAAACAGCGTGATCCAAATTTGGCTAATTGGATAGAACAAAATGTAACGTTTCCTTCGACAATGGTTGATCGAATAGTGCCAGCAGTAACTCCTGAAACTATGGTAAAAATACAAAACCAACTCGGAGGTATAGAAGATCCTGCTGGTGTTGCAGGCGAACCTTTTAAGCAATGGGTGATCGAAGACAATTTTGTTGCTGGTCGACCTGATTGGCAAAAAGCTGGCGCTGAACTAGTTAGTGATGTTTTGCCTTATGAAGAAATGAAATTACGGATGTTAAATGGTAGTCACTCATTTCTAGCTTATTTAGGCTATTTAGCAGGATATTTACATATAGACGAATGTATGCAAGATCTTTTTTATGTTAAAGCTGCAAGGCATTTGATGATAAATGAACAGGCAAGCACACTACGAGTAAAAGGTGTTGATTTACAGGCTTATGCCGATTCGTTGCTTGATCGTTACCGTAATACAGGTTTAAAACATCGTACTTGGCAAATAGCCATGGATGGCACTTTAAAGTTACCTCAGCGTATGCTTGATTCAGTCCGTTTTCATTTAGCAAATAATACACCATTTGATTGCTTAGCTTTAGGTATTGCAGCTTGGATGCGGTATGTAAGCGGCACAGATGATGCAGGTAAGGTGATTGAAATAAGTGATCCAATTGCTCATAAGTTAAAAGAGCTAGTAGCAAATAGCCAAGATAATCAAGAACGAGTAAAATCGTTATTGTCATTATCACATGTATTTGGCGATGATCTACCTAACAATCAATATTTTGTTGAGCAGGTGACTAAAGCTTATTTATCTTTGCGGGATATTGGTGCTAAACAGTCAGTAAAACGGTTAGAAAAAATTTTTTAAAGCATTACTAATAAAACTAACATAATTAATAAAAGCAAAGTGTAATTGTCTGCAATGGCGTTACACTTTTCACTTGTACCTCAATTTAGCCCAAACAATCTTTTTTATATTGATAGCCATTTATCAAAAAAACTTTTCTTATATTTAAAAATCCCCTACTATTCTTCATAATTTAATTTTTACCTAAGATGATATATGTTTAAATCTGCCGACTTAAATATTTCAGAACCCGTTAATCAACAAATTTACCGTAAATTAAGAAAAGCTATTATTACTTGTCAGGTATTGCCTGGTGTTTTACTTTCAGAAAAAGAAATTTCTAGCCAATTTAATGTTTCAAGGCAACCGGTCAGAGAAGCATTTATTAAGTTAGCCGAAGCAGGACTTGTACAAATTCTTCCCCAACGAGGAACATTTGTCACTAAAATTTCGGTAAAAAAAGTGATGGATGGGCAATTTATTCGAGATGCTGTTGAGTGTGCAATTATTAGACAAACCGCATTAAAAATTAATGACTCAGATATTTTATTACTGCAAAAAAACATTGATGAACAAAAAGAGGCCAATAAACATAAAAATATTCAATCTTTTCTAGAAAAAGATGATGAATTCCACCAAATTTTAATGAACGTAATAGACTGCCAAATGGCATGGGAAACAGTTGAAAATATTAAAGCCATGATGGATCGAGTAAGATTTCTTTCATTAGAAGCAATTTCTCCCCCAGAAGATCTTGTTAAACAACATGAGAAAATTTTAGTAGCTTTAAAAAATCATGACCCAGAACTAGCCGTAATTGCCCAGCACGAACATTTATCTACGATTTTAAAAACAATACAAATTGTTGCTCACCAAAAAAGAGAATGGTTTGTTGATTAGTCTTATTTACAATGATTAGTTATTGTGTAGACTTTTTAAGTCTACACAACAGATCTATTAACTTTTAAGCAATAATTTTTATTCGCTATTTTAGGATATTTTGCGTAAATAACCTAAAACGCCAAAACCTTCTATTGTCCATTTTCCATCTTTAAAAATTAAAGGAAACGTTGCTCTACTGTTTGCATTTGGTCCCGAATTTTGTTGCACAATTTCAATTTCGTTATCAGTCACGTTACTTACAATGGCAACATGTCCATAACTTGTCCAGTTAAGAACAATGATATCTTCAACTTTTGGTTTTGTTGGGGAACCATTGTGGAATTGTAATAAATTGCGTTGTCGATTAATTTTTCCATCAGCAACTAACGGATCGAAGAAATCTTTTGCATGTCCATAACTATTAGGCATTTTGTGATTGAATCGTTGATAATAATAACGTTTTATAAATTCAACACATTGATATTTCAGACCTAAGTTATAGCCATCTTTAGCAATATTTCTTCCACTTACATTATAAATACTACCGTTATAATATACTTTCACCCCATTAAATTCATCGATGACATTTCCAATTTTTTGTTCATTAATTTCAATATTGGCAAAAGTACATGAATTAAGTGTATAGTAGCTTAATACTGATAATAGCCAAATTCCAAAAAAAACTTTTTTATATTTCAACAACATGTTTATTTCCATTACTTTAATTATATATTATTAATTATAATTGTTTATTTTTATTAAAAAATAGAATTTAATCAATAATAAAAACATTATTATTCATATATGTAAAATTAAGCTTACAATTTGAAACAAAAATGGGAATTATAAAGTGATTAAAAAAATTAAAATAGATGTTAGTGGCCTTGTTCAAGGTGTTGGATTTCGATTTTTTACTTATCAACAAGCCCAAAAGCTTGGTTTAGTCGGCTATGTTCGAAATTTAGATAATGGTAATGTTGAAATTATTGCACAAGGTGATAGTTTACAAATAGCGAAGTTAACACAATGGATCGAAAATGGTGGTCCTGTTTCGTCGAGAATTTCACATGTCAATATTTGTGAATTATCGCCACAAAACGATTTAACTTCTTTTAATGTTCGATATTAATTTGACAAAAAATAAAGTAAAATACATAAAATCTTGAACGTTATAAATAATAACATTCTTATTAATGTGATTAACATATGTTATGAATAAAAAAAATCTGATTTGTCTTTTACTTCTTATTATTGTTATCGGTGCTTATTTTAATTATCAAAAGGGAGATGAGCCTGCAAACCTATCTACTCAAAATACATTAGATAAGCCGATTTATCAAAGTGATGATATGTTAACCGATATTTATGACTTATCAGGTGAACTTATTTATAAAATTTATTCTAGTCATGTTAGGCATTTTGATGATTCAGGCAATACTGAATTTGATTTACCCAATTTTACATTTTATGATCAAGAACATTTAGCTACATGGCATATTAAAGCAAAAAAAGCGACGCTAACGAATGATAAATATCTTTATCTTTATCAGGATGTTCAGTTAGATAATTTGACGCAAGACGCTCAATTAAAACAAGTAAAAACAGATAATGCAGTGATAGATTTAACTTCACATCTAGTTACATCAAAAGATCCTGTCATTATTAACGGGGTAGGGTTTTATTCAACAGGCATTGGGTTAGCCAGTGATTTGCATACCAAAACGGCTGATATACTTGAAAATGTAAAAACATATTATAATACTGAGGCAAAATAAAACATGGGTTCGTTAAAACAAATTGTTTTTTCATTAATTTTATTATTACCTATCTCTTTGAGTAGTTTTGCGAATGAGCCTTCTAAGCAATCGACAGACACTAAAGAAGAACATAAAATATTTGCTGATAATAAGCCTATTACGATTGATGCAAATAACCAACAAATTGATATTGAAAATAATACAATTACATTTATTGGTAATGTTATTATTGTTCAAGACGGGTTAACCATAAATGCTGATAAAGTTGTTATTACCGACATGCAGGATACGGAAAAACAGAAAATTACAGCTTATGGTAATCCTGTAAACTATAAGCAAATTTTTCCAGAAAAAAATAAAATTGTAACAGGTCATTCTGCTCAAGTGATTTACGATGTAAAACAAAATAATGTTGTTTTACAAGGACATGCTGAGTTATTTCAGCAAGATAATCATATTGTTAGTGATCTGATTACTTATGATGTTAAAAAGCAGCAAATACTTGCGCAACCGGGTAAAAATAGGCGAGTAAAAAGCACTATCATCCCAAATCAAGTTAAAGGGATGAACAAATAAAATGTCAATTTTAAAAGCAGAAAACCTAGCCAAAGTATACAAAAAACGACGTGTAGTTGAAGATGTTAGCTTAACAGTTAATTCAGGTGAAATTGTAGGACTCTTAGGACCAAATGGTGCGGGAAAAACCACCACTTTTTATATGGTGGTTGGTATAGTGACATTAAATGCAGGTAAAATTTACCTTGATGATCATGATATCAGCATTTTACCTTTACACGAACGGGCTCAAAAAGGTATTGGTTATTTACCGCAAGAAGCGTCTATTTTTAGAAAACTGTCTGTAATTGATAACATTATGGCAATTTTAGAAACACGCAAAGATATTGATAAAAATGAAAAAATTGATCGTGCTGAAGAATTACTTGAAGAGTTCCATATTACCCATATTCGTGACAGTATAGGGCAATCTTTATCGGGGGGGGAAAGACGGCGAGTTGAAATTGCCAGAGCATTAGCGGCTAATCCAAAATTTATTCTGCTTGATGAGCCTTTTGCTGGTGTTGATCCTATTTCAGTCATTGATATCAAAAGTATTATTAAACATTTGCGTGATCGTGGATTGGGTGTATTAATAACAGATCACAATGTGCGTGAAACATTAGATGTTTGTGAACGCGCTTATATTGTCAATAAAGGACATTTAATTGCTGAAGGTTCGCCTAGTGATATCTTAAGTAATGAATATGTAAAACGAGTCTACTTAGGAAATGAATTTAGGTTATGATAAAACCAAGTTTGCAACTGAAAGTTTCGCAACAACTTTCGATGACACCACAATTACAATTGGCGATTCGATTACTCCAGTTGTCAACTTTAGAACTTCAACAAGAGATTCAAACTGCTTTAGAAAATAATCCATTACTTGAAGTTGCCGATCAATATGACGAAATTAACGTTGAACAAAACAATGAAATTGAACATCTTGACACACGTGAAGCTCTAGATAGTCAGGAAATACCCGATAATATTCCACTTGATGCATCGTTAGATGATATTTATACAGCAGGAACTCCCTCTGGAACAAGTTCAGATTACCGTAATGATGAATTACCTATTTATCAAGGTGAAACTCACGAAACATTACATGATTATTTAGAATGGCAATTAGAGCTAACGCCTTTTAGTGATGCAGATAAAGCAATAGCCATTTCAATTATAGAGGCGATTGATGAACGAGGCTATTTGACGGTTTCATTAGATGAAATTTTAGAAGAACAGGGTAATGATGAAATTGAAATTGCCGAAGTTGAAGCTGTATTAAAACGAATTTGGCATTTTGACCCCATTGGTGTTGGTGCAAGATCATTACAAGAATGTTTATCTATTCAAATTCAAAATTTATCCCCTCCACCGCTTGTTAATCAAATAATTAATCAATATTTAGATTTATTAGCGAGTCGTGATTATAGAACCTTAAAAAAAGTATTAAATGCTAGTGATGAACAGTTAAAAGAAGCGGTCAATTTTATTCAACATTTACACCCTTATCCTGGCGAATCAGTAAATACTACGCCACCAGATTATGTTCTACCTGATGTGTTAGTCAAAAAATTGAATGGAAAATGGATTGTTGAATTGAATAATGACACAATGCCTAATCTACGTATTAATCAGCAGTATGCAGCAATGGAAAAGGTAGTAAATGAAAGTGATAGTCAATATATTCGCTCACATTTGCAAGAGGCCAATTGGTTTATTAAAAGTATCAAAAATCGTAATGAAACCTTATTAAAAGTTAGTCAGTTCATTGTTGAGCATCAACAAGCATTTTTTGAGAATGGTGCAGAACATATGAAGCCGATGATTTTATCTGATGTAGCTACTGCTATTGAAATGCATGAATCGACGATTTCTCGCGTAACAACTCAAAAATATCTACAATGCCCGAATGGAATCTATGAACTTAAATTTTTCTTTTCAAGTCATGTTAATACAGATTCTGGTGGTGAAGCTTCATCTACAGCTATTCGTGCTTTAATTAAAAAATACATATCAACAGAAGATAGTAAAAAGCCTTTAAGTGATAGTAAATTGGTATCAATGCTTGAAGAACAAGGTATTATAATTGCAAGAAGAACTGTCGCTAAATATCGTGAGGCGTTATCCATTCCACCATCAAGCCAACGTAAACAGCTTTAAATGTAAAGCTGTTTATAACAACAGATCATTTTAAATGACTTTTTCAGTTTCAATAATCATCATATCTGTAGTAAAAGAACCATCTGCTTGAAGTTCAAAATATTTTTTTGTATCGTCGGCTGCTGTTTTTTGGTAAATTCGTATTGCCTCGATTAACTGTTCAGGAGTACGCATCCGTTTAACCCATGTATCAAAAGAAAGTGTTAAACGATGGCGGGCTATATTATTAATGACGAAACCGGCTTCAGTTAAAAAAGTTAACCACTCACCGGGAGTATAGTCGCGAACATGTGAGGTGTCACGCATGGCTTCAACGGTTTGTAGCCAAATATCTAATACAGGATGACCTGGAGAAACAACATCCATAATAATTAATTTACCACCAGCTTTAGTGATTCGATGGAGCTGACGAATACTTTTGCCCACATCGTGCCAGTGATGTGCTGAATAACGACTTACAACAATATCAAACTGATTATCTGCAAAAGGTGGAAATTCAGCATAACCTTGTTTTACAGAGATATTTTGTAAATCACGGTCTTTAGCTGTTTGCGCTACAATCGATAACATTTCATCTGAAAGATCATAGGCTGTAACATGTTTAACATGTTTTGCTGCAATAAAACTGACATGACCTGCACCACATCCCATATCAAGTAGATTTGCTTCTGAATGTGGAATAAGGAAGTTAGATAAATATTCAAGATCTGGACCTTGAGCATGTACTTGACTGGTCAAATAAGCATTGGCTTGTTCACCAAACTGTTGTTTCACATTGTCATGATGTGTTGCCATTGTTGATGTTCCTTATTATCGGACGCAAATATGCGTCCAAAATTTAAAGTTAAGCTAAAAATGAAGGAATTTTATGTTCAAAATTACTAATCGCATCTTCATGTTGTAGAGTTAAGCCAATATTATCTAATCCATTTAACAAACAATGACGCTTAAAAGCATCAATTTTAAATGAATATTGTTTATTACCAGCAATAACGACTTCATTGACCAAATCAATGGTAAATTCAATACCTTCATTGGCTTCAACGATTTTGAATAATTCATCAACATCTTCTTCTGATAAATTGACCAACAATAACTGATTGTTAAATGAGTTATTGTAAAAAATATCGGCAAAGCTTGAACCGATAATCGTTTTAAACCCATAATCAGCAAGCGCCCAAGGGGCATGTTCACGCGATGATCCACAACCAAAATTTTCACGCGTAAGTAAAATGCTAGCACCTTTGTAGCGTGGTTTATTTAAAACAAATTCAGGATTAGGTTGCTCGCCAGCATCATCTAAAAAACGCCATTCATGAAAAGCATGTTTACCAAATCCAGTGCGTGTGACTTTTTGTAAAAACTGTTTTGGAATGATCGCATCTGTATCGACATTAGCCGCATCTAAAGGAACAACTAATCCGGTATGTTTTGTAAATTTAGCCATGACAAGTCTCCTTAAAATGGTTTACGAATATCAGTAAAATGACCAGTAATTGCTGCTGCTGCGGCCATTGCTGGGCTAACTAAATGGGTTCTTGCATCGCGCCCTTGGCGACCTTCAAAGTTACGGTTACTGGTTGAAGCACAGCGATCTCCTGGTGCTAATTTATCATCATTCATCGCAAGGCACATTGAACACCCCGGTAAGCGCCACTCAAAACCTGCTTCGATAAAAATTTTATCTAATCCTTCTGCTTCGGCTTGTTCTTTCACCGGTCCTGAACCTGGAACAACTAAAGCTTGCACACCATCAGCTACTTTACGACCTTTAGCAATTTGTGCTGCAGCTCGTAAATCCTCAATACGTGAATTTGTACATGAACCGATAAATACTTTATTAATTTTAATATCAGACATGTTTGTTCCTGCTGTTAATCCCATATAAGCAAGTGCTCGCTCTGCTGAGTTTTTTTCAATAGGATCAGCAAATTCATTTGGGTTTGGTACTTTTGCATCAATTGATGTAACTTGTCCAGGATTAGTTCCCCAAGTGACTTGTGGGGCGATATCTTTTCCTTCTAGTGTAATAACAGAATCAAACTGGGCACCTTCATCAGTTTTTAGCGTCTTCCAATAGGCAACAGCTTTATCAAAATCTTCACCTTTAGGTGAAAATTGACGACCTTTTAGGTATTCAAACGTAACCTCATCTGGTGCAATAATACCGGCTTTCGCCCCCATTTCAATTGCCATATTACATAATGTCATGCGTCCTTCCATGGATAATGATGTAATAGCATCACCACAAAACTCAACCACATGACCTGTACCACCAGCACTAGTGGTTTTACCAATAATGGCTAATATAATGTCTTTGGCCGTAATACCGTCAGCGACTTGCCCTTTAACTTCAATTTTCATGGTTTTAGCACGACCTTGTTTTAAAGTCTGAGTAGCTAACACATGTTCCACTTCGGAAGTTCCAATACCAAAAGCTAAGGCTCCAAATGCACCATGAGTGGCAGTATGAGAATCACCACATACAATCGTCATGCCCGGTAAAGTCATACCTTGTTCTGGTCCTACAACATGCACAATTCCTCGTAATGGGCTTTGCAAATCATATAACGAAACACCAAACTCTTTGGCATTTTTTGCCAGTTCAGTTAACTGAATTCGTGCCATTTCGCTACATGCGCTAAGATCATTACTTTTTGTTGAAGTGTTATGATCCATGGTTGCAAATGTTTTTTGTGGTTGACGCACTTTACGGTTCATAGCACGTAAACCATCAAACGCTTGAGGTGAAGTTACTTCATGCACTAAATGGCGATCGATATATAAAATAGGCGTCTCGTTTGGCGCTTCATAAACGACGTGTGCATCATATAATTTTTGATACAGTGTTTTTGACATTGCATATTCCTTATTATTTTTACAACAAGTACTAAAGACTCAGTTTTATCACATTATTTTATTTTCAGTTATCATTAAACAATGCGCTTAAATCAGTTTACAAATAATATCACCCATTTCATCAGTCGATACGGATTGTTCTTTTTGCGCAAGATCGACAGTGCGATAACCTTGTTCTAATGCTTTATTTACTGCAGTTTCAATGGCGGATGCAATATCGTCACGTTTTAAACTGTAACGGACTAACAATGCCAATGACAAAATTTGCGCAGCAGGATTAGCAATATTTTTACCAGCAATGTCAGGTGCACTACCGCCAGCTGGTTCATATAAACCGAAACCTTGCTCATTAAGGCTAGCAGAAGGTAACATCCCCATAGAGCCAGTTATCATGGCACATTCATCAGACAAAATATCACCAAATAAATTTGAGCATAAGATCACATCAAATTGTGAAGGATCTTTAACAAGTTGCATTGTTGCATTATCAATATACATATGCTCAAGCGCTACATCAGGATAGTTTTTCGCAACTTCTGTCACGACTTCTCGCCATAAAATCGAGGTTTGTAATACATTCGCTTTATCAATTGATGTGACTTTTTTACGACGTAAACGTGCGGCTTCAAAGCCCATTTTGGCGATACGTTCAATTTCAAAACGGTGATACACTTCAGTATCAAAAGCCTTTTCTTGAGCACCACTTCCTTCACGTCCTTTTGGCAAACCAAAATAGATACCACCCGTTAACTCGCGCATACATAAAATATCAAAACCACGTCCTGCAATATCGGCACGTAATGGACAAAGATCTTCTAAACCTTGATATAAACGAGCAGGGCGCATATTTGCAAATAATTTGAAGTGTTTACGTAATGGTAATAACGCGCCACGTTCGGGTTGCTTTTCAGGTGGTAGATTTGTCCATTTTGGGCCACCAACCGAACCAAATAAAATAGCATCGGCTTTTTCGCATCCTTCTAGTGTTTCTTTCGGTAGTGGACAGCCGTGAATATCAATCGCGGCACCACCAACATCATATTCACTAGTGGTGATTGAAAGTTGATATTTTTGGCGGATAACATCTAATACTTTATAGGCTTGTTTCATTACTTCTGGGCCAATGCCATCGCCGGGTAATACTGCTATATGGTAGTTTTGTGACATTTTTTATTCCTTTACAATCTCATTTAATTTGCTTGTTTTGCTATTAAGCGAGCAAAACAAATTATTTTTAATCTTGGTGTAATTTTTGTTTTTCTTGTGCAACTTGGTTTGCTCGATAGACATTATTTAACACATTAATTAAGGCCAAAGCGGATGAGTGAACAATATCGGTTGCTAGTCCAACGCCATGGAATTTACGGCCTTTATAATCAGCAACAATATCCACTTGCCCTAAAGCGTTTTCACCTTGTCCTTTAGAGGCTAATTGATATTTAACGATCGAAATCGGCTCGCCAGTAATTCGGTTGATTGCTTGATAAACCGCATCAACAGGGCCATTACCGGTTGCGGCATCAGAAAATTTTTCATCTCCAATGATAAGGCTGACTGATGCGGTAGACACAACAGTAGAGCCTGATTGCACATTAAAGTAATCTAAAACATAATGCTCTTTTTCATCTTTTAATTGATTGATAAAGATTAACGCTTCTAGATCATAATCAAACACTTGACCTTTTTTATCTGCAAGCTCTAAAAATGATGCATAGACTTGATCCAAGTTATAGTCTTTATCGTGATAACCAAGTTCTTCTAAACGATGTTTAACAGCAGCACGCCCAGAGCGTGAAGTTAGGTTCAATTGGATTTGATTTAAGCCAATTGATTCAGGTGTCATAATTTCATAGGTTTCACGATTTTTAAGCACACCATCTTGATGGATGCCAGAAGAATGAGCAAAAGCATTGCTACCTATAACGGCTTTATTTGCAGGGATTGGAGTATTCGTGATTTGGCTAACAATTTGGCTAGTACGATAAATTTCTTGATGATTAATATTGGTGTGAACATTTAAGATATTTTGGCGAACTTTTATTGCCATAATGACTTCTTCAAGTGCGGTATTACCCGCACGTTCACCTAAACCATTCATCGCACCTTCAATTTGCCGAGCACCTTCTTGAACCGCGCTAATCGAGTTAGCCACCGACATGCCCAAGTCATCATGGCAATGAACAGAGATAATCGCCTTATCAATGTTCGGGACACGTTCAAATAGGGTATGAATAATGCCACCAAATTGATAAGGGACAGTATAACCGACAGTATCTGGAATATTGATCGTTGTTGCCCCTGCTTTAATTGCTGCTTCAACGATCCGACATAAGTTATCAATTGGGGTACGGCCTGCATCTTCACAAGAAAACTCCACATCATTAGTATAATTACGTGCACGCTTAATACAGTGCACAGCCCGTTCAATGACATCCTCAAATGTCATTTTTAATTTATCTTTAACATGTAATGTTGAGGTCGCCATAAAAGTATGAATACGAAACTGATCGGCCACTCTTAAGGCTTCTGCTGCAACATCAATATCTTTATCAACACAACGAGACAAAGCACAAACACGACTATCTTTAATAGTTTTTGCAATGGTTTGAACCGACTCAAAGTCACCAGGCGATGAAACAGGAAAGCCAACTTCCATCACATCGACTCGCATTCTTTCTAACGCAAGTGCGATTTGTAACTTTTCTTTAACACTTAAACTTGCTTGCAATGCCTGTTCGCCATCACGTAATGTTGTATCAAAAATAATGACTTGATCGCTCATTGTTTTTCCTTTTATATATTTTAGCGCTAGCTCGGTATTTCAAGTTATGAAAACAAAAAAACCCGCACTTTAGCGCGGGTTCTTGATTTGTTGAGATATTTATTAAATAACTTCTTTACTCCACACACAAGCTATCCGCGCAAGTTGATGCGAGGAGGAGGCTGAGGTTAAGTGATAAAAAGCTAATAAACATAATAATCTCTGATTTCGTTTTTATTAAAATAGACTAAACTAGTAATACTTTTACCAAATGATATTATTTATGTCAATGATTATTTCCTTCAATCTTAATACAGCCTAATTTTTTAAGTCATAAAAATTTTTAAATCATAAAAATTAAGTAACAAGCGTAGATAGATTATTTAACAAATCTATTAAAATGATAAGTTGAGATGTAATTTAACCTAATTATAATAATTAAAAGCACAACATCATGAGGGGATAACCATGAATATCGTTGATATTTCACAAAACCGCTATACCACCAAACATTACGACGAAACAAAAAAAATTCCTGCCAATCAGTTGGAACAATTGTTAACAGTTTTAAGAAACAGTCCATCGTCTGTAAATTCTCAGCCGTGGCATTTTTATGTTATTGATAATGATGTGGCAAAAAATAAAATTTTACCGGCTATACTTGAATTTAATCAACCAAGAGTGACGGGTGCTTCACATACTATTGTTTTTTGCATTAAAACACCATTAGACGACGCCCATTTAGTTAATCTACTCAATCAAGAAGATAAAGACGGTAGATACCCGTCAGCCGATCTTAAACAAGCTCAAGATCAAGGTCGTAGGCACTTTGTAAAGCTCAATAGTACAACCAGTGAATCACAACAATGTTGGGAAAGTAAACAAGCTTATATTGCATTGGGGCAACTGCTTTTTGCTGCAGCGGCAATTGGTATTGACTCAACAGCTATTGAAGGATATGACGCCGAAAAAATGGATGAAATATTAGATCTTAAAAGCAAAGGATTGAAAAGTGTAGTTGTTGTAACATTAGGCTATCGCGCTGAAAATGACGGCAATGCACATCGTCCAAAATCACGCCTACCTAAAGAACAAATTATCACGTTTTTATAAAATAAATTGAAATATCCTCCGTATTAATTGTACTAAGATATGGTGGATATTTTTGTTTACTATTCTAACTAAATATACTCGCTGTTATTAAAATAACAACATAATATTTAAATTTTTATAAATATTTGCAATAATTTTGGGGTTATATAATAGTATTTAGTTAAAACTAACTAATTGTTTTTATGAATATAATTTATTAATAATATTTTACCTAATCATTTTAGGAATTTTGTTATGAATTTATCCCAACCGCATAAACCTATACTTTCATTTGGAATGATACTTTTAATGGCTATTGCTGTTGGTATCACCGTTGCCAGTAATTATTATGCTTTACCATTATTACATTCAATAACCGAAGATTTAAATATTTCTGTTGATCGTGCTGGTTCTATTATGACAACGGCTCAGTTTAGTTATGCTTTAGGTCTATTATTTATTGCACCTTTAGGCGATAAAATTGAGCGTAAAACTTTAATTATTGCTTTAATGTTATTAACAATAGTAGGTTTGTTAATTAGTGGGCTTTCTCATTCATTGACATTATTAATTGTTGGCACGGCAATCACAGGGCTATTTTCGGCAGTAGCACAAGTATTATTGCCATTTGCTGCAACTTTGGCTAAGCCTAGTCATAAAGGTAAAGTTGTAGGTGTGATAATGAGTGGAATGTTATTAGGCATTTTACTTGGACGTACTTTTGCTGGTGCAATTTCTACATTAATGGATTGGCGAATGGTCTATTTAATTGCTGCCAGTTGCATGGTGGTAATTACATTGTTATTTATATATTTACTGCCACGTTATAAAAGTAACAACACTATTGAATATTGGCCGCTTATTGGCTCTATTTTTATGCTTCTATTACGCAATAGTTCTTTGCGAGTTTTCGCCATAATTGGTAGTTTATCTTTTGCTTTATTTTGTTTATTTTGGACGCCATTAACATTTTTATTGAGTCATCCTCCTTATAAGTATTCCGATTTTATTATTGGTCTATTTGGACTAGCAGGTAGTGTAAGTGCATTAGGATCACCCATCGTCGGTAAATTATCAGATAAAGGAAAAGGTAGTTGGTTAATTCTTTCTGGATTAGGAGTACTGTTATTTTCATGGCTACCAATATCCTTCGCCCCGTCATCAATCATTGTCTTAATTATTGGTATTATGCTAATCAATTTAGCCGCACAGATAACACATGTATCTTGCTTAAATGCAATTTATCAAAACGATCCACATATGGCGACCAGAATGAACGTAGGTTATATGTTATGTTATTTTATTGGTGGAACAGTAGGGTCATTATGTTCCACTTATTTATTTAACCATTATGGATGGCTCGCTGTGGCTATTGCTGGTGCTTTACTTTCTCTTATGGCAATTTTCATTTGGATATTCTATTTAATCAAAAATAGAGTAAAAGAGTAAATAGATATACATAATATTCCATTAAATCAAACGATAATAAATTATCACTAGATTCGAATAAAAGAATCGTTACAATATCATTCTTATTGTTTTTAAATTACGGAAAATGACATGGCGCAATATGTTTATACTATGAATCGAGTGGGGAAGATTGTTCCTCCTAAACGCTATATTTTAAAAGATATTTCTTTAAGCTTTTTCCCGGGGGCTAAAATTGGTGTGCTGGGTTTAAATGGTGCGGGTAAATCCACTTTACTGCGAATTATGGCAGGGGTTGATACCGAAATCGAAGGCGAAGCACGCCCACAGCCGGGAATTAAAATTGGTTATTTACCCCAAGAACCGAAATTAGATCCTAAACAAACCGTGCGCGAAGCTGTAGAGCAAGCGGTTGGTGATGCTAAAAGAGCGCTAGCTCGATTAGACGAAGTCTATGCTGCTTATGCTGATCCTGATGCTGATTTTGACAAATTAGCCAAGGAACAGGCTGAGCTTGAAGCCATTATTCAAACGCAAGATGCTCATAACCTTGATAACCAATTAGAGCGAGCTGCCGACGCACTACGTTTACCTGATTGGGATGCTAAAATCGAAAACTTATCGGGCGGTGAGCGTCGTCGAGTGGCAATTTGTCAATTATTACTTGAAAAGCCAGATATGTTACTTATTGACGAACCAACTAACCATTTGGATGCCGAATCGGTGGCTTGGCTCGAACGATTCTTACATGATTATGAAGGTACGGTAGTTGCCGTTACCCATGACCGTTACTTTTTAGATAACGTTGCAGGTTGGATTTTAGAGCTAGACCGTGGCGAAGGTATTCCATGGGAAGGTAACTACTCGTCTTGGTTAGAACAAAAAGATCAGCGTCTAGCGCAAGAAGCGGCAACGGAATCAGCTCGTCGTAAATCAATCGAAAAAGAACTTGAATGGGTGCGTCAAAATCCAAAAGGTCGTCAAGCTAAAAGTAAAGCCCGTTTAGCGCGCTTTGAAGAATTAAACAGCAACGATTACCAAAAACGTAACGAAACTAACGAGCTCTTTATTCCACTTGGGCAACGTTTAGGCGATAAAGTGATTGAGGTAAACAACCTGACTAAATCGTATGGCGACCGTGTACTGATTGATAACTTATCTTTTAGTATTCCTAAAGGAGCGATTGTCGGTATTATTGGTCCAAATGGTGCAGGAAAGTCAACGCTATTTAGAATGCTATCAGGCAAAGAACAACCCGATTCAGGTACTATTAGCTTAGGTGACACAGTGCAGCTTGCTTCGGTTGACCAGTTCCGTGACAGTATGGACGACAAAAAAACCGTTTGGGACGAAATTTCAAATGGTCAAGACATTATGCGCATTGGTAATTTTGAAATACCAAGCCGTGCTTATGTAGGGCGTTTTAATTTTAAAGGTGTTGATCAGCAAAAACGAGTGGGTGAGCTATCGGGTGGTGAACGTGGGCGAGTGCATTTAGCTAAATTATTACAAGTGGGCGGTAATGTATTATTACTTGACGAACCGACGAATGATTTAGATGTCGAAACCTTACGAGCACTTGAAAACGCACTCCTTGAATTCCCGGGTTGCGCTTTAGTGATATCACATGACCGTTGGTTCTTAGATCGCATTGCCACACATATTTTAGATTACCAAGACGAAGGGCATGTAGAATTCTTTGAAGGTAACTTTACCGAATATGAAGAATGGAAAAAACGCACGCTTGGTGCTGAAGCGCTTGAACCAAAACGAGCTAAATATAAGCGAATTGCTAAATAGTTCACTTTTATACCATTTCGTCAATTAATCTTGACGGAATGGTTTGATCTTCCTGATATTGATCTCAAAAAATAGCTAAACAAACGCTTTAGACGTTTTAATAATTTTGGCAAAAGTATCCATTAGCAAACGAGGTATAGCATCTATACCTCGTAATTTGGCATCGTCACAAACCGCAATAGCTAAATCAGGTTTTGAGCTTTTATGGATCGCTTTTTGTATAATTTGGTGTACCGGCAGATCAATATGCTGTGTGGTATTATAAGCAGCAAGTTTATAGACATGACTAAATCCATGCTTAAATAAAAAATTTTCAATATCTCTTGCAGGTAAAACGGTTAAGTGATCATTAGGATTTTTATCTTCGCCACATAACGATTTTACGGTATCGGCATATTTTTTACCTGCCATATCTCCATCGGTAATAACATACCAATGAATACCCATTTTATTGGCATATTTTATAAGCGGTTTTAAACCACACTGAGCAAACTCAATAAGTTGAACACCCTCTGAACTCAAATGATAACCACTCTGTTCCGCCAATTCACGCAATAGCCAAACTTCGGTTTCCCCCTCAACTAACAGCCAACAACGGGCAAATAAAGCACTGGCACGACGGTAAAAAATATGGAATAAAATTCGCCGACTATCATCAACGCCAAAAGATTGGGGAGTAATATATTTGGGCACAATTTTATCGGGTAGGCGAATTAATCGATACAGACACTCTAAAGGAAATAACGAAACCAAATCACTCGAATTAGACGTAATGATTTTTTGCGTTGGTAGATGTTTCAACAACCGAAAGCCAACCGACAAAATAATCGGATGCAACTGGCTTTCAGGCTCTTCTAAAATTAAAATAGGCACAGCGTGTTGTGAAAGCGTATTATGCCCTTTGGCATTAACAATCGCCCCTAAAATGCCCAGTAATGCGGTACGCAAATAATCGTTATCAAGATCATCTAATACATTATTAATACGCTCCAGCGAATCCCAATCTTCGCTACGTGGTGAGCTGTTTTGGGCTACATGCTTATAATGGTAACGGTGCTCCTGATCGGCAAAATAATACTCCAAAAGTGCTCTTGCAGCTTGCAAACCGCGGTGCAACTCATCAGGTGTTATTTGGGTCGAATAGGCTTTTAATTGCTCACAGAGTTGCGAAGTATAGTATTCCGATAAAGGTTGATTGGTTATGGGTAAGTTTTGTGGACTAATCGAACTTTTCAACGCCATAACAGGATTAAGACCTATTAAATGGGCAATTAATGATTTATGATCAGCAAACGCTAATGCCCTTTGTTGTAAGTCCACCAACGCATGTTGAGTTATAATCTTATTGGTTTGTTTATTTGCGGTAATAAGATAAGTAATTCGGCGCAGTTTATCTTGATCAACAGGGAAAGCCGCGGGTAATAATGGTTGATAAATGGGATTGTTAAGCTCATTAAAATAGGATTCACAATAGGTAATTTTAATCACAATCTTATTGCCATAGACATCGTATTGATCGTGATAAAAATCAGAATCCACAAATTGATAAAACTGATTATCAAGCGACAACAATTGCAACGCACTAATTAAACTTGAACGCCCCCAACGGTTTTCACCCATTAGCACGCTAGCGCTTGGATTCAAGGTTAAAGATAGTGCTTTGATACCTTTAAATCCTGAAATATCCATTTGCTCAATAAACATGGTACCTCCTTATTTTTAAAGATGATACTTTTCTGTCCTTTTACGAATTCGTTCAACTTTTCGATGTATGCTTGCCATTAGCTTAGACTCATTGCGCAAAATTGTTTTTAAAGGTTGATTAAAATACACTTTCAAAAAACGCCAAATATCACGATCGATTAGTCCAATATTCATGGCTGAAAAATAAAGTCCAATTAAATCTTTATCACGCCAGCGAACAGGAACCGTTTTACGGATCTGAGCACGGTGTAAATCAATTACCGACAGTTTTATTTGCTGATGATCTTCAAACAGCGGAATATCAAGCAAAAAGTGACACAAATAACAATCACGATGATTCACCCCAGCAGCGTGCATTTGAGCCACCATTTTTGCCAAATAAATCACTAAAGAACGTTTTATATGATAGCTAGGTGGATTAGTTAACCACGGTTTAGTAAAGTCTTCTAAACTGATGGTAGGGTTAAGATCTTTTGTCACAATAAATGAATGACGAGTCAGCGGATTTAGCCCCTTACGACCAAATGCCCGCCCATCCATCGTATTAACGCCCACTTGTGCTAAACGCTCAATCGCATTCCACTCTTGCTTGGCATCTAAAACAGGCAAACGTAACGAAATAAGATTTTTAACAATCTCTTTCACGGTGGTACCGCGATGAATTTTAATAAAATACGATTCGCCACCAAGCTCAAAATTCAACGTCTTACGTTGCTTTACTGCGCGATAGACTTTGCCCGATATTAACTCAACTTCTGCAAAGGGATCTTTATCAGCCCATAACTGCTCAAAAGGCGCTTTTAACTTAATTTCATTCATGATTATCACAACCTAAAATAATCTCTGTGGCACGCTGTGCTAAATGGTATAAATCAGCGGTTTTACCATAATATATTGCATTTTGATGCCATGTTAATAACTGATCGTGATTTGTTATGGCATTTTGCAAAGCATTGTTTAGCGCCGATTGTACAAAAGGTTCATCAAGCACAACACCAGCATTGGCATCATTAATATGATAAGCATAGCCACAAATGCTTGACACAATCATTGGCACCCCAGCGGCTAATCCCTCAATAAGCACCATACCTGCCGCTTCTTGCCTTGCAGGGTGCAATAGCAAATCAGCCGCAAACAAAAAATCAGGGATATCATTCCGCCCTGCAAAAAAACGTACTTGATGCTCAATGCCGAGTTGCTTAGCCTGTTTTTGATAAGCATCGGGATTATCTTGTCCCACCACTAAAAAAGTCACTTTTTGTTTTAAATTGCAAGGTAGTGCAGCAATGGCGGTTAAAGAACGATCCACACCCTTACGTTTAAAATCCGATCCAATTTGCACAATAACAAAATTGTGCTCATCAATTTGATTGGCTTGCCTAAATTGCTTACCTTTAGCACTTGATTGAGAATGATATTGGCGATCTTGCGCAATGCCTGGTGGCAATAGGTAAAAGCGTGATGGATCAGTATGGTAATAACGTTCAAAGTCACTGATCTGCTGTTTTGTTAGTACCATAACTTTGGTCTGGCTTTGTTGATTAAATACGGCATCTTCAAAAGCTAAATAGTGTTTACAGCGTTTTGACCATTTATACAAAAAGCCCTTGTGTGACACCTTTTCGGCATAACAAGTATCACCCGCAAAATAAACATCCAAATCAGGCATTTTATTAAAGCCAACCACACAATCAACAGGATTTGCTTGTAAATGAGCCTTCACCCAACGGTAATAAGATTGGTTACGGCTATGGTTAGACCAGCCTTTTTTAGGCACCAAAACTACATCAAAGTCTGTTGGTTTATCGCCTTGCCATGACATCACATAAACTCGTACATGGTGACCTTGAGCTTGGCAAGCTTTAGCAATTTGCAAAAAATCACGTTGCAAACCACCAAAAGGAAAATATTTATAAATACAAAACGCCAGTTGCATGCAGATTGCCTCAAGTTTTAAAGGGGTATTATATACTTGTTAATAAGCAACGTGCAAAAATAGCGAAAGACGCCACAAAACGCACAAAAAACAGTCAGGAAAGGTATTGATTTTATTGAAGTTTTTTTGAGGCGAAAAACGTAATTCAACACACCCAACTTGAAGTCAACTCACTAACTCCGTAAAATACCCAAAACGCTTATTCTGGTCTATTATGCAACTTCATCTTGTGGTTAACACTTTTGGTTCTGATCTCCAACGTCGATACGGTGAAAAGATCTACAAACTTACTCTACACGGCGGTTTTAGCTGCCCTAACCGAGATGGCACGATTGGCGTTGGTGGGTGTACTTTTTGTAATGTAGCATCGATCATTGATGAATCAATACAAGTTAAATCGATTGCCGATCAACTTGTATCGCAAGCTCATCAAATGAAAAAGTCCAAACGCTACCTAGCTTACTTTCAAGCCTATACTAGCACCTATGCCGAAGTTGCCATACTCAAAGACATGTACCAACAGGCGCTAAATAGTGCTGATATTGTCGGGCTTTGCGTGGGTACACGCCCTGACTGCGTTCCTAGTGAAGCACTTGAATTACTGGCAAGTTACCAATCGCAAGGTTTTGAAGTATGGTTAGAGCTTGGTTTGCAAACTGCACATGACAAAACGTTACACGATATCAATCGTGGACACACCTTTAATGATTATCACCAAACGGTTCAAAAAGCCCGCAAACTGGGCATAAAAGTATGCACACACTTAATTATTGGTTTGCCTAAAGAAACCAAGCAGGACAATATCATCACCCTTGAGCGCGTATTAAATAGCGGAGTCGATGGCTTAAAGCTGCATCCATTACATATTGTTGATGGCAGTATTATGGCAAAGGCATGGCGAGCAGGACGGCTTGAAGTTTTGTCGTTAGCGCAATATGTTGATATTGCTGGCGACATCATCAGACAAACCCCAGCAGATATTGTTTATCACCGTATATCTGCTAACGCCAGAAAGCCAACCTTACTTGCGCCAGAATGGTGTGAAAACCACTGGCAATCAATGAATGCCGTTGATCATAATTTGCGTCAATATGGTGTTCAAGGCAGCGCCATTGGGGATGAGTATTGTTTTAAGGGATAGGGAAGTGATTTTTTAAAACATGATAAAATAAAAATTTTAATAAAATCAATTGCATTTCTAACTTCTTTTTTATAAAAAAGCATGCGATTACTGCCTAAAAATTATTTAGAAAAAGTGTTAATTTGATTAAATTTATTTTCTGTCTATTTTTTTTAAATGCAAAACTCGACGAACCCTTTTTTTTACGATAATTTAAAATTCAATAAAATCAAAATATTAAAAAATAGCTTAAAAAAAGGGTTTTCAAAGCCAAAATTGTTGTTTATCTTTATATAGCAAGATTTATCAAATCTTGAGCTCTACTTTAACGCCGTGTAGGTGGTTTAGAAAAATTGATGACTTACGTCTCGCAATGCTTCAAGCTTTAACGCCGTGTAGGTGGTTTAGAAAGTTGCCAACGTTGAAAGCAAAGCTACATTAAGCTTTAACGCCGTGTAGGTGGTTTAGAAAAAAGAAAAAAGCTCAATTAAGAGCCTTGAGGGTCTTTAACGCCGTGTAGGTGGTTTAGAAATATGATTCCGTAATGAACAGTTAACGCAACGCCTTTAACGCCGTGTAGGTGGTTTAGAAATCGCACCTCTACTTATTTTGGTCAAGTAGCAGCTTTAACGCCGTGTAGGTGGTTTAGAAATGAACTCCAAAGAATGATTGCTGATTTGCAAACTTTAACGCCGTGTAGGTGGTTTAGAAAATCAAAGCAATACGAATCAAGCCAAAACTGTTCTTTAACGCCGTGTAGGTGGTTTAGAAATGATGTGACAACAAGCGATGCCGTTTTATTCACTTTAACGCCGTGTAGGTGGTAATTAAAAAATAAAATTAATCAGATAATTATAAATAATAATCGGCTATATTGTCTGTCGTATTTCGGCGTCAGAATGTGCCGACAACAGAGCGAGGTTAGCACGCTAAACAGGATGTTTGGCGAGGCTATTCTCTGTCTGGAGCGACAAATTTGTCTGGAACAAATTTGAACATCTGAGCATAGCGAAGATGGCCTCGTAGAGGCGAGTATCAGGATGATATGAGTAATCCCACAAACGGGTGCGTTAAGAGCGAGCGACGGCGGAGGGTAGCCGTAGACCACATTATGCAGACAATGCGTGGGGTTTTTAGGGGATTTTGAACTGCCCCCCAAAATTGGACGTGACCACAACAGCTATTTTGATCACCAAAATCCCAAACGTTCGAAACTACTATACCAATCCACTCTATCAACCAACAAAAAAACATTATATCCCACACAAAATTGTCAGAAAAGATATTGATTTTATTGATGTTTTTGTTTTGTTGTGATTTTAATAACTTAAATAAAATCAATATTCTTATGAGTGGCTTTGAGTTGTTTAAATGATACTGTTAAGCAGTACTATTTATGTCAGTTATTCTTTTTAAAAGTTACGCTACTATTTTTATTGCTGTTTATTAATATTACTTATAACTAATAAAAAAAGATTGAAATGATTTGGTTGTTAAGTAACCATGTGAGTGTAACATCCATTTTTGCTGCCAATAAAGCAAAATCCGACAAACTGTATAATTAGATGATAAGGAGCCAATATGTTTAGCAACAAGATGGCTATTGCCGAGTACGATAAGGAACTTTGGGATGCGATAAAAGGTGAGGAGCAGCGTCAAGAAGATCACCTTGAATTGATCGCATCTGAAAACTACACCAGTCCACGCGTAATGCAAGCACAAGGTTCGCAATTAACCAATAAATATGCCGAAGGTTATCCTGGTAAACGTTATTATGGTGGTTGTGAATATGTTGATATTGTTGAAAAATTAGCAATTGAACGGGCTAAGGCTCTATTTGGTGCAGACTATGCCAATGTGCAACCACATTCTGGTTCTCAAGCGAATTTTGCTGTTTATATGGCGCTTTTAAATACCGGTGATACTGTTTTAGGTATGAATTTGTCTGAAGGTGGACATTTGACGCACGGTTCACCCGTTAGCTTTTCAGGTAAGCTTTATCATATTGTGGATTATGGAGTTGATGATTCAGGGCGTATTGATTATGACAAGTTGGCTAAAACAGCCCAAGAATCTAGACCAAAAATGATTATTGGTGGGTTTTCGGCTTATTCTGGGGTAGTGGATTGGCAACGTATGCGTGAAATCGCCGATAGTGTGGGGGCTTATTTATTTGTGGATATGGCGCATGTCGCTGGGTTAGTTGCGGCAGGAGTTTATCCTAATCCTGTCCCTTATGCGCATGTGGTGACGACAACAACGCATAAAACGCTTGGGGGTCCTCGTGGTGGTTTGATTTTGGCTAAAGGTGGTAGTGAAGAGTTATATAAAAAGTTAAATTCTGCTGTCTTTCCTGGTGCGCAAGGTGGACCTTTAATGCATGTAATAGCGGCTAAAGCCGTTGCGTTAAAAGAGGCGATGGAGCCTGAGTATAAAACTTATCAACAACAAGTAGTGAAAAACGCTAAAGCTATGGTTGAGGTGATTTTAAAACGTGGTTATAAGGTGGTTTCTGGTGAAACACACAATCACCTATTTTTAATTGATTTAGTTGATAAAAATATTACTGGTAAAGAAGCCGATGCTGCGTTAGGCAGTGCGAATATTACCGTTAATAAAAATAGTGTGCCGAAAGATCCGCAAAGTCCGTTTGTAACATCTGGTGTGCGTATTGGTACGCCGGCGATTACTCGTCGTGGTTTTAAGGAAGCCGAATCGCGTGATTTAGCCAATTGGATTTGTGATGTTTTAGATAATATTGATGATGAGCAAACGATTCAAGCCGTGAAAGAAAAGGTGTTAGCTATTTGCCGATGTTTGCCGGTTTACCAGCATTGATTGTTGTTTAATTTCGCCGACAGTCGACAATTGTCGGCGAAATGTGTTGTTAAGTTGATTTTATTTATCAATGTTGGCGTTTGTCTCGGTTTTATTTTGTATCTGTTCTTGTTTGTGTTCCTTAATGTAATGGTCAAGGTAACCCTCATGCCATAACCAACCTCCTGTAGCCCCAATACCGAGTAAAATTGCTAACCAAAAAATAATAGCGAGTTTGTGGTGACGTTGTTTCATTGGATCACGCAAATTGCGTTTTGCATCGGCAGGGAGCTGGGCTTTACTGGTGAGTAAGCTTCCTAACATTAAGTTAATTTTAACTTGCCCATTAATTGCCCAACCTGATGCTTCTAGTAATGGTCCAAGTGTTCTTCGACGTAATTTTAACCATGCCAAAATAACAGAAGGGCCAGAAATAATCAGGAATAATCCTATAAAAACCAAAGGTACTTGCCACCAAGCTAGTGCAAAAATGGCTTGGAATATTGTGGCTAATGCTGTGCCGATTGCGCCAATTGCTAACCCAATTGCGGCAAAAATTCCCACACTTTTGCCAATGTCAAATTTGTTGTTTGGGTTTTGTAGTGCCTGTTCACTTGATTTTTCAATGTTGGCATCTTTACTGCTTGCCCATTTATTTATTTGTTCAGTAATTACGCGCCCCATTCGTTGATAAGGTGCCGAAATTGCTTGTTGTATGCTGATGGGTTTAGTGATGATTTTGACCACATTGGCATCCCAGTCGTTGCCGTCGTTGTCAATAAATACGCCATTACGTCCTTCAATCAATAAATCACCTTGTCCTGCGGTTATTGCAGCAGCAATGGTCTTTTTTTGTCCATTTCTTGTGCATTCACAATAGAGTAAGCAGAGCTCGGAATAGTTTGCCATTACTGTGTGTTTGGCAATGTTATCAACAGCAACACAGAGAGTAGCACAACGTCCATCAATATACAGCTTTCCTAGCTGAAAGGCAGCTCGTGTTTTTAGCGAAAAGAAGTCCGCAAAAGAAACAAAGTTAACCAGTAAGCGGTAAAGATGTTTGTGAAATAGAACTAACTTTTCTAATGTGATTATGTCTGATGCGGATATCGGTGTTTGATTGTCTTGTTCAACCATTTGTTTAAATTCGTTAAGTAAGTCACCGTTGGCTAAGTTAACGATGGTGTTGTTGGGGATGTCTTCTATGCTAGCCGATGGTTTTGTTGCAACAGTTAATTGCGCTATTTCGGGTTTTGCGCTGATTAGTGTGGCATAAGTTTTTAAATTTTGTTGAATATCTTGCCACTCTTGTTGGGTGAGTTGGTCGGGATTGGATAGCGATGATTCTACTAATGTTTTGAAGCGGCTAATTTTTGCTTTCCAAAGTGGGTTAAGCCCATTGACAAGATCAAGTGTGTTGTTGATGTCGATTTTTGATAGGGGTAGTTCAGTTAAGTCTTTGTCTGATAATAGTCCATTTTGTGTAGGCACAATGAATTTTTCATCGACATTGAGCGAGGTTTGTGCTTGCGGTGCATATTGTGCAAGTTCAACCCGTAAAAAATAATCATCAATTTTAGGTTTGAGTTGTTCGATTAACTTCCAAATTTCGGCGCTGTTTTCCCTAAATGGAGTTGGTGTGGTGCTGATTTGTGTTTGCCATTGTAACCATGTTTTTAGGTTGTCAACGAAGGTGGTGGCAATATTTAGATCGATGCCATCTTGTCCACTCATATCTTTTTGTGCACCCGTTGTGTCGATGGCGGTTTGGATAAAGGTTTGCATGTCAGCCGATAATTCGCTTGAGGCAGGGAAGATTAAATCACCATTATAAAGTTTGTTTGCATTGCTTTGTATTGATTGCTGTATATCATCTTGCGTTAAATAATCTATGCCGTTTTTATTTAAGCTAGCTAAGATGCTGTGTGCGGTAATCGATAGCTTTTGCCCCTGTGGGGTCGAGGTGTTAATTTCGGATAAAGGCAGTGTTTCACTGGACTGTAAAATACTGTCAAATGAGGTGATTTTGTCTTGTGTCCAACTAATAGCATCAAGGATATCAGGAATACGGATACGTCCGTCTTTATCTGAATCAAGTAGTTCTAAGGTTCTTTCGTCAAAATCAAGACCTGTGGTTGGGCAACTTAGTGCTACCCATAATTTAGGATCTAAATTAGGTAAATTGATAATGTCATTGGCGTTTTTAAATACAACTTGATCAAGCCCACCGACACGCTGAAATGTCCACATGTGACTCATAATTATCCTCATATAAAAATCTAAATAATATTTTGTTAGTTAATATAAACAGTAATTGTTTTTTTTGATAGAGCTGAATAGTGATTTCTAATATTTGTGAGACCTATTAGTGTATCTTTGGTATTTGATTTAGTTGACTTGGGCAACTTTGTGATAGAATAGCGTCTTATTACTTAATATCCAATAAAAACCAATAATATGTCATTAATTAATCTTACCAATGCTTATCTTTCATTTAGCGATGCACCGCTACTTGATCATATCGATATGTCTATTGAGCCAAGCGAGCGTGTTTGTCTTGTTGGCCGTAATGGTGCTGGCAAGTCGACGTTACTTAAAGTACTAAATAAAGAAGTGCCACTAGATGAAGGGCAAATTATTTATGAAAATAATGTGATTGTGTCACGCTTACAGCAAGATCCTCCACGTGATGTGCAAGGTAATGTATTTGATTTTGTTGCTGAAGGTTTGCACGAACAGGCGCAGTTGTTAAGAGATTATTACGATTTATCCCACCGTATTGAGCAAGATCCTAGTGAAAGTAATTTAACTAAATTAGCCAAATTGCAAGAACAGTTAGATCATCAAAATGGTTGGCAATTAGATAGCCGTATTCGTAATGTGATTTCGTCATTGTCGTTAGATGGCGATGCGTTGTTGTCTTCGTTATCGGGTGGGTGGTTGCGTAAAGCGGCTTTAGCAAAGGCGTTGGTTTGTCAACCGACAGTCTTATTGCTTGATGAACCAACAAACCATTTAGATATTGAGACCATTAAATGGCTAGAAGAGTTTTTAAAAAGCTTTAATGGCAGTATTGTGTTTATCTCTCATGATCGTTCGTTTATTCGTCAAATGGCAACACGTATTATTGATTTAGATCGAGGGCATATTTCGTCTTGGAGTGGTAATTACGATAATTATCTGTTGGGCAAAGAGGAAGCACTACGCGTTGAAGCGTTACAAAATGCAGAATTCGATAAAAAACTTGCTCAAGAAGAGGTCTGGATTAGACAAGGTATTAAAGCTCGCCGTACACGTAACGAAGGGCGAGTACGTGCGTTAAAGGCAATGCGTCAAGAGTATAATGAGCGTCGTCAAGTTATGGGTAATGCCAAGATGCAAATTGAAGAGGCGTTACGTTCAGGGAAGATCGTTTTTGAGCTTGATAATGTAACTTATCAAGTTGAAGATAAGTTGCTCGTAAATGATTTTAGTGTGCAAGTGTTGCGTGGTGATAAGATAGCGTTGATTGGGCCTAATGGTATTGGTAAAACAACGTTGCTTAAGCTGATGTTAGGTAATTTGCAACCGACATCAGGTAGTGTACATTGTGGTACAAAGCTTGAAGTAGCTTATTTTGACCAGTATCGGTTAGAGCTCGATCCCGAAAAAACAGTGATGGATAATTTGGCTGAAGGTAAACAAGAGGTGATGGTAAATGGTCGATCACGTCATGTATTGGGATATTTGCAAGACTTTTTGTTTCCACCTAAACGGGCAAGAACACCTGTGCGAGCGCTATCTGGTGGGGAGCGTAATCGTTTATTGCTAGCTAAGCTGTTTTTAAAACCCAGTAATTTGTTAGTCCTTGACGAACCCACCAATGATCTTGATATCGAAACGCTCGAGTTGTTAGAGGAGTTAGTCAACGATTATCAAGGAACCGTTTTGTTAGTTAGCCATGATCGGCAATTTGTTGATAATGTGGTGACTCAATGTTGGTTTTTTGAAGATCAAGGCCGTATTGGTGTTTATGCTGGCGGTTATGCCGATGCACTTCAACAACAACAGCAAGCTCAGCCAGTTAAAGTGGCGACGGTTAATCAGAATGCTGAGTCAGCCAAAAAAGAAGCTAACAACGTTGCAACTTTGCCTCGTCATGAACAAGCCACTAAAAAACGTGTTAAGCTGAGTTATAACGAGCAACGCGAGCTAGCACAATTGCCAAGTCGGTTAGAGCAGTTAGAAAGCGATATTGCCGATTTGCAACAGCAAGTGAGTCATCACGACTTTTTTAATCAACCTCACGAGGTGACTAACGCCATATTGCAGCAGTTAGCCGACAAAGAAGCCGAGCTAGAGGCTGTCTTTGAAAGGTGGGAGCAGTTAGAGTCGTTAAGTCAGTCATAACCCTTTGCCAATCAGCCATGTTGAGCATTATTTATCATTGTGGTTAATAAATAATGCTGTTTGGCTTGTGGGGGATTAATTCTGTTGTGATTCTTCCGTTTTGATGTTCCACAGCTTTCTAGAATGAAAGGCGAACAATAGTAGGGCAATGATGACAAAAATTGCCCCTACAAATCCGATGTCTTTGGTTGATAGGAAAATGAGTACCTTACTGCCAATAAATGCGCCCCCTCCAATGCCGATGTTGTAGATGCCCGAATAAACCGATGTGGCAATGTCGGTTGCGTCAGGTGCAGCGTCAATGACTTTGCTTTGCATAACCATGCCGATAATGGTCACTGAAAGCCCCCATACCAAGCACTGAATAATGGCGGTGTAGATGCTGAGCGAACTAACGTCAAGCGATAATAAGCAAATGCCTAATGTTAATACGGGAATAAACAAAATGGCCGTTGGGTTTTTGTTGGCATATTTGGCAAAAATCACACTGCCAATCATGCCTGAAAATCCAACAACCAGTAATAAACCGACAATGACGTGTTGATCAAATCCACCAACATTTGTCATAAATGGGGTGATGTAGGTGTAAGCCGTAAAGTGTCCTGCAATAATGATCGCAGTGAGTAGGTAGATGTTAAGCAGTACTGGGCGTTTTAGTACCTGTGGTATGTTTTTCATCGAAATGATGTTGGTGCTTGGTAACTTAGGTAATAAGTTAATCAGTATTAGCATGACACAAAAGGCGAAGAAGCCAATACATAAAAAGGTTACGCGCCAGCCGACCCATTGCCCGATTATTGTTCCAATCGGAATGCCGAGTATGGTAGCCATTGAAACACCAATCACAATAAAGCCCATGGCTTTGGCTTTTTTGCCATTGGGTGCTAGTTGAACGGCGAGTGGCGTTGTGATAGCCCAAAAGACGGCATGTGCACAAGCGATGCCAATTCTGGCTGCCACTAAGCTGTAGAAATTCCACGCTATCCCAGCTAATAGGTGACTACCAATAAATAAGCAGAATAGTAATATGAGTAGCTTTTTTCGTTCCATTTGGGAGGTTAATACCGTTAGTGGCAACGATAGTAGCGAAACCGACCACGCATAAATTGTTAGTAACAATCCGGCATGAGCATTATCCATCGAAAAACTTTTTGCGATATCAGGCAGTAGACCAACAGGTATAAATTCTGTTGTGTTAAAAATAAATGCAGCAAATGCAAGGCATAGAATAGATGACCAAATACGAGATCGGGTAATGTTATTATTCATGATTAAGATTGTGGCGGGAAGATTAGATTACTTTTGATTATAACTGAATATTTTTGTCTATTAAATAGTTGCTATAAATTAATCTTAAAGTATATCGCTACCAATATTATTAGGTAGCGATATATTATATCGTGATTTATGCTAATACTTTAGCTGCCGCTAGGGCTTTGTCATAATCAGGTTCTAAAGAGGTCTCTTTTACATATTCAACGTAAACAATCTTGTCATTTTTATCAATGACAAATACGGCTCGAGTAAGTAACCGTAGCTGTTCAATAACAACGCCATATTTTAAACCAAAGTTGAGTTCTTTATGATCTGAGGTGACTTTAACGGCATCAATCCCCTCAGCTGCACAATAACGGTTTAATGCAAAAGGTAGATCAACACTAATTGAAAATATTACGGTATCTTTTAGTTTTGCTGCTTCGACATTGAAATGGTGAACCTGGGCACTACAGACCGATGTGTCAATTGATGGTACTGAATTTATTATTCTTACTTTGCCGCTAAAATCGGATAATTTTATCGGTTTCATCTCTAGATCTTGCACAGTAAAATCAGGTGCCAAATCACCGACATTGATTTTTGGACCTAATAAAGTAATTGGGTTACCACGCATTGTGACTTCATTCGCTCTTTTTTGCATAATTGTTTCCTTAGTGTTGTGACAAATTATGGGGGGATAGTGTAACGACTTCCAATGCATTGAAGCTTTTGCACATGATAGCGTTAGTTGAATATAGAACTAAATGAGCAGATCAGCAATAGCATTATCTGTTTTTATCGAATGAATTAGCCGATTACTGTTATCGTTGATAACGTTGCTGTTAACACATTGAGGAATTTCTATATTAATCAAATTTCATTAATAAATCATCGAGGAAATTAGTCAGTATTGTTTGTTATAAAATTTATCTAATTTTGGCTGTGGTTTTTACAGCCAATAGTTTGGTTTTTAAGTTACAATGTTTTAAACGCTATATCAGGCAAAATCGTTTTGCCTTGCCAATATAACTCGCTAGCAATATGTTCGGCAATTTGGCCATAAAGTTGAGTAAATTCGCTATCAGGATGGCTAATGACGGTGGGTTTTCCTGTATCAAGATCTTGGCGTAAGATTTTATGAAGTGGTACTTGTCCAAGCAATTTTGTTTGATATTGATTGGCCAAACGTTGTGCGCCTCCTTCACCAAATATTGTTTCGTGGTGACCACAATTTTCACAAATGTGGTAACTCATGTTTTCAATAATTCCTAGTGTTGGAATGTTGACCTTATTAAACATGGTAATACCTTTTTTGGCATCAATTAATGCAATGTCTTGTGGGGTGCTAACAATTATGGCCGCCGTTACTGGAATATTTTGAGCAAGCGTTAATTGAATATCTCCAGTACCTGGTGGCATATCAATAACAAGATAATCAAGTTCAGGCCAAAGCGTATCTTGTAATATTTGTAGTAATGCTTTGCTTGCCATTGGTCCACGCCATACCATTGCACCATCAGGGTCAACTAAATAACCTATGGAGTTACTGGCTAATCCATATGCCATAATTGGGGTCATGTGTTTATTGTCTGGTGTTAATGGGTGCTCTTTTTCTGTACCCAACATGGTTGGAATCGAGGGGCCATAAATATCGGCATCTAAAATACCTACTTTAGCGCCTTGCTTTTGTAAAGCTAATGCTAAATTGATTGCTGTTGATGATTTACCCACGCCTCCTTTACCAGAACTGATGGCGATAATATTTTTTATATTATTAATGGCCTGTTGGTTATTAGCACGTTTTAAGGTGGCAATTTTATATTCAAGGCACCAATCAATATCGTTAATACCGTTAAGTTTAAGTAATTCAGGAGTAGTTGTTTTTTTTAAGGCGTCAAAACCGCTTTGCCAAACAAAAGGCATGGTTAGGTTAATAGATAAGCGGTGGTTTAATATTTCGATTTTTTGTATTGCGCCAAGTTCAAATAAATTTTTTTGCAAAGTTGGATGAGTAAAATTCTCAAGAATTTTTTTTACTTCAATATTCATTATTGTGATCTCTTTATGTATCAATATTTATGCTTGTTTGCTTTTTAGTTTGATTCGTTAAAGGTTTAGCGCATGATAAATAGTTAGGCGTTATTTGGCATTTTTTAACAAAATTATTTAACTACCAACAAAGCTAATTGGGCATAGAAATTTTATTAAATTATGGCATAAATCTAGCGATAATCCCACGTTTGATGTACTATTTCTGCCATTATGTAAAAAAGGGTAATAAATCAACATGACAACTCAACGCAAAATATTGGTGACTTGTGCACTGCCTTATGCCAATGGTGCAATTCACTTAGGTCATATGCTTGAACACATTCAAGCTGATGTATGGGTACGCTATCAACGTATGCGTGGTAATGAGATCTATTTTATTTGTGCTGACGATGCCCATGGCACGCCAATTATGCTCAAAGCACAACAACTTGGTATTACGCCAGAACAGATGATTAGTGAAGTTAAAACCGAGCATCAGCGCGATTTTGCTGGGTTTAATATCAGTTATGATAATTACCATTCAACCCATAGCCCAGAAAACCGCGAAATATCAGAACAGATTTATAAACGTTTGAAAGCAAATGGCTATATTAAAACCAAAGTCATTTCGCAGTTATTCGATCCCGAAAAACAGATGTTTTTGCCCGATCGCTTTGTAAAAGGCACTTGCCCACGTTGTAAAGCGCCCGATCAATATGGTGATAACTGTGAAGTGTGTAGCGCTACTTATAATCCTATTGATTTAATTGATCCTAAGTCTGTGGTTTCGGGCGCCACGCCGATTTTAAAAGAGTCTGAACACTTCTTTTTTGATTTGCCTGCTTTTTCAAATATGTTGCAAGAGTGGATTCGCTCAGGAACACTTCAAGACCAAGTGGCGAATAAAATGCAAGAGTGGTTTGAATCTGGTTTGCAACCTTGGGATATCAGCCGTGATGCCCCTTATTTTGGTTTTGAAATCCCTGATGCGCCAGGCAAATATTTCTACGTTTGGTTAGATGCGCCAATTGGTTATATGGGGTCTTTTTTAAATTACTGCAATAAACAAAATAAGCCGATTTTTGATGAGTTTTGGCGTAAAGATTCAAGTACTGAATTATATCATTTTATTGGTAAGGATATTGTCTACTTCCATAGTTTGTTTTGGCCGGCAATGTTAGACGGCAGTGAATATCGTAAGCCTTCTAATATCTTTGTACATGGTTATGTGACGGTTGACGGCGCAAAAATGTCGAAATCGCGTGGTACTTTTATTCAAGCAAGTACCTATTTAAAACACTTAGATCCTGATTGTTTGCGTTATTATTATGCAGCTAAATTGTCGTCACATATTGATGATATTGATTTGAATTTAGAAGACTTTGTTCAACGTGTAAATAGCGATTTAGTCAATAAAGTTGTTAATATTGCTTCGCGTTCGGCTGGTTTTATTCATAAACGTTTCGACGGTAAATTATCAGCCAAAGTGGCAGAGCCTGAATTGTATGCCTTGTTTGTTGAAAAATCTAAAGTAATTGCTGACTATTTTGAACAACGCGAATCAGGTAAGGCTATTCGTGAAATTATGGCACTCGCTGATGAAGCGAATCGCTATATTGACGAAAAAGCCCCTTGGGTGGTTGCTAAACAAGAAGGGCAAGATCAAGCATTGCAAGATATTTGCTCGATGGGTATTCACTTATTCCGCATTTTGATGACCTATTTAAAACCAATTGTGCCTTCGTTAGCTGAGCGCAGTGAGGCATTTTTAAATAGTCAATTAACATGGAATTCTATTGATAACGCTTTAACAAATCATAAGATTAATCAGTTCAAAGCCTTATTTAACCGTATTGATATGGATAAAATCACCGCTATGATTGACGAAACAAAACAACAAGCTGCACTAGCGCAACCAACAAAACCACTCGTTGCTGAACCTATCGCTGAGACGATTAATTTTGACGATTTTGCTAAAGTCGATATGCGTGTAGCGTTGATTAAACATGCCTGTTTTGTTGAGGGATCTGATAAATTACTTCAATTGACACTTGATATTGGCGATGAAACCCGTAACGTGTTTTCAGGTATTAAGCAGTTTTACCCTGATCCTGATGTGTTAATTGGTCGTTTAACCATTATGATTGCTAACTTAGCTCCTCGTAAAATGCGTTTTGGTGTTTCAGAAGGTATGGTGCTTTGTGCAAGTGGTAAAGATGATGGTGACGGTGTGTACTTGTTATCTCCAGATAGTGGCGCTAAACCGGGAATGCGAATTTCGTAACTGATATCTTTATTATAAATAAACGGCATCTTAACAAGTTGATATGCTTGTTAAGATGTTTCAGGAAACTATACGTTTCGGTATGAAATTTGTTAATTTGATAAATAATTGTAGCATTTGTTTTTTAGTATTGTTTTTCTATTATAGGTGTTTAGCTAACCAACTATCATGTAACCATTTTTGAGTTTGTCTTCCTGCTCGAATAAAATCCCATTCAATATCTCTTTCAAAAACCATCACTGTTTGATCAGGTCCTATGATAGTCCAAAAATAGAGGCCAGTATTTAAATCACGACATTTGACTTTCATACCAGTTAGTGTGTTTTTTTTGCCATCAACAATAATAGTTTCGTTATGGGTATTGATCCACTTATTATTATAGTTATCTAATAAATCTGGTGCATAGTCTTTAAGAAAATTTAGAGTAATTTGTAATGCGGTTTCTTTGGAAACTTGTTGGCTAGAAGACTGATATTTAGGTAGTAATCTTACTAATCCTTGTAAATTTTTAGTGGTATCATTTATTAATAATGAAACATGTTGTTGTTCAAGATGTATGCTTTCATTGGGTTCAAAACGATAAAGAGTGACAGGCTGTTTATTGTGGAGTCCCTGTTTAGTTAATACTAAATTAAAATCACGTTCTGCATTTTGTAATAACTTTTGAAAGCTTGGTACAAGTATGTTTTTTGCTTGTTGTATTTGTGTTGAGTTCATAGTTTGTTCCTTTATTGTACTCATTTCTTTGGCGTAACAACTTGAATTTAAAAAACTTGTTATAAGTATTAAGCTAATAAATATTTTTTTCATTATAAAAAAACCTTAATGGTAATTTCTTTTATTTAATATTAGTTGCAATGCACAAATAAATAGAAAAAGGGTGATGAGTAAAATTAAATTATTCATTTCAAAAATGGTTGGTAAAAAGGCGCCTATACTCGCACCAATAAATAAAACACAGGTGTATAGCGATACGGCAATGCCACGACTTTCAGCTTCAGATTCGATTGTAATACATGTAATCATTGATGGAATGGCATAGGCTAGTCCAAAAACAAATATAAAATGGATAATAAATAAAAGACTAACAAAATTTAATTGGTCATTAATATAAAAACAGTGAATTAATAACGAAGTGCTCATTAGGCATAATGCAATGAATAATACGTATAATGGTTTGATTAGCTTAAATAGATAACCAGCTGTTAGACTAAATAATATAGCAATAATGCTTATATTACGTAGTGTTGGTACATAAATAATTAATAAACTATGGTGTAATATTGAATAAAGACTAACAAAACTAAGTAGAACAAAGAGCGAACAACAATAGATAGGAAATAATTTTTTATTAAACAAAATGTTGGGAAGTTTACTAAAAATTGAAGTTATTGATGTTTTTTGTAGTGTTGGTTTTTTCTTATTGCTTTTTGAACTGTTGAAATAAAAGCATACACCGCCTAATGTGTAAATAGTACCTAAAAACCACATAGATTTGTGCAGTGAATCAACAATCATTATTGAACCAAACCATTGCCCAATGGTTGTTGCGAGTAGAAACGTACAACTAATAATTGAGATTGCTTTAGATTTTGTTGCATCAGCAAGGTTAACCGAAATCCACGCTAATGCAACAGGTGGAAATGAGGCTGCACAAAAGCCTTGGATGGAACGTGCTAACAACAATAAATAATAACCACTTATCAATGGAATAATAAAAGTGATTAATGCTAAAAGTAGTAAGCCTATTGCTAAAGTAAAATCTTTGCCTATTTTATCCGATAAAATTCCCCAAATAATTAGTCCAATCGCGTAAAAAATACCAAATATACTTGTTAATAAGCTGACATTACTTGGTGTACTACCTTTGATAAAAATTAGTAAATTTTCTGGAATGGGTAAAAAAATGTAGAGAAGGGTGACAACAGCAAGCGCTATAAAAGGAATTAATGTTGTTCCTACGATTAACTTATATTTCATTGATAAGTCCTTTAAGTTTAATTGTTGTATTTAAACTACAATAATTGCAGTATATATCCATTTCGGTTTTTAAATCAACATAATTTGTTGTAACAATATAATTTAATCGATAAAATATAGAAAAATAAATGATGAAAAAGGTTTTGCTATGGAAGATATTTCTGTTAAGAATTCATATGATGACTTTTTATCAACCGTGATTGTTGGTATTGGCGAGGTTTCTGAAATGACAAAAATTCCAGTTAGAAAATTACGATATTGGGAAGAAAAAGGCATCATTAAAACAGTTGATCCACAATCTAAGTCTCGTCAATTTGATTTAGCGAATATAAAAAAAATTGTTTTGATTCAAGAATTAATGGAAGATGGATATTCGTTGGATGGTGCTGCCAAAAAAGTTGAAGATAGAATTGCAAAAATAGAATCATTAATGAATCTAATTCAAATGTAATTGTATGTATATTTGTTTTTTTATATTGTAATAATATTAATTTAAGTTCTAGTCATTAATTGGTTTTATAATCATATTTTCAATATGAGTATTTTATTATTTTGCTTATCAATTGATGGCTTTATTAAGTTTATTATTGATAGGTTTTTATTAATATTTTAGTAAGCCTTTTTTAGGATAAACAGATAAAACCGATATCTAATGTCACATTAAAATAATTACCTCAAGGTAAATCGTTTGTTGACGTTGATGGTGTTTGCTGTGGTGAAAAGTTAGAAGGCTGTTATTTAGAAATGGCCTTTAATTATAATGGCTGTTATATTTTTATTTTTAACTTAAAATGGGCAATCAAAATAACGATTGCCAAAGTTTAATTTTGTTAAAAATCATATGTTGCTGTTTGATTTAACATTGCATGTAAATTCGTTATTGTTTTAATTTTGATTTTCTGACGGATTTCCTGAATAAGGAAATATGCTGTCTTTTAGTGAAAAAGAGAAATCTTTAGTATTAATCTCGCCAATAATGTTGTTACTATCGTATAAAGCCAGTAAAAATTCGGCCATTTGCTTGGCTGTATGGTACTTTGTAAAACTCGTATCGTAGTTGTATTCACTGACATTATTGGCTTTTTCACCAAATTCTGTTTTTGTTGCAGCGGGAGCTAATACCTTTGCGGTTAATTGGGCATTAGCTTGCTTTAATTCCTGTGCTAGCCCTTCGGTAAAGGCGTTGACATAGAATTTTGTTGCGCAATAGGTTACTGCATTGGGAACGATAGTATATCCGCCTCGTGAGGAGATATTTATGAGTTGTGTTCCGGGTTCATTTTGATATTTACGTACATATAGTGTTGAAAAAATCGTTAGAGTTTCAATATTTAAATGAAGCATTGATTCTATTTTTACTAAATCTTGATCACGAACACTGCCGTAATGACCAAAACCAGCATTATTAATCCATGTTTCAATAAAATAGTTGCTTAAATCATTAAAAAGGGAATAAGCGTTGGTTGGCTGTGATAAATCACAAACTTTTATAATTACTTCTAATGTTGGGTTAATTTTTGCTATTTCTTGTCGTAAATGTTCTAAATTTTCTTGTCTTCTTGCTGTAATAATAAGGTTTTTATTTCGTTTGGCAAAGGCAAGGGCGGTTGCATAACCTATGCCAGAACTGGCGCCGGTTATAACAGTATATCTTTTATTTGGATTGATCATTTTTATTTCCTTTAATTAATATTTCAAATTTCTTTTTAAGTAACACTATTTAACCTATTGAATAGGCGATAAATGTGTCTTCATTATGATAGAAGAAAGGGCTTATTTTGATTTTTTATCTTTGTTGATTATTTGTTTGCCATGAATTATGCGGTACTTCAAATTCTCTTGTGGTTTGTGCTATAGCATCACTTAACTGCTGACGATTTAGTGGTATGCAATAGGCTGGTTTTGCTCGTTCAAATCGCCAACTGTCTGATAAAGTACCTACATCAATATAATCATAGCCGATATTTTCTAGTAGATTGATAACAGTCTGTTTGGCGGCTAAATCGTTTCCAGCGATAGGAATTGCTCTTCTATCGGATTGATCATTAGGTTTTGCATCTTTAACAACATCTTTAGCAAGAATTGCATTGAAGACTTTAACGACTTTGGACTTATTAAGATGTTTGGCCACTAACTCACTGGTTGTTATTTCATATTTATCTAATGGTTCTAAATACCCATCGCGTTCAGGGTAATAGTTAGTAGCATCAAGTACTATTTTGCCTCGGAGTAATTCAGTGGGTAACTGTGTATAATTGATAAAAGGAATAGCAACGAGAATGATATCAGCAAATTTAATGGCTTCTTCTTGGCTTCCAATTTGACAGTTTAAGCGTGTAGCTACACTAAATAGTGTACTTTTATCTCTAGAATTGCTTAGCATAACTTGATAACCTGCTTGCATAAATAGTGTTGCGCAAGCTTGACTGACAAATCCTGCACCTATAATGCCGATTTTTTTCATATATTTACTCCTTTTAGATATTCGCTTGATTTATGCTATGATATTTGTAAAATAAAAAGTAATAAATATCTTAAAAGTTGTTTTATTAACAACTATCGGTTGGTAATATGGATTTATTTAGGAGTATGGAAGCTTTTGTATTGACTGTAAAAACAGGTTCATTTGCATCAGCTTCTATTTCATTAAATACCTCTCCTCAAATGGTTGCGAAATATATTCTTTTTTTAGAAACGCAATTAGGGCTAAAGTTACTTAATCGAACAACTCGCTCACAAAATCTTACTGAATTTGGTAAGCAGTATTATGAACGTTGCTTAAGTATTTTGGGTGAAGTTAAAGCTACCACTATGCTTGCACAACAATTTTTAGACGAACCTAGTGGAGTGCTTAGAATTAGTGCACCATTTACGTTTGGTAATTCTGCTTTAGTGTCACTAATTAGTCGGTTTCTAAATTGTTATCCAAAAATTAGTGTTGATATTCAGTTGAGTGATCATTATGTTGATTTAGTTAAGGATGGTTTTGATATCGCGTTTCGTATTGGTGATTTGAGTGATTCTAGCCTCATTGCTCGTAGACTTAATCCTCATCAACTTATTTTTGCTGCTTCACCAAATTATTTGGCAGAATATGGTATTCCACTAACACCATATGATTTGAAACAACATCGGTGTTTGGTTTATCAGTATGCTAATCAAAATAGCAAAGACTATATTTGGCCATTTATGATTAATGGTGAATTAATTAATATTCCTATATCAGGATCATTTCAAAGCAATCAGACGTCGGCTTTAGCGATAGCGGCAATTGAAGGATTAGGTATCACAATGTTACCTGAAGCTATGTTACAAGAACCGATCACGCAAAAGAAATTACTTCCTGTATTACAGTCATTTTTACCACCCGCGAAGCAGCTTAATATGCTTTACACAGCTGATTGTCAGCAACTACCAAAGTTAAAAGCATTTATTGAATTTGTGCTGAATGCGATGGCTTGAGTGATAATTACGTTTAAATATAATAAAAAAGGCGATTATTTCGCCTTTTTTATTATATAACTAATACGATAATTATTTTATAGTTACTAAAGTGCTAACTTCTTTTCCTAACATATTGTTTAGATAGACTAAATCGTCTGCAGTTAATGTGCCAACAGCATATTTAAGTTGTAGTAGACTAGTTAAGTAATTATATTTTGCATCAGATAAGTTTCGTTTAGAATTATATAGTTGTGTAGTAGCATTTAATACATCAACAATGGTTCGTGTTCCAACTTGATAACCCGAATTGGTGGCGTTTAATGAACTTTGCGCAGAAACGACGGCTTGTTGATAAGCTTTAATTGCACTAATGGATGATGAAATATTATTGTACGATGAACGGACTTGATTAATAACACTACGATTAGTGCTTTCTAGTTTTTCGCTGAAACTTACATAGTTTTGTTGGGCTTGTTCAACTTTAGACATTGTTGCTCCACCTGAAAATATAGGTAGATTTACACTGACGCCAACATAGTTGTTCCCTGAATAAGATTTGCCACCATGTGCACCTGGTGCTATGTTGTTACCATATCTATCAGTTTTATTTAAATTTGTCGATGCATCTAAACTTGCTGTTGGTAAATGACCTGATTGTGAGAGTTTGATTTGCTCACGTGCTATGTCTTGATTTAACCTCATTGTTAATAAATTAAGATTAGACGTTTCAGATTGTTTTAATAATGTACTGATTTGTGTTGGGGTTTCAGTTTTAAATGTATTACTGTTAATACTTGCTAAATTTGAATAAAAACGACCACTTACTTGGCGTAAATTTTCGATTGCATTGTTTAACTCATTTAATGCGTTAACTTGTTGAGCTACAGTCAGATCATAGTTTGCTTGAGCATTTTGTACATCAGTAATTGCTACTAAACCAACTTGATGTTGTTGGCGTGTTTGCTCTAATTGGCGCCCAATTGCTTTTTTCTGTGCATCAATAAAGCTTAATGCATCAAGTGCTTTTAACACATTAAAATAAGCAACAGAAGTATTTAAGATTAATGTTTGACCTTGGTATTGATAGGCAATATCGGCAATACTTGCTTGTTTTTTAGTAATATCTAAGGCTTTCCAATTTGAGAAATTAAAAATGCTTTGTGATACTGCGATTTGGTATAAGTTGCCGCTTTTAGATTTTATACCACTGTTATCACGTCGACCATGATTAACACCATAAGAAGCGCTCAAACCAATCTGTGGTAGCAAACTCGCTCGAGAACCAGAAATTGCTGCATATGCTTTGTTTTTTTCAGCTAATGAACTGCGTAGATCTGGATTAGTTTCTTTTGCCTGTTCATAAACTTGTATTAAATTTTCAGCAAAGACAGATTGGCTTAATATTAAGCCGACTAAAAAGGTTAAAGTTTTTTTCATCAATCTTCTCTTTAAAAATCATTAAAATATAGTAGTATTTTTAATGGTATAATTTTAGCAGATAATTAACATATAGTAAGCATAGTTTATGTCTATTCGCACTTTTTATTCAAATTCAATTTAAATTTGGGATTTTATATGAAAATTAAAGGTAATCCAGTTCGTTTTGATAAAAACGATGTGGTTAATTTGACTAAGAAAGTTTTGTATAAAGGTTTTTTTTCTTTATTTGAATATCGTTTTCAATATCGTAAATTTGATGGTTCAATGAGCGAAGTTGTAGCTCGTGAAATTTTGGAACGTGGTCATGCGGTTGTACTTTTAGCTTATGATGCTAAACGTGATGACGTTGTATTAATTGAACAAATTCGAATTGCCGCTATTGAAACTCAAGATAGTCCATGGATGCTAGAACTTATTGCCGGTATGATGGATCATGAAAATGAGTCATATGAAGATGTAGCAAGGCGTGAAGCTATGGAGGAAGCCGGAGTCACTGTAGGTAGATGTAAACCTATAATCAGTTATTTGGCATCACCAGGAGGTTTGACTGAACGACTGCATATTTTGGTGGGTGAAGTTGATTCATCAACCGCTAAAGGTATTCACGGCCTAGCTGAAGAAAACGAAGATATTAAAGTTCATGTTGTAAGCCGATCTCAAGCTTATCAATGGGTAGAAGATGGAATTATTAATAATGCTGCATCCATTATTGCACTTCAATGGTTAGAGCTTAATCATGAGTCATTAAAAAAAGAGTGGAAATAATTTTTTAATGATTAGATTTAATTATTTCTTTCATAAAAGTGTGATCTATTTTACACTTTAATATAACACTAGGATTTATAATAAAAATTATGTTTCCAGTCACAATGTTTATTTTGTTGCTGACATTATTAACCATAATTATAGATTGATAAATAATTGGGGTAAATTTTGGAGTCATTTTTAAAACTTCCAATTCGGAATAGAAATTACGGTAGAATATTACATATAACTGATACTCATCTTTTTTCAGATGATGATAGCTCGTTGTTGGGAGTTCATTCTAATGCTAGCTTTTTATCAGTTATTAATGAAATTGAACGTAGTAACAAGAAGTTTGATTTGATTGTAGCGAGTGGTGATTTTGTTCAGGACGGTTCTAAAAAAGCTTATGCCCGTTTTGCTAAGCAAATAAATAAGTTTAATACGCCTTGTGTATGGTTGGCTGGTAACCATGATAATTATGCTTATATGCAAGATGTATTTGATAACTATCAACTTGCCGATAATAAAATAGTTCAACTAGGAAGCAAATGGTTAATTGTTTTATTAAATAGCCAAGTTGTGGGGCAGGCTTATGGTTTTTTACCAGAATCTGAACTTGAGTTTTTACAAAATGCTTTAACTAAATACTCTTCTAGATATGTGTTAGTTTTTTTACATCATCATCCAATTAGTTCTGGCTGCCATTGGTTAGATCAGCACATTTTGAAAAATAGTGGACAATTAGAGCAGATTATTCAACAACATCCTAATATAAAGGGAATTGGTTGGGGCCACATTCATCAAAAACAGGATTATATTTGGCATCATTGTAATGCTTTTTCAACGCCTTCAACTTGTTTTCAATTTAAACCTGAATGCTATGATTTTCAATTATCAAGTGACGATGCTCCCGGTTGGCGAGAAATTAAACTTAATGCTGATGGTTCTATCGAGAGTGATGTTTATAGATTAACAAACAATCAGTTTTTACCAGATATTTCTCAGAATGGTTATTAATAAATAATAAAGGGGATGCTTGAAGAACTAAATAAAAATTATAGTAATGGTGCAAAAAAGTAAAACAGCCGTTCAACAACCCGTTGCCAAATTGGGCGTTGGTTCCATTCTTCAGTTTTTACTTTATCTGAGTTAGATAAATATTTTTTTAAGAGCAATGCTAACGATTTAGCGAATTCTATGTCATCAATCACTGTTGTGATTTCAAAATTAAGCCATAAGCTACGCATATCTAAATTAACAGTACCAACAAGACTTAGCTGGTTATCGATTAGAACGCTTTTTGTGTGTAATAGGTTATCATTGAATTGATAGAGTTTTACACCACCATTTAATAATTCAGAAAAAAATGCTCGGCTTGCCCATTTTACCATTAGTGAGTCATTTTTTTTGGGGATGATGATGATGACTTCTACTCCCCTTTGAGCTGCGGTACAGACAGCATGTAAAATATCATCGCTAGGTACTAAATAAGGTGTTGTAAAAATAATTTGGTCTTGTGCTGAATAGATCGCTGTTAATAACACTTGGTGAATCATGTTTTCCATATAACCTGGGCCAGATGCTATTAATTGCATTATGTGTTTTTTATCCTCTGGTGGTTCGGCGAAGTCGGTTATTTTGGGTAGAGTTAAATGTTTGCCTGTTTCTAGTTCCCAATCACTGGCGTATATGGCACTCATTAACGTTGTTATAGGGCCATTCATTCTGACCATAATATCAACCCATTCACCAACATGTTTATTTTGTTTAAAAAAGCGAGGATCAACTATATTCATACTGCCAGTATAGGATATATAATTGTCGATGATGGCTACTTTTCGGTGTTGGCGTAAGTCCAGTCGTCTAAACATAAATCGAAGTAAGTTTACTTGTAAAGCTTCAACAATGATAATTCCTGCATCACGCATTCTTTTATTCGCATCAGTTTTTATAAAATGTCTGCTACCTGCAGAATCAACCATTAATCGACAAGTTACACCTCGCTTAGTTGCTTGTATTAGTGCTTGTTCAACATCATCAGCACGACCACCTTCATTCCAGATATAAAATACCATTTCGATATTTGATGTTGCTTTATTTATATCGTCAATTAAACGGTCAAAAATTTCGTTAGTTTCGCTTAGTAGTTCGATGTGATTACCATTAATTCCATCAAGACCTGTTTGGTGTTTGCAAAGTTGAAAAATTGGTTTACTTACTTGACTAACATTACTGGTAAAAATATCAGAAAATTCACTTAGACGATTAATAAACTTTGAAATAGTTGGACGCATTTTTTGCGCCCGTTTAACGCGTTGTTGTCCTAAGTGAGCCTCTCCTAGGGCAAAATAAAGGAACACTCCGACAAGTGGTAATATATAAATAACTAACATCCATGCAATGACATAAGTTGTTGGTCTTCGTTTGAAGACGATCCGTAATGTTGTTGAAACAATGATCAACCAATAAACAAAAAAGATCAAAGTGCTAATTAAAGCATGAAATGTGGTAAATTGCATACTTAGTTAATTATTAGTTAAGTTTAATTTAGTAAGCGGATCTTTAGTGCAATCATAATTTTGAAAAACTTCTGGTAATGGTTTGGGGTTATTATGCTTATCAACTGAAACATAAGTAAATACAGCATCGGTTATGCAAAAACGTTCTGTAGTATCAAATGTATCAATGACTTTTTTTACCCAAACCTCAATACCAATGGTGATAGATGTTTTTCCTGTTTTAATGCATTGTGCGTAACAACAAACAACATCCCCTACCATTGCTGGTTTGTAAAATGTAATACTACTAGCATTAACTGTTACAACTCGATTTCTAGCGATCTCTTTTGATAAAATACCACCAGCAAGATCCATTTGAGACATGATCCACCCGCCAAAAATATGTCCATGGGGATTGGTGTCTGCAGGCATAGCCAGAGTTCTTAGGACTAGTTGTCCCTTAGGGGCTATATTTTGTGTCATGCTAAAATACTCCATTTGTACTATATTATTGTTTATTGTCTATATCTTTATTCATATTTTTATAGATGTAGATACCTGATATTAAAGACAATAGTAACGATGCGCCAGGTAAAATAAATACTTTAAATATCCAGAAAAAATTATCTGTAGTGTAATAGGTCGCACCTAAACTAATTGTGCCACATAATATAAAGAAAACGACCCATAATAAATTTAGTTTATTCCAAATATTTGTATCTAGTTGTATTTCTTTACTGAGCATTTTTTGAAGTAGGTTTTTTTTGAAAATAAATTGGCTAACTAATAACGCCATAGCAAATAAGAAATTAATAATAGTTACTTTCCATTTGATTATATTAGGGTCACGCATATAAAGTGTGAATCCACCAAAAACCATGATCATCAGATAAGAAATTAACTCTATTTTATCTATTTTTCTATATAAAATAAGAATAAGAAGAAAGCATACTGTTGCTGCGATCATTAATGCTTGAACGCCCACAAAGACGTCGTACATTGTTAAAAAAATAAAAAAGAATACAAGAGGAATAAAGTTTAAAAGCTGTTTCATTTAAGTATTAACCTAGTAAAAAGGTAAGTTGTCATATTTTAAATAAGCAAAAAGCCTATTGGAATAGGCTTATTTTTTGTGATGAAGTTCAGGATGCGCTTTACAATTACCAGATTGGCAATGCCCATAAAGGTATAAGCTGTGATAAGTTAACTTAACACCATATTGTTCTGCGATTTCTTTTTGTCTAGCATTGATAATATCATCGCGAAACTCAAACACTTCGCCACAATCCAAGCAAATTAAATGATCGTGATGTTGTTGTGTCGCTAGTTCAAAAACTGCCTTGCCACCTTCGAAGTTATGGCGAGTGACAATTCCAGCATCATCAAACTGGTTCAAAACACGATAGACGGTTGCAAGCCCAATTTCTTCACCCATATCAAGTAGTTTTTTATAAAGATCTTCTACTGTGATATGTTGGCATGAAGGATCTCGTAATAATTCTAAAATCTTCAATCGTGGTAACGTAACCTTTAAACCAGCGCTTTTCAGAGCTGCATTATTATCATTATCGTGATTAGTCATATTACTTCCCGTTAAGTTATAAATATTTAACCATTATAGAAACTATATATGGTAAATAAAAGAAATCGTTTTAATAGATTAAATTTTCATTTCTATTTTGACTTGATTAACCCAATTGTTGATGCGTTCTTCAGTTAACTCTGGTTGGCGATCTTCGTCAATCGCTAAACCAATAAAGTGAGTGTCGTCAACCAAGCTTTTTGATGCTTCAAAACTATAGCCTTCAGTTGACCAGTGCCCAACGATTTTTGCACCTTTAGGTTCGATAATATCACGAAGTGTACCCATAGCATCACAGAAATATTCGGCGTAATCTTCTTGATCGCCACAACCAAAAATAGCTACCACTTTACCGTTAAAGTCAACTTTTTCTAAATTTGGAAAAAAATCGTCCCAGTCGGCTTGCGATTCACCATAGTACCAAGTTGGAATTCCAAAAAATAGATAATCATATTGCTCAATGTCTTCTTTAGTTGTTTTGGCTATGTCAAAAATGTCAGATTTGTCATTACCCAAAGCTAGTTGGATTTGTTTTGCTACATTTTCTGTATTACCTGTGTCACTACCAAAAAAGATACCAACTTGTTTCATATTTTTACCTTTACTATTTACGATATTAAGATATTTTTAGAAGTATATCATTGTCACTAACTATCAGCAATAATCCTAACTTACGCTAAACATAAGTTATTATTTGCTATACAATTTATTTATGTTGAATTAAAATTGTTGTCTATTTTATGTTAACTTAGGCTGTGGAATTCGTTTATGAACTTGCATGAATATCAATCTAAATGTCTTTTTAAACAATATAATTTACCCATACCAGAAGGATATGTTTGTAACTCAATTGGTGAAGTACAAGATATATTAGCTGAATTATCTTCACAGAAAGATTTAGGTACTTGGGTGGCTAAATGTCAGGTTCATGCAGGAGGGCGAGGTAAAGCCGGTGGCGTTATTTGTACTCAAAATTATAGTGAGATAAAGCAGTTTGCTGAAAAATGGTTGGGGCAATATTTAGTTACTTATCAAACAACCGATAAAGGCCAACCAGTTAACAAAATTTTAATTGAAAAAGCGTCTAATATTCATAAGGAATTGTATTTGGGGGCAGTGGTTGATCGTAGCTCTAAGCGTGTTGTAATTATGGCTTCAACAGAAGGTGGTGTTGACATTGAAAGTGTTGCTGAAAAATCGCCACATTTAATTTATAAAACCTCGCTTGATCCTTTAACTGGACCTTGTGCTTTTCAAGCTCGAGAGCTTGCATTCAAATTGGGACTGACAGGTAAATTAGTGAACCAATTTACAAAGCTGTTTGTCAATTTTGCAAAGCTTTTTTTAGAAAATGATGTTTCATTAGCCGAAGTTAATCCTTTAGTAATTACTGATTCAGATGAACTTATTTGTTTAGATGCAAAAGTGGTTTTAGATGATAATGCTATTTTTAGACATCCTAACTTAAATGTTTTAAGAGATACAACGCAAGAAGATGAGCGTGAATCAATCGCTGCAAAACAAGGTATTAGCTATGTATCATTAAATGGCAATATTGGTTGTATGGTTAATGGTGCAGGTCTTGCGATGGCAACTATGGATATTATTAAACTGCATGGCGGTGAGCCAGCTAACTTTTTGGATGTCGGTGGAGGCACAACGAAAGAACGCGTTGCAGAGGCATTTAAATTGATATTATCTGACAAAAATGTGAAAGCAATTTTGGTTAATATTTTTGGTGGTATTGTTCGTTGTGATTTAATTGCTGATGGTATTATTAGTGCAATTAAGGAAATTGGTCTTACTGTTCCTGTTGTTGTTCGTCTTGAAGGTAATAACGCTGTACTTGCTAGAGAAATTCTCGCTAAAAGTAAATTAAATATTATTACTGCTGAAAGTTTAATAGATGCGGCCCAAAAAATCGTTGCTGTTGCTTAATAATAGGACGCATGGAGAATAGTTATTATGTCAATTTTAGTTAATAAAGAAACCAAAGTTATTTGCCAAGGGTTTACCGGTAGTCAAGGTACTTTTCATTCACAGCAAGCGCTTGATTATGGTACTAAGTTAGTCGGTGGGGTGACACCGGGTAAAGGCGGTTCAACACATTTAGGTTTGCCAGTTTTTAACACTGTTAAAGAGGCTGTTGATGTAACAGGGGCGACGGCAAGCGTTATTTATGTACCAGCAGCATTTGGTAAAGATTCTATTTTAGAAGCGATTGATGCAGGTATTAAATTAATTGTTTGTATTACTGAGGGTATTCCAACTTTAGATATGCTTGTTGTTAAAGAAAAACTACAACAAAATGATGTTGTTATGATCGGACCAAATTGCCCCGGTATTATTGTTCCTGATGAATGTAAAATAGGTATTATGCCTGGACATATTCACCTAGCAGGGAAAGTGGGGATTGTTTCTCGCTCTGGTACATTAACTTATGAAGCGGTTAAACAAACAACGGATATTGGTTTGGGGCAATCTGTGTGTGTTGGTATTGGCGGTGACCCTATTCCTGGTAGTGATTTTATTTCTATTTTAGCATTACTTGAACAAGATCCTAAAACTGAAATCATTGTTATGATTGGTGAAATTGGTGGTAGTGCCGAAGAAGAGGCAGCTGAATACGTTAAAAAACACGTAACTAAACCCGTTGTAGCTTATATTGCAGGTGTTTCTGCTCCATCAGGGAAACGTATGGGACATGCTGGTGCAATTATTTCAGGAAATAAGGGGACAGCGGCTGAAAAATCTAAAGTATTGCAATCTGCAGGCATTACAGTTGTAAAAAGTCTTACCGATATCGGCGATGCTGTGAACAAACAAATTAAGATATAGATTTTTTGATGTACATCAATTTTTATTCTGTAATTATCAGTGTATAATAGCAGTCAATAACGTAAAATTTTGTGAGCATTTAAGGATTAGGGAGCGCTTATGTTAGATATAGTAGAACTTTCACGCCTCCAGTTTGCACTTACTGCAATGTATCATTTTATTTTTGTTCCATTAACGCTAGGTTTAGCGTTTATGCTAGCAATTATGGAAACCGTATATGTTGTTAGTGGTAAGCAAGTCTGGAAAGATATGACGAAGTTTTGGGGCAAATTGTTTGGTATTAACTTTGCCGTAGGTGTAGCAACTGGTTTAACCATGGAGTTTCAATTTGGCACTAACTGGTCTTATTATTCACACTATGTGGGTGATATTTTTGGTGCACCATTAGCGATTGAAGGTTTAATGGCTTTCTTCCTTGAATCAACAATGGTTGGTTTATTCTTTTTTGGTTGGGATAGATTGAGTCGCGGTAAACATTTAATGGTGACTTGGTGTGTTGCATTTGGTTCTAATCTCTCAGCACTTTGGATATTAGTTGCTAATGGTTGGATGCAGTTTCCGGTGGGTTCTGAGTTTAACCCTATCAATTCACGTATGGAAATGGCCAATTTTTTCGAGTTAATTACTAACTCAGTTGCTCAATATAAATTTGTTCATACTGTAGCAGCAGGTTATTTAACTGGTGCGATTTTTGTATTAAGTATTAGTTCTTATTATCTACTAAAAAAACGAGATATTGGATTTGCAAAACGTTCCTTTGCTGTGGCAGCTACATTTGGTTTTATCATGTCAATTGCTGTTGCCATTATGGGGGATGAAGCAGGGCACGAAATGACAACGGTTCAACCAGCTAAGCTTGCTGCCATTGAAGCTGAGTGGGAAACTCAACCTGCGCCAGCATCATTTAATGTTATTGCTTTTCCATCACAAAAAAATAAAGAAAATTTATTTTCAATAGAGATTCCTTATGCAATGGGTATAATGACCACTCGTTCATTTGATACTCAAGTAATCGGATTAAAAGATATATTAAAAAATAATGAAACTAGAATTCGTAATGGTATTTTAGCTTATACGAATTTGGAAAAAATTCAGCAAGGAAGTCAAGATCCAATAGTTCTTAAAACGTTTGAAGACAATAAATCTGATTTAGGTTATGGTTATTTAGTCAAACGTTTCACTGATCGGGATAATTTGACTATCCCTCAAGCAAAGGAAGAACATATCAAAGCAGCAACAGAGGATTCAATTCCTGCTGTTTGGCCATTATTTTGGGCTTTTAGAGGCATGGTCGGTTTTGGTTTGTTAATGATTTTGGGAACAGGTATCGCTTTATGGACTACCTATAAAAATAAAATCGGCGAAAAACGTTGGTTATGCCGTTTATTGATTCTATTTTTACCTTTACCATGGTTAGCCTGTGAATGTGGTTGGTTTGTGGCTGAATATGGCCGTCAACCATGGGCAATTCAAGATATTTTACCAACAGGCGTAGCAAATTCTTCCTTAACTCCAGGTGAAGTATTATTTACTATGGTGCTTATTTGTGGGCTTTATACTTTGTTCTTGGTTGCAGAAATGTTCTTGATGTTTAAGTTTGCTCGTTTAGGTCCAAGCTCTTTAGGTACAGGCAACTATTATTATGAAAAAACACAACCAATATCAGAATAAAGCATAGGGGAGTATATACAATGATTGATTACGAAATTGTACGTGTCATCTGGTGGGTGCTGATTAGTGTTGTTTTAATCGGTTTTGTTGTCACTGATGGTTTTGATATGGGCGTGGGTATCTTATTACCGTTTATTGGTAAAACTGACACTGAACGTCGAATTATGATAAACGCAATTGCTCCCCATTGGGATGGTAACCAAGTTTGGTTAATTACTGCTGGTGCGGGAATATTCGCTGCTTGGCCTATGGCATATGCAGCCTCGTTTTCTGGCTTTTATATTGCAATGATTTTAGTGCTTTGTGCGCTGTTTTTTCGACCAATTGGTTTTGATTATCGCAGTAAATTAGAAAATTCAAAATGGCGTAATTTATGGGATACTGGTATTTTTGCTGGTAGCTTTGTGCCAGCATTGGTTTTTGGTGTTGCTTTTGGTAATTTATTAGAAGGTGTTCCATTCCGATTTGATAACTCTTATCGCGTGTTCTATGAGGGTAACTTCTTTGGTTTGCTTAACCCTTTTGCGTTGTTGACTGGTGTTGTTAGCTTAATGTTATTTGTTGCTCATGGTGGCGCATGGTTACAAATGAAAACATCAGGTGAACTTTATTTAAGAGCCAGAAAGGCTACACAAATCGCTAGCTTAATTATGTTAATTGCTTTCGTTTTAGCGGGAGTTTGGGTTGCATTTGGTATTCATGGTTATGAAATTACTAGTATCATCGATTATGATGCAGCATCACAACCGTTAAATAAAACTGTGTCTACTGATGCATCATGGTTAACTAATTATATGAATTACCCTATTTTATGGATAGTGCCTGCTTTGGGGATTGTGTTACCACTGTTGACTATTCTTTTTTCTGGTTTAAATAAAAATGCATTAGTTTTTGTTTCATCTATATTAACAATTGCATGTGTTTTATTTACCTATGGTATTGCAACTTTCCCATTTATTATGCCATCAAGCATTATGCCGAACGCAAGTTTGACAATATGGGACGCATCATCAAGTCAATTAACACTTAATATTATGTTTATTGTCGTTCTTATATTTTTGCCTATTGTTCTTTTTTATACCATTTGGTCATATATCAAAATGTTTGGACGGTTAGACAAAAATCATATCGAAAATAATAAGCATTCACTTTATTAAGGAAGATATTATGTATTACGTTTTATGGTTTATAGGACTGATTGCGGCATGTATGTTATCTGCTGTAACTGGTTTATGGGTTGAACGCGATAGTAATGAAAAAGAATCTAATAACAAGTAGTATTTGTTATAGAATAATAGAAAAGTAATAAAAAGGTGACGAAAAGTCGCCTTTTTAGTTGTTGCAAAAGATATTAATCATAAATTGTAATGATAATTGTTTTCATTTGTTTTTTTTTATATCATAATGCAGCAAATTTTATATTTAGATATAATGTAATCAAATATAGTTAGTGCGATTTTGATATGAAAAAATTCAATTGGAATGCAAGAGTTTATTATGAAGATACAGATGCTGGTGGTGTAGTTTATCATGCACGTTATCTTGCTTTTTATGAACGAGCAAGGACAGAAATACTAAGACAGTTTAATATTAACCAGCAAATGTTATTGCAAGAAGGTATTGCTTTTGTGGTAAAAAAGATGGATATTGGTTACCATTTTCCAGCTCGTTTAGATGATATGTTGTCTATTGAGACTTGCATTGGGCAAGTTCGCAAGGCATCTATTGTTTTTAAGCAGACTATTTTTAATCAAAATAACCAAGTTATTAGTACAGCTGATGTCCTTATTGCTTGTGTAAATATTACGAAAATGAAGCCATGTGGGCTTCCTAAGTTACTAGTTTTGGAGTTTATATGAATATTATTGATCTGTTTTTGCAAGCAGGTTTGTTAGTTCAAGCTGTCATGTTGCTGCTGCTTACTTTTTCTATTATGTCATGGGCTATTATATTTCAAAGAACTAAAATTTTAGGTAAAGCTAAAAAACAAATTGAGCAATTTGATAATAATTTTTGGACAGCTGATGATTTAAATGTGTTATTTGATAAAGCAAAATTTCATAAAGAAGAAATTAGTGGTACAGAACATATTTTCTATTCAGGTTTTAAAGAATTTTCAAGACTGTATCAAATTAACCCTAATATGGCTGAGTCAGCTTTAGATGGATCATTGCGTTCTATGCGTTTAGCGATGAATCGTGAGCTTGATAACCTAGAATTACATATTCCTTTTTTGGGCACGGTGGGATCCATTAGTCCATATATTGGTTTGTTTGGGACTGTTTGGGGAATTATGCATGCATTTATTTCTTTGGGTGAAGCTAAACAAGCCACATTAAAATTGGTTGCTCCTGGTATTGCTGAAGCATTGATTGCAACAGCTATTGGTTTATTTGCTGCTATTCCAGCGGTACTTGCTTATAATCGTTTATCATTAAGAGTGAGTCGAATTGAACAAAGCTACCTTAACTTTATTGATGAATTTTCAGCAATTTTACAACGTCAAGCTGTTGCTGTTAGGAAATAATTATGAGCAGACGTTCATCACGTTTTTCAATTAAATCTGAAATTAATATAGTACCTTTACTCGATGTGCTTTTGGTATTAGTGCTTATTTTTATGGCAACAGCTCCAATTATTAGTCAAAGTGTTGAAGTTGATTTGCCTGAAGCATCGGAGTCTAAAACGGTTTCGCCTTCTGAAAATAAACCGATTATTATTGAAGTTTCTGGTGTAGGTATATATACGTTGATTATTGACCAAGATCGTCAAAGTAATTTATCACAAGAACACATTATTGCAGAAGTTAAGCAACAGATGATTCTTAACGAAAAAGCTGTTTTTTTAGTTGGTGGTGCTAAAGATGTTCCATATGAAGAAATTATAAAAGCGTTGAATTTATTACAATCTGCTGGTGTTAAGTCTGTAGGATTAATGACTCAACCAATTTAAATAATATAATATAGCAAGAAGTCAGCAATGTCTTATAAACCAAATTCAAAATTAAGTATAGCTATTATAATATCCATTATATTACATGCAATTTTATTGGCTGTTTTGGGTTATAAAGCTATGCATTCTAATGATACTAACTATGGTAACGCTAATGGTAATTCTATAGATGCTATTATGGTTGATTCTTCGGTCATGACCGAACAGTATCAAAGGCAATTAAAAACCCAAGTTAGTCAAAAAGAAGCTGAACAAAAAAGACAGCAACAAATAGATAATCAGGCTCGTGAGCTACAAGAGCAACAACTGGCTCAGCAACAACGACTTAAAGAATTAGAAAGAGAGCGCATAAAAGTAGAGGAATTGCAGAGAAAAGAAGCTGAAGCAGCGAAAGCTGCACAGATAGCAAGGCAAAAAGAAGAAGAGGAGCGAAAAGCTAAAGAACAATTAGAATATCAGACAAGGGAGGCTGAAAAACAGCGCTTAGAGCAAGAGCAGGCTGAATTTGTAAAACAGAAAGCTGAACAAGAAGCTAAATTAAAAGCAGAGCGAGAATTATTAGATAAACAGCGTGAAGAAAATCAACGTAAGCAAGAAGAACTAGCAAAACAAAAAGCTGAACAAGAGGCTAAAGCAAGAGCTGAGCGAGAACTTATTGAAAAACAAAAAATTGAAAATCAGCGTAAACAAGAAGAGCTAATTAAGCAAAAGGAAGATCAAGCAAAAAAGCAAGCCGCTGAAAAAGCTGCTGCCGAAAAAGCAAGAAAAGCCGCACAAGCTAAAAAAGATAAAGAACTCGATAACTTGTTAGGTGGGTTGACATCTGGTACTCCTAGTCCGTCTGGTGGATCGGCTAGTCGTAAAGGCGTTTCAGATGGAGCACTTGATAAATATAAGTCTTTGGTTCAAAATGCTATTAGTAATAAATTTATTAATCCCAACAAATTATATAGTGGTCGTAATTGTGTATTAGAAATTCAAATAGCACCTGATGGTTTATTACTCGATGTTACTGCGAAAGGTGGTGATGAAGCATTATGTCGAGAAGCACTTTCTGCTACTAAACAAGCTGTAATTCCAAAACCTACAAGTGCATTTTATGATCAAGTAAAAATAATGAAAATTGATTTTCAACCGAAATAATTTTATATGCAGACACGATGTTTCTAAAGTTTCTAATTTTTTGCAATAAATTATCAATATTCTCTAATAAAAATATTGAATTTATATTAATCATCCCAATATATCGTCTATCCATTCTGAATCAAATTATTTAAGTTAAAAAAGGAACAGAACATGACAACAATTGTCAGTGTCCGTCGTAAAGGGCAAGTCGTTATTGGTGGTGATGGTCAAGTCACGTTGGGCGAACGTATTATTATGAAAGGTAATGCCCGTAAAGTTCGTCGTTTATATAATAACAAAGTGATTGCAGGATTTGCTGGTGGTACTGCCGATGCTTTCACTTTATTTGAGCTATTTGAGCGAAAATTAGAAATGCACCAAGGGCATTTAACTAAAGCTGCTGTTGAATTAGCTAAAGATTGGCGAACAGATAGAATGTTACGTAAACTAGAAGCTTTATTGGCTGTTGCTGACGAAAGTACATCACTTATTATTACAGGTACTGGTGACGTTATACAACCAGAAGATGATTTAATTGCTATTGGTTCTGGCGGTCCTTATGCTCAAGCGGCAGCTCGTGCTCTACTAGATAATACCTCACTTTCTGCTCACGATATTGTACAAAAATCGTTGTCAATTGCTGGTGATATTTGTGTATATACCAACAACTTTCAAACTATTGAAGAACTCAACTATTAATTGAACAAAGAGAATATTATTATGTCTGAAATGACTCCTCGCGAAATTGTAAGCGAATTAAACCAACATATCATAGGGCAAGATAAAGCAAAACGTTCTGTGGCCATTGCATTACGTAATCGCTGGCGTCGTATGCAACTTGATGAAACATTACGCCATGAAGTTACACCTAAAAATATACTTATGATTGGACCAACGGGGGTTGGTAAAACTGAAATTGCAAGACGTTTAGCAAAATTAGCTCATGCTCCATTTATTAAAGTTGAAGCGACTAAATTCACTGAAGTTGGTTATGTAGGAAAAGAAGTCGATTCAATTATTCGTGATTTAACTGATTCTGCGGTAAAAATGATTCGCCAAGAAGCTATTGAACGCAATCGTAATCGAGCAGAAGAATTAGCTGAAGATCGTATTTTGGATGTGCTTGTAGCACCGGCTAAGGATGGTTGGGGACAAGTTGAAAATAATAATGATTCAACAGCAAGACAAGCTTTTCGTAAAAAACTACGTGAAGGTTCTCTTGATGATAAAGAGATAGAAATTGAGATAGCTGGTGTTAATATCGGTATTGAAATTATGGCTCCTCCAGGTATGGAAGAGATGACAAATCAATTACAGTCAATGTTTCAGAATTTAGGTGGGCAAAAAACAAAATCACGTAAAATGAAGATTAAAGATGCGTTTAAACAACTCATTGAAGAAGAAGCAGCTAAATTAGTTAATCCTGATGATCTCAAACATGCAGCTATTGAAGCAGTTGAGCAAAATGGCATAGTTTTTATTGATGAGATAGATAAAGTTTGCAAGCGCGGTAACTCATCGGGTCCTGATGTTTCACGTGAAGGAGTACAAAGAGATCTTTTACCATTAGTTGAGGGGTGTACTGTATCGACTAAACATGGGTCGGTTAAAACAGATCATATCTTGTTTATTGCATCAGGTGCTTTCCAAACCGCAAATCCATCTGATTTGATTCCTGAATTACAAGGTAGATTGCCAATTAGGGTTGAATTACAAGCTCTAACAAGTGAAGATTTTGAACGTATTTTAACTGAGCCAAATGCTTCACTTACTGTTCAATATAAAGCATTAATGGCAACAGAAGGTGTAAATATTGATTTTACTCCTGATGGTATTCGAAAAATAGCGGAATCAGCATGGCAAGTAAATGAACAAAATGAAAATATTGGTGCTCGTAGGCTGCATACTGTATTGGAACGTTTGATGGAAGAAATTTCATTTGAAGCTAGTGAACTTCATGGAAATACTATCATTATTGATGCTAAATATGTAAGTGATCATCTAGATAAACTTGTAGCAGATGAAGATTTAAGTAAGTTTATTTTATAAGGTAGTTTTAATTTTGATATAAAAAAGGTGATTTTAATTCACCTTTTTTATTGTTATTTTCCTAGTAATTCTCCTAAGATATCGGTTGCTTTTGCTTTTGCTTTTGCTTTTGAATTATTTTTAGAGTCGTGATTTTCTAATTTGTCACGAAGTTTATTTAAACGTTCTTGTAATTTATCACTAAGTACATCGGAAACTAATTTACCAATATTGATTTGATAGTGAAGATTAGCAAATTGACCATAAATACGCAGAGGTATTGTTAATTTTTGTAACTTTCCAATTGTTTCACTTTTACCATTCCAGCCTCCAAGCATTTTTAAGTTTAAATTAATATCTAAGTCTTGTTTTAATATTCCAACTCTTCCTGAACCATCAATGACATCAAGTGTTTCTGAATTAGCATTTAATGTAGTAAATTCTAAATTACCTTGTTTTAAGTAGGCATTTGCTAAAATTTTATGAAATTTGGTGTATTTCTCTTGGTTTTCAGGTGTCATAATATCTTTTGTATATTGAGCTACTGCATTTTGTATAATGCTTTGAATATTAATGTTTTTAAGTCTAGCATCTGTGACAGCAATCTCTAGATTTCCGCGTAAGTTAGTTAATAATTTGGAGCTTGATAAACTATTACTTTCTATATTCCCCGTAGCATTGAATAAGCCTTCTAAATCATTTGTGATATTTATTTGGCTAAAAAATGTGGTTAAATCAATGTTTGTTATTTTGGTATTAAGCTTTATTAGCGTACTTTTTTGTTTGCCATTCGCAATACCTGTTACTGCTACATGTCCTTTAGCAAAATCAAAATTAACATTTTTAATTGTTGCAATACCATCATTATTTGTTAGAGCAATATCAACATTGTTTAATATTATTTTGTTGGCATTCAATTGTTTAATACTTAATCTAGCTTTGGCGTTAAAAGTATTTAGAAAGCTTAATTCATTATCATTTTTTTTGATATTTGATACTACAGGTGAAGTTTGTTGGGTAGTTGCTTTTTTATCGGATTTCTCATTTATCTCTAAAAAGGAAGTCAGATCTATTTTATTTGAATTTAATTGTAAATCTATATATGGTTTATTTGTTAAATCGGCACTTATATCTCCAGTAAAATCATTTTCATTAATTGAAAATGATAAATTTTGGCTTTTTAGCAACATTGGGAGTTGTTGGTAGTTGAATATACAAGTAATATTACCTTTTAATTCTTTTTCCGAATTACTGATGCCCTTATAAGTAAAATCTAATTTTTTTAAATCGATTATTGTTTGCTTTGGAAATTGATTCAAATCGACAGAGGCGTGTGCTAGATAAGATATATTTTGTTGGTTTTTATCTATATTACCTTTTAAATCAATGAAAATATTTTTATCTTTATTTTGTTCTAGTGATAGGTTAATTTTTCTAAAATTAATAAGCTCATCATTATGTTGTAACATTACTGTGCTATCGGTAACTTCAAATTTATTTAGGTTAAATTCCCAATTGGATGTTTTTTTTTGATTTTTTGAATTAGTTGTTTCATTAGTGGCAGTATTGGATGGTGTCTTTATTTTATTTTTTGTAATAGTTCCTATACTTTCATCGGTAATGTTAATAACCGCTGATTTTATAAATATGTTTTTAACTGATAGCTTTTTTGAGAAAAGTGGTAATAATTCAACATCTAGCCTCATATTATCTGCTATTAAAATGGGTTTTTCAGCACCATCGTCAGATAGTTTTATTGAGTCGGTTAAAATGCTTACTTGTGGCCATATATGCCAGCGTAAATTTCCATTAATAGATAATTCATAACCTGTTTTATCTTTTACCGTATTAGAAATAAATCCACGAAAATTGTTAGGATCTACAAAGATAATAAGCGAAATAATACTTATTGAGATAATTAAGATTAAGGTAAATAGAGCAATCAAAAATTTTTTGATCATATTAATATTCCTTTTTTAAGGTTATAAACTGTTTAGTCTTTATCAATACGACTGGCGACTGCTCCATGTTGGTCTTTATATTTTGCATCCTGTCTTCTGTTATATGGTCTTGCAGAAGGTCCTGTTAATGTTTCAAAACTAAGTGCTCCGATTGTCATACCTGGTCTAAGTGCTAGTGGGATCTTTCCTGAATTGTAAAATTCTAATACAATTTGTCCTTGCCAACCAGGATCGATACGATGAGCCGTAACGTGGACCATTAGTCCAAGTCTGGCAAGTGACGAACGACCATCCAACCATCCGACCAAATCGTCAGGAATAGAAACTGATTCTAATGTTACTGCCAATGCTAATTCACCCGGATGAAGATAAAAGGCATCACCTTCGGGTAATACCATTTCTTCACTCATCACCCGTTCTAGTACTGCAGAGACTTCTTCTTTAGGTCCACTTAAATCTATGTAAGGAGTGGTATGTTCTCGAAAAGTTCTAAATTGGTTACCTAATCTAACATCAACGGTTGCACCATTAATAAAGTTTGTTGCAGGTTGTGGCGTTATTTTTAATTTACCATGTCGTAAATACGCTTCGATATCTCGGTCGCATAATCTCATGAGTTATCCTTAATTGGGCTTATATAACCTTATTTTAGCAGGTTCTTTTGATTGCGTCGATGTTAGTTGTTTAAGGTTTTATCACCCATGCGCGCCCATAATGGTTATAGTATCCTGCTAATTTACCCGGTTTTTCTCCGATGCCGAGGTAAAGGTCAAAATGATGTCCTTTAATTGCACCTCCTACATCAAGTGCTACCATTAAACGGATTTCTCGCTTACCGTGGTATTTTCCATTGTCATCAAGAAGAGGAACATCAACTAATACCACTGAACCAATTGGTATTAATGATTTATCAGAGGCTATAGAAGCATTAGCAACTAAAGGTACTGAAGCAGCGCCTTTTACCTCAGCATTATGTTGTGGTTTGAAAAAAATAAATGAGCGGTTTTGAATTAGTAAAGATTTAAGTTGTTCTTCGTTTTGATTTTTGGCCCAATCCTTGATTGATTGCATAGATATATTTTCTTTTTTTATTTCACCTTGTTCAACTAATAATCTTCCTATACTTGAATAACTATGATTATTTTTACCTCCATAGCAGAAAAAAACTAAAGGTGAACCATCTTCAAAATCAATATAAGCGCTACCTTGTACCTCCATAGTAAAGTTATCCATTAAAGAGTTGCTATAGGCTATTTCAAGTCCTTGACCAGTTAATGAACCATTATAAATTTGTTCACGATCTGGTAATTGTTCTCCATTATCAGTTGGCATTTTGTAAATCGGATATTTAAATTCTTCTGTTGGTTGATGTCTTGCTTTGATTATAGGGGTGTAATAGCCAGTTAAATGCACATTACCGTATCCATCTTGTCCAGCCATTTCATAACTATTAAGTCCAACTTTATAAAATTCATCAGTTTTTAAAGAGCGTTCAATCCACTCATTTATCGCTTTATAAATATGCTCATTTTTACGATATAATGCAGGGGATGATAATTTAATTTTTTCAATTTGGATAATGTAGTCTGATATATTGACAGGGATATTTAATTGAGGATGATTTCTGTTAAGTGGTAAAGATAGTTCTCCATCTTTATATTGTTGGCCTTGATTAGTTGGTTTATTTGAATTTTTTAGTATAAAAAATAGAACAAATAAAATAAATAAAATGCATAAAAAATAAAAACGATAATAACGAATGTTTTCTTTCATTTGAGTAAATAGTCATAATAAATTAAGGAATATAGTTATTTATGCTACACAATTCTATTATAAGAAACTAGCAATAAATATAATGTAATTATAAAAATTTTTCATAACGATTCAGCTTGCGATTTTATTCTATAGACTTTATAGTCCTATATTCCTAGAAAACCTAAAAATTGTGAAAATAAAAGGAAATAATAGCGATGAGCATTACATCCTCAAAGCATGATCTAAAGAGAAACCTTTCCAACCGTCATATTCAATTAATCGCAATTAGTGGAGCTATAGGGACCGGCTTGTTTATGGGCTCAGGAAAGACCATCAGTCTTGCTGGGCCTTCTATTATTTTTGTGTATATGATTATTGGTTTCATTTTATTTTTTGTTATGCGTGCGATGGGGGAAATTCTTCTTTCTAATTTGAATTATAAATCATTTAGTGATTTTTCTAATGATCTTTTAGGTTCTTGGGCTGGTTTTTTTACTGGTTGGACATATTGGTTTTGTTGGGTTGTTACAGGGATTGCAGACGTTGTTGCAATTGCTGGATATACTCAACATTGGTTTCCTGAATTACAGTCATGGATACCAATGTTGTTAACTATTGTGTTGCTATTAACTCTAAACTTATTAACAGTAAAAATGTTTGGTGAGACAGAGTTTTGGTTTTCAATGATTAAAATTATTGCAATTTTAGCCTTGATTGGAATTGGTTTGGTAATGATTTTAACTACTTTTTATTCAGAACAAACTAATACATCAGCTACATTTTCGAATCTATGGGAATATGGTGGATTTTTTCCTCATGGTTCTATGGGGTTTTTTGCAGGTTTTCAAATTGCTATTTTTGCTTTTGTAGGAATTGAATTAGTTGGTACAACAGCAGCTGAAACAGTTGACCCAAATAAAAATTTACCACGTGCTATTAATTCAGTGCCTGTGCGTATTATCTTTTTTTATGTTTTTGCTTTGATCATTATTATGAGTGTAACACCATGGACATTTATTTCTCCGAATAAAAGCCCTTTTGTTGAATTATTTACCTTAATTGGCCTACCTGCAGCTGCAAGTATCATTAATTTTGTAGTATTAACATCTGCTGCATCTTCAGCTAATAGTGGTATTTACTCAACAAGCAGAATGTTATTTGGGCTGGCTAAAAAACAGGATGCTCCAGAGCCTTTTGGTAAGTTGTCAAGTCGTTCAGTTCCTGCAAATGGTTTATTATTTTCGTGTATTTGTTTATTTGGTGGAGTTGTGTTGATTTATCTAGTACCTAATGTAATGGAGGCTTTTACCATAGTAACTACAATTTCGGCTATTTTATTTATGTTTATTTGGTCGATGATTCTTATTTCTTATATTGCTTATCGTCGTAAAAAAGAAAACTTGCATAAACAATCCCAATTTAAAATGCCGGGTGGAATTTTGATGAGTTATGTTTGTTTGGTTTTTTTTGCTTTAATGGTTTTGTTACTTAGTTTAGAAGCTGATACTCGTCAAGCATTAGTTGCAACGCCTATTTGGTTTATTATTTTAGGTGTGAGTTACTATATTCGATCTTTAAAACGTTCCTAATTAAGGCAGGAAAACCTGCCTATGATTTGTAACATTAATTTTTATTTCTTTCTGGCCAAATAATACTGGCAATAATACCTAAGGTTAGTATACCTAGAACGATATAAAGACTTGTGGTTGCATCTATATCGATACCATATCCAAATAGATGATTACTTGCATTTAAAGCTAATTTTCCTGCAATAAAAAAAAGTAAGCAAGTAACCGCTTTACCGATGTGAACTAAATACTGCTTCATTGCTTGTAAAATAAAATACATTGTTCTAAGGCCCAAAATAGCAAAAATCATGGCACTATAAACAATTAATGGTTCTTGACTAACAGCGATTACAGCAGGAACTGAATCAAATGCAAACATAACGTCACTAAGTTCAATTACAACAATACATAAAAATAGCGGTGTAGCATAAAAAAAACTTTTAGGTATTTTACCAACTAAATTATTATTCTCAGGTTTTATAAGTTCAGCATCAAGTTGTTTTTGTGATAATAAAAAGTGATGACCAACAATTTTGGGATAAGATGGAAAAATACCTTTAGCAATGCGAAATGCAAAGTGATTTGAATAATCTTTTATATCTTGCTCATTATCTTGCCCCCTCAACATCATTATTCCTGTGCAAGCAACCAATATTGAAAACACAAACTCCATCCAAGGACCTAAATATAGTAACCCTGTACCAAGAATAACAAATATGGCACGAAATATAATAGCACCAATAATCCCCCAATAAAGTAAGCGATGACGATAATTATTTGGTACAGAAAACCATGAAAAAATAGCCATAATTACAAACAAATTATCGACTGATAAAGTTTTTTCAAGAACGTAGCCTGTAATAAATAAACTAGCTATTTCACTTCCGTGATGAATGTATAAAAATAGAGCGAATGCAAATGAGACTATTATCCAAAATAATGACCAGATAATGGCATTTTTCAAATTGATAGGTTTATCGCTATGATGCGCGTATAAATCAATAATAATTGCAGCCAGGGCTAACCCAATAAATACTAGCATCGTTTCTATTGGAAAACCTAATGAATGTTGAGTCATAATTATATTACCTAGTTTTAAAAGTTATATGGAGTTAATTTTTCTTATTATTATGTTGAATTATTCAATAGTACATAATTATAAAAGTGCTTGAGTATATATTGCTAGCTATATCAAAAAAAGTTATATTTGCAATTCACATTTAACTGTTTTTATTTAATAACATTTTGAGCCAACATTCATGATAAAATTCAGGGTAATTATTTTTTTCATCCTTCCTTTTTTTTCAGGATTATTACATGCACAACCAGTAGAACCTTATCTATCTTCTTTACCTAAAGGAAGTGATTTATCCATTTTGGTTCAATCGGTTGGAACTAAACCTAAGACAATAGCAAAATATAAAAGTGATCAATTCAAACAACCAGCAAGCACTCAAAAGGTAATAACAGCTTTAGCCGCTCAACTTGAATTAGGTAGTGATTTTCGATTTATAACGCGTATACAAACCAATGGGGCAATAACTCAAAAGCAGTTAAATGGTGATTTAATTATTCAATTAAGTGGTGATCCAACGTTTACTCGATCTCAATTAAAAAATATGATTACTACTTTACGCCAAAAAGGTATTGAAAAAATTGTAGGAAATGTGATTTTAGATACTTCAATTTTTACTAGTCATGACAAAGCTCAAGGGTGGTCATGGAATAATTTAACAGCTTGTTATAATACCTCCCCGTCAGCAGCAATTATTGATGATAATTGTTTTTATGCAACAGTGACACCAGGGAAAGTAGGTGAAAAAGCCTCTATCTCCGGCCCATCTAATATTCCTGTTGTGGTGATCGGGAGTGTAAAAACTATAGCAAAAAATAGTAAAGACATTAATGATAGGTATTGTGAATTAGATGTTAATTATTCATATAAAAATCGATATTATCTATCAGGCTGTATTTCCGCAAGTTCAGATAAAATACCATTAAAATTTGCGGTGATTGATGGTGTTGAATATTTTTCTACTATTTTAAAAAATGAACTTAAATTACAAAAGATAACTTATACAGGATCGCTATTTGAAGTTAATCAAAGGAGTAGCTCAAAGTTAAATTTATTAGCATCTAACCAATCAGCGCCACTTTCTGATTTATTAACGGTGATGCTCAAAAAATCAAATAATTTGTATGCGGATGTTATTTTTAGAACTTTAGGTGCGCATTATTATAATGTTCAAGGAACATGGCGTAATGGGGGGGATGCCGTTAAGCAAATTTTACGCAAAAAAGCGGGTATTGATCTTGAAAACTTAGTTATTGCTGATGGTTCTGGTTTATCTCGATTAAACTTGGTGAGCGCCGACAAATTAATGGAAGTTTTACAATATATTGCAGCCCATAACGAACAATTAAAAATTATTGAAAAGCTACCAATTGCGGGGGTTGATGGAACCTTACAAAATCGCAAGAGCTTTAACCAAGCACCATTTAAGGACTTGATACGTGCTAAAACAGGTTATATTCAAGGATGCTATAATTTAGCTGGATTTATACAAAAATCCGATGGTAGATATATGGCTTTTGTACAGTTATTATCGGGTTACCATGCGGATAGCCAAAATGGTCCTAAAAATAGTGCAATTATGCGATTTGAATCAGAATTTTATAAAAATTTTATGAACTAATTGCTCAATAAGGACACATAGATTTTATATGAGTATGTGTCCTGATTTATTTATTAGTAAAGTATTTAATTAAATATTTTCCCCTAAAAATCCACCACTTTGATGTTTCCAAAGTTGTGCATATAACCCATTTTTTTTAAGTAATTCTTGGTGGGTTCCTTGTTCAATAACTTTACCTTGATCGAGTACGATTAATTTATCCATTGCGGCAATAGTTGACAAACGATGAGCAATGGCAATAACTGTTTTTCCTTCCATTAACGTGTATAAGCTTTCTTGAATTGCTTGTTCGATTTCAGAGTCCAGGGCACTTGTTGCTTCATCTAATAATAAAATAGGAGCATTTTTAAGAATGACGCGTGCAATAGCTATTCGTTGTCTTTGCCCCCCCGATAATTTTATACCTCGTTCACCAACAAATGCGTCATAGCCTTTTCTACCACTTGCATCAACTAATGTTTTAATAAAATCATCAGCATATGCTTTTTGGGCTGCGGTAATCATTTGTTCTTCAGTAGCTTGATTGTTACCATAGAGCAAGTTTTCTCGAACTGTTCGATGCAGTAAAGAAGTATCTTGTGTCACCATACCAATTTGAGCTCGTAGGCTTTCTTGGGTAACAGACGTAATATCTTGCCCATCAATTATAATTTTGCCACTTTGTAAATCATAAAAACGGAGTAACAAATTGATCAGCGATGATTTTCCAGCTCCTGAACGACCGACTAAACCAATTTTTTCACCTGGTTGTATCGTTAGATCTAAATTTTTAATTATTGAAATTTGTTTTTTTTCATCATAGCTGAAATTAATATGTTTAAACTCGATTTTTCCTTGAGTTATATTAAGCTTAGATGCATTAGGTTGATCGACTATTGTTTTAGTTATAGAAAAAGTATTAATTCCATCTTTCACAACACCAATATTTTCAAATAAGGCGGTCATTTCCCACATGATCCAGTGTGAAAAACCATTTAGTCGAAGCGCTACAGCTGTTGTTGTTGCTATTGCACCAATACCAATTAATTGATTTGTCCACAACCATAGGGCAACGCCTGTTGTACTTAGTATTAACGAAACTGATAATAAATGATTAACAATTTCAAAAGTACTGACTAAACGCATTTGTTTATTAACAGTAACTAAAAATTCATCCATTGATTCTTGTGCATATTTTGCCTCATTACCCGAGTGAGAAAATAGTTTGACTGTCATAATATTGGTATAGGCGTCCGTTACTCGCCCTGTCATTGTAGAACGGGCATCAGCTTGCATGCTAGCAACCTTACTTAAACGGGGAATGAAATAATACATGGCAATACCATAAATTAGACACCAGGTTACAAATGGAATTAATAACCAAATATTTAATTGCCCGATGATGGTTGCCATGGTAATAAAAGAAATCAAGACATAGATAAAAATATCTGATACTAAAAAACAAGTATCTCGAATCGCAAGTGCTGTTTGCATGACTTTTGCTGATATTCTTCCTGCAAACTCATTTTGAAAAAAATGCATACTTTGATTTAGTACTAATCGGTGTAGATTCCAACGCATTCTCATCGGAAAATTCCCAGCTAGGCACTGATGCTTAATAATAGTTTGTAGTCCAATAATAAAGGTACTTGCTAAAATGATTAAGGCTAATAGTACTAATGTTGTTTTCTCTTGTTGCCAAAATTTGTTAGGTTCAACAGAGGCAATCCAGTCAATAACTCTACCTAAAATAGCGTATAAAAAAGCTTCAAAAGCACCACCTAAAGCACTAAAAATAATCAGTAACAGTAAAAGTAATCGAGTCCCTTTGGTTGATTGCCATATGAAACTAAAAAAATTTTTAGACATGGATTGAGGTTCATCTTTTGGGTAAGATGACACCAATTTTTCAAAAAATTGATACATATTAGACCTAATTAATAATAAAAATTTTCACCGTTGATGTTGTCAATAATATAGAAAAATAAAAGGAGTGCAAATAAATACAAATGTTTTTTCACTAAGACTAAGGTTGTATTTAATATGTTAAACAAAGAATGCTTAATTATATTCTTGCAGTTTTTGATGATAAAAATATTAAATAAACCTATGAGGAAATACACGTTAAATATTTCCTCAATTTTAGATTATGTATTGGAAGTTGATATAATTATTAAAAACATTAAAAAATGTCTTTAATAATTAGTACAACACGTCCAACAATATGATATTTATGGAAGTCATTCTTGGGTACTTCGATGGTAGGATGTTGGCTATTATTACAAATCAATAACCATCCATTGAGTGTTAAGCGTACCTTTCTTAGAAAGGTTATATCTTCATATTCAATTAAATAAATTGCTCCATCAACAATATCACTTATTTCAGTATTAAGAATTAGACCGTTATTATTTTCTATTTCAGGTGACATTAAATCACCTTTGGCCCAATATATGATTAATCTTTTTGCATCTAAGCCTCGATGTTTTACCCAACCCTCAATAATAGGGTAGTTCATAACCGGAGGTGTTTCTCTAACAAAACGTTCTTTTTGTGCTTCTTCTTTAGTTGGTAATTGTTTTTTGTAGACAGGAATTCGATAAATATTTTCATTGTAGACATCTTCTTCATTTTTCGAGTCCACAAATTCTTGCCTATGACCAGTGGCAAGCCAATTGAAAGATACATTACATTTTTCAGCAATTACTTCTAGACGAGTAAGTGAAGGGTAGGTTTTCCCGGATAAATAATCTCTAATTACTGTTTCAGACATATCGCATTTTTTAGCGAAAGCGGAAACAGATAACCCCTGCATTGAACTGTGTAATCTATCTTTAAATGTTTTGACATTATTATTTTTAGTTGCTTTCATCGTTGCTCCATTATTTTTCTTGTGTAATTTTATTAATTATAAAGTATTTTTTTTGATTTTAAATAGTAAATACATTGAAAATACAATAAAAAATTTTTTATTTATTAATTTGCGTGATTTTTTTGTTTTATGCTTTTATTTTTTATTTTTTTCTGTTTTTAATTTGTTATTCTTATCACTTTTATGAAAGTGGTAATGTGTTTTTTTATTTTGTTTTTCGTGTTTTTATACTAAAAATATTTATTTAAATGATAAATTTTATTTTTTTAATTGTTTTTGATATTAATCAATATTTTATGGTGGTTTTGTTTTTGTTTATCTAATTGTTTTTTAATGGCTTATTTTTTTGCGCAATGTTTAAACAAATAAAAATAAATAAAAAAACAAATAAAAACGTTGACGTAGGCGAAAAAAAATGGATAATAAGAATGGTAAGGATTTTTCATTGTTTTCTTTCCTTATATTCCTTATATTTCATGTTGGCCTGTATAGTTTTATACAGGCTTTTTTTATTTCTGAACTATTCATGAAATCCTACAATAAAAAGAGTATAATAAATTCGTCATAAAATTTGTTTTGTAACCTATCCTAATGAAGAGCTATATTTATTGAGAGGATTTGATTATGTCTTTTAGCATCCCACATCTTTTAGTTTTTCTTGCTGTGGTCATTTTATTATTTGGCACTAAAAAATTGCGTCATTTAGGTTCTGATCTTGGTTCAGCATTGAAAGGCTTTAAAAAAGCGATGAATGATGATGAGGTTGAACCAAAGAATGATGATAGATTAAGTTAAATAGTTGCATTTATTCAAATGAATATTCAATTTGATGTGGTAATTGTCGGCGGTGGGTTAGTTGGTTTAGCTACCGCTTGTGCACTGAGTAAAAATGCTCTAAATATTGCGATTATAGATAATAAAATTCATCAACACGAATTCTTTTCGCATGTAGGAATCGGTATTAGAGCTTCTGCTATTAATGGTTCGAGCCAACAGTATTTTTCGCAAATAGGCATTTGGGATGATTTATGCAATAGCAATCGCGTGCAAGAATTTACTGAGATAGGTGTATGGGAAAAAAATGGTCAAGCACATTTATCCGCACATGCTAAAAATTATAATTGCCCAAATTTAGGTTATATTATAGAAAATAATGTTATTTCTCATTATCTGTACCAATATGCTTTAAATTGTCCTAACATTAATATGTATAATTGTGAAGCAATTGATTGTGCTTTTAATGACGACTTTGTCTTTCTGACTCTTGCTGATAAAAGTGTTTTACAAGCTAAATTAATGATAGGTGCAGATGGTGCTCATTCTTGGGTGCGTAAATATGAAAATATTTCTACATTTGAACGCAATTATCTTCATAATGCTGTCATTACAACGGTTGAAACAGAATACCCTCATCAATCTTGTGCTAAACAAGTTTTTTATCCAAATGGAATTATTGCTTTTCTTCCACTTTGGCAGGAAAATAAAAGTTGTTTAGTTTGGTCGACTAAACCTGATCATGCTGCGGTTTTAGCATCAATTTCTGAATTTGAATTTTCAAATAAACTATTTGCGTTAACTGGCGATAAAGTGGGTAAATGCCAATTAATTAATTCGCGTATGGTATTTCCTTTAAAAGAACGCTTTGCAAAACAGTTTGTTAAGCATAGATTTGTGTTGATTGGTGATGCGGCACATACTATTCATCCTTTAGCTGGACAAGGTGTAAATCTAGGTTTTCAAGATTCCGCTTTATTAGTTTCTACAATTAAAACATTAGTTAATGAACAAAAAGATATAGGTTTGGCTAGTAATTTAAAATCGTATCAGTTTAATCGCCGTAAAGATACATTAATTATGCTTGCAGCTATGCGAACTATTCAAGATATGTTTAATGGTGATAATTTACTAAAAAAAACGTTAAGAACAATTGGCATGAATACCATAGATCATAGCCCACTATTAAAAAGACAACTGATTAAATATGCTATGAATATTTAGTCATTCTTCGGTTATACTCCAAGTTTTCTCTAGATTGTTAAAAAGATACAATTCTAATACTTCAGTTAAATAAGTGTGGTATTGTTCAATGTAACTGTTTTGATATTGGCTGTAAGCTCAATATAATCAATAGTGATATCATGAAGTTTTACCCAACTGGTGAGCGTATTTCTAGTAAATTTTGGTTCATTATCTACTCGTATTTTTTATGGATAATTATGATAACGCACCAACTTGTTAAGATGGCAGGTATTTTCTAGTAGCCAGAGTAAACTAGCAGTAATTTCAACGCCTAATGCTTATAGGTTAAAGTCTTCAATAATTACTGAATGAGTACAAAGTCACTTTCTTGCCATTGGATAATAAATTCACGTGATAAATAGGTGTCTTTTAATTCCAATAGGTAATTAATGTTAATCAAATTTTGACTAAGTGACGATAATTTCATTAAAAATTTTAATAAAATCAATATGTTTTCTGGAAGGTTTTTATGCGTTATTGGTTTTGATATTTTATATCAAAACCAATAATAAACTTTTGTAGCTTATAAAGCCAGACTTACTCCACGGTTACCGATTTTGCCAAATTACGAGGCTGATCGACATCGGTGCCTTTGATCAAAGCAACATGATACGCCAGTAACTGGGTTGGTACGGTGTAGTAAATCGGTGCGGTTGGCTCTTCAATATGGGGAAGATTGATAATATGCATGGTATCATCACTAACAAAGCCAGCATCTTCTTGAGCAAAGACATACAGTTGACCACCCCGTGCTCGAACCTCTTCTATATTAGATTTTAATTTTTCTAGCATTTCGTTGGTTGGTGCCATAACAATAACAGGCATATCCGCATCAATTAATGCCAGTGGACCATGTTTGAGTTCACCAGCAGCATAGGCCTCAGCGTGAATATAAGATATTTCTTTGAGTTTTAGCGAAGCTTCCATAGCGATTGGATACTCATCACCTCGACCTAAGAATAACGCATGATGTTTGTTGACAAAATGTCTAGCAAATTTCTTAATTTGAGGTTCTGCCATGAGCACTTGCTCAATGCGGTTTGGTAAAATTTGTAACGCATGCACAATAGCTTGCTCGGTACTTTCTGCCATATTATTTATGCGTCCTAATTTAGCAACTAGTAGCAATAAAACCGTTAATTGTGTGGTAAAGGCCTTAGTTGATGCAACGCCAATTTCAACCCCAGCTTTGGTTAATAGCACTAAATCAGCTTCACGCACGAGTGTTGAGGCTGCTACATTACAGATCGCAAGGGTATTTAGGTAATTATTTTCTTTCGCTAATCGTAATGCCGCGAGTGTGTCTGCTGTTTCGCCCGACTGTGAAAGTGTGATAAATAAGCTATTTTTGCGGCGAGCTGGGTTACGGTAACGAAATTCTGACGCAATTTCGACATCACAAGGAATTCCAGCTAAAGCTTCAAACCAATAACGTGCAACCATACCAGCATTATAAGCAGTACCACAGGCAACAATTTGAACATGCTCAACTTGTTTAAGAATGGCTTCCGCTTGCTCGCCTAACTCTGATAAATCGACCTTGCCATGCATCATGCGACCTTCAAGCGTATTTTTAATCGCATTAGGTTGTTCGTAGATCTCTTTTTGCATGTAATGACTATAGCCTGCTTTGCTGCCCGCATCATATTGTGCATCAGATTCTATACATGGTCTTGTTACTTCTTGGTGATTTTTATCCAATATGGTCACTGTTCGGTGAGTGATATGTGCGATATCGCCTTCTTCTAAATAAATAAATCGGCGGGTAACTGGCAATAGTGCTAATTGATCAGATGCGATAAAGTGCTCGCCTATGCCGCAACCGATAACTAAAGGACTACCTGAGCGTGCCGCAATAAGGATATCAGGATTGCGGGTGTCCATAATTACGGTACCATAAGCGCCACGCAATTGTGGAATAGCTTTTTGTACAGCGTCAAATAAGGAACAATCTTCGGTTGTTATAATGTTATGAATTAAGTGGGCAATTACTTCGGTATCGGTTTCTGAACGGAATTGATAACCTTTAGAGATCAATTTCTCACGTAGTGGTTCAAAATTTTCAATAATGCCATTGTGCACAACAGCAATAAAACTAGATACATGAGGATGGGCATTATGTTCAACTGGTTCACCGTGGGTTGCCCATCGGGTATGAGCAATTCCTGTAGTTCCTTTTATTGGATGTTGCTCAACTGCGTCTTTTAGTGCTTGTACTTTACCAACACGGCGAATACGCTGTAATTCACCTTGTGGTGAAATAATTGAAAGTCCAGCGGAGTCATAACCACGATATTCTAATCGTTTTAAACCTTCTAATAATATTTCAGCAACATCACGTTTGGCGATAGCACCCACAATACCACACATAGTTTATTCCTCGTCAGTTGACTTTGTTGGTCGTTTCCAACCAGCAAGTTGTTTTTGTTTTACTCGGCTTACGACCAATTCATTCTCATTCACATTATTGGTAACCGTTGTTCCTGCTGCAATAGTTGCCCCTTTACCCACTGTTACAGGTGCAATTAATTGCGTATCAGAACCGACAAACACATCATCTTCAATAATGGTTTTAAATTTATTGGCACCATCATAATTACAGGTGATGGTGCCTGCACCAATGTTGACATTATTGCCAATTTCGCTATCACCAAGATAGCTTAAGTGTCCAGCTTTGCTTGCTTGGCCTAGATGTGTCTTTTTTAGTTCAACAAAGTTGCCGACATGAGCTTGTTCATCAAGTTGTGAACCCGGTCGTAAGCGGGCGAATGGCCCAATAGTACATTGTTTAGCGATGGTTGAATCTTCAATAATGCTATATGGACTGATACTTGAATCATCATCAATTGTACAATTTTTCAAAATACAACCAGCACCAATAAATACGTTATTACCTAATTTGACATTGCCTTCAATAATTACATTACAATCAATCGTAACATCTTTACCGTGCGATAGAGATCCTCGTAAGTCAAAACGAGTTGGGTCAAGCAATGTTACGCCTGCTAATAATAAATTTTGTGTTTGTTGATGTTGATATTGTCGTTCTAATATTGCCAATTGCAGGCGATTATTGACGCCTTCAACTTCAAATTGTTGTATAGGTTGTGATGTTTTAATGTTATAACCATCTTGATAAGCAAAGGCAATGATATCCGTTAAGTAATACTCTTTTTGTGCATTATCATTGGTTAAACGAGACAACCAATCTTTGAGTAATTTACCAGTAACAAGCATAATACCTGTGTTAATTTCTTTGATTTTTTGTTGCTCAAGAGAGGCATCTTTCTGTTCAACAATGGCGATAACTTTGCCATTTTTTCGTTCAATTCGTCCATACCCTGTTGGATCATCTAACGTTACTGTTAATAATGCAATACCGTGCTCTGTTTTGCTAGCGATTAAATTTTTTAATGTTTCAACCGAAATTAATGGCGTATCCCCATAAAGAATCAAAATATCTTCGTCATCTTGAATATAAGTGCTAGCCTGTTGAACTGCATGCCCTGTGCCAAGTTGTTCTGCTTGATAGATAAGTTCGACATGTTGATCTTTAAGTGCAATTTCGAGCTGCGATTTACCATGACCATAAACAATATTAGTGCGATTTATATTAAGTTGTTGCACGGTATCAATAACATGTTGTAACATCGGCTTACCACCGATTTTGTGTAATACTTTTGGCTGCTCGGAATACATCCGTGTGCCTTTTCCTGCTGCTAAAATAATTGCACTAAGTTTTGTTGGTGAAATCGCCATAATCAGTTCCAGTCCAGTTAAATAAGTTAACTACTATAATCAAAGTCTTCTATGAAATCACCCCCAGTTCGTTAATTTTTATAATAAAAAAAGTAAAATTGATTTATGATAAGCCATTATCAAATAAGGTTTTATATTATGAATACAACAAAAAAGGTTTTATTACTTTACACAACTCATGAAAAACAAACACTTAAGATCATGCAACGTATTAAAACACAGTTAGACGATAAATGTTACTGCGATGTTATTGAACTTTTAGCTGATAGCAAAATCGAGCTTTCAAACTATGATGCCGTATTGTTGGGAAGTTCCATTCGCTATGGATTTTATAGTAAATTAATGAAAAAATTTATTGATGAACATTATCAACAATTAAACAATATGAAGTCAGGATTTTTTGGTGTAAATGTCGTAGCAAGAAAGCCACATAAAAATACACCAGAAACCAACTTATATACCAAAAAATTTCTAGCTAAAATAGCATGGAAACCCACTTTTACCGCTGTTTTTGCAGGTGCTCTTTATTATCCTCAATATAACTGGTTTGATCGTAATATGATCCGTTTTATTATGTGGCTAGGTAAAGGTGATACCGATGTGACAAAACCGATTATTGAATATACAGATTGGGCAAAGGTAGATGAGTTTGCTAAAAAAATTAATACTTAAACTCATCGCTTCATGAAATTTTTTTAAACTTATCAAGTGCTCAAGTTCTTTTTAAGAAACTTTGTGATATAGATCAACATTTCGACTAAAAAGGTGTACAATATCGCGCCTAAAGAATTTATCTCCTAATTGGGATTTTAATTGTGATTGAAAATTTAAGAAATATAGCCATTATTGCTCACGTTGACCATGGTAAAACAACCTTGGTTGACAAGTTATTAAAACAGTCAGGTACGTTAGATAATCTGCGTGGTGATGATAATGAACGCATAATGGATTCAAATGCGCTTGAAAAAGAGCGTGGTATTACCATTTTAGCTAAAAATACTGCGATTGATTGGAATGGTTACCGAATTAATATTGTTGACACCCCAGGACATGCTGATTTTGGTGGTGAAGTTGAACGTGTTATGTCGATGGTTGACTCTGTGCTATTACTTGTTGATGCAATGGACGGACCAATGCCTCAAACCCGTTTTGTAACGCAAAAAGCTTTTGCCTATGGTTTAAAACCGATTGTGGTTATCAATAAAGTTGACCGTCCAGGAGCTCGCCCTGATTGGGTAGTTGATCAAGTATTTGATCTATTTGTTAATTTAGGAGCAACTGATGAACAGTTAGATTTCCCTATCGTTTATGCTTCTGCTTTAATGGGCATAGCTGGTGAAGATCACGAAAATATGGCTGAAGATATGACGCCATTATTTGAAGCGATTGTTAAGCATGTTGAGCCACCAAAAGTTGATTTAGATGGTCCATTCCAAATGCAAATTTCACAGCTTGATTATAATAATTATGTTGGAGTTATTGGTATTGGTCGAATTAAACGTGGTCGTGTTAAACCAAATCAACAAGTGACTATTGTCGATAGTGAAGGTAACAAACGTACAGGCAAAGTAGGGCAAGTACTAGGTCATTTAGGTTTACAACGTTATGAAGCCGAAGTTGCCGAAGCGGGTGATATTATTGCTCTAACAGGTCTTGGCGAACTCGGTATTTCTGATACGATTTGCGATAATAGCTGCGTTGAAGCATTACCAGCGTTAACTGTTGATGAACCAACAGTAACCATGTTTTTTAATGTTAATAGCTCTCCATTTGCAGGTAAAGAAGGTAAATATGTCACTTCTCGCCAAATTCTTGAGCGTTTAAATAAAGAACTTGTACATAATGTTGCGTTGCGTGTTGAAGAAACCCCAGATCCCGACGCCTTTAGAGTATCAGGCCGTGGTGAATTACATTTATCAGTACTGATCGAAAATATGCGTCGTGAAGGTTATGAATTAGGCGTATCTCGTCCTAAAGTTATTTTTAGAGAAGTTGACGGTAAAAAACAAGAGCCATTCGAACAAGTTACCCTTGATATTGAAGAACAACATCAAGGTTCAGTGATGGAAGCACTTGGTTTACGCAAAGGTGATCTAACCAACATGTTACCAGATGGTAAAGGTCGTGTGCGTTTAGATTATGTCATACCAAGCCGTGGTCTTATCGGTTTTAGAACTGAATTTATGACAATGACTTCAGGTACTGGTTTACTTTATTCTACATTTAGTCATTATGATGATGTTCGTCCAGGTGAAATTGGTCAGCGTAATAATGGTGTTATGATTTCAAACGGTACTGGTAAAGCATTGGCTTATGCTCTGTATGGTTTACAAGATCGTGGTAAATTATTCCTTGGTCATGGTGCGGAAGTGTATGAAGGTCAAATCATTGGTATTCATACTCGTTCAAACGATTTAACTGTTAACTGTTTAACGGGGAAAAAATTAACCAATATGCGAGCATCAGGTACTGATGAGGCAACAACACTTTCACCACCAATTAAAATGTCATTAGAACAAGCACTAGAGTTTATTGATGATGACGAATTAGTGGAAGTTACACCATTATCTATCCGTTTACGTAAACGTCATTTAACTGAAAATGATCGTAAACGTGCGTTTAGAAGTGGTAATAAAGACTAATTATTATTAGTTCTATCTTAATATGAAAACCTCGCTATTTAGCGAGGTTTTTTTTGGCTTTTACTCTAGCAATGGCGTCGGCGATAGACTGTTTCCTGTCGACCGATGTGCTAGCTTTATTTGCCACCGGTGTGGTACGAGGAAACAAAATTGTTGGTGGCACCAATTGGTTGTGATTTAACCGCTGTTGTTTTTTCTCAGTTAGCGCTAACTCTTCTGATTCACTTAATACAGTACCTAATGTGCTTAATGTAATACAGTCTGTTGGACAGGTATTAATACAATTACTGCACGAAGTGCATAGCTGTGGCAAAATAGTGTGTAATACTTGCTTACTGCCCACTATAGCATCGGTTGGGCAAACACGAATGCATTTGCCACAACCAATACAGTTCTCTTCATCAATAAACGCTTTATATTCTTGTTTAGTTTGCATAATCACTTCTTGCATTAACTTAAACCTACAATATTACCATCCTTGTCAATATCAATATGCCTATAAGCAGGATTAGTACCAAGCCCCGGCATCGTCATGACATTTCCAGCGTAAACACGAATAAAGCCAGCCCCAGCTGAAATAGCCAAATGACTGATATCAACGTCAAAATTAGTGGGTACATTTTTTAAGTTAGCATCAGCACTGATTGACATTGGAGTTTTTGCAATACAAAGAGGAAGATGATCAAGTTTCAATGCTTCAATTTCTTTGATGTTTTCTAATGCTTTTGGCGATAAATTGGCTTTATTAGCACCGTATTTTTTTACCATAGTTTGAATTTTATCAGCGAGTGGCATATTGTCTGGATAAGGTAATTTTATTTCACTTGGCATTTCACACGCTTTAATAACATGCTGTGCTAATTTTTCAGCGCCTTTACCGCCTTGAGTAAAGACTTCACTTACTTCACAAGCAAAGGCACCATGTTTAACTGCATATTGTTGTAAAAATGCTAGTTCTTCCTCACTGTCGTGTGGAAAGCGATTAATAGCGACGATCACTTGTAAGCCATAACTTTTTGCATTATTAATATGCCATGCCAAATTAGTTGCACCAATCTCAAGTAATTCAACGTTGGATTCTGAAATTTCTTTCGGAATAGCTTGCCCTGGTTTGATATTATACTTTCCGCTATTGGATTTTAGACTTCGCACCGTTGCAACCAATACCACACATGACGCTTTGATACCAGCTTGACGGTATTTAATATTAAAGAATTTTTCCATCCCCATATCCGATCCAAATCCTGCTTCGGTCACAACATAATCGGCAAGTTGTAAAGCAATACGATCAGCAATGACAGATGAATTACCATGGGCAATATTAGCAAAAGGACCAGCATGAATTAATACAGGTGTATGTTCAACGGTTTGCATTAAGTTAGGGTTTATAGCATTTTTAAGTAATACCGTCATAGCGCCTGCAACTTCAAGTTGTTCTGCGGTAATAGCTTCGCCTTGCGTGTTATAAGCAAGAATAATACGACCAATACGAGCACGCATATCGTGTAAATCTGAAGCTAAGGCTAAAATTGCCATGAGTTCTGATGCTGCGGTAATTTCAAATCCATCTTGGCGTTCAACACCATTAACGCCACCACCCACACCGACAGTTATTTTACGAAGTGCACGATCATTATGGTCAATCACACGTTTCCAAACAATGCGATTAACATCAATATTTAAACGAGGTAAACCTGTTTGGGCGGTAAATTCATCACCTAGACGCTCTTCATGATAAAGGCGTGAATCTAATGCGGCCGATGCCAAATCATGAGCAGCAGTAATTGCGTGAATATCACCGGTTAAATGTAAATTTAATGTTTCCATCGGTAATACTTCAGCTTGCCCACCACCAGCAGCGCCACCTTTAACACCAAAAACCGGACCAAGGCTTGGTTGACGAATACAAGCAATTGCTGTTTTACCGATATAATTTAAGCCCTCACTTAGCCCAATAGTATTAACGGTTTTCCCTTCGCCAAGCGGTGTTGGTGTGATAGCGGTAACTAAAACTAGTTTACCATTAGATTTATTTTGATTGGTTTTGATAATGGATAAATCGATTTTAGCGACATGCTTGCCATAAGGTAATACAAACTCATCTGGAATATTGTATTGTTTAGCGATTTCGGTAATTGGGCGTAAAGACATATTTATTCTCATTTAACAATAGATTGGGAGATTAGTATAAATAATTTAAATTGCCGAATAAAGCGACAATTTTATCTTTATTAATTTTCGGCACAATCTACAATTATCTTGTTATAATAAACGGATTTCATTCAATCAAAGGATAATAGTTAAATGAATTGGTTTTCACAGTATTCACTTTTTTTAGCTGAAACAACAACAGTCGTTATTGCTATTTTAGCTGTGCTCATTTTTATATTAAGCCAACGCCGAAAATCTACAACAGCGACAGGGCGCTTATTAGTTAAAGATATTAGCCAAGAATATGAACAAGTCAAAGATGACATGTTGATGTCAAGCATGGACGAGCTAGAAGCTAAACTGTTTATGAAAGATCTTAAAAAACAGAAAAAGCTAGAAAAAAAACAGGCAAAATTAGCAGCGAAACAAAAAAAGAAACAAGTTAAAAATCAACAAAATTCTGACCAGCAAATAGCGCCAGATACATCATCAAAGCCTGCAGAAAGTAAAACCAATCAACAAGTCAAACCTAAATTGTTTGTATTATCTTTTAATGGCAGTATGGATGCTCATGAAGTTGAAGAATTACGCCAAGAAATCACTGCTGTATTAGCCGTGATTAAACCAGAAGACAATGTTGTTGTTAAACTTGAAAGTCCCGGTGGTGTGGTTCACGGTTACGGACTTGCGGCATCGCAATTATTACGGTTTAGACAACGCAACATTCCTTTCACTGCAGTGGTTGATAAAGTTGCTGCCAGTGGTGGTTATATGATGGCATGTACCGCACATAAAATTGTGGCAGCACCGTTTGCTATTGTGGGCTCAATTGGCGTTGTTGCGCAAATCCCTAACTTTAATCGCTTACTTAAAAAACATGATGTTGATATTGAGCTACAAACAGCAGGTGAGTATAAACGCACATTGACAATGTTTGGAGAAAACACGGATGAAGGTCGTCAAAAATTCAAACAAGAACTTGAAGAAACGCATCTTCTGTTTAAAGATTTTGTGAAAGAGTATAGACCAAATGTTGATATTGAACAAGTTGCTACAGGTGAACACTGGTTTGCAACACAAGCCAAAGACAAAGGCTTAGTCGATGAAATTAGTACGAGCGATGACTTTATTCTGTCTCACTTAGAAACACATAAAATTATTTCTGTTAGCTACCAACGTAAGCAAAAACTATCAGAAAGAATTTCTAAAAATGTAATAAAAAATGTTGAAAGATTATTCTTTAGACAAGAAAAAGGGCTGTAGACAGCCCTTTTTATTATGTTATGTATAAAACTCTATGAATAAATCATAACTTTTATTGAAATTCTTAAGCATTTTATCCCACTTTTTAACAATGATATTAATCGTTAAAACTGAATATCTATTCTTTAGTTTGCGGTTTAACATGTAAAAGTATTCATAATTCTTTATGAATATTATTTAAATCCCAAATATATCTTTTCAAATTCATTAAATCACAAATCATTGCGCTTAAGGACAATTATTATGTTTCAATGGCTTTCACAATGGATTTTAGATGGGCTTAAACACTCACCAGAAATTCTTTTATTTCTATCTTTAAGTTTAGGGTATTTAATTGGCGCTATTCGAATTGGAAAATTCCAACTTGGTGGCGTTGCGGGTTCATTACTTGTTGCTGTTGCATTAAGTGTTTTTGGTGTGACCATTGACGCTGGTGTTAAAGCTGTACTTTTTGCTCTCTTTATTTATGCTGTTGGTTTTGAAAGTGGTCCTCAGTTCTTTCGTTCGCTAGGGGTTAAAACCTTACGTGAAATCTTTTTAGCACTCTTTATTGCTGTTGTGGGGTTAATCACCGTTGTTATATTGTCTAAGTTATTTAATTTAGACAAAGGACTTGCTGCTGGTTTAGCGGCAGGCGGATTAACGCAATCGGCCATCATGGGTACCGCATCTGATGCATTAAGTCAACTTGGCTTAAGTGCAGAGGAGTTAAGTAAAATGCAGGCAAATGTCACCATTGGCTATGCTGTTACTTACATCTTTGGTTCGCTTGGTGCCATTATTGTGTGTGTTAACATTCTACCTAAAATAATGGGGAGTGATATTGGCGATGATGCAATGAAAGCACAAGCCGAACAACTTCATGGTTCACTTTTATTAGGTAGCAATCAGAATTTAGCTTTATCGGACGTTACAGGTCGTTTGTATCGTATCACCAATAAAATTAATCAAACTGTCGAACATATTGAAAAGACAATTAACGGGATTAGTATTGAACGTATCAAACGTGGCAATAAAATAATTGAAGCAACGCCAGAAACTTTACTCAAATCGAAAGATATCATTCTGGTTGTTGGTCACCGTGATGCCATGATTAGCGCGAGTGATCTACTTGGCGAAGAAATTAACTCAGCATCAGGTATGGATGTTGTGATGAGCACCCAAAATGTCGAAATGCGTAACACTCGTTATGTTGGGCAAAACCTATCTGACGTTTTATCATCTGACGAAGTGATGAAATTGAAACACGGTATCTATTTAATTGCGATACATCGTGATGGCATGCTTCTACCACTTAATAACGATATTAACTTAAAACTTGGTGATGTTATCACTGTTTATGGTAGCGCAGGTGATCTTAAACGTGTTGTTGATAAAATCGGGGCACCGATCGCCAAAAGTGATAAAACTGATTGGATATTCCATGGGTTAGGACTTGTTGTTGGTTTAATTATTGGCTTAATTGTGATTCGTGTCAGCAATATTCCAATTACTTTAGGTGCTGGTGGTGGTGCGCTTTTATCGGGTTTATTATTTGGTTGGTATCGCTCACTTCATCAAACTGTCGGTAATATTCCAACAGGTGCTGTGCAGTTATTAAAAGATTTTGGTTTGGCTGGTTTTGTTGCTGTCGTTGGTTTAAGTTCAGGACTACAAGCAATTCATACTATCCAAGAACAAGGCTTATCTTTGTTTTTAATTGGTGTTGTTGTAACGTTATTGCCAATGCTACTTGCGATTTATTTTGGTAAATATGTACTTGGTTATAAAAATGCCGCGGTATTTGCTGGTGCTTTAGCCGGTGCACGTAGCGCTAACCCTGCTTTTGGTGAAGTACTTAACAAAGCAGGCAACTCAACACCAACTAACTCTTTCGCTATTACCTATGCCCTTGCTAATGTCTTCCTAACATTATTAGGTCCATTGGTTGTTGCTTTCGTTTAATTGAAATATACATGATAAAGGATACAAATTATGAAAAACAAAACAGAATATGCAAAATATGCCAATTTAAGTCCTTTTGAACTTAAAGATAGCTTAATTGAGTTAGCACAAAGTCATGCTGATCGCGCTATGCTAAATGCAGGTCGTGGTAATCCAAACTTTCTTGCCACATGGCCACGTCAAGCCTTTTTCCAACTAGGTGTTTTTGCGACTCAAGAATCCGAAATGTCATTTTCATATTTAAATGAAGGTGTTGGTGGCATGCCAATCAAAGCGGGTTTAACAGGACGCTTTGAACATTTTGTCCGTCAAAACTATCACACTCCTGGAGTGGCATTTTTAGGAAAAGCATTTTCTTATATTCGCGATCAACTTGGACTTGATGAAAATGCCTTTCTACAAGAAATGGTCGAAGGTATTTTAGGGTGTAATTACCCCGTACCAGATAGAATGCTACACTTTAGCGAAGATGTCGTAAAATCCTATGTTTTACAACAAATGGGTGCTCAATATTTAGATCGCGATGATATTGACCTCTTTGCTGTTGAAGGTGGCACAGCAGCCATGGCTTATATTTTTAATTCAATGAAAGAAAACGGATTAATTGAAAAGGGCGATAAAATTGCTATTGGAGCGCCAATATTCACGCCTTATCTTGAAATTCCTGAACTTAACGATTACCAACTTGTTGAAGTGTTAATCAATTCTGATCCTAACTTAAATTGGCAATATCCTGAATCAGAACTACGAAAATTAGAAGATCCATCAATCAAAGCCTTTTTCGTTGTTAACCCATCAAACCCACCATCAGTTAAAATTGATGATAAAAGCTTAAAAATCATAGCCGACATTGTCAAAAAACGTCCTGAATTAATTATTCTAACTGATGATGTTTATGGTACATTTGCTGATGATTTCCAATCCCTATTTGCGATATGCCCAAAAAATACCATCTTAGTTTATTCATTTTCGAAATATTTTGGAGCAACAGGTTGGCGTTTAGGTGTTATTGCAACGGCACGTGATAATGTCATAGACAACACCATTAAAGCACTACCAAACAAAACTAAACAGATCTTAAACAAACGCTATAGCTCAATTGTTACTGATCCTGAAAATCTAAAATTTATCGATCGTTTAGTGGCTGATAGTCGTGCGGTTGCTTTAAACCATACTGCAGGGCTTTCAACTCCGCAACAAGTACAGATGGTATTATTTGCCTTATGCGAAATGATGGATAGCGATCAAAGTTATAAGAACGCATTAAAATCATTAATCCGTCGCCGTGCAGCATCACTTTATCAACATTTAGGTATGCAACATAAAACGGATGAAAACAGCGTAGACTACTACACATTAGTTGACTTAGAGCATATTTGCCGAGAGTTATATGACGACAAATTCGCAAAATGGATCCTAAAAAATAAAAATCCATCTGAAATGCTATTTAGAATTGCCGACGAAGCGGGTGTAGTGCTATTACCAGGTAAAGGATTTGCCGTACAACACCCATCAGCCCGAGCATCGTTAGCGAATTTAAATGAATACCAATATGCCGCAATTGGCTTATCAATGCGCAAATTGGCCGAGGAATATTACGCAGAATATAAAGCAAAAAACAAATAACTAAATAGTTATACTAATAACCCACACAAAACCCTAGGCAATCTAGGGTTTTTATTTACTAAATCAAACATGACTTCGTTATTTATAATAAAAACCAACAAAAGCCTTATAAAAATCGGTCAGGAAATGCATTGATTTTATTCAAGTTTTTATTTTTCAAAAATAAAGCCATTTATCGAATAAAAATCACTGTCTTGGCAGGCAACTCGATCAACGGCTTTAACGAATTATGCATTGTCGTCCATTTACTTGCAATAACAAACGGGTTTGCTATTTTTATGGATTAACTTTAGGACCATACCCCCAACCTAACATATGTGGTATGTATTGTTCTGTATGACTATTTTCATCATAAGAGACACTCGTGTCATCTTCATCATCGCTATAAACACCAACAAAGTCTTTTAAATCACCTAATTCTGGAATTGGAACTAATTAATCAGTTGAAACTATTTCATCATTTTTAACATAAGTGATACGCCAAACTAATTCTTTAGCTGCTTCAGCTCCATATAAATTATCAGCTAATACTTCTAACGGTTTTAAAAGGGAAGTGATATCACCACAAAAAACGGTTGTGATTTTATTAATTTTTTTGCTTTAGAATGTGTCAACAACAGACTAGTTTAGCGAACCAAAGAGGAGGCTAGACTATGCGTTTTGGGAAGCAAATCATAGCCAGTGCAGAAGACCAAAATCTGGTGTCTAGTAATCGCACTGACCGTATTCTTCAGTCAAAAAATAGACGTTAAAAGTATTCTCTTTTTCTAATATTATTGTTCGAAAATTGTTTTATGTAGAATTTTAATAATTGATTCAGCATCATTACTTTTTGCTAATAGGCAAATATTGTGAGTACTTGCCCCATAGCAACAAAGTCTAATAATAAAATCATCTAACACACCAAATACTTCTTTTGGTATACCTTTTGTTGAAGTTAGGTTGTTTCCAATTATCGCAATTAGTGCTAAGTCTTCTTCTACTGTTACATTACAAACTTTTGATAGTTCGTTAAATAATTCTTTTGTTAATAAACTACTACCGTTGGTATTAGTGCCTGTGGTATCAATAGTTAATGCGATACTTACTTCTGATGTGGTTACTAAATCAACCGAAATATTATGTTCAGCTAATATTTTAAATACATTAGCTAGAAAACCTTGAGCATGAAGCATATTTAAACTAGTTAGTGTTAATAATGTTTGTTTGCGACGTAGTGCTAAAGCTCTAAATGTGGGTAATTTAGATGTAATACTGTTTGTGTTGTAAACAATTGTTCCTCCTTCTTGAGGCGCTTTGCTTGAACCAACAAAAACTGGGATATTGCTACGTACTGCTGGCACTAATGTTGCTGGATGTAACACTTTTGCACCAAATGTTGCCATTTCGGTCGCTTCGGCAAAAGATATTTCATCAATACGTTTAGCCGCTGGGGTAATGCGAGGGTCATTAGTATAAATTCCTGAAACGTCAGTCCAAATGTCAATTTGAGTTGCATTTAATGCTTCACCTAATAACGCAGCTGTATAGTCGCTCCCACCACGCCCTAATGTCGTGGTTTTACCAGAGTTTTCACTACCAATAAATCCTTGTGTTACAATGATCCCCTGATTGTTTAGCGATTTTAAATGTGCACAGCAAAGTTGTTTAATATCTTCAATTTTAGGTGTGGCTTTACCAAATTTATTATCGGTGCGTAGAACTTTACGGACATCAAACCATGTAGCATTTTTTTGTTTTTCTTTCAATATTTCGACAAATAGCTTTGAAGACATCATTTCACCGTGGCTAACAAGCTCATCAGTTAATGCTGGTGATGTAGCTAAACTTGCAGCTTCAGACAAAGAGGCTATATTAGCTATAATTTTGTCAATTTCATTTCGTAGCTCGGGGTTTTCAGGTAGTTGTTCTAAAATGTTGTATTGGATCGATTGAATTTTGGCAATATGTTGAGATCGAACATCGGCATCACGACCTTCTGCTAATGCGACTAATAAATTTGTCACACCTGCAGATGCCGATAGCACTACAACTTTTACGTTAGAATTAGCGATTACAATATTAGCGCTATTTACCATTGATGGATAATCGGCAACGCTAGTACCACCAAATTTGGCAATTATAAATGATGTTTCCATGAATTCCTCATATTAAAAATTTTTATTTTTAACAGAGTTAGAGCGGTAGTGTCCTGTTTACGATTAAAAAAGCACAGACCATGAAGCGCTCCACCTGTTAAGGTGACAACCCAAGGGATTCAGCCCTTGCAGTCGATTTGATAGCTTCTGGATTGACTATCAAATCTCGGCATTACATCCCCTAGATCATTTATTAGTGGTTCCAGTCCCTAAAATGATTTACCTGAGTAATGCACCTCTTCGTTTTTGTAATTTCAGTTATGAAATTATCATCATATAAGATTAACGATTTTGTTTTTTGTGTCAATAGGTTAAAAATTAAAAAATTATTTGTTCATAATATGATTCTAACAAAATAGAAAACCTATAATTCTTGTTCAAACAATTCAATAATGGTTTGATATAATTTTTTTACCGTACATTCTTTAGTTGGTGTACTAAAAATTGTGTCATCACCAGCAATTGAACCTAAGATTCCTTTTGATTTACCAATTGAGTCTAGTAATCTAGCTATGAGTTGGGCTGCGCCAGGGCTAGTACGTGTTACTACCATTGAGCTATTAAAATCAATATCAATTACTAAATTTTTTAATGGACTACTCGTTGTTGGTATGCCAAGTTCCGCTGGTAAACAATAAACCATTTCAGATTTCGCATTTCGGGTTCTCACTGCACCAAATTTAGTTAGCATGCGTGAAACTTTAGATTGATTGATATTGTCAAAACCTTGCTCTTGTAAGGCTTGTACGATTTCTACTTGTGAACTAAACGTCTCTTGACGAAGCATCTCTTTAAATGTTTTAGTAAGATCGGCTTGTTTCATAATGTTCCTTGGTTTTTAATTTTTTACTGTTTTTGTGCTAATTTGTGTATTTATGATCATGATATTTGTAATCAAATCTGTGTCTGTGTGTTATTCAAACTAAAATAGTTACTATTTTTGATAGCATTAGTAACAATCTATAATATAGATAATTATGCGTTAAATTTGCATAAAATTAAAGATTTGATTTTATTGCTTCCTTAGGTCGAAAAGATTTAACTATTTGATCATGGGTTTCAATATAGGGGCCTTCTAAAAGTTGTATACAATAAGGAACACTGGCAAAGATACCGCTAACAATTACATTACCTTGATTATCCTTAACTCCTTCAAGTGTTTCTTTAATTGATTTTGGTCTACCAGGTAAGTTTATGATTAAACATTTTTTGCGAATAACACCAACTTGTCTTGATAAAATTGCGGTTGGTACAAAATGTAAACTGATTTGCCGCATTTGTTCTCCATACCCGGGCATTACTCGATCCGCGATTGCTAATGTTGCATCTGGTGTTACATCTCTAATTGCAGGGCCTGTACCGCCAGTGGTTAAAATTAAATGGCAATGTAGATTATCAACAAGTTCACATAATGTTTTTTCAATGACTACCTGTTCATCAGGAATAATATAATTTTTGGTTGTAAATGGTGTTTTTAATGCGGTTTGTAACCATGAAATTAAAGATGGTATACCTTCGTCTTGGTAAATGCCGTTTGAAGCTCTATCTGATACTGAGATTAACCCAATTTTAAACATGATATTTATTCCTTAAGAAGGTAATAACACTCAGTTCAAAATCGAAACCAAACTGCTAATACCTCTAATGTCTAATTAATAATATGTGTTAATTTATTGATATAAGTAAGACTAAAATTTTTTGTAATAATTGGTTATATTGTCTGTTCTTTTAACATGATATCATACTATTCAAATAACAATTTATTCTATTAAGGTATATTCATGCCACTAATTCCTGCGCTTGAGTTGATCTCACTCAAAAAAATCTATAAAAATGGTGTAGTAGCTTTAAAAGGCATCGATTTGACTGTCGAGGCGGGAGATTTTTATGCTTTGTTAGGACCAAATGGTGCTGGAAAATCAACAACTATCGGTATTATTAGTTCATTAGTGACTAAATCCTCAGGACAAGTTAAAATTTTTGGACATGACTTAGATACTGATGTTGTAAATGCAAAAAGACAATTAGGATTAGTGCCGCAAGAATTTAATTTTAATCAATTTGAAGAAGTGCTACAAATAGTTACTAATCAAGGTGGTTATTATGGCTTGCATCGTAAGCTTGCATTAGAACGTGCTGAAAAGTATTTGCGAGTTTTAGATTTATGGGATAAACGTCACAGCCGAGCTAGTATGTTATCAGGTGGTATGAAAAGGCGATTAATGATAGCTAGAGCCCTTGTTCACGAGCCGAAATTATTGATTCTTGATGAACCAACTGCCGGTGTTGATATTGAATTACGCCGTTCTATGTGGGATTTTCTACGTGAAATAAATCGTCAAGGTATCACAATTATTTTAACCACCCATTATTTAGAAGAAGCCGAAATGTTGTGTCGAAATATCGGTATTATTCAAAGCGGTCAATTGATAGCAAATTCATCAATGCGTGAGCTTTTGGCAAAAAGTCAATCTGAAACTATTGTTATTGATTATATTCCAATACCTAAACGGATTGAATTAAAGGATTATAATTATTCTGATGTTGAACAAGGTATGTTAGAAGTAAAAGTAGATAAACAACATGGATTAAATCAGTTATTTGAGCAACTAAATCAACAAAATATTAAAGTGATCAGCGTACGAAATAAAGCAAATCGGTTAGAAGAGTTATTTGTTGATTTGTTGCATAATGAGAACAAACAAAAGGAAAGTATTAATGAATAATTTATACTGGATTGCTTTAAAAAGTATTTGGCGTAAAGAAGTAACACGATTTTTAAGAATTTGGATCCAAACTCTAATCCCCCCCGTTATTACGATGTCACTTTATTTTATTATTTTTGGTAACTTAATTGGTTCTCGTGTTGGTGATATGGGAGGTTTTAGCTATATGGCTTTCATTGTGCCAGGTTTAATAATGATGTCTGTTATCACTAATTCTTATACTAATGTCTGTTCATCCTTTTTTAGTGCTAAGTTTCAACGTAATATTGAAGAATTATTAGTGGCGCCTGTTCCAACTCACATTCTTATTTTGGGATATGTGGGGGGAGGGGTGATGCGTGGTATTTTAACTGGTATTTTAGTTACTATTGTATCGTTATTTTTTGTTCGTTATGAAGTGCATTCCTGGTTATTTATTATATGCATATTATTACTGACCTCGATTCTGTTTTCATTGGCTGGTTTACTAAATGCAGTCTTTGCCAAGACATTTGATGATATAAGTCTTATTCCAACGTTTGTGTTAACACCATTAACTTATCTCGGTGGTGTTTTTTATTCAATTTCTATGTTACCAATATTTTGGCAATGGCTATCAAAAATTAATCCAATCGTTTATATGATTAACGGTTTTCGTTATGGCTTTTTGGGGGTGACAGATGTACCGTTATGGATCACTTTTTTGATGCTAATTTTGTTTGTGACCCTACTTTATGTTATTGCATGGCGACTTATTGAAAATGGGCGAGGATTGAGAAGCTAATAAAGTAGATCATTAGTAGTTATCCGCCGATATTGTATCGGCGGAGTATAAGGGTTATTGTGCACCAGTAATGGCTTCTTTTGCCATTTCAGTAATTTTAGCAAAATCACCTTTTGCAATTGCATCTGTTGGAATAAACCAAGTTCCACCCACGCATAGTACATTATCTAGAGCCAAATAATCACGGTAGTTTTTAGGATTTACACCGCCAGTAGGGCAAAACTTCATGTATCCACAAGGGCCAGAAAATGCTTTTAATGCTGCAACACCACCATTGATTTCAGCTGGGAAGAATTTTAATGCTGTTAGGCCATATTCTTGCGCTGTTAATAGTTCTGAAATAGTTGCAATACCAGGAATAACAGGGATAGGACCTTCAACTGCAGCTTTTAAAATAGTATCAGTAATTCCCGGTGTAATAACAAACTCAACTCCTGCTTCAGTAACCTGTTTTAGTTGTTCAACACTAGTAACTGTTCCTGCTCCTACAACTGCTTCAGGAACTTCTTTAATGATTTTCTTTATTGCATCAATCGCACAAGCCGTTCTTAGTGTCACTTCCAGTACTTTTACTCCACCAACAATTAGAGCTTTGGCAAGAGGTACAGCATCTTCAATTCTTTCAATGACAATAACCGGAACAACAGGCCCCATGGTTAAAATTTCTTCAGCGCTTTTTTTCCAATTTTTCATTTATTTCTATTTATACCTTATTTATAATTAAATATAACAATAATCCCTAATAAATAGGGATTACTTTGTTACTCATAAATGCCTAGTTTTTTTTCTAAATAATGAATATTCGTGCCACCTTTTTGGAAACCTTCATCATTCATAATTTCAATATGGAGATCAATATTGGTTTTGATACCGTCAATAACTAGTTCAGCTAATGCATTTTTCATACGAGCAATGGCAACTTTACGGGTTTCACCATAAGAAATCAATTTACCAATCATTGAATCATAGTAAGGAGGAACAGTGTAACCAGCATAAATATGTGATTCCCAACGAATTCCAAGACCACCTGGAGCGTGGAAACGCATAATTTTTCCTGGTGATGGCATAAAGTTTTTTGGATCTTCGGCATTAATTCTACATTCGATAGCATGACCTTTGATTTCAATATCACTTTGTTTGATCGAGAGAGGTTTTCCTGCAGCAATTAAAATTTGTTCTTTTATTAGATCAACGCCGGTTATCATTTCGGTAACCGGATGCTCTACTTGAATACGAGTATTCATCTCAATGAAATAAAACTCACCATTTTCAAATAAGAATTCGAATGTTCCTGCACCACGATAGCCAATCTCAATACATGCTTTAACGCAACGTTCGCCAATAAATTTACGCATTTTGGGAGTAATACCAACAGCCGGCGCTTCTTCAACAACTTTTTGATGACGTCTTTGCATTGAACAATCCCGTTCGCCTAAATAAACGGCATTACCTTGTCCATCAGAGAGAACCTGAATTTCAATATGACGAGGGTTTTCAAGGAATTTTTCCATGTAAACCATATCGTTACTAAAAGCTGTTTTCGCTTCTAGCTTGGTCATTTTGATTGATTGTTCAAGATCTTTTTCTTCACGAACAATTCGCATACCACGACCACCACCGCCTCCAGAAGCTTTGATGATAACAGGATATCCAATCTGTTTTGCTATTTGTTTATTGGTTTCGATATCATTACTTAAAGGACCATCAGAACCAGGTACACAAGGAACCCCTGCTTTTTTCATGGCATGAATTGCAGATACTTTATCTCCCATTAAACGAATTGTATCCGGTTTTGGGCCAACAAAAATAAAGCCAGAACGTTCAACTTGTTCGGCAAAATCTGCATTTTCAGATAAAAATCCGTATCCAGGATGAATTGCTGCTGTTCCTGTTACTTCAGCAGCAGAAATTAATGCAGGAATATTGAGGTAACTTTTAGAGGAAGCTGCTGGACCAATGCAGACAGTTTCATCTGCAAGCAGTACATGTTTTAAATCTTTATCTGCCGAGGAATGAACTGCGACAGTTTTAATTCCAAGTTCTTTGCATGCTCTCAAGATACGCAGAGCAATTTCCCCACGATTAGCAATAAGAATTTTATCAAGCATATCCAATCTCTTAATTTATAAATTAGTTTATATCATTCAATAATGAATAGTGGCTGATCAAATTCAACTGGTTGACCATTTTCAACTAATATAGCTTTAATTGTACCGGCTTTTTCTGATTCAATTTGGTTCATCATTTTCATAGCTTCAACAATGCAAAGCACATCACCAACATTTACAGTTTGTCCTACTTCGACAAAAGCTTTCGATTCTGGGCTTGGTGTGCGATAAAACGTTCCTACCATTGGTGATTTTATGGTTACGCCTGTAGACACAATATTATCTGAATTTGTGACAACTTCTTCAGTTCGTGTACTTGGTGCCATAACGATCGGAGAAGATTGAGGAATTTGAATATTTTGTATTGGTGCTGAATAGTTTGTTGTAGGTACAGAACGACTAATTCTAACTGATTCTTCACCTTCAGAAATTTCAATTTCTGAAATACCTGATTCTTCAACTAGTTCAATTAATTTTTTAATTTTGCGTATATCCATGAATTACACCGTGTTTATTTGATATAAGTAACAATTATTTAATGCACCCCTAATATCTTAAAAGCAATCTTTTAACGAGATAATTAAGGCAGTAACTCAACATTAACGGGAGAGCATACACTGTAAAACTGATTTTGTCATTATATATCTCATTTACAAACACTTGTTATACTATTTTCTAGGTATTATTTTATAATTGCGATACAATGGTAGACCTAAATTACTATTAAGGTTGGTCATGGTTTAAAAGGATTAAATAACGTTTTATTTAATTCAACTAATAAAGTTGAAAATATATATTTTTTGATTCCATGGTTTGTTTTTAAAAACTTAAATATACTTAAGCAAGATTAATTTTAGGAAGAGTTTTTATTATGTTCAAAAAAGTTCGTGGCTTGTTTTCAAATGATTTATCGATAGATTTAGGTACTGCAAATACACTTATTTATGTAAAAGGACAAGGTATTGTATTAAACGAACCTTCAGTTGTAGCGATTCGTCAAGATCATCGTACAGGAACACCTAAAAGTGTTGCAGCTGTTGGGCATGCTGCGAAACAAATGTTAGGGAGAACACCTGGTAACATTGCAGCTATTAGACCAATGAAAGATGGTGTTATTGCTGATTTTTCAGTTACTGAAAAAATGTTACAGTATTTTATTCGCCAAGTTCATAGTCATGGTTTTTTAAGACCAAGCCCACGAGTACTTGTTTGTGTTCCTGTTGGTGCTACACAAGTTGAACGTCGTGCAATTCGTGAGTCTGCATTAGGCGCAGGGGCTCGTGAGGTGTATTTAATTGAAGAACCAATGGCTGCAGCTATCGGTGCAGATTTACCTGTGTCTGCACCAACAGGTTCGATGGTAGTTGACATTGGTGGTGGAACGACTGAAGTTGCTGTTATTTCATTAAATGGTGTCGTTTATTCTGCATCTGCACGTATTGGTGGTGACAGATTTGATGAGGCTATTATTAATTATGTTCGTCGCAATTATGGTGCATTAATCGGTGAGGCAACTGCCGAAAAAATAAAACATTTTATTGGTAGTGCTTATCCGGGTGATGAAGTACTTGAAATTGAAGTTCGTGGTCGTAATCTTGCCGAAGGCGTTCCCCGTAGCTTCACTTTAAACTCTAACGAAATCTTAGAGGCATTACAAGAACCTTTAAGTGGTATTGTGAGTGCAGTTAAAGTTGCATTAGAACAATGTCCTCCTGAACTTGCTTCTGATATCTCAGAGCATGGCATGGTTTTAACTGGGGGGGGAGCTTTATTACGTAATATTGATAAGTTATTGTCAGCAGAAACAGGTATTCATGTCGTTGTTGCAGAGGATCCTCTAACATGTGTTGCTAGAGGTGGTGGTAAAGCTCTAGATATGGTTGATATGCATGGCGGTGATTTATTTAGTGAAGATTAATTGCTACTTCATTATGAATTAGTTTTATATGCATGAAACGTCAGTAATAATATTTCATATTTTCTGCCGACATAGTCGGTAGAGTCATATCTTGAAATAATTGGATCTTGAGCATAAAACAGGTAAGTACTGGACAATGAAATTACTTTTTTCTAAACGTTCGCCTCTTAGTGTACAACTATTTACTTTTTTGGCATTAGCTTTGATGCTAATTATATTAGATATCAATTATCGTCCATTTAGAGAAATTCGTTATTATTTAGATACTATTATTTCACCTATTTATTATATTTCCAATGCGCCAAAGTCTTCACTTGATTCTCTTTATGAGATGTCAAAAACACGAGAAACTTTAATTAATGAAAATACAAAATTGCATACAGAATTATTACAACAAAAAAATGATTTATTACTGCTAGAGCATCTAAAACACGAAAATACTAGGCTTCGCCAATTACTTGGTTCCCCATTAAGACCTGATGAACATAAAATGGCTGCACAGGTGTTGATGGTAGATACTGATCCTTATGTTTACCAATTTGTTGTAAATAAAGGTACACAAGATGGCGTTTATGTTGGCCAACCTGTAGTTGATGAAAAAGGTATAATAGGGCAAATCTATAAAACAGCGCAATCAACGAGCCGTGCGATTTTAGTGTGTGATTACCAACACGCAATTCCAGTGAAAGCTCTTAAAAATGATATTGGTATGATCGCAGTAGGTAATGGATGTGGTAATGATTTGACATTGGAGTTTTTGCCTAATAACGTTGATATAAAAGTAGGTGATGTTTTAGTCACTTCAGGACTTGATGGACGTTTTCCTGAAGGATATCCAGTAGCAATAGTAAGTTCAGTAAAGCTTGATATTAATGATTCAACTCCTATTATTTCAGCTACTCCAACAGCAGATTTGAAACGTTTACGTTATTTATTGTTATTGTGGGGAAATCAAGGAGTGAAAAATGATGGCACGTAATAGAATACTAATTATTTGGATAACACTATTAATTGGTTTATGTTTACAAATAATCCCTTGGTCATCACCATACAACATGTTTAAACCTCATTTGCTGATGCTCTTTTTCGCTTATTGGTTTATTGCTCTTCCCCACCGAGTTGGGATTGGCACAGCTTTTGTATTTGGATTTATTGTGGATCTTTGCTCAGGTTCAATCCTTGGTATCCATGCTTTTATTTATTCATTTATTGCTTATTTGCTTATTTTTCGGTTTCAGTTGATACGCAATTTGGCACTATGGCAACAGTCGTTTATTATTTTTGGTATTTCGATATGCTATAGTTTTTTAGTATTTTTATTCCAAGTAAGTATTTATCATACTATAACAATATCACCTTTAATTTTATTATCAAGCTTTGTCGATGGGTTGCTATGGATTTTTGTCTATCTATTTTTGCGATTAATAAGAAGAAATTTTTCTATTAATTAAAAGGGAATTTTATGTCTGTTGAATTATTAATGAATATAACGCCATCAGAAACTCGTGTTGCTTATATTGAAGACGGTGTGTTGCAAGAAATTCATGTTGATCGCGAATCTAGACGTGGTATTGTTGGAAATATCTATAAGGGTAAAGTAATCCGTATTTTGCCTGGAATGCAGGCTGCATTTGTAGATATTGGTCTTGATAAAGCTGCTTTTTTGCATGCTTCAGATATTATGCCACATACTGAGTGTGTATCTGATACGGAACAAGAACAATTTCAAGTTAAAGATATCTCTGAACTAGTTCGCCAAGGACAGGATTTAATGGTGCAAGTGGTTAAAGATCCTCTTGGAACAAAAGGCGCTAGGCTTACAACTGATATTACTTTGCCATCGCGTTATTTAGTTTTAATGCCTGGGCCAAATTCTGCGCATGTAGCAACTTCGCAACGAATAGAAAGTGAACAAGAGCGTGAAAGATTAAAATGTATTGTTGAGCAATATGTAACTTCTGAAGGTGGTTTTATTGTCAGAACTGCAGCAGAAGGTGCTAATGCACATGAGTTAGAACAGGATGCCAATTTTTTAAAACGCCTTTGGGCTAAAATTCAAGAGCGTATGGCTCGCCCAGTAAGTAAAAATCTAGTTTATGGTGAATTGGCATTATCACAACGTGTATTACGAGATTTTGTTGGCGATCCCATAGAGAGGATCTTAGTTGATTCAAAATTAACCTATGATTTATTGGTCGATTTTACTCAAGAATTTATGCCAGAAGTGACCAGTAAATTATCACATTATCGTGGTAGTATACCGATTTTTGATCTTTATGATACTGAAAATGAGATTCAAAGAGCGCTAGATCGTAAAGTTAAATTAAAGTCAGGCGGATATTTAATTATTGATCAAACTGAGGCAATGACAACAATTGATATCAATACTGGTGCATTTGTGGGACATCGAAATTTAGAAGAAACAATTTTTAATACCAATATTGAAGCGACCATTGCTATTGCTCGTCAGTTACGATTACGCAATTTAGGTGGTATTATTATTATCGACTTTATTGATATGCAAGAGGATCTGCATCGTGAGAGAGTATTAAAATCACTCCAAGATTCCTTATCTAAAGATAGGGCGAGAACTACTGTTAATTTATTTTCGACTTTAGGTTTAGTTGAAATGACACGTAAACGAACACGTGAAAGCATAGGACATATTCTATGTGAGGAATGTCCAGCATGTAAAGGTCGTGGTATGGTTAAATCAGTCGAAACTGTTTGTAATGAAATTTTACGTGAGATAGTTCGTGTTTATAAGGCTCACCACTCGGAGTATTTTTTGGTTTATGCATCTGCTTCTGTGGCTAATGCTTTAACTAATGATGAGTCTCATGCCTTAGCTGAAGTTGAGGTGTTTGTGGGTAAACGTGTTGAAGTAAAAGTTGAACCACTCTATATTCAAGAACAATACGATGTTGTATTAATGTAGAAACAATATTTTATAAAATATCTTTTATCTACAATTAGAATTTAAGGAATTTATGATACTAGCTCAAGTGAGTGAACGACTACTCAATTCAAACAATCTAAGCCAACAAGATCTTTTACATTTTCTTGATATGTTGAGTTCAAGGAAAATTGATTTTGGTGATTTGTATTTTTTATCTGGTTATTATGAAAATTGGTTACTCGAAGATGGTATTATAAAAAATGCCTCATTTCACCGAGACCAAGGTGTTGGGGTTAGAGCTGTTGTCGGTGAAAAAACGGGGTTTGCTTATACTGATCAACTTTCATTAGTGAGGTTAGAGCAAAGTATATTAGCAGCAAATTCAATAACAAAAACACAAATCCCTATCAAAGTAACTTCATTTAAATCAGTTCAAATGGCACCAATATACCCATCAATAAATCCGATCAATTTGTTTTCTCAAGAACAAAAAATTGCTTTATTGTGGCAAGTTGATCAATTAGCTCGATCCATCGATCCTAGAGTTGTTGAAGTTTCAGCTAGTTTAACGGGAAGTTATGAAGATATTTTAATAGTAGCAACGGACGGTACTTTATGTGCTGATATTCGTCCTTTGGTTCGTCTATCCATTTCAGTTTTAGTTGAAAAAGATGGTAAACGTGAACGTGGCAGTAATGGTGGTGGTGGCCGATTTGGGTATGAATATTTCTCAACAATCAACCCGAAAACATCAGAGAGTTATGCTGATAGTTACGTACGAGAAGCCGTGCGACAAGCACTTATTTCTCTTTCAGCTAAAGACGCACCAGCAGGAACAATGCCCGTTGTTTTAGGTTCTGGTTGGCCTGGTGTATTGTTACATGAAGCTGTAGGACATGGCTTAGAAGGCGATTTTAACCGTAAAAATAGTTCAGTTTTTTCAGGTAAAGTTGGTGAAAAAGTCACTTCAGAAGTTTGTACTATTGTTGATGATGGCACAATTAAAAATCGTCGAGGATCACTATCTATTGATGACGAAGGTACACCAAGCCAAAAAACAGTGCTTATTGAAAATGGTATTTTAAAAAGCTATATGTTTGATAAACTCAATGCAAAATTGATGAATACGTATTCAACGGGTAATGGTCGCCGCGAAGGATATGCTTGCTTACCTATGCCTAGAATGACTAATACCTATATGTTGGCGGGAAGCTCTTCCTTTGATGATATTATTAGTAGTGTTGATTATGGTCTTTATGCTCCTAATTTTTCAGGAGGACAAGTAGATATCACTTCCGGTAAGTTTGTGTTTTCAACTTCAGAGGCTTACTTGATTAAAAAAGGTAAAATAACAACACCAATTAAAGGTGCGACGTTAATCGGTTCTGGCATTGAAACGATGCAGCAAATATCTATGGTAGGTAATGATCTAGTATTAGACCCTGGTGTAGGTGTGTGTGGTAAAGCAGGACAGAGTGTGCCTGTTGGAGTTGGGCAACCTACTTTAAAGGTAGATAGTTTAACTGTTGGTGGTACCATTAACCACTAATAACAATAACATTAATGGGATATTTAAACTAGATGGAAACAATAATTACACTTTATCATGCTTTTGTTAGCATGGATATTGCAACTCTTTCAAATCCTAATGTCTTATGGGTATTATATGGCATGTTGTTTACTATTATTCTTTTAGAAAATGGGGTGTTACCAGCAGCTTTTTTACCTGGAGACAGTCTGTTATTTTTAACAGGGGTATTAATTAGCCAAAATGTTTTTCATTTTGGTTTAATCAATTTTATTTTAATTGCTGGTGCAGCTTTAGGTACTTGGTTAGGTTATGCTCAAGGGTTGTGGCTTGGTAATACTAAGCTGGTCCAAGGTTGGATGGCGCATATACCTGAAAAATATCATCATAAATCTGAAGTATTATTCCATAAATATGGATTACAAGCGCTATTTATTGGGCGATTCATTGCTTTCGTACGTACGTTATTACCAATGATGGCGGGATTATCAGGATTACATAGTCGAAAATTCCATATCTATAATTTGATCAGCGCAACATTATGGATTTTTTTGATTGTAACATTAGGTTATTTGTTTGGATTATCACCAATTTTCAAAGAATATGAAAAGCAAATTATGTCTCTACTAATGTTAATACCTGTCTTTTTATTGGTGTTAGGGTTGATATTTTCAGTTTTCCTTGCTGTTAAACGTTCATTAAGCAATAAAAAACAATCTAAATCTACATCAAATAATAAAAAGAAGTAGAAAGTGAAATTAACCGATAAGCCGGGTTCTGTCGTGGACAATCATTCCTCTAGGCTAATACTCACGCATTAGCTCAAGCAGTCTACCCGGATTCAACGCGGGCCACGCCAATGAATCCCTATTTGACCTTGCTCCGAGTGGAGTTTACCATGCCACAACTGTTACCAATTGTGCGGTGTGCTCTTACCACACCCTTTCACCCTTACCTGATCTTATAAATAAGCCATCGGCGGTTTACTCTCTGCTGCACTAGTCGTGAATTTTAGTTCTCACCAAAACTCCCCAGGCGTTACCTGGCACTCTGCCCTATGGAGCCCGGACTTTCCTCCCCCTTATTTGTCACTTTTAATAAAGGACAGCAATAAAGCAGCGATTGTCTGGTTAATTTCGTTGACAAGTATATAACCTAAAGTGCAATTTTGTCTATAATTATGTGTTTACTAAGAAATAGAAGTGAATAAAAATGAAATAGTAAATGGATAGTACATCATCAAGATGTACTATAAAAAGGGCTTTAATTTAATCACCATTTTTTCTGCTTTTGATTTTCGTCATAATTAAACCAGGTTACTACGCCTTTAGATATGATAATATCGAGTTTTCCTTCAAAAATATTATATTGTGTTTCACCAATTAACATATGACTGGTTGAACTTTTTTTTGTATACTGATATGTCCATTGAGTTTCGTTACTATTAATAGTAGTTTTATTTGTAGGTTCGCCAAATATAGATAAAATTTGGGATTCTGTTGATGAACCTTCAACAATTTTACTTACTTTTTCGTTACTAAGAGGTGTGCCTTTTTCAATAAAATTTTTTTGTGTGCACGCCGATAGTGTGATTATAAAACATATTAAAATAAGGAAATTTTTTATATTTTTCATTGTATGATTGCCTGTTGCATTATAGGTTATATGAAATGAGAATTGATAATAGCATATGTTTGATAACGTTTAATATGATGGTGGCGAAAAAGGAACTGGAAAAATTATTACATCAATGTTATTCCTTAATTTTTTATTTTACAATATTGTATAATTTATATTAGCTATTAAATTTTACTTCTATTTCATTTTTTAATTTTTCTTAGTTATAAAAATCTATGCTATGTTTTTGTATTATTATATAAAGTTATCAAATTATTTAGTCTCAGATGCGAAGATAAGATATTTTTATAAATATCGTTCAAAATTTTATACTGTTTTTAATAAACAAAAAAAAGATAATTAGTGTTATTATATAAGCTACGATATACTTTAATTTTAGTAAATTTAGTTGCTATGGGATAGTCAATGGAAGCTCAGTTTAAATTAACAAATAGTAAAGAAATTATTGCTTATTTAGCTCAACAATACCCGAATTGCTTTACCGTTGAAGGTGAGGCTAAACCATTAAAAATTGGAATTTTTCAAGATGTCATCTCTCGTCTGGATAATAGTGAAGTACTTAGTAAAACTAAACTTCGTGCTGCATTGCGTGCATACACAATGAGTTGGCGCTATTTACATAGTATAAAAGAAGGGTATAGTCGTGTTGATTTAGATGGCAATCCTCATGAAATTATCAATCAAGAACAAATGGAGCATGCTCAACAACAATTAAAAGAGAGTAAAGAAAAGGCTAAAATACGGTTTAAAGAACGTGCAAAAGAAAGCCGTAAAATTACTACTCTAAAAATTGGTGATTTTGTTAAAGTTATTGTAGGTAATAAACCTATAAAAGTGCAAATCATTAATATTGAAAAAGAGCATATTAAAGTAAAGGTTGGTGTGGGGATGGAGTTAACGGTTAAACCTGAACATATTATCAATAAGTAGAGAATTTGAATGAATAAATTACTGAAAGGTATTACACTTGGTCTTATTTTGGGTATTATTAGTCAAAATATTCAGGCAAAATCGAATACTAAAGAACAAATTCCCGTTTTGAAGCAAGATGAAATCCACCAAGTTGTAGCCAAACGTGTGACTAATTTTTTTACTCAATCACATTATCGTAATTTTGCTCTAGATGGTGCTTTTTCTGCTCAAATTTTTGATCGTTATTTCAAATTATTAGATGGAAATAAATCCATATTTATTCAAAGTGATGTTGATAGTTTTCGAGATCGACAAGAGTTATTAGGTCAGGAATTAGTTAATGGTAATTTAAATACGGCTTATGACATCTATAATCGTTTTTTACTAAAACGTTATAATCGTTATCAATATGCTCTTGACGTTTTACAGCGACCTATGGATTTTTCTACGAATGATGAAGTTGATTTCAATCGTGAAGAAATTGCATGGCCGACTTCTGAAACGGAACTCAATGCCTATTGGGATAAACGAGTTAAATATGATGAGCTAAGTTTATCATTATCAGGAAAAGATGAAAAACAGATCCGTGAAGTATTAACTAAACGTTACAATCGTGTTCTAAAAACGATAATACAATCAAACAATGAAGATGCTTTTCAAGTATTTATGAATGCATTCGCAAGAGAGATTGATCCTCACACTAGTTATTTAGCACCGCGCAAAAAACGAGATTTTGATTCTGAAATGAGTTTATCATTTGAAGGGATTGGTGCAACATTAAGTCAGCAGGATGATTATACTACAATTATGTCTTTTGTAACGGGAGGACCGGCTGAAAAAAGTAAGCTACTTAGCATCGGAGACAAAATTATTGGTGTAGGTCAAAAAGAGTCGGCAATTGAAGATGTTATTGGTTGGCGTTTAGATGATATTGTCGATAAAATACGTGGTCCCAAAGGCACTGTTGTGAAATTAGAAATTTTACCCGCGGGTAATAATAGTAAGACGAAAGTAATTGAACTTACTCGTGATAAAATTCATTTTGAAGATCGTGAAGCGAAATTAAAAATTTTTGATAATCAACGTGGTAGAGTAGGGGTTATTGAAATACCAAGCTTTTATATGGGACTAACCGAAAAAGTTAAAACTCTTTTACAGAAAGCAAATAAAGAAAATTTGCAAGGTTTAGTTATTGATTTACGAGATAATGGTGGTGGTTCCTTAGCCGAGGTTATTGCTTTAACTGGTTTAGTTATTGATAGTGGACCTGTTGTTCAGGTTCGTGATAATTTACAAAAGGTTATTACATATAACGACCGAAATAAAGGTATTGAATATACTGGACCTCTCGTTGTTATGATTAATCGTTACAGCGCTTCAGCATCAGAAATATTTTCTGCTGCTATGCAAGATTATGGTCGTGCACTAATTGTTGGTGAGACGACTTATGGTAAAGGAACTGTACAAACATCTCGTAATATTTCTTATCCAGTTGATGCAAGATTACACCCAAATTGGCCTGAACTAGGTGGTGCTCAGTACACTATACAGAAATTTTATCGTATCAACGGAGGTAGTACACAGTTAAAAGGAGTTGACCCCGACATTGAAATGAATAAAGTGAAATATGTTGATGAGACAGGTGAACGATTCCTAGACAATGCATTGCCTTGGGACAAAATTCCTTCAGCTGACTATTTAACTCTTGCCAACATTAAGCCATTACTACCTTATTTAGAATCACAACATTTGGCTAGAATTTCAAAAAATTCTGAGTTTATCTATATTGATGAAGATATTAAAAGGTTTAATGATAGAAAAGATCATCAATATGTTATCTCTCTTAATAAGAAAAAACGAGAATTAGAACAAAAAACTAATGAAGAACGTGATTTAACAAGAATGAATGAACGTTTAAAGAAAGCAGGCTTACCATCAATTACTAAATTAGATGATTTACCTAAAGATTACAAACAACCTGATGCTTACTTAGATGAATCAATTGAGATACTCCTAGATTTTGCTCCTAATTACCCAAAAATTGAAAGCAATAAACCTATTAGTGAAATTATTTCGTTCGATTCGCCAATCGAAAAAGCTAATCAATAAAAAAATAATTGGAGATAATAACATGTGTTCGAATTTAAAATATGCATTGCTCACAACCGTTGGTATACTAGCTATTTTAGCCATATTTGGTATTATTGTTTGTATGCATTAAAAAAGCTTGATTAATTACCTTGTGATTATTATAGTATGCAGCCTGCTTAACAAAGCAGGCTCTAATAATTAGGTGAGGTGTCCGAGTGGTTGAAGGAGCACGCCTGGAAAGTGTGTATACGGCAACGTATCAAGGGTTCGAATCCCTTCCTCACCGCCATATTTGGTTGTTGAAAGATAGAGCTATCAAGTTTATATCACTATAAGACTAGCTAACTAGATTACTTTAATAGTTTACAATTTTTAGAGTCGTTATCAATGATCAACAATACCTCCCTCTCCTTAATCGTTTGGAGCCATTATGGAAAACTTACGCACAGTTCAAGACTTTATACGCTGGACTGCATCGCAACTTAGTCTATCAAATGTCTTTTTAGGCCATGGTACAGATAATCCTATTGATGAAGCTAAACAATTAATTTTAGCTACGTTAGGATTATCGTTGCTTATTCCTGAAGAATTTTACTCTGCAAATTTAACTAATGATGAAAAAAATCAACTTGTTGATATTATACAGAAACGGGTTAACGATCGTGTACCAACACCTTATTTAACTAACCAAGCTTGGTTTTGTGGACATGCTTTTTATGTTGATGAGCGTGTATTAATTCCCCGTTCGCCTATCGGTGAGCTAATTGATAACCATTTTGAGCAGATAATATTAACAGAGCCTAAAAATATTTTAGATCTATGTACTGGTAGTGGTTGTATAGGTATTGCTTGTGCTTATGAGTTTGCTGATGCTCAAGTTGACATAACTGATATTTCATTAGAAGCATTAGATATAGCCCAAACAAATATTGAGTTGCACGAAATGGATTTTCAGGTTACTCCTATCTTGTCAAATTTATTTGATGATGTACCTGAAAAACAATATGATCTTATTGTCTCTAATCCACCTTATGTTGATAGTGAAGATATGAGTGATTTACCAGATGAGTTTTTATATGAACCTAAATTAGCATTAGAGGCGGGCTTTGATGGTTTAGATCTTGTAAAAAAAATTTTACGAGATGCGATAGATTATTTAACACCAGCAGGTATATTAGTTTGTGAAGTCGGTAATAGTTGGGTTAGCTTACAACAACAATATCCTGATGTTCCTTTTAATTGGATAGAATTTGAACGTGGTGGATTGGGCGTATTTTCTATCACACGTGAAGAACTGATTCAATATCATTACTGTTTTAATTAAGTTATTTTTAATCATTGGAATAAATTTATTATGGCCGGAAACTCAATCGGAAAATTATTCAAAGTAACCACATTTGGTGAATCGCACGGTATAGCATTAGGGTGTGTAGTCGATGGGGTTCCACCAGGGCTTGGGTTAACAGAATCAGATATGCAATACGATTTAGATCGCCGTCGGCCTGGTTCATCTCGTTATACCACTCAACGCCGAGAAGCAGATCAAGTTAAAATTTTATCTGGCGTATTTGAAGGTGTTACAACGGGAACGAGTATTGGTTTACTTATTGAAAATACTGATCAGCGTTCTCAAGATTATAGTAAAATTAAAGATATCTTTAGACCAAGCCATGCTGATTATACTTATCAAAATAAATATGGCATACGAGATTATCGCGGTGGTGGTCGATCTTCTGCTCGTGAAACAGCTATGCGAGTAGCTGCTGGTGCTATTGCTAAAAAATATTTACAAGAAAAGCTAGGCATTACTATTCGTGGTTATTTAGCTCAGATGGGGGATGTAAAGTGTGAGTTGAAAGACTGGCAACAGGTTGAACAAAATCCATTTTTCTGTGCTGATGAGAGTAAACTAGATGAACTTGAACAGTTGCTTCGTACACTAAAAAAAGAGGGTGACTCAATTGGAGCAAAAGTTTGTATTATTGCTGAAAATATTCCTGTAGGACTTGGCGACCCCGTATTTGATAAACTTGATGCTGAACTTGCGCATGCATTAATGAGCATTAATGCCGTAAAAGGCGTTGAAATTGGTGATGGTTTTGATGTTGTAAATAAACGTGGTAGTGAAAATCGTGATGAAATAACGCCTAAGGGTTTTTTATCTAATCATGCCGGCGGTATTTTAGGTGGTATTAGTTCAGGACAAACCATATTAGCCAGTATTGCTTTAAAGCCAACACCAAGCATAGAAATCCCAGGTCAATCGATTAACGTTTTGGGTGAAAGCGTTGAAGTATCTACACATGGACGACATGACCCATGTGTTGGTATTCGAGCAGTACCTATTGCAGAGGCAATGGTTGCTATTGTACTGATGGATCAATACCTTCGTTATCGAGCTCAATGTAGTGATGTAAATAAACTATGAGTTATGATCTGCTTATATTACTTTTTCTAATTGCGTCTTTAGCCGGCTTTATTGACTCTATTGCTGGTGGAGGTGGTTTGTTGACTGTACCTGCATTACTTGCTGTTGGTCTACCTCCAGCTAGCGCGTTAGCAACCAATAAATTACAAAGTTGTGGTGGTTCGTTTTCTGCTAGTTTATATTTTATTCGTCAACAGATGGTGAATTTGAAACAACAAAAATGGGCAATTGTTTTTGCTTTTGTTGGCTCTGCAATTGGCACATTGTCCGTGATGCATATCCAAACTGAGTTTTTAAAATTATTATTACCGATTTTAACTATCAGTGTGGGATTATATTTTTTGCTTTATCCCACAATCGGCGAAAACGACCGTAAAAGCCGTCTTTCACTTATTCAATTTGCACTAATTCCTGCTTTTGGTGTTGGTTTTTATGATGGCTTTTTTGGCCCTGGTGCAGGTTCATTTTATGCGTTAGCTTATATTATGTTAGCTGGCTTTAATTTAACTAAAGCGACTGCGCATACCAAAGTGTTAAACTTCACCTCAAATTTAGCTGGTTTACTATTTTTCACTATGGGTGGGGAAGTGATATGGTCAATTGGATTGGTTATGTTAGTTGGTCAATTTATGGGGGCAAGACTTGGAGCTAAAATGGTTATAGCCAAAGGTCGTAAATTAATCCGACCAATGTTAATTACAGTTTCGACTCTTATGAGTATAAAATTAATTTACGAAAACTTTTTTTAATTACTTATAAGCTAAATAGTTCATGTTTTGCGCTATCTAGAATATCTAAAGTAATTTTATTATCAATTCTACTTTTTCTCACTTTTACCTTTCATAATTCATTTGCATCAAAAAATTTTTCAAAAAGTTTTTAAGAAAGCATATGCTTGAGTATAAAATAGAAACAAGTATTTACTTCACTTAAATATTATTTAGTATATATTTGTGTTATGTAAGGTAGTTTGTGTTAACACATCAACCAATATTATGAAACTTCAACAATTACGCTATATTTTAGAAATTGCACGCTCTGGTTCAATTAATGAAGCAGCTAAGAATTTATATATTACTCAACCTAGTTTATCAACTGCGGTGAAAGATTTAGAAACAGAATTTGGTATTGAGATTTTTGTGCGTAGTTCTAAAGGGGTCTCACTTTCGACTGATGGTGTTGAGTTTTTAGGTTATGCCAAACAAGTTTTAGATCAGGCTGAGCTATTGGAACAACATTACTCCAAAAAAGAACCTTCTAAACAGTTATGCAGTATATCTACTCAACATTACGCTTTTGCGGTTAATGCTTTTGTAAATTTAATCAAAAAAAATCAAACTGATGAGTATGAGTTTACGCTCAGAGAAACAAAAACACATGATATTATCATTGATGTTGCGAATTTACGTAGTGAAGTTGGTATTTTATATTTGAATGACTTTAATCAGAAGGTGATCTTACGGTTATTGAAAGAACATCGACTAACCTTTAATCCTCTTTTTGAAGCGGATCCTCATGTATTTATTAGTACACATCATCCATTAGCTTCGATGAAGTTATTAACTTTAGATGACTTAGAAGATTATCCTTATCTCTCTTTTGAGCAGGGTGAATATAACTCATTTTATTTTTCCGAAGAAATTTTAAGTACGGTTTATCATAAAAAGAGTATACACGTCAGTGATAGAGCAACCTTATTTAACTTATTGCACGGACTCAATGGTTATACCATTAGCACAGGGGTTTTAAGTGCTGACTTAAATGGATCTGATATTTTATCAATACCGCTAGATGTAGAAGAAAAAATCCTAATTGGCTGGATCACATCACAAAAGGCTCAACTAAGCTTATCAGCTCACAATTATATTGAGGCGCTAAAAAAACTAATTCAAGAAGAGTATGGTTTCGAGCTTAAGTAAATACTGCTGCTAACTAAATAAATCAAATTGCTATTTTTATAAATTTCAGTATAATTACGTAACTCATATATTCACTATATGGATACCGAGGAATGTCTGAATTAGAGATCGGTCATTCCATTTTTTATATTTATTTTAAGAGGTTTATTATGTCTCTAACTGTAGAAACTAAAGCGAAAATCGTTGCCGAATATGGTCGTGGCACTAATGATACTGGTTCAACAGAGGTTCAAGTTGCTCTTTTAACTGCACGTATTAATGATTTACAAGGTCATTTTTCTGAGCATAAAAAAGATCATCACAGCCGTCGTGGTCTATTACGTATGGTGTCTAGCCGTCGTAAATTATTAGATTATTTACGTCGTAAAGATATTGAACGTTATAACCAATTGATTAAAAAACTAGGTTTACGTCGCTAATTGACAATCTACTTGAAAAGAGGCTTAGGCCTCTTTTTCGTTGTGAAAAATCGGTGCTCTGATATAATATTGAGCGTTAAAAATTATTATTTTATGTAAGCCAACAAAGTAAAGATTATATCTCATGTTTCGCGCGACTAATGAGAGCTCTATAATTTATAGATTTGTCATTAGTCGTGACAGTGAAATAATCTTTTTGTTGTATATATCCCCACATGGTTGAAGAGAGTATCAATAAGCGTAGCGTAATGCTGCGTCCTGTCGAAATATCAAACTTCAACATAACAAATAACAAGAGGACACTATTTTGTTTAATCCGACATGTCAAAAATTTCAATATGGTCGTCATACCGTGACTTTAGAAACTGGTATTATGGCTCGTCAAGCAACAGCCGCTGTTATGGTTAATATGGACGATACTGCTGTGTTTGTCACGGTCGTTGCTAATAAAAAAGTAAAAGAAGGTCAAGACTTCTTCCCATTAACGGTTAACTACCAAGAACGTACCTATGCTGCAGGTCGTATTCCTGGAGGTTTTTTTAAGCGTGAGGGGCGCCCAAGCGAAGGCGAAACTTTAATAGCACGTCTAATTGACCGTCCACTTCGTCCATTGTTCCCAGAAGGATTTGTTAATGAAATCCAAATTATTGCAACTGTTGTTTCTGTTAATCCTGAAGTTAGCCCTGACTTAGTCGCAATGATTGGTGCTTCTGCTGCACTTTGTTTATCGGGTGTGCCATTCCATGGGCCTATTGGTGCTGCACGTGTTGGTTTTATTAATGATGAATTTGTACTAAATCCATCAGTTAAAGAGCTAGCAACGAGCCGTTTAGATTTAGTCATTGCCGGAACTAAAAGTGCAGTATTAATGGTGGAATCTGAAGCTGATTTACTTACTGAAGATCAAATGTTGGCCGCAGTAGTATTTGGTCATGAAGAACAACAAGTTGTTATTGATAACATCAATGAATTTGTAGAAAAAGCTAATTGTGAAAAATGGGATTGGGTAGCACCATCTAAAAACGAAACATTATACAATGCTATTGTAGAACTAGCTAAAGATCGACTAGGTGAAGCTTATCGCATTACTGAAAAACAAGCTCGCTATGCTCAAATTGATTTAATCAAAGAAGATGTATTAACCGTATTAAAAGAACAAAACGAAGAGCTTGATGAAAACGAAATTATTAATATTATCGTTGATTTAGAAAGCCAAATCGTTCGTCAGCGTGTTATTGCCGGTGAACCACGAATTGATGGTCGTGAAAAAGATATGATTCGAGCACTTGATATTCGCACTAATGTTTTACCAAGAACACATGGTAGTGCATTGTTTACGCGAGGTGAAACTCAAGCACTAGTTACAGCGACATTAGGTACAGAACGAGACGCACAAATCATCGATGAGTTAACAGGTGAATACACTGAGCGTTTTTTACTTCATTACAACTTTCCTCCATATTCTGTTGGCGAAACAGGTATGGTTGGTTCACCAAAACGTCGTGAAATTGGTCATGGTCGCTTAGCTAAACGTGGTGTTGCAGCAGTAATGCCTAGCCGTGAAGAGTTCCCATATACAGTTCGAGTAGTATCTGAAATTACCGAGTCAAATGGTTCATCTTCAATGGCTTCTGTATGCGGTGCTTCACTTGCGCTTATGGATGCAGGTGTGCCAATTAAATCATCGGTTGCAGGTATTGCAATGGGACTGGTAAAAGAAGGTGATCAGTTTGTAGTACTATCTGATATTCTTGGTGACGAAGATCACCTTGGTGATATGGACTTTAAAGTGGCCGGTACGCGTGAAGGTGTTAGTGCATTACAAATGGATATCAAAATTGAAGGTATTACTAAAGAAATTATGCAAGTAGCACTTAACCAAGCAAAAGGGGCACGTTTACACATTTTAGGTGTAATGGAACAAGCAATTAATAAGCCTCGCCAAGAGATTTCAGAATTTGCACCACGTATTTATACAATGAATGTAAATCCTGACAAAATTCGCGATATTATAGGTAAAGGTGGCGCAACAATTCGGGCTTTAACCGAAGAAACAGGGACAACCATTGAAATTACTGATGATGGTACCGTTAAGATTGCAGCCTCGGATGGTAATAAAGCTAAAGATGCTATGGCACGTATTACTAACTTAGTTGCTGACGTCGAAATTGGTAAAATTTATACAGGTAAAGTAACAAGAATCGTTGATTTTGGTGCTTTTGTATCGGTTATTGGTGGTAAAGAAGGACTTGTTCATGTGTCTCAAATTGCGGATCATCGAGTTGAGAAAGTGGCTGATTATCTAAAAGTAGGCCAAGAAGTGAATGTTAAAGTACTCGAAATTGACCGCCAAGGTAGAATTCGTTTGAGTATGAAAGATGCTGTTGAGTCAACATCGGCATCAGAAACAGAACCAAGCGCAGAATAAAAATATTATTCACTAGGGGATAAAAATGAAATTATTCAACCTGAGAACTGTATGCTGCTTTTTGCTAACTGTTGCTCTGTTGTCAGGTTGTTCTAATTCTCAGTATTTATTGGCTGTTCCTGAGCAAGTTTCATATGATGATGAGTTAAAAATTGCTCAGCTCAGCCAGCAATTATCACAAAAAGATCTTGATACTATAACGCGGATGCAGCTCATATTTGAACGTGGTATTGTTTATGATTCATTGGGGTTTAAAGCTTTTGCACAAAGTGATTTTTCGTATTTGTTAGGTTTTAACCCTGAAATTCCTGATATTTACAATTTTCTTGGTACTTATGCGTTAAGAGATGGTAACTTTGACGAAGCTTTAACGTCGTTTAATACTGCATTAGAGCTTGATCCATCTTATGCTTATGCTTACTTAAATCGTGCCATTACGTTATATCGTACAGGGCATTATCAAGCAGCAAAGCGTGATGCATTACAGTTTTATCAATATAATGTGAATGAACCCATCAGAATTTTATGGCTTTATCTGATTGAAAAGGAAACTAATGATAAAGTTGCCCAAAATGAGCTGCAACAACGTTATGATCTGATTAATGATAAAACGATTTATAGTGGCAATATTATTGCATTCTATTTAGGCAAAATAAGTGAGTCTAAATTAATGCAGAACCTTCAACAAGGTGTCGAGAATAATCGTCAATTAGCTGAACGCCTTTGTGAAGCCTACTTTTACTTAGGTAAATATTATCAAAGTAAAGGTGATAACGAACGTGCCAAAATGTTATTTAAATATGCTTTAGCCAATAATATTTATAACTATGTTGAACATCAACAGGCACTCTATGAAATAAAGTTACTTGAAGAAAAAGAAAAGTAACATGGGTCATGCCAGTTTTAAAAGTGAAAATATTGTTATAGCGGAGTTCTGATTTGCCAAATAATATATTCTCAACATTGAATAATGTAATTAACTTTAAGTTTATTATGTATATTGAATACTTGTTGAGTTGATATTGGCAGTTAGTTATTGGGGTGAGTTGTAAATTTTCAATTTAGTGAGCTGGCATAAATTTATATCTGCTTTTTTATTTGGTTTAACAAAAATACAAAATTGAGTGTTAGTTAATAACCATCAATTTTTTTGTTAACTAAATAAACAAGTTTATATATTCAAAATTTATAAGCGAGTTTACATGACAACAGAAGTTTCTTTTATTGACCTTGGTTTATCCGAGGATATCCTTAACGCATTAAATGATCTTGGTTTTAGCAAACCATCACCAATCCAATCTGAGTGTATTCCTTTATTATTAGAGGGTAACGATGTATTGGGAATGGCACAGACAGGTAGTGGAAAAACTGCTGCATTCTCAATTCCTTTTTTAATGAATATTGATGCAAATTTAAAAGCCCCACAACTTTTAGTCCTAGCACCAACGCGTGAATTGGCTATACAAGTTGCAGATGCTTGCTCTGAATATTCAAAATATATGAAAGGGATAAAAGTACTTGCTCTATATGGTGGTCAACGCTATGACGTTCAATTACGTGCGTTAAAACAAGGTCCACAGATTGTCGTTGGTACACCTGGTCGTTTATTAGATCATCTTAATCGCAAAACATTAGATCTTTCAAGTCTTAAAGGTTTAGTTCTTGATGAGGCCGATGAAATGCTAAGAATGGGCTTTATTGATGATGTTGAAAGCATCATGGCAACCATTCCTGAAAATCACCAAACAGCGTTATTTTCGGCAACGATGCCTGCTCCTATTCGTCGTATTACTAAACGATTTATGCATAATCCCAAAGAAGTTCAAATTAAAGGTACTAATCAAACAGCACCTGATATTGACCAAAGTTATTGGCTTGTTCGTGGTATGCGTAAAAACGAAGCGATTGTTCGCTTTTTAGAAGCAGAAGATTTTGATGCTGCTATTATTTTTGTTCGAACAAAATCAGCTACTTTAGATGTGGCAGAAGTGCTTGAAAAACATGGCTATAGTTGTGCTGCATTAAATGGAGATATGACACAACAGTTGCGTGAACAAACATTAGATCGCTTACGTAATGGTCGTTTAGATATTTTAATTGCAACAGATGTTGCTGCTCGAGGTTTAGATGTTGAACGTATTAGCTTAGTAATTAACTATGACATTACATTGGATTCTGAATCTTATGTTCACCGTATTGGTCGTACAGGTCGAGCTGGTCGTGCTGGTCGTGCTATTTTATTTGTTGATAGCCGTGAACGTCGTTTGCTTAAAAACATTGAACATACTATTAAAAAACCAATTCCAGAAGTCGGATTGCCATCAAAAGAATTACTTGAAAAACGCCGTTTAGCTAAGTTTACTCAGCAAGTTCAAAAGCAATTAGAAAGTAGTGATTTAGATCAATACCAAACCTTGTTATCACAAATACACAATGGCAGTGGTACTGACATGGAAACGCTAGCAACGGCATTATTAAAATTAGCTCAAGGTGAACGCCCACTTATACTTCCTCCCGATCCTGTCTTTAAGCCATCAAGAGATATACGTGATCGTGACGATCGTCGAGGTGAACGACGCCTGCGAGGCGATAACCGCGAAATGCCAAAACGTCGTGAACGTCGCGATGTAGGTGATATGGATATGTATCGTATCGAAATAGGTAAAGAAAACGGTGTGGAAGTTCGCCATATTGTTGGTGCTATTGCTAATGAAGCAGATATTAGTAGTCGTTATATTGGTAATATTAAGCTTTATGAAACTTATTCTACTGTTGAATTGCCTAAAGGGATGCCAAAAGACATATTGAAACATTTTGAAAAAGTAAGAGTGCTTAATCAACCAATGAAAATGAGCCTTGTTAGTGGTACAAAATCTGAAGCAAAACGAGGCCGTAAAGGCGGTAAATCTGATTCATCAGATAAAGAATTTGCTAAAAAACGCGGTCGTCCTTCTGCTCCTAAATTCTAATTTGATTAACCTTTGCCCTAATGGCAAAGGTTTTTATTCATTTCTTATATATTATTACTAATTTTATTTAATAGCATTATATAATCAGTAATATAAAAATTTTTTATCTAAGTTATATCTATTCAGAATTAAAATTTTTATCTCATCATTATATTAACTGAAATAAAAAGTGTTAGCATTTTGCCCTCAGTTATGATTGAGTGTATACTGTTGAAAATATTAACTGGTAAACCGAGGTATAGCATGACAGATTCTTTAAACAAATGTAAAGCAAATGAAACCGCAGCATGTTGTTGTGTGGATGTTGGTACAATAATTGATAATGAAGATTGTAGCGCGGAATATGAACATATTTTTGCTACAGAACAAGAAGCGCAAAGTAAATTAGACTTATTGACTAAAGCAGCAGAAGATGTTGCAACTGAACCATGTGAAATTACAAGCCGAATTGAAAAAGTAGACAATGCTTTTAAGCTAAATGTTAATTTTACTTTTTGTTGTGGTGCTGAATGCATGATTTTTCAATTAAAATTACGCTAATTAAATACTGATGAAAGTTTGTATTATGAGACACGGTGAAGCTAGCTTTTCTGCTTCATCGGATTCAAGTCGCACGTTAACGCATTATGGTATTCAACAGTCAAATCAAGCAGGAATATGGCTTAAACAGCAAAATTGTCGATTTGATTTTGGTTTAGTAAGCCCTTATATACGTGCTCAACAAACATTAACCGAATTATCATCACACGTTAGTGTTGCAAAAGTTGAAACTAATTCATGTTTAGTGCCAAGCGGTAGCCCATCTTCTATTGTCGATATGTTAACGATGTTGTTAAATGATGGTGTTGAAAATGTGATTGTGGTATCACATTTGCCATTAGTGGGCTATTTAGTTAATGAACTGTGTCCGCAAGTTTCTCCTCCTATGTTTCCTACTGCTGCAATTGCTTGTATTAATTTATCGCACAACTCTGCAGGAAAGTTTGAATGGTTTCATCAAGTGGAGTAAAAAAACTAAACCTTTTTGATTTGCCTTTAACAGGTCGAACTTTAATTGAAGCATCGGCAGGAACAGGTAAAACTTATTCGCTGGCCTTCATTTACTTAAGGTTATTACTTGGTATTGGTCAAAATAGCTATCCAAGGCCTTTAGAAGTTAAAGAAATTCTTGTGGTTACCTTTACTAAAGCCGCAACGCAAGAACTACGTTCACGGATAAGAAAAAACATACAAGAATTACGAATAGGACTACTACAAGGACAGCATAAAGATCCTATTTATCAAAAACTCATTGAATTAATTGTTGATCGCAAGTGGGCTGTGCAACAGCTTACTGTTGCTCAACAATCAATGGATGATGCAGCAATTTATACTATACATAGTTTTTGTCAGCGAATACTGACTAGCCATGCATTTGAATCAGGTGTTTTATTTGAACAAACGCTAATCTCGGACGAATATCAACTAAAATTACGAGTAGCTCAAGACTTTTGGCGGCACTATTTTACTCCATTAGATAAACCTCTGGCTCATTTAGTACTTAGCACATGGCGAGATCCAATCGCATTATTGAAAGATATTAAACCATATTTAAGTCTGAATCTTGATGATAATAACAAAATAAATTCTGATATCAGTACAACAATTAAGTCATTTTACCAACAAAATTATAAAAAGATTGAAGATATTAAACAGTCTTGGCTAGCATCGACTGATGAATTAGTTAAAATCATTACCGAATCAGGTGTCAATAAACAATCTTACAGTAATCGAAACTTGCCCACTTGGATAAATAAAGTCTCTACATGGGCTAACAAGCCAACATTAACGTTTGAATTACCAATCGAGCTTGAAAAGTTTAAGCAATCGGTTTTAATTGAAAAAACAAAAGAAGGAAAGGTTGCACCATATCATTTTGTTTTTGAACAAATTGATAACTTATATCAACAGCCATTTAATTTACGTAGTCAAATCTTAATGGATATTGTTGGGGCAATTCAACAAGGGCTCTACAATGAAAAAATCAAACATGGCGAAATGAGTTTTGATGATCTTATTTGGCAACTCAATCGTGCATTACAAGCAAAAACAGGTGAACGATTAGCACAAAGTATAGCTTCAAAATATCGTGTTGCTTTGATTGACGAATTTCAAGATACCGATCCCGCTCAGTATCAAATTTTTGACCGTATTTATGACAAGCAAAAGTTAGATCGGGGGCTATTATTTATTGGTGATCCAAAACAAGCAATTTATAGTTTTCGAGGTGCCGATATATTCACTTATTTAAAAGCTAAACAATCGACTGGTGAAAATTATTTCACTATGGATGTGAACCATCGTTCATCTGCTTCGATGGTCAAATCGGTTAACCAATTATTTGCCAATAATGATAATCCATTTATATTCAATGATATTCCTTTTTTGCCTATGGATGCGGCAAAGCGAAATCAGCAAAAATTTCTACAAGTTAATAACCAAAAAATTGCTGCATTAACTGCTTATTTATTGCCAGATGATATTACCACGAATGCTGACTATCAAGAATACATAGCACGTTATTGTGCTAGCCAAATTGTGACTTTGTTATCTAACTCTTCACTATTCATTGATAACGAAAGTGAACAACGCCCAGTAACTACTGCTGATATTGCAATTTTAGTACGTACAGGGCGGGAAGCTGAAATTATCCAACAAAAATTGGCAGATTGTGGCGTTAAAAGTGTTTATTTATCAAATAATAGTAGCGTTTTTTCTTCTATTGAGGCAAAAGATGTATTGAACTTATTACAAGCGGTTTTAATGCCTGAAAACGAAACAACACTAAGATTAGCGTTAATGACCTCGCTATTGGGGCAAACAATGACCGAGCTTGAACAAATCAGCGATGATCAAGATAAGTGGGAAAGCTTAGTCGAAGAATTCAAACAATACCAAGCAATTTGGCAATACTATGGTGTATTAGTGATGCTACGCCGAATGATGAAAAAACGTCACTTAGCTGAAAATATATTAGTCCGACAAGATGGAGAGCGAATATTAACCAACTTAATGCATTTGGGGGAATTACTCCAAGACGCTTCTGATGAATTAGACAGCCCACATGCTTTAATTCGTTGGCTAACAAAACAAATCGTTAGTCCAGATCCTAATTTAGAAAACCATCAGCAACGCCTTGAAAGTGATGAAAATCTTGTCAAAATTATCACTATTCATAAATCCAAAGGATTGGAGTTTCCTGTTGTTTGGTTACCCTTTATTTCGATGTATCGTGAGTCTGACAGTCAATTTTACCATGATAAGAACAATGATTATCAACCAACCTATGCATGGTTATTGACTGATGAAATTAAGCAACAAATAGAAGATGAACGCCTTGCTGAAGATTTACGACTATTATATGTTGCAATGACTCGTTCGGTTTATCATTGTAGTATAGGGCTTGCTCCTTTGAAAAAAAACCGATCTGCTATAAGTTATTTATTAAAAGGTGAATTAAGATCAATTGCCAATATGGCTCATTTAGTTGATATACAATTGCCAATAGAAAGCAAACAATATGATCCTCCAATTTTACCAAATCAATTATTATCGGCTAACGTATTTACCCGTAAGATCTCAAATAGCTGGCGAGTTACAAGCTATACTGAATTACAAAAACATAATCATAGTGTATTGGATTATAACTCTGATGTTATCAATGATTGGGATGAGGCTACACTTGAATCTGATACCGTGCAAGCAAACGATTTACTATATGATATTCACCATTTTCCTAAAGGTGCATATGTTGGCACATTAATGCATAGCATGATGGAAAATATCACCTCAGATAGCCTTGATGAACTATCTGACAAAATGATAAAAAAACTCAATTTAGATTCGGTATGGAATGAGGTAATAACAAAATGGATGCAACGAATACTTTTAACACAATTACAAGAACCGAATTTAATGTTATCACAAGTATTAAAAAGGCAGTGCATTAACGAATTACAATTTTACCTCCCGATACGAAGTACCGTTACTAGCCAACAATTAGATAGCTTATGTAAACAATATGATCGCTTATCAAAATTATGCCCTGAGTTAGATTTTGAGTCCGTACAAGGCATGTTAAAAGGATTTATTGATTTGGTTTTTGAATTTGAAGGTAAATATTATGTAGTCGATTATAAATCAAATTGGTTAGGTGATAGCGTTGATTCTTATAGCCAAAAATCACTAGAAAAAGTAATGTGTGAGCACCGCTATGATTTGCAGTATCAACTTTATTGTTTGGCATTACATCGTTTTTTAAAAAGCCGTTTAGCAAATTACCAATATCAAACTCATTTTGGTGGTGTTTATTATCTCTTTTTGCGTGGCATGCCCGAGCACGGCGTCTTTTACCATTTACCAGAACAAGCATTTATCGAAGATCTTGACAAGTTATTTGAAGGGAAAGTGCCAAATGAGCTATAAATTTTAAAAAATTATTATGTAAAAAAGCATGATGAAATAACTAAAAATAAGGCACAAACAAATAGTGCCTTATTTTTTATATAGTTAATTTTTATTCATTAACATTTAAATACGAGTTGATAGCTATAATGCTTATCGGTCAATAAAAATTCACGATGTACATTTGGTGTCCAAGAGTCATCTCCGCCAATACCCATATGATAAGCATCAATACTGACATACGCATTGGGATTTGGCTCTAATAAATGGCGATGTGTTTTTGCCATTAATTGTTCAGTACCATATTGATTAATATTAAATTTAAATTGATGTCCAGTTATGATCATCTCATTAAGTTGCAGTTTTTTTACATCACAACGTAATCCATTTTCACATGGATAAATATAAGGTGTATAAAGTTCAGAAAAAGGTAATGACCAATCACCAAAAATAGCCGATGTTTTTCGATCAGGATAATTTTCATGAGGCCCTAATCCAAGCCATTTCACTTTTTTGGGAATTTGCTTTATTTTATAACTTAGTCCAATTCGTGCCGGTGCAGGCATATTATTGGCAATATCAACTTGTACAGATAAAGTTAAACTTCCTTCTTGATCAAACTGATGTTGCCATCTACTTTGAATGACTCTTTTGTTTTTAACAAAATAGCCATGTAGCGCTTCAATCACAATTTTATCGTTTAATTGTGAAATATTTATGCCCAAGCATCGGTGAGTAAGATTGTAATAACCAGCAGATTTCCACTGCTCAATCCAAGCAAATGGATTATTATTACTATCAAAATCGCCACTAATACCAATATCATTATCAATAGGAGCACGAATAAACTGATCCGTAAAAGGTGCAGCTAATAATGATTTATTGCCTTTTTTCCATTGGCAAAGTTGTCCTGTTTTTTTATTAAATTGCCAATATTGGTTTTTATAATTAACAATGTAATGATCTTTTGTTTCAGTCAATTTGAGCCTACTTTTTGCTTGGCAAAAAGCTAATGGTGGAATAAATGAATTATCAAGTCGCCACTGTTCCCATGCAACAATATGACCAGCTTGTGACCATGGTGTAGCCTTGTTTTGAATAACACGGGCTGACAAATGTAAGTCTTCACAATTTAAATCATTTGGTATCTTGGCAAGTAAAGTTATTTGTAATGAACTATTGGGTTTAATAGTAAGCTTAACTCTACCTTTTTGATATTTTTTTCCATTAACTAATAACTCCCAATATAAAGTTTCATTATTTGTATGATGGAATAAATACTCGCTTGTAATGTCAATAACCAACGGTTTTTGACTAATTAGCTTAAATTGGTATGGCTGTTGCACTTTTTTTACTTCAATCAAACTAGGATGAGGTTTTCGATCTGGAAACACTAATCCATCCAAGCAAAATTGTCGGTCATGATAAGTTTCACCAAAATCACCGCCATAAGCCCAATAATTATCGCCACAAGGTGTAGAACAGCGTATCCCATGATCAGCCCATTCCCAAATAAACCCACCTTGTAGCCTAGGATATTGCCTGAATGCTTGCCAGTATTTGTAAAAAGCACCTAGGCTGTTACCCATTGCATGGGCATATTCACATAAAATAAGTGGGCGATTTTCATCAGGCATTGAGATCCATTTTTTTATTGCCCATTTAGGAACATTGGAGTGAGGTTGATCTTGTTCAACGCGTGCATACATTGGACAAATGATATCGGTGGCGGTAGTATTGGCTCCACCACCTTCATATTGTACTGGGCGGGTTGGATCATTGCTTTTGATCCAAGCATAAAGGGCATCGTGGTTTGAACCATGTCCTGATTCATTTCCTAGCGACCAGATTATAATGGAAGGATGATTACGATCACGTTGAACCATTCGTGTCACTCGCTCACTATAAGCAGAAAACCATCGAGGATCTGCCGATAGGCGAGACATAGGAAACATACCATGCGATTCAATATTTGCTTCATCAACTAAATACAAACCATATTGATCGCAAAGATCATACCAACGTGGATCATTAGGATAATGACTGCATCTCACCGCATTAAAATTATGTTGCTTAATCAATTTAATATCATGCAACATTGCTTCTTCAGTTAATGCATATCCCAAATCAGGATAGAATTCATGGCGATTTGTGCCTTTTATTAATAGTGGTTTACCATTTAAGCATAGTTGTCCATGTTTTATTTCAACATTTCTAAATCCAACGTTATACGCTTCTGATTCAATTAATCCTGTTTTCTTGTGATATAAACTAACCACAATTCGGTAAAGATTTGGTGTTTCAGCGCTCCATAATTGTGGTTTAGTGACTGGTATTTGGCAATGTAAACGGTCAGAGTATCCTCCTTTTTCGTCAACAAAAGGTAGGCCGATTGATTGCATATGATCGACAACCAATTTATCTTGTTGCCACAATTCAACACCGACATTTAATAAATCTATATTTCCATCATGTTGAACATCAACTTGTAGCGATAAAGTGGCATTTTGATAACAAGCATCAAGTAAGGTGTCAATGTGAATATCACGTAAGTGTGATTTAGGTTTATTTAATAACGAAACACTACGAAAGATACCGCTTAACCGCCACATATCTTGATCTTCAAGATAACTACCATCACACCATTTTAGAACTAATACAGCTATGCGGTTTTTACCAACTTTCAAAAACGGAGTTAGATCAAATTCTGCAGGAATTCTACTATCTTGCGAATATCCAATCCATCGCTCATTACACCAAAGATGAAAAGCAGAACTAACTCCATCAAATATAATCCGTGTATCACCTTTAGCAAGCCATTCTTTAGTAATATTTATGTATCGAGAATAACATCCTGTTGGGTTTTCTTCTGGTACATAAGGAGGATTATAAGGGAAAGGGTAACGGATATTGGTATAAACTGGTGCATCATAGTTTTGTAACTGCCAGTTGGATGGTACTGGAATTGTTTTTGTATCAAGTTCCTTTGTTAACCATGATTCTGGTACTTGTTTTGGGTTTGAAAAATAGCTAAAAAACCAATTACCATTTAGCGATATTATTGAATCTGAATTACTATTATTATTAGCTTGTTGCTTATTTCTCCAACTATTAAATTTGGGGTGAGTATTAAGTTTATTAATACTTAATACAGATAAATTATTCCAATCGTGTCGACTTATAATGTCATTAAAAGAAGGATTCATATGTTCTCCGTTTTTCCTTGATTATTGTTACTATCAACCAGTTATTAATTATTATAGGTGGTCTGCGACTAAATACGGTGATCTTGTTAACATTTATGTAATCGTATACATAAAATGTTAAATCTAGTTTTATTAGATTTTATTGATTAAAAATTGTGTGGAGGAAATATATTCGCTAATGTTGTATACAAAATTAGAATTTTTAATGTGATATTAATCACAATATTAGCATTTAGCTTTTGAATAGTTCTTTTTATTGGTTATATTGAAAGTGCCTATTAAAAGGTATTGGATTGTTACCGACTTATAGCGGGCAAAACCTAAAGAATAGCTGTGGCCATTCTTTAGGTTTTTTTTTGTCTCGAATTTAAAAAATTTTTATGTATTTTTTAAAACAATTAGGTAGGGAAAAATGAAAACTTCAAAAAAAATAGTATGTAAAATCAAGCCAAAAAGAATTGTTTTAATAACTATACTAGGCTTATGTTATTTACCAAGTGTTATGGCAGCAACTCAAGATGAGTTAGAAGCAAGAATAGCGTTATTAGAACAAAAGTTATTAGCACTTAGCCAAGAGTCTAATGATTTGAAAAAACAAGTAATAGAGTCTAATAAACAGCTTGCTAAATTGAATAGTCATCTACAACAACAAGTTGTTATAAATAATCAGAAAAAAACACTTAAAAATAGTCAAAAAGCAACAATTACAAAGCAACATCTACCAACTAATCCTGTACACGCAAGTAATAATCAAATTGTACTAGTTAACACACCAAAAACAGATACTGTAAGAGATGAAAATAATTCAGAAAAGACATCATTTACATTGGCTGAGTTTAAAGACTATATTAAAGATGAAATAGGGTTTTCTTATAACGGCTACTTTCGTGGTGGTTGGTCAACTTCAAGTAATGGTAAACCTAAAAATTACGCTGAAGGTGCATTAGGTCGATTTGGCAATGAATATGGTGGTTGGTATGATCTTATCTTTAAACAAAAAGTTTATGACCAAGATGGAAGGCGAGTTGATGCAATTGTTATGATTGATGGAAACGTGGCAACAAATAAAGCTGCAGGGTTATTTAATACGCAAGATGATAATATTATGCAATTTTCAGATATTTATTTAGAGACCAAAGGGTTTGTACCGAGTTTTCCTGATGCAAAATTATGGGTTGGTAAACATTCTTTACCTTATAATGAAATACAAATGCTTGATTGGAAAACACAAAAAACGCCAGCGGGTGGGGGGATTGGTATCGAAAATTTAAATATCGGTATTGGTACTTTTGATTTAGCTCTAGTTAGAGCAGATGTAAATGTAAAAAATAAAAAAGAAATAATTAAAAATGATAGTAATGGAAATAAATTTACTCAATATAAAAAAGAAGAAGTTGATTTAAACCAACTAGAAATTCGCTATCGTGATATTCCATTATGGCGAAATGCAACGTTTGGTGTGAATGCTCGTTACTCAGCACCGAATAAATCCAAAATCCAAAATAGTGTATCTATTAAAAATGCTTGGCTTGGTAGCTTTGTCTTGCGTCAAAATGAGTTTTTTGGCGGATTTAATCAGTTTACATTACAGACAGCAACCAATTCTGTTGCTTCTCAGTTGGCTAACATTAATACCAATAACCCAGAGTTTGCCAGTAATTCGGATAATGATTATATTGGTCTCCATACTGGAGGTAAAGCTTATCGTCTAGTATCAGAAGGAGAAGCCTATTTAAGCGATAATATTATTGTTGCTCATGCTTTAGCGTTAACTTCAGGAAATGATGTTTATTCTTATGATCTTAATCTTCCTCACAGCGATTTCAAAAGTTTTAAATCAGCAATAAGACCTGCTTATATATGGGATACTTACAATCAAAGTGGTGTTGAATTAGGTTATTTTAGACAAAAAAATAAAGTCAAAAGTAAAACTTATGTTGAAGAAGGGTATAAAACTACGCTTTATCATTCATTTAAAGTAGGGAAAAGTATTTTATCTTCAAGACCAGATATTCGGTTCTATGTTTCTTATATAGAAGCGTTACAAAATGATATTAGTAAATTTGATTTTAATGGTAAAGATCATCAAATTAGCTTCGGCGTACAAACAGAAGTTTGGTTTTGAGTATAAGGTTGTAGATATAAAATTTATCATCTGAACTATATTCTAAATATAAAATAATGCCAATTATTTATTATATAGTTCAGATGCACAATATGAACTGCTTTCCGATATACATCTACTTTATTTTAGCTATTTATTAATCATAGTTACCGAATAACGTTTAGTTAAGGTTGGTGTATAAACATTAATCAAATTTGTTGGAATATTTCCTCCTTTAGAAAGCTTTAGTGCTAATTCAGCTGCTTGTTCAGCCATTGTCTGTAATGGGTAACGAATAGTAGTTAATTTAGGATGTAAATAACGTGATAAAATAAGATCATCAAAACCGATGATAGAAATATCGCTTGGAATGTTAATATCATTATCATAAAGCACAGACATTGCACCAGCTGCCATTGAATCGTTATAACAAGCAATTGCAGTTATATGACAGTTTCGTTCAAGTAAAGACATCATTGCTTGTTCACCGCCCATTTCATTTGGCAAACCAATAGCGATTAAGTTTTCATTAATATCTATATTATGCTCTAATAAAGCATCTTTATAGCCTTGTAAACGATCAGAAGAATCAGATATATTATGATTTGAACATAAATAACCAATTTTAGTATGTCCATGTTGAATTAGATGTTTGACCGCAAGATAAGCACCATAACGGTCATCAAGGGCAATGCAGCGTTTTTCAAAACCTTCTATGATTCGGTTTATCAAAACCATTCCCGGTACTTGTAACATTAATTTTTTAAGAGTGTTGTCGGGAATCATTTTTGCGTGTACAACTAATGATGAACAACGATGTTCAATTAATTGAGTAATGGCATTATATTCTTGTTGCTCATTATGATAACCATTACCAATCAACAAAAAATGCCCTTTTCGAGAGGCAACTTTTTCAACGGTACTAACCATAGCACCAAAAAATGGATCTGAAACATCAGCTACGACAATACCAATAGTATTTGAGTTTTGTTGCGACAAAGCTCGGGCATTGGCATCAGGATAGTAGTTTAGTTTTTCCATAGCATTTTTTACGGTATCTCGGGTATTATCTCGTACATTATTTGCGTTATTTATAACGCGAGATACGGTTGCAACCGAAACTTTAGCTAAACGTGCAACATCTTTTATTGTTGTCATAAAAAACCTTTTAATTAATTACTGCTAATATATTGTTTTATATATCACCTAAAATATAATACAAAAAAGATGCATAAAGCGAAAGTTAACTATTTTGTTTGTATTCTTGAGCAGATTAATTTGCTGTACTCTTATATAAAAATACAAATAGGGAATTAGCGATTTTTGCTAATTCCCTATTTGTTGCTAAGTGATAATATAATAAATTAATAATATTATTTAGCGGTTAACTTTATTAACATTGCTGTTGCAGGATCAAGTACTGGTAATGGTAATCCTATATTCATTAACCAATCACCAGATAGCGTTGTTTTATCTTTCATCCATTGTGGTAATACTTTCATAACATGACTATTTATTTTAGGATCAATATTATCAGGCATATCAAGCACCTCAATTTGGTATTGCTTATCAGCTAACAAACCTGCCAATCGCAAATTGCCGCTTAACGCATAGGTTGGTAATGTGAGTTGTGTAATGATAAATGCAGCTTCTTTTTTGTCTTGACTTACAACACCATAACTTTGCATTGCAGAGCTATCATCAACATCTAATCGTATGGTGTTACCACTATGCAATAAAGAACGCAATTGCTTATGTAAACAAATATAATGTGTAAAGCCTTTTTGTTCTTCCTCAGACTCTTTTACGGGATCGAGTTCAACTCCCATATGTCCAAATAAAGCGGTTAGACCACGTAAATTCATATGTAGTTCACGAAATGTGGTATGGCATAATTTTCCACCAATATGCGCTCCCATTACTTCTGGAGGAAAAAAGTAACTCATACCACGTTGAATTATTTGTCTATCTAATGCATCGTTAGAATCGGAAGTCCAAAAACGTTGGGTACGTTTTAAAATTTCGTAATCAATACGCCCACCACCTGATGAACAAGATTCAATCTCAACATTAGGGAATCTTTCTTGCAAAATATCAAGTAATCGATAAAGTGATTTTGTTTGCCCAACAATAGCAGGATTTCCTCCATGTCCAGGTTGTACGATTTCTCGATTCATATCCCATTTTATATAATCAATATCATGGCTACCAAGTAACCACGTTAGTCTTTCAAGTAGGTATTCAAATACAGCAGGATTTTGTAAATCAAGCAAATACTGATGGCGACCTTCTGGTTGTTGATAACCTGGTAGCTCAAGCAACCAATCAGGATGAGTACGATAAAGATCTGAATTTTTATTAATCATCTCTGGCTCAACCCAAATACCGAATTCCATTCCAAGATCTTTAACATGCTTAATCACAGGTTCTAAACCATTGGGATATTTGCGTCTATCTAAATACCAATCGCCTAATCCTTGATAATCATCATCACGCTTACCAAACCAACCATCATCAATAATAAAGCGTTCAACACCAATTTGAGCGGCTTTAGTTGCCATTTCCATAATGTAACTAGGATTGTGGTCAAAAAAGATACCTTCCCATGTATTAAGATGGACGGGCCTAGGTCTATTATTACAGAATTTAATAATATTGTTACGTAAATATTGATGAAAATGTTGGCTCATTTTGTTCAACCCTTCATCACTGTAGGTTGCGTATAACCAAGGTGTTGTTAAAGATTCATCCTTAGCTAGTAAAATTTCACCGGCAAGATAAAGTGCTTCGGCTTGAATAAAGCGCTTACCATTACTTTTAACCGCAACTTGAATACGATGGTTACCACTCCAACCTAAATGGAATCCCCAAACTTCACCCGTTTGTTCCTTAAAGCCTTCAGTTCCAACCATCATTCCTGGGAAATACTCGTGAGATGTTCGACCGCGGCGATTTTCTTGTAAATAACCGCAATGTGAGATTTTTGTTCGATGAGGAAAGAATTCCTTAATCCAACGCCCACTAAATGACATTAATTCTTGGGCTCGTTCAGTAATAGGTAATGTCACAGCAAGGCGATTAACTTGGTATGGTTCATCACCTAAATTAGTTAAGGTATTTTGACATTGTAGTACACCACTTTTATCTAAAATAAAATGACTAGTTAAGCGCAGTTTAGCGATAACGTCTTCGCTAATGATCGTTATATCATTATCATTTTTGATAACTTCTTTGGTAGCAAAAACTGGGGACCAATCTTTACCCTCTCTATGTCCTTCAAGCCCTGGTGTACTAAAATTACCTAAGCCTTCTTCAGGGCAAAGAGTGAAGGGTACATTGACATCTATACGAGAATTAGGCACAGCAGGCATCAACATATCGACCATTTCGAGTTGAGAGTTTTGTAAACGTTTACCAAAATAGCATAGTTCAGCATAAGGTTCAGTGCGAAAAAAAACATCAATATTATTATTGTTAATACGATAATTCATAGCGGCTCCAAAGTTATAATTCCTATATTTTATAAAATAATCATATTTTGTATAAAATAATACCTTTAATTTCATATTTTGTGATTAAGATCTCATGAAAATGTAATCGATTTCATTTTTGGTTTTCAAAATGGTTTGCTATAAAATGATTATGCGAATTGCTGTTTATTTATGTTATTATGTACTTGTTTATGGGCTATATTATTGGAAATATAATGAAAAAACAAAATATTATTGCGGTTCTTTCGTTTTTTACAATGGCTTTTGATACGTATGCTGTAGACAAATATGTGACTGATAATGTCGATATTTATTTGCGTCGAGGACCTGGTTCGCAATATGCGTTTTCTAATGCTGTTAAAGCGGGAGAAAAAGTTGTCGAGCTTGAAAAAAGTACAGATGGTAAGTATACCCGAATTCAACTCAATAATGGACGTACAGCTTGGATTGAAACAAATAAACTCAATGAACAACCAAGTTATAAAGAACGCTTTCCATCATTAGAAGCGAAACTTGCCGAATATCAAGACAAAGTAGATAACGCCGAAGCAAATCAACAAAAATTGGTGAGCGACTATGTTCAAAAACTAAAACTGGCAGAAGAATCAATAGCAACACTGCAAAATAAAAATGCAGTTTTAGAACAACAAGTTAAAGAGCAGGACTCACAAATTGAATCGATGTTAAATCAAGTGGACGATAAACGCCGTGATCTTATTGTAACTTGGTTTACCTATGGCGGACTTGTTGCAGGAGGAGGACTTATTTTAGGATTGATATTACCAAGTATTATACCTAGCCGACGCAAAAAAGACCGTTGGATGCGATAGATGAGAAAAATCTATCTTGTAGGCGGGAGTGTACGTGATAGATTGTTACATCTGCCTGTTTCTGACCATGACTGGGTTGTTGTTGGTGCTACGCCTGAAGAACTTTTGGCTTTAGGGTATCAACAAGTTGGTAAAGATTTCCCCGTGTTTTTGCATCCTATAACAAAAGAAGAATACGCATTAGCTCGAACTGAGCGCAAATCAGGTAAAGGCTATACTGGATTTATTTGTGATTTTGGTAAAGAAATTACATTAGAACAAGACCTCATTCGTCGGGATTTAACCATTAACGCTATTGCCATGGATGAAAATGGCAATATTGTCGATCCTTATCATGGTGTGGATGATATTAAACATAAGATTTTACGCCATGTATCACCTGCTTTTCGTGAAGATCCATTGCGTATTTTGCGTGTCGCTCGCTTTGCAGCACGTTTTTATCAGCTTGGTTTTAAGGTAGCACCACAAACCTTAGCGCTAATGAAACAAATGGTAATAGCGGGTGAAATTAGCTATCTAACTGCCGAACGTGTATGGAAGGAAACTGAAAAAGCATTATCAGCAAAAAATCCACAAATCTACTTTCAAGTGCTTGAACAATGCGGTGCGTTGACATTACTCTTTCCCTCATTAGAGTTATCAACCAATATAGTTGATGCACTAAAACAATCTGCTTTATTAACTGATGATTTAACCATCCGATTTGCCGTGTTGTGTGCTCAGTTACCTAGCAAGCCAGTGGTTGAAGCCCTATGTAAAAAAATCAAAGCACCTAATAATTACACTAAAATTGCCGTTATGGTTCAGCAATATCGTCATGATTTTGAGCATATACACATGCTCACCGCTGAGCAAATTGTGTCTTTACTAAATAGTATCGATGTTTGGCGTAACCCTTCACACCTTGAGCAACTCATTACAGCAAGTCAATCGTTTGCCAAAACGCCTGAATTTGTACAAGCAAATTACCTAAAAGAAGCTTATAAGATTGCCAATAATGTCAATGTACAACACATTATTGTGGAAGGTTACACAGGAAAGCAAATTCATTTTGAACTACAAAAAAGGCGAATTGAAGCGTTATTAAACTGGATTTGATTGCATCTTAATCAGTCGTCAATTTTTTTCAAAATATCTAAAAAAAAGGGTTGACGATTTGGCGTAATACAAGCATAATGCGCCTCGCAGTGTTGGTTATGACGTTGCGAATGAATGGCTACGTAGCTCAGTTGGTTAGAGCACATCACTCATAATGATGGGGTCACAGGTTCGAATCCCGTCGTAGCCACCATTAAGATTAGGTAGTACTTTTACCGGAAGTATTCAGTGCGGGTGTGGCGAAATTGGTAGACGCACCAGATTTAGGTTCTGGCGCCGCAAGGTGTGTGAGTTCAAGTCTCTCCACCCGCACCATTTAATTTTAGTGTCTTCTTTATTGGGGTATAGCCAAGCGGTAAGGCAGCGGGTTTTGATCCCGCCACGCCCAGGTTCGAATCCTGGTACCCCAGCCATTCCAACTGCTTAATTTTTTGATATCTGATTATTCAGTCTACTATTGCTTTTTGCAATTTATTTTTTCGATTATCCTAAACGGGTATAGAGGAATGGGTAGACGCACTAGGTTCAGATTCTAGTTCCGGAAGGTGTGCGAGTTCAAATCCCACTACTCGTACCAGATATCATCACTTCCTTCAATTGGGGTATAGCCAAGCGGTAAGGCAGCGGGTTTTGATCCCGCCATGCCCAGGTTCGAATCCTGGTACCCCAGCCAACTATTCACACTAAACATATGCACACATAAATGTTTTTTTAGTGGCCGTTGCTTATCTAAATATCATTTTAATTGAACGGAAATGCTGATTTGTTATTGCTGAATAGAATTTTGGTGTGCTTTTGCTTACTTAATTGTTAGTAACTCTTTGATTTTAATTAAAAATAAAAAATCAAATAAAATCAATAACTTTTCTGACCGTTTTTTAAAATAAAAACCCATGTAGGAAAGTGAATTGCTACATGGGTTGATTTTAGTAAAGAACAAGTTTATTTATGCTTTATTATTTATATAAATTGATAAAAACAGTTTGCGCTGTACTTGCTGGGTTGTTTGATACTTCTTTTACATAATAAAAATGTGCACCATTGGCAACAGCATGTTTTTGTGCTGCTTCGCTGATTTCAGAAGTATCGTTAAAGACACCATGGAAGCTAATAGTATCGTATGGTGTCATGCGTTTAAATGCCTCGCTACTGATTTCGTAAGCATCTTGACCTTGTATTGCGGTTGTAACGATGTAATCCCTCACAGGTGCATCTTGTTTATATAATGAAACATCAATGTCTTGGGCTTGGTCTTGACTACCGACTGATGAAATAGAATCGATATAAAACGCATAGGCATTTTTTTCAGCAGCTAATTTACTTGCCGCTTCAGTAATTTCGGAAGTGTTGTTGTAATTACCTTTAAATTTAACGACTTCAAATGGTACATAGTAAAGGGCTTTTGAGCGGTTATAGGAAACAACGCCATTATAAGTGGTTGGATTTTGCTCGACAGCTATTTGAGCATTAGATTTGTAAATATTAGCGTAAACAATCGCACGATCTGAAGAAGTTCCACTAGCTGGAGTTTCCATTGCTGTAATATAATAATATTGAGCACCGGCTTCATCAGCTGCACGCGAAATATCATCTGCAGCATTATCAGCTTGTAGATAATTTCCTGTTACTGAAATTTCTTTCAATGGTATTAAATGGCGGCTTTCTTTAGATGTTAATGGTTGAGCAGCATAAAGATTAGCAATAGGTAAAGATAATAATACAGCTAAAGCAATAGAAGATTTAGTAAAACGTTTCATGATATAGCCCTTCAATTTGAATTATTAAAATAGAAAATCACTGTTTAACGCTTATTTAATTTGCAGATGTATTAATGATGTCGCTTAGAGAGTATTCGAATTTATGAAGCTCCTGAGTGTTTTATCCTTGTCTACTTGTTAAAAGCATTAAGATATAGTTGTTTTAGTAGGAACAGATAGTAAAACAACTAGCTACTGTTATAAGATGTTTATGAAAAATCCTCAAGCTCTTTTAATGAAACAGCAAATCGTCTAGCATTATTTGCTTAAAATGAAATTAATTGCTAAAAATGGCGTTAATTCAGCACTGATTTTGTTTGCTATTTTTTTAACAGTATTTTATTGATGACAGTTATTCACAAATATTTTCAATAAATAAATTAATCAATTGTGCGGTTAAACCCCAAATAACCCAATCTTGATACTGATAAAAATAGACCGAATATTCAGATCTTTTTTGCCAATTGGCTGAACGGTTGACAATAATATCAAAAGGAAAGTCATCGGCAGGTTTATGTCCAATAAACATCGTTGCACGTTGTGGTGGGTTGTCAATAAACCATGCAATAGGAACAGTAAAAATTTGTTCAACTTCATCATGGTTTAGTTGCAAATCATCTAGTGAATTTATTGTACCTACGAATGGATAAATCATCATACCCAACGTGGCAATAAATTTAGGTAATTGCCCTAAAATTTTAATTTGATTAAGGGGGAGGCCTAATTCTTCAACGGTTTCGCGTTTAGCTGTGTATTCGGGATTGATATCCGCTAATTCAACACGCCCACCAGGGAAACAAATATCCCCCGGTTGTCGTTTTAGTTTTTTTGATCTGACTTGAAACAATAGCTGGAGTTGATCATCAACATGAACGATCGGTAATAGCACAGCAGCTTTATTATCAACACGTTTTATAGTTGTACATTTTTGAATCTGTTTAGTTATCCTTTCGATTGTGATCATAATAATTAATTTTATCCAGCATTTAATTTAAATTGTTGCTCTATTTACCTTACACGAATAACATGCTAACTTAATAAAAGCGTTAGTTTAATACGCACGTTTTTCCTAATTGAAGCTATGCAATATTATATCAATAACCTAAAAAAAGAACTCGAAGATCTTGCCAATTTAAAGCGTGAGCGTGCGCTTATAGGCATGTCAACTGAATTTCAACAGGTTTTCTTGTTACTTCCGGCACTTTTTCATTACCATACCCCTCAATTACCCGGATATATAGAAGGTCATATACCTTCTGGTATTGCGTATTATCAATTATCTGACGATGCAAATGAACTACTGAAAAACCAATACAATTTTATTCCACCTACAGACCAAACGCCAACCCAAAAAACACTACCAGCAGCAATCTCTGCTTTATATTCGATGGGTAGTACTTGCTCTCTTGGGCAATCAGTTCAATCTGATCTTGATATTTGGATATGTATTGAAAATAACTTAACAGATCAGCAAAAAGATAATTTACAACAAAAATGTCGATTAATCGAAAAATGGGCAGAAAGTTTACAAGTCAAGTTAACGTTATTTGTGGTTGATGCCGATCGTTTTATTAAACAACATCACGAATGTTTAATGGGTGAAAATTGTGGCTCTGCGCAACATATTTTATTACTTGAAGAATTTTACCGCTCTGCAAATTTATTAGCAGGAAAACTTTTGTTGTGGTTTGCTGTGCCTTATAACTATACCATAAATAATGTCACTTATCCCACATACGAACAGTGCGTTAGAGCTATGGTAGATCTTAATTTAATTGAGAGAAATGACTGGATTGATTTTGGTCCACTAACTAGCTTATCCGCGCAAGAATATTTTGGTGCAAGTTTATGGCAGCTTTATAAAAGTATCGATTCCCCCTTTAAAGCGGTACTTAAAACTCTATTATTAGAAGCGTATTCATGGATCTATCCCGAAAATAAGCCGATTGCTTACCAGATGAAGGAATTCATTCAAAAAGGTAAAAAACATCAAGGAATGAATCTAGATTCATACTACATGCTGTTAGACCGAATCAGTAACTATCTTATAGAAATTAATGACTATGAACGACTTGAACTAATTCGCAACTGTTTTTATTTAAAAGTGAATGAAAAACTATCTGTTTCTATGCAATCACCATCTTGGCGCCGTAAAATTTTGAGCGATTTAGTTAAAGATTGGGGATGGAATGAGCACCAAATTGCTAAATTAGATGCCTGCCAAACTTGGAAAATAGAGCAAGTTCGTGAAATGCATGAAATTTTATTACACACTATGATGACAGGCTATCGGAACCTACTCAATTTTGGTCGTCGTAATAATTTAGACTCATTAATTAGTCCTCAAGATCTTGCGATTTTAACGCGTAAACTCTATGCTGCTTTTGAAGTGTTACCGGGAAAAATAACAACATTAAAACTTAACATATCCGACAATTTGCAAGAAGATGCCTTGACGTTTATTCATGTGGCAGAAGATCGCATTAATCGAGCGGGATGGTATGTTTACAATCAAAAACCCATGTTGCAATCAATTATTGGTCATCAATATCTTGAATATAGCAAGTATTTAGTAAAGCTTGTTAGTTGGTGTTATTTTAACGGTTTAATTGCTGATACTACCCAATTTTATTATCGGGATGGTAAAAACCGTAATAACGCAAAAATTAATAAATTGATCGCTGATCTAAAAAATTACTTTCCTATCGATGTTCCTGCTGCAACTGAAGAACAGTTATATGGGCCATGTGAAATCCGTCACTTGGCGATCATTTTAAATCTGGAAGACGATCCAACTGCTAATATTGAATTAGATGATGAAGTTACCAATAGTGTACTTAATTATGGTAAAGATGAACTAAGCTTAGTTGGAACGATTGATCTTCTTTATCGAAATTCGTGGAATGAAATTCGCATACTTCACTTTAGTGGAACATTGTCTGTGCTTGAAGCCATAAAAGCATTATTAAATCGTATGCACAAAGATGCCGATCTACCCAATTCCATTGACATTTTTTGTTATAGTGAGCACCTAAGTTACGAAATCAAACAGCAAATAAAAAAACTCATGGATGAATGTGTTGATTTACGTCTAACTACGACACAAAATAATTCAACACAAGTCAAACCGCTAAGAGTAGGGGGATCTTCTTGGTACCTATTTTTTGAAAGATTAGGTGTTTCTAGTCATCAATTTGAAAATGCGATCGACTTTTATGGTGCAGTATCAAATAATAAAATACAAGGCAGACCGCTAAATATCTTAGATCAAACTAATGAACTACCGAAAGAAATAGACAGTTTTGCTTATCGAGGTATCATCCAATTCTTTTTTGAAGATACTGATTTAGGTTTTGATCTTTATATCTTAAACGAACATAATCAAGTTGAAATTTACCGTAATTGCAATGGATCAAAAGAAAACATGGTAAAAGATATTAACGATTTTTATGTTTTATCTGATGACCGTTTTACTTTTACTACTGGCAGTGCCGTTAATTTTAATTTACCACAATTTTATCAAATCACTTATAATGACTCTGGAGATCGAGAGATCATTCCGCTTAATTAAATGATCGACAATGATCTTATTTAACTATAATTCCTGCCAAAAACTTTCAGGGAAGCATGTTTTTTAGTATAAAAAGATAAAAATTTACAATTAATAAGTAAAATAATTCAATTTCTATTAGAATAATGGGAACTTTTTTTAAATTTAAGAATCTAACTGTCTGAGCGCACAAATTTGGGCCGATTGACAGTTATTAACGTAATAAGGAATGGCCTTTAATGGGGGAGCAAGTAACAGACCAAGTATTAGTTGATCGCGTTGTTAATGGAGACAAAAACGCATTCAATCTACTTGTGGTTCGTTATCAAAACAAATTAGCTCATTTGGTTTCTCGTTATGTATTAGCGTCAGAAGTCCCTGATGTTGTGCAAGAAAGCTTTATTAAGGCATATCGCTCATTAAGTCTTTTTAAAGGTGAAAGCGTTTTTTACACATGGTTGTACCGCATTGCGGTTAATACGGCAAAAAATTACTTAACTTCTCAAGGTCGACGGCCGCCAGCATCAGATATCGAAGCTAGCGAAGCCGAAGGTTACGAAGGTGCAGATTCACTAAGGGATCTTGATAATCCTGAAAATTTAGCACTTTCAGATGAAGTGAAAAAAACTGTATTTGCAGCGATTGAGGCTCTGCCTGATGATTTAAAAACGGCAATTACATTGCGTGAAATCGATGGTTTAAGCTACGAAGAGATTGCTGAAATTATGGATTCACCTGTTGGAACAGTGCGATCACGTATCTTTAGAGCTCGTGAAGCAATAGATGAAAAATTAAAACCATTACTCAATTAATGGCTACAAACAGATTGATAAAAGTAGTCATAAATTTAAGGTATTTACTATGCAAATAGAACAGAAAGAGCAACTTTCATCACTTATGGATGGCGAGTTCACTCATGATCATATTGTTGATGAAGTATCGCATAATGAGAGTTTGCAATCATGCTGGCACCGCTATCATATTGTAAGAGATACAATGCGAGGTGAGTTGCATAGTTGCTCATTAACATTAGATATCTCTAATCAAATTGCTCAAGCTATTGCGAGTGAAGATCTATACAATCCACTAACAGATCAACCGAATATCAACGCAACAGCACTACCAAAAGCTGAAAACCTAATTTGGATTCACCTTAAAGACTTTTTTGCTAAAGTGAGCCAAGTTGGACTTGCGGCGTGTGTCACACTCGGTATTATTGCTGGTGTTCAATATCAACAAAGCCAAACGGATAATGTGAATGGCACTCCTACATTATTAAACACTGTGCCGGTGGGCGTTAATATCGCACCAGTAGGTGGAATTCATCAGCAAAACGATCAGCAACTGCTTGAAAAGCGACAATACGACAAAATTAGATTGCTTGTGCAAGATTACGAATTACAGAAAAGACTTAATGCTCACTAATTCGAAATGAAATTACCCTATTATTTTGTGCTACATTTTATAAAACAGAGTAGAAATTTTATTTTCACTCTGTTTTTCGTGTTTTTTTCCGCATCCGTTTATGCTAATGACACCAATGATGCCTTAACACTATTAAACAAAATGCATCATGCAGCTCAAACACAAAATTATCATATCCACTTCTTATTTGAAGATAAAGATCAGTATGCAACCACATTTGAATATAGCCATTTAGGTGCAGCAGACACAAACGATATTAATGCCTGTTTACGCTATCTTGAAGGTCCAGATAAAGAGATCATCTTGCACAATGGCGTAACGAGTTACTTTCAACCTGATAGCCCATCGTTTTCGATCACTAGCCCACGCATTATCGAAGCTTTTCCTGATGTGATTTATAATAATTTTAATGACTTAAGCGAGGTTTACGATTTTATTTTATTAGGCAAAGCAAGAACGGCAAATCGTAGTGCACAACAGGTAAAAATTATCGCTAAAGAAAAGGACCGTTATAGCTACCTGATTTGGATTGATGATCAAACCTATTTGCCGATCAGAGTTGATTTATTGGATGAAAATAACAACATTATTAATCAGATAAAAGTGATCCAGTTAGATGAAAATCTTGATAAGAAAAAACAGCTAGATTATATCAACAACCGAACTTATCCTGTTTTATTATCGATCGAAAAGCAAGATAGTGCATTTGACCAATGGCGATTAGCTTGGTTACCTAAAGGATTTAAGGAAATCGCTGCTTATAATCTGAACTTTTACAACTCTGATATTGCAACTAAATTGTTTTCAGATGGTGTATTTTCATTTACGGTTAATATTTCCTCGGAACAAGCTAAGCAATCACACCAAATTATACAACAAGGTGGGCGCACTATCTATTCAACTAACTTGGGTCATAAAAATATTATCATCATTGGTAATTTACCGCATACCACGCTTGAACGTATAGCACAAAATATTATCCAGAAATAAGTGCAAACTTCTCGATAACGCTATGCTTAGCAGTGATAAATGTGTAAAATGACGCCTTTATGACTATGTAATTATTAGCAATGTTGGTAATAACCAAAGGCATTTTAGATAGTTAACCATTAATAACCAAGATACTCATTATAATATTATTAATATGAATAAAAATATCCGCAATTTTTCGATTATTGCCCATATTGACCATGGTAAATCAACACTTTCAGACCGCATCATTCAAATTTGTGGCGGACTTTCAGATCGTGAAATGGAAGCCCAAGTGCTCGACTCAATGGATCTTGAGCGTGAGCGAGGTATCACCATAAAAGCTCAAAGTGTTACGCTTGATTATCATGCTAAAAATGGCGAAACCTATCAGCTCAATTTTATCGACACTCCCGGCCATGTTGACTTTTCGTATGAAGTCTCGCGCTCGCTTGCCGCTTGTGAAGGCGCATTATTAGTTGTTGATGCAGGGCAAGGCGTTGAAGCACAAACACTAGCAAACTGCTATACCGCCTTAGACATGGATCTTGAAGTTGTTCCTGTACTAAATAAAATCGATTTACCCGCAGCCGAACCAGAGCGTGTAGCGGACGAAATCGAAGATATTGTTGGCATCGACGCAAGTAATGCTGTTCGTTGTTCAGCTAAAACAGGTGTGGGCGTGACGGATGTTCTTGAACAACTTGTCAACGACATTCCTCCACCAGAAGGCGACTCAAGCGCACCATTACAAGCACTTATTATTGATTCATGGTTTGATAATTACTTAGGCGTTGTTTCATTAATTCGCATAAAAAATGGTGAATTAAACAAAGGTGACAAAATTAAAGTTATGAGTACAGGCATGACATACAACGTTGATCGACTTGGTATATTTACGCCTAAACAAGTTGATAAACAATGCTTGCATTGTGGCGAAGTGGGCTGGGTTGTTTGTGCTATCAAAGATATATTAGGTGCCCCAGTCGGGGATACTTTAACCTTAGCAAAAGCACCGGCACAAGAACCATTACCTGGCTTTAAAAAGGTCAAACCACAGGTTTATGCTGGGTTATTCCCAACTAGTTCTGACGATTACGAAGCTTTTCGTGATGCGCTAGGCAAATTAAGCCTAAATGACGCCTCATTATTTTATGAACCTGAAAATTCAGGGGCATTAGGATTTGGGTTCCGTTGTGGTTTTCTTGGTCTACTGCATATGGAAATTATCCAAGAGCGCTTAGAGCGTGAATACAACCTTGATCTTATAACTACTGCACCAACGGTTGTTTATGAAGTGCTAACCACATCCAATGACATTATTTATGTTGATAGCCCCGCCAAATTACCAGCGGTAAATAATATTCAGGAACTGCGTGAACCGATTGCTGAATGTAATATTTTAGTACCACAAACCTATCTAGGTAACGTCATCACATTATGTGTTGAAAAACGCGGGGTACAAACTAACATGGTTTATCATGGAAACCAAGTAGCCTTAACATACGAAATACCAATGACCGAAGTTGTATTAGACTTTTTTGACAAACTAAAATCAACTTCACGCGGGTATGCTTCATTAGATTACAGCTTTAAACGATTCCAAGCTGCCGACATGGTAAGATTAGATGTATTAATAAACGGTGAACGTGTTGATGCATTAGCCTTGATTACCCACAAAGACAATGCACCTTATCGAGGGCGGGAATTAGTCGAAAAGATGAAAGAGCTTATTCCTCGTCAACTATTTGATATTGCCATACAAGCGGCTATCGGAAATCACGTCATAGCACGATCAACTGTAAAACAACTACGCAAAAACGTATTAGCTAAATGTTATGGTGGTGACGTGAGTCGTAAAAAGAAACTTTTACAAAAGCAAAAAGAAGGTAAAAAACGCATGAAACAAGTTGGTAATGTTGAATTACCACAAGAAGCATTTTTAGCGATTTTGCATGTAGGAAAAGATTAACTAATTAAAACGAATTGATAAAAGATTCATTTAAAGAGGAAAAAAAATGGCTGGAATGTTTGCCATCATATTAACAACCGCAACTTTTATTACTGGGATCTTTTGGTTTTTAGAAAAATTCAAATGGAAACCGGCAAGACAGCGTAAAGTAGAAGAAATCCGCACCCAAAGCAATGGTGAGGTTGACGGAAAGATACTTGCTGAAGTGGGTAAACCCAAAGTGTGGGTTGAAAACTTGGCATCGTTTTTCCCTGTTTTATTTGTCGTGTTTTTTATCCGCTCATTTTTATATGAACCGTTTCAAATCCCATCAGGGTCAATGATGCAAACGTTACTCATTGGTGACTTTATTGCGGTTGAAAAATACGCTTATGGCTTACGTGATCCTATTACTAACACAGTTATCATCCCAACAGGGCACCCTAAACGTGGTGATGTAGCCGTGTTTAAACATCCAAATGTTCCACAAATGGATCTGATTAAACGTGTAGTGGGTTTACCGGGGGATAAAATCGTCTATCTGGATAAAGAAAAGAAAATTGTAATTTATCCAGCGTGCCAAACAGCGGATACCGATTGCAAAGGTCAGCAATCACAGCCACTTGACTTGCATTACAGCGAACCCAAAACAAGCAATTGGAAAGAAGTTCACGAAAAGTTTAAAACTTCTCCAAGCTTTTATACCTTACAGCAATATGCTGATAAAGGTATTATTGACTCAGATAGTGTTGTAACATTGAATATGAACATTCAACAAGAAACGCTAGGTGACAAACCGCACGACATTTTGATTACACAAGGATCGCAAGAGGATCCAAATTATTATTACCACCAAAAAGATCAACCAATAGCCACTTGGGTTGTACCACAAGGTCACTACTTTATGATGGGTGACAACCGTGACAACAGTGGTGACAGTCGATACTTTGGTTTTGTACCTGAAGGTAACTTTGTGGGTAAAGCAACTGCAATTTGGATTAGCTTTGAAAAACAACCAGATGAGTGGCCAACAGGAATTCGCTTTAGTCGTATTGGTGGAATACATTAAAAATTATCATTATGAAAAAATTTACACAAATTCAACAATCGATCGGCTATCAGTTTCAAGATCTATCACTACTTGAATTAGCGCTCACTCACCGAAGCGCTAATAAAATGCATAACGAACGCTTAGAGTTTCTTGGGGATTCTATTTTAAGTTTTGTCATTGCTGATGAGCTATATCACCGTTTTGTCAAACAAGACGAAGGCGACCTAAGCCAAATGCGAGCTACACTCGTTTGCGGTCAAATGCTTGCCGAAATTGGCAAAGATTTTAAATTAGGCGATCACCTTATTTTAGGACAAGGCGAGTTAAAAAGTGGCGGATTTCGTCGCGAATCAATTATTTCTGATGCCGTTGAAGCCATTATTGGTGCCATTTATTTAGATAGCAACATCGACACAATTCGTCAGTTAATCTTATCGTGGTACCAAACTCGCTTAAGCCAAATTCAACCAGGTATAAAGCAAAAAGATGCTAAAACAAGATTACAAGAATATTTACAAGGGATTCATCGACCACGTCCATGTTATCTTATTCTTGAAGTTACTGGTGATAATCACGAACAAGAATTCCTAATTCAGTGCAAAATCGATAATGACAACCGCGAATATTTAGGTCGTGGTTTAAGTCGCCGAAAAGCAGAACAAATAGCAGCACAAGAAGCACTCAACCAACTAGGTATAAAATGACAGAAACAACACAACATTGTGGATTTGTCGCCATTGTGGGGCGACCAAACGTAGGTAAATCAACACTATTGAACCAACTGCTTGGTCAAAAGATTTCGATTACCTCGCGCAAAGCGCAAACTACAAGGCACCGCATTGTCGGTATTGACACGCAGAATAACGACCAAATTATTTATATCGACACACCTGGATTGCACATTGAAGAAAAAAGAGCCATCAACCGCCTAATGAACCGAGCGGCAAGTAGCTCGATTGGTGATGTTGAACTTGTGATCTTTGTTGTAGAAGGGACTCATTGGAATGACGATGACGAAATGGTTGCCAATAAACTCAAAGACTGCAAATGCCCAGTATTATTAGTCATTAATAAAATTGACAATGTCACTGACAAAACGCAATTATTACCCCACATTCAAGCAATTAGTCAAAAAGTTAACTTCCTTGATGTGGTGCCAATCAGCGCCGAAAAAGGTGAAGGCGTTGATATCATCAAAGATATCGTCAAAAAACACTTACCAGAAGGTGAACACCATTTTCCTGAAGATTACATTACCGACCGCTCACAACGTTTTATGGCGTCAGAAATTATTCGTGAAAAACTCATGCGTTTTTTAGGTGACGAATTACCTTATTCAGTAACGGTTGAAATTGAACAATTTAAAGTTGACGAACGTAATGGAATGTACCGCATTAACGGACTAATCTTAGTTGAGCGTGATGGACAAAAGAAAATGGTTATCGGCAATAAAGGTGAAAAAATCAAAAAAATCGGTATTGAAGCCCGTAAAGACATGCAATCATTTTTTGATAACAAAGTCCATCTAGAACTTTGGGTCAAAGTCAAAGCAGGCTGGGCAGATGATGAGCGAGCATTACGAAGTTTAGGCTATAGTGATGATTAACGATTCCGCTAGATTTTTTAAGTTATCAATCAGGCATAACGATGCCTGATTTTTCATTTAAAAAACTTCAATAAAATCAATAACCTTCCTGAACGATTTTTTAACGAAAAATCCCCTAAATTGTTTGCCCTTTATCAATCTTATAATCTAAATTAACACTACTTTTCACATGCTCACCATTTAATTTTTGCAATAATAATTCGATTGCAACTTTACCAATCTCAAATCGTGGCGTAATGACGGTTGCAATCTTTTGGTTGTTTGCTCGACCAATTTCTAAACCATGAAAGCCTGCAATAGCAATTTGTTCAGGAACAGGGATCTGATAATTTTGGCACTCAAGTAGTACACCTATTGCCATATCGTCGTTAGTACATAAAATACCATCCATATCAGGATATTTTTGAATTGCTTGGTGAAATAAACTTTTGCCTAAATCTATTGATGATATTGCATTGGGGATAATCTGACGTGGTGTTAATCCTGATTGTTTCATAACACGTTGATAACCTTTGTAACGTTGGCTATCGCGTGCACTTGCAATGGAATTAAAATAGATGATATTTTTTTTGCCAGATTCAATCATTTGCAAAGTCATATCATAGGCGGCTTGTTCATTATCAAAACCGACTTGGATATCAAAAAATGTTTTGGTGATATCCATAAGCTCAACAACAGGAATATTAGCGGTTTTTAAATATTGTAGGGTGGTTTGAGTGTGCTCCTTTTCCATCAAGACAAGAGCGTCGACGTTGTATGACAGCAGGTTAATAATTTTTTCTTCTTCTAACTGTTTATCATAATTATAGTTAGTAATAATTGTTTGGTAATGTTGAGCTGATGCGACCGATTCAATACCAGCAAGCACTTCTGTAAATATTTGGTTTTTAAAAGACGGTATAACAATGCCAATACAGTGACTGCGCGAACCTAGCATGATTTGTGGTGCAAGATTGGGAATATATTGGATCTCTTTTAACACTTTTGCTATTTTTTCTTGGTTTTTTTCAGAGACTTGTTTAGGGTTTTTTAGATAGCGACTAATGGTCATTTTAGTCACGCCAGTTAAATTGGCAATATCTTGTAAACTAATACGCTTATCTTTCATAACCTATTATTTTAGGAGGGATGCTGGTTGAATGTGTGGCATTTTACCAGTAAAAACAAGAAAATAAATAATATTCGTTAGAATAAATTAAGAAGGCAGTATCCATTGCCTTCTTATTTTTTTGATATTATTGGTTATTTTTTAGGCGCTTTAACGCTAGCCATCAAAATAACAGATAAAACTAAAGATACGCCCATAAAGATATATGACGCTCCGGCACTGCCCGTTGCCGCATTGATAACACCCACTAACCAAGCACCAATAAATGCGCCAAGTGCTCCAAAACTGTTAATTAATCCAATCGATACACCCGATACATTGCTTGGTAATAATTCAGGAATTAAAGCAAAGAAAGGTCCATAAGGTGCGTACATACAGCCAGCAGCAAGTGATAAAAGCACAAAACAGATCCAAAAATGTTCAGCCCCAAGCAAATAAGCAGTAAAAAAAGCAATGGTTGCGACAAGTAATAATGGCCAAACAAAAAGTTTACGATTTTGTAGTTTGTCAGAATAGAAAGAGACAATTAACATCATAGCAATCGCAACAAAATAAGGAATAGCCGCAAACCAACCAACCGATATAATATCAACATTGCCTGCCGATTTGATGATTGACGGCATCCACATCATAAAGCCATATACACCAATACTCCATAATGCGTGCACTGCACAGAGTTTAATAACACTGGCAGAACGGAACGCTTCGCCATAGTTACGCATGGGTTTGATATTTTGTTGTTCTTTATCCATGACAGCTTTAAAATCAGCTTTTTCGGCGTCGGTGAGCCATTTAACTTCGGATGGTTTGTCACGAACAAGGAACCACCACACTACTGCCCATAATACAGCTGGTAAGCCTTCAATTATGAACATTTCGCGCCAACCATAAAGGTCGATTAAGTGCGCTGATACAATTGACATCCACAATACGGTTACAGGATTACCTAAAACTAAAAATGTATTGGCTTTTGAACGTTCGGCTTTAGTAAACCATGTACTGATATAAATTAACATTGATGGCATAACTGCTGCTTCAACAATACCGAGAACAAAACGGATCGCCATAAGTGTTGGAATATTACTGACCATCCCTGTCAATGCGGCACATAATCCCCACAGTATTAAACACACAAAAATCAGCTTACGAACACTTCGCTTAACTGCATAAACCGATCCCGGTACTTGAAAAAAGAAATAACCAAGGAAAAAAAGAGCGCCAATTAATGACGAAGTGCTTGGACTGATGTCTAAATCTTTATTAATCCCCGCTGCAGAGGCAAAGCCATAATTGGCTCGATCTAAATAAGCTAAACTATAAGTAATAAAAATGATTGGCATTAAACGCCACCAACGAGACGGCGCTAGTTTGTTTGTTATATTCATGTTTTATTCTCGCTTTCAATTAATCATAAAGTGATTTTGCGACAATTTTCATCCCTATTTTTATCAATTTTTTATTTATATATATTGTTTTAACCTTCCTTGATTTAAGTCCGTAAAAATACAATTGTCGCAATATGGCTCTAAACTGCCGCTAACATTCCGCCATCAACATAAAGAATATGCCCATTAACAAAGTTTGATGCAGCAGACGACAAAAACACCGCCGAGCCAATAAGTTCTTCAGGTTTCCCCCAGCGAGCGGCAGGCGTTCTTTGACATAACCATTGAGTAAATTCTTTGTTTTCAACCAAAGCTTTGCACATCTCGGTATCAAAATAACCAGGCCCAATACCATTGACTTGAATGTTGTAACGTGCAAGTTCAACGCACATACCTTTTACAAGCATTTTCACTGCACCTTTTGATGCGGCATAGGGGGTAATGGTGTCGCGACCGAGTTCGCTTTGCATTGAACAAATATGGATAATCTTTCCTTGCTTACGTTTGATCATGTGCTTAGCGACTTGCTGTGAAACTAAAAAAACCGCTTTTTGGTTAACATTAATGACGGCATCCCAATCTGCTTCAGGAAATTCAATAAACGGATGACGGCGTTGAATACCCGCGTTATTGATTAATATATCAATAGGTCCGATCTCTTTTTCAATATAATTAATGGCATTTTCGACTGAATCATAACTGGTTACATCAAAACCGACGCCAACGGCATCAATGCCTTGTGATTTAAGTTGGTTTGCTGCATTTTCAGCACGTTCTTGGGTAATATCATTAATAATGATACTTGCTCCATATTGCCCTAAACCTGTGGCAAGCAAATTACCAATACCTTGTGCTGAACCTGTAATTAAAGCGCGTTTTCCTTTTAGTTCAAATAAAGATTGCATGATTTTCTCCTTGTATTTCAAATATTGTTATGCATAACAGTTACGCGTAACAATATTATGGAAAAGTAAAAAAAGAAAGCCAACAATGCGTTATTTACCATGAAAATGTTAATTCTGTGATCAATATCAAATATTATGATTTACCCGTTTTTAGGCTTGTTTAATAAAATTTTTTAATAAGTTAATACTAAACATCCCCCCTTAATTTATATATAATGCGACTCAATAATTTGAATTTTAATATCAACTTCGGAGCCCCCTCATGCAGCAGTTTCGCCCCATTCGCCGTGCTTTACTTAGTGTATCCGACAAAACCGGTATTTTAGAATTTGCCAAAGCCCTATCTGAACGAAATGTAGAACTTCTTTCAACAGGGGGAACTGCAAAGCTACTTATGGACAACCAAATACCTGTAACTGAAGTGTCAGACTACACAGGCTTTCCTGAAATGATGGATGGGCGAGTCAAAACACTACACCCCAAAATTCATGGTGCTATTTTAGGAAGACGAGGTGTTGATGATGATATTATGCAACAACACCAAATTGCACCGATTGATATGGTGGTTGTCAACCTTTACCCATTTGCTAAAACGGTTGCCAAACCCAACTGCACATTAGAAGACGCCGTTGAAAATATCGATATTGGCGGTCCAACTATGGTGCGCTCTGCCGCTAAAAATCATAAAGATGTTGCTATTGTGGTTGATTGTGGTGATTATGAAAATATCATTAATATGATGGATAATAACCAAAACGCCCTTTCTTTTGAATATCGCTTCAACCTTGCCATTAAAGCCTTTGAACACACCGCCAAATACGACGGCATGATTGCCAACTATTTTGGGCAACAAGTACCACCGTATATGGGCGAAACCGACAAACCAGCAGGTCAATTTCCACGCACATTAAATCTCCAATTTATAAAAAAACAGAACATGCGCTATGGTGAAAACAGCCACCAACAAGCGGCTTTTTATATTGAAGAAAGCGTTAAGGAAGCATCGATTGCAACGGCAAGACAACTGCAAGGTAAAGCACTATCTTATAACAACATTGCCGACACCGACGCTGCGCTTGAATGCGTAAAATCATTTGAACAGCCTGCTTGCGTGATCGTCAAACACGCCAACCCTTGTGGTGTTGCGGTTAGTGACAATATCCTAAACGCCTATTTAAATGCCTATAAAACCGATCCGACATCAGCTTTTGGGGGCATTATTGCCTTTAACCGCCCATTAGATGCGGCAACGGCTCAAGCTATTGTTCAACAACAATTTGTTGAAGTCATCATTGCCCCAATAGTCAATCAAGATGCATTAGCTATTATTGAAGCGAAAAAAAATGTACGAGTACTGGAATGTGGCGAATGGTCAACGCCTGCGACAGTCAGCCTAGACTTTAAGCGTGTTAATGGTGGTTTATTAGTGCAAGATCGTGATTTAGGCATGGTATCGCCAAACGAACTTACCGTTGTCACCAAACGCAAACCAACAGAGCAAGAACTGTCTGATGCTTTATTTTGTTGGAAAGTGGCTAAATTTGTTAAATCCAATGCCATTGTTTATGCCAAAAACAACATGACAATTGGTATTGGCGCAGGACAGATGAGCCGAGTTTATTCCGCCAAAATCGCTGGAATCAAAGCGCAAGACGAAAACCTAGAAGTAGCGGGTTCTGTCGTTGCTTCAGATGCGTTTTTCCCATTTCGAGACGGAGTTGATGCGGCAGCAGCTGCAGGGGTAACGTGTGTAATTCAGCCCGGTGGCTCGATTCGTGATGACGAAGTGATTCAAGCTGCAAATGAACACAATATTGCAATGATATTTACAAATATGCGTCATTTTAGACATTAATTTTGATATGAATAATATGGCGACTTTGCTTATTATTAAAAATAAATTACCTATATTTATCTTTTTATTAAAAAAGACATTGTTAAAGGATCTTTTATGAAAGTTTTAGTCATTGGTAATGGTGGGCGCGAACATGCGCTTGCTTGGAAAATTGCACAATCACCACGAGTATCTAAAGTCTTTGTTGCACCAGGTAATGCAGGTACTTCACTAGAGCCTAGCTTAGAAAATATCAACATCAAAGCGACCGACGTCGGTGGACTGCTTAGTTTTGCTCAGCAAGAACAAATTGATTTAACGATAGTTGGCCCCGAAGCCCCGTTAGTGATTGGCATTGTTGATAGCTTTCAAAAAGCAGGATTAAAAATCTTTGGCCCAACCAAAGCAGCTGCACAACTTGAAGGATCAAAAGCCTTTACTAAAGACTTCTTAGCTCGCCACAATATCCCCACAGCCGAATATCAAAACTTTACCGAAGTTGCTCCAGCTATTAACTATATCCGTGAAAAAGGCGTCCCAATTGTCATTAAAGCCGACGGCCTAGCGGCTGGTAAAGGAGTGATTGTTGCCATGACCCTAAAAGAAGCCGAAGATGCCGTACATGACATGTTAGCAGGCAACGCCTTTGGCGATGCAGGGCACCGCGTTGTGATTGAAGAATTTTTAGACGGTGAAGAAGCCAGCTTTATTGTCATGGTTGATGGCAAACATGTCGAGCCAATGGCAACTAGCCAAGACCATAAACGTGTTGGCGACGGCGATACAGGTTTAAACACGGGGGGAATGGGCGCGTATTCGCCAGCTCCTGTTGTAACTGATGCGGTTTTTGCAAAGGTAATGGATAAGATCATCTACCCAACCGTTAACGGTATGGCGCAAGAAGGCAATGTCTATGTTGGCTTTTTATATGCTGGCTTAATGATTGACAAAGATGGCAACCCCAAAGTTATTGAATTCAACTGCCGATTTGGCGATCCTGAAACACAACCAATTATGATGCGAATGCAATCCGATCTGGTCGAACTCTGCCTTGCGGCAGTGGATGGCAAATTAGATACCGTCAAATCAAAATGGGATCCAAGACCTGCATTAGGCGTGGTGCTTGCCGCTGGTGGTTACCCAGGCAAATATAATACCAAAGATGTCATCCTTGGATTGCCTGCCGAATCAACCGAAGATTGCAAAATCTTTCATGCGGGTACTAGTTTAGAAAAAGGGCGTGTTCACACTAATGGCGGGCGAGTATTGTGCATAACCGCACTTGGTAACACGGTACTTGAAGCCCAACAACGGGCTTATCAACAAGCCAAAGACATCTATTGGCATGGTTGTTTTTATCGGCATGATATAGGTTACCGTGCGATTGAGCGAGAGCAAAACGGCCATAAATCTTAATTTCTAAAGTTAATTATGGCGTTTAATGACGCCATAGTAGGTATGAACGAACAATTAACGCAATGCTCATCAATTCTTATTAAATTTTTAAATAAAAGAATGGGAGAAGGGAAGTGAACAAATTATTAGCAGTGTTGGGCGATGATACGACAACTGGTGGTAAAGTAATTTCCGCATCAAATGGAGGGTTTTCTCAAGGTCAAGGCATTGCATGCTTAGGCGATTACGCAAGTTGTCCTAAATGTACAAAAGGGTATGGTTCCATTATTGAAGGAACATATGATTGTATTGTAGATGTCCAATAGGCGATAATCGAATTATCGCCACTAAAAGCTTTGCTTATGTTAATGTTGCAATCCATTCATCAGCGAAAAGCTCAAGTTTTAAAATACCTAGCCCTTCAGAAACCTCATTACCTATCTTTCAAAACCTGATGTATACGCAAAGTGACTCACCACTTGAAATGAGTGATGATACTTCAAAAATTCGATTGGATGCCAAGCGCTTAATGGATTGCACCCACGAACTATGCGAAAAACACCTTTATTATAACGAAATAAAACAATCTTTTATTGATGATGTTGATACATATGCCATGAATATTGTCAATAAAGTTGAAAGTGGAGAAATGAGTTATGAGGAAGGCGCAAAGAAAATAAAGACTGAAGAAAATAATTTATTAGAGCAAAGTTTTATATGGTTGAAAAATGGTTTGTCTATTTTTGGTGGTGTAGGAATGATTCAAACTAGGAGTAGCACTTTGTTCTGTGTGGTCATGTCTTATTGGTGCCCCTATGATAGCGCATGGAGTAAATGGAATATATGAAGGAGGAGCTGGCATTGTTAATGGTGTTATGAACGAGATTGATGGCGGCAACAGAAGTATGGAAGTTGATGGGCCTTTAAGAGGTTGGTATAAAGATGCTACCGAGTCTTTAGGTTTTGATTCTTCAATAGGTGATATTGCTTATGATAGTTTAGATTTAAGTATGTCAGTAGGGGCTAAGTTGAAATTAGTGCCGAAACTGAATAAGTTTGGTGATCCGAGATTTAAATTATTTAAATATGGTCGCAGTAATTTAGAAAATGCTTACAAACAAATGAGTAAGAAATTATTAACTTTTGAAATAGGTAGTGATCTATTATCTTTTTATCAGCTGCGTGAAAAATTAAAAAAAGCTTTTGTACTTAATAAAGATACCAACCAAGTGAGCATGGTTGTTAAAGAGCCAGAAACAATTATTAATACAGGACAAATTGTTGAGAATTGTTCATTGATAATCACAATAGGTAATGATGATGCACCAGATTATTATAGCTGTGAAAGTAGTGATGGTTCAACATATAGAAAAGATAGAGACGGTAATATTATAAAATAAGGAGATTTGCATGGCTATTAAAATGTGGGTTAGCTATTATTTTTTTGCTATTGTTGGGTGTTTTATTCGGCGCTATTTCTCGGGATATATTGCAATGGACTATGAAAATGATAAGACTTTAAATTGTAAACGACGTTTAGCTCTTTTTTATTTTTATTTTATTTTTTTATATAGCCTGTTTATGATAAGTCAGCCAGGAGAAGGGCTTTTTTTAGAACTTGTTTTTTTCTGGTCAGCTGTTTTTATTTTTATATTGTATGTATTTTTTATTAGCTTTCTTGAAACACCACGTAGATACATAAAAAGGAAAAAATGGAAATGATTAATTGAAGTTAAATAGAAGCTGTTGATATTTTGTATTAATCATATGTCTATTTATATTTTTAGCCATATTATGCAACATGCTAATGTGGCTATACCGACATAATTTCTAGCCAAGACCTGCATTAGGTGTGGTGCTTGTCGCTGGCGGTTACCCAGGCAAATATAATACCAAAGATGTCATCCTTGGATTGTCTGCCGAATCAACCGAAGATTGCAAAATCTTTCATGCGGGTACTAGTTTAGAAAAAGGGCGTGTTCACACTAATGGCGGGCGAGTATTGTGCATAACCGCACTTGGTAACACGGTACTTGAAGCCCAACAACGGGCTTATCAGCAAGCCAAAGACATCTATTGGCATGGTTGTTTTTATCGGCATGATATAGGTTACCGTGCGATTGAGCGAGAGCAAAACGGCCATAAATCTTAATTTCTAAAGTTAATTATGGCGTTTAATGACGCCATAATAGGTATGAACGAACAATTAACTCAATGCTCATCAATTCTTATTAAATTTTTAAATAAAAGAATGGGAGAAGGGAGTGAACAAATTATTAGCAGTGTTGGGCGATGATACGACAACTGGTGGTAAAGTAATTTCCGCATCAAATGGAGGGTTTTCTCAAGGTCAAGGCATTGCATGCTTAGGCGATTACGCAAGTTGTCCTAAATGTACAAAAGGGTACGGTTCCATTATTGAAGGAACATATGATTGTATTGTAGATGGTAAACCGGCTGCCTATGATGGTTGCATTGTAGCTTGTGGATGTCCAATAGGTGAGAATCGAATTATCGCCACTAAAAGCTTTATTTATGTTAATGTTGCAATCCATTCATCAGCGAAAAGCTCAAGTTTTAAAATGCCTAGCTCTTCAAAAACCTCATTACCTATTTTTCAAAACCTGATGTATACGCAAAGTGACTCACCACTTGAAATAAGTGATGATACTTCAAAAATTCGATTGGATGCCAAGCGCTTAATGGATTGCACCCACGAACTATGCGAAAAACACCTTTATTATAACGAAATAAAACAATCTTTTATTGATGATGTTGATACATATGCCATGAATATTGTCAATAAAGTTGAAAGTGGAGAAATGAGTTATGAGGAAGGCGCAAAGAAAATAAAGACTGAAGAAAATAATTTATGGAAACAAAGTTTTATATGGTCGAAAAATGGTTTGTCTATTTTTGGTGGTGTAGGAATGATTCAAACTGGGGTAGCACTTTGTTCTGTGGGATTGTCATGTCTTATTGGTGCCCCTATGATAGCGCATGGAGGAAATGGAATATATGAAGGAGGAGCTGGCATTGTTAATGGTGTTATGAACGAGATTGATGGCGGCAACAGAAGTATGGAAGTTGATGGGCCTTTAAGAGGTTGGTATAAAGATGCTACCGAGTCTTTAGGTTTTGATTCTTCAATAGGTGATATTGCTTATGATAGTTTAGATTTAAGTATGTCAGTAGGGGCTAAGTTGAAATTAGTGCCGAAACTGAATAAGTTTGGTAATCCAATATTTAAATTATTTAAATATGGTCGCCGTGATTTAGAAAACGCTTACAAACAAATGAGTAAGAAATTATTAACTGTGGAAATTCTTGGTGATGCTATTTCTCTTAGAGAACTAGCTAATCAGTTAAAAAAAGCTTTTATACTTAATAAAGATACCAACCAAGTGAGCATGGTTGTTAAAGAGCCAGAAACAATTATTAATACAGGACAAATTGTTGAGAATTGTTCATTGATAATCACAATAGGTAATGATGATGCACCAGATTATTATAGCTGTGAAAGTAGTGATGGTTCAACATATAGAAAAGATAGAGACGGTAATATTATAAAATAAGGAGATTTGCATGGCTGTTGAAATATGGGTTAGCTATTATTTTTTTGCTATTGTTGGGTGTTTTATTCGGCGCTATTTTTCGGAATATATTGCAATGGACTACAATAATGACAAAACTTTAAATCGTAAACGACGTTTAGCTCTTTTTTATTTTTATTTTATTTCTTTATATAGCCTGTTAATTATAAGTCAGCCAGGAGAAGGTTTTTTTTCAAATATTATTTTTTTCTGGTCAGCTGTTTTTATTTTTATATTGTATGTATTTTTTATTAGCTTTCTTGAAACACCACGTAGATACATAAAAAGGAAAAAATGGAAATGATTAATTGAAGTTAAATAGAAGCTGTTGATATTTTGTATTAATCATATGTCTATTTATATTTTTAGCCATATTATGCAACATGCTAATGTGGCTATACCGACATAATTTCTAGCCAAGACCTGCATTAGGTGTGGTGCTTGCCGCTGGTGGTTACCCAGGCAAATATAATACCAAAGATGTCATCCTTGGATTTCCTGCCGAATCAACCGAAGATTGCAAAATCTTCCATGCGGGTACTAGTTTAGAAAAAGGGCGTGTTCACACTAATGGCGGGCGAGTATTGTGCATAACCGCACTTGGTAACATGGTACTTGAAGCCCAACAACGGGCTTATCAGCAAGCCAAAGACATCTATTGGCATGGTTGTTTTTATCAGCATGATATTGGTTACCGTGCGATTGAGCGGGAACAAAACAAATAGTGATGATTGGGTGTTTTTTTAAGAAAAACACCCAATAAAAACTTTAATAAAATCAATACCTTTCCTCACTGTTTTTTTAGCGGAAAATCAGCTTTTTTGTTTTTGTGAATAGAATAAATTGAGTGCAGAGGTTTCGGACGTTTTGACTTTTTGTGAACAAAATAGCTACAGTGACAACGTCCGAGTCAGGGAATTAAAGCGAATTCCCTGACAACCCACGCTTTGGCTGCTACGGCTAACCCTCCGCCGTCGCTCGGTCTTAACGCACCGTTTGTGCAATTACTCGTATCATCCTGATACTCGCCTCTACGAGGCCACCTTCTCTATGCTCAGGTGTTCAAATTTGTTCCAGACAAATTTGTCCGACGCCGAAACAAGACAACAACATAACCTTAGGTCTTTTTTGTGAGTTGTTTTTGTGTTAAAAAGCAATGCAAAAACCCCAAAAAAGTGGTCAGGAAAGGTACTAATTTTATTAAAGTTTTTTCTATCCGTTTTTTTGAATATAAACCTCTCCAAACCCTTTTTTTTACGATAATTTAAAGTTCAATAAAATCAATACATTAGAAAATAGCTTAAAAAAAGGGTTTTCAAAGTCAAAATTGTTGTTTATCTTTATATAACAAGATTTATCAAATCTTGAGTTCTACCTTAACGCCGTATAGGCGGTTTAGAAAGATATGCCGAATTGGTTTCTATCTGTCAGTTTCCTTAACGCCGTATAGGCGGTTTAGAAAGTTTGGTTGACTGGTTAGCTGATTATTACGATCCTTAACGCCGTATAGGCGGTTTAGAAAAAAAGGCGCTAGAGTAACTATAAAATACAACTCCTTAACGCCGTATAGGCGGCAATAAAAAATAAAGTTAATCACATAATTAAAAAGCAATCGGCTATGTTATCTGTTTTATTCCGGCGTCAGAATGTGGCAACAACAGAGCGAGTTTGTGGCGCGCTTGACAAATTTGTCTGGAACAAATTTGAACATCTGAGCATAGCGAAGAAAGCGAATATCAGGATGATACGAGTATTGCCGAAGGCCACATTCTGCAGCCAAAGCGTGGGTTGTCAGGGAATTTGCTTTAATTCCCTGACTCGGACGTGGGCACTGTAGCCATTTTGTTCACCAAAGGTCAAAACGTCAGAAACCACCGTACCAACCCCATTCTATGCACCAACAAAAAAACATCATTTTGATGAAAAAATTGGTCAGGAAAGGTGTTGATTTTATTGATGTTTTTTCTTGTTGTTTTTTAACAAAAAAACAACATTACGCCCCCTGATTTGTCAAAAACAACCCAAGTGATGGATTTTGCGTTTCGTTATGAAAACCATACCCCAAAGCTTTCAAATGCTGATTAAATTCACTACTATCACTTTCGCCAATTTCAAACGCAGCAAGTACTCTACCATAATCAGTCCCATGGCTACGGTAATGGAACATCGAAATATTCCAATTTGTCCCTAATGTTTGCAAGAATTTAAGCAAAGCGCCTTGTGATTCAGGAAATTCAAAACTATACACTTGTTCTTGAAGCGATTTGCACGGTTTGCCGCCAATCATGTAACGAACATGCAGTTTTGCCATTTCATCTTCGGTCAGATCCACAACAGGGTAGCCTGCGGCGGTAAGTTCTTGCATGATGTCGTCTTTTTCGTTGCTTTGCGCAATTTTGATGCCGACAAAAATATAGGCGGACTTGTCGTCGTGGTAGCGGTAGTTAAATTCGGTCACTGAGCGTCTGCCAAGGAGTTGGCAGAATTTTAAAAAACTGCCTTTCTTTTCGGGAATGGTGACTGCAAAGAGTGCTTCACGCTTTTCGCCAAGTTCGCAACGTTCTGATACATAACGTAAGTTGTGGAAATTTAAATTTGCCCCCGATAATATGTGGGCAAGATTTTCGCCGCTGATGTTGTGGTGCTCTACGTATTTTTTTAGCCCTGCTAAGGCAACTGCGCCAGAGGGTTCAGCTATGGCACGTACATCGTCAAATAGGTCTTTTACTGCTGCGCAAATTTCGTCGCTACTGACGGTGATAATATCGTCGATATATTGTTGGCAAAGCCTGAATGTTTCGTCTCCAATTCGTTTAACGGCGACACCTTCGGCAAAAAGTCCAACACGATCTAAATCAACAGGGTGGCCGGCATCTAACGCCGCTTTTAAGCAAGCGGAATCTTTAGGTTCGACCGCAATAACTTTGATTGATGGCATGATTTGTTTGATTAATACCGCAACGCCAGCAGCAAGCCCTCCACCACCGACGGGTACAAAGATGCGGTCGAGTTTGGCATTTTGTTGTAATAATTCCATCGCAATACTGCCTTGTCCTGCAATGACAAGTGGGTGGTCAAAGGGTGGAATAAAAATGCGTTTTTGTTCTTTGGCAAGCGCCATGGCTTTGGCTTTGGCTTCGTCAAAATTGGCTCCGTACAAAAGTACTTCACCGCCGAAGCTTTTTACTGCTTCGACTTTGATGTCGGCGGTTGTTAGCGGCATAACAATTAAAGAACTGATGCCTAATTTAGTCGCCGAAAAAGCAACGCCCTGCGCATGGTTGCCTGCTGATGCGGCAATAACACCGCATTTGCGTTCATCTTCACTTAGGCTTGCTATCATGGTTTGTGCGCCACGGATTTTGAAACTGTGGACGAGTTGGCGGTCTTCGCGCTTGACAAAAATTTGATTATTTAATCTTGTTGAGATTTTTTCCATCTTTTCAAGTGGAGTGACTTCGGCCACGTCATAAACGGCACTGCAAAGTGTTGCTTTTAAGTAGTCGGCGCCTGTGAATTGTGTGTTTTGTTGTTTCACATTAACCTCCAAGTTTGCTTTTATCACGAACTGCCCCTTTGTCTGCGCTGGTTGCTAAGCTAGCGTAAGCTTTAAGTGCATAAGAGACTTGGCGGTTGCGGTGGTGAGGCGTAAAGGCTTTGTCACCACGGGCAAGTTCGGCGACTCGGCGGCGTTCAAGTTCATCATTAGGGACATCTAGTACGAGTTTTCGATTTGGAATATCAATATCGATTATATCACCATCACGAACTAGCCCTATAACTCCACCACTTGCTGCTTCTGGTGAGATGTGTCCGATTGATAAGCCCGATGATCCTCCTGAAAATCGTCCATCAGTAATAAGGGCACAAGCTTTGCCAAGTCCCATTGATTTTAGATAGCTGGTTGGGTAGAGCATTTCTTGCATGCCCGGTCCACCTTTTGGTCCTTCGTAAATAATGACAACTACATCGCCTGCTATTATTTTTCCACCTAAAATGGCATCGACAGCATCTTCTTGGCTTTCAAATACTTTGGCAGGGCCTCGGAAAATGAGATTTTCAGCAGCAACGCCTGCAGTTTTAACAATTGCTCCATCCAGTGCTACGTTACCATAGAGTGTGGCAAGTCCACCATCTTGACTATAGGCATGGGCTATATCACGAATACACCCCTCTTGACGGTCATCGTCAAGTGTGTCCCAATAGCAGTCTTGTGAAAATGCTTTGGTAGTGCGAATGCCGGCTGGGCCACTACGGTACATTTTTTTGACGGTTTCGTCGTTAGTTTGTTTGATGTCGTATTTAGTAAAGGTTTCTTGTAATGATAAACCGAGTACGTTGTGAACATTACGATTGAGTAGGCCTGCTTTGTCTAATTCAGACATGATTGATACCACGCCACCAGCACGGTGTACATCTTCCATATGATATTTTGCAGTACTTGGCGCCACTTTGCATAGGTGTGGGACTTTGCGGGATAATTTGTCGATATCTGACATAGTAAAATCGATTTCACCCTCTTGTGCTGTTGCTAGCAGATGTAAAACGGTATTGGTCGATCCCCCCATGGCAATATCGAGTGACATGGCGTTTTCATATGCGGCTTTAGTTGCGATAGCGCGTGGTAGGTAAGATTCATCATCATGTTCGTAATAGCGTTTGGTAATTTCAACAATGCGTTTTGCTGCTTGTAAAAAGAGTTGTTCACGCTGTTTGTGTGTGGCAACTAATGAGCCGTTGCCGGGTAGGGATAGGCCTAAGGCCTCAGTTAAGCAGTTCATGGAGTTAGCGGTAAACATGCCTGAGCAAGAGCCACAAGTTGGACAGGCTGATTCTTCGATTGCTTTGCTGTCTTCGTCGCTGACATTTGGGTTAGCACTTTGGATCATGGCATCGACCAGATCTAATTTTATAATTTGATCTGACAGTTTGGTTTTGCCCGCTTCCATTGGTCCACCAGAAACAAAAATGGTGGGAATATTTAAACGAAGTGATGCCATTAACATGCCGGGAGTGATTTTGTCGCAGTTCGAGATGCAGATCATTGCATCGGCACAATGTGCGTTAACCATATATTCAACCGAATCGGCAATAAGTTCGCGCGATGGTAATGAATAGAGCATACCACCATGCCCCATGGCGATGCCGTCATCAACGGCGATTGTGTTGAATTCTTTGGCAATACCACCCGATGCTTCAATTTGTTTTGCAACCAGTTGACCAATGTCTTTTAGATGGACATGCCCTGGTACGAATTGTGTAAATGAGTTAACCACCGCAATGATGGGTTTACCAAAGTCTTCATTTTTAACGCCTGTTGCACGCCATAATGCACGGGCACCAGCCATGTTTCGGCCTTCGACCGAGGTTGCTGAACGATATTTAGGCATTTTTTGCTCCCAAGTTTTTATTATGCATACGATTTTATTTTGTCTCGATAATAAATCAATATAGCTAATTCGATGTTTAAAAAATTCCCACCAAATTAGTTGGTGGGAGTGATTTTTATTTAATTGGATCTAACCAACCGTATTTGTCTTCGGTTTTACCACTAAATAAGCCAAAAAATGTTTGTTGTATTTGTTTGGTGATTGGGCCGCAACGACCAATACCCACTTGAATGCGGTCAACACTGCGTACGGGGGTGATTTCGGCTGCGGTGCCTGTCATAAACACTTCGTCGGCTAAATAAAGTGATTCACGAGATAGTGTTTGTTCACGCACTTCTATGCCAATGTCGCGTGCTAATGTTAATACTGCATCACGTGTAATACCCGGTAGCGCTGAAGACGATAGCACTGGGGTATATAAAATGCTATCTTTTATGATGAATAGGTTTTCGCCTGCGCCTTCTGATAGGTGACCATGCACATCTAATGCGATACCTTCTTGGAAACCATTTGCTCGTGCTTCAGATCCAATTAGTAATGACGATAAATAGTTACCGCCCGCTTTAGCTGCTGCGGGAATGGTGTTTGATGCGACACGATGCCACGATGAGACCATTGCATCAATACCTTGGTCTAATGCTTCTTCGCCAAGATAGGCACCCCATGGGAATGCGGCAATCATGACATCGGTTTGATAACCTGCTGGTGGGTTGACTCCCATGCCTACATCACCAACAAAAACAAGTGGGCGGATATAAGCACTTTTTAAATTATTTTTTTTGATGGTTTGGCGAGTTGCTTCCATAATTTCTTCAAGCGAATAAGGAACAGGAAAACGATAAATTTTGGCTGAGTTTAATAGTCGTTGTGCGTGTTCTTTATGGCGAAAAATAGCAGGGCCTTTATGGGTGTCATAACAACGTACCCCTTCAAATACTGAAGTTCCATAATGTAAGGCGTGCGACATAACATGTACTTTGGCATCTGCCCATGGAACCATTTCGCCATTAAACCAAATATAATCCGATTTTGCTGTAGAACCCATTTTTGTTTTCCTCTTTATTTTTTATTTGATAAGCATTTTTTGCTGTAAGTATTTTGCTTTAATGGTTAAGCATTATACTCTGAACTTGTGTTTGTTTAACTGTTAAGTTATTTATTAATTTGGTTAATCTTTTATTCAACTGTAATGACATCTTCTAATTTTGCGACTTGGTTTTGTAATGTTGATAGTGATCTTTCGGTCGTTAAGTGTAGCGTCATTGTTATTGTGTTGTTTTCGAATGTTTGCATTTGCATTGATTCGATGTGTCCACCTCGATGGCGGATTACACGCAATATTCGTTCAAGTGTTCCTAAGGCGTCATTCGCTTTTATGGTTAATTGATGTTGCGTTTGTTGGTTCATTGCTTACTCCTTGCCACTTTTGTCTAACATGTTTTCGTTGGCCGCACCAGGTGGTACAAGTGGCCATACGTTTTCTAATTCGTCTATGCATACATGTAAAAGGTAAGCACCTTTGGAATTGAACATGTTGTCAAGCGCACCGTTTATTTGTGACTTTTTGCTGATGGTTTGCCCCGGTATGTCAAACGCTTTGGCTAGCGTTAAAAAATCGGGATTATCAGATAGGTTTGTTTCGCTGTATCTTTCGTTAAAAAATAGCTCTTGCCATTGGCGAACCATGCCTAAGCGTTGGTTATCAATTAATACAATTTTTATTGGTAGCTGTTTGCGTTTGATGGTGGTGAGTTCTTGAACATTCATCATGAATGAACCATCGCCCGATACACAAATAACGCAGTCATTCGGTCTTGCCATTTGTGCACCAACGGCAGCAGGTAAACCAAATCCCATAGTGCCAAGCCCACTTGATGTGATAAAGTTTTGTGGGTGGGTAAAGCGCATGTGCTGGGCTGTCCACATTTGGTGTTGTCCAACATCGGTTGTAATAACTGCATCGGCCGATTTACGCTCTGATAGGGTTTTTAATAATGCTGGTGCATAAATGGCTTCGCCTGGGTGATCATAACGGGTTGGATGCTGTGCTTTTAATTCATCAATCCTTTGATGCCATGCATTTATTGATACAGTTTGATTTAGCAAGGGTAACACGTGTTTTATGTCACCTTGCAATCCTAAATGGCTTTGGCGTAATTTGTTGATTTCGGCTTGGTCAATATCAACATGAAGCACTTTAGCATGTCGTGCAAATTCGTTAAGATTGCCCGTTACTCTGTCATCAAATCGCACTCCTAACGCAATTAGTAGATCGCACTCTTGCACTGCTAAATTAGCTGCTTTGGCGCCGTGCATGCCAATTAGTCCTAAATAATAAGGGTTATTAAGATCGGCTACGCCAAGTCCTTTTAGTGTTGATACACTTGGGATGTTTGTTAGTGCCATGAATTGTCTTAGTTCGGCTATTGCTCCAGAAAGTCCAACACCACCACCAATGTAAAGGATTGGTTTTTTAGCTCGGGCGATCATTTGTTTGGCTTGGTTTATATCATCAGGCAAGATTGGATATAATTGAGAGTTATCTTGTTGAGAAGTTTTGGTTAAGGATGGCGATAAATAGTTTTGGTACTCTAGGTTTGCAAGCTGTATGTCTTTGGGGATGTCAATTAATATTGGTCCCGGCCTGCCTGAATTGGCTAAGTCAAAGGCCTGCTCTAAGGTGTTGGGTAAGTCTTTAGCCTCATCAATTAAGTAACTGTGTTTGGTGCAAGCAAGTGATAATCCTAAAACATCTACTTCTTGAAAGGCGTCAGTACCAATAAGGTTGGTGGGAACTTGTCCTGTTATGGCAACAATCGGTACTGAATCAATTAAGGCATCGGCAAGACCTGTGATGATGTTTGTTGCACCAGGGCCAGAGGTTGCAATGCAGACACCTGTTTTTCCTGTTGATCGGGCATAGCCTATGGCTGCCATGGCTGCACCTTGTTCGTGGCGACACAGTACATGCTCAATACCACCATCATAAAGCGCATCATATAGTGGCATAATTTGTCCGCCAGGATATCCAAAAACGGTAGTTACGCCTTTCTCTTTTAAAGTTTTTACTATCCACTGTGTTCCTAACATTGATTCCTCACTTATTTTGCCCATTTATTTTTCATAAAAAATAAGGTTCATAAAAAAACCCCCGCTTTTTGAGGGCGGGGGTTTTTGATCTATGTATGAACATATTTTTAATTCAAAAAACGCCCCCGCGCAGGAATAATGACCACGCTGACAATAATGTTGATGAGGACGATTTTGAGTGAAAATTTCATAATGTTATATAATTAACTTTTTGTCATTTTTAAAAACTATTCTTAACAAAATACTCGTTTTTAAAAAAAGTGCAACCGTTTTTTGACGTTTTTGTCATGTGTATCAATAATCTGTTGAAAAGGTTTGGCGATTTTTTTGTTGCAGTATAAAAAAACATCATTTTTGATGCTTTGTTTTGGTGTTTTTGATGATGTGGTGTATAAATAGTAAACATGAGTAATATTAAGAAATATCGTATATCTAAACCATTAAAATGAGATATCAGTATGAAAATATTGCAACTAATTCTTTTTGCACTTTTAAATCTAGCTTTAATCAGCTGTGATAACGCTAAAAGCCCTTCACAAAGTGCGTCCAATACAGATTCAAAAAACAGCGAGCTTAGCGATACTCAAAATGAAGTGATTGAACCAATAAAAAAAGCGTTACCGATTGATATTGATGAGTTCACTACGTTAGTTGGGGTAGAAAAAGATCATAATACAATTAATTATACTTATAGTGTTCGAAATACACCTGAACAAGCTCTATTATTACCAACAACAATTGATGCTATTCGTCAAAAATTGCTTAAGACGTATTGTGAAAATAGTGATGAGATGAGAACACTAAAAAATGATTTTCTGGATGGTATTAACTATCACTACGATATTAATAATAAAGAAATCATTATAATTGAATTAAAATCAACAGATTGCGAAGTTAATTGATCTTTTTTGTTAATGCGCTATATCTAGCTTAGTTAATTTTAATTTGCTACACTAAATCCAGTACAAAATTATACAACGATCATGGCTTTGATATGACTATTTTCACCGTTCTCACCAAGCCCACTCAAAGCCAGCTTTAATGAATTTTTAGTCCTTATTTTTAATTTTTTTGAAAATTTAGAAGGTGTTACCAAGTAGCAAAATTCAGTTTTAAAAGCAAAAGTCTTTAAAAAAGTCCCAATCTTAAACTATATAATTTATTGAGTTGATTAAGTATTTTTAACATTGATATGAGTACACATAGGATTTTGTGAGTCTTAATTGATTTTATTTAAATTATATTAAGGTTTTATAAAAAATATAGATTAACTTAGGAGCATATTATGCGTAAACAAAAAATCTATAATCCACTTACCAAATATCATCATGACAAGTTTCCAAAACAAAAACAGGTTGCACCGGCTTTACAGTGTGAAATGACCCCAATTCCTGATTGTGGCGAAAAGAGCTATCAAGGGCATAATCGTTTAGAAGGGCGTAAAATGCTTGTGACTGGCGGCGATTCAGGCATTGGACGTGCAGCAGCGATTGCTTATGCTAAAGAAGGCGCTGATGTGGCTATCAATTATCTTCCTGTTGAACAAAAAGACGCGGAAGAAGTTGCTAAAGTTATTGAGGCCGCTGGGCGTAAAGTGGTGTTAATTCCCGGTGATTTAAGTGATGAGGCGTTTTGTAAAAAATTAGTTGATGAAGCTCATGATAAATTAGGTGGGTTAGATAATTTGACGTTAGTTGCCGGTAAGCAAACTGCAGTCGAAAATATTATGGACCTTACCACAGAGCAAATTAAAAAAACGTTTGAAGTGAATGTGTTCTCGCTTTTTTGGATGACTAAAGCAGCTTTAGGATATTTAAAACCCGGTTCGACTATTATTACTACTTCGTCAGTTCAGGCTTATCAACCTAGTGGTAATTTATTAGATTATGCTTCAACTAAGACGGCTATTATTGCGTTTACTCGTGGTTTAGCTAAACAATTAGCACATAAAGGTATCCGTGTAAATAGCGTGGCGCCGGGACCAGTTTGGACTCCACTACAAATTTGTGGTGGTCAACCAAGTGATGTGATTCCTGAATTTGGTAAACAAACCCCATTACAACGAGCAGGTCAACCTGTTGAGCTTGCTGGTGTTTATGTGCATTTAGCATCAGAAGAGTCAAGCTATACAACAGGCGAAACGTATGGTGTTACTGGTGGTATGCATATTAACTAATTAAGTAATTAGCTAATAGATAATGGTCACTGTAAAAGTGCTTTTTATGCGCTTTTACAGCTGATTTATAGGTAATCAATTTTTAAAATCAATAGGTTATTGCGAATCCAAATCACTATAGCCAATATAAATTAAAAATAGAAGGGGAATAATATGAAACTTTTTAAAGTAATCTCTTTAGTAGTATTAGGGTTTTTTTTAGTTAATTGTGATAATTCAAAATCAAAAGCTGATGATATCAAGCAGCAAGCCGAGCAGACAAGTTCAGAAATAAATGACAAGGCTAATCAAGTAGGATCTCAAATTAGCGAAAAAGCGAGTCAATTAAGCTCTGAAATTGGCGATAAAGCAAGTCAATTAGGCTCAAAAATTGGCGATCAAGTTAAGCAAGTAAGTTCAGCCGTTAGTGATAAGGCTAAAGATTTGTATGAACAAACAAAATCGGAAAAAGAAGATATGCTTAATAAGATTAAAGAAGGTAATTATGGTGTTGCTCAAGGTTTGATGATCAAGGCGATTAAAACAAAATTGCCTGCAACTATTGATTCGAGTATGACTTTGGTTGATGTATCAACAGATAGTAATGCAATTAATTATAAATATGTTGTGAATAATATTACTAAAGATGCATTGCTAGCTGAAACTAATCAAAAAAATTTACAAAATAAATTAGTTGCGTTTTATTGTGGTGATGATGCTAGTATGAAGACGCTAAGATTAGTATTCCCTAGAGGTGCTAATCATAATTATTATATCAATGACGATAAAGTTTTTTCAGTGGGTGTAAAACCGACTGATTGTGATGATAATGATTAAATATGGTTTAATTAGATTCAATAAGTATAAATAGTTAAAACTCATTAGCAATAAAAGGGCTTATTAAAGCCCTTTTTATTTATTATTTATTTTTGTTTAAAAATGTAAAATATGACAATTTTTATACCTATTTGCTTTCAACTATTTTACAATACTAATGCCTGAATAATCGGCAAAAATAAAATTAGTAACTTTAAAATAAAAAGGAATATTGATGAACGATTTAAAACCAGCGGCAGTAGTCGCAATTTTGATGAGCTTAGCTCTTTTTGGTTGTGATAACTCAAAATCCGATGCCAACAAATCAGTTGGTGATTCTTCAAAAAATACTGATCTTACTCTTGTACAAGATACTATTATTAATGAAGCTAAAAAAATGCTTCCAGTTAAAGTTGATGCAAACACTAATTTAGTTGAAATAGCAAAAGATAGTGAATTACTGAATTATAAATATATTATTAATGCTTCAAAAGATGAGATATCAATCTCTGACACAAAAAATCAAACAGGAGAGGCATTGAAAAAAGTTTATTGTGGTAATAACCCACAACTTAAACAGTTTAGAGACGCATTTCCAAATGGTGTCAGTCATAACTATTATATTGGAGATGAAAAAGTAATGTCATTTGAGTTAAAACCGAGCGATTGTGATACTAAATAACGATATATTTATTTTGTATTATTTTGTTTAAGATTATCAAAAAAGTTAAAGTTTATGGATTATATCTATCAATTTTGACGAGTTTAGATAAAAAGGGCCTATTAGAGCCCTTTTTATTGGTTATTTATTTTTGTTTAATATGTAAAATATGATAATTTTTATACCTATTTGTTTTCAAAAATTTTACAATGATAATGCCTGTATTTTGAATAATTGGCAAAAATGAAATTGGTAACTTTAATAAAAAGGAATATCAATGAAAGGTTTAAAACTAGCAGTAGTTGCAATTTTGATGAGTTTAGCTCTTTTCGGTTGTGATAATTCGAAATCTGATGCCAACCAAGTAGTTGGTGATTCTTCAAAAAATACTGATCTTGCTATTTTACAAGATACCATTATTAATGAAGCTAAAAAAATGCTTCCAGTTAAAGTTGATGCAAAAACTAATTTAGTTGAAATAGCAAAAGATAGTGAATTGCTGAATTATAAATATATTATTAATGCTTCAAGAGATGAAATATCAATCTCTGATTTAGTTGAAATAGCAAAAGCTAGTGAATTACTGAATTATAAATATATTATTAATGCTTCAAAAGATGAGATATCAATCTCTGACACAAAAAATCAAACAGGAGGGGCATTGAGAAAAATTTATTGTGGTAATAACCCACAAATTAAACAGTTTAGAGACGCATTTCCAAATGGTGTCAGTCATAACTATTACATTGGAAACGAAAAAGTAATGTCATTTGAGGTAAAACCGAGCGATTGTGATACTAAATAACGATATATTTATTTTATTTAAAATTATGAAAAAGTTAAAGTTTATGGATTACATCTATCAATTTTGACGAGTTTAGATAAAAAGGGCTCTATTTGAGTCCTTTTTATTGGTATGAATCTACATTATTATTGGGCTTTCTTCTAGTATATCTGACCAGTTAGCGATTAATTTAGCTAATGTTTTGATGCCTTGTTCAATTTTTTCTTCTGGTACTGTGACAAAAGCAAGTCGCATGCAATTAGTTCGAATAGCATTAGCAAAAAAGGTTTCACCCGGTACAAAAGCAACTTTATGTTGGATTGCTTCGCTAAGTAGTTCTGTCGCATTGATATTTTTTGGTAATTCAATCCAAATAAACATGCCTCCTTCGGGTTTATTCCAAGTGACTGTGGTTGGCATGTATTTTTGTAATGCATTTAACATTGCTTGGCAACGATGACCGTATAATTCACGAATAGTTGGAATATGCTTATCAAGAAAGCCATCTTTTATTACATGGTAAGCAATACGTTGAGTTAGACTTGGGGTATGTAGATCTGCTGCTTGTTTTAGTTGTACCAATTTGTTGATTAATTTTTCATTGGCAACGATATACCCAAGGCGTAGTCCTGGAGCTAAGATTTTTGAGAAAGAACCTAAATAAATAGTGTTTTCTGGCGCTAATGTGTATAAGCTTGGTAAACGATGTCCTTGGTAATCTAATTCTCCATAAGGATCGTCTTCGACCAATGCAAGGTTATTGCGGATTGCTTTTTCTGCTAATTGTTGGCGTCGTGCTAATGGTAAACGGCGTCCTGTCGGGTTTTGAAAGTTAGGGATTACATACATAAAATTGGCATCGGCTGCCGTTTTGTCATCAAGTTTTTCAGGAATAATGCCTTGTTCATCACCTTCTAGCGAAATATACTCAGGCTCATATTGAGTGAAAGATTGTAATCCACCTAAATAGGTTGGGGTTTCAACTAGGACTTTACTTCCTTTGTCTATCAGTGCTTTGCCAATAAGATCTAAAGCTTGTTGAGAACCAGTGACTATCAAAATTTGGTTAGGTTTTACGTTAGTGTTATCACGCTGAGATAAATATTCAGCTAACCAGATGCGTAGCGGTGCATAACCTTCGGTTGGTCCATATTGTAAAGAACCACTCATTTCGTCAGCGGTAATAATATGGTCGAAGGCGTCTTTTATTTTTTGAACTGGAAAAGTATTTGGCGAAGGTAAACCTCCAGCAAATGAAATAACATCAGGCTGTTCGGTAATTTTTAAAATTTCACGAATAGCAGAGCTTTTCAATGCTATAGCTCGGTTAGATAGTTTCCACAACATAAATACTCACCTTTATCTTGTTTATAGTTTTATAGTCGGTTTTATCAGTGCATTATTGTATTTTAATGAATAATGCTTTTTTAGAATGATTTAGATATCGACAATATTTTAGTTACAATATTATTTTCGTGCTCACTATAATATGGCATATTTAATTTGTCATTAAAACAAATTAAACAATTTAGCCGTATTTTAATTGTTTAATATAATAAGTTTGTATTGATATAAAAAAACAGGGCTGTTGCCCTGTTTTTTATTTTTGAGATATTTTATTCGAGTGCTTTGCCTTTTGTTTCAGGTATTAAAAAGACAAATGCAGCAGCCGATAATAAATAAGCGGCAGACAATAAAGCTAATGCATAGCTAATTGAGTAGACAGTGGCCAAATAGGCAATAAGCACTTGTGATACGCCAGCAAGACCACGACCTATATTGAAGATAATGTTTTCAGCACTTGATCGTGCATCTGTTGGGTAATGCTCAGCAAGCAACGCACCATATCCACCCATCATGCCATTGACAAAAAAGCCAATCACTGAACCAAATATAATAAGTATAACCATATCAGTTTGTTGGAAATAGAACCAAATCGAAACGGCTGAAACAAATAAAAACAGAATGTAAGAAGGACGACGGCCAAATTTGTCGCATAACCAACCAAAAATCAAAATCCCTAATGACATGCCAATAGTGGTTGAAATGGTCCAAAACATGGTGTTTTTAAATGGCAATTTGAGTTCGGTTGCAATCATGTTTGGCATCCAAACCATGAGTCCATAAAAGCCGAAGTTTTGTACTGCACAAGCAATGGTTAATCCTATTGTTGTTGCTATTGTTCGGGGATTTTTAAATAATTTGCCAATGGCAATTTTATTTTTGTTTTGGTTTTTAAGGTTTTGCCAAATTTCAGGTTCTTTTAGACCTTTACGAGTCCATGCAACAAATAAAGCAGGTAATACACCCATGGCAAAAGCCCAGCGCCAGCCATAAATTTCACCAATAAAATTGACAGTCAATGCGGCTAAAATAATACCTACTTGAAAGCCTAGTGCAACAATTGATGTTGCTCTTGAACGTTTATTTTTAGGCCAGCTTTCAGAAACTAGCGTCATGCCAATACCAAATTCGCCACCAAGACCAAGCCCACTTAAAAAGCGAAATATTAAAAAGCACTCATAGTTGGGTGAAATTGCGCATAGTCCAGTAAAAAAGGAAAATATTAAAATCGTCCATGAAAAAACTCTAACTCGACCATATTTATCAGCAAGTACACCAAATAAAATGCCCCCTAATACTGCGCCAAGTAGGGTCACTGATGTTAAGGTGCCTAAATCTGCTTTAGTTAGGTTAAAGCTTGTCGAAATCAGGCTAAAACAAACACCTAAAATCATCATATCCATGCCATCAAGTGCATAACCTACGGTGGAAGCAAAAAGTGTTTTCTTTTGGTATGGCGTTGTTTGTTCACTTTCGCTTTCAGCTTGCTGGGCTGTGTTTGCTTCAGTTTTCATGTATACCTCTAGTTTTTAAAATTAGATAGTTACTTAAAATTTTCATTTTATAATGTTTAATTTGTGATTAAACGGCGGGTAAATAAAAGCGGGGGAAAGTATATACTTAAAACTCATAAAAAGCCAAACTTAAAGCTTAAATAGCTGTTTTATCCGCCGATTTTAATATCGGCGGGATGTTATGTCATTCTTCTGCAAAATACCAGTAACCTTTGTTAACAAACTCAAGCATTATTTGAAGCACGTTTTTATTTTGTAAATGCTTGTAATATAATGTTTCTGTTTCACAAAGTAGATCGATGATAGGCATTGGTAAGTCAATTTTTTCACCATGAATGTAGCCAAAATCACCTACTTTAAGAATGCGAATGCTAGGTACTCGGTGTAGCTTTGAACCATTTTTTAGTAGTGATTCGAATTCATTGTAATCGTAGGGTGGTTCAACAGGTACAATATTTAGTTCGTGCATTGATTGTGTAATGTGTTTGCCAAACCAATCGTTAAATAATTGGGGTGTTTTGATTAAGTCGATAATTTGATCCTGTAGTTTTGTTAGTTCATAAGGTTGAACTCGGTGTGGATCGTTAGGTAGTTTTAAATTCGGGTCTTGATAATAAATACCATTAGGTAGGTTATCGATGACATAGTCGGCAAAGCTACTAAGTAGTTCTTGCGATGTTTGTGTCATAAAACCAACAGAATAGCTAAGTGATTCACCAATAGATATACCATTATGAGGGCAACCTATTGGAATGTATAAAATGTCGCCTGTCGTGAGTTCTTCATCTATGATGGATTGGTAATCTTCAACATGTAATAATGCTTTGTGTGCATTAAATTGTTTATAATTTGGGTTGCGATCACCCACTTGCCAACGCCTGCTCCCCATGCCTTGAATAATAAACACATCGTAATTATCAATATGAGGCCCAACACCTGCTCCTTGTGTTGCATAAGAAATCATTAAATCATCAAATTGCCATTGTGGTATGCATTTGAATGGTTCAACTAATGTGGCAGCTTGTTCATGCCAGTGATCAACCGCTTGAACAAGTAAGCTCCAGTGATCTTCTCCTAAGTTATGATATTCAGTAAATGGTCCATATTTTGCATCCCAAACGCCATCTTTATTGGAAACAATTCGGCTATCAATTTCTTCTTCCATTGCTAGCCCTGCAAGTTCATCTGGTGTAATGGGATCAATAAAGTTAGTAAATGCTTTGCGTAAGATTACTGGTTTTTTTTGCCAATAATTTGTTAAAAAATCATTCCAATCAATGGTTAATTTATAATTCATTTAATTTTCCTTGCAGATTGAATAACCGACAAAAGTTAGCTGTGGTTTTTTGGGCTATCTCTTCTAATGAGACGCCTTTTAAAGCGGATAAATATTGTGCCACTTCACGAACATACGCTGGTTGGTTTTCTTTCCCTCTGTGTGGTACTGGAGCAAGGTAAGGGGAATCTGTTTCGACCAAGATACGATCAAGTGGTACATATTTGGCAACATCGCGCAGGGCTTCGGCATTTTTAAAGGTGATGATTCCTGAAAATGAGATATAAAAGCCGATGTCTAAGAGTTGTTTGGCTGTTTCGATATCTTCAGTAAAACAGTGTAAAACGCCAGAATGAACGTGTTCGTCTTTTAATATTCTTAATGTGTCTTGTTTAGCGTTACGGGTATGGACAATAATTGGTTTATTTAATTTGCGACCTAATCGAATATGCTCTTTAAAATTTTCTTGTTGCTGTTCTAAATTATCTTGTTGATAGTAGTAATCAAGACCTGTTTCGCCTAGTGCTATGACGTTATTTTCTTGCGCTAAGCTTTGAAAACGATCGGCATCATACTTTTCATCGTCTAAATTAAGCGGATGAATCCCACACGAAAAAGAGCATTGATGTTTATAAGGGGTAAGTTGATGTTTCATCGATTCATAGCCCGATAATGTTGTTGCTACACTTAAGCAATGTTTAACATCGTTGTTTACAGCTTCTTGTAAAACATCTTTGATGGATTTAGTACTAAAGTCTAAACTATCTAAATGACAGTGAGAGTCAATTAAAAACATAGAAATCTCTTTTTATTTATTGGTATGTTGTTCAAAATCACGAACAGGTTTTATGGTTGACCACGAACGGCAAGCAGGGCATAACCAGTAGATGGAGTTGACCGTAAATCCACATTTTTGGCATCGATAATTCGGGACAATTTTTATTTGCTCACCTACCATGTTACGTAAAAGCAACAGGCTTTCTTTCGCCTTGCCTTGTTCTGCATCTGCAACATGATAGTTCATTAATCGATAAAATCCTTTTAAATTAGGATGTTTAAGTAATTCACGGTACATGTAATGTTGTGCTGCATCTAAGCCTTTCTGTTTTTCTATAAGATCAGCAAGCATTAATTCGGCTACGCTACCGCTATCTTGTTCGACACATAATTGTAAAAATTGTTGAAATTGCTGTTGATTATTTAGTTTTAGATAGCACTCTTTTAATAAAGGTAATGCTTCGCCAATAAAGGCTTTGTCTTGTTGTAATATTTCTTGAAACGATTCGATAGCTTGCTCTATTTTGTTTTGAGCCATAAAAACTCGACCCAGCATGAGTGAAGTCCGAGCACATGTTGCATCTGCCGTTGCTGATTTTTGTAATAGGTTATTTGCTTTGTCTAGTTCATTATTGGTCATAGCTTGTGAGGCGAGTTCACAATAAAATTGTGCAATATCAGTTCTGTATTTTTCATTGCCAAGTTTGACTAGTTTAGTTGCTGTGTTAATGGCATTTATCCATTCACTGGTTGATTGATATATGATGATAAGTTGTTGTAATGCATGTTGTTGAAAGTCTTCTTCATCTATTAATTGCAAAAACATCTTTTCGGCACGGTCGTAAAAACCTGCAACCATATAATCTCGGCCTAATTGTTGAATGGCTAATAGTTGCTGTTCAAAGGTTAATGATGCGCTTTCTAACAGTGCTTGGTGAATACGTATCGCTCTATCAACTTCGCCTCGAGAGCGAAATAAGTTACCTAATGTTAAATGCGCTTCAAGTGTACCATCATCTTCTTTTAATAGATCTAAAAAAAGATCGACAGCTTTATCTTTTTGGTTAGACAAAAGAAAGTTTAAACCATCTACATATTCACGAGATAGCCGATTAGATTCATTTAAATATTTTTGTTTTGCATTTCTGTTACCCATATACCAGCCATATCCGGCAGCGATAGGAAGTAACAGAAATAACAGCTCAAACATAGTAACCTATTCTTAATTGGGTTTAGTTAAGGTTGTTTGTTGATGATTTGCTATATCTTCATCGTATTTTTTTTGTAATTTGTTTAATTTACGTTTTGTTGATGAGTGTTGGAATTTAGATTTTAAAAAGAAAACGCCTGTTAATATCCAACCAATAATAAAACCAGAACCAAACAAAATAGCTAATAATACAGATAAACGAATTTCAGTTTTAGCAATCAAATAATTAAATGTTACAAGTTGATCATTCGCTGAACCTATTGCTATTGAGATGGCAAAAATGATAATTATCAATAAAATTGATATAACAAATTTCATAATGTTAACCTTTTTGTTTTTAGTTAAACGTTTTTATTATATGTGTCTGTTTCTATAAATTGCTTTGGTTCGTTAAGCTGTTAATTATAACGTTCAAAAATTAAATCCGTCTGTTATAAATTGAATTTCTTTTATTTTTATTTAAGCGTTACTTATCTACTATATGCCATTTTTTAGCATAAAAACAGCAGATTAATGAAATTATCCAAGCGATTAATATGCTTGTTATTAAATCAATTGGTCGATGCATACCTAGTAATAACCGACTAATTTCAATTAATACCGACCAGATAATGGTGCTTGATATTATTACATAATGCCGTTTAAATTTTAGTAATGTTAAAGCTAAAAATGCCCAAGTGACAGAAAATAACGTATGCCCAGAAGGAAAAGAATATCCTGTTTCATGTTGCCAGTGGTTAGATAACCAACTTGGGATTGTTATTGAATTATTTAGTAATTGGTGGATAAGTTCTTTTCTTTCTGACTTTGTTTGCGAATAAAATTGTTGATCAGTCATATTAAATTCTTTTGCCATCCAAAGTACATAAGGTCTTGATTCGGCTGTTTGCGATTTCAAAAAGCTTTTAATTACTTGACCACTTAATATTGCGCTAACAAGTAGCAACCATAACAAAACAATTTTTGTTTTTGTTATGTTGGGTAATAATAGGAAAAATACTAAAAATAAAATTGCCGATGTTATTATTGCCCAAGGAAAACTGGCCGTTTCGGTTATTAAAAATAAATATTTAGATGTATTATTTAATGACGTTGGTTGCCAGTGCCAATTTATGGCTATAATAACTAAAGGCACAGTTAAGAAAATAGCTAGTATAGCTATTGTTTTTTTTATTACTAACCCCATTTATAAACTCAATTAAGTACAAATTGCTTAATATTTTAGCATAGAATGTAGATTTATTTTTATAAAATCTTATCTATGTTTTATTTAAAACGGAGAAAATAATGCAATTAAAACGTGTTGCACAAGCAAAATTACCAACTCCTTGGGGATGTTTTACTATTGTTGGATTTGAAGAGATTGCAACAAAGAAGGATCATGTAGCATTGGTATTTGGTGATATATCTAGTGATGCACCTGTGCTTACAAGGATTCATTCTGAATGTTTAACGGGGGATGCACTTTTTAGTTTACGCTGTGATTGTGGTTTTCAGTTAGAAGCAGCTTTAAAACAAATTGCAAAAGAAGGTAAAGGGATTTTAATTTATCATCGTCAAGAAGGGCGTAATATTGGTTTGCTGAATAAAATTAGAGCTTATGCATTACAAGATCAAGGATTAGATACAGTTGAAGCCAATGAACAATTAGGTTTTGCAGCGGATGAACGCGATTTTACTTTATGTGCTGATATGCTTAATTTATTAGGTGTGTCTCAAATTCGTTTATTAACCAATAATCCAGAAAAAATTAGAGTACTTGAAAGCTCAGGTATCAAAATTACAAAACGAGAGCCATTGGAAGTCGGTGAAAATCCAAATAATGAACATTATTTAGAAACAAAAGCGAATAAAATGGGGCATATACTTCATTTACATCACTGCAATTGCAAGCATTAAGCGATTTAGCTGAATTACGAATAATTTATTGGTGGCTGAATTTATATGAAATAGTGATAAATGTTTAGGTAAAAATCTCAAAATATATTTATTTTGAGATTTTTTTATGAAGCTTAAATATACCCAAAGGGTTTTAGCTTATTTGCGTAATTATTTGTATATGTAAAAATGAATCTTTGTCACTATTCTTTATCACTACGTAGTATGCCACCATTAGCGATCTGATCTTTTGATATTTCGTGCATGATGATTTGTACTGCTTCAGGTTTGCAGTTAAGTGTTTCGGCAATTGCATTTGTTACGCGTTTTGCCATTTCTCTTTTTTGCTCTATGGTGCGACCCTCTAAAAAGTCGATAACGACGTTTGGCATAGATATCTCCTAGTGATTAATTTGAGCTAGCTGTTCATCAGTCAATGCGATTTCATCATTATGGCATATGCTAATGCCTGATTTTATAATTTTTTCAGCAATAGCTTTGGCTTCATCTAATGAATGCATTTTGTAGGTACCACATTGATATTCGTTTAATTCTGGAATTTGATTTTGTGATTTGACATTTAAAACATCATGCATTGATTTTAACCATGCATCCACTATTAATGCTTCGTTTGGTTTACCAATTAAACTCATGTAAAAGCCTGTACGGCACCCCATGGGTGAAATATCAATTATTTCAACTTTGTCGCTGTTTAGGTGATCACGCATAAAGCCAGCAAATAAATGCTCTAATGTATGAATCCCTTTTTCTGGTAGATTATCTTTATTAGGAATAGTAAAGCGTAGATCAAACACAGTGATGTGATCACCTTTTGGGGTTGCCATAGTTTTTGCAATTCGCACAAAAGGCGCTTTCATTTTGGTGTGATCAACTTTAAAACTATCGAGTAAAGGCATAATTTCCTCCTTGTTTTTTGATACTTGCTATTGTAATCAATTAACCAACAAGTACCAATGAATTTTATTTTTATTGAGCGAACAAATTTAGCATTTCTTGTTCATCAATAACTTTAATTCCCAATTCTTGGGCTTTGTTAAGTTTAGAACCAGCGGCTTCTCCGGCAATGACTAGATCGGTATTTTTTGATACGCTACCCGTTACTTTTGCTCCTAATTGTTTTAATTTATTTTTGGCTTCATCTCGAGTTAAAACTGATAAGGTGCCTGTTAATACCACTTTTTTACCAAAAAAAGGTGAATCAGTATTAACTGCTTGCATCTGTGGATTTAAATTTTGCCAGTGAATACCAATTTCATGACTGGTTAATTGTTCAATGATATTACGATTATGAGGTTCTTGAAAAAAGTCTATAATACTTTCTGCAATGACAGCACCGATATCTTTTACCGTTTGTAATTGTTCAAGCGAGGTGTTCTCAATTGCCGGTAAGTTGCCTAGTTGGTTAACTAGATTTTCGGCAGTAACTTCGCCAACATTTGGGATGCCAAGAGCAAATATAAATCGACTTAATGTTGTATTTTTAGATTCCTCTAGTGCATTTAATAAATTATTGGCAGATTTTTCACCAATTTTATCTAAACTACATAGCATTGGTAGATTTAGTTTATATAAATCTGCAGGTGTTTTGACATACTCTTTATCAACTAGTTGTTCGATGACTTTATCACCCATACCTTCTACATTCATTGCTTTGCGTGAAACAAAATGCTTTAAAGCTTCTTTTCGTTGCGCAGGGCAAATTAGTCCACCTGCACAGCGTGATATAGTTTGACCTTCATCTCGAACTATTAGTGATCCACAAATAGGACAATGTGTTGGGAATACGATCTCTTTTGTATCTTTAGGTCTTTTATCCAATATTACGGCTACAATTTTGGGAATAACATCACCGGCCCGACGTATTGTAACATAGTCTCCTTCACGTACGCCTAGTCGCGCTATTTCATCACTATTATGTAATGTGGCATTGCTAACAATAACACCAGCGACAGAGACAGGTTCCAATCTTGCAACAGGTGTAATTGCACCTGTTCGTCCAACTTGAAAGTCTACTTTATTTAATTGTGTAATTTGTTCTTGAGCAGGAAACTTAAATGCAGTAGCCCATCTAGGAGCACGAGCAATAAAGCCAAGTTCATTTTGTTGTTCAATACTATTAACTTTTATAACTACGCCATCAATATCAAAGCCTAGCGACATGCGTTGTTCGCCAATTTTTTTGAAGTAGTCTAAAGCAGCCTGTGCACCTTGATGTTTTTCCACTTTATTGCTAACAGGTAAGCCCCAAGCTTTGAATTGCATTAAACGGTCATAATGAGTATTAGGTAATGTAGCACCTTCAACTATACCCACACCGTAACAAAAGAATGTTAATGGACGTTTTGCTGTAATTTTAGGATCTAATTGTCTTAATGAACCCGCTGCCGCATTACGTGGGTTGGCAAAGACCTTTTCGTTGTGTTTTATGGCATCAGCATTAAGTTTTTCAAATCCTTTGTGGGTTATAAATACTTCTCCACGAATTTCTAATCGAGTTGGAATATTGTCTCCTCTTAAAACTAGAGGAATTGTTTTGATGGTTTTTACATTTGCGGTTATATCTTCCCCTGTTGTACCATCACCTCGGGTTGCGGCTTGTGTAAATTGCCCATTTTGGTAAAGTAAGCTGACAGCAAGCCCATCAAGTTTGAGTTCGCAACAATATTCAACATGTTCAGTATCGCTTAAATGAAGACGATCTTTTACTCGTTTGTTAAAAGCAATAAAACTTGTATCATCAAAAACATTATCAAGTGATAACATAGGTATTTCATGCTTGATCGATGCAAATTGTGCTAATGGAAAACCCCCAACGCGTTGAGTTGGTGAGTCGGGTGTAATAAGGTCTGGATATTGTTGTTCTAATGTTTGCAGTTGTTTTATTAATTTGTCATATTCGGAGTCGGGAATTTCAGGTGTATCAAGTACATAATAGCAATATTCGTGATGTCTAATTTTTGTCCTTAATGAGGTCAGTTGTTCTGTTATGTCTTTAACAGATTTAGATGTATTTGCTGAGTTTTGGGCTTTATTAGATAGTGACATAATCATAGGCTCTTAAATTAAAACGTAGGGTTAGGAAATATCATTACAATTGCATTAATTTAACTGTCAATAATGCATAGCCAAATTAAGTCATTTAAATAAATATTTAATACTTATCTGTAACCACCAACTTTGGTTGGTGGGGGTGCTAAAAATTTGTTTAAAATTATGTTGTTAAATTTCGTTACAGGATTTTTTTATGCGATCTTTGTAACTGTCTATCTTTTGCGGAGTTAACATGTGATGTTCGTCATCTAACACTACGCCGTTGACATCATCAGCAATACGTTGCGCTGTCTGTAACATTAATTTGAAGTTTTGTTGGTTGTTACCTTCTGTTGGTGCAACCATGAAAATAGATACGCCGGGTGTTGTAAATTCATGCATAGTTTCAGGATCCAAATACCCGGGTGTAATCATATTTGCTAAGCTAAATAAGACTGGACCGTTACCTGCGGGATCCACATGACGGTGAAAAATCTGCATATCACCAAACTGAAACCCTGATTGCATAATACTAGCAAGTAATACATCACCTTGTAGTAGTTTTCCGTTAAGACCTGTAACATTTAATACAATAATTTCTGTTTTAGATTGTTCGTCTTTAATGCCTAGTTTTTGATGTGTATCATGATTAATTTCATTATTGGCCTGCTCATTAGTATCAACTTGTGTTTCTTTTATTTTTTTAGTTAAACTAAGGTCTTCTTCATCTTCAAAAAGATCTTTATTAATATTAATAGCTGATTTTTGATCTTTGTCTGTAGTAATTTCTAGTTGATCACAATTATCAACAAATAAATCTTTTTGCTGAGGTTTATTTTCTTGTTCTTCTGTAAGCTCATCTACAGTGGCGGTATTTTCAGAAGTTTCATTGTCTTTTGTTGTTTTAGGTTTGAGTAGAATTACATCATCTTCCTCTATATCTATATCGCTTATAGAAAGATTTTGGTGTAGTTGAGTATTTTGTTCAAATTTTCCTTTTTTATTTGAACTAAAAAGCGAAGAATGTTCTTTTTTATTGATCCAAAATCCATGGATAAGCAATGCAATAATAACCAAGGATGCAACAACAATTAGAACAATACGTAAATTATCCATAATAACCATCTCTGTATTAAATTAAATATAGATTTAAATTATTTAATCATATTTTAAAAAAATGATTCCGGAATGCAGTAATGTAAATTTTTGCTTCTTTTAGCAATTTGAATTAATCTTCATTAAAGCAACCGTATTTGATATTTGTAGTATAACATTTTCTTTAAGATACTTTATAGTACAAAAAAATCAGTTAGTCTATATTACTTTATTTCTAGTAATAATCATAATTATCAATATACTTTTTTATTATCATGGTTTATTTAGTTATTTTTTAGAACTCTGTGCTATTAAGTAGTAGGGCTACTTACAATCTATCCATATTTTTTGTAAAATTACTGACCACTTTTGAATAAGAACTATTAAAAAATAAATAATTATTAAGTTTACTGAGGTCATTTTTATATGAGATTTAACAAGCTACTATTAGCCTTGCCTGTGGCGTTTGCCGGCCTGCTTTTATTAACAAGCTGTGATAATGGTAAATCACAAGACGGTAATAATCAATTACCAGGAGTCACTGTATTTAAAGTTCAACCATTAAACTATACGTTAAAAATCAGTTTGCCTGGCAGGGTTGTTGCATCTCAAATTGCTGAAATTAGACCTCAGGTCGGTGGTATTGTTTTAAAACGTGAATTTGATGAAAGTTCTAATGTTAAAGCTGGGCAATCACTATATCAAATAGACCCTGCTATTTATCAAGCTAATTATGATAGTGCTGTTGCTAGTGTTGCTAGTGCCAAAGCAAATGCAAATATTGCACAGCTTACATTAAAACGTTATGCAGGGCTGTTAAATACCAAATCAATTAGTCAACAAGATTACGATAAAGCAGCGGCCGATGTTAAACAGGCAGAAGCGGCTGTATTGGTTGCTCAAGCCGCTGAGCATACAGCCAAAGTTAATTTAGAGTATACGAAAGTGTATTCACCAATTGATGGATATATCGGTAAATCAAGTGTGACTGAAGGAGCATTAGTAGCCGCTGGTCAGTCAACACCGCTTGCGCTAGTTCAACAACTAGACCCTATTTATGTCGATATGACAGAAGCGGCTACTCGTTATAATAAATATCTTCAAGATGAAAATGTTATTTATGAACCAGCAAAAGAAAATAATGTAGAATTATTTTTTAACGATGGTTCAAAATATGCTCTACCTGGTAATATTAAGTTTTCAGATATGACTGTAAACGAAACGACAGGTACAGTGACATTACGTTCTCAATTTGCCAACAATGACGGTAAAATTTTACCAGGTATGTTTGTTAAACCTCAGGTGACATTAGGTTATATTAAAAATGCCGTACTTGTTCCGCAACAAGGCATTACTAGTAATAAAATGGGACAATATACTGCAAAAATCTTAAAGCCTGATAATACAGTGGAATATCGTCAAGATATCCAAGTATACACAGGTATTGGAGGTTATTGGGTTGTGACAAAAGGTATTGATGTTGGTGAACAAGTCATCGTGACAGGCTTACTTAACTTGACAGCTGTTGAAATGGGAAAAACTATGAAAGTTCAAATGGTTGGTGAGATGACAACGCTTACTCAAGAACAGTTAGATAGCATCATCCAAAAAAGCATGAAATAAAACAGGGGTAGATTTTATTATGGCTAAGTTTTTTATTGATAGACCTGTTTTTGCATGGGTAATTGCTATCATGATGATGTTGGGGGGGGGGTTATGTATAAAACTACTAGCTGTTGAGCAGTATCCTGATATAGCCCCTCCGGCTGTAACTGTTAGTGCTGTTTACCCTGGTGCCGATGCACAAACTATTGAGAATACTGTTACTCAGTTGATTGAGCAAAATTTAACTGGTCTGGATAATCTAATTTATATGAAATCAACCAGTAGTGCGCAAGGCGTTGTCCAAACAACGTTAACTTTTGCTCCTGGAACTAATCCCGATTTCGCTCAAGTGCAAGTATTAAATAAAGTAGAAAGTATTAAATCAAGGCTTCCTGAAAGCGTGCAAAAAAATGGTGTTTCTGTTGCAAAAAATAATACCAACTTTTTAAAGGTTGTTGGTTTTTATTCAACAAATCCTCAAAAAACACAAGCAGATATTGCTGACTTTGTGTATTCCACTGTCCAAGATCAAATTCGACGTGTACAAGGTGTCGGTGATACTCAATTATTTGGTTCTGAATACGCAATGCGTATTTGGCTTGATCCAAATAAATTGACCTATTTTAATTTATCAATTGAAGAAATCATAGCTGCTATTAAAGCGCAAAATGCACAAGTAACGGCAGGGCAATTGGGTGCTTTACCATCAACCGATGGACAGGAACTTAATGCGACTATTACTGCACAATCACGTTTAAAAACACCGGAGCAATTCCAAAATATTTTAGTGCGTGTGAATACTGATGGTTCTAATCTTTTATTAAAAGATGTTGCAACAGTTGAAATCGGTGCGTCAGATTATAACTTTATTTCTCGTTATGATGGTAAAGCATCGGCAGGTCTTGGAATATATTTAGCAACAGGTGCTAATCAATTAGATACATCAGATAAAGTAGATAAAAAATTAGAAGAGTTATCTAAAATCTTCCCTGAAGATATTAAATATGCTTTTCCATATGATACAACTCCATTTGTTAAATTGTCGATTAGTAATGTAATTCATACGTTAATCGAAGCAATTATTTTAGTTGTTATTGTCATGTATGTGTTTTTACAGAATCTGCGTTCTACACTAATACCGACTATTACCGTACCTGTCGTACTATTAGGGACATTTGGGATTCTTTATATTTGTGGATTTACCATTAATACCTTATCTATGTTTGCAATGGTACTTGCTATTGGATTGTTGGTGGATGATGCCATTGTTGTTATCGAAAACGTTGAACGTATTATGCATGATGAGGGGCTATCGCCTTATGATGCAACTGTTAAATCAATGGAGCAAATTACTTCAGCATTAATAGGTATTGCGGTTGTATTATCTGCTGTATTTGTGCCAATGGCATTTTATGGTGGTGCTGCAGGTGGAATATATCGTCAGTTTTCGATTACTATTGTAACCGCAATGGGGTTATCCGTATTGATGGCTATTGTATTAACCCCCGCTCTTTGTGTTCAGATTTTAAAAGCGCCATCTAAAAGTAAAATTAGAAAAACTTCATTAGATGAAAAATTAGAATTAATACCACCATTTAGTTGGTGCTCAAAAGGAACTAAATTTTTCTTTAAATGGTTTAATAGTTTTTATGATAGAAGTTTACGTTCTTATGAAAAGGGAGTTATTAAGGTTATCCGTAATCCAATAATTGCTTTTGTTTGTTATGCTTTAATTCTAGTTGGATTAATATTTGGTTTTAACCGCTTACCTACTGGATTTTTACCTAATGAAGATCAGGGGGTACTTTTAGTTATGGTTGAGCTACCGCCAGGCTCAACTTTAGAACAAACTATGTCAGTATTAGATAAAACCGCAAAATTTTATACCGAACAAAAATCTGATTCTGTCGAGGAAATATTTACTGTGGCTGGATTTAGTATGGTTGGTCGAGGTCAAAATATGGGACTAGGCTTTGTTCGATTAAAGAACTGGGAGCAACGTAAACGGGCTGACCAAAAAGTTAATGCTTTAGTTGCAAGTGGGTGGGGATTTACTTCTACTATAACTGAAGGACGGGTAATTGTTACCAATTTGCCTGCTGTTCCGGCATTAGGTATGGCTAATGGTTTTTCTTATGTGCTAAAAGATACAGCAAGTTATGGGCATGATGCTTTGGTTGGTGCATTTTTCCAAATGTTTGGTCAAGCCTCTCATCATCCAAAACTGCAACAAGTTAGGCCAGGAAGTATGTTAGATGTCCCACAGTATAAAATTAATGTTGATTTTGAAGCTGCACAAGCATTGGGTGTTTCAGTAAATTCAGTAAATACAGTATTGTCGACCGCTTTGGGTTCTGCTTATATTGATGATTTTGTTTATAACAATCGAGTTAAAAAAGTATACCTGCAATCGGATGCACCATATCGTATGCTACCAGATGATTTTGGTTATTGGCATGTAAAAAATCAAAATGGCGAAATGGTTCCATATGATGCATTTGCTACGACGACAAAAACTTATGGTTCTCCATCACTAGTTCGTTATGATGGTGTTGCTGCAATGGAGATAAGCGGTTCAGCTGCACCAGGTTTGAGTTCTGGGCAAGCAATGGCTGTGATGGAAGAATTATCAAAAAATTTACCTAAAGGGTTTACTTTCGACTGGACGGATATTTCTTATCAAGAACGTCAAACAGGTTCGCAAACAACAACTCTTTATATTATTTCTATTATTGTAGTGTTCTTATCGTTAGCGGCTTTATATGAAAGTTGGACAGTACCTATTTCAATTTTATTTATTATTCCTTTAGGTATATTAGGTACAGTATTTGCTACTATGTTTAGAGGACTTGATAATGATATTTACTTCATTGTTGGTTTATTAACTACTATGGGACTATCAGCCAAGAACGCTATTTTGATTGTAGAATTTGCCAAAGATGCAATTGAAAGAGAAGGTAAATCATTAATCGATGCAACACTTGAGGCCTGTCGTCTTCGGTTGCGTCCGATTTTAATGACTTCATTTGCCTTTATTTTAGGTGTGTTACCATTAGCATTAAATAGTGGGGCTGGTTCTGCTAGCCAAAATGCGGTAGGTACAGGTGTAATAGGTGGTATGTTAACCGCAACATTTTTAACCATATTTTATGTTCCATTATTCTTTTTGTTTATCACAAAACTATTTACTAAACATAAAAATAAAGTGGTATTGCTAACTAACCGTTCAAAAATGAAGTCTGAATAGTTGATTTTATATACATGAGCTATATTATATAGCTCATGTGTTGAAAATTAAGATACTAAAAAATAAAAATGCACCAATTTAGTGGTGCATTTTTGTTTATAGATATTTATTAAATATTGATGTTTGGTTTACTTTACTTACGATATTGTATTCTCTGTTGATAGGTATGAGCATGAGTAATTGCTATAGCTAATGCATCTGCCGCATCAGATTGAGGACTAGCAGGTAATTTTAATAATAACTTTACCATGTGTTGTACTTGTTTTTTATCCGCAGCACCTGTTCCAACTATACATTGCTTAACTAAACGAGCAGCATATTCAAAAACAGGTAAATTACTATTTACTGCTGCGACAATTGCAGCCCCTCTTGCTTGGCCTAATTTTAATGCAGAGTCGGCATTACGAGCCATAAATACTTGTTCAATAGCAAACATATCAGGTTGAAATTGTAAAATAATTTCACTGACACCAGCGTATACACGTTTTAACCTAGTAGGTAAATCATCAACAGCGGTTCGGATGCAACCACTGCCAAGATAGGTAAGTTGACGTCCCGATTGATGGATTACACCGTAACCCGTCAAACGAGAGCCTGGATCAATGCCAAGAATAATGGCCATTAGAGTGTTGCGGCAACCTCATCAGAGACTTCACCATTATGATAAACTTCTTGGACATCATCACAATCTTCAAGCATATCAATTAAACGTAATAGTTTTGGTGCTGATTCAATATCAAGGTCAACTTTGGTTGCTGGAATCATTGATACCTCTGCTGATTCAGCAATTAATCCTGCTGCATCAAGTGCATCTTTAACTTCACCAAATGTTTCAGGTGTAGTAAATACATCTATTGCACCATCATCATAAGTCACAATATCGTCTGCCCCTGCTTCGAGTGCTGCATCCATAACTTGGTCTTCATTTGTTCCCGTTGGATATGAAATAACCCCCTTTTTGGTGAACAAATATGAAACTGAACCATCAGTACCTAAGTTACCACCTGTTTTTGTAAATGCGTGGCGTACTTCTGATACGGTACGATTGCGATTGTCACTTAGGCATTCTACCATCACAGCTGTACCAGCAGGTCCATAGCCTTCATAAATGATCGTTTCCATATTGCTGTCATCTTCACCACCAACACCACGGGCAACAGCTCGATTCATTGTGTCACGAGTCATGTTATTCGATAATGCTTTATCCATTGCGGCACGCAACCGTGGATTTGACGCTGGATCGCCACCACCTAGTTTTGCTGCGGTTACTAATTCACGAATAATTTTGGTAAAAATTTTACCGCGTTTTGCATCTTGTGCGGCTTTACGATGTTTGGTATTGGCCCATTTACTATGACCTGCCATAAAAATCTCCAGATAAATAATTTAGAATTCGCTGTATTTTAGCAAACTTTTACTTAAAATTCATTATCAATATATTTATTCATTTTTGATAGCTGACTGTATCAAATTTTATTTATCAACAAAAAAGCGCCTTAATATGAAGGCGCTTTTTATCGTGTTATAATTAAACAATTAACTCATTCCGTATTGTTTTAATTTTTTGCGCAGCGTACCGCGGTTGATACCAAGCATATTTGCTGCTCTAGTTTGATTTCCACGTGTATATTGCATAACCATATCAAGGAATGGGTGTTCAACTTCAGCTAACACTAAGTCATAAAGATCTGTTGGATCTTCACCATTTAATTGCGATAAATAGTTTTTTAAAGCTTGCTTTACTGAATCTCGCAAAGGCTTTTGTGTTATTTGGTCTTGAGAATTTACAGTTGTAAATTGAAGTGCTGCAGCTGTAACGCGTTGTTCTGACATAGTATTCTTAACTCTTTGTTTTGTTTCTAATTTGACTAAAAAATGCTTTTAGAGTGTTTACTTGCTCACTTGTATTGCTAAGTACACTAAATAAGCGCCTGAATTGATCGCTGTCAGCATAATTCTTGGTGTACCAATTTACATGCTTTCTGGCAATCCTTAATCCTTTGTATTCTCCATAAAACTGATAAAGCTCATCAAGATGCGACAATACAACTTGTTCTACTTCATCAATCGTTTTATTTTTTTGTAACTTTCCATGTGTTAAATAGAATGCAATTTCTTCAAATATCCAAGGTCGCCCTTGTGCCGCTCGGCCGATCATTATAGCATCAGCTTGCGTATATTGAAAAACATCTTTTGCTTGTTCTGGTGTACAAATATCACCATTAGCAATTACAGGAATAGTAACCTTTTCCTTAACTGCTTTAACAGATTCATATTCAGCTACACCGTTGAATAAGCAAGCACGAGTTCGTCCATGAATAGTAATTGCCTTTATGCCACAATCCTGTGCAATTTGTGCGATTTCTATGCAATTTCTATGATCTTTATTCCATCCAGTCCGCGTTTTTAATGTTACCGGAACATCAACTGCACCGACAACTTTCTGCAAAATAGTTTTAATAAGTTCTGGATACTGCATTAAAGCAGATCCTGCCAATTTTTTATTGACCTTTTTAGCAGGGCACCCCATATTAATATCAATTAATTGAGCACCGTGCTTGACGTTAAATTCGGCAGCTCTAGCCATTTCGTCGGGATCTGAACCAACAATTTGTACTGCACGAACACCAATATCATCATCTGCGATCATCCGCAAAGTAGATTTATCGGTATGCCAAACATCCGAATTTGCTAAAAACATTTCTGAAATAGTCATTCCTGCACCAAATCGATGACACAAATTCCGAAATGGTTTGTCGCTGATTCCAGCCATTGGTGCTGCAATTAAATTATTCTTTAATTTAACTTCACCAATAGTAAGCAAATTAAGGTCGGCTATATTACGCATTTTTTCTCAAACTGAAAAGGGGGATAACGTTAATTTTTTATTTTTTTTTACCAGTGATACGACACCACTCTTCCTGTTCGACAACAGGATCTAGCTCAAAATGAGGCTGATAAGCTATACAAACACTTTGTGATTGATTTGCTAAAATGCCAGATAACCCTAGTTCACCTTGTGGTTTTACTAATTTATTTATATGTGGTTCAAGCTCCTTTAAAGGTCCTGCTAATATGTTGGCAACAACGACGTCGGCTTGTAAATCATGTGGAATATCTTTTGATAAATAGAGTTCTAACTTTTCACTAACATTATTACGTTGTGCGTTGTCTCGGCTAGCTTGAATAGCTTGAGGATCAATATCAATGCCGATTACACGCTTGGCACCTAATTTTAAAGCTGCAATAGCTAAAATACCAGAGCCACAACCATAATCAATAACTAATTTATCTTTAAGTTCTAAACTATCAAGCCAGGTTAAGCATAACGCCGTGGTTGGATGAGTACCTGTACCAAATGCTAATCCAGGATCTAGCATAACATTGACAGCATTAGGATCAGGAACTTCTTGCCAACTAGGACAAATCCACAGACGTTTACCAAATTGCATTGGATGAAAATTATCCATCCATTCTCGTTCCCAGTCTTTATCTTCTAATTGTTCAATTTTATAGGAATATTGCTCTAGATTTAATATTGCCTTTAATTCATCAATATCTATTTGTGCATCATATAGACCAACGACATCGGTATTGCCCCAAAGCTTAGTTTCGCCAGGCAATGGCTCAAAAACAGGAGTATCATAAGTGTCTTGAAACGTGACAGATACTGCACCCGATTCTTCTAATTGCTCACTAATTTGTTCAGCAAGTTCATTGGTTGTATTAATTCTGAGTTGAATCCAAGGCATAATTCTTCCTTTTATTGTCAAACATATTGGCTATAATAAAAATAATAAATCCAATAGTTAAAGAGGGGACTATTGGGTGTAGCGATAATAATTTAATATTATAACTTGCCAATAATGTATAACTTACAGCTCCAGCAAGCATTGAACAAAGAGCACCAGTAGCATTAGCTCTTTTCCAATATAATCCAAGCACTAATGGCCATAAAAAGACAGCTTCAAGCCCACCAAAAGCGAGTAAATTTAGCCAAATAATCATATCAGGTGGGGTCCATGCTGCCCAAATAAGTAATCCACCAAAAATAAAGGTGATAGTGACCGAAATACGAGTAAGAAACTTGTCACTGAAATTAATATCAGTTTTGATGCTTAAAAAGAGATCTTTAATAATAACGGATGATACTTGCAATAATTGAGCGTTAATGGTTGACATAATAGCTGCAAGTGGAGCAGCTAAAAAGATTCCAGCAGCAAAAGGCGGTAATACTTTTATGATCAATGCCGGTACTATTTGATCAGGGATAGTTAAATCGCTAATAATTGCACGACCTAAAGCACCAGATAAGTGCATGGTTAGCATAATAATGGTAACAACAATAGTGCCAAGAATAATTCCTTGGTGTACTGCTTTGCTATCTTTATAGGCCATACATCGCACAGCCGTATGAGGTAGGCCAACTACACCAAAACAAACTAATATCCAAAATGAGGCCATGAATGGAAAGTCCATAAAATCATTAGGTCCTTGTGGTGTTAAAAGAGCAGGATCAATTTTTATTAGCTGATCAATTATTGTGGTAATTCCACCACCCGCATAGATAATAGCACCAAGTAATAATATAGCACCTATGATCATCACTAACCCCTGAAAAGCGTCATTTAATATACTGGCTCGAAAACCGCCAAATGCGGTATAAATAACTGTTCCAATACCAAATATTAATAGCCCAGTATGATAAGGTATACCTACTGATGATTGTAGTAAGCGTGCTCCACCAACAAACTGTACCGTCATTGCACCAATAAAGGCAACAACAAGGGTAATACTGGCTAGCCAAACAATAGTTTTACTTTTATAGTGCGCATAAAGCATATCACTTAAGGTTATTGCATTATATTTGCGAGCTAATATGGCAAATTTCTTACCTAAAATACCTAATGAAAGAAGCACCGTTGGAACTTGAATCATCGACAACAATACCCAACCAAGACCATATTTATATGCAGCACCTGGCCCCCCGATGAATGAACTTGCACTAATATATGTTGCAGCAAGTGTCATGGCGAGCAAAAATCCGCCCATAGTTCGATTACCAATAAAATAATCAGTGAATTGATTTATTTTTTTGCGTTTAACATAAGCATAAATGGATAAAGCAAACACAAAAATAAGATAGATGATAAGTGGTAAGATAATATCAAAATGCATTGTTTAATTACTTAGTTTGTTCTAATGAAATATTTTTGAATTGAAATTTGACAACCAACCAACAAAGCAATACAAAACCAAAAGGTATCACAATGCAAGATAGTTCAAACCACAATGGTAATCCTAAAAATCCTATTTTATTGCTAATGCAGTAAGCACAAATAACCCATCCAAGAAGATAAATAAAAGTTAGTACTAACGATAGTTTAGCTTCTTTATTTGCTTGCTTATATCGAGCATCCATATTGATTTATTGAAAATTGAAAATAGTCTAGATTAAAAGAAACCATTTAACTTGGCAAGTTTATTGCAATTTATGCAATATTGTGTTTTAAATATATCAATTTTCGCAATATAAAAAGTACTATATAGTAATTAATTATAAATAACCCAATTTTTGGAGAGAATAATGTCAAATTACTTTAATACACTAAATTTGCGTGAAAAATTAGAACAACTAGGACAATGCCGTTTTATGAGCCGTGATGAATTTGCATCAGAAGCCAATTTCTTAAAAGGCAAAAAGATTGTTATTGTTGGTTGTGGTGCACAAGGTCTTAACCAAGGTCTTAATATGCGCGATTCAGGTTTAGATATTGCTTATGCGTTACGTAAAGAAGCCATTGCTGAAAAACGTGCATCATGGAAAAAAGCGACCGAAAATGGTTTTAAAGTAGGAAGTTATGAAGAATTAATTCCAACTGCTGACCTTGTTATTAACTTAACACCAGATAAACAGCACTCAGCAGTAGTAAAAGCGATACAACCGTTAATGAAGCAAGGTTCAGCATTAGGTTATTCTCATGGTTTTAATATTGTTGAAGTAGGCGAAAAAATTCGTTCAGATATTACTGTTGTAATGGTTGCACCTAAATGTCCAGGAACTGAAGTGCGTGAAGAGTATAAACGCGGTTTTGGTGTTCCAACACTTATTGCTGTTCATCCTGAAAACGATCCTAAAGGTGAGGGACTAGCAATTGCAAAAGCATGGGCGGCTGCAACAGGAGGTCATCGTGCGGGCGTTTTACAATCATCATTTGTTGCTGAAGTTAAATCAGATTTAATGGGCGAACAAACAATTCTTTGTGGTATGTTGCAGACTGGTTCATTACTTTGTTTTGACAAACTTGTGGCTGATGGCGTTGATCCTGCTTATGCATGTAAATTACTTCAATTTGGTTGGGAAACGATCACCGAGGCATTAAAACAAGGCGGAATTACGCTAATGATGGATCGCTTATCAAATCCCGCTAAGTTAAGGGCAAATGCACTAGCAAAAGAATTAAAAGTGATCATGACTGATCTTTATCGTAAACATATGGATGATATTATTTCGGGCGAATTTTCATCAACAATGATGAAAGATTGGGCAAATGACGATGTTAATCTACTCAAGTGGCGTAAAGAAACTGGTGAAACTGCATTTGAAAAAGCGGCTGAATACCAAGGTAAAATTGATGAGCAGGCTTACTTTGATCAAGGTGTCGTTATGGTAGCGATGGTTAAAGCAGGGGTAGAACTTGCATTTGAAACAATGCTTGAATCAGGAATTTTACCTGAGTCAGCCTATTATGAGTCATTGCATGAATTACCACTTATCGCTAATACTATTGCGCGTAAACGTTTATACGAAATGAACGTGGTCATTTCAGATACAGCGGAATATGGTAACTATTTATTTGCCAATGCAGCAGTACCATTATTAAAAGAAAAATTTATGCCAATGCTACGAGCAGGCGATCTTGGTAAAGTGATCCCCGAAGGTAGTGTTGATAACGCGCAATTACGCGATATAAATGAAGAAATACGTAATCATCCAATTGAACTAATTGGTCGAAAATTACGTAGCTATATGACTGATATGAAACGCATTAATGTGGCAAGCTAATTCATAATTCATAATAAAATAAAAGGTGCTGAAAGGCGCCTTTTTTATGTTTACGGTTCTGTATAAAATTTTCATAAAAGAAAAATTAAATATAAAAATAAAGTTGATCCAAAAGGATCAAGGATGATCTGAATCAGATCTAACTTAGATCTTTTTGATCTTTTAAGTTTTTGTTTAAAGTTTTTAAAAATTATATAATTAAATAATTTTTATTTTAAATTTATATTTATTTCTTATATTAATTATGTTATCTTTTTGACCAAATTTAGTTCAATTAACGAGGGTAATATATCAATGAAAATGACTTTTCGTCCAACGGATTGTTGGCGATGGTATTTTGATAGTGAATACGATAGCTTAATGCTCGAAGTTTCATCTGAAATGTTATTTCGCTCTTGTTACCCAAGTAAAATGCTCATTCCTGATGTTTTTGGACAGTTTCCATTTTCTGTTAGTGATGCAACGTCTTATTATCAATTCCATGATAGTTGTCAGTTGCTTAATTTAACTGATTCTCAAAAAATTGAACTATCTATTAACGCTATTGTAGCTGCTAACTTTTTAAAACCTCAAATGCCAAAAAGTTGGTATTTTTCTCAACAACCAATGCTATACACGCCTAAAATAGCTGATATTGTTGAGGTAAATTTACAAGAGGGTGGTAAAAAAGTTTGTCTAATGGTGGTTGAAGCTGGTGAAAATGCTTCGTTATGTATCATCGCACAACCTACTTTTATGGCAATGAACAAGACGTTCAGTTTTTCTGAAGCTATTAAAATCATGAATGACAGACTAAAGCTTATTCAACACAATGTAGTACAGCATCGAGAACATCTGGAATTAGAAGCCATTTTATAAAATTAAAACAGCGCCTTATCAGCACAGTTTTAAATTGATCTGCAAGTTATAGTTTTGCTTCGGAAGATTCTGCTTTGGCAACTTTTTTCAACTACTATAGACCTATTTTATTTACTTCAAAGGTATAATCATGATCTTTCATTAAAGGATAGTAAAGTAAAAAATGTATATTTAATATCAGTATTACTACAATTTTACGTAATATAGTTAATAGAAAAGATGTTATATTACTTTTTTAACGTTATTACAATATCGCCTTTTGGCACACAACTACAGGCTAAAATTTGATTATTTCTTTTTATTGCTGATTGCGTTAGTGGGTTGACTTTGCCTTTTTTCAACACAACTAAGCAACGCCCACATATACCAGTACGGCAAGAATAAGGTAATGTTATTTTATTTTGTTCCAATTGTTCTAAAATAGGTTGTTTATTATTAGCTTTAATGGTTTTATCTTCGAAAATAATTGAATAACACTGTTCTTCACTTTTTGCTTCAGGTGGGAAAGCTTTAATATAGTTTTTGGCTGGTTGCCGTTCTAATACTTCTATTTTATCACCAACTGAAATTTTTCCATGGTTTCGAGCAATCATATTTACACCAAAATCGATCTGTCCTTGTTCATCGGTTCTAAAATACCCTAATGTTTTAAGTGGTTCATTATTAGTTAATGGTTTTCCTGTATTAACATTCATCGTGATTAACATACAACGAGTACAAGGCTTAACAATATCAAAGATTACCTCACCGATTTTAATTGTTTTCCAACCATCTTCCGCAAAAGGCAGTGCACCTTGAATAATAATATTTGCACGAAACTGCCTAATATCGAGTTTTTCTGGGCATTGATGTTGTAAATAATCAAATGAAGCTTTGTTTAATAACAAATAAGGATAACCATCAGCAAAACTGACAGGTACTTCTTGATAGCGTTTTGTGCGTCGTGATAATTGATGACCAAGCCAACGTAATTGCACATCTTTCTGTAAAAACTGGCTTATGAATTGGTTAACCTTAATTGGTGCTATATATGAAGTAAAGCGATTTCCAAAGATTTCGGTTGGTTCAGCATTATTCGAAAAATCGTCCAGATTTATTATGAGCTTTTCTTCTGATGGAAGTGTGACATGGATATCATTTTTTATAATAGCTGTTTCTATTTTTAAAAGCTCAGGATATTGTCTTGCAGTAATGAATGAGCCATCAGGTTCAGTAATCATCAAAATACGATCATTCTTAAAACCACCTTGAACGGTATTTACTTTTGTTAATGATATACCTTGCATTGATTTGATTGGGTAAATGTGAAGTTGATTAACCGATATCATAATGTCTTAAATAATTTATCAAAATTGGTGTGATTATATAGTTAATAATAGTTTATAGGTATTAGACAGTCTAGCATATTAAAAGAAGTGTTTGTGGACGATAGTTGTCATAAAAATCCTGATAAATGACAAACTAATTTGGGTTTAAGTTATTTCAAAATAAATACTAATATGGCTGAAAAATTTTATATTTGCTGATCAAACCTTTTATTGCACTAAATTAGTAGCTCTATTATGATATCGGCAAAAAAGTAATGTCATTATAGTGTAATGTTTTATGCTTACCAACCACATAATTTTTAAATAAAAATATAAAGAGCATCAAGATATTGTTATAATGCGACACCTCTAAAAAATAAGAATAGCAACGCTTTATGCCTAAAACAATACTAATAGATAATTAATTAAAAACCTCCCCCACGATAAATATGTAATTACAAATAAAAGTTATGATAGTGAAAAAATACAAGAAGTGATTATATTAACTACAAATAAGTAAAGTTATTTGGTGATATCCAAAAAAGAAGCTGACAAAAGGTAATCTTGATATTGATTGGTGTTTATATAAATATGTCACTTGGTTGAAAGTGTATTTGTTATAATGAAATATTATCAAGGCATAGATAAGTTAGTAAGAAATTATATTGCCATGCTCGCATTATCATGTTGTGTGGCGTTGCTAAAAATGTATAGGAGGATTTTTATATAACTTATATCTATTACATAAATAGCTTTAATTTTGTACTTATAGACAATAAACTATATAAATTATTATAGTTTTAACTATTAACAGGAATAAATATGACTAAATGGAAACGATTATCTTTTTGTGTGGTCTGCTTTTTAGGTTTTTCTTCAGCAGAATCTTTTGCTTTATCTGCTATAACGGCAAAAGTCATTCAAGGAAGTAGTCCTCGTTTTATGTCTGAAATGGAAAATAATATTGAATCTAATAAAGAATTTAAGTATTTTGGTATTTCTTATGATGGAAGATCTTATTTTAGTACAGCGGAGTTAAATAATGTTTTAGGTACTACTAGTATTGCATCTAAAACACCAGCAGATTTAAATTTATCAGCTGTTATTGGGCAACCAAACGGTAATGAAGTGTTCGATATTGATGGCGATGGTGATATTATTTTATCAGCGGATTCGGCTAATCCTTTAACATTAGCATGGTATTATGAGGATGCAAACAATAACGAAGTTAAGCTAACCCCCGCTCAAACATCCACAGTATTTAGTGCATTATTAAGTAGTGGTATTTATCCATATATCAAAATAAGTGGTCCAGTTACTTTAAATACACGGTATGGTATTCCTGATTTTCAATCTTACCCAGATAATAATATTGCGATAAGTAAAATTCCTTATCGCAATTTTAATATTGCAATAGATGGGGAAGCGATTAAATATGCTAGTCCCAATATGTATCTTTCAGATCATGAGTATTCATATCGAGACAAAACAATTTTTGACTACACGCCAACAACACTGAATGGTTTTGTGGCACAAAATGATTATTTACATAATTTTCCATCAACAGGTGCAAATAACCTTTATTTTTATCTTGTCACGGATGGAATAGATAATTCTCTTAATACAACAAATTGGATAGTCAAAACATCTAATATTGATGATAATTCGCCAAGTGCAATTACAGCAACTGTAACAAAATCAATAGCCCCAGGAATAGCAGGATTTAAAGCTTATAATAATAAAAATATGGTGCTTGTCACTTTGAAGGGACCGGATTCATCAGCTAAAACTCGAACTCAAGCTACAGCCCCAACCGCGAACCTTCCTGTTGATATTGAATTGACTGTAACCACCAAACAAAAAGTTAAACTATCTTATAAATTTAGAATAAATAAGTGGTTTGTAAATAGAGGGAATATTACAGGTACACTTAGTAAACAACAAGAATGGTGTGATAATTTGGGTGATTATAAACTTGCAGAAGCGAGAGATTTAAGTAATGCTCGATTGCTTAATTTTGTTGAAAGTGGTAGAAATACTTTTAACTTCTATAAACGGTCTGTTGGAGAAGGTTTTTTATCTGAATGGGGGGCATTATCTCATTATTCGGGTGCTAAGTTTTATAATGCGACTTATGCATGGTCTAATACTGTTGTACCATCTAATATACCATCTAATGGTGATAATTTTATTTATGTTAATATGAATGATGGAGTATTACATCATATTCTGACTAATCCAAATCTTTTGCACTACGCAATATGTGTAACTGAATAAACAGAACATTTAGTTTTATAAGTAGTTCCTAAAAATATCACGGCCATAGGTTGTGATATTTTTTTAAGTAGAGAAATAATGTAACTGTTCCTAAATCTAAAATAGTACGATCCAGAACTAGAAAATTCTCTATGAAAAAAAAGTAAAGGAAGATTTAATTATGAGCAAAGAACGCTCAACACTATTAATGACTTTAACCGAAAAACATTAAGCATTGGTATTGCACTCAGTTTACTAGCAGGTAGAATCACTCTTTATCTGGACAAGTTAGCTCAATACCGTGGTTGTCTATTAAAAATACGGGTCAATAATGGACCAGAATTTACTGAAAAAACGTATACCAACTGCGCTAAATTATGCGGTGTCACTATTGATTATATTTAACCTGATAGCCCCTATCAAAACGATTATATTGAACAATTCCACCTAGAGCAAGCAAGAAGAATGCCTAAAGAATGGCTCACTATCTATAATACTGAAGGAGCGCATAAGGCATTAAATAACATATGACACCCATTGAATTTAAAACACAAAACAAATAGCATAACTTTCTAGTTAATGTTTGTACTAAAATGATGAATTTACAGTAAGTTACACTATCAATTCTCTACTTAAAAAAATATCACAACCTATGGCTGTGATATTTTTATTTAGTCTTTTATGGAACTACTTATAAAACTAAATGTTCTGTTTATTCAGTTACACATATTGCGTAGTGCAAAAGATTTTGATGAGTCAGAATATGATGTAATGCCCCATCATTCATATTAACATAAATAAAATTATCACCATTAGATGGTACAACAGTATTAGACCATGCATAAGTCGCATTATAAAACTTAGCACCTGAATAATGAGTTAATGGACCCCATTCAGATAAAAAACCTTCTCCAACATACCGTTTATAGAAGTTAAAAGTATTTCTACCACTTTCAATAAAATTAAGCAATCGAGCATTACTTAAATCTCTCGCTTCTGCGAGTTTATAATCGCCCAACTTATCACACCATTCTCGTTGTTCTCTAAGTGCAGCCACGATACTCCCTCTATTTACAAACCACTTATTTATTCTAAATTTATAAGATAGTTTAACTTTTTGTTTGGTGGTTACAGTCAATTCAATATCAACAGGAAGGTTCGCGGTTGGGGCTGTAGCTTGAGTTCGAGTTTTAGCTGATGAATCCGGTCCCTTCAAAGTGACAAGCACCATATTTTTATTATTATAAGCTTTAAATCCTGTTGTTCCTGGAGCAGTTGATTTTGTTACAGTTGCTGTAATTGCACTTGGCGAACTATCATCAATATTAGATGTTCTGACTGTCCAATTTGTTGTATTAAGAGAATTATCTATTCCATCCGTGACGAGATAAAAATAAAGGTTATTTGCACCTGTTGATGGAAAATTACGTAAATAATCATTTTGTGCCACAAAACCATTCAGTGTTGCTGGCGTGTAGTCAAAAATTGTTTTGTCCCGATATGAATAGTCATGATCTGAAAAATGCATATTGGGACTAGCATATTTAATCGCTTCCCCGTCTATTGCAATATTAAAATTTCGATAAGGTGTTTTACTTATCGCAATATTATTATCCGGGTAAGATTGAGAATCAGGAATACCATACCGTGTATTTAAAGTAACCGGACCACTTACTTTGACATATGGATAAATACCACTACTTAATAATGCACTAAATACTGTGGATGTTTGAGCGGGGGTTAGCTTAACTTCGTTATTATTTGCATCCTCATAATACCATGCTAATGTTAAAGGATTAGCCGAATCCGCTGATAAAATAATATCACCATCGCCATCAACATCAATTACTTCATTAGCTCTTGGTTGTTCAAAAACAGCTGATAAATTTAAATCTGCTGGTGTTTTAGATGCAATACTAGTAGTACCTAAAACATTATTTAACTCTGCTGTACTAAAATAAGATCTTCCATCATAAGAAACACCAAAATACTTAAATTCTTTATTAGATTCAATATCATTTTCTATTTCAGACACAAAACGAGGGCTATTTCCTTGAATAACTTTTGCCGTTATAGCAGATAAAGCAAAAGATTCTGCTGAAGAAAAACCTACAAAGCAAGCCATACAAAAAGATACCCAATGCCATTTAGTCATATTTATTCCTGTTAATAGTTAAAACAATAATAACTTTTTTATCCTGTTATTTATAAATAAAAAATCGAATTTATTTATATTATACGTATAATATATACAATACAGCCCCGTAAAACCACAGAAAAATAACAATAAAATAGAAAAAAAATGAAATCGCTTTGGTTTAACATTTAAAACAGAGTTTAAGAGGAAATAATAAAAAAATTAATATGTTTTTATTCTGAGCAACTATGTTTTATTCTCACAAAAAACAAACTATGTTATAGGTTTTAAAATATGCAAAAAGCAAATTACATAACAAGAGAAGGATACTTGGCTCTCGATCGTGAACTAAAATATTTATGGAAATAAGAAAGACCTAAAGTTACCCAAGCTGTATCAGATGCCGCAGCTTTAGGAGACCGCAGTGAAAATGCCGAATATATTTATGGTAAACGCCGATTACGAGAAATCGATAGACGAGTACGCTTTCTAACTAAACGATTAGAATCATTAATAATTGTCGATCCCGATCCAAGACAAGAGGGAAAAGTATTTTTTGGTGCTTGGATTAAATTAGAAGATGAATCTGGTAATTCATATACTTACCGTATTGTTGGTGCAGACGAGTTTGATCCTAAAAAAAATTGGATATCAATAAATAGCCCTGTCGCCAGAGCCTTAATTGGACATAAAGTTGATGATGAAATAACTGTCGTCACTCCAAATGGGAAAATATGCTATTACATTATAGAGATAAGTTATGTTGAGCTGTAACTATCTCCTAAAAGAGCACAGCAAAAAAGTAGAAAATTCTCTATGATAAAAGAAAAGGGGATTTAATTATGAAAAAAATGACTGAACATCAAATCGTCGCTATTTTAAAAGAAGCTGAAGCGGGTATTCCGGTTAAAGAACTGTGCCGTAAATAGGGCATGGGTAATTCAACTTTCTATAAATGGCGAGAAAAATATGGCGGAATGGAAACTTCGGATATCAAACGCTTAAAGGAGCTGGAGGCTGAAAACCGCAAGCTTAAGCAGATGTTTGCCGAACTGAGCTTAAAATCCCAGCTTCAGGAAGAAATCATAAAAAAGCTTTAGTGCCCACAAAGGCACGTAAAATGTGGGCACAACAACTACAACAAAATTATTTAGTTACTATTGCTATGAGTTGTGCCATTGTTGGCTTAAGCCGTTGTGCTTACTATTATAAACCTAAGTTACAGGATGATTCGGTGATTGTTTCGGTGTTGAATGCTATCACAGACCGGCATTTAAGCTGGGGCTTTCCTAAATGCTTTAATCGTATCAGAAAGCTCGGCTATAAATGGAATCATAAACGGGTATATCGGATGTATTGTGAATTAAAGCTTAATCTCAGGGTAAAGCGTAAAAAACGCACTCCTCCACGATGCCTGGAAAGACTATTAGTCCCCAATAAACAAGGTGAATGTTGGTCAATGGATTTTATGAGTGACAGCAGCCGTAATCAACGTCGCTTTAGGACACTCAATGTCATCGATGACTTTAATCGTGAGGCGTTAGGGATTGATATTGCAGTAAGCTTACCAGCAGGAAGGATTACCCGTTACTTAGATAAACTGGCCGAATATCATGGGTATCCATTAAAAATACGGGTCGATAATGGGCCAGAATTTACAGGAAAAACCTTTATAAACTGGGCTAAATCACATGATATAGCCATTGATTATATCCAGCCCGGTAGCCCTTATCAAAATGGCTATATTGAAGGATTTAACCGTTCGTACCGTACAGAGGTATTGGATTTATATCTTTTTAATAATCTGGAACAGGTAAGGAGAATAACCGAAGAATGGTTAACGATTTATAACACCGAAAGACCGCATGAGGCATTAAATAACATGACACCGATTGAGTATAAAACACTAAAACAAGCAGCTTAATTTTCTACGTGAGTTGTGTACTAAGTTTGGGATATTTACAAAAAGGCATTATGAATGGAAAATTGGCAAAGAGCATTTATACTACATACTCGTTCTTATACAGAAAGTAGTTTATTAGCCGATCTGTTTGTTGAAAATATAGGTAAAGTCACTGTTTTGGCAAAAGGTGCTAGACGTAAAAGTTCTTCATTGAAAGGGATACTGCAACCTTTTACGCCATTAATTGTTCAATATTCAGGGCAAGGAAACATCAAAACGTTGAGGAAAGTTGAAGCTATATCTCTTGCGTTGCCGTTGTTTTCTATTTTCTTATATAGTGCATTTTATTTAAATGAGTTATTACATCGAGTTTTAGTTGCGGAAACTGAAATTCCTACTCTTTTTGATGACTATTTAAAAAGTTTACAGCAATTAGCTCAACAAATACCTGCAGAAAATGTATTGCGTGCATTTGAATTATCATTGTTAGAAAACTTAGGTTATCATGTTGATTTTTTTCATTGTTATGTGACTGGTGATGATGTTTTTGAATCTATGCATTATCAATATCAATTTGAAAAAGGTTTTATGAGTAGCTTATTACAAAATAGTACTAGTTTTACCGGTGAACAAGTTCTGGCTTTAGGAAAACGTCAATTTAATAATGAAGATACACTAAAAGCCGCTAAGCGTTTTACCCGAATGGCGTTGAAACCTTATGTTGGCACAAAACCTTTTAAAAGCAGAGAACTATTTTTAAAACTTTAGTTTTGTCAATTTTTAAAAAATTGTGTAATAAAATAGTTAAATTTTTTTGTATATTTGATTAAGTAATATATCAAGCTGATTTGCAAATTTTTGTCGGTCTCTGCTGGCAAACTTGGTCATTTTCATCTATCCCTACTTGAATTGTATGTTCATCAAAATAATCTTCACGCATGTTCCATTTGCCACGAACAGGACGTAGACCTAAAATAAAATCAATACCCAGATCAGAATCTCGAATATCAGTCTTATTTCTAATATCAGAGCGTAACTGTAACGGTTGGTACGCATATGGAGTTGTGAATGAATTATCCAATTGAATTTGAGAACTACCAGACACATACGATTGATATCCAACAGCTGTTGAATTATAAATATTTGAACATTCAGAACCATCTATCATAAACTCCAACAGCTGTATTCCTTACCTGATTTTCACTCTCTACTAGAAATGCCAATGCACGAAAACCTATAGCTGTATTATCATATTTCCGGCATGATTTAATGCGCTTGCACCAACCGCAGTACTATTTTTAGCTGTAGTGCCTGAACCCAATGCATTATATCTTATCATTATATTGAAATCACATTTAGTAGCTGAATTAATTTCAGAGAAATAACTAACGACCAAAGTTACCCCATTACCAGTAATGTCATTAGGGCGGCACATGTATAGGTATCTTGATCAATAACTGTTATAACTAACCACAAATAGCCTGTAGTTATCGAATTTAATATTCCTGTTAAATGGCCAGGTAGTGATGAAATGGTAAAGGAAGATTTTAAGAAATTGAACGTGTAACTATCCCCTAAAATAGTACAGCAAAAAAGTAGAAAATTCTCTATGATAAAAGAAAAGGGGATTTAATTATGAAAAAAATG
>NZ_WTEY01000020.1 GCF_009795805.1 Gilliamella sp. Pra-s52
AGAGTATCAATTTTTATCAATCTAGGAAGGTGACGGCAGCTTGCTTTATAGACCGTAATGATAAGCTTTGTCTAATTAGGCATCAAAAGCAAACGAGTAAGATATGTTTTCCTGAAAAAACAGTAAAATAAAAACTTTAATAAAATCAATAGCTTTCCTGACTGTTTTTTGGTGATTGCTAAAGCTGTTCTGTAAGTAAGCTCTTACAGAACGCTTATAACAATTAGTTGAATAACTTATTAGTTGAAAAACTTATGGCACTGTAGGCAGATCCAATCCCATATTCCGCCAAAGAATCCTGTTTTTTTAATATCCTGTAAAGCAACAAGTGGTTGTTCGTTAATGACCTTACCGTCTAGTAAAAATTGCATTTTACCTACAGCATTGCCTTTGGCGATTGGGGCATAGATGTAATCATCAATTTTATATTCAATTTGTACATCGGCAGCTCGTCCTTTTGGTACAGTAATAAATGCGCCATTAACAGCACCAAGTTGGATTTTGTTTTGATCACCATACCAAATTGATTCGGTAGCAACTGGGCTACCTGCTTTTACGGGATTTGCGGTTTCAAAAAATCGAAACCCCCAGACTAATAGCTTTTTACTTTCTGCTTCGCGACCTTTAAATGTGCGTCCGCCCAGTACCGCTGAAATTAAGCGGGTGTTGCCTTCTACCGCCGAGGCAACTAAGTTGTAGCCTGCAGCATTGGTGTGACCTGTTTTTATTCCGTCAACGTTTAATGTGGTGTCCCAAAGTAATCCGTTTCGGTTTAATTGTGGTTTGGACAGCGTGTAGGTAAATTCTTTTTCTTTATAAATAGAATATTCTTCAGGTAGGTCACGAATTAGTGCTTGACCTAAATATGCCATATCTTTGGCTGTGGTGTATTGTCCTGGTGCATCAAGTCCGTGTACAGTTTCAAAATGCGTATGGTTTAGTCCAATTTTTTTTGCATAATCATTCATTAAGTTAACAAATGCACCTTGGCTACCTGCTACATGTTCAGCCATAGCAATACAAGCATCATTACCTGATTGAATAATGATACCTTTGTTTAGATCAGAAACAGAAACCGTTTTACCGACTTCTAAAAACATTAGTGATGAGCCTTTTAATATTGGGTTACCCGTTGCCCAAGCATCTTTACTGACAACAACCATATCATCATTTTTTATGCGGCCTGATTGTAATGCTTGCCCAATCACATAGCTGGTCATCATTTTAGTTAAGCTTGCGGGATCGCGTTGCTGTTCGGCATTATATTGCGCTAAAATTTCGCCTGATTTTGCATCGATTAGAATGTAAGCTTCCGCGTCTAATTGCGGAATAGCAGGAATAGGAAATGCCATTTCAGCCGATGCCGATGAACAAATTGCAAGCGCTAAGAACGTAAAAGATAATTTAAATTTCTTTTTCATTTATTTAAATTCCGTTAAATATTTTTAGATAACATGTATCGATGAGTATGAATAGACATCATAATGCCAAAACTTGCCATTAATACAACTAAGGATGAGCCGCCATAACTTATTAGTGGTAATGGTACACCAACAACAGGCAAGATTCCACTGACCATACCAATATTAATGAACACATAAATAAAAAATACTAAAATAAGTCCACCAGAAAGGATCCGTCCAAAGGTGGTTTGCGCCTGTGCTGCAATAAATAGCCCTCGCACAATTAGGCATAAAAATAAGATCAGTAAGATGATGGAGCCAATAAAACCAAACTCTTCAGCAATAACTGAAAAAATAAAGTCGGTATGCCGTTCAGGTAAAAATTCAAGTTGCGATTGTGTGCCTTCAAGCCATCCTTTGCCCCATATACCGCCCGATCCTATTGCTATTTTTGATTGAATAATATGGTAACCAGCCCCACTTGGGTCAAGTTCAGGGTTGATGAGCATAAGTACACGTTTTTGCTGATAATCATGCATTAAACAAAACCACATAATCGGTAAAAAAACAGCAATTAAAACAAGTGCAATAAGAATATAGCGCCAGTTCATACCTGCTAAAAAGATAATAAAAATGCCTGACATGGCTATCAATATAGCAGTCCCTAAATCGGGTTGCATAGCCACCAGTAATGTGGGTACCCCAATGATAGCAAGTGTTTGTAACGTGGTTTTTAATGGTGGTGGACATCCATCACGGTGAATGAATTTAGCAACCATTAATGGTACAGCAATTTTGGCAATTTCAGAGGGTTGAAATCGCAATACACCTAAATCTAACCAACGTTGGGCTCCTTTACTGGTATAACCAAAAATATCTACCAGTAATAAGATTAAAATACAAACCACATAGAGATATGGCGCCCATTTTTCATAAGTTCTGGGCGAAAATTGCGCCAATATAATCATAGCAGCAAAACCAAGTAATATTTGTATTGCTCGCTTTTGTATCATGTCGATACTTTGTCCTGTTGCACTCCAAAGAATATAAAGGCTATAACCCAGTAATAACGTTATAAATAAAAAGAACAGGGGATCAATATGTATTTTTTGCCAAAAACTCTTTTTAATATTATTCATTATTAGTCCTCTGTTTCTGTATTGGTTGACGGTTGGTTGAGCTCGGTAGAATTGTTGCCTAAAAGGTAAAAATCCAATATTTTACGTGCTACCGCACCACCGTTCGAGCTACCACCCCCGCCGTTTTCTAAAACAATGGCTAAGGCTATTTTTGGTTTATCATAAGGCGCATACGCAATAAATAATGCATGATCGCGTAAATGTTCAGGTATTTTATGGGCGTTATAGATTTCGTCTTGCTTTAAGCCATAAACCTGTGCAGTACCCGATTTGCCCGCTGCTTGATATTTTGCATCAGCATAAATTTTGCGTGCTGTTCCTCGTGCACCAAACATAACTCGGTGCATACCTTCTTTAACAAGCGACCAATAAGCTGGGTTAACATCAACTAGGCTAGTTGCTTCGATATAATTATTTGAATCAACTTGAGGTTGCTGTTCATTAGAATTTAAAATATCGCTCTTTTTATATAATAAAAAGTGTGGTGTATAGGTTTTGCCGTTATTGATCAAAGTTGTTAGTGCTTTGGCCATTTGTATTGGGGTTGCTGTCCAATAACCTTGTCCTATGCCAACAGGTATAGTATCACCTTGTAACCAAGACTTTTTATGCCGTTTGATTTTCCACTCACGACTAGGCATTACCGCTCGTGTTTCTTCGTTTTGGGAAATATCTACGCCTGTTCGCTCACCATAACCAAATTTACTCATCCATAAGTTTAAGCGATCAATGCCCATGTCATAAGCAACTTGGTAAAAGTAGGTATCAACCGATTCCTCAATGGCTTTTAATACATCAACACGACCATGTCCCCATTTAAGCCAATCTCGATAACGTCGTTCTGTACCCGGTAATTGCCACCAACCAGGATCGTTAACTACGCTTTTTGGGGTCACTACACCTTCACTTAATGCCGCAATAGAAATAAACGGCTTAACAGTCGAGGCCGGTGGATAAGCACCGAGTAAAGCTCGATTAAAAAGCGGTTTACTTGGGTCTTTGAGTAATTCACTATATTTAGTGCTTGATATCCCACCCACAAACGGGTTGGAATCATAACTTGGGCTTGAAACTAAAGCTAATATTTCACCATTATTAGGGTCAATTGCCACCACAGCTGCTTTACGTCCAGCTAGTAATTGTTCAATATATAGTTGCAATTTAAGGTTGATAGATAAATAGATATCTTCGCCCGCTTGGGGGGGATTTTTATTTAGTTGACGAACAATACGTCCGCGGCTGTTAACTTCAACTTTTTCATAACCCGGGGTTCCGTGTAATACATCTTCGTAGTATTTTTCGATACCCATTTTACCAATATTAAAAGTAGCTACATAATCACTGGTTTTATTTTCATCTTCTAGACGTTGTTTATCTTGGCTGTTAATTTTAGAAATATATCCAAGAATATGGGTTAGTGATGCCCCATAAGGATAATAACGATGCTGTATATCCATAATGGATACATATGGAAAGCGGTGTTGATCAACAACAAAACGCGCAATCTGTTCTTGAGTTAAGTTATTTTTTAATGGGACAGGTCTGTGCGCTTTATAATTTCGGCGCTCTTTTTGGAAATTTTCGATATCTTCGTCAGTTAAATCAACAATTTTTTTTAATTCATTAAATTGTTCATTCAGGTTTTTTACCTTATCAGGAATGATGTTTAATTGGTATGTGATATTGTTAATGGCTAATGGGGCGCCATTACGGTCATAAATCATGCCGCGATTAGGTGGAATAGGTATAATTTCAATGCGATTATCATTAGATTTGGTGCTGTAATAACCGTAATTTACAATCTGCAATCCAGCAAGGTTAACAAGCAAAACAATAATTAAAATGATAATGACAATAAATGAAAACAACGCTCTACGAAAAAATAAATTTGCTTCTGCTGAGTGATCTCGAATGTTTGTTTTCCTTTTTTTGCTTGAAATAGGGATAACAATACTCCTCTAAATGTTTTTTTCTGTTTGTGGTTTATGTTGCTGTTCTTCCCATTTATCATAAGCATTAACAATTTTGGCAACCACTGGATGGCGTACCACATCTTCGCTATTGAAAAAATTAAAGCTGATTTCATCAACTTTACTTAGTACCTCAATGGCATGGCGTAAGCCCGATTTTTGATGACGTGGTAAATCTATTTGAGTAATATCACCAGTAATTACCGCTTTAGAATTAAAGCCGATACGGGTTAAAAACATTTTCATTTGTTCAATTGTGGTGTTTTGGCTTTCATCAAGAATAATAAAGGCGTCATTAAGCGTACGCCCACGCATATAAGCTAGTGGTGCGACTTCAATCACGCTTTTTTCAATCAGTTTTTCAACTTTTTCAAAGCCAAGCATTTCAAATAAAGCATCGTAAAGTGGACGTAAGTAAGGATCCACTTTTTGACTTAAATCACCTGGTAAAAAGCCTAACTTTTCACCAGCCTCGACAGCGGGTCGGGTTAGTACAATGCGGCGAATTTGCTGTTTTTCAAGTGCATCTACTGCTGCCGCCACAGCTAAATAGGTTTTACCTGTTCCTGCTGGCCCTATACCGAACGAGATGTCATAATCTAAAACATGAGCAATATATTGAGCTTGATTAGCCGTTCGGGGTTTGATAATACCCCGTTTGGTTTTTATCATCACTAGCTTTCCGCCTTGATGATCAATATAAGCAGGTAAGTGTTCACTTGCTTTTTGTAAAGCACCTGACTCTTTTATTGCTAGATGTATTTGTTCAGGCTCAATATCAATAACTTTATCTTTGATTTGGGTATGTTGATAAAGAGATTGTAAAATATCAATAGTTGCTTGAACGCAGATACTGTCACCTGTTATTGTAAATAAATTACCTCGGTGATTAATTTCAATACCAAGTCTGCGCTCTAGCTGTTTAATATTGTCATTATAAGGACCACAAAGACTATTAAGACGCTGATTATCAGCAGGTTCTAGCATGGTTTCATTTGTCGTAATATTCAAAGATAAGTCCTCTAATTTTAATATTAATCACTAATGCGTCCTTCACACAAAGAACACTTTTCAACACCTTTTAAAAAGTCCATATTGCACTGATGGCAAGATACGATGTTTCCGTTAACAACATTGTCAACAGCTCTTATTGATTGACTTCCATCAAATCCTTGCGATTTTAATTTATTGACTAACATTGAAATAGGCGTTCCGCTTTTTAACTCTTGCTCAACATATGATGCAACTTGTTCTTCAAATGTTGGTGGTACATATTCAAGTACCTTTTCGTTATAGTCATTATTACATTCATTACACTTGATATAACGACCTAATGTTTCAAAACTAAAAATAGGAATAAAAAACAACGTAAAATATTTTGCCATTTTTATTTGTGTGTATTTTTGCTGTTTTTCATCAGTAGTGATATTTTGTTGCGAACAGCAATTTGGGCAATTAAATTGCCCACTATGTTCGTTGACTTCCCTTCCACGAGTTCCAAAAATAATAAACATTTTCTTTCCTATCCTTTTATTTAATAACTTTTTAATTTTTATTATAAAAACTAGTTAAATGGTTCTCTTTTTATGGTTGATAAATACCAACACCTAAATCGTTTTCTTTTCGAGTTCGCGATATCACTGACATTGGTGATTCATTTACCCGCAAATCCATTTCATCTTCGGTACGAATAACTTTACCACGCAATGAATTTGGATAAACATCAGTTATTTCAACATCAACAAATCTACCAATCATATCAGGATTGCCTTCAAAGTTAACAATTCGATTATTTTCAGTTCGGCCTGTTAATTCCATTAGGTCTTTTTTAGAAGGACCTTCAACTAAAATGCGTTGTACAGTATTTAACATTCGGCGACTAAATTGCATGGCTTGTTGATTGATTCGTTCTTGAAGAATGTATAAACGTTGTTTTTTCTCTTCTTCTGATACGTTATCTTCCATTTCAGCAGCAGGTGTACCTGGGCGAGCTGAATAGACAAAGCTATAGCTTAAATCAAAATTTACATCGGCAATAAGCTTCATAGTTTGTTCAAAGTCTTCTTGTGTTTCCCCAGGGAATCCAACAATAAAGTCAGAGCTAATTTGAATATCTGGTCGAACTTTACGTAGTTTGCGAATAATTGATTTATATTCAAGCGCTGTATGCGTTCGTTTCATTAGGTTTAATATGCGATCTGATCCACTTTGTACCGGTAAATGTAAAAAACTCACCAGTTCAGGCGTATCACGATAAACATCAATAATATCATCGGTAAATTCAATTGGGTGACTGGTAGTAAAACGAATGCGATCAATCCCGTCAATAGCCGCAACTAAACGTAATAACTCAGCAAATGAACAAATATCACCATCAAATGTTGGTCCACGATAAGCATTAACATTTTGCCCAAGTAAATTTACTTCTCGCACACCTTGTTCAGCAAGTTGTGCTATTTCATAAATTACATCATCACAAGGTCTGCTAACTTCTTCCCCTCGAGTATAAGGGACAACGCAATAAGTACAATATTTATTGCATCCTTCCATAATTGAAACAAATGCTGTTGGACCTTCGCTACGCGGTTCAGGTAATCGATCGAATTTTTCTATTTCAGGAAAGCTGACATCAACCACATGATTGCCGTTACCACTTTTTATTTGTTCTATCATTTCTGGTAAGCGGTGGAATGTTTGTGGTCCAAAAATAATATCTACAAATGGGGCACGTTTGCGAATATGCGCACCTTCTTGAGATGCCACACAACCCCCGACACCAATAATGATATTTGGATTATGCTGTTTTAAGTTTTTCCAACGACCTAACTGGTGGAAGACTTTTTCTTGAGCTTTTTCCCGAATAGAACAAGTGTTAAGTAATAAGATATCGGCTTCTTCAGCATTATCCGTTAAGGTTAATCCGTGAGTAGATTCAAGGAGATCGGCCATTTTTGTCGAATCATATTCGTTCATTTGGCAGCCCCAAGTTTTGATATGTAATTTTTTGCTCATCAATAACTCAGCTATATTAATTGTTAAAATGAAAACGGGTTTAAATCCGCGATTTTAGCGTGCCATATTGTAATCTTTTGTTATTGTAGGGTCTATAATAAATTAAAAAATGACAATATAAAGTAAAGCTTGTTTTTATAACTTTGAATAAAAGGTAATAAGTGGATTAAATAAGTTGTTATTAAAAATATTAAATATAAAACGAGTTAATTTAATATTCTTCTTTGGCGATAAAAAAAGAATAAAGAGATTAAAAAGGTTTATTTATTTATCAAAAATAATCAATTATGATAATCATTCTTTTTTATCTATTTTTATTTTATGCTATTATCCGCGGCAAATTACGATAACAAATAAAGTGTTTAATATATGACAAAGACATTTAGTCCTACAAAGCGCCTATTAGTTAAAGGTATTATTGCGACTTGTTTATTATCTGTTACTCGTATAGGCTTTGCAGCAGCAATGGCACAAGTTGTTGCTGTGCGTGTGTGGCCTTCATCAACCTATACAAGGATCACTTTAGAATCAAATATCAGCTTAAAATACAAACAATTTTTATTGAGTAATCCTAATAGGATCGCAATTGATATAAACAATATTAGTTTAAATCCAATCTTAAAAAATATTTCTTCAAAAGTATTAAAGCATGATCCTTATATAAAATCGATACGCGTTGTTCAACGCGATCAAAAAATAGTTAGAATTTTGATCGAATTAAAACAGGATGTTAAACCTAATACTTTTGCCTTATCTCCGATAGCTAAATTTAAGCATCGTTTAGTGATGGATCTTTATCCTTCTAAACCCGCTTCAAGCAAAAATGATGATCCTTTACTTGCACTTTTAGAAGAATATAAAAAAGGAGAGCTCAATAAAAAACAATCTGAGATAAAATCACCAACTAATAAAAATAAAAATGCTCCGATTATTGTGGTACTAGATCCAGGGCATGGTGGCGAAGATCCTGGTGCTATTGGCTACAATAAAACGCGTGAAAAAGATATTGTTTTACAAATTGCACGTCGTACTTATAATTTACTAAAAAAAGAACCGAATATAAAAGTCTATATGACACGTAATGAAGATGTATTTATTCCATTAAAAGTACGTGTTGCTAAAGCCCGTTCACTCCGTGCAGATCTATTCATTTCTATTCATGCAGATGCTTTTGCTAATCGTTCAGTTGGTGGTTCATCTGTTTTTGCATTATCTACTGGTGGAGCAAGTAGTTCGGCAGCCAGTTATTTAGCGCAAACACAAAATGAAGCCGATCAAATAGGAGGTGTTAGCCGCAGTGGTGATAAGTATTTGGATAATACTATTTTAGATTTGGTTCAAAAAACAACGCTAAGTAATGGAGTGTTACTTGGTAATGCTATTTTAAATAGAATGAAAAAAGTTAATAAGCTACATAAGCCTTTTCTTGAAAAAGCAGGCTTTGCTGTACTAAAAGCACCTGATATCCCTTCTATTTTAGTCGAAACGGCTTTTATTAGTAATACAGCAGAAGAGAAAAAACTAAAAACGGCTGCTTTCCAAAATCAAGTATCAAAGGCGATCTTTGATGGAGTCAAGGATTATATTAAAAAGCGTAAAAAGTAATTTTATAAAGATACTTAAAGTTAACTAAATTTTTTAATATGAAATTATTGAATAATAATTAAACACCTTTCTGCATCTAATCCCGGAATCGTTAATTTAATATGTTGTTTAAGCATAAAACCTGCTGGAATTGAATCGATCTCACTTCCTTTTAAAGCATAGAAAGCTCCTTTTTGATCCGGTAAATGTTTACACCAATTAAGCATATCTTGCAAAGAAGCAAAAGCTCGGCTAATAACACCATCAAACTTTTTATCGTGATAATCTTCTATTCGGCTTTGTATTGGAGTGATATTTGTTAATTTAAGTTCAAACTGAACTTGCTTTAAAAAACGAATACGTTTACCTAAGCTATCAACTAGATCAAATTGTTTATCTGGATTAATAATTGCCAGTGGAACTCCCGGTAATCCAGGGCCAGTACCAACATCAATAAAGGTGTTTCCTGTTAAATAAGGTGATACCATTAAACTATCCATAATGTGTTTGACTAGCATTTCATTAGGATCACGTACAGCGGTTAAGTTGTAAGCCTTATTCCATTTATTGAGCATTTCAACGTAATGGATCAATTGATCTATTTGTGATCCAGTAATCAAAAGATCCGTTTGATCAATTAGGTTAGTGAGTTTCTTTTTTAACATAATTCTTCTTTTTTAAATAAACTAATAACATTGAAATAGCCGCAGGCGTTATTCCTGATATGCGTGAAGCTTGCCCTATAGAAACCGGTTTGTGTTGCTTTAATTTAGCAACCACTTCGTTTGATAATCCTGATATTTCAGCATAATCAATATGTGCAGGAATTAGTGTTTCTTCGTTGCGTTTTTGGCGTTCAATTTCTTCAATTTGCAGTTTAATGTAACCATCATATTTAACTTGAATTTCAACTTGTTCAGCAGCCTGTGCATCAGTTAATCCAGGTGCAAATAGCGAAAGTGATTTTAAGGTTTGGTAATTCATTTCAGGCCGTTTAAGTAGCTCTTCACCATTGGCTTCTTTGGTTAAATTAGCACTTAATACTGCGTTGACTTCGTCAATTGTTTCTATATGAGGATGAACCCATATATCACGCAGACGTGCTCTTTCTTGTTCAATGGCTTCGAATTTTTCATTAAAACGTTGCCAGCGATAATCATCTACCATGCCAAGGTTACGGCCAATTTCTGTTAAACGAATGTCTGCATTATCTTCACGTAACATTAAACGATATTCAGCACGAGAAGTAAACATACGATATGGTTCGTTAGTACCAAGTGTACAAAGATCATCTACTAGTACACCTAAGTAAGCTTGATCCCGTGTTGGATGCCATTGATCTTGATCATATGCAAAACGAGCTGCATTTAAACCTGCTAGCATGCCTTGAGCGGCTGCTTCTTCATAGCCTGTTGTGCCATTAATTTGTCCAGCTAAAAATAAACCTTTGATCACTTTACTTTCAAGTGTTGGCTTAAGATCTCTTGGATCAAAATAATCGTACTCGATCGCGTAACCTGGTCTGACGATATTTGCATTTTCAAGCCCTTTCATGCTACGAACAAAAGCAAGCTGAGTGTCAAAAGGTAGACTTGTTGAGATCCCATTTGGATAGATTTCATTGCTATCTAATCCTTCCGGCTCTAAATAGATCTGATGTGAATTTCGATCAGCAAAACGCATGATCTTATCTTCGATCGATGGGCAATATCTTGGCCCTACACCTTCAATGATCCCTGTATACATTGGGCTACGATCTAAATTAGATCTGATTATATCGTGTGTTTTTTCGTTTGTACTTGTTATATAGCAAGGGATCTGTTTTGGATGATCACTTGAATTGCCTAAAAATGAGAAAACAGGTACAGGATCGTCGCCATATTGTGTGCCTAATTTTGAAAAATCAATCGTTCTTGCATCAATACGGGGTGGGGTACCTGTTTTTAAGCGTCCCATTCTGAATGGATATTGATGTAGTGATTTTGATAAACCTATCGAAGCAGGATCACCTGTTCTGCCACCACTATAATTATCAAGCCCTATGTGGATCTTTCCGTCTAAAAAAGTACCTGTTGTTAGTACTACAGTTTTTGCTTTAAATGATACTCCCATTTGGGTTTTTACACCGATGATCTGATCGTTTTCAATGATTACATCTTCAACTGATTGTTGAAATAACATGAGGTTTTCTTGATTTTCAAGTGCTGTTCTGATTGCTTTGCAATAGAGGGATCGATCTGCTTGTGCTCGTGTAGCTCTAACCGCAGGACCTTTACTGCTGTTTAATATTCTAAATTGGATCCCAGCATGATCAATAGCCTGAGCCATTAAACCACCCATGGCGTCAATTTCTTTAACCAAGTGACCTTTGCCAATACCACCAATGGCAGGATTACAAGACATTTGTCCTAATGTATTGATATTGTGGGTTAAAAGTAGTGTTTTTCTTCCCATTCTTGCTGATGCCATTGCTGCTTCTGTTCCTGCATGGCCTGCACCAACGATGATGACATCAAAAAGATCTGGATAAAACATAAAAAGCCTCGTATTTATTTTGTGTACAGGTGATCTCTATTTTAGATCGGGTGATTTGGTTTATTTAGCGTAGGGAATTTTACTCATCTTTTTGATTACGTCAAATGATCTATTTTGATCGCGCTTTAATTTAAATAAGATCTTTTAGATGATCTTTTTATTTTTATTATTATTAAGTTGGATCCTTTTTGTGGGTAACTCTATTTTTTTATTATTTTATTAGATCTTAACGATCACTTAATTGTGTTAATTGATCGGATCTTTTTTGTTTTAATTCTGTTGATAAGTGTTATTGTTATTCACAATTGATTTTTAGTTTTAGGTTGTTAATAGGCTTATAACAACTTATGATCCCGTTTTGTCACAGAGTTATCCACAAAAAAATAAATCTGTTTGCTTAATTTTTAACTTTTATTGGTTTTATTTTATACTTAGGTGAGTGGTTTACTATTTTATGATCTTATTATGTGCTCAAAATGGTTCTATAAAAGTTTAAAATTATTAAATTATATTTGTGTAATTTATAAAGTATGGGCTAAATAATTTAAAGTGTAGGATATTTTTCTTTTCTATAAAACTTATTGATTTTTATAAAAGCAAATTTATACTTAACATAATTGTATTTTTATAACGAGGTTATTTTATTACTCTTTCGCAGCTGCCTTTGCCTTTTTTGTTACCTAATAATGAAACTTTTGATAGTTTTTATGTAGGTGATAATCGATTGTTGTTTGATTCATTACAAACTTTACTAAGTAAAGAGGGTTTTAATGTCTTTTATATATGGTCGGCTAGTGCTGCGGGTCGGACTCATCTTTTACATGCATCAAGTCAACATAAGTTAGCCAGTTATATTCCTTTAAAACAGCATTATCACTTAGTGCCTGAAATATTACAGGGACTAGATAATTACGATTTAGTTTGTTTAGATGATATTGATGCAATAGCAGGTCATAAATATTGGGAAGAGGCTATTTTTGATTTATTTAATCGGTTGACCGAAAAAAATGTGAGCAAATTATTAATAACTGCAAATGCACCACCTAAACAAATTTCTTTTATATTACCTGATTTAGTTTCTAGATTATCTTGGGGACAAGTTTATCAATTAAAAGAACTTAGCGATGATGATAAGCTTAAAGCTTTACAATTAAGAGCACAACTAAGTGGGTTTGAATTATCAACAGAAGTTGGGCTATTTTTATTAAAGCGTGTTAATCGTGATATGCGTACACTGTTTTCTTTGTTGGAAAAGTTTGAAGTAGCTACGCTTGCGCAACAACGTAAGTTAACTATTCCTTTTATTAAACATATTTTGGATTTGTAATATGATTAAGAAACCTGAAGCTATCGTTTTTTTTGATTTAGATGGGACACTATTTAATAGTAACATTGATGTATCACCCAGTTCTTTTGAGGCTATAAAAAAATTAAAAAAAAATAACATTATACCAATAATTGCAACCGGTAGAACACCTTGTGAAACTATTGATTTAATGGAAAAAACTAAGATTAACTCGATTATTGGTATGAATGGTCAAGTAGTTATTTACGAAAAGGAATTGGTTTATACTAATAGTATTGATAAAAATATTATTGCAAGAATTTATGAATTTTCTAAACATGAAATGAATATACCGCTTTCATTTTATAATTATCAAAAGATGCGAGTTTCAGAAAACAGTCTGCCAACTAAGACCTTTTATAATTATTTAAAACAAGAAGTCCCTCTTATTGATGATGAAATCTATTTAAGAGAGCCAATCCAAATGCTGTTATTGTTATGTGAACAAGGTGAGTCAAATTATCGGGATAGGTTTCCTGAATTAACATTTATTCGTAATACGCCTTATTGTGTTGATGTCTTTAATCATGGTGGTTCTAAAGGTAATGGTATTACTAAACTATTACAAAATAAGGGGTTTAATGATGTACCAACTTATGCTTTTGGTGATGGAATGAATGATTTTGAAATGTTTTTAACGGTTGATCATCCTATTGCTATGGGGAATGCTGTTGATGAATTAAAAGAGAAAGCTGAGTTTGTTGCAGATACCAATGATAATGATGGCATTGCTAAAGCGTTACAAAAATTTGGGTTGATTTAGAATTTTCTTATAAAAAAATGGGAAGTTAACTAGTAAAAAATTTATATCGATGGGGTGTTATTTGTTGCTTATACTAGTTGGAATGAAGATGGATTTGTTGAATCTATAATGGATTATGAGCAAGATAACTTTGTATAGATATAATAATCAAAAAATAATTGAATATAGAAAAAAGTATGTTAATGGTAAAGTTGTGATTGAAAAAATCATCCTTTGATGAAAAGGATAAGGTTATTAGTCAAACTACCTAAATAGAATAAGGTCTATTTTTTATGTAGGTATAAAAATTAAATCTTTATTGATAAACTACCCCCAAACAAACAGCTTGGCTTGCTCCGGTTACTTCGGGAATATTTGATGGAATATTGTTGGTTCGACAATAAGCGAGCCAAGCGAAGGCGATTGCTTCCATATCATTACTATTTATTCCTATTTCATCTGTTGCCATAACCTGCCAGTTTGGTAGTAATTCTGTTAATCTTTGCATAATAATCGGGTTTTTTGCTCCCCCACCACAAACTAGTAACTGACAAGGTAATTGTTTTTCAATAGTTAATTTATTAATTTCACGCTCAATAGATGAAGCCGTAAATTCAACTAATGTTGCTTGTATATCTTGAGGCGGTAATTGGCTATGAGTAAGTTTTTTATGTAACCAAGTTAAATTAAATAACTCACGCCCTGTACTTTTAGGTGCTAGTATTTTGAAATAATCTTCATCAAATAATTTATTTAATAAATCTTGGTTAACTTTTCCTGTTTTTGCCCACAGTCCATCTTTATCATAACTTTTACTTAGATTTTGACTTATCCAGCAATCAAGCAGTACGTTCCCTGGTCCTGTATCGTAACCAATAGTAGGATGGTTAGGGATTAATACTGAAATGTTACTAATTCCTCCTATATTTAATACTACACGATTAATTTGTGGATCTTGTAGTACCGCTTTATGAAAAGCGGGTACCAGTGGCGCTCCTTGTCCTCCATATGCCATATCTTTTCGACGAAAATCGGCAATGGTGGTGATTCCTGTTTTTGCAGCGATAATATTGGCATCGCCAATTTGTAAGGTAAATGGATTTTCACCGTTTGGTGCATGGTAAATAGTTTGCCCGTGGCAACCAATTGCTTTTACTTGTTGTTTATCTATTTTATTGTCTTTTAAAAATTGATTGATACTATCAGCAAATAATCCACCAAGCTGATAGTCTAATTCACCCAGATTTTGTAATGTGGTTTGCTTTTTTTCACATAATGTTAATAATTGCTGCTTTAAGTTAGTGGGTATTGGGTAGCAACTACTAGCTATTGATGTGACATGTTTTCCAATAATATTGACTATAGCAATATCAATTCCATCCATGCTGGTTCCTGACATCACACCAATATATAAATTTTGCATAATTTTATCCTTGTCGAATGATTCGCCCTGTTTTTATGTCTTTAATTTCGGATGGTTGCGATCGATGGCCTGTTTCGCCTTCTAAAATCGGAAAATTCTGGCCAAATTGTTTGGCTACTTCGATGGCTGTTTTACAAGGTTCATGGTTAGAAAGATTAGCACTGGTTGAAACTATCGGTTTGCCATAAAGATCGCATAGTTTACAAACTAAGGGATGACTGGTGACCCGCACTGCAATTGAGTCAAATTTACCTGTCAAAAAGTAGGGGGTTTTTTTATTTTTAGGAAAAATCCAAGTAATAGGTCCTGGCCAGTTAGTAAGTGCTAACTGTTTTTGTTCATTAGTGATAGCTAATTCATCTATATAGGGAATCAGTTGTTGGTAATGACTAGCAATTAAAATCAAGCCTTTATCCACTGAACGGTGTTTTAGTTGTAAAAGTTTTAATATGGCTAATTCACAATCAGGATCACAACCTAAACCAAAAACGGCTTCAGTAGGGTAAGCAATTACTTCGCCATTTTTTAAACAATTATTGATTTCTGGTAAAGTTAATAAATTAGCCATTAAATTTGAATATGAGCTGAGTATAAATGTGATTTATATTAACCCTAGGTCGTAGGTTTTGTAAATTGGTATTATTTAGCTTTTAAATCGTTATAATAATAAGTTTTAAGCGCTATTGTTATTCCCAGTTTATTTGGGGATAATTGTTAGCTGTAAGTTCAACAACTTGTTGTATATTAATAACTTTAAGTCTTGAATCAATCATTTTTTTTAGTCCTCTAGCTTCTATATCGCTGTTTATAATATAGCAATGCTCGGTTTTGTTCATAATATCATTCAATAATGAGTTGTTTTTTAGAGCTAGAAAAACACCATTTTGCCAGAACAATACGGCGTCTTGAGCTGATATTAATTGTGGATTTATGGTTGATTGATTTGTTGTTGATATAGTATGTAGCATTATTTTCACTTCTTATACTAAAACGTAGTATTTCCTGATAAGTTTTTTACAAAGCCAAGCTTATCTTGGTTAGTACATCTTTGATGGTTATTAGTATATAATGAGAACTATTTATTGAGCAAAGAATTCATCATGAAACCAATTATTTTAAGCGATGAGCAACAAACTATTTTGTTTGGTAGTAAACTTGCCAAACTGTGTTTAAACTATTTATCTGAGCATGATGATACAATTATTATCTATTTAATCGGTGATCTTGGTGCCGGTAAAACGACGTTTAGTCGTGGTTTTTTACAGCAATTAGGACATGTTGGTAATGTAAAAAGCCCTACTTATACATTAGTAGAACAGTATCAATTTGATAATTTTTCAGTTTATCATTTTGATTTGTACCGGCTTTGTGACCCAGAAGAACTAGAGTTTATGGGAATTCGTGAATATTTTTCTTCACGAGCAATTTGTTTAATTGAGTGGCCGCAGCAAGCTAACGGTATTTTGCCAAGTGCAGATCTTGAAATTGATTTAGCTTATTTAGAGCTAGCACGAACCGTTTCAATACAGGCAATAAGCAAAAAAGGTCAAGCGATTATTAATTTATTACAATAGAAATAAACAATAAAAAGACAATGAAAAAACTACTCACTTTTTTTATCTTATTGCTGCTTTGTAGTTCTGCCTACGCAGCTAAAGTTGTAATTGCTGTTGATGCGGGGCATGGTGGAAAAGATTCCGGCGCAATAGGAAAAAATAAGTTATATGAAAAAACAGTTACCCTCTCTATTGCTAAAAAAATTACTAATTTATTAAATAAAGATCCTAATTTTAAAGGGGTATTAACCCGTAGCAGTGATAATTTTATTTCTGTTTCACAACGTTCTGAAATCGCTAGAAAAAATAAAGCTAATTTGTTAGTTTCAGTTCATGCTGATGCTGCGCCAAATCAGAATGCAACAGGCGCCTCGATCTGGGTATTATCAACTAAGCGAGCTGACACTGAACTTGGTCGTTGGCTTGAACAAGACGAAAAGCAGTCACAATTACTTGGTGGAGCAGGTGATGCACTTAGTGATGATCATGATCCCCATTTGAGTCAAGCGGTATTAGATTTACAGTTTTCTTATTCTCAACAAGTGGGTTACGAGCTAGCAAAGCAAGTATTAAAAGAGATGAAGGGAACAATAAAATTACATAAATCAGTTCCTGAACATGCAAGTTTAGGCGTATTACGTTCGCCAGATATCCCATCTATTTTAGTTGAGGTTGGCTTTATTTCTAATCAAAATGAAGAAACTTTACTTGGTAGTAATGCTCATCAAGATAAAATAGCTAAAGCTATTTATCAAGGTATAAAAAATTATGTTAAACAAAATCCAAAATTTGGAGAGCAGCATTAATGACAATTCATATTCTTTCACCCCAATTAGCTAATCAAATTGCAGCTGGTGAGGTGGTAGAACGTCCAGCTTCTGTTATTAAAGAGTTAGTTGAAAATAGCCTTGATGCGGGTAGTACTCAAATTGATATAGAGCTTGAGCAAGGTGGTTGTAAATTAATTCGTATTCGTGACAATGGCTGCGGTATTGCGAAAGATGAATTAGCTTTAGCGCTTGCGCGTCATGCAACCAGTAAAATTAGCTCATTAGATGATTTAGATGCGATTATTAGTCTTGGTTTCCGTGGTGAGGCTTTAGCGAGTATTAGCTCGGTTGCTAGATTGACATTAACATCACGCACTTTAGAACAATCTGAGGCATGGCAAGTTTATGCTGAAGGTCGAGATATGAAGCCTATTATTAAACCAGCGGCTCACCCAGTGGGATCTACTGTGGAAGTGCTTGATCTGTTTTATAATACGCCTGCAAGGCGTCGTTTTTTAAAAACAGAAAAAACCGAATTTATGCATATCGAGGAATTTGTTCGGCGTATTGCGCTATCTCGTCCTGATGTAACTTTTAATTTGCAACATAATGGTAAATTAATAAAACAGTATCGTTTATCTTCTCTAGAAAAAAGGGTTGAATTAGTTTGTGGACGATCTTTTATGCAAAAAGCGATAAAACTTGACTGGCAGCATGATGATTTGCTTATTCAAGGTTGGGTTACTAGTAGTGAAGTAAGTAATTTACAATATTTTTATGTAAATGGTCGAGTTATCAAAGATAAATTACTGAATCATGCGTTACGTCAAGCTTATGTTAGTCGAACTAATGAGCAACAGAGCTATGTGATTTTTTTAAAAATTGATCCTAAGCAAGTCGATGTTAATGTTCATCCAACTAAACATGAAGTCCGTTTTCATGAAGCTAGGTTAGTTCATGATTTTGTTTATCAAGCGATTGTTATGGCGCTTGATTCTAATCTACCAGTAACAGAAGAAAAACCAACAATAACGCCCAATCGTCAAGCTGCAGGTGAAAATATTTTTAACCAACAAACGATTCATAAACCCTATCAGGTAATTAATGAGCCAAAGAAAAAAACAAGTAATTATATTAAAGAAAATGCGTTGTATGGTCAGTTAGTCCATGTTGAACCTTTTCAAGGAGTCACACAAATTGAGTTCAAAAATCCAATTTCAGTAGTAGAAGAAGATAAAATCACTGAACCACAAAAAGCGGTGATTGAAGCATTATTTCCTAAACGAAATACATCATTACAATCATTGAAGAATCAAATTGATAGATCAAAATTAGTTCAATTTGGTCGGGTGTTAACGGTTATCCAACCTGACGTTGCTTTACTTGAAAAATATGAAGATAATCAGCAAAAATTAATGCTAATGAAATTACCTATTGCTCAACAAAAAATTATCGAGATTAAGTTATTGTCACAAGAATCTGAAAAATTGCTTATCCCATTAACCATTTTAATTAATCATAAAGAGCAGCAAGTTCTTATTACTAACCAAACACAATTAAATTCTTTAGGGTTTGATTTTTATATTGATAAAGCAAAGCTATATTTGCAAAATGTTCCTAAAACATTACGCTCTATCAATTGGCAAAAAGTGTTACCTGCTTTAATCGCTTTTATTTTGTCATCAGAAAAGGAATTTTTCGAACCAACTCAAATTTCAGCTTGGTTAGCCAGCCAGTATAATGATAATTATGCAGCAAATTGGAGTGTGGATAACGTAGTTCATTTACTTGCTCAGTTAGAACAAGTGGATATTAATTTGTTACATCAAGAATCATTTTTATATCCGATTGATATACAATTTTTAACACAATCAGTTTTATCATGAACAAACCAAAAATTATTTCGCTAATGGGACCAACAGCCTCTGGTAAAACAGCATTTGCTATGATGCTTTATGATCGTTATCCCGTTGATATTATAAGTGTCGATTCAGCTTTAATTTATCGTGGTATGGATATTGGTACCGCTAAGCCAACTAAAGAAGAACAAAAAAAGTATCCACATAAATTGATTGATATTTGTGATCCAGCAGAAAGTTATTCAGCTGCAAATTTCCGGCAGGATGCATTGATGGAAATTGAAAAGTCATTGGAAAAGGGGCGAATTCCTCTATTGGTAGGTGGTACCATGCTCTATTTTAAAGCTTTGATCGAAGGGCTTTCTCCTCTTCCTGCGGCTAATAGTGAAATTCGTGAGCAAATAGAGAATAAAGCTAATAAATTAGGGTGGAAAGCGATTCATGAAGAATTAAAAAAAGTGGATCCTGTTTCTGCTGAAAGAATTCATCCTAATGATCCTCAACGTCTTAATCGAGCATTAGAGGTATATTTGATTTCAGGTAAAAGCCTAACAGAACTTACACGAGAAAGTGGTAAAGCATTACCATACGATATTATGCAATTTGCTATTATGCCGCAAGATAGATCTCAATTACATGAGCGTATTGAGCAACGTTTTTTACAAATGCTTGATGACGGATTTGAAAATGAAGTTAAAGTACTCATGCAGCGAGCTGATTTGCATTTAAATTTGCCTTCTATTCGTTGTGTTGGTTATCGTCAAATGTGGGAATATTTAAATGGTGATACAAGTTATGACGAAATGGTTTTTAAAGGTATTTGTGCCACAAGACAATTAGCTAAAAGACAAATTACGTGGCTTCGTAATTGGAAGCAACCCGTTACATGGTTAGATTCTAATAATATTATTAGTAACGTCTTTGATCATGTTTTCTGACTTTAAATTTATTTTTGTTTTTTTAGTATTTATTTTCTATTATTTTGTAAATTTATTAAAATTTTAGTTATTTTTGCATAAATTTAAACTGACTGGTTTAATAGCTGGGTTTTTTGTGTTATTTTGGTACACGTTAAACAAGTATCTTATATTTAAAATTAAATAGATATTTATTTTTTATTACAGTTATTTTACCATCACATTATTATCATTTTAAAGGATAAACTCATGTCAAAAGGGCAGTCATTACAAGATCCTTATTTAAATTTGCTTCGTCGAGAGCATATTCCAGTGTCAATTTATTTAGTTAATGGTATTAAGCTGCAAGGACAAATTGAATCATTTGATCAGTTTGTTATTTTGTTAAAAAATACTGTCAGCCAAATGGTATATAAACACGCTATTTCAACAGTTGTCCCATCTAGACCTATTTCTGGACTATTAGTGTCTCAATCTGAAGAGGAAGATGAAAGCTAATATTTTAGTGGAGAATTTACTTGTTTGAACGATATAAAGGTGGTGAAACTGCCTTATTAGTCCATGTATTCTTCCCCCAAGAAAGCGATATCGAGGATCTTAAAGAGTTTGAAGTTTTAGTTTCTTCTGCTCAAATAGATATTCTCGATATTGTGACAACTTCAAGAAAAGCGCCTCAGACCAAATATTTTATTGGTGAAGGTAAAGCGCAAGAGGTAGCAGAAAAGGTTAAGCAACTTGATGCTTCTGTTATTTTAGTCAACCATACTTTAACTCCCTCCCAAGAACGTAACTTAGAACAATTGTGTAAATGCCGTGTTGTTGATAGAACAGGCTTAATTCTTGATATTTTTGCGCAACGCGCCAGAACTCATGAAGGTAAATTGCAAGTTGAATTAGCGCAATTACAGCATCTTTCTACCCGTTTAGTTCGGGGTTGGACACATTTAGAACGACAAAAAGGTGGGATTGGTTTACGTGGGCCCGGTGAAACTCAATTAGAAACAGATAGAAGGTTGATTCGTCATCGTATTCAGTTAATTTTATCAAGACTTGCTAAAGTTGAAAAACAGCGTAATCAAAATCGTCAATCAAGAAATAAAGCTGATTTATCAACAGTATCTTTAGTTGGATATACTAATGCTGGTAAATCAACACTATTTAATGCATTAACAAATGCAGATGTGTATGCTGCTAATCAGCTATTTGCTACACTTGATCCAACGCTACGAAGAGTTATTGTTGATGATGTTGGTGAAGTTGTTTTAGCTGATACTGTTGGTTTTATTCGCCATTTACCTCATGATCTTATTGCGGCTTTTAAAGCAACATTACTTGAAACGCAAGAAGCAACATTGTTACTACATGTCATTGACGCAGCAGATCCTAATTTATTGGATAATATGCATGCCGTTGATGAAGTGTTGCTTGAAATCGATGCTCACGAAATTCCAACATTACTTGTTATGAATAAAATTGATTTAATAGAAGGTAAACAACCAAGTATTGATCGAGATGAACATGGTATGCCAATTCGAGTTTGGATTTCAGCGCAAAATGGTTTAGGATTAGATCTTTTATTTATTGCATTAAAAGAAAGGCTTTCTAAACAAATTCAAGTTTGTCAATTAAGCTTACCAACTCATTTGGCAAGGCTTAGAAGTCGTTTTTATCAGCTAAATGCGGTAGAACATGAATTTATTAATGATGATGGTAGTTTTCATTTAGATGTGAGAATGCCTTTAATTGAATGGAATCGTCTCTGTAAACAAGAGCCAGATCTGTTATACTTAATCGATAAACAAAATAGCAACTAATTGTTAAATGGAGCATATAAATATGGCGTGGAATCAGCCCGGTAATAACGGACAAGATAACGATCCATGGGGTAATAATAATAACAAAAAACCAACTAATAATTCGTCTACTGGTTTATTTGATAACGTTAAGAAATTATTTAAAAAAGGTAATTTTGGTAATAATAGAGGTGGCTCTGGGATTAAATTACCGATGAATACTACTAGAATTATTGTATCTGTAGTTGTTTTACTGGTTATTATTTGGGGTATGAGCGGTTTTTATGTTATCAATCAAAATGAACGTGGTGTGGTTACTCGCTTTGGTAAAGTTCAACCCGAAATTATTCAGCCTGGATTAAATTGGAATCTACCTTTAGTTGATAAAGTGTATAAAGTTGATACACAAAGTACGCATAATTTTAATCTAGACGGTTTTATGATAACAACCGGTGATGATTTGGGTTTTGTTGGTATGAAGGTAGAATATAGCGTTGTCGATCCTATTAAATATTTATTTAATGTCACTAATGTTAAAGATAGCCTACAACAAGCAGCGGATAGTGCTTTGCATACTGAATTTGATAGATCTGGTGTGAATAGTGACCTTACAGATGGTAGTTCTGAACTAGTAAATCGTATAAAAGATGAGTTAACTAATATTATCAGTAATTATAATATGGGAATTGGTATAGTAGATATTAATTTTCAAACAGTTAGTCCTTCTAAAGAAGTACAAGAAGCTTTTAGTAATGTTATGAAAGCTCAGAAAGATAAAAAAAATGAAATAAATGAAGCTATAAATAAAAAGAATAAACAAATTGAAGAAGCAAAAACTCAATCTGCTGTTATGCTAGCTAATGCAAATGCATATAAAGTAAAAGTGGAACTTGAAGCTGCTGGTGATGTGGCTCGTTTTGAAAAAATCTTACCACAATATAAAGTGGCACCAGAACTTACAAAAGAACATTTATATATTGAAACGATGGAAAGGATATTAGCCAAAACTAGCAAAATTATAGTTAATGATAAAAGTGGAAATTTAATGGTTCTACCATTAGAACAACTGTTAAAAAATAAAAATGAAAAAAATTCTAATTTAGGGGCTTTACCAAACCAAAATAGTAAAGATACATCGAGTTCTTCTGAAGCGGTAAAAGATCAGTCTCAGACAACAGTGGAATCACCTAAAGAGGTTAAAAACAGCACGAATAACTCTAATGTCGGCAATACTGCGCGGACTCCACGGTTTTTAGGGAAATGAGGAGATAAATATGCGCAAATTATTGATTCCTATAATATTGATTTTAGTTGGTTTGTTTTTTTCCAGTGCTTATGTTGTCGAAGAAGGAACTCGTGGTGTTGTTTTACGATTTAATAAAATTATAAAATTATCTGATCCTGGATTGCATTTTAAAATTCCGGGAATGGATAAGGTTAAAGTTATTGATGCTAAGATCCGAACTATTAATAATTCAAATAACGCGGCTCTGGATCAAAAATTCATAACTCGTGAAAATAAAGATTTAGTTGTTAATTATTTTGTACAATGGAGAGTTGTTGATTTTAATCGATACTACGAAGCTATTACTACAGGAAATAATAGTGTTGAAAATTTATTGTTTGCTCAAGTAAATAGTTGTTTAAAGACTGAAATTGGCAAACTAGATACTATTGATATTCTTAATGGTTCTCATACTTCTATTTTGGCGAGTATTAAAAATGCATTAAACGCTCCCACTCAGGAAACTGTTGAAAATAAATCAGCAGAAAATATTGTTAATGAGGCTGAAAAAGATTCTGAAAGTAATAAAATAAGTATAAAATCTTTTGGTATTGAAATTGTTGATATTCGTATAAAAAAAATTGATTTTCCTCAAGAAGTGTCTAAACCTATTTATGAAAAAATGAAAGAAAATCAATACGATCAAGGTGTTAATAGAGCGAATGAAATACAAGCAGAGGCGACACTGGAAGTCACAAAAATATTATCTGAAGCTGAACGGCAATCTCAAGCTATTCGTGGAGAAGGAGATGCTAATGCGGCTAAAATTTATGCTGATGCTTTTAGTAATGATGTAGAATTTTTTAGTTTTATCCGTAGTTTGAAAGCTTATGAACAAAGCTTTACTGGTAATGATGTCATGGTTATTAGCCCTGACAGTGAGTTTTTGCAATATATGAAATTAAAATCTAATAATTAAATGAGTAAATAATCTATGAGTAATAATGTTGTTGTGTTAGGTACACAATGGGGTGATGAAGGCAAAGGTAAAGTTGTTGATTTACTCACAGAAAAAGCAAAGTATGTTGTTCGTTATCAAGGTGGGCACAATGCTGGTCACACATTAGTGATTAATGGTGAAAAAACAGTATTACATTTAATTCCATCAGGAATTTTACGTAATGATGTAATAAGCATTATTGCAAATGGTGTTGTGCTATGCCCTGATGCTTTGATGAAAGAAATGAAAGAGTTAGAAAATAGCGGCATTCCTGTTAAAGAAAGGCTTCTTATTTCTGAATCATGTCCTTTAATTTTGCCTTATCATATTGCGTTAGATCAAGCTCGTGAAAAAGCGCGTGGCAGTAAAGCTATTGGAACAACTGGGCGTGGTATTGGGCCTGCTTATGAAGATAAAGTTGCTCGTCGTGGACTCCGTGTTGGTGATTTACGCGATCGCCAAGCTTTTGCTGAAAAACTAAAAGAAGTGATGGAGTATCATAATTTTCAATTAGTTAATTATTATAAAGCAGAAGCTGTAGACTATCAGAAAGTTTTAGATGATACATTAGCAATTGCCGATATTCTGATCTCAATGATTGCTGATGTGCCTGCTTTATTGGAAGATGCCCGTAAAAAAGGCGAAAAGATCATGTTTGAAGGTGCACAAGGTACATTACTTGATATTGATCATGGCACTTATCCTTTTGTTACTTCTTCTAATACTACAGCTGGTGGCGTTGCGACAGGTTCTGGTTTTGGTCCTCGCTATGTTGGTTATGTACTTGGTATTGTTAAGGCTTACTCTACACGTGTTGGTGCTGGCCCATTCCCAACAGAGTTATTTGATGATGTGGGTGAATACCTTTGTAAGCAAGGTAATGAATTTGGTGCAACGACAGGTCGCCGTCGTCGTACAGGGTGGCTTGATGCAGTTGCTGTTCGTAAAGCAGTACAACTCAATTCTGTTTCTGGATTTTGTTTAACTAAACTTGATGTATTAGATGGGCTTAAGGAAGTAAAAATCTGCGTTGGTTATCAATTACCAGACGGTAATGTGATAAAAAATGCACCAGCAGCAGCTGAAGAGTGGAGTTTAGTCAAACCTGTTTATGAATCAATGCCTGGTTGGAGTGAGTCAACTTTTGGTGTTAAGCGTTATGATGCCTTGCCACAAGCAGCAAAAGATTATATTAAACGAATTGAGGAGTTGACTGAAACGCCAATTGATATAATCTCAACAGGTCCAGATCGTAGTGAAACAATGATTTTGCGCGATCCTTATGAAGCATAACTTAGTTTATTAAAAATCGGGACTATATCCCGATTTTTTATTTTGGAATATATTAGTTAATAAACATAAAGGTAATTATGACAAGATTAGGTACTCCGTTATCACCGGCTTCAACTAAAGTATTACTATGTGGTGCAGGCGAACTAGCTAAAGAAGTTGTTATTGAGTTACAGCGATTGGGGTGTGAAGTGATTGCGGTGGATCGTTATCCAGATGCACCGGCAATGCAAGTCGCTCATCGTTACCATATTGTTAATATGTTAGATGGTGATGCTTTAAAAAAAATCATTGAAATAGAAAAACCAGATTATATTGTTCCTGAAATAGAAGCAATTGCAACCAATACATTAATTGAATTGGAAAAAGATGGTTTTACTGTTATTCCTACTGCAAAAGCCACACAATTGACTATGAATCGGGAAGGTATTCGTCGATTTGCTGCCGAAGAATTAAACTTACCAACATCCTCCTATCGGTTTGCATCAAATGAAGAAGAGTATAAAGCAGCGGTTAAGGAACTTGGTTTTCCTTGTTTGGTTAAACCAGTTATGAGTTCTTCAGGTAAAGGGCAATCTTTATTAAAAAGTGAAGCAGATATTGAATCTTCATGGAAATATGCGCAAGAAGGTGGGCGAGCGGGCGGTGGAAAAGTTGTCATTGAAGGCTTTATTGATTTTGATTATGAGGTGACATTGTTAACCGTTAGGCATATTCATGGGGTTTCATTTTGTGAACCTATCGGACATCGTCAAGAAAAAGGTGATTACCGAGAATCTTGGCAACCACAGCAAATGTCCAACAAGGCATTAAACTTAGCAAAAGACATTGCAACTAAAATAACTGATGCTTTAGGTGGGCGTGGTTTGTTTGGTGTGGAATTATTTGTTAAAGGTGATCAAGTTTGGTTTAACGAAGTTTCTCCTCGTCCTCATGATACAGGTATGGTTACACTTATTTCACAAAATTTATCTGAATTTGCATTACATGCTAGAGCAATATTAGGACTACCTATTCCTATTATTGAACAATATGGAGCAAGCGCTTCAGCCGTTTTAATGGTAGAGGGGAATTCAAAACAAGTTTCTTTTGCTAATTTAGATAAAGCATTAAGTGAGCCACAAACAGATTTGCGTCTATTTGGCAAACCAGAAGTAAAAGGAATAAGAAGAATGGGCGTTGCACTAGCTAAAGCGGTAACGCCCAAAGAAGCGATTAATAAGGCTATTAATGTAGTAAAACAAATAAAAATAACCTTATAAAAGTGTGTTTTGTGCAAAAAAAAACCACTTAATTCAAAAAAAACAAATTTTTTAAAATAGGGGTTGACGTCTAGGAGTGAAGTGAGTAATATACGCAACCCTTGAGGCAGCGAAGTAAAACAACGAAATGTTGAGTTAATTAAACGCTGTTAGCTCTTTAAAAAGAAGAAACAGACAATCTGTGTGGGCACT
>NZ_WTEY01000021.1 GCF_009795805.1 Gilliamella sp. Pra-s52
CATGAGGCATTAAATAACATGACACCAATTGAGTATAAAACATTAAAACAAGCAGCATGATTTTCTACGTGAGTTGTGTACTAAGCTTGGGGTATTTACAGATCCAAAATACAAAACGATATTGAGCAATGGCTTGAATTTTACAATCGAGAAAGAGCACACTCTGGAAAATATTGTTATGGAAAGACACCCTAGCAAACATGGAATGATGCAAAAGTTAAGTTTGAGCTACTACATATTTGTAATGTCGTTATTTATAATAATATATAGGGGCAAATTAATTAAAGCAACTTCATTTTTTTGATCTATGACCTAGAAAAAGATCACTAGCGGTAATTACCGTGTTAGAAATGAAAAAAACAACCTTTCTCACGAGTGGATATTTCAACAATAAGAATTTTATAGTACAGTGTTGAACAAGCTCATTGTGTAGTACTCACAAATTCAATTTTTTATTTCATATTTTGTAGCGGTTTTTCAAAAAACAATCCCACTATTTCCCCCTTTTATTTTGTTTTATCCCATTTATCTCATCATTCTGTTATTATTTATTATGTTCTATTTTAATTTAAAACTCGAAAACAGGTAGCATAATTTTCTACATCAATTTTATACTAATAATGTTGTTAAGAAAAATCGCCCAAAAATCCAATAGAATCAAATATCTTCTGAAACTGGTAAATACACTCAATTTTGAATGGGATCACAAAATTTTATTATTTATAACTAAGTAATTTTATTTTCCAAATAAGAAAAATAACCTGTTTTAGCTTGTTAAACTGTTTTTTTAACCAAGACTGTCTAAATGTTCTTGAGTTTTTTAATTTTTTATCGTTTAAATAATTTATTAAAGTTTCTGGATCGGTAAAATGTAAAGAATCAGGATGGATATAAATAGCATAATCATACATCACGATATAAATTAACTCTTGAAGTGTTAGTGCCCTATTTCTTCTAATATTTGGATACATATCAATTGTTAATCCCCAGCCTGAGTAAAATGGTTGCCCATAACAAACAACTTGTTTATTTCTAATTAATGCTTCAAAGCCTGCCAAAGAAGTAATTGTATGGATTTCGTCAACCTGCTCTATACAATCAATAATATCAACAAATTCAATTATATCATCAATATATTTTTTTATTTCACTTCTATTAACCTTACCTTTTCGGTTGCCACTTAAAACGTCTGGATGAGGTTTATATATAATATAATCATCAGGATTGTTTCGTCTAACTGACTTTATCAATTCTAGATTTGTTTTTATAATAGGCGAACCATATAAAATAGAGGCATCATCTTCAACTTGACCTGGTATTAAAATAATTTTTTGCTTATTTCCTCTTGGCCTAATATTGACTTTTTCACCAATATTATATTTACCTAATTTTGTTACGATAAGCAAATTTTGTAGTAAACTAGCTCTTTCTATTTGTTGTTTATTAACTTCTTTACTTGCTAACAAAAATTCTAATTCACTCATATTTTGAGAATTAAAATAGATACCTACCTCATCAATAACCAATGAATATGGCATAACTAAATTTGATCCTAATCCAATTGAACGGATAAAGCCATCTTCAATGCGAAGTGGATTCAATTGATTAATAATTGGATGTAATTTCTTTTTCCCTTGTCCCCATATTAATAATTTTTCAGTCCTGATTTTTTTTTCTTGTCTTTCATCATTGATAATTTTTATAAAGTTACTTACTGAGTGAAAACGACATGTTACAGAAGGTAACCTTAAATAAGGTAATAATACATATTTTTTCCAAAATGAAAAACCAACTAAATTAATTGTACCTCTAAGTTTATTGTTAAGTGATTTAATTTTTATTAGATAGTTAATAACATCAAAAATAGTACCTCTTTTACCAGTATAAGGATTAATATATTTACAATATAATATATAACTTGCAGTAAACAATTCTAAAATTGTAGCTTGAGTTCTTCTATTGCTTGCTTGCAAACATTGTATATCTTTATGCCTATCATCTGTAACCCCCCAGCCAGCATACCAAGGTAAACCAAAAGTAATCACCTGTTTACCTAATAAAAGAGCCTCAAACCCCATATGAGAGGTAACAACATAGACTTTGTCAAAATGTTTAAGTAATGAAAAGGAATTTACATCTTGGTCAAATAAGATAACAGACTTTCTGTTAGCAATTTTAGTTAAATACCCTTTTTTATATCCATTTATTACATCTGTATGAGTTTTTACATAAATTGTGGAGGATGGGTTCTCCTCAATTGCACAATTTAGCATTGATATAAAAGTTTGTTGGCTTGCTCCTCCTAATTCAACGGCCATATCTCCAAATGTTTGATCGATAACTAAAATTCTTTTATTTTTGATTTTTTCCTTGAAACCACAAAAATTAGGGGCATGATTATATTTTGATAACTGTTCTCCGATAATTAATTTTAATGCATAACTTGATTTATTAATATATTGATTCAAATTTATTTTATCTTTAATCAAGATTTCTAATTCTGAAGGAGTTCTAGAATCATAATAGATTCCAATATTATCAGCAATAAGTGATAGTGGTGGATAGCCTTCTAGACCTAGACCAATAGAGCGCAAAAAGCCATCTTCAAGAGCAATAAACGGCAGTAAATGTTTAGTTGCATATGCTCTAGCTTTAATTGTTGTTGGCCTATATCCCCACCCAGCAACTGCGTCAAATTTTCTATTAATATTTTTTTTACAAAACAATAGATTAGGAAAAAAATGGTTAATACTATTTATGGTCAGAATTTTTTTTGAAAAAACTAAGACATTTTTCATTTGGAGTACTATTAGTAAGGTTATGTAATTTTCTGTTGATTATTATGATAAATGTAAGCTTGTTCAATCGTGTCAAATTGATATAAGCAACCAGCATCAAGTACCATAGCTTTATCACAATAGTTTTTTATCGCATTCATGTTATGTGAAACTAAGATAAGAGCGCGATCTTTTTTATTTTCAAATAACTCTGTTTTACATTTTTCTGTAAATTTAGAATCACCAACGGCAATTACTTCATCAATTAAATAACAATCAAACTCAATCGATAAAGATAAAGCAAAGGCTAAACGAGCCTTCATTCCAGAAGAATATTTTTTTATTGGTTCGTATAAATACGAACCTAATTCCGCAAAATGTTCAACATATTCTTTCGTTTTTTCAATGTTACATCCATAAATTCGACAAATAAATCTTAAATTATCCATTCCTGTCAAACTACCTTGAAACGCACCTGAAAAAGCTAAAGGCCAAGAAATTGACATATTTCTTATTATTGATCCTGTTGTTGGTTTTTCTATTTCACTTAGAAGTCTAATTAGTGTAGATTTACCTGCACCATTACGCCCCAATATACCAATCTTTTCTCCTTTGCATAAAGAGAAATTAATATTATTAAGGACTGTTTTATATCCTTGTCTAGTTGAGTATTGTTTACTGACATTCTTAACAAGAATCATTAATTACCCTCAAGAATATAATTCTCATTAATTTTTACCATCGTTAATCCTACAAATAATAAAACTATATCACAAAAAACTAAATAACTTACACTTTGATGTGTTATAGTTGAAGGACCAAAATAACCAGCTCTAAACATTTCTGTTCCATTAATTGGTGGAATATAAAGTAATAACTTTTGAATATCATGGGGAAAGGTATCAACCCAAAAGAAAGCCCCAGATAACGGCATAAGTATAAAACTCAAAGTTCCCCACATTTTATCAAAAGCCTCATATTTAGCAGATAAAACAAAAATAATCAAACCTAATCCTAGAGAAAACCAACACATTAATCCCCAAGCACACAACATATAAAAAGGATCATAAGGTATAGCAATTAATCCAATAAAGATAAAAATTGATATAACGAAAACTTGAGCTGCACTAGCCCCAATCACTTCAAGAAAAATTCGGGCATATACTAAATCTAAAATTTTGATATTACGGTGATATAACAGTGCGTTATTAGCCGTTACAGAATTTTTTGCTCTAGATGAAGCATTCCGCCACATCATTACCATTGGATAACCAGTTAATACAAATGCAATAATATTAAGATTGGATACGGAATTTATTTAAAAAAAAAACCACATTAAACTTATTAATAAAGTTAATGACATAGGTTCAACAAATAGCCAAAGAAAACCAATATTACTACGCCCATAACGAGTAATTATTTCCCTTAAAATTAAAGCATTCAATACACGAATTTGTATTTTTAATGAACGCATAAATGATGTTTTAGTAATTACTTCTGCCATTAATCTTTATGCTCTCTTATACCAGCTAAAAGTAAATTAATAATGCCATATACTAAAAAACTAATTATAAAAGTTGCAATGATATTATAAATGCGAGCAGGTTTAAACGATACATCTGATATACTTGGTTGTTCAATTCGCTCTAGATAAAGCTGCTTTTTAGTTATTTCCACTTGAGCATTACGTAACGATAATGTAGCTGCTTCAAACTGCTGTTTAGCAACAGTATTATTAATTAATATTTGTTGATATTCAGCTAAGTTAGCATCTTTATTTTTATTTCTTTGAAATTCAGCTAGTGCTTGAGCTTCTTTCTTCATCTGTGACTCAGCATTTTTCAATTCAGCTAACGATGCGGTTATAAGATCTTGTTTGGCTCGTAAATTTATTTGGTTTACAAACCCTTCAGCTTGTTTCAATAATTGCTCGTTTATTTTAAATGCATCTTGCATATCGAAAGCATTTACACTAATTGTAGCAATACCTGTGGAATTGTCGAAATTAGCATTTATCATATTACTCATGTACCGATAAAAATATTCTTTTTTATCATAAAAATCAAAGTTAAATCCATTAAATCTCGATATCTCATCGCCTTTTGTTGTATACCATTCTTGTACTGGTAAAAATTTTTCGACAGAAGATAGCGCATCTCTGGATTTTATATACGACAAAACAACATATGAGTCATCATTGGAGCGTGAAATTCCAACCTTTGAAAAAAAACTTCCTAACCCACCCAAAGATGATTGGGTATCAGAAGAACGTATAATGTATTTTGCCTCTGATGTATAAATATTTTCAGCTATTAATCCAAAATAAATTATCGATAGTAAGGTTCGAAATATAACAACTAAATATAATAACCAATTTTTTTTCTTTTAAAATTTAAATACATAAAATCTCACAAGGTACTAATCAAAACATTATTCACTAATTTGGTTAACTTGATTAACAACTCCAATACCAGGCGAGAAAATTGCATACAAGAATTTTTGCAATTCTAGAATTGGTGCCGATGCAATATAAACAATATCGTCATTTTTTATTCGAAAATTTTTCATTACAAAAAGTGAGTTAGGATTATTTAAATCTATTTGAAAAATCGTTGGTATAAGTTCTTTCCTATTATCAATTGACAAATTTTCTTGATATCTAAAGACAAACACACCTCGGGCATCAGATTGATTATCTCGTAAGCCACCAATACGAGCTAATGCTTGAGACAAATTAATTCCAATAGCTTCAAATTTGACTTCTTTGGTTGAACCTATTGCCCCCATAGAAATGAAAGAATTTGGTTTATTAATTAACGTAATAACATCATCTTTTTGAAGATGAATATTAAATCTAGGATTAGATAATACTAAACTTAACGGAATTTCATTAACTTTATTATTTCTAGTAATTTGTATTAAAGTATCTTTAATATCATACATATTGCTACCTAACATGGTAACCGCATCTAATAAGCATTCCCCCTTGGCTGTTATAGGCATTTTACCGCTAAATTTATCACCAATAACTGTAACAGTCGATGAACGTTTTTCCAAAACAGTAACAATTATTTGTGGTCTATTAGCAATTCCAGACAACTTTTCAATGATCTCTTTTTGTATCTGTTTAGGAGTTTTATTAACAACTTTCATATTTCCTACAAACGGCAAAGAGATAAATCCTTTGGAGTCAACAACAACTATTGGTAATTCAGTTAATCCAGTTTTCGGAGCACCTGTATCATTTGAACCTACAAATAGTATTGCAGGAGGTGTTTCGATTATAGAAATTTTTATGCTATCCCCTTTTCCTATATTATCAACCTTTTTATCTTGGCTATCTTTTTCACCAATAAACTTGATAAAATTAAATAAATTAGTTTGTGTTTCTTTTATAGAATCTGGTGAAGTATTTAAATTGATGATTTGGACTTTACTATAAAGTTTATCTAATTCAGTATTCTGCTTATTTATATTTTTTATAGAAGAAAAATTAGGTCCTGAATGGGGTAAAGCTGAACAACCACTTAAAATTATTACTAATGCTATTAGAATAAGAGATGGTAATTTCAAAATAAATTTCCTTGTTCATCAATTCATCTATAGATGGGTGTCTTAGCCAATACCCCTTGTAATCAGTAATTCTAATTGTCAGATAACAGCACCCCATTTTATTTATATTATAGTTCTAAAAAACAGATTAAATGCACTACAAAATTTGGAGGAAACTCTATCAGCCACATCCCACACACATATTTTTTACTTTGGCTGCTTCCTTCCGGACCTGACCTGATGAGCAAAAAAATGTTGCAAGAGAACCCATAGAGTCTCCATTGAGAGAGGTAGTATTATGCTTTAATTTAAAAATTAATACAACATTTTTTATAAAAAACTAGCCTTTCTATTTGTTTTAACAAAAGAAAGGCAATTATATTGAGGGTGTAAAAAACAAATTTATAAACCTAGATAACTAGATTTTTTTCTACACGTTCTCTAAACTTGATTCCCGGTCTAAATGTGACAACGCGACGAGCTGAAATATCTACACTTTCACCCGTTTTAGGATTACGTCCTGGACGTGAATTTTTATCGCGAACAGCAAAATTACCAAATCCAGATAATTTTACTGGCTCTCCTTTTTCTAAAGCCACACGAATCTCTTCAAAAAAGAGTTCAACAAGGACTTTAGCTTCTTGGCGATCAATGTTAAATTTTTCGGCAAGACGATCTGCTATATCTGCTTTAGTTAATGTCATATTATTATTCTCTTAATAGGGCTTTAAAACGATTCTGTAAAGCAATAACGCACTTGCTTACAATGTTTGTTATATCTTCTTCTTCAAGTGTACGAGATTTATCTTGCAAAATCAAACTAATAGCAAGGCTTTTTTGATTTTGTTTGATATTTTCACCTTGATACACATCAAAAAGATTAACTTTAATAAGTTGCTCACCACCAGCTTTTTTACATTCTGAAATAATGTCTGCTGCTGGTACCGTATTCGGAACAATAATTGCAATATCTCGTTTATTCGACGGATATTTGGATAAGTCCTGAGCAACAGGTATCTTTTTTTCATTGATTTTAGCTAAATTTATTTCAAAAACAAGCGTTTTACTATTTAAAGATAATTTTTTTTCAATTTCTGGATGTAAGACACCAAAATAACCTATTAATTCCCCATTTAAATAAATTACAGCACTTTGTCCTGGATGTAAGGTTGATAATTGAGATTTTTTAAACAATACATTATCAGCACATCCCAAAAGAGACAAAATTAACTCAATATCACCTTTAATATCGTAAAAATCCACGTTCTTTTTTGGAAGTCCCCAATGTTCTTCGTATAAATTTCCTGAAACAATGCCAGATAACATTAATTCTTGACGTACACCAAATTCACATTTTTCATCAGGTATAAAACGCAAGCCAGTCTCAAATAATCGGATACGTGTTTGCTGACGGTTTTGATTATATAAAACTGCATCTAATAATCCAGACCATAGCGATAACCGCATAACCGACATTTCACTTGAAATAGGATTCGGTAATATTATTTCAGCTTGTTCTGGGTGAAGAATTCGTTGAATTTTGGGGTCAACAAAGCTGTATGTTACTGCTTCTTGATATCCCCTATCAACCAATAGATCTTTTATTCTTCGTAGTGATATTTTGTTTTCTGGTTTAGGTTTCATCACTGATTCAATCTTTAGATTGGCATTTGGAATATTGTTATATCCATAAATACGTGCAATCTCCTCAACTAAATCCTCTTCAATTTGTAAATCAAACCGCCAACTTGGTGATTTGACAACCCAAACATTATTATTATATTCAACTTGACAACCAAGTCTGTTTAAAATATCACTGATATTTTGAGTTTCGATTTGATAACCAATTATACGATTGATTTTATTGCGGTGTAACTCAATAGTTGCTTGTGTAGGAAGCTCATTTTGATTTGTGACATCAATAATTGGACCTACTTCACCACCACAAATCTCAATTAATAATTGACTAGCTCTTTCCATTGCAGCAAATTGTAAAGCAGGATCAACACCTCGTTCATAACGGTGTGAAGCATCCGTATGTAAACCATACTCACGAGCTTTTCCTATTATTGCTAATGGATTAAAAAATGCTGACTCAAGAAATACATCTTTAGTAGATTGAGTTACACCTGATTTTTCTCCTCCCATAATTCCTGCTAATGCTAAGATTTTTTGGTGATCAGCAATAACTAAGGTTTTATCATTAAGTTTAACTTCATTACCATTGAGTAAAACTAGTTTTTCATTTTCTTTAGCATAACGAACAATGATACCTTTTTCTATTTGATCCAAATCGAAGGCATGCATTGGATGACCTAGTTCTAATAACACATAGTTAGTAATATCAACAACGGCATCAATTGAACGAATTCCGCCTCTACGCAATTTTTCTTTCATCCAAAGAGGTGTTGTTGCATTAACATTAATATTTTTTATAACTCTACCTAAATAACGTGGTGCGGCTTTGGGGGCATTGACCTCAATTGGTAAAATATTGGTAATCGTTGTAGGTACATTGTCTACTTTTAGTTCTTTCATAACTATATTGTTAACTGCAGAAATATCTCTAGCAATACCAATAATACCAAAACAATCTGAACGGTTTGGAGTTACACTAATATCAATTATTACATCATTAAGATTTAAATATTCGCGAATATCCATACCTAAAGGCGCATCATCAGGTAATTCAATAATTCCATTATGATCATCAGAAATACCCAACTCGGAATAAGAACAAAGCATCCCTTCTGAAGGTTCTCCTCGCAGTTTGGCTGCTTTAATTTTAAAATCACCAGGTAATATAGCTCCGACTGTGGCACAAGCAACAGTTAATCCTTGACGGCAATTTGGCGCTCCACAGACAATATCAAGTAATTCTGATTTACCTATATCAACTTTCGTAACACGTAATTTATCTGCATTAGGATGCTGCATACATTCAACGACTTTGCCAACAACCACTCCTGAAAAATCACCAGCAACCTTTTCAATATCATCAACTTCTAAACCAGCCATTGTTAATTGTTCGGCTAGCGTTTCGCTACTAATTTCTGGATTGATCCATTCACGTAGCCAACTTTCACTAAATTTCATGTTTTGATCTCCAGAATTAATTAAATTGTTTTAAAAAGCGTAAATCATTTTCAAAGAAAGAACGTAAATCAGTGACACCGTAACGTAACATGGTTAACCGCTCTATTCCCATACCAAACGCAAAACCGCTATATACTTCCGGATCAATACCAACATTACGTAATACATTGGGGTGAACCATTCCACAACCTAATACTTCTAGCCATTTACCATTTTTAGCCTTTATGTCAACTTCGGCGGAAGGTTCGGTAAATGGGAAATAACCAGGTCTAAAACGTATTTCCATGTCATCTTCAAAAAAACAATGCAGAAAATCGTGCAATAGTCCTTTTAAATGAGTAAAACTGATATCTTTATCAACAAGCAAACCTTCCATTTGATGGAACATTGGCGTGTGAGTTTGATCATAATCATTACGATAAGTTCGCCCTGGAGCAATGATTCGAATTGGTGGTTTTTGATTTTCCATTGTACGAATTTGTACGGTTGAAGTTTGTGTTCTTAATAATCGTTTTGCATCAAACCAAAATGTATCGTGATCAGCACGAGCAGGATGATGAGCAGGAATATTTAGTGCATCAAAATTATGGTAGTCATCTTCAATTTCTGGCCCAGTTTCAACAATAAAACCTAATTCACCAAAAAAATCGACTAAGCGATTAATTGTTTTGGTAACGGGATGTAATCCACCTAATTCAAGCGTTTTTCCTGGTAAAGTAATATCTATCGTTTCATTTGCCAACTTTGCATCGAGAGCTTGACGCTCTAAAAGATTGCGTTTTTGATTTAATATTTCAACAACTTTTTGTTTTGCATCATTTATTTTTTGTCCTACAGCTGGACGTTCATCGGCAGGAACATCACGCAATGAAGCCATTTGTATTGTAAAATGGCCTTTTTTACCAAAAAACTCTACCCGAATTTGTTCGATCGTATTAATGTCATTAGCACTTTCAATAGCGGATTTGGCTTTATTTACCAGTTCAACTAATTGAGACATACAGTTCTCCTGCTTATTTGTTCATTATATAAAAAAAGCCTCTTTTTGAGGCTTTTATAATCATCTTTTACTTTTTTTTTGCCTCGTTAATTAGCATTACTAAAAAAGCCAAAAAAGAAATAAAAAATAACTAAGTTCATAATTGAATAACTCTTTATAATAAAAATCAAAATTTTAAAATTATAAAAGCCGAGATAACTCGGCTCTTATGACGCTATTACAGTGCTGCTTTTGCTTTTTCAACTAATGCAGCAAACGCATTTTTATCAAATACCGCAATATCAGCAAGGATCTTACGATCAATCTCAATAGAAGCTTTCTTTAAACCATTAATAAAACGGCTATATGAAAGACCACATTGGCGTGCTGCAGCATTGATACGAACAATCCATAATTGACGGAATTGACGTTTACGTTGACGACGGTCACGGTAAGCATATTGTCCTGCTTTGATTACAGCTTGGAAAGCAACACGATATACACGTGAACGAGCACCATAATAACCTTTTGCTTGTTTTAAAATTTTCTTGTGACGTGCACGAGCAACAACACCACGTTTAACACGAGCCATAAACTATATCCTCTAAATAAATTAACCAATGAATTAAGCGTATGGAACACACGCAGTAACTAAACCTAAATCGCCTTTTGACACAGTTGTCAAACCACGTAAATGACGTTTACGTTTGGTTGATTTCTTAGTTAAGATATGACTTTTATTAGCTTGCTTATGCTTAAAGCCACCAGAAGCTGTTTTTTTAAAGCGCTTTGCTGCGCCTCTTACAGTTTTAATTTTAGGCATTTTATTAATTTCCACTTCGCATTGTTAATAAAAATAAAATAATGGTGTAAGTTTTAATAAATTAAAAGTTAGCTTGTAAAACCATTATTTTTTCTTTGGCGCAAGTACCATTATCATTTGACGACCTTCGATCTTAGTTGGATAAGATTCAATGATAGCCAAATCAGCTAGGTCCTCTTTAATGCGATCTAGCATTTCAGAACCCAACTGTTGGTGAGCCATTTCACGACCACGAAAACGTAACGTGACTTTAGCTTTATCGCCATCTTCAAGAAAGCGAATCAGGCTGCGGAGTTTTACCTGATAATCGCCTTCATCTGTACCAGGTCGGAATTTAATTTCCTTAACCTGAACAACCTTTTGCTTTTTCTTTTGCTCTTTTGTTGCTTTACTCTTTTCATAGAGGAATTTGCCATAATCCATAATTCGACAAACAGGTGGCTCTGCATTAGGGCTTATTTCAACTAAATCAAGAGTTGCTTCTTCCGCTTGTTTTAAAGCTTCGTCTAAGCTTACAATACCGAGCTGCTCACCATCGACGCCGGTTAACCTCACCTCGCGAGCAGTAATTTCATCGTTAATTTTATGCGCGCGTGTTGACTGAATTCGTTTACTGACTTTAATATCTCATTCCTCCAAATTAATTTATCATTAATTCATTTGTTCTAATGAACGACTATGAATTTCGTTAAGCAACAATTCTATAACATGTTTCACTTCAAAGCTACCAAGATCTTTACCTTGGCGCGTTCGAACTGAAATAGTACCCGATTCCATTTCTTTATCTCCACAGACAAACATATATGGAACTCGTTTCAATGTATGCTCGCGAATTTTAAACCCAATTTTCTCATTTCTCAAGTCCGCTTTTGCTCTAATACCAACTTTTTGTAATTGTTCGGATAATTGTTTGGCATATTCGGCTTGATTATCAGTAATATTGATCACAACAACTTGTAGTGGAGAAAGCCATGTAGGGAAAAAACCAGCACAGTTTTCAGTCAATATACCCATAAAACGTTCCATTGATCCTAAAATAGCTCTATGAATCATAACAGGGGTATGACGTTCATTATCCTCACCAACATAAGTCGCATCCAAACGTTCAGGTAACATAAAATCAAGCTGAACTGTACCACACTGCCATGCACGACCTAAACAGTCGTGTAATGTAAACTCAATTTTTGGCCCATAAAAAGCCCCTTCACCTGGTAGGTATTCAAATTTGATACCATTTTCAGTTAAACATTCAGCTAAATCTTTTTCTGCTAAATCCCATGTTTCATCTTTACCAATTCTCTTTTCAGGGCGAGTCGACAGTTTGACCGTAATATCGGTAAAACCAAAAGTACTATAAGTATCATAAACCATTTTGATACAACTATTCACTTCACTGCGAATTTGACTTTCAGTACAAAAAATATGGGCATCATCTTGAGTAAAACCACGAACCCGCATTAAGCCATGTAAAGATCCTGAAGGCTCATTTCGATGACAACTACCAAATTCTGCCATACGTAATGGTAAATCACGATAAGATTTTAACCCTTGATTAAAAATCTGTACATGTCCTGGGCAGTTCATTGGTTTAATGCAATATTCGCGGTTTTCTGAAGATGTTACAAACATTAATTCTTTGTAGTTACCCCAATGTCCTGTTTTTTCCCACAAAATACGATCCATCATAAATGGACCTTTCACTTCTTGATAATCATATTCCTTTAACTTTGTACGAACAAAAACCTCTAGTTCACGGAAAATTATCCAACCATCATTATGCCAAAACACCATGCCAGGTGCTTCTTCTTGCATATGATAAAGATCAAGCTGTTTACCTATTTTACGATGATCTCGTTTAGCGGCTTCTTCAAGAAATTGTAAATAACTATCCAGTTGTTTTTTGTCTGCCCATGCAGTTCCATAAATGCGTTGTAACATTTTATTATCACTGTCACCACGCCAATAAGCACCAGCGACTTTTTGTAATTTAAAACGATGGCAAAAACGCATATTTGGTACATGCGGTCCACGACACATATCAATATACTCTTCATGATGATAAAGTGCTGGCGTTGCATCCTTAGGGATATTTTCATCTAAAATTGCAATTTTATAAGGTTCATGACGATTCCAAAAAATTTCTCTTGCTTGTTCCCAACTAACAATTTCTTTTTTTACATCGTAGTTTTTCTTTGCAAGCTCAAGCATACGCCTTTCTAATGCATCAATATCTTCCTGCGTTAATGAATGTTCTAAATCGACATCATAATAAAAACCATTGTCAATAGTTGGACCAATTGCCATTTGTACATCAGGCCATAATTGTTTAATAGCATGCCCTAGTAAATGCGCACAAGAATGACGAATAATTTCAAGCCCATCATCATCTTTAGCTGTAATAATAGCTAAAGATGCATCTTCAGTAATGACATCACAAGCATCTTTACGTTCACCATTTACACGTCCAGCTATACAAGCTTTTGCTAGCCCCGCACCTATACTTTGTGCGACTTCTAAAATGGTAACAGGTTTATCAAATTGACGTTGACTTCCGTCAGGAAGAGTAATTATTGGCATAATAAATCCTTAAACAGTGGTGCGCCACACGAAAGCGCACTTGCATACATAAAAAATAGATCGAGTATATTATCACTTATCATCAAGATTTTAAATAAAAAAATCATTTCAATACCGTTCTAAATAAATTTAGAAACGTAAAGTAAAATATATAGTTACTTGAAACATTTTACAAATATAGAAATTACTCACGTTGCTTATATTTATTTAAGAAATGGCTAAGTTGGTAACGTAATTCTATACTTGATTTTTATGCTCCTAATGAAATATTTACGCAACCGTTCATTTTTTATGATTGTTTTTCTTGTAAAAAATATTCAGGAATCCATACCGTTTGGCAATTAAGAAACAGAAAAGAGTGATATGTACTTTTAATTGAGATATGGCATAATCAGAAGATATTTAGTAACTCAAAAAATAGAAAGCAAAAACACAAAAAATTTATTCACTTTTATAATACTGGTAAACCATATAAATCCGTTTTTGGAATAATATTTTATGCGTTTTTAGTGGATTATTTTAACTGAAATAGAACATGATAAATAATAACAGAATGATGAGATAAATGGGATATAACAAAATAAACAGGGAAATAATGAAATTGTTTTTTGAAAAAGTGTTACAAAATATGAAATAAAAAATTTCCTAAAAAAATTAATTAGGCATCGTTGAAATCAAATAAGGTTGGTTGTTTTTCTTTTATCATTCTTTTGTGAACTCGGTCGATTACTTTTCTGATACCTCGTCCTGTCATTTTATATTTTTGACTTAGTTCTGCGTAGTTATTGCCTTTAAATGCGTCATAGATTTGCAAGTCACGTTGGTTTAGTTTGAATCTGTAGTCACGTGGAAACGTAATGTTCTGACCTCCAAACAGTTCTGAAATTGTATTTGCAATACTATCACCAAGATGAGCTGCAATATCTTCAGGCAGACCATAATCCATGGCTTCATTAGCCACAGATAATGATATATGCGTTAGCAGTTCATGACGTTTAATAGATATTGCAGACTTAGTCATAATTTACGCTTCTGTTTTCTTCTTATACCAATCTAGTGCACCGGGTATATTTTTTTCTAATTTATTAAAATCGATACCAGCCCTATACATCTGTTCAAAATACTCTTCATTACTGCTACGAATTGAGTAGTTATGATTTTTAAACGTTTTGTACTCACTAGTTAAACGCTTAGCGTGAATATTATTAACTGTTTCCCGTAGCGCGTGAGCTAGATGTCTACTTGGTTGAAAAAATTGTAGTACTTCATTTATTAAATTTACTGCTCGTGAGTTACTCAAATTTGATTTTTGAGTACGAAATAAACCAATATAAGCAATCATCGGTTTAGCACAGCCATAACTTAAATTGCTTACTAGCATAAGGAGTTCTCTGCCAGAATTATCCTCGACTAATACTTCTAAATTAATTTCGTTATGACAAATTGGGCAACGTGTTAATTTCATGCTTCTTCCTTTATATGCGTGCTTACCAACTTTTTAGGCTTTCAATTACAGCCATTGCTTGTTTTTGAGTAAGCCAATCCATCACTTCAACACCAGTAATACGTTTTACATATGAATTGATAGCTTTTTCTGAGCGGTTTTTTACTTCACCTGCATCAGCTAGTTCCAGCCATAATGAGCGTATTTTTTATGAACTGGTTCTGTAGCAGTTATCTTCCCTATTTTTTTGATGATTTAACTTTAAAACCTTTTGATTTAAGGTGATTTAGAATTTTTCCAGTTCCCAAACTGTCATATCCTTGGTGCTAGTTTTTTTAGTTATATTCAGGAATAGATGACGATAGGTATCGTCATCAAGATTAAGTTGAGATTTTGCAATATGAATCAGCTTGATGTATTTAGATTTCATCCACTTACCCTCTATTAATGATGGAGAATAACCTGAACTTGATACACCATGATTCAATTGAGCGGTTTTACCTTGTAAGTAATCAATAAATTGTGAAGAGTCCGAACCATTACACTTTTTAGCATATCTAACCTTAGCGGGTGATAAATCTTTGGTCTTTCTATATTCAGTTAATAGATTTAGTCCCTCATTAGTTATTGTAAAATCTTCAATTAATTGATAAACACCATCCTAGATTACACCATGAAGTGCAATTCGTCTTAGCTCCTTAGAATAAAAGGAGGTAGGGCTTTTAAACTTATGCCGTTTTCTTGGGCGTGATTTCAATAAATATTGTATTTTCTTTATCTGTTCGTCGTCAACTAATGAATTGGCCGCTGACTTAGGTATAAACTGACGTATTAAGCCATTGGTATTTTCATTTGTGCCTCTTTGCCCGCTTTTATAAGGCTCCGCAAAGTATACGGTAGTATTTAAATAATGCTCAATCGCATGATGATAATTAAATTCGTTCCCATTATCAAAGGTGAGCTTTTAACCCTTTTTTAAACGGCGTTAGTAGTTTTATTATCATATCTCTTGTTTCGGAGGCGGTACGTTGATTGAGGCGTCCAATGAGTACTAGTCCGGTTTTGCCTTCAACTAATGTCACCAATGCTTGCTTGTCTTTACGGCTAATCATGGTATCACTCTCCCAATGTCCTCGCGTTTTCCAGTTTTCTACATAACTTGGACGTTGTTTAATTGGCCGTTTATATCGACGGTCTCCTTCTTTAATACTCGGTGTCTTACAATGCCGATAGGCTTTGCCTTTTCGCCTTTTCTGAGCAAGTGTAACCGTCTCATGCGCTTGATAGCTTTGATTAGGTTTTGAATTTCTTTTTATCTCATGACTGATTGTCGAAGGATGTCTATTAGTGGGGGAGTTACATTGAATTTTACAATTGAGAAAGAACACTCTCTGGAAAATATCGTTATGGAAAGATAGCTTGGATGCAAAAGAATTGGTTAAGGAAAAGCAATTGAAGAATTTATTTTGCTCATCGGACACGCATTTTGTTAAAATAAAGGTCGATAAGTAATAGGTGTATGTCAGATTAAGTTTGAGCTACTATACATATTGCTGAATATTATATCATTAATATTTTAATTAATTATCTTATTAGATGATTAATAATTATAAAATTTAAATAAATATAGTGTATTATTAATACTAGTTTTGTATGATTCTTATTGATTTAAGAGGTTAATGTATATGTTTTTCAAAAAGTTTTGGAAAAAAACATCGCCTGATATTAAAAACACACCAAAAGAGCAACAAAGCTCACAAGAGCATTTAAGTGCGATGATTCGAGATTTTTGGCAACAGGTAAAAAATTCTGAACAATCTCTTAATGAACTTGATATTATAGATATAATTAAAAATATCAATAATCTATTAAATGAAAATCAGTTAGATGTCATTGCTGAAATTGCTGTAGGGGATACTAAGAATCATAAAATTATTTTTACTGCGGATGGAAAAATTGAACGCTTCGAATACGTAATAGAAATTTCCCGACAAGCACCTGATCTTCAGTTTTTCGAAATAGAAGCATTTCGTCAGCGCATTAATAATGTAGATACATTTGTTATAAAATCTAAAGGGAGTTCTTTTTCATTAGGTGCAACTGATTTATTAATTCAATACAAAGAAAGTTGTCGTAAAATATCTATCGGTATTATGTTTGCTAAGACAGTCCCTGAAGAAATGATAAAACAGGCAGAAACGATGGCATTAATCTATCTTGATCATCTATTAGGTGAATATGATTTTGCTGTTAGAGTAGAAGCTGTTGAGTTTTTAAAGATAGATCAGAGTGCTACCACAATTCCTGCTAACCAATTTGTAACTATTTTTGATCGGTTATGGAAAGAAGATTTAAAACATACCGGTATATTTAATATTCAAGAAGAACAATGGATTGTATTTGAATTAACAGATCTTAAAATGTTAGTGCATCGTAATGAAGTGGCTAATTCTTTGTTAGGACATGAAAATTATTGTTATGCACTTAATGTTATAGTTGATGTTGATAGTAAAGAGACACTTTCACTTGTTTATGAATTAGAAGATGCTATTAATCTTGCTTTACGTGCTGATGAGCGAGGAATTCATTGCCAAAATAGTCTTAGTGGAGGTGTAAGAAATATGCTATGGTATGTAGGAAATAAACAGTCAGTACTCCAATTAGTAAAACAAATAACAAACCAATATAATACATTATCAGTTAAAATTGAATGTGAGTTCGATCCTCTTTGGTTACAGTACTTACGCTGGGTTGAATGTTATCAAGCATAAAAAAGTATCTATGATTAATGGATACTTTTTTGCACAATAACTATTGTAGCAGGGGATGTTGAGATCCTATTCTAAACATGTTATTTAATGCCTCATGCGGTCTTTCGGTGTTATAAATCGTTAACTATTCTTCAGTTATTCTCCTGGCTTGTGCTAAGTGGTTAAAAAGAGATAAATCGAGTACTTCAGTACGATAGGTACGATTAAATCGTTCAATATAGCCATTTTGATAAGGGCTACCGGGCTGGATATAATCAATGGCTATATCATGTGATTTAGCCCAGTTTATAAAGGTTTTTCCTGTAAATTCTGGCCCATTATCGACCCGTATTTTTAGATGTATTACCTATATAAGGAACGTATCCAGTTCTCAACTCTTCTTTTCAAATATTCATCGGATATCATATATGTGATAAAACCTTCTAAACCATAACTTTCCTCTCCTAAAAGACATATTTCTCCTGTATTTATTTCAATTTTTTGTAATATGTATATTAGTTAGATAGTCAGGGTTTTCATTTAAAAAACTAATCTGATGCCATTTTCGTAATGATAGTGTTCAAGCATTTGTTCTTTATTTTGAATGCACCACTCATAGCCACCAATATCTATAGGCATTTTCGTTAATATCCCTGTTAATTTATTAAGCTTCAACCAATTATCCGCATTTTCAAGAGAAGAAAATACAGCAGAAACCATTGGGATACCATCTTTTTTAAAAACCCATACCCAACTACTATCTTTCATAATATTTCACCTAATTAGTTTATTTACCTTTACCGCAAAATTTATGTTTAAACCGGAGCCATTTTTTATTTTATTTTAATGGCTTCTAATTATACTCTTACTTCGCCTTACAACAAAATTATGAGCACTGCGACTTAATCCCACACTATCATCGCACAGCTTATTGCAATCATATGCGTCACTTGTAGCATTTCCGCCCACGTTTTACGTACCTGCGTGCACTATAGTTTTTTTAAGATTTCTTCCTGAAGCAGGGATTTTAAGCTCAGTTCGGCAAACATCTGCTTAAGCTTGCGGTTTTCAGCCTCCAGCTCCTTTAAGCGTTTGATATCCGAAGTTTCCATTCCGCCGTATTTTTCCCGCCATTTATAGAAAGTTGAATTACCCATGCCCTATTTACGGCACAGTTCTTTAACCGGAATACCCGCTTCAGCTTCTTTTAAAATAGCGACGATTTGATGTTCAGTCATTTTTTTCATAATTAAATCCCCTTTTCTTTTATCATAGAGAATTTTCTACTTTTTTGCTGTACTATTTTAGGGGATAGCTACAAATACCTTTTCTGACGTTTTTTTTGCTTAAAACGGGGGACTTTATTTTAATAGGTGGAATAGGTTGGGATTTCAAAAATAGATTTAAAAGCCCAACTTTTGAAGAGTTGTTCATAGTTACAATAAAGAAACAAACCAAATTGCATAAAAAATTTAACCACAATATGTCACATAGTATACAGCAATCGCATCAGGGATTGCCGTTTTAAAAATAATACTATTATCTTTTTTATTTATTACCTACACCGTTCAGTAACAAACTTATTCTCATTACCCTGCACTTTTGCTATATGCACATTACGCTCACATTCCCAATTTTCAGGGGCATACATTTGATTCCAAGCCATCATGAGTTTCTTTTCTTGATTTGATAAATTGATTTTATATTTATCAGACATATAAAGATAGGTGCGTGCTATCATTCCACGAATTTCATTACGTGGCTGAAATACGCGAGCTTTAAAATCCACAGCACTTTTACACTGTCCATACTGATTAAATTCTTTAGTGAATTGTGAATAACGATAATTAGACCTATCACCATTCACTTCACCAATAGCCGGTTGCAAATTATGCATATCCCCTTCTATTTGATTGAAAACAGCATCTTTTTTACATGCTTTACGCCCGCCTTCTTGCCAGCATGTCAGGTGTCTACCAAAATTCTCGGCAGGCATAACGTGTTCCCACTCAATACGCTCAGCTCTAGCCTGATTTTTTCTTGGCTGGTACCCACACTTGCTAAAATCAACAACGCTTTTTTTACCTACCCACGAAAATTCGCATCCGCAATAAAATGTCGTTTGATTAGGGTTTGATTTATATAATTTTGTTAGATGTGTTTTGGCTGAATTAAAATTCTGTGCTGAATAAACAAATAACGGAACAAATAAGAGTAAGATAGCTATTTTTTTCATAAAATCCATTTAAAATAAATCCAAAAACTATAAAATTTAATATGTTATATAAAACATCGACTTTTATAGTAGAGCATCCTGCAATAACAACTATCAAGTAAGAAGCTTGATAAAATAAACCCTCAGCTTTTAACTAGGGATTGAAAGAGAGAAAGGATGCATGGATACCTAATTCTCTTGTTTATCATATTGGTATTGTTTCCAGTCTATTAACCAATCAAAGGTAAAGTACCCCGCCGGTAACTTTTAATATATCAACAGGTATTAAATAAATCAAGGTGATATTATTAAAAATTCAATAACTTAAATTCAAACAAAAAGCATCAAAGACAAGAGGTAAAGTAGAAAGTTTAAAACAATACGTTGATAATATTGCATTAATTGAACAAGTCAGTAACAGCCTGAGCGAATCCAAGGTTAACTTATTGTTGATGTAGGATAATTTTTGATAAAAACCTGGATTCAAACATGAAGTGCAATTTTAAACACGGTGGAGTGAAGAAAGTAGAAAGGTGATTTATACTAGCCCCTTCGCAC
>NZ_WTEY01000022.1 GCF_009795805.1 Gilliamella sp. Pra-s52
TATGTTTTTCTTTTATGTTATTTGCGTGCTATTAATGAACTACTTTTTTTTCGATTTTTCGTTGGAAAATCTGACCATTGGTTTTAGTACATTAGGGGTAATGCTAGGGGCAGCTTTTTTTATAGTTTACAAAAATTCGCTTGCCACCCATGTTACGCTGGCGGAGCGCATTTTTACCGTGTTTTGGGTTGGCAAGATGTTACCAATATTAATTTAGGCAAAATAAGCAAGCAATATATTGCTACATTAATTGAACAAAGGAAGCTGGCTATCAAGTTTCATAAGGGACAATCAGCAGTGTTTTGCAACACTTGGGATTACAGAGTAAAAACGCACGTAAATTCAAGTATAAAACAGATACGGCTCCTCGTAATATTGCGCCCAACACGTTAGATAAGCAATTTAACCCTGATAAGCCTAATACGACATGGGTAACAGATATCACTTATATTAAAAAGTGAAGATTGGTTATATTTGTCGGTGATTATCGATTTATATGGACGAAAAGTGATTGCTAGGCAAACAAGTCGTTACATAGACCGCCTTTAGTGTGTAATGCATTAAAGTTAGCCATCGCAGAAAAAGGAGTTTGGTATTTTGTCCTCTTCCTGACAAAATCAAAGAATTTGATTTATTTAGAATGATTTTGTATGCAAAATCTTGCATTTTGATAGTGGTAAATGATGGTTGAAAAGTCAAAAGGTTCGCCTGCTGTGGTATAAAATACCTCTTCTACGTAGAGTGCTGGTTCCCCCGCTTGTAGACCAAGATATTGAGCGGTTTCGGTATCAAGTTTGATTACTTGGAAATATTTATCAGAAAAACCAATATTGATATTATAATTGTCTTGAATGTAACTAAAAATTGAGTTCTCAACAATTTCTTTATTCAAGTAATTGATTAATTTTTTTCGATAATAAGATTGCTCTAGGCCATATAATTTACCATCAACATAGCGCAAGCGTTTAATAAAATAAACATCTTCACCGTCATCACACAGTAAATTATCTTTTACCTTTGAGTTTGGTTTAAGAAGATCGACATTAAGAACTTTGGATATGCCATAAGTGTCATCTAAATCAACCGTAAACCCATGGCTTTGTAAAAAGTTTAGGTAGCCTCTTTTTTTACGTTGACGTACAAAAATGCCACTACCTTGCACTTGGTAAATCACCCCTTGTCGCTCAAGACAATCAAGTGCTTTGATAATTGTGCTACGACTAACCTGATATTGGTTAATTAATCCCTCAATATTATCAAGTTGCGCCCCTTTGGGTAATTGTTGTTGATAAATCATTTGTTTGATTTTTTTTGCAACGTATTGATATTTAATCATTTATGTTTTTTGTTATTCAATGGAAATTTAATAGTTATTCTATATAGGTTATATTGAGTTTTAAATTAAATTAACTAAAAAAGCGATCTAGATCACAAACAATATAATTGGTCATTAACAATTTAAAATTTCAGACTAAGATAAACGCATTATCTTGCTTTAAGGAGCTAAATCAATGTCATCAAAAATTAGAGACTATAACAAACTAGCTGTTGATATTTTAAATGAACTAGGAGGTGAAAATAATATTGTGACGGTTGCGCGTTGTGCAACACGTCTTCGCCTTGTAACAAAAACAACCCCAGATCAAGCAAAAGAAAACATAGCAAAATTACCTGGTGTTATCACTGTGGTTGAAAAAGGAGGACAAATTCAAGTTGTAATTGGTACTAACGTTGATAAAGTCTATAATGCATTTATTCAGCTTGTTAATACGAATAACAATATTGAAGCTAGCAGTGATAATAACATCTTAAATCAAATCATTGCGACAATGTCGGCAGTATTTGCCCCATTTGTCTATATTCTAGCTGCATCAGGGATTTTGCAAGGTATCTTGATTTTAATCAAATTGGCTTGTCCTGAGCTAGAGAAAACAGGAACTTTTCAGATATTCAATTTTATCTCTTGGGCACCTTTTGTTTTTTTACCTATTTTTATTGCCATTACTGCTTCACAGCATTTTCGTTGTAATTTATATATCGCAGTTGCATGTTGTGCAGCACTGTTATCACCGACATGGACTGAATTTGCAAAGCTAATAAGCGAAGGGCAAGAAATTGATCTATTTGGTATTGCGCTATCAAAAACCACTTATGCCTCAACCGTTTTACCGCCGCTATTTTTAGTTTGGTTGCTCTCTTATTTAGAGCGGTTTTTGGAACCTCGCTTGCACAGCATTATCAAACCTGTTTTACTACCATTATTTAGTCTTGTTATTATGGTTCCACTAACATTACTTATTGTTGGTCCATTAACTGCCTATGGTGCACAATATATTGCTAACGGTTATAATTGGTTTGTCAGTCTAGCACCTTCAGTTGCAGGCGGAATCATAGGTGCAGTTTGGCAAGTTTTTGTAATTTTTGGGGTACATTGGGGTATCACGCCAGTTATCGTTGAAAACTTTAAACAATATGGTCAAGACTCTTTCCAAGCATTCCAAACCATTGCCGTTATTGGTCAAGTCGGTGCAGCATTAGGGTTTTATTTAAAAACAAAAACACAAGAGATGAAAGGCATTTCATTATCCGCTTTTATCACTGGATTATTTGGTATAACCGAACCTGCTATTTATGGTGTTAATTTACGTTTTAAAAAACCATTTATTTATGGCTGTATCTCAGCTGCTTGTGGTGGTATTGTTGCCGGATTCTTTGCGCCTCACTATGTTGCCTATGCGGGATTACCAGGTCCATTGACTATTGTCAACGCAATTAGTCCTCATAATTCAGGTTCATTTTGGGGTGTTTTAATTGGATCAGGTATTGCTTTATTTGGACCTGTTTTATTAATCCAAATATTTGGTACAGGTGAAACAGAACAAGATATAGCTAACATTAAAGATGATACCCCCAAAGTATTACTAGACGAGGTTGAAATTACAAGTCCAATGACAGGTAAAGCCTTACCGCTAAGCGAAGTGCCAGACCCTGCTTTTGCGCAAAAGCTAATGGGTGAAGGAATTGCCATTGAACCAACCGATAACCACGTTTATGCACCTTTCGATGCCGAAGTCACAGCCGTGTTTGAAAGTTCTAAACATGCCATTGGTTTAACATTAGATAACGGTGTTGAGTTATTAATTCATGTCGGTATTGATACCGTTAATTTAACTAATAATGAGTTTGAATATCACATTGAATTAAATCAAAAAGTGAAAAAAGGAGATTTGCTAATTAGCTTTAATCCTGATGCTATTAAACAAGCAGGTTATCCATTAATTACGCCAATTATTATTGTTAACACTGATCAATACCAATTAATTTCATTAACCGATAAAACTGACGTAACGATTGATGATATCATATTTAAAATTAAGCAATAACAAGGAATCAAAAATGACAAAAAAACCATTTTTATGGGGCGGTGCTTTAGCTGCTCACCAATTTGAAGGCGGTTGGAACGAAGGCGGTAAAGGCCCAAGCGTTGTTGATGTCATGACAGCAGGCGCACATGGTGTACCAAGGCAAATCACGCAAGATATTGAAGCGGGTAAATTTTATCCAAACCATACAGCAATTGATTTTTATCATCATTATAAAGAAGATATTAAGCTTTTTGCTGAATTAGGCCTTAAATGTTTACGCACTTCGATTGCTTGGACACGAATTTTTCCAAAAGGTGATGAGCTTGAACCAAATGAAGAAGGTCTACGTTTTTATGATAATGTTTTTGATGAGTTGATTGCTAATGGAATTGAGCCTGTCATTACCTTATCGCATTTTGAAATACCTTTACATATTGCTCGCAATTATGGTGGCTTCCGTAACCGAAAAACAGTTGAATTTTTTGAGCGTTTTGCCATTACTTGCTTTGAACGTTATAAACATAAAGTAAAATATTGGATGACGTTTAATGAAATCAATAACCAAATGGATACCAGTAATCCAATCTTCTTTTGGACAAATTCTGGCGTGCAAGTCAAACCAGGCGAAAATCGACAAGAAGTACTTTACCAAGTTGCTCATTATGAACTTTTAGCCAGTGCTAAAGCAGTAATAGCTGGTAAAAAAATCAATCCTGATTTTCAAATTGGTTGTATGATTTCTCATGTACCAATTTATCCATTTTCATGCAATCCTGAAGATATGATGGCATCAGAAATTGCAATGCATCAACGATTCTTCTTCCCTGATGTTCATGTTCGTGGCTATTATCCAGCTTATGCATTAAAAGAGTTTAAACGAGAAGGTTATAAACTTGATATTACTGACGAAGACTTAGCCTGTTTGAAAAAAGGTACTGTTGATTACATTGGTTTTAGCTATTATATGTCCACTGTTGTGAAAGCTGATGCAAAAAATGATAACCGCGATAATATCGTTAACGGTGCCTTACCGAATGCAGTTGAAAACCCTTATATCAAAAGCAGTGATTGGGGATGGCCAATTGACCCAGAAGGCTTACGTTATACATTAAATCGCCTGTATGATCGTTACCAATTACCTTTATTTATTGTTGAAAACGGTTTTGGGGCTATTGATGAACTCGAAAACGGCAATCAAGTACATGACAAACCGCGTATTGAATACCTAGGCGCGCATATCAAAGCTATGCAAACAGCTATAGATTATGATGGCGTTGATGTTATGGGGTATACCGCTTGGGGAATTATTGATGTTGTTTCATTTACTACCGGCGAAATGAAAAAACGTTATGGTGTGATTTATGTTGATCGTGACAATGAAGGAAACGGCAGCATGAAACGTTATAAAAAAGATTCATTTGAATGGTATAAGAAAGTCATTAGCACCAATGGGAAAAATTTAAAATAATAATTATCGATTAATTATTATTGTATTATGAGGATGTTTTAAGGCTTTGCAAACATCCTCTTTTTTTAAGAGCCAACAACTAAAATGGAAAAATCAGTTGCTTTTCAACTTGAGGATCGATTAACGTCACATGAAACCCAATTAGCCGAACACCTCGACCATTACGCCGTTCTAACCAAACTTTATGTGCTTGCTCAATTAAATCGGCTTTATCTAATTTAGACCACACATGTTCTTGTGTTGTTAGTTGAAAATCATCAAACTTAAATTTGACACCTTGCCGAGCTATAGACAGATCAGCACGCACTTTGCCTAATCGTTTTTCAAGCTCTTCAAATAATGGTTCAAACTCCAATAAACACGCATTCCAAGTATGAATATCATCAGTTAAAGTACGCTCTACCCCAACCGATTTACGTTGTCTATCACTACAAACTTCACGATCATCAATGCCTTGGCATCGTTCATGCAATATTCGCCCAAATTTACCAAATTGATTAAATAGTTTTGTGATATCGTAATTAACGACATCCTTACATACAAATAATCCCAACTGTGCTAACTTCTTTTCTGTAACTTTACCCACTCCAGGAATTTTTTTTAAAGGAAGCTTTTCAATAAAGCTATCAACTTCATCGGGTGTTATCACATATTGACCATTAGGCTTGTTCATATCAGAAGCCACTTTGGCAAGAAATTTAAGTGGCGCAACGCCAGCTGATGCTGTTAATTCAAGTTCATTAAAAATAGCTTGGCGAATGTCTTGAGCAATCAGGGTAGCAGAACCATGACAAAGTTTGCAATCAGTCACATCAAGATAGGCCTCATCAAGCGATAGTGCCTCAATAGAGTTAGTATACCGTTTAAAGATTTGATGAATCTGTTTTGACACTTCTTTATAAACAGCATGCCTACCGGGTATTATTTTAAGATTAGGACACTGTTTTATAGCCTGTGCCATTGACATAGCACTATGTATACCGTATTGGCGAGCTAAATAATTAGCGGTAGCAACCACTCCACGTTTACGAGGATCCCCCCCTACCGCAATAGGCATATTACGATAACGGGGATTATCCCTCATTTCAACAGCGGCATAAAAACAATCCATATCAACATGAATGATTTTTCGCATAAATTGGTTCACAACATCTAAAAAACACACTGTATAAATATACAATATCACAATTTGAACTGTTGTGTAAATAACCTTTGTAATTACTTATCTAATTTATCAAAATCAATTAAACCATTTTTATCATAAGGATCACCAATCCAACGTATTGATTGATGAAAATTAGGATTAACAACACTTTTTTCAGGAACATATAAGTTATAACTTAATCCTGCTAAATCAGACCAAGTGTGAATCAAATCTTGTGTACTAAATTTGCGATCCACATAATTTTGATAATTATTTGGATGCGTTTTTGCCCATGTTGGTGATTGCCAAAGCATAAATGGTATAGTATACATAGTGCGTGTTGGTGCTTTTTCGTTCCGCCCCAAAATATTGTGCGGTGGTGTTTGATAAACATCTTCGCCATGATCTGAAAAATACAATATAAACCCATTTTCTTGACTATTTTTAAAAATATTAAAAAGCGTTGTTGTAACGTAATCGTTATAACTTATTGCGTTATCGTAGGTATTGTAGATACTCACTTTATCGTTATCTATATTAAATGAAATGCCCGTTTTATCTTTAAAACGATCATGCTCACCATCTTTTGGATAACGAAATTCGTATTTCATATGCGTTCCGAGCAAGTGAATAACAATAAATTTCTTTTCACTTGGATCAGTTAATACTTTTTTAAATGGTTCAAATACAGACTCATCATATCGTCTTGCGCTTTGATTACGATCATTATTCATATAAAATTGTTCATCAGTTTGCTGAGAAAACATTGTTAACATCGTATTACGTCGCGTCATTGTCTGTTGATTGGTGATCCAAAACGTCTTATAACCCGCCTGTTTCATTAAATGCATTAAAGAAGGTGTTTTTAAGTATAAATCAGGATGTTGCTCATCAGCAAAAGTTAACGCCTGTTGCAAAATTTCAATGGTATAAGGTCTTGATGAAATCACATCATTAAATATCACAAAATCTGGATTATCTTTTTTGAACTGCTCAATTTGTGGTGTGGTATCCCGTTCATAGCCATAAATCCCCATTCGATTACGTGTTGTTGACTCACCGATTACGAGCACTAATGTTCTTGGAGTATTGCCGTTAGCATCTGTTAAGTTTTCTAACGGTGGTAACGTTTGTAAATGGTTTAAAATATCTTCCATATTAGATAGTTGTGTCCGATAAGCCAAATAACTATTAAGAAGTTGCCATGGTACGGTTGTTTCCATACGGGTTAACAAATGAGATCCCGCTTTCCTAATCGAGGAGTTTTTGATTGTAACGCTAATAAACACCGGCATAACGGCATAAATCACAATTAATAGTGATGTAATCCATTTAGTATGTTTTTTGACATAAACTGGTTTTACTTTAGTCCAAAGATAAACACCAACCAAGCTATAAATAATCAGAACTGCCACTAATTTAAAGCTCAAATATTGTTGAATAAACTCACTAGATTCCGTAAAGTTTGATTCGGCCATAATAAAAAACACACTTTGCGAAAACTCCTGCCGATAAATAATAAAATAACCAACAGGAATTAAAGACAAAATTCCCACAATCCCACCAAAAACAGTCGCAATTTTTCGTGTATAATTAGGAAAAATCAAAATAGGAATAAGCCAAATCAGACTATAAATAATAGAATCACGCAACCCAATGACATTAGAATGACCAGAAAAGAAAATATACAGTTGTAATGCACTAGAAAAATAAGTAAAAAATAAAATATCAAAGATAAGCGCTGACCAACTAAGTGAACGATTTGCTTTAGTATTTTGCATAGAGATTGAATAAGTATAGTTATTAATCATTTGTAACAATCTACACAAAATAGATTAATAAAACCTTAAGATATAACTGTATGAATTTAAATTAACAACAAACTAAATAATTGGAAGTTAATTTATAAAAAAAATAGACAAACAAATAGCAAAAAGCCTTTATTTAGGCTCTAGCAACTACTCTTTATTGAAATTAAAACCCAACATTTTGGCAATATGATTATTTTCAGATTGTTTTAATTGATTTGGCAAACCATTAAAGACAATCTGCCCATTATCTACCACCAAACAATGTGAAAAATAACTTAGAAAATCACCTATATGATGCGATACCATCATTAATGTCAAATTAAACTCATCACAAATTTGATTAACTAGTGCTAACATTTCAAAACGTAAGGCTTGATCGAGTGCAGAAAACGGTTCGTCTAACAATAAAATAGGACGCCGTTGAATTAGGCAGCGAGCTAAAGCAACACGTTGACATTGCCCACCAGATAACTGTTCAGGATAACGATTATTAAAGCCCATTAAACTGACTTTTGCTAATATATCATCAATGGTTTTCCGTTCAGACTCATTGAGTTTTAAACAAGGCCTAATACCTAGGCCAATATTTTGTTCAATAGTTAAATGACTAAATAAATTATTATGCTGGAATAAAATTGAAACAGGACGTTTACCTGGTAAAGTATTAGTCATGTTTTGATAATTAAGTAAAATATTACCAGAATTAGGTAAAATAAATCCCGCAATCAAACTTAACAGTGTACTTTTACCCGCACCACTTGGTCCCACAATCAGCACCTTATCTTTAGAGGCAATTTTGATATCAAAATGCATTTTAAAATTATCATAATGATAATTAATTTTATTCAGTTCTATCATAATCTATCACTATCAATAAACTAAAAGATAATATTAACAATAAAGCAGCCGTTACGGTACTTTCTTGATAATGATAATGTGATATCTGCTCATATAAATAATAGGGTAGCGTAGTGACAGATTGACCACCAAACAACGCAATAATACCAAAATCCCCCAATGACAATATTGCTGCAAAAGCAAAACTCTGGACAATTAATTTTTTTAGTGCTTTATATTCAATTAAATAAAAATGCAAAAATCCATTAATATTAAGTGATTGGCTTAATTGCCAGTAACGTGATGTGACATCATGCATAGGCATGGCAAGATTTTTTAATATAAAAGGTAATGCCATTAAACCATTACATAACATCATTAACCCACAAACAAAGGCTGAGCTATAAGCAAAAGGAAACAACAATAAAAATAAACCCGATGCTAATACCATACTTGGAATAATTAAAATCAGTGAACCAACTAACATTAACTGATTACTCCAACGTGTTTGCTGATTAATCAATAAACGGCTATTTGTATAAAGTAACAATAGCGCAAGCAACATAGCAATAATGGCAGAACCAAAGGCAATTAACAATGAAAACATGATAGCACGTTGAAAATCCATCGTTAAAAATACCCACTTAAAAGAACAAATACCCTCAACTAATATAATAACAATTGGTAGTAAAATAAATAATCCACCAATAGTAACAATTACCATACTCAACAACTTCAAATTCCACGAAACAGGCAAGCAGTAATACTTCCTAACGTAACGAACATTAATTTTTGGATGATGATTAATTTTTTGTATCAAGCACATAAAAAAGACACAACAAACTAGCTGCAAACAAGCCAAAAGCACAGCTTGAATTAAGTCAAAATCACGAATAGCTTGATAAATAGCAACTTCAAGTGTGGTATATTTAGGTCCACCGCCAAGTGCCAATGCTATAGCAAAGCTAGAAAAACAAAGCATAAAAATAAGTGTCGCCATCGGAAATAATTGACGACACAATAGTGGCCATTCAACCAACTTAAAATAAGCAAAACTTGAAAAATTTAATTGCGCTGCTAATTGTTTTTGTTCAACCGGCACACTATTTAACGTTTGATAAAATAAACAACAAGCATATGGAAAATTGAGAAATACATGCGCCAGTAAAATACCTTTTAAGCCATAAATTGCCCCCCAAAATGGCACACCAAAACAATCAAAAATTGATGCAAATAAGCCATGTTGCCCATAAACAAACAATAACCCCGTAACCACAACCAGTGTAGGTAAAATGAAAGTAATAGGCATAATACGTAACAATATCCCCTTACCCCAAAAATTAACCAGAGATAAAGCCTTTGCCATTACTATAGCAAAAAAAATAGATAACAATGTCGATAATATTGCCTGATAAATTGTTATCCAAATAACATGCAACAAATAACCATCAAAATAGATAGTTAAATTACTAGATTTAATTGCATCTATGCAAAGTACAAATAACGCCGTACCTAATACAATTAAGATCAAGCTTGCAGCGCTAATACCTGGAAGTAACGTTTTTAATTTCAACATTAAACTAAATAAAATAAATCTACTGGCTAATCGTGGTTTTCCATTCTCGTACCCATGCTTTTTGTTGATTTTCAATTTGCTTTGCATCAAACTCAAGTGCTTTATTAACAGGCTTAATTTGGTCAAAAGCATCAGGTAATGGAGCATTAACAATCGGATACATGATATTTTTTTCTGCAAATTGGCGTTGTACTTTAGAAGTTAATAAATATTGCAAAAAAGCACGCGCTAATTCAGGCTGCTGACTATACTTAGTAATGCCTGCCACTTCGACTTGACGGTAATGTCCTTCGTCAAAAATCGCAGCAACATAACGATGTTCATCATTATTCATAATATGCGCAACAGGCGAAGTGCTATAACTCAGCACAAAATCAGCCTCACCTTTCAAAAATAGACCATAAGCCTCACTCCAACCTTTTGTGACGGTCACTGTATTTTTAGCTATTTTTCTCCATGCTGATGAAGCATCATTACCGTATATATTCTTAACCCAAAATAACAGCCCCAAGCCAGGAGTACTAGTTCGAGGGTCTTGATAAATAATCTTCCAATTAGCTTTATTATCCACTAGTTCATGCATACTACGTGGGGGATTAGTGATCTTTTGTTGATCATAAATAAAAGCAAAATAACCAAAATCATAAGGCATAAAATCAGTATCCCACCAATCAATATTCAAATTATCAGGTTTACTTATTTTGTGGGGAACAACAATATTAGCCTTTTTAGCTTGCTCTAAAAGGTTACTATCTAATCCTAAAATCACATCAGCATTAGTTTTATCACCTTCAAGACGAATTCGATTCAAAATCGACACCCCATCGCCTAATGTAACAATCTCAAGTTCACAGTTACACTGTGCTTCAAATCCTTTTTCAATATCTTTCCCTGGTCCCCATTCTGAAATAAATGAATTGTAACTATAAACTGTCAAAATAGGACGTGTATTGGTAGCGTTGGCACAGCTGACCATAAAAAGAGTAGATAAGCCTAAAAATAAAAAATTATGCTTAAAAAACATTTTGCCTCCAAAATAGCAAATAAAAGACAAAAGGTTTGAGTAGGTGCAATAACTCAAATCCCTCCGCTGGCATGATCCAGTTCAGGTTCGACGGGTTACGTTAGTCAATCTAACATTCTCAGCCCTTCTGGGCACCCCGTTGAGAACGTTGAGTAGTTTAGTTGTTATAGAGAGGATTGTAAATAACGAAACAGATAAACTTAAATGTAGGAATTCCTTGCGCTTGTAGTAGCTCAAACTTAACCAGCAACACCGGTGAATCAAGCCCCTCCACAGTTAACGTATACCGATTATGACTCACACTTTTCAACCCATTAACTAATCCCTCACCTAACTTGACAAACTTGTTTGCCTGCTTTTCCTTCCTTACTTATTGATTTAATTAAAATAAAGAATAATGCCTTTAGTTAGTTCGGCGACGTTGTTCTTGCTGTTAACTCTTTGTTAAAAAAGGAATAGCGATAAATTCATTTTATCAATTCAAGCAGATTTTTTTGTTATTTTTTTACTTAAACACCGTACACTCCTAAAATTTTTTGACAAAAATGGAGTTTTTTAAGCTCCTTATAAATAGCCTAACGACTAACCATAAAGTGTTTAGTCAAATCAGTGACCGTTATTTTTCTTTATGATATAGATACCCTATCTTTTGCTTGTGATAGGGTGTTAATTTTGTTTTTTATGTTTATTTATTACTGTAATTTTTTAAATTACTGTAAATAACGCAAGAAATTCATGCAATTAAAACATTAATTATCTTAATAGTTCCAATATGAATAAAAAATAACTTTTATCTACCACTATGTTGATAAATAAAATTATCAATCAATCGTGTTTTACCAATATACACGGCTAATGCACATAAGCTGTCTTGCTCAAGAGAGTCTACTGGTTTCAAGGCAGCTAAATCAACAAATTCAATATAATCAACTTTAGCTAGCGATTGCTTTACTATTACGTTATGCATAGCTTGGGTTATTGTAGCTACTGATTTTTCACCTTGTTTAATTTTATCTTTAGCACATTCAATAGCCTGATATAAACAAACTGCAGCTTTACGTTCGGCATCTGATAAATAGCTATTGCGAGAGCTTTTGGCTAAACCATCCGCTTCACGTACAATTGGACAGCCTATAATATCAACATTAAAGTTTAAATCATCAACCATACGTTTAATCACCGCAAGTTGTTGAGCATCTTTTTGTCCAAAATAAGCACGGTCAGGTTGAGTAATATTAAATAATTTGGTTACTACCGTACACACACCTTTGAAATGACCAGGTCTTCTTTTGCCACAAAGCGCATCGGTTAAATCATTAACATCAACATAGCTATTGAAGTTAGCATCATACATTTCACTCGCTGACGGGCAAAAAATAAGATCGACTCCCATCTGCTCGCAGGCGATTTTATCTCGCTCAAGATCACGAGGATAGCTAGCAAGATCCTCTGAAGGACCGAACTGTATCGGATTAACAAAAATAGTAACAATAACTTTTTGATTATCTTTTTTAGCCGCTGCCATTAAACTTTGGTGCCCTTCATGCAAATAACCCATAGTTGGCACAAGTCCAACACTGCAACCAGCTTGACGCCAAGCTTTGACTTGCTTACGCACTTGTTCAATAGTTGTTACAACGTTCATTTTAGTTACCCTTTATGACCTATTGAAAACTCAGATTTAAGTTTTACCATTATTTCGTTATCAATTGCAAACTCATGCTCTGAAGCAGGGAATTGCTGTTCCTTCACTTCTTCACAATACTCAGAAAACGCTTTTTTCATTTGTTCACCAATTGGTGCAAAAGATTTAACAAATTTTGATGAAACACCATCATACATAGAAAGCATATCTTGATAAACAAGCACTTGCCCATCACAACCACCCCCTGCACCAATACCAATAGTTGGAACACTAACTAATTCAGAAATAAATTTAGCTAAATCAGCAGGAACACATTCAAGTAGTATTGCAACCGCGCCCGCTTGCTCAACAGCTAATGCATCAAGAATAATATTTTTAGCATGTTGATATTCTTTTCCTTGAACTTTATAGCCACCTAAAGCAAGCACTGATTGCGGCATTAATCCAATGTGTGCAATAACAGGAATAGAAGCTTGTGTGATCATGTTAATATGCTCACAAAAAGCTTGCCCCCCCTCAAGTTTAACGGCTTGAGCCTGCCCTTCTTTAACTAAACGTCCAGCATTAAAAACGGCATCATATACCGAAGCGTGATAAGACATAAAAGGTAAATCTGTGACAACAAAAGCCGTTTTAGCCGCCCTTGCAACAGCTTTAGAATGGTGAATCATATCTTCCATAGTTACCGATACAGTACTATCATAGCCAAGCATTACCATGCCTAAAGAATCGCCAACCAACAAACAATCTACGCCACTTTCGTCCATCAATTTGGCAGTTGTATAATCATATGCCGTTAACATAGTAATTTTTTGTTTATTTTGTTTACGTTTTTGTAGTGTAAGGATAGTGTTTTTCAAGGTAACAACTCCAATTCTAATTGTCGATAGTCCTTATTTGGATGTTTTTTACGACTAAGATTAACTAAAATTGAGGATAATTGCTTATACAACGGTTTAACATCAGTTGGTATGACAGCTAAATGCTCTTTTATTGTTTCAACATCAGCACGTTCAATAGGACCCGTTAAAGCGGCAATTGTCCCCTCTTTGCAAAGATTTTTTGCATTATCTAAAAATAACATATGCCAAGCTTGTTGACTAAATTCAACATCAAGCCCACATTTTGCGAATAAATCACTTCCTATTTGAGCTAATGCGATAACCTGATTGCTAAGCATTACACAAGCCGCATGATAAAGCGGTTTTTTATCAGCCGACAGTATCGCCATAGGATTTTTTAATGGTTTAAAAACTTGTTGTAATTGAGAAATAGCTGGTTCATTTGCCTCAAGCGTAAAAAACACTTTTGACATGGCGTGATAACAATCAAATCGATCATAGATTGCATATAAAGGATGCAAAGAAAATGCAAAAGGATGAACCGCTTGACGAGATATAAATACGTTTGATGTCAATAATCCGCTGCAATGACCGACCCATTTATTGTCAATAGGTAACTGACAAAGCGTTTGCCAAACAACGGCTATTTGATGATCTGGCACTGTCAAAAACAGACAATCACAATCTCTCACTAGCTTGTCTAACGTTGAATATGCCCGACTTAGAGTAAATTCACTTGCGACTTTAGCTTGTTCATAAGATCGACTATAAAACCCAGCGACCTGCATACCACACAAAGAAAAATACTTAGCTAAAGTGCAGCCTACTTTACCTGCGCCAATAAAACCAATCACCATAATGATTATATATTTTTTATAATTGTCGCATTATAACTAAAAAAACAAAAACCAACCACTAATCAAATCGATTTAATGGTTGGATTTTTTTAAGATTAGTTTTTATTTAAATATGCCCAAGCGTATTGTGCATAAAATTCTGCACCAACAGTCATACCATCTTCATCAACGTTAAAACAACCATGATGATGTGGCCATTGAGTATCTTTATCAGGATTGCCAGAACCGACTAATGCAAATGCACCAGGAATGTTTTCAGTATAATAACTAAAATCTTCACCGCCTGTTGTTGGAGCTTCAAAATAAAGCGCATCTTTACCAAAAGATTGAACAATCACATCTTGAGCAAGCAAGGCACTTTCTTTATCATTAATGACAGGTAAAGTACCATAAATATATTCAACTTCAGCTGTTGCACGATACATTGCGGCAACTTGATTTGCATAACGACGGATCGCAGCTTCAATTTTGTCTCGCACTGCGATATTAAAACAACGAACAGTACCTTCCAAAACAGCATTTTCAGCAATAACATTAAAACGCGTTCCTACATCCATTCGCCCAATTGTCACAACCGCAGGATCCAATGGTGCTATTTCACGAGAAACAATAGACTGCACATTCATAACAAATGCCGAAGCAACCATTACAGCATCAACAGTATCATGAGGCATAGAACCATGTCCACCCTTGCCTTTAAATCTAACTGTTAACAAATCGGCAGACGCAAAACTGGAACCGACAACACAAGAGACTTTGCCGACAGGCATTAGCGCCCAAATATGCATACCAAAAGCACTATCAACATCTTCTAACACACCTTGTTTTATCATACCTTTAGCACCTTGAGCTACCTCTTCTGCTGGTTGAAAAACAAGTCTTACATTACCTTTTAATTGATCACGAATAGCCCAAAGCGCTTTTGCCGCAGTTAATAACATTGCAGCATGAGTATCATGACCACACGCATGCATTTTGCCATCGATAGTTGATTTATAATCGATATTTTGGCTTAACTCTTGTACGGGTAAAGCATCAATATCCGCTCTAAGCAAAATTCTTTTACCGGATTTGCCACCTTCGATATCAGCAATAATTCCAGTTGGCTCAGTTCGGCGATAAGGAATACCGATTTTATCTAATTCTTCTGCTATTCTATCGGTAGTTCTAAACTCCTCCCATGGTAATTCTGGATGTTTATGCAAATCACGACGAAAGGCTATCATTTCACTTACATGTTGTTTAATTAGTGTTTTTATATTCTGATTTATCATCTTTTTACCTTTAAATTTTAATTTATTTAGTCATATTAATGACCAACAATCATACTAACCATTATGCCGGCTAAAATAACCGAAACAATTGTCACAGAAATAAAACCACCGATTAACATTGGTGCTAACATGTGGCTTGTGAGTACCTCTTTTTCTTTTGGATCTTTGGTTAAATGATTAATCACTTCGTTAGTAATAATATAATCTGCTGGGAATCCATATAATGCAGTAAGAGCAATCGAAAATGCCATTTCAGTACTTACTTTCAGTAACTTACCGACAACTATTGAAAAAATAAACATACCAATAACCGCCGCCAAAATAAACACAACTAAAGGCGTAACAAGGCGAAGTAGCATTTCTGGCGTAGCACGATTTAATGTATCAAAAACAAATAACATCAGTCCCATTACGGCTAAACCAAATCCACCTGCTTTTTTTAATGGATGGCGCTCTAAAAAGCCGAATGAAGAAGCTATAACACCAAACAGCAAACAAAGTACAAACGCATTTATTGTTATAACCGGTTTTAACACTTCAGACACGCTGTAAGCTAAAAAGCCAACAATGGCAATGCGTAAAAACATGAAATAAGAAGAATTATATTGAGAAGGAATCTTTACAAATAAGCGAGGCATCGGGTTTTCATCAGTTAAGACATCATCATGTTTATCTAAATTAGATTTTTCCTCAACATCTGACTTCCAAGTGCCCTCATGATACTGTTTTAAAACTCTTTTACCTTCACGTTTAAGCATAATTGAAGTAAGAGGATAACCAATAAAGCCTTGCATTATATAAATAATAATAGCAAAAACCGCCAATTCAGCTAATCCTGCGTCAGTTGCCCCTTTAGCCATAATAATCGCCGAAACAATACCACCAACCAAAGGTGGAATAGCAACAATAGTAGTATTAAAATCAAAAAATAGATAACCAACAAAAAAAGCAAAAATAACGATACCTGCAATACCAGCAAGCGAAATTAAGATGGTTTTCCATTGACGTAATAACTCTTTTACCGATAATAACGTCCCCATATTCACAATCAATAAATACATAAACATAACAGCAACTACTGGGGGAATACCTGCTCTAGCAACAATATCGGCGGGGAAGAACGTCCAATAACCGACTAAAAAAAGTATTGCACAAACAAAAACAGAAGGGATCCAAGCTTTAGTTCGCGTTGAAACCATATCGCCAATATAAAGAATTATCAGCAACAACACTAACGCAAGCATCTGTGGCATATTATTCATTGTTGACATAAAAATCTCCATTTTTATTGGTTGATTATAATTTTCAAAATAATCAAAACTTTCTAAGAATGGTTATTATATGTAATTTGTACAAAAATGTTACAAAACTTTTACCATAAATTCATTTATCTCATCTAAAAACAAATTACCATATTTTTCTAACTTAATTTTACCTACGCCTGTAATGTTAATTAACTGCTTTTTACTTTCAGGTTTAGTTTGAACCATTTCTAGTAATGTCGCATCACTAAAAATAACATATGGAGGCACATTTTCGACATCAGCAATATCTTTACGCAATCGCCTAAGATTGTTAAATAAAATTCGCTCTTCATAAGATAAAATCGTTGTTAAATTAATGGATCTTGCATATCGATTTATGCGGCTTTTCTTCACAAGTTCTAAACGAGGTTTAGCCAATGATAATGGAATTTCACCTCTAAGTATTAAACGAGCTTTTTGTGTTAATTGAAGCGTTGTATAGGTTGATATATTTTGGCTTAAATACCCCAAATAAACCAGCTGCCTAATAACACTAAGCCAATAGCTTGATGAGTGTTGCTTACCGATACCATAAACCGATAATTTATTATGCCCCATTTCTTTAATGTGAATACGACCCGAGCCCCTTAAAACATCAATGATATATTGCGCCCCATAACGCTGCTGAACACGATAAACACAAGATAAAACTTTCTGAGCATCAATTAAACCATCATAAAGTTCTGGAGGATACAAACAAATATCACAGTTATTACAAGGTTCAGTTCGTTCTTCGCCAAAATAATTAAGCAAAACAGTACGCCGACAAGTCAAACTTTGTCCAAAAGCGGCCATCGCACTGATCTTTTGTAATTCTACATCTTTATGCTTACCATCCTTTTTTTCGATAGCTTTTTTCTGATACCACTCAAGATCTTTATTATTAAACAACAGTATCGCTTCTGCCGGTACGCCATCACGCCCTGCTCGGCCTGTTTCTTGATAATAAGCTTCAATCGTTCGCGGACAATCCGCATGTACAACAAAGCGCACATTGGGTTTATTAATCCCCATACCAAATGCAACGGTGGCAACAATAATTTGCACATCATCTTTTAAAAAAGCATCTTGTGCTTGTTGGCGCTCTTCGTTAGACAAGCCAGCATGATAGGCCATAACCGAAAAACCACGAGCCGAGAGCTTCGTCGTTATATCTTCAACCCGAGAACGGCTTGAACAATAAATAATACCTGGATTACCTTTTTGAGTTTCAACAAAAGAAACAACCTGCTCAATCTGATTAAACTTTTCAGCGACAGTATAACGAATATTAGGTCGATCAAAACTTCTTACCACAACCAACGGATCAACCAGATTAAGTTGAGTCATAATATCAGCTTGTGTCAACTTATCGGCTGTAGCTGTCAAGGCAACGATTGGCACATTAGGAAGACGAGTAGAAAGTTGTCCTAATTGTCGATAATCAGGCCTAAAATCATGCCCCCATTGAGAAATACAGTGCGCCTCATCAATAGCAATTAACGAAGGTGGTTGTTCATTAATTAAAGTAGAAAAACTATACACACCCAATCGTTCAGGCGAGATATATAGCAATTTTATTGATTTATTTAAATATTTTTCGATAACTTCTTGTTGTTCTGTCGCTGATTGAGAAGCATTAAGATATGCCGCATCAATACCATTAGCTAATAATTGATCGACCTGATCTTTCATCAAAGAAATTAAAGGCGAAACAACAATGGCAGTACCAGATAATAAAACCGCAGGAATTTGATAACATAAAGATTTACCGCCCCCTGTTGGAATAATAACTAAAGTGTCACGCCCATCGATAATAGATTCAATAATTTCCCTTTGCTGGTTTCTAAATGCCTTATAACCAAAAACATTTTGTAGAACATCTTCTATCTGATCTTTTATCGACATACAAACCTAAATACATACGAACGTTTAACGAAATGCGTCGAGTATAGCTAAATTACGTTAAACACACCACTATGAACTTACAATTCATTCCAAACATAAAAAATTCTTAGAAAAAATGTGTATTGAATAATCATGTTATGGATTTTTTTAAAATCGAAAAAATTATGTTCATAATACGACCAATCTCGTTCAACAGACTAAAAAAACAGCTATTTTTTATTTTTTTACTTGATACAAACCGATTTGCCCGCTAATATTTACGTGTTTCAAATATACGCCCGTAGCTCAGTTGGTTAGAGCATCACCTTGACATGGTGGGGGTCAGTGGTTCGAGTCCACCCGGGCGTACCATTCTAAAGTCTTATCTTACAAGCCTTTAAAGGATTACCTTAAACTCAGATTTTATTCGTAGGGTAAAACTAACGCTTCACTTATCATGATAACAATAAACTACACACTACCAATTTACATACGCATGACGCTGTTGAGTATTGTAAGTTGAAGATTGATAATGTGTTTGTTAATATCTCAATTATCTAATTAAATTGAGTGACTTTATGAAATACATACACAGAATTAAATTTTTAATGACTCACGATTTAACGCATTTGAAAGAATGCTAGCGAGCAGAATTAACAAGGCGAAAACAAATATCATTTTATCGTGTTTTAATTTTATATATCAGAACAGATTCAACACACAAAAAATACTTATTTTGGTGGCGTTTGGCTCATGAAATGTATATGTATGGAAATAAGAAACAAAAAGAAACCGTTTAGAAAATACAAAAAAATTAATCTATAGGTTTAAAATTGATATCCATTTCGGTGCAAAAATAGGTAAAAATCTACATTTCCCCCATCCCTATTCAATAACAATTGGAAAAAATGTAACAATTGGTGAAAATTTATTTATTCATCAGAATGTTACCATAGGTTATGGTCATGGTTCTATGCATATTATTATGGGAGATAATGTTTATATTGGTGCTAATTCAGTTATTTTGGGTGGTGAAATAAAAATAGGCAATAATGTAAAAATCGGCGCAATGTCATTTGTAAATAAAGATATTCCAGATAACTGTACTGTTTATACGCAAAAGACAAATACAATTATCCAGAATGATTGATTTTTACTATGGCTTTTCTGACCAGTCAATTGCTGACGTAGTATCGACATCAATACAATTTAGTAAAGTCAGGTATCTGTTCCATTACTTTAACTGTGCTTTTTCGTCAACCTGCTGCATATCTAAATCAATGATATCTTTAGACTACAAATAAAGTCTGAACTGATAAATTTTTAATAAAAAACCCTCTTAGAAAATTTGATAAAACAGCACTAAATAAAAATAATTTCTTTCCACTTTCATACTCATTGTATTCTAGTACAGTGCATTAATATTTTACTTTTTTCATTTTTTTCTTTCCTATCTTGCGTTATTGCTAACTGAGAAATCATCTTAAATTCATTGTCTGATATATATTCAAGCCTTTTGTAACTAGATAATTTCATACCAGCTAAAAAACTGTTGTGACTTCCGTTTGTAAATACCCCAAGCTTATACACAACTCACGTAGAAAATCATGCTGTACGATTAAATCGTTCAATATAGCCATTTTGATAAGGGCTACCGGGCTGGATATAATCAATGGCTATATCATGTGATTTAGCCC
>NZ_WTEY01000023.1 GCF_009795805.1 Gilliamella sp. Pra-s52
GAACAGATAAAGAAAATACAATATCTATTGAACACACGCCAAGAAAACAGCATAAGTTTAAAAGCCCTGCCTCCTTTTATTCGAAGGAGTTAAGACAAATTGCACTTCATGATGTAATCTAGGAAAATTTAAATAAAAACTTCAATAAAATCAATACCTTTCCTGACCGATTTTTTTACAAATAACAGCCTAACCTAATAAATTATTTATAAAAATAAGGCAGCTATATTAAAGCTGCCTTAGAATAATAATTCAAACTAATATATTGTTTTGTTAGAAATTAATTTCGGTACCGACAAAATAACGTCGACCTTCTAAGGTTTTACCGAAATCTTCGTTACTAACATCTTTATCAAATAAATTATAAACACCAGCATAAATCTTAGCTTGTTTGTGTACTTGATAAGATGCACCGATATCCCAGAAAGTGTAGCCTGGGTATTCAACTTTTGTGCCATTACGGTTATTTGATGATTCCATGCCATAATAAGCCATTTTAGCCCATAAATCCCATTGCTGTGAGGCATACCAATCAAGTTGGGTGTTGAATTTTTGTTTAGGTGTGCGGTTTAAAGATCGTCCTTTATATTTACCGCTTTTTTGTTCAGTTTTAGTCCAAGAATAGTTAGAACTTAATAAGAAATCAGTAAATAAAGGTGTTTTGAATGAAAGCTCAAGACCTTTAAGATCGGCTTTACCTACATTTTCACGCCCTTGGACAAAATCAAATCTTTCTTGATATCCTGCTATTTGACATAAGCCTCCTCCTGCTGGACCTTGGCATATATAGTAGCTTTGGATTTTGTCTTTATATTTAGTATAAAACGCCGTAGCCGATGCATCAACACCATAATCGTTGGTGTAACCAACACCAATTTCGAAGTTATCGGATTTTTCAGGTTTTAAATCTGGGTTACCCATAATCATACCTTTATTCCCCGTACCTGCTCCGCCCGTTACTTGCCCCCAATCAGAGACGACTTGACGTAATTGTGGTGTTGCAAAACCTGTTGAATAACCGCCTTTTAAGGTGAAGCTGTCATCAATATTCCACACGCTGTAAACTCTTGGATTCCAGTTGCTACCATAATTTTCGTCTTTGTTATAACGTAATCCTAATGTTAGGCTCCAGTTGTCTAGTAGTCTTAGCTCATCTTCAGCAAATAGGGCATAATTCCAACGATCAATTTTAGTGATCGATTTATTTAACTGATTACCTTTATCGTGTAGCTCTTGGTAATTGTATTTACCACCAATGGTAAGCATGTTAATGCTAAAAGGAATAGTAACACGAGTATCAACATCGGTATTACGAATTTTCATTTTTCTTTCTGGATTATTATTACCTTCATAAGCAACAAATGAAGTTGTTGATACATCGCCAAATAGACCATTATGTGTTAGCGCAAAGGTGTTGCGACGATTGTCACGAAGGAAATCACCTCTAGAAATAGGTCTTGTCTTGCCACCTGTTGATTTACTATTTTGTAATGCACGCCCAAAATCGAGATCAAATTTTTGAGTGTCGGTAGCATTTAATGAAAGTTTACCATTTATGCTGCGCAATTTTTGCTCAGCATGACCGCTTAAAAATTTATCTTCATTACGCTTAGAATATTGGCCATAAAGTTGGATACCTAAGATATCGTCAAGCAGTGGTCCTAAAGTTGAAAAACTGCCAGTATAAGTGTTTTTTTCTGCCGAGCGGTATGGTATGACCGATTCTAAACGTACACCACCATGCCATTTATCAGATACTTTTTTGGTGATGATATTAATAACCCCTCCCATTGCATCAGAACCATATAACGATGACATAGGTCCTCGTACTACTTCAATACGTTCAATGGCAGTTAATGGCGGTAACCAACCTTGTTCAAAACCTGAGTTATCGCTATTTGGCCTTGTTTCACGTGTGCTGACTTTTTTACCATCAATTAAAATCATGGTGTATTTTGCATCCATACCGCGGATACTGATATCTGTTGAGTCCCCACCACCCGAAACAGTGACTCCAGGGATATCTTTTAATGCATCAGTCACATCACGATAAGGTTTATTTTCGATCTCTTTAGGCGTAATAACCGAAATAGTTGCAGGCGCTTCTTTTACTTGCTGAGAAAACCCCGATGCAGTCACAACCATGGTGTCAGTATCCGAATTGCTAGCCGCTATAGCAGTACTTGATAATGACAACAAAATGCCCGTATTGATGACATGTTTTGCCAATTTAAACTTCTTTTTTGTTTTCATCTATTATAACCCCATTATTTATAATGATATTTATTGTTTTATAATTCATAGCACATTACAGCATTTGATAATGATTATCAATATCTTTAAAAATTATTTAGTGCTGGACATTTACATTTTTACAAATAATAATGATTATCATTTATAAATAACATGAGAAAATCGATATGAACAATAAAAAAAAGTTACTTTTGAGTAGTATTGCAGTAATTGTGTTAGGCTTAACAGGATGCCAATCATCAACAATGAATATAACTGCTGATAATCAAACGATAGTGGTGCCTAAAGCACCTAAAAAAGTGGTGGTAATGAATTATGGTGCATTAGATACGTTAGATGCATTAGGTAAAGGTTCGATCGTTACAGCTATTCCTCGATCAGTAACACCATCTTACTTACAACAATTTAATAAGTCTTCAATCGCTGATACTGGCAATATGAAAGAACCTGATATTAATGCAATTAAACAAACTAAACCCGATCTGATTATTATTGATGGTCGCCAAGCAAGTAAATCCGAAGATTTATCAAAAATTGCCCCTGTTATTAATTTAAGTGTTGATGCTAAAAATTACGTTGAATCAACCAAAAATCATATTCAAGTGCTAGCCAAAATTACAGAAACAGAAAGCAAAGCAGATAATATCATCCAATCATTAGATGAAAAAATCCAAAATACACAAGCCTTAGCTCAATCCAGCGCTAAAAAAGCGATTGTTGTTATTCATAACGATGGAAAGATGATTCTTATCAATTCAAGCTCAAGTGCAGCATTGATTCACGACGTACTAGATGTTAAACGTGCTGTCCCCCTCACCGTTACACCAGCAAATAACGCAATAGGCAAGCCAAAACCAATTTTTGTTGATGATAATTACATTAAATCAGTCAAACCTGATGTTATCTTTGTTGTTGATCGTAGTAAAGCAATCGGTGAACAAGGTATGGCTGAACACTATTTTTCGCAACACGTTCTAAATAAAAGCAAGACACAGGTTGTCTATTTAACCCCTGACCTTTGGTATTTGTCAGGTGGAGGGGCAGAAAGCATAAATCGTCAAATAGACGAAGTCGCTAATGCATTAAAATAGTATTAACTTAATTAGTAAGTTTATCTTCCTATTCTTTCCAAAAGCCTTTATTCTAAATAAAGGCTTTATTTTATGTTACTCAACAACATTCAACCAATAAGTCTTTTATTCAAATTAATTAGTTATTTTCTAATGTTTTTTTAAAACGTATAATAACCATCGTATCAATCAAAAATTTACCAAACCCACTTATCCACAAACAAATAGAAAAGCTGAAAGAGTAATACGAACTTTAATAGAGATGTGGCATAATCAGCAAATATTTAGCAATTCAAAAGAAAGCAAAAGCTTAAACGCTTATTAATTTTTATAATACCGTTAAACCTCATAAAGCGATTTCAAGGAAAATACCTTGTGAGTATTTAGAAGATTATTTTAATCATGAAGTGTAAACAACTCAGCGTTTTCGTGCAATTATAGTATGAGAATATTAAGGAAATAAATAAAATGTTACACGCAGTTATTATGAAAAAAAGTCTCAAACTTTTGAAAGAGTATGATAATATTAGAATACCACGAGAAGATATAATTACATCAACTATATTTGGTCCGTTATGTTATTTTCAAGATGAAGATATTTACTTTTTTATTACATCTATAGCGGGAATTAAAACTAATTTAAGTGATGATGTGAATTTGAATGTAAAAGCTAAAATTGATTTTTGGCCGTCTAAGAAGCATACATTCAAAGGTGAAAATAGAACAACTGAACCAGATATAGTCTTTGAATTCAATGTAAATGGTAAAAATGAAATTTATATATTTGAGTTAAAATGGGGCACTTATTCTTTTGGAGAGGATCAGATTGAAAGAGAGTGGAAGGCCTTTAAAATCCCCAAAGAAAAGGGAGCATCTTATTTAGTTTATTTAGCTAATCGAATTGATACGTTTAATTCCGAAAAAGCAAGTCCAGATAAAAATTGGAAAGGCCTAACATGGTTAAACTTTTTAGAAAAAATAAGGAAAATTAAGCCTCAAGTTAATAATAAAAAACTAAAACGTTATTTAAATGATTTAATTAGTTTCTTGAATTGTTTTGATTTTAGACTATTCAAATCTTTTACTAGCTTAAATCTGAAAATAGATTCAAGCTTTAAAAACACGTATCAATATCAAATAATTAAAAGTGATAAATCTTCAATAAGGAACAACTTTAATGTTAACGATGAAAAATAGTATAGCTAGAACGCAAGGTATTGCAATTACTAATGCTTTCAATGAATTGAATAAATTTGCTCATGAAATAGAACTTTTAAAAGCAGCTATTTTGGATAAAATCAGTCCTTGCTTCAAAGAAAATTCTAAGGAATATAAGGTAGATCCAACGAGTAAAACAAGTAATATGCCCAAAATGATAAATAACGATTTATTTTATGAGTGGGTTGGGCTCTCTTTACCAATTTTAAAGATAAAATCTAAAACAGCAATTTCTGGTTATTTGAGCTTTCAGCTATCTTTTAGCGGAGATTCCGTTTTTAATGAGTCGATAAGTAAAACGCCATTCCCATTAATCCATATTATTTATTGGGAAGATAAGTTATATAAAGATTCATACTTTAGGTATCCAATAAGTGAAAGTGAATATTTTTCTGATATGCCAGGTAAGTTTACTTTTATTGATGATGAAAATAATTGTGTCTTATCTTTAGATTATGATAATTATAAAGATATTACTTGCTGGAATTACAGTGTTGAGCTTATGGAAATTAATTCTGATAATATTGAAGAGATATTGTTCAAACCAGCAATTGAATTATTAGAAAATAACAAATTAATTCTAAATAACCATAAAAAATTGAAAGACGTTATTGTACGATATCCGTCGTTAGAGTCAGTGATTACTGAATAGATAATAAATTAATAGCCCCTGTGTATTTACCTATTTTTGAACTACTCTAATTGAGTACAAATATGGTAAATACACAAATTTATTTATAGGATCGACACAAAGTACTGGTGAACATCTATTTGTTAAAACGTGTTATATCCATCGTATCAATCAAAAATTTACCAAAACGGTCAGACCACAAACCAATGGAAAAGCCGAAAGAGAGATATGAACTTAAATAATAGAGATGTGGCATAATCAGCAAATATTTAGCAATTCAAAAGAAAAACAAAAGCTCAAACCCTTTATTAATTTTTATAATACCTTTAAACCCATAAAGCATTTAAAGAAAATACCTTGTGAGTATTTAGAAGATTATTTTAATCATGAAGTGTAAACAACTTGGCATTTTCCTACACATTATTAATATAAATTTCAAATTATAAAATCGATGTATCAACTATAATGAAATGTGATAAAATGACGACTTCATTTTGATTTGTAAATAACAATTAATAAATGTAGTTTATTAAATTCTCAAACATTACCTCATAAAATATAAAACACTATTATAAATACTATGAATATGTCACCCCCTACAATTGGATTTGTGAGCCTTGGCTGTCCTAAAAACTTAGTTGATTCTGAACGAATTTTAACCGAACTGCGCACGCAGGGATATCAAGTGGTACCTAGCTATGACAATGCCGATTTGGTTATTGTTAATACTTGTGGATTCATTGACAGTGCCGTGCAAGAATCACTCGAAGCGATCGGTGAAGCATTGAATGAAAACGGTAAGGTTATAGTCACGGGTTGTCTTGGCGCAAAAGAAGATCAAATTAGAACTGTTCACCCAAAAGTTCTTGAAATATCTGGTCCACATAGCTATGAAGCAGTTCTAAGCCATGTGAATAAATATGCCCCTAAACCCGAATATAATCCTTTTACTAGTTTAGTTCCAAGCCAAGGGGTTAAATTAACACCAAAACATTATGCCTATCTTAAAATTTCGGAAGGCTGTAATCATCGCTGTACATTTTGTATTATCCCTTCTTTGCGTGGTGATATGGTTAGCCGACCAATCGGCAATGTTTTAGATGAGGCAAAACGACTAGCCGACAGTGGCGTTAAAGAATTATTGGTTATTGCTCAAGATACTTCAGCTTATGGTATCGATATCAAAAACCGTACTAATTTTTGGAATGGAACACCATTAAAAACCGATATCCAAACCCTTTGCGAACAATTAGCTAACTTAGGTATTTGGGTCAGATTGCACTATATGTACCCTTACCCTAGTGTTGATAATCTTATTCCATTAATGGCAGATGGTAAGATCTTGCCTTATTTAGATGTGCCATTACAGCATGCAAGCCCAGCAGTTTTAAAATCAATGAAACGACCAGGAACCATTGAAAGAACCCTAGAACGCATCCATAAATGGCGAGAAATATGCCCCGATATTACGCTGCGTTCAACCTTTATTGTTGGTTATCCTGGCGAAACAGAACAAGATTTTGAATTACTGCTCGACTTTTTGTCGCAAGCACAGTTAGATCGCGTAGGTTGCTTTCCATATAGTCCTATTGAAGGTGCTGAGGCTAATAAACTTGCTGATCAAATTCCTGAAGCAATCAAACAAGAACGTTTTGATCGCTTTATGCAATTACAACAAAAAATCTCAACACAAAAATTACAAGCTAAAATAGGCAAAACTTTGGCTGTTATTATTGACGAAGTTGATGAAGAAGGTGCTATAGGCCGTAGCATGGCTGATGCCCCTGAAATTGATGGCGTTGTTTATCTAAACGAAGAAAACCAAGTCAAAGTCGGTGATATTGTTCAGGTTAACATTGAGCATTCCGATGAGTACGATCTATGGGGAACGGTTAAACGTTAATTAACACCATGAAACAACATTATAAACATGAAGTAAAAAATCTAGTTAAATTAGCAGTTCCTGTGTTGATTGCACAAGTATCGCAAACCGCAATTACTTTTGTCGATACCATTATGGCAGGGAATTATAGTAAAACCGCCCTATCAGGAGTGGCTATTGCGGTTTCGATTTGGTTACCAACAATTTTATTTGGTCAAGGATTACTAACCGTTTTAACACCAATTATTTCAAATCTAAACGGCGCAGCTAAACGAGAGCAAGTCGCAGGACACACTCGACAAGGCGTGGTGATTGCGCTGTTTTTATCTGTCATTATGATGTTAATTTTATATCATTCTGACAAAATAATTGGTTTAAGGAGCTCAGCAGATCACCCAATTGATCCTGAAATGTTTGACGTGGCGGTGTCATTTTTACGGGCTATTATGTGGGGAATACCCGCATTTTTATTATTTTTAGTTTATCGTAACCAATGCGAGGGGTTATCTAATACTAAGCCAGCAATGGTTATTATTTTTATTGCCCTACTTGCTAACATTCCGATCAATTATATATTAATTTATGGAAAATTAGGCCTTCCTGCTTTTGGTGGTGTAGGTTGTGGTATTACTGCATCAATTATATTTTGGTTAATGTTTATTTTAATTCGTATATACACATTAACTTCCCCAACCCAACGCGATATTCGAAAAACACCCATCGCCAAGTTAATTGATTTTACAATAATCAAAAAAGTGATTCTGTTAGGTACACCACTGGCGCTAGCTTATTTTTTTGAAATGAGCCTATTTGCTGTAATCGCTTTATTAATTGCACCACTAGGACCCATAACCGTTGCTGCTCACCAAATTATTTTTACTATCAGCAGTTTAACCTTTGCCATACCATTATCCCTTGGAGTGGCAACGAGCATTCGCGTTGGTTATTTGCTGGGCAAAAAAAAACCAGCATTAGCCAAGCAAACTGCTTATATCAGTTTAGCGATATCTTTGGCTTTAGCCATCATTGTCGCCTTAATTTTAGTTATCTTTAAAACACCAATAATTACACTATTTACTAATGAGGCAACTGTTATTGCCATTTGTTTACAGCTTATTATCTTATTAGCTATCTATCAAGCATCTGACTATTTGCAAGTTGTGGCAAGTAATGTACTCCGTGGTTACAAAGATACACAAAGTATCTTTTTTATCACGCTCATTTCATATTGGGTTGTGGGATTACCAGTTGGTTATATACTAGGATTGACCGATCTAATTATCAAACCAATTGGAGCTGCAGGTTTTTGGATAGGCATTATTTCGGGACTTGCTGTAGCAGCGATTTTATTAATGGCGAGAATGATCTATATACAAAAACAACCTATTGAGGTTATTTTAGCACGCGCATCAAGATAAGGTTATTTAATATAAAATAGTGTGCAATATAAAAAAGATTAATCGCGTTTTATCTATAACAAATTATTGAATCATCAATAATTTGTTTAAAACGCGATTAATCCGTCAATATTTATGGCCTAGCTGCTGTTCCATCAGGGGTTCGCGCATTAGTCCAAGATGGCAAACCACCTGATATTGGGAATTTTTTTGCTTTATCTTCATTAATATCAATGCCTAAACCTGGTTTATCATTAAGATAAGCATAACCTTGTTCAATATCAGGACAACCAGGAAATACTTCTCTTAAATCATCATTCATAGGCGTATATTCCTGAATTCCTAAATTAGTGATACTCAAATCAATATGCATATTAGCTGCCACACCTACTGGAGAAATATCCCCTGGACCATGCCATGCAGTACGAACTCCATGAAGTTCACAAAGTGTTGCCAACTTTTTAGCTGGTGTAATACCACCAATCATACTGATATGACAACGAATAAAATCAATTAAATGTTGAGTGATAAGATGTTTATATTCTGCTATATGAACAAAGAGTTCTCCCATCGCAATTGGCGTTGATGTTTGTTGACGCATAATATTTAAGAAATCAACATTTTCTGGAGAAACAGGATCTTCAAGATAAAATAGGCGATAATCTTCAAGACTTTTTGCCATTTGTAAAGCAGTAATTGGTTGAACTCTTTCATGGATATCATGAATAAATTCGACATCAAAACCAATTTTATTGCGCAAATGATCAAAGAACTTAGGAATACTACGAGCATAAGCATCAGGATCAAAATATATACCAGATGTTTTATTATGAGGAGATCGCTTAGGGTGAATATTTTTGGCTTTATCATAATGAGTATTAATTAATTTAAGATCTTCCGTTCCCGCACCACCATACATACCCATTTGGCAACGAACATATTGATAACCTTCCTCCATAGCAGCGCGAATGTTATCTTCAGCAGCAATTGCATCGGAACCATCACAGTGTCTATATAAAGGAATGCCATCACGACATTTACCACCTAATAATTCATAAACAGGCATTCCAGCCATTTTACCTTTAATATCCCATAATGCCATATCCATAGCTGATACAGCATTATTTATTACAGGACCATTTCGCCAATACCCACTGACAACAGCAGATTGCCACAAGTCTTCAATCCTGCGAGGATCTTTACCAATCAAAAAAGGTTTTATATAGTCATTAATTGCTGATTGAACAGCATACACACGCTGTGTAAATGTCGCACAACCTAATCCATATAAACCATCTTGATTAGTTTCAATCTTTACAACAACCAAATCGATACCACCCGGTGCTGTTAAAATCGTTTTCACATTTGTTATTGTTAACATAAAAATCTCCAATGTATACAGGTACTTTAAATAAAGTTAGTTGTATGACATCACATCTCAATAATTAAAATTACACTGAGTGAATCGATAATGCAAGGTTTTTCTGAATTTTAGTCTTTTTTCAATTTACTAATAGCGATAGTATTCGTCTTCATTGCATTGTCTAAAGCAAGTTTAGCTGACTCAATATCGTGCTCTTTAATAGCCATAAAAACTTTTATATGAGCATCAATACTTTCAATTGTAGGACCAAAAACGCGGTTAAGTTCTTCTAAATAATAATAATAAATATCTTTGATATCATGAATAATATTAATAAATATTTTATTATGTGATGCTTTAATAATAGCAATATGAAAATCCAAATCAGCTTGAGAGTATTTTTTATAATCATTTTTATTAATTAGCATACGATTTAGTGCGTCTTCTATTTCAATAATATTACTTTCATTAGCATTAGTAGCAGCAAGCTCTATACACTTAAATTCTACCGTTTGTCGAAATATCATCATATCCATAAATTCTTCTTGGCTTAGATGCATAATTGGCTGATTGATATTAGTGATTTTATCTTTATTTAAGTTTTTCGAAACAAACGACCCCATGCCATGCTTAGTATAAATAATGCCAAGATCACGCAGCTTTTGTACGGCACTACGAATACTTGTTCGACTTACACTAAAAAGTGAAGTAAGTTCAAATTCAGACGGTAATTTACTTTCTTCGGCCCAACTACCATCAAGAATTTTACTTAACATTTGTTGGTAAACTGCTTCAACAATATTGTTTTTGGGAATTGATTTAATCATCGTTTCAAATACTACTCTGTTATAATTTATCATATTACAACTTATCCCATCTATTTTATCAACGCCTTTAATCATTTTATATCAACCTAATTTTGAATAATTTTGCCGAACAGATCACAAAATTAAAATTTTTTTATTGCATCAAATCATAAATACCTGCATTTTAAAAATGCACTTGTATGTTGTACTACAAGTAATCGTATGACAAAACATTCTCAAAAGTTACTAAATAAAACAAATTTTACTCTAATAGGATTTTATATTATGCATAAACTATTTGATTTAACTGGTAAAACAGCTCTTATTACGGGATCTGCTCGTGGTTTAGGATTTTCATATGCAGAAGGTTTAGCTTCAGCTGGTGCATCAATTGTTTTAAGCGACATTAATCAAGAGAACCTTGACCAAGCTATAAATAAATTAAAAGACAAAGGTTATAAAGTAACTGGATATGTGATTGATGTATCAAAAGAAGATCAAATAATTAACGCATTTAATCAAATGGATAAACATAATATTCAAATTGATATAGTAATTAATAATGCGGGAATCCAACATCGTCAACCAATGGTTGATCTTAAATTAAAAGATTGGCAACGTGTAGTAGACATACACCTAACAGGAACTTTTTTGGTATCGCGCGAAGCAGCTAAAAGAATGATCGCTCGTAATTCAGGTGGAAAGTTCATCAATATTTGCTCTTTGACTAGTGAACAAGCTAGACCAACAGTCGCACCTTATACTGCGGCTAAAGGTGGTATAAAAATGCTAACCAAATCAATGGCTGCAGAATGGGGACAATTTAATATTCAAGCTAATGCAATTGGCCCTGGTTACATACTTACTGATATGAATGAAGCATTAATTAAAGATCAAACATTTGATACATGGGTAAAAAACAGTAATCCAGCAAAACGTTGGGGAAAAACCGAAGAATTGATTGGAACAGCAATATTTCTTTCTGCACCGTCATCAGATTATATCAACGGCCAAGTCATATATGTAGATGGTGGGTGGTTAGCTGTACTTTAATAATTCACTGTAATGAATATAATTTTCCTAAATAAGAGAAATAAATATGAATAAAAAGTTATCAATTAAACGCTGGTGGTATTTAATGCCAATCATTTTTATCACCTATAGTTTAGCCTATCTTGACCGTGCTAATTATGGTTTTGCCGCAGCAGCAGGAATAGAACAAGATTTGGGTATTAGCCGTGGTGTTTCGTCACTAATAGGGGCTTTGTTCTTTTTAGGCTATTTCTTCTTTCAAATTCCGGGAGCTATTTATGCATCCAAACGTAGTGTTAGAAAACTTATTTTTTGGTGTTTAATACTTTGGGGATTATGTGCAGCCGCAACTGGTATGGTGCAAAATATTCCCATGTTAATGGTAATCAGATTTATTTTAGGAGTTGTTGAAGCTGCTGTTATGCCGGCAATGTTAATCTATATTAGTAATTGGTTTACAAAATCGGAACGCTCAAGAGCTAACACTTATCTAATTCTTGGAAACCCAGTCACAGTCTTGTGGATGTCTATTGCTTCAGGTTATTTGATCGAAGCTTATGGCTGGCGAGAAATGTTCATTATAGAGGGGTTACCAGCTATCTTATGGGCATTTTTCTGGATCGCAATAGTACGAGATAAACCAGAAGATGTTAGTTGGCTTAGTAAAATTGAAAAAGACACTTTACAAACCGAAATGTATAAAGAACAAGAAAACATTGTACCTATCAAAAATTACAATGCAGTATTTCATTCACCAATTGTAATAAAACTTAGTTTAATACACGGTTTATGGAATATTGGTGTCTATGGGTTAATGATGTGGATGCCTTCAATTATCAAATCAGCATCATCATTTGATTTAGTATATACAGGGTGGTTAACGTCCGTACCTTATTTAGCAGCAATTTGTTTAATGGTTGTAATGTCATGGTTATCAGATAAAGTACAAAATCGAAAATTATTTGTATGGCCTTTACATGCGATAGCCGCAGTATCATTCTTTACATCTTATATACTTGGTACTGAATATTTTTGGATATCTTATGTTTTACTCATAATCGCAGCAGCTTGTATGTACGCACCATATGGCCCATTCTTTGCTTACGTCCCTGAACTGATCCCTAAAAACGTTCTTGGTATATCTATTGGCACAATTAACTGTTCAGGTGCTTTAGGATCATTCTTAGGCGCATGGTTTGTAGGTTATTTAAATGGTGTAACCGGTAGTCCAAATATCTCATACACTCTAATGGCATGCTCATTAATTGGTGCCGTATTATTAATGTGTAGTATTAAAAACGCAAAAAATATCTAACTTAACATTTTTGAAAGAACCCCATCTACAATTTAATGCTGATGGGGTTCTTTTTTATTTGTTTACTATTTTAATAAAGTATTTGCCTGAGCAATAACATTTTCGACAGTAAAGCCAAATTCTTTGAATAATTGATCAGCTGGACCTGATTCGCCAAAGCTAGTCATACCAATTACTTTGCCATTAAGCCCTACATATTTATACCAGTAATCACTAATACCCGCTTCAATTGCAATTCTTGCTGATACTGATGATGGTAATACTGACTCTTTATAAGCTTGATCTTGTTTATCAAATGCATCGGTTGATGGCATTGACACTACGCGTACTTTTTTGCCCGCTTGTGTCAATTGTTGATACGCTTCAACAGCAAGCTCAACTTCTGAACCTGTCGCGATAATAATTAATTCAGGTGTACCTGTACAATCATTTAAGATATAACCACCACGATATACATCAGCTAATTGATGAGCTGTGCGATCTTGTTGTTTAAGATTTTGTCTTGAGAAGATCAATGCCGTCGGACCATCTTTACGTTCAATCGCATATTGCCAAGCAATTGCTGACTCGACTTGGTCGCAAGGACGCCAAGTGCTAACATTTGGAGTTACCCGTAAGCTAGCCATTTGCTCAACAGGTTGATGCGTTGGTCCGTCTTCCCCCAAACCAATTGAATCGTGTGTATAGACAAATAATGAACGGATTTTCATTAATGCGGCCATACGAATAGCATTACGTGCGTATTCCATAAACATTAAGAATGTTGCGCCATAAGGAATAAATCCTCCATGCAATGCAATACCGTTCATGATCGCTGACATACCAAACTCACGCACACCATAATGGATATAGTTACCATCAGGATTAGCTAAAATTTCTTTAGAGCCTGACCACATGGTTAAGTTACTTGGTGCTAAATCTGCTGAACCACCTAAAAACTCAGGTAATGCAGGAGCAAAGGCTTCGATAGCATTTTGTGATGCTTTACGAGTGGCAATTGTTGCTGGGTTTGCTTGTAGTTTATTGACTACATCGTTAGCGATTTGTGACCAATCTGCTGGTAGGTCACCATTAACGCGACGTTTAAATTCTTTGGCTAAATCAGGGTAAGCCTTAGCATAAGCGTCGAAACGAGCATTCCATTCGTCTTCGCGTTGTTTACCTTTTGCTTTGGCATCCCAAGCATCATAATAGTCTTTAGGAATATCAAACGCTGGGTGATTCCAACCTAGTGCTTTACGGGTAGCTTCGATTTCGGCATCGCCTAATGGTGCGCCGTGGCTTTCATGGCTACCAGCTTTATTTGGTGAACCAAATCCAATCACTGTTTTGCACATTAGTAACGATGGTTTATCACTTACTGCTTGCGCTTGTTCGATCGCTTCTTTTAAGGCTTCTGCATCATGACCATCAATACCACGAATAACATGCCAACCATAAGCTTCAAAACGTTTTGCTGTATCATCGGTAAACCAACCTTCAACCTCACCATCAATTGAAATACCATTATCGTCATAAAATGCAATTAGTTTGCCAAGTTTTAATGTACCCGCTAATGAACACACTTCGTGCGAAATTCCTTCCATCATACAGCCATCGCCCATAAACACATAAGTATGGTGATCAACAATAGTATGACCTGCTTTATTAAATTGAGCTGCTAATGTTCTTTCAGCGATTGCCATACCTACAGCATTAGCGATACCTTGGCCTAATGGACCTGTAGTTGTTTCAACACCTGGCACATAACCATATTCAGGATGGCCTGCAGTTTTTGAATGCAACTGACGGAAATTTTTAAGATCATCAATCGACACATCATAACCCGTTAAATGCAATAGGCTATAGATCAACATAGACGCATGACCATTTGATAAAACAAAACGGTCACGATCAGCCCATTTAGGATTAGTTGGATTGTGTTTTAAAAAGCCACGCCAAAGCACTTCAGCCATATCCGCCATCCCCATAGGTGCACCAGGATGCCCCGATTTTGCTTTTTGCACGCCATCCATGCTTAATGCCCTTATCGCATTCGCCAGTTCGCGGTGAGATAGTGTGGTTGCATTCATGTCATCATCTCCAAAAAATTTTGAGTTAAAATTCGTTAATACCTGCAAGGTTAACATCACTTGCAAAATCGTTAGTCAAATTAACGAAAGGAAATTGTATAAAAATGGGGAGCAAACTCCCCAATTATTTTAAATAATTATAGCAGTGTGCTAATCATGTCTTCTAATTTGCCTTGGTCAACGGCAAAAGCACGAATGCCTTCAGCAAGTTTTTCAACGGCCATAGCATCACTATTATGTTGCCATCTAAATTCAGCTTCAGTCATAGGGGCAGGACGAGCCACTACAGATTGATTTGGGTTGAGTTTTTGAACAACAGGGGCATTTGATTGTTGCATTTCGGCCAGTAAATTAGGTGAAATTGTCAACCTATCACACCCAGCTAACGCTAAAATCTGATCAACTTTACGGAAACTTGCTCCCATCACAATGGTTTTATAACCATGTTGTTTATAATAATTAAAGATATTACGAACAGAAACAACACCCGGATCTTCATCTGCCACATAAGGGTCGATTGGCTTTTTAGCTTGATACCAATCATAAATGCGACCAACAAAAGGCGAAATTAAAAAGGCATTTACTTCAGCACATGCACGAGCCTGAGCGAATGAAAACAATAACGTTAAATTACAATTGATACCTTCTTGTTCAAGCACTTCTGCTGCTTTAATACCTTCCCACGTTGATGCGATTTTAATTAAGATACGGGACTTATCAATGCCCTTTTCTTTATAAAGTGAGATTATTTTACGAGCCTTTTCAATGCAGCCTTGTTTATCAAAAGACAAACGGGCATCAACTTCGGTCGAAATTCGCCCCGGAACGCTTTTTAAAATCTCTGCACCAATATTAACCGCAACCTGATCACATGCATTAACTAATTGTTCTTCTTTGCTACCACCTAACTTTTTAGCCGTTTGCACAGCAGAATCAATTAAATAACGATATTGAGGAAGTTGTGCTGCTTTTAAAACAAGAGAAGGGTTAGTTGTTGCATCTTCAGGCGAAAACTGTTTAATCGAATCGATATCACCTGTATCGGCGACCACTACGGTTAGCTTTTTAAACTCATCTAATTGACTCATACTATTTGTCCTCATACAGCGTTTTGTTTCAATGGAAGCATAATAACATTTATTCAATAATAAAACGACTTTGTCATCAAGTAGGATTTAACTATATAGTCGGTAATAAACAAATATCACTAAATGTGAATAAAATTAGCTAGCATAAGGCTTTATCAAAATAAATTTTTTTATTGAGCGGTTTATTATTGCTGTTTCTATCGTTCAAATAAATTCAATTATGTGAACTGAATCACAAAATAAAATTAGCTTTTTTTCCGCAAAACAGCAAAATAATTAACTCCAAACATATTCAACGTGGTGGGTAAAGTCACAACTTGAACAAGAATGACACTGATTTGTTTGGCAAAATAGCGGTTGATTTTGCTCTACTAACTTTATCGTCCCCTTCTTAATCCAAAAAGCCAGCATTTGAGTAACAGCACTTTCTGGTAAGCGGAAATGACGTGCAATATCTTGCAAAGATGCACGACCTTTTAACTGCACATAATCACGAATTGATGTTATTAACATGGCTATAATTAAAACCGCAGGCGTTACCCTGCGTATTTTTCCTCTATATAATGTTTTACAAATTAACCTAACAAATTTATTAACAACATGTTGTTTTTTTATCATCAGATAAATTAGACACGAAGTGTTGATTAAAAGATAAATATCGCCCAAAAGCACGCATGGACAATAATGCAACAACAATAAATGTACCGCATCCCAACAACCACCAAACTGCCACAGGCGAATGCCCAAGCAACGTAAATTGATAATAAACGGTTGCCATTAGCCATGCTATGCTAAAAGTCCAAATGGCTACAAATAAAGTCCATTTAAAGCCAGCCTCGCGGTACACGGCACCTAGTGCTGCAGCACAAGGCGTATAAAGTAAAATAAAAATCAAATAACTCATCGCAGCTGAAGATGAGCCAAATGCATATTTCATTTGTGAAACAGTTGTCGAATCCACCGCTAAATCAGATTGGAGCGAATCAACATCCTGAGAAACATTAGAAACACCTAACGGATCTAAAACTGCATCAGATAAACTAGCCAAATTTTTAGGAATTGTGGCTAGCGCATCGCAAATATCTTGCGATAAACTCCATGACTTAGTTTGTTCACTATCGTCATTCATCGAATAAAGCGAATTCAATGTTGCAATGACCGATTCTTTAGCAAAAATACCCGTAAAAATTCCCACTGTTGCTGGCCAATTATCGTGTTTAATGCCCATCGGTGCAAAAGCGGGCGTAATAGTTTGACTGACAACAGAAAGCATAGAATCTTGTGAACTTTCATGCTTAAACAAACCATCACTGCCCCATGAATTAAGTACACTTAATACTGTCACCATTAACACAATGGCCTTACCTGACCTAAAAACAAACGACTTTAAACGCTGCCAAGTCAAACTAACTAAGTTGTGCAATGTTGGAATGCGATAAACAGGCATTTCCATAATAAATGGTGTGAGAGGACCTTTTAATAAAGTAAATTTGAGCACAAACCCCGTTACCATTGCCACTGCTATACCCAATAAATATAAAGCAAATACCACAATGGCGGCATTTTTAGGGAAGAATATCGCCGCAAATAAAGCATACACTGGCAATCTGGCCCCACAAGACATAAAAGGGATCATACAAATTGACATAATACGATCGCGTGTACTTTCTAACGTTCGAGTACCCATAATCGCTGGCACGCCACAGCCAAATCCGACTAACATTGGCACAAACGCTTTACCAGGCAAACCAACACAACGCATGACACGATCTACCATCATTGCAGCACGTGCTAAATACCCCGAATCTTCTAAAAACGATAATCCCAAAAACATTGCGCTAATGACTGGAATAAAGGTCGAAACCGTTTGAATTCCTCGACCAACGCCATTAGCTAAAATCGCCGTAAGCCAATTAGGGGCATTGATAGCATGAAGAAGTTCAGCCGTGCCATCAACAAAAATCGAGCCACAAAGCACATCAAAAAAATCAACAAAAACTGCGCCAAAATTAGTCGCCAGCATAAACATGGCATACATGGCTAACAAAAAAAATGGAATTCCTGTCAGACGACCCAAAGTTATATTATCCAGCAAATTAGAAAACCGACTATTAAACTCACGCGGTTTATCAATCACTTTTTTACAAATTGCATCAATGGTGTCATAACGGGCGCTAGCTAGTGCGATATCAATTTCGTTATCACACCATGTTGCGAGCGATAATCGACAATTTGCTAACACTTCACGATCCAATTGTGGCAAATTACAACGGGAATCATCTAATAACACATCCATCAATTGCCAACGATTAAACTGACGCACCACACTCTCTTTAGGCAATTCGTCAATATAACGACTAATCACCGCTTGTGCCTCATCACCAAGTAAATCTATCGACGGTTGCACAAGCTGTGGATGGCTTACCATTGATTCAATGTTTTGATAAAAATACACCAATCCTGTTTTTTTGGTGGATGATATCGCAACGACTGGGCAACCCAATAACGTTGATAACCTATCGATATTAACCTGTTCCCCCATGGCTTTAAGTGCATCACACATATTCAACACCACAATCATTGGCAGTTGTAAGTCAATTAGCTGACAAGTCAAATACAAACTACGCTGTAAATTCGTGGCATCAATAATATTGACAATAACACTATCCTGTTCAGACAACACAAACTGACGAGCAATAAGTTCATCTTGCGACACACAAAGAGGATCAGGTTCGATTGAATAAGTACCAGGTAAGTCTATAACCTCATATTGTTGATTATGATAAGTAAAAACGCCCGTTTTACGCTCAACTGTCACACCGGGCCAATTTCCTACACGTTGTTTTGAACCAGTTAATAAATTAAACAACGTTGTTTTACCACAATTTGGATTACCAATTAACGCTATTTTCACGCTTTTACCTCCATCACTTCAATAGCTTGTGCTTCTTTGCAACGCAAACAAAGTGAAAAACCACGCATTTTAATTTCAATTGGATCACCAAGAGGGGCAATACGCACAGCCATAACCTTGCAACCGGGTGTAATACCCATTGAGAGTAACTTTCGACGAAAAGGCAACGATTCGGGTAACAATCGGGTAATCACCGCCTCGTGCCCTAAAGGTAATTGATTAAGAGTAAAAGATGACATTATGCTTCCTAAAAATGACGATAATATTGATAAAAGCAATCGTATAAAATCAAATATGCTTATTTTAAAAAAAATCAACGTTATTTTTAGTGTAAAAATGCGAATTATTCTCAATAACAATAAATAAAGAGTAAAAAAATCGCAAAAATTCCTAACCGTTAGATATAAAACCTTAGATGCATCCTATTTCATATTTATAAGTAGAGAAAATCAATAATATCAACATTTTTGATTATGATAATAAAAACAGGCATTTTCCCGCATAAAAATCAGTCAGGAAACGTATTGATTTTATTGACATTTTTGCTTGTTTTCTCTGGATTCAAACATGAAGTGCAATTTTAAACACGGTGGAGTGAAGAAAGTAGAAAGGTGATTTATACTAGCCCCTTCGCACCACC
>NZ_WTEY01000024.1 GCF_009795805.1 Gilliamella sp. Pra-s52
TCCTCAAATTTTAAATATAAAAAAAACCGCAATTAAGCGGTTTGTTCTGATAACTTGTTAATTAATCAAGAAATCCGTTTGAGTTATTTGTTAACAACGCTAACGAATTAAAAGAAACTTTACATTGATTCACAAATGAATGTTTATGTCGCTCGCCAATTAATTGAATATCAACCCTACTACCGAGCGGAAACGGAGGTATTGGCAGGTATAGATTATCTATTTTTCCATCATTAATTAATTGATTAATATTAAAAGAGAGTTGATTGTTAAATAAAAATTGTAACGTCACTTCAGATACATTGCCGTTGCTGCATTCAACTCCTGTTGGTCCAACAAAGCACAGCGTTTGCCAGCATCCGTTCCCTTCAACTGTCATTATGTGCGCTGAATTTTGTGGCGGTTGAAGATTAAATCCCAAATAAACATCACGAACGTAGTTTTTTGCTGAGAGCACATTGCCTTTAATCTGTCCAACGTTTAACGTGCCTTTAATCTGACAGTTCTCATTAATCACAACATTGTTTAATTCTCCAGAGGTTGCTCGTAATTTCCCTGAAATATCAGCATTGACAGCCTTCAACGCTCCAGTTTCTTTAGATAGCTGCCAACCTTTTTTACCGTCAACATAATTATCAGACTGAATGATGTTGCTAATTTTCGCATTAGTTATTGATCCATCTTTAATGTGTGCATCTGTTATTGAGCCTTTTCCAATAGCTGTATCGTTGATAATCACTTGATTGCCGTGAGTAGTGAAAATTACCTGAGGGTCACCACCTGCGGCATTCATAATTGAAAAACGATCTTGTAAGAAGATGACATTTGACTGCATGCCATTATCGGTATTCTCAACGCCCATCGTCATACCGGCAACATACTGTTGACCTTTATTATCAACCTGAACTTTCATTGTCCGATACGCTGATAATTTCCCGTTTGTATCTTGAATAGCTTTTGATACGTCGGTAACTTGTGTTGACACCTCACCAATATTAGTATTGATTGAATTAATAGCATCCGCTTGTGCTGAGATTTTCTCGCCTTGTTGAGTTACTTTTGTGCTCATTTGATTAAGAGCGCTAACATTATTTTTAACGCTCTTATTTGTGTTATCTATTGATGATGATAAGTGTGTTAAAGTGCCGCTTTGAGATTCAATCAACTCGCCTTGTTTTATTGTTGTTTTCTTAAGTTCATCAATATTAGCTTTAGCTCCGTCCAAAGTTGAAGATATTTCATTAAGTTCAATCGCTGTAGCTTCATGTTCTGATGCAATTAACGCTTTAGTTTCTTTTATCTCTACACTAACATTGCCCATTGTCTTGCGCCATTTTTTCGAGTTCACGTCGTTAGCTAACGCATTTTCAATGATCGCCTTTGCGTTTTCTATTGAACTAATCGCTGCATTATCAACTGAATCAATAAGAGAGTTCCAAGCGTCAGTTTCTTTGATTTCATCAAAAATATGATCGGTTAAATCGTTAGTATTTATACTAGAAATCCCTCTAACCCATTCTGTCCAATCACTAACGTTTCCGATCTTATCAACCAATCGAGCACGATAGAAAAACACTTGACCAATTGATAATCCTGTTTGTGAATAACTACAACTTGGATACGTAACATTACTTAACAGTAGCGCCTTTTCTTCACTCTCATTAGTAGAGTATTGGATTTCAGTATGACTTGTGTCACCGCTACCATCAGGAAACGACCACTTTAAATCAACGCCAAAAACAACGTCATCACTAGCTGTAAACCCAATTGGCTTATCAGGTTTGCCAACCTTACCTTTAATTGAAGTCGCTTGTGAATATGCCCAAGGTGAAGATACATCAATGGCATTAACTGCTCTTACACGGACATCATAAACACCTGAATAAATCCCTTCGACAGTAAAATTTGTGCCGTTTGTGCGACCAACATTAATCCAAGCTGAATTATCTTTTCGCCATTGTGCAACGTAGTTTGTTGCTCCTTCCACCGTATCCCATGTTGCATTTAAAGATGCAATTGACAATCCTTGTGAGATGTAGCTGCTTTCTGAAATAACAATATTTTTGGGGGTAGAAATTGAACTTGGCGGAGTAACGGTAATAGGTTTTGACTCAATCCGAACGCCCTCATCAATATATTTGAATTTATCAGGGTCGTGCTGAATAGCCGTTATTGTAAACTGACCTTTTTCAGTTGCCGATATTGATGTCACTCTAAAATATTGAATTGCAATATTATCACTATCTATACACCAAACCGCACCAACCACTGGTTCAATTTTATAGTTAGCAGAAACCGTAATCGTTTTTTTATCGGTACTGATTGCTTTGATGGTTCTACTTTGAGCTGTGCCATCTGGCAAGTTAATTACTAGTCGATCACCTGCGCCATAATCAACAGCCCTATCTAGCGTTATTTTTCGCCCAGAAACTGCATGAATTCGTCCGCCGTTTTCTTTACCTGAACGGGACGGATCGGCTACGCCAATAATTCGCGCAGGCATAGGGATATACCCATCCAAGCCAACGGTAAAAGTGATTACCTCATCTTTCGCATTGGAAAGTAATGCCCAGCGTCCCCTCCGTTGGGCTTCTGCTTGTGATGTACAACCAATCGCAGTTAATTTCATCACATTAACATCGTATCGACGCATTAAATCATAGTCCCATACCGCTTCCACATCATCACAATAATGGTTATTGGGGTCAGAATAAGCAACTAAGCACGAAGTATACCGATTTTTATATGAACCACCTGAATAAGCAAAATCCCCAATAACATTTGATGGATGATAGATAAAATCAGGCTCGTCTTGTGGCATGTCAGCCGTTAAACAAATCTGGTCATTACCCCAAAAAATTATCCCACGAAATGAAGCCACCAAATCTTTAAGTACTGTGTAAGCGTCCTCTTGGCTTTGTATATATTCATTACAAGCAAAACGTGGTTCTTTGCCTCCTTTTCCATCCGAAACCATTTGGTCACAATATTGTCCAAGCTGATAGATAGACCATTTATCTAACATGGTAGAATCAATCCGTAATCCCATGCCCGCTATCTCATCACGCATTAAATAATAAGCCAGCCAAGCAGGATTATTCGTGTAAGCCATTTTAAAACCGCCTCGCCAAGCCCCTAAGTATGTTCTACTGACTGGATCGTAATTATCGGGAACTTGAACCAGTTTTCCTTTTAGCTTACAACTGATCTTGGGCACGGCTCCGTTAAATTGACTAGCATCCAATTCAATATAAAGCAAGGCGGTATTAGGATAGCGTAGTTTACTATCAATCACTTCGGCATATGAAGACACACCAAACGCGTTAATTAATTTACTATTAGAGTTAGAATCTGGCGTTAATCTTCTTACCCGAATAGCCCAACCATTTACCGCACTTGGCAGATTTATTCGATGATCTCGTTGATATTCAGATGTTGTTTTACCATTAAATTCCGCATTCACAACCGTTTCAAAAGCACTACCATCCGTTGATAAATCAATAGCATAATTCACAATTGTACCAACAATATCACCGTTATCTTTATATTGAACAAGCGTAGGCAAACTCAACTTAATTCTAATGGCATCTAGATCTAAATTAGAAAATGAACGCACCCACGGTTTATTGGCTTTTACTATATAATTTGCTCGCAACTCATTACTGATTTCAGGAATACCCTTAATATAATCTTGAGTTTGTGAGCCATTACGAAACTCCCACGTAACACCATTAAAATTACGTGAACCATCGGCATTAGCTAATGGGGTGTTATCAATATAAATATTTTGTTCTGTAATATCGCCTTGAATCTCACCCTCACTCAATGCAATCAATGCTTTAAGCTTAGCTGTTGAAAGTAGATTATCTGGTTGTTCATACGGCTTATGCTGTTTTTTACTACCACCTTTTTGACCCTCTATCAAATGCATAATTCACCTATTGTTGATCTTCTGAATAAATACCAGCGTTAATTACCGCACCACCAATTTCACGCTCACCCAACAAAATAGCCACAGGATAACCTACAGCATTGGTATTAACTGGCGCACCAAATCCATAATTGGGCTTGTTTTCTGCACTAGATGAACCTCCAGCTTTAAACTTCGGTTGAGGCGTGAGCAATTGAACAATCCCACCAAGCATCATGCTAATACCGATTCCTGCAAGCGTTGATGAAACAGTTATTGTTGCACCAAACATGGTTAACGATGCGCCACCAGTAAAAAAAGCGGCAACTAAAGCGGCTGCCCCTATAATTATTTGCAAAAAACCACCACTTTTTGCCCCTTGAGCTACAGGCATGATCATGTAATTTTTACCACTTGCATTAATATCAAACTCATCAATACCAATGTTTTTGCCGTCAACAAAAAATGCAAATTTGACACCTTTCATATGCGCTGAGCCCATGTATTTTTCAAAGCCTTTTATCGTTGCACATAATGCTCTTAATAGCTCCTTGATATTTTGCACATCGTATTGATGGTTCTTACCAAATTGCTTAGCCATTGCGCCTTTAAATGTTACATTACTCAGCATTAAATAACTCCTTGTGTCGTACTATTCGAACGGTTCTATCTCTAAAATATTTACCATACGGCGTTCTTGATGATAATTGACCGTAAAGATGATGCAGAATAAGATTATCACCTACATAGATAGCGGCATGGTTTGTAACCTGTGCACCAATTCGCATCATAATGATGTCGCCAATCTTCATGTCTTTGAGGTCCACCTCAACAAACCCCTCTGATTGCCAATTGTCATCATAAATATTTTCATCTCCACTCTCCCACCATTCGCGAGTAACAGAATAGTTCTTTAGGCTAATGTTATACTCTCGTTTATAGTAATCCATAATAAGCGCCCAACAATCAGCATACCCTAGCAGCCATTGACGCCCCGTATAATCCCGATTTATACGCGGTGATATTGTGCAAAAATCACCATCAGGGACAGACATAATTCCCCATTCAATTCCTGAATAATCGCATTGAATACGGTCAAATTCCGACGGGACAAGTGATACCACATCAGGGTGAGAATGAATAATCATAATGATTTCACCTCGTTTCTCGGCTTCCAGTTGCTCATCAGGTGAGATTAAAAAATGCTCTTTGGGATTGTCTGATATGTTTTTACACGGTATATATTTTTGAGTTTTACCCGTATCCACAATCAGACCGCACGCCTCGTTAGGATATTCACTTTCAACATGTTTTTTTATAGCATCTAATAATTTTTGTCTCATATCATTTACCTTGTAAATTTGCCGCAGGGAAACCACCAAAAGGGAGAGGATTATTACCATGGCGAGCTTTACAATCCTTTAATAATCCGCCGCATTGATCTTTAGCAGGATCGTCAGTCTCTATACCATCTTTAGTGAAGTACTTATTGCCAGCATAGTCGCACCCTGTCCCTGTTCTATACCAACCGCGCATACACCAAGTACAAACCGTTGTTATTTGCCGTGTGGGCAATTTAAGATTTTGTATGTCAAAAGGTGAACATAATTCAAACTCAACGGTCGCTTTTGTTTCTTCGCGCTTGTTATTGATAAAAAATAACTGGACTCGTTCTTGTGTGGGGTCTGCGATAGGATTTCCATTAAGCCAATTATCCGCATCAAGATATTTGGCCATTGTCGTGTGGATTTTGACTTTTGCTTGGACCAAATCATCATAATCAATACAAAGACGAGTTACCCTACCGTCTATATTGCCAACTGATAATCTTGGTGTTGGTTGTGAGCCAGTGCTACTTAATTCAATGTCTTTTAACTCATAGGGATACGGTAAATATTCTTTACCTTGCCATTTTATTGACGGCAAATTCTCCGCAGCAAATGACGCCCACCCGTCGGGCGAAATATTATGAGCATGAAATCTCAGCACTTCATCAAGACCAAATTTTGTGCCATCGACTTCTATTAGTTGTATAAGCTGGTTACCCTCAAGGGTTTGTAAATCTTGTGCTATTGGCATAGTTTTCTCCAGACATAAAAAAAGCCCGCAATAGCGAGCTTTAGGTTTGATTTTATTTTGTATATCTACATTAGATTTTCCATACTCAGTCAACAACAATCAGCATGTTTTTGTGAGGAAAACTGCATTTGCAAACCTAATGCTTGAACAATTTTAAAGATTGTATTAAAAGTAGGATTACCCTCACCTGATAACGCTTTATAAATACCCTCACGGCTTATACCTGTATCACGTGAAAGCTGACTGATGTTTTTAGCTCTAGCTATATCACCAAGCGCAATAAATAAAAATTTAGGGTCTCCTTCTTCTATTGCGGCATTTAAATATTCTTGCATTTCTTCATCAGTATTTAAAAAATCAACCACATCAAAAGTTTTTAGTTTTGTAGTCATAATTAACCCCATTTATTTGCTAATTCTTTAGCAATTTTAATATCTGTTTGTTGTGTATCCTTGTCACCGCCACACAATAAAATAACAATTTCATTATTGCGGTTAACAAAATAAACCCTATACCCTTTTCCACAGTGAATACGCATTTCTGATACACCGCTGCCTACAGGCTTAACATCACCAAAATTACCTTCTTGCATACGACGAATTCGAACTTTAATTTTAGCTGCTGCAGTTTTATCTTTAAGCGACTTCAACCATTTTTCCATTTGCGGTGTATAACTTACAGTAATCATGCTTTATTCCTGTTTTAATTTAAAACTATTATATCTTACACTGCTAGAATGTCAACCATGGTTATCAATTCTAATTATTTATATTTTTACTAAAACTTATATAATGCTTATATTGAGGTTAATCATAAAAATAATAATGAATAAAACAATCGATGTTGAAACAGGTGTACCAAACGAAGTTGTTAACATGGTTTTTGATAATAACTATTCTCCTGCACAAGCATGGCGTGAGTATTTAAAATTATCTCAAGTTGAAGTTGCGAATAAAATAGGTATTAGCCAATCAGCTTATTCTCAATATGAAAAAAGCCAAAAGTTAAGAAAAGCAACACGAATTAAAATTGCCCAAGCACTACAAATCAAGCCTGAACTGTTAGATTTTTAATAAAAACCCGCCGAAGCGGATTAGGAGCTAATAATATTTGATCTAAAGTTAACTTTTTAATAAATAACGATTTTAAATTTAAAGTATTTATATAGTTGTAATAAAGTTATTATTAATCAACACATTAAAAACTTGTTCTGCATTTGATTGATCACTAGTTTTTCATGATAATAACCACCCGCAGGTGGTTTATGTCTGCCTATTCGGCGGTAAACTAGATTATATCAAACATAGCCTTTTGTTTTAACTAAATTTTAGCCATTTTTTCGAAAATAACCCTTTTTTATCACATGAAAATTAATTAATAATAATCAATATATTAAAAAAGGGTCTAAAAAAAGGGTTAAACTAACGACTCAGAATCTTCAACTAATCGCAAAGCATAATTAACTAAATCTTGTAATAACCAAAATATATTTGATTTGTCATCGCTTTCATTAACATTACTACCCATAAGATAAGCCAATGATTTTGCCTGTTCTAAATTTTTAACTATTATTTCATAGTCATAATTATCAATGATGTGTTTCATGCTACAACCTCCGCTTTTTCAAATAAAGTTGACATTTCATACGACATTGTCGAGATTGCACCTATACTGTTTATTAGAGTCTCATCAGCCCACTTACTTTGACCGTTGTCGCTAATTAATAACTCTGCAATTGCAGCAATGTGATTTATTTTTGCACATAAAACGTTAAAATCGTTCTCTTGAATAATTATATTTCTGTCCATATTTACATCCTCAAGTTGCCCCTCTGCGGGCTTATAATTAAGCGGCTATTTTTTGTGATAAAAGTTGTGATAACTTTGCTAATCCTTTTGGAGTAATTAGTACCTGCTCCACTATCTTTTCACTACCGTCACTTCTTGAGACTGTTGTAATCTTATGTTCTAGCAACCCTTGCTTAACCTTATCTTGATATCCAAGCCAATGATGACCACCTGTTCTTTTGTAGATCCACCCCATTGAATTTAATTCTTGAAAGAATTTTCTGGGTTGAACTTGTAAATGTTTAGCTGCATCAGTTACACACATACTACCCTCTGCTTTAGTAGCAATACGATCAAAAGCAGCAACCGTTGGCTTCATTTCTTCAAGTTGAGATCCTAGTGTTTTATTTTCTATCATCAGCCTTTCATTTTCTTCTTCGGCTTGAATAACCATTAGAGCAAGCTCTTTTGTTGTTGGGAGTTTTATTTGATTGTTTGAAGCTTGCTGCTCTAATTCTTGCCATCGATCAACAACAAAAGCCATAAACTCTGGTGATAATCTAGCAACGGTAACAAGTGAGTCACGTTTATTTAACTCATAGTAATCAAACCATTGATTTCTATATTCAAATTTTAGTGGCTCAATTTGAGCGTCTAAAACTTGAGCAGACATTAAGTCTCTAATTACTCGTAAAACGTTTTTATGCTCTTTATTTGTCAACTCCGCTATTTCACGGCTAGACATTGTCAATTGACTTTTATTAACTAAAGTTATATCATTTTTCGTAGATTTGATTCCTCTTTGCTGTGGGATTAATGATTGAACCTCAAGTGTTGCTGCACTTGGGGTTTTTGTTTTTTTAGATGTTTGCATTTTTTACCTCTCTTTGTTTGATTTTCTTTTCTTTATGTTCTGCTAAAGCTTCAACTATCACAAAGTTTAGCGATCGTCGGCTACATTCAGCCTCTTTCTCGTACCATTCCCTTAAATCATCAGGCATTCTTGTCGGGAACGGTTTAATTTTACTTACTCCATGAATCAAAATGATCCCCCTTTATTGTGTTTACGTTTATTTTACATGCTTATTTTGGATCATAATGATTCAGTTGTCAATACTTCTTATAAAAACTATATTATTGTAATGAGTCAAAAGGAATCACACTATGAACACAATAAAGCCTTTCCCAACGAGATTAGATGATGACGTACGTTCATATTTAGAAAATAGCTCGAAAAGCAACCTCAGAAGCCTTAACTCTGAAATCGCATATAGGCTTAAACTAACAATAGCGTTAGAAAATCGACTTGCGTGTTCAATTGATGAAATGGATATGAAAATCAATGAACTTATTCTTTCTGAAAAATATAAAAAACTCTACCATGAGGCTAATAATAAATTGAGGCAACATGAATCAACAGTGAATTCAGCCTTAGGATTAGCAAATATGAATAATGAAAAAGTCATTAAAATGAAAACAGAAAAAGCATTAAACTTTATATCTGAGGGTCTTGATGATCTAAAAAATATTCTTTTAAAAATAAATCTTCCAGAAAAGGAGACCAAAAATGAAAACAATGAATAAATTAATACTATGCATGTTATCGCTGTTTTTTAGCAATTTTGTATTTGCGCAAGATTCACTGATTGAAGCGAGAAATGTTCCTGCAAGCACATTAACGAGTATCTTTTTAAGTAACCCCATTGGATTTATTTTATTTTTCGCTCTTGCATGGTTTTTTGGTAAGCACTTTTCAAAATAACTAATAAAAAACCCTCTAAGAGGGTTTGATTAAATTGCTTTGATAGTCAACAAATATGTAATTTTTATTGTTTCACTCGTTCGCAAATATATTCGAACTTTGTTTTATTATTTTCACTGCTATCGCTATCATTAGTATAAATATCCTCCGTGACATCAATAACTTTATATTTATCAGGAGAAATGTATGTTATAGATTTTTTCGATTTTACCTTATGGTTATCTAGTTGATTAATGATTTCCGATTGGTCATAATAGGAATTTAGCTTAAACGGATAAGAAGTCGGATTTCCAAAATTAAAATACAGAACATTATCTTTCATAAAATATTTTATTGGACCTTTATCTCTTTTAATCTCACCATAATCCTGAAAAGCGCCATCTTTCCATTTAGCAATTTGTTGCGCAAAATCACATCTCCAATCCCCAATAAGCATTTCTTCAGTTACTTTTTTTTCTTCACAGCCAAATAAAACCAAGCTAATTAGTAAAATTCTTTTCATACCATCTCCTTAGTTTTTTTGGTAATAGTATGAAATTTATTAACTAAGCGCAATAAAAAAACCGCGCAAGGCGGTTATACTGTTAGCTGTAATTGAGATTGATTCATTAATGAATGAAGTTTATTTTCAATGCGAGGCTTAATTCGTTTCCAGTTTGATAATATTCTGCCTGCTTGACTTGCCCCCTCTTTTTCGTAATGGAACTCAAAAAGCAGTTTATTTATCTCTTTCATGAATTCGAATCGCTCTTTAGTCCAATATTGATAAAGCACGTCGTAACATTCACGCTTATATTTAATTAGCTTGTCTTTTAACTCTGGTTTGATTTTCTTAGTACTAACGCCAAACAACCAACCATTCAGCATTGATAAAGGTAAATACACAATATCACGATTTTGTATGTCGCCATCTAGCTGCGTCTTCATTATGAAGACGGAGGTTTTCATTACTTCGTCACGCATGATGCGGTTATACTGAGATCCCCACTGTAAGCCGATATTCTTACAAATGGGACGCATTGAAACATAAAGCTGTCCGTTATGCTCAATAGCTTGGATTATTGTATTGCAAAATGGGACTTCTATTTTTTTTAAATTATTCATTAATCACTCCTTTTACCTTTTTAATAAAAGCTCACATGAAAACAATTCACTGAAGGTAGGCAGCTTCATGCTTTTACTCCGTCGAGCTATTCATGTGAGCGTTAAATTTTTATTGATTTGCTGAATAATGAGCATAAAAAAACCACCCGAAGGTGGCTTGACTGTTATTGATGACTGATGGGTGATTTTTCAAATGTTACCCTTTAAACTAACAATTATTTTGATTTGTGCATTAATTTCAGGGCTTCGCTTTCCATGATTTGAATATCGTTAAAAATAGTCTCGTTTTCAGCTATGTTATTAACTTTCATAACCCACGGTAAGCACTTGTAATCAAGCCCTGTAACGCCCCCCATGCTTGTACGCCACTGGGTGGACATTGCTTTAAATAGCTTAAAAACACCTAAATTTTCTTGCCATATTTCTACATACTCATCAGCGTAATCATCTTCGGTTAGACCGAATGCCGCCAGTTCATCCTTTGACGGCTCAGGGGTATATAGAGCAATGGCAAGTTCAATTAGTTTTTTTCGCGTTGACCTAACATTTCTTTATAATATGTATCGGTTATCGCGCGCCAAGCAGCAGGATAGTTATTTAATAAGATTTGCATGTTTTCTTGATTAAATTCTTCATCCAAACTCCAGCCTTGAACTATTTTCATGACAATATCGATAATTTGTTTATCTTTAACTTCATCTTCAAGTTTAGCGAGCTTATCTGCTGAATAATGTTTAAAGGTTAGTTCGATTTGCCCGTCCTCTTGACCCGCACGAGGAATTAAGACATTACTCTTAAACGTTGGTTCTGCGACTAATTTAAATTTTGCCATTTAGTTTTTCCTTATCTATCTTTATAAAATGTGATTGCTGGTGATTCAACTGTCGTATTGATTTTTACGGTTTCAATCTCGTTGATAGTCGTTTCGGGTGTTGGATCAAATGACACACGCACAGCGTCGTAGCGAGTTTCCTTTGCTTTTGGTACATACATTTTCATTGCTACCACATCGTTTGTTTGATCCAATTCTTGAAGCACAGGATAAGCTGGTAAAGAACTGTCATGAGCAATGGTGTAACTTTTACTTTTCGCCGATTTAATGGTCGGCAATTGCTTTTCTTTGTCATCTTCAAGGAATTGAATTTGAACATATTGTTGCTCGCCACCCTCGGTTGAAACTTCTTTGATTTGAGGTAAACGTTCCCAAGATGTAATTTTAGTAACCGTCCCAGCACCCTCATCAACAGGAAACATATTTACATTGCTGGTGTTAATATTGCCCAATGTTACGTCCGCAGCATTAACCCGAGTAATTTTGGCCACAACGTAATTAAGCCTTGCCCAACCCGACGTGATTAGAACCTCATCGCCGACCATAAGCCCGTGATTCGCTTTCAATGTAACAACCGCTTCTTTGGCGTTTGTAATAGTTTCAAATGCTAAAGCCTCGCCTTTTGATTTTTGCACGTAAACACGTGCGCCGTTAGGTAATGCAAAACCCATAGTAAAACTCCTAATTTAATTAAATTAATGTATCAGCACGGTAATTCATGCTAATTGGGATGGTGTAAGTGGTTTTATCTGTGATAGCAGGATAAACACTAGGTATTGAGTTGATGTAAAGTGAAAAATTATCTTTGGTTAACTCTGTGTTGAGTTGAAAATGCTTAATAATCGATTCTGATATTTGCTGAGAGCGTGATTTACCAGTGTTAATTGGAGCAACTACGCTAACTTGGTAAACTCCTTTATAAATCCTTGAATTACCGCTCAAATCAAAGCTGGTTGTGATTGCTGGCAATATATTAGATTTTAAGTAGATTTCGTCATTAGGTGTTGCTTCGATGTTTTCATAAATGATTGGTAAACCTAGCTGGTTGGCAATGATATCTAAATGCGATTCGAGCAATTCTGAAATTGTCGAAATCAATTATTAACCTCCTTTTGTGGCGTTTTCAAAATGAACTTGAGCATTTAGTGCGGCGCCCCTGACAATACCGTTAGGCGCTTGTTTAGAGTGTCCAAACTCTAATCTCACGCTATAAGGTAGGTTGTTAGTGAAATAGATTGACTGAACGCCGTAAGTATACCGTCCAATCTGCTCGATACCATCTTTTAACGTGTCCATTCCTGATGGATCAATTCTATCCAGTTCAACAGATGCAGGCGCATTAAAGGTAACTTGCCAATTCCCCCGAAAACGTCCACCAACATAGCCTTTAGGTGCATAACATTGCCATAATTCAGGCTGTCCTACTGGTGACATTCTGATAATGTCTTGCAAGATTTCGATACTAGCCTTTTTAACTACAAGCTCATTTTTTGCTTTCGCTTTATCTACAAACGCATTGATAGACGATAGAAAGTTTTGACTATTCGACATTTACGCTTTCCTCAACTGTGCTTTGTAGCATATGAGAACATCAGCAGGTTTTACTGGATTAGGCTGTTTAATCAGGTATTTTTCTCCGTCAATAGTTACAATATCATTGATTTTCAGCTCAACATCAGCAGAAAAAACCATTTGAATATCGCCTGATTGAATAACTGTTCCGTCAATCTCAATCGGGTTATAATTGGTTTTTATGCCAATTGTTGTAAAGGTTTGATTTTCGGTAATAACTTCTTTACCGTTAACAATCGAGACCTTACCCTTTCTTAATACGGAGTATTTCATGCCATATTTTGAAAGGAGCTTCAAGGCCGTATTAAATGAGCGTTCATAAAAGTTTCCCATCACGACCTCTCAGCAATACAATTTATTGAAAACCCACGGCTAACAACCAAATCCCCCAATATTGACATAACAGCCGTATACTGCGGTTTAAAGCCAGATTCATCGACCGAATAAGCGACTGTTAACGCGCCAGCTATAGACTCCGACTTTACTGGAGCCTCACGCACACTAGGCAATAAATCATCCGAAATAGCTTCAATAGCTAACATACATTGAGCTGTGATTAGTGGAGTTGGGATCTCATTGCTAGATAATGAATAGCCATCCAAAACAATATCCTTTCTAGGAAATGGTAAAGGTTGGTTTTGTTTGGCTTTTTTACCTGCCCAATTTAATCCATTCAAATAGTCCATTGCTTTAATAAGTAATGATTCTTTATTGTTAGGTAAACTTATATCTCTTGCGTTAGCAAAATGCTCTAAATCATCAATGCTTGCATAACTGTTAAAGCTGCTAGAATTAAGATCGGCATTAATCATTCATCGCTCCATAAAAAGGGCTTTACGCCCTTTGTTTTAATTATTTACTTTGGCAGATCTGCTGTTAACGTTTGGCGCTCCTAGTTTAATTAAAACGCCAGCGGTAGATTTATTGCTGTCAAAGTGTTTTTTCCAGTTAACTTGATTGCTCAACTTAGCTAAATCTGGGTTAGCGCCTTTTGATGTATCCCAGCTATAACCGAGTAAGTCAATGTTAACTGTACCCTCTGCACGATATCCGATTGCTAAGTTTTCCTGCGTATTGATGTCATAAGAACGGAAGCCCGGAGCTTGTGACTCAGTGATTTTTACAGCACTTGCAACTAAACCTAAAATCGCATCAACTGGCGCAGAATCAGTAACTAATACAGGTTTGCCTAATGTGCCTGGTTGACCACCATAAACCACAACACCAGCTTCTTCGTATAGCTTGTTATCCATTGCCTGATCTACAATGTCAAAGTAGGTTGTAGAATGCATAACAAATAAAGCAACACGATTGAATTTGTCGCCATATTTGCGTAATCCTTTGGTTAATGTTTTCTTCCCATCGGTCGCAATATCCGCAGTTACTGTCATGTCAGTGTTAGCGCCAATAGCAGCCATTAGAGAATTGATGGCATATTTAACGTAGCCCTCTAATGTTGCATCTGCCACATCAACGCCGATCACCTCAGAAAATTCAGAAATATCACGCCCACGGCGTTTAAATGCTTCTTCTGTTGTTTCATAAGGTCCATATTTCCATGGTACTTTGACGCCCACAGCTTCGCCTGCACCGATTTTTTTACCTGTAACAGGATCAACCGAATTAACATCACGAGGGTCAATAGAGCCGTTAACCTTGTAAAATGCTCGTTTACGAAAATCTCCTTCAATTAATTCATTATCGATAAGAATTGCACCATTAGATGCCGCATTAAATACATCCAAGTTATCTTGGCGTCGTTCTAAAAATGCGGTTTGTGCTAAATCGTTGTAAATGATTAAATCTGTATTTACTGTTGTTGCCATTATTTAACTTCCTCTTAATCTTTTGGTAATTTTAAATATGCTTGTTGACCATATTTTTGGATGTAGTTGTGTTTTTCCGTACTGGTCATTTTTGAACGAACTAAATTGGAACCACCTGCCTTGTGACCTCCGCCTCCAGTGCCTTCGGCTTTTGGAAATAGGTGTGGAGCATTATCTTTTAATGATTTCACCCACTCTTGAGGTGTTAACGGAGTTTTACCGTCTTTACCAAGTAAAGGTTCGCCATCTTGTCCTACTGCGACAGCCTCGCCGTCATCACTTAAAATAAACATGCCTTTGGCACGTAAACTAATATCTTCTAATGCTTCTGGTAACGCTCCTGCTTTCAATGCCGCATTAGTCATTTTGTTGCTAAGCACAATACTGCTATACTTTTCGGCTTTCTTTTGTGCGCTATCAGCTCGCTCTTGTTCTGCTTTGAGTTTTTTATCAAACTCGCTTCTAAACCGCTCTGTGCGTTTGTTTAATACCTCATCGATTTTCCCTGCTGAAATAAGTTTTGCTTCTTCATCATCTGAAAATCGCTGTAAAATTGTTTTGACGGCGTCAGGATCAATCCCTTCAAACTGCTTTAGTTTTTCAGATAATGCCTTTTGCTTACCGAGCAATTCGGTATTTTTATTTTTTAAGCCTTGCGTGTTTTCAGCAACTGCTTTATCAATTAAGGCTTGTACTTCTGGGGTGATTGTTGCGCCACCACCAGCATCGCCACCTTCTTGCGCTTCTGAATAAAACTTTCGGTTGATTTTTCTAAATAACATAATTTCCCCTCAGGATTTGAGCTTTGCTCTGAAAATAAAAAAGGTCGCATATAGCGACCTTGTAGATGTTCATAAATATTTATTTATCTATTGTTTTGCTGTTTTCCATTTTATGGGTAACTGCACTCATGCTCATAGCCATCATGCGTTTAATGGCTAAATTTGGCTCGTTATCAATTAACCTTTGAATCTTCACTAAGATGTCATCATCCCACGGCTGTTTTTGAATTAAATCGTGGACCTTTTTTAGATTATCGTTTGTCATGTTTTATTAACCATTCTAGTATTAAAGGATGAATTCTTTTTCTCGATTCAGTATCGCCAAGCATATACAAAGCAAAGCTTTCAGAAAAAAGCTCCTCATTTGAATCTGAAGAATAATAACTTAGCACATGCGCCCATTTATCATTATATGCAATTTGAGTGATTTTAGATAAATACTTCTCATCTTGATAATATAGATAGTGCCCAAATTCATGTGCTATTGTTCCTTTTATGCTTTGAACTGATGCGTAAGGCAAGACATCCAAGTTAGCAATTATCTGTGCTAGCTGTTTTTTATCTGGAGATAAATCAATTTCATAAATGGCCATATCTTTAAACCCTAGCATGGCGGCGTTTTCTGCAATTGCCTCCCATTCGCTTGGGTCTAACATCCATTGAGCCATGTGAATTGAGTTTTGAGATAAATTATAAGCACCAGCCGCAGTTTCCAAAAATGTATCTTTTGTTCCTAACCATGAGAGTTTTGATAAATTGAACCTTTTAATAATATCTTCTGATATTTCAGCAACATCTTTAGCGCTTTCGAGAGATGTATCTTTCGGAAATTTAACATTAGCAGCTATGCTTTTTCTTTGCATCCAATTTTCAACATCTTCAACTGTTCTTAAATTTGAAAGTTGACCACTAAGTTGGTTGTTTAACTCGTCAATTGTTAATAAGTGTCCATCGCGAGTGAAAAACTTTTCTGGCTCAATTTCTCCATTTCGTAATAACCTCGCTCTTTCTACCCCTAATATTTGCTCTTGCCTATCCTGTGATTGTGTTTTTAGCCAATCAAGATAAGAGGTTTTGGCTGGAACTTGACCATCCATTGATGCTCTTGTGCCTGTTTGCACCTCATCAATGTCGATCCCTAGTTCTCGATAACTTTTTAAGACAAATGTCTCAACAGACCGACAACAAAAATGTAATTTACCCGGTCCGTCACCGTATGGAATGTCATGACCTATAGGCTGGTTATCTAATGTATACTTTTTTAAATCGCGAATAATACACATCGGTGTAGTACTAGTATCAAGCGTAGATAACCATTGCTTGCCTTTTATTAAATCGCTATTAGCCTTTCCGAACTCATCACGAGAAACGGCTGCTGTGTGAGATACGGCAGAGCGAATTAATGATGATACGTTTCTCTTACTCGTTTCTAAAACGCCATCTTTATAATTGTTCTTTTTAGTACCTCTCACTCTCCTAATAATCTGTTCAGTGGTTTCACCAGTTGCATAACCAGTTCTAACGGCGTTGGTAACACGTTTAAGCCTGTCATCTTCGATATTGCTTACCCATTCTGATAATAATCGCCCTTGAAATGGTTTTGCTTTTACCGCCGCAAATAACTGATTCGGCGATATCTGCATTAAAGGGTATTTAGCTTTAACAATATCGGGTAATAACGATTCAAACAGTGAATATTGATAATTACTCTCATATTCACTAAATGCATTTAATTCACAAAAGAGATAATCAGAAAATGAATTTAATGATTTAACACTACTGAGCATTGATTCAAGTCGTGATATTTTAAATTCGCTAGAAGATAAATCATCTAACGCAATATATAGTTGGGCTGTTAACTGTTTATCAACGACGTTTAGTAGTTTAAGCGATTCTCTTATTAAGTTATGTTCATAACCAACTAGATTAACGCGGTGATAAATTGCTTCATCGCGAAGTTTTTTGTTAATTGTCATAAATTACCTAACAACTGAGGAGCTGCGTCTTTTAGCTCCTGCTTAACAGTTTCAGGATCTGCACTTGGGTCAATGATATCTAGTTTTTGCATTGCACGTATCATGTCCTCATCCCTGATTGCGCCTGATTGCCATGAGCTAACAATAGCGGTAATCATGCCAGCATCAGCAATCTTAGAAATAAACTCTTGATTGATAGAACAGACAATGTCATCAACCACTATCCCAAGATAATGAGCGCACCATTTCAGCGCTATCGTGTAAGCCTCCGACACGTTAGAGCAACATATACCGAGTACGGATGTTGATGCTGTTTGATCACCATTAGCTTGTGTTGCTGTTTTAGCTGATGAGTTTTGTTCTATTAACCTAGCACCTAGTGCCACCATATAATTGCGCTTATCGTCCATACCCTCTTTAGCTAAAGTGTTGGGTTGCGCTTGAGCGTAAACAAAATTACCACCCTGAGGAAGTAATAATGGGGTACGAGATCCAATCTTGACACCATTCTTTTCCAAGAAATCTCGCCATTCTGTGTCTAATCCGATGATTGCAGGCTGAACCTGCCCACAAAAGAATAAACTATCTTCATAATCAGCACTATTACGATAGTGTCCTAAATTAATTTCAACTAATGAAGATAAAGGAGAATCATCAATTGTTGGGTCATTGTTTTGAGCGCCTACAAATGTAAATGGAATTTCATGCCAATGATCTTCATTTTTTGGTTTTGGCTCATAAATAGAATCAATTTCATAAGGTCCACTGTTATTTTCACCTGTGCGACGCCAAACCTTACAAATGAACTTGCCATCGTCAATAGCTAGCTCTCTGTATTGAGTGATATCTTTAAAACCATATCCATCTGAGACTTCAACAACTTCCCGAAGAACAACTAAAACCAGCTTATCTTTACCGTTAATTCGTTGTGTTCGCCAATTAATAATATCTTCTGCTTTATACGATAAAATCATAGCCTCATTAGAATCTGAGGAATAATCAACATACAGACCATGGCGACCAACTTCTAATACTGATTCAAGCGTTGATTGTGACTGTTGGTAAATACTTGTTCCCGCACCATCTGCATTGGTTTTGAGATATTCCAACTTGTTAGGGATGCTAATTGTTGGATCTTTGCGGAAAGCCATGCCAATTAAACCAATTTTTGTGTGACCAGTAATGCTATAAAAAACCGCCCTTGCAATATAATCCTGGTTGCGTTTTTTATTACGTTCACTCTTATCGGTAGGATCTAAATAAGGTAAATACTGATTACCTTTTGATTTAATTATTTCAGCGCCAGCACAAACATCCCGCATTTTTTCCCAGTTAATAGATGCTTGTTTGTGCTCAGGTCGAATAAAAGTAATGTCATGATTCATTAGAATGTTGTTTCCATTTGAATTGTAAAAGCTTGTCTGCGTGCATTTCGATTAGCCACAGCAAAATATCTAAACGCATCCGCGCCGTGTGATGTATGGTCATGTAGCGGTTTATCTCGCCAACAGCCG
>NZ_WTEY01000025.1 GCF_009795805.1 Gilliamella sp. Pra-s52
CGGCTGTTGGCGAGATAAACCGCTACATGACCATACATCACACGGCGCGGATGCGTTTAGATATTTTGCTGTGGCTAATCGAAATAAACACAAACCAAGTGGCAAAGTTACACAATTACGGATATAAATTATGGCAGACATTTTAACTCCAAATCTTGATTACAATAACATGATCGAAGCGTGGGATATTAACGACGCGCTAATGGGTGGAACGCTAAACATGAGACAACTGGGCGAGCAGTATTTGCCAAGGTGGGTTAATGAAGAGCGAGATTCATATAAAAAACGTCTACAAGTGGCCACGTTACTTCCTGCTTACGAAGAAACGATTAAACAAAATGTAGGTCGAGTTTTTGCCTCACCAATTAAATTGAGCGACACAGTGCCTGCTAAGCTGATTGAGTTTGCAAAAGACATCGATCTTGAAGGAACTTGTCTTGACGTTTGGGCGCAAGAGTTTTTTAGCATCGCAATGCAATACGATTTGGCGCACGCTTTAGTTGATTACCCTAGAATCAATAAAGAAGTCAGAACAAAAGCCGAGGAAAACGAAATCGGTGCTCGTCCATATGTTGTAATGCTTAACCCTAGTCAAATTATTGGTTGGAAATCAAAAAATGAGGGTGGAAAAGTTGTACTCACTGAATTGCGCATTGAAGAAAATATCATTATAGATAAAGATAATTACGGCCAATCTCGAATCGAACAAATCCGGCACATTGAAATCGGGCATGAATCAATATGGCGACAAGATAGTGAAAATAAACAATGGGCATTGCATGAAGAGTGGGAAACATCAAGAAAAAAAATCACACTTGTAACACTCTACACTAAAAAAACTGGGTTCATGAGAGGGACTCCTCCGTTACTTAATCTTGCTTTGCTTAATATTAATCATTGGCAAAGTCAAAGTGAGCAAGACAACATCTTGCATGTAGCACGAGTGCCAATCCTGACCGCTTTTGGGCTTGAAGATGGTGCTGAGTTAACAATCGGTAGTTCATGCGCTACAAAATTCGATGATAGAAGTAGTCAGGGTCTTGAATACGTCGAGCACTCAGGTGTTTCAGTGAATGCCGGTAAAGAATCACTTGCTGAGTTAGTAGAGCAAATGCGCTTAGCTGGAGCTAAATTACTCCGATACCAAAACACCTCGACGAAATCGGTTGAGCAAACTCAAGAAGAGAAGATGCAAGCTAATTCGCCGTTATTCATCATGGCGTCTTCTCTCGAAGATTCGTTAGATAATATATTAGACCTAATGGCCGAGTGGATAGGGTTACAAAATGACGGCAATGTTGATGTAATTACCGAGGTTGAACTAGCCAGAAAAACAATCGACGCAACTGGCGCGTTAGCAATTCAATCGTTACGACAAACTGGTGATATCCGTGATATTGATGCTGTTGTCGCTTATCAACGCCTTGGGCTAATCAATGCTGATATGAAGCCTCAGGATATTATTCAAGAGCTAAAAGACGCAGCACTAAAATTTGATCGGCCGACTTATGACGATTAACGAAAAATTACGCGATGAAAGTATCTACCATTATGTAATGTTGCTAAATTATGTGAGTTATTTGATTCAAAAATCTGTTCGCTTGATCAATAAATCTAATCGCGAGTTAATGGCAAAGTTATACATTGCGCTTGATGACATGTCACACACGAACTTTCAAATAAAAACGCTAAAATCAAAATTACAAGGTGATATTGAAATAGCAGGTTTAACTCAGCTTATCAGTGATGAAATGTCTAAATTTTCAGAATATGAATATAGCTATCGATTATCGTTATTTGAACGTTTATTACCACCAAATGTTACCTCGAAGTACAAGTTACAAAATATTAAATCTGAATTATTACTCTCTTTGATATTTAACAAACCGTTCCAAGGTATGAAATTATTGGATTGGTGACAAAAATTAGAGCAGGATCGGATTAATCGGGTAGTTAACTCTATTAGAAACTCATATGCGCAAGGCGATAGTAACGAACAAACGCTAGAAAAAATAAAAGGCACAAAAGATAAAAATTATAGAGACAGCGTACTTGCTGTTGTTGCTGTAAACGCTGCATCAATTATTAAAACGGCTATATCTAATACATCAACGACAGTTCAATCGGTTTTTGCGCAAAAAAATGACAAAATTATCAAATGTAAACAATGGGTATCAGTCCTTGATAATCGAACAACACCGACTTGTATGATTAGAGATTCATTGCTGTACACATTAGATAACGAACCGATTGGGCATAATGTTTCATATGGTGACGGACCGGGTCGCATTCATTTTTGTTGCAGATCAATCGAAACATTAGTTGTTCGGTCCTTTGATGAAATAGGGATCATTACTAATGACGATGACGGCACGAGAGATTCAATGGATGGTCAAGTTCCTGCTAAAACATCGTATCTTGAGTGGTTGAAAAAACAATCACAGGAACGTCAGGAACAGATTTTGGGTGTTGAACGTGCTCGCATGTTGCGAGATGGAGAAATAACAGTAGATCAATTTTTTACAAGAGATGGTCGCTTTTTAACTTTAGACGAACTACGTCGTGCACACTAACTATTAATTATCTATTACAAGATCGCTATATGCGACCTTTTTTATTTTATGCCACAGAGCGGATGCGAAGTGGTGAAACGGTTGGAAAACCATTAACAGTCGGAAGACGGAGAACTTATGAAATTAAAAACAATTGATGTAAATGGCACAACTTATGCAGTTATCGAAAACGGCAATCCTGTTTATGTACATGATGACGGAAAGGAAATCCCTTTTGATGCTGTAGCCTCACTTAACAAAATTTCAGCTTTAAATGGTGAAGTGAAAGCGCATCGTGAAGCCAAAGAAAAAGTTGAATCGGAGTTAAAAAAGTTTGCCAACATCACCGATCCTGCAAAAGCTATTGAGGCTTTGGACATTGTTACCAAGTTAGATCAGAAAAAACTAATTGGTGCTAGCGAGGTTGACAAAGTCAAAGCTGAAATCACTAAGGTTTATCAAACGCAAGTTGATACAGCGAAAGCCGAAAGTGAAGCGTTAAAATCGCAACTTTATAACGAAATGATTGGCGGACGATTTAATAGTTCGAAATACATTCAAGATAAAGTAGCTATTCCACCTGATTTTGTACAGTCACGATTTGGTTCATCTTTCAAGATTGAAGATGGCAAAGTCGTCGCTTACGACCAATCAGGGAATAAGATTTACTCACGCGCTTCTTATCCCTACAATTTACACCGCGCTTGACGTCGTATCTCGTGAACAAGTTGGTTTTATTCCTGCTGTTGCTCGTGATACAAAAGCTGATGGTGCTGCAAAAGGACAAACTGTAACCGCTCACGTTACACCTGCTGCACAATTAGTTGACATTAACCCTGCAGCGACCGCACCGAACGACGGTGACCAAAATATTGGTACTGTTAATGTTGAGATCACAAAATCAAAAATGGCACCAGTAAAATGGAATGGTGAGGAACAATTAGCGATTGGGCCAACAGGGCAGTACAACAAAATCTTAGCTGACCAGTTTGCGCAAGGATTCCGAGCTTTATCTAATGAAGTTGATTCCGATTTAGGTGGCTTATTTTACGGTGCTTCACGAGCTGCAGGTACAGCAGGTACCACGCCGTTTGGTGAAAAAGACGACTTAAGTGATTTTTCAGAAGCACTTAAAATTCTTGAAGACAACGGCGCGCCTCGTTCTGATTTGCAAATGGTTCTTGGTTCAGATGCAATGGCCAAAATTCGTGGTAAGCAATCTGTATTATTCAAAAATAACGAAGCTGGTACTGATGAGCTTTTGCGCAACGGTATTATTGGTCGCGTTGAGGGGTTCAATATCCACACATCAGCAGGTATTAAACGCGTTAAATCAAGCAACGCTACTGGCTATTTAGTTAATGGAGCAAAATCCGAGGGTGATCGCATCATCGCCGTTGATACAGGAAGCGGAGCATTTAATGCTGGCGATATAGTGCCCTTTGCTGGTGACACTAATAAGTATGTTGTCGCAGCTGCAAATGCTAGCTCTATCACGCTTTGCGAACCCGGATTACGTAAAGATTTAGCGGATAACACAGCTATTACCGTTGGTGGTGACTATGTGGCCAACATGGCATTTGACCGCGGAGCATTTTTACTCGCTTGTCGTACGCCAGCAATGCTGTTAGGCGGAGACAGCGCAGATGACGTAATGAATGTAACAGATCCAGTGTCTGGTATTACATTCCAAATTGCGTTATATCGACAATACAAACAAATCCGTTACGAAATTGGTCTGGCTTGGGGTGTTAAATCTATTGCACCTCGCCATGCAGCGCTTATTTTGGGTTAATAACAGGGGCTTTATGCCCCTTTTGGAGTAAAAATGGCTAAGAAAAAAGACATCAATGAAGTAGACGCTGTTAATACAGAAGAACAAAAAAATACTGTCACAATGTTAAACCCTATAATTGGTGCTGAACCTTATGAAGCGGAAGTCCATCCTGACATGGTAAAACACTGGGAGCAAGAGGGATGGAAAGTTAAATAGGTGAAAATATGCTTAATACTGATATTAACTCAGCCGGGTTTAACAGTTACGCATCCGTTGATGATTGCAGGCAGTTTGCAATAAACAGGGGTTTATTACTACCGAATGAAGATGAAAAGATTATTATCTTACTTAATAAAGCTATGGACTATTTGGAAACGCTGAATTGGAAAGGTAGCCCTACCGATAAAGCACAACCTTTATCATGGCCACGAAAAGATATCGTCAAAGATTCTCGTGAAACTCCCAGCAATTCAATACCCAAGCAAATTATTGATGCGCAATGTTATTTAGCCATTAATTCTAATGATATCGATTTTTTACCAGTCATTCCCGGTGGAGAAGAGGTATTAAGTGAATCGATTGCAGGGACTGTAAGCATCACTTACGCGCCAAAATCTAAAAACGATTTGCCAAAACTGCCTTTTATTAATCGTCTTTTGAATGGTTTTTGTTATTCCAGTAACACAGCCAAAATATGCAGGGGGTAGCATGTCATTTTATTTACGAGCAAAAAAACGGCAACACGGCTAATTGATAAGTTCGGTCAACAAGTCGAGGTTACTAGAACTATTGCAATTCCATCAGCTGAAGAGTGGAAAAGCTATAGAGTGGAAACAAGAACTTTTAACGCCGTTATGATATTTGTTTCTGGTGGCAATGAGCGATATTTTGAGTGGTTGAACACTGAAATAACAGAAGACAACGATATTGTTCTAATTCCTGCTGGCAGTTATATTCCAGAAAAAAACGACAAAATCAAAAAGGGAGGTAAGCAATTTACGATAGAAAAAATAAAAATATTAGCTCCTGCTGATATTGATTTGCTTTATATGGAAGTGCTTGTATGACAACAAACTATGAAGAAGCCCATGATTTAATTAAATCCATTTTTGTTAAAAAGTGGGAAAAAAGGCGGAAAACGAAATCGGTTATAAGCCGACGATCATCTGGCAGGGTAAAGATGAACTTACCAAACCAGACAGAGATAAGTGTTTTTTCGATTTTCTCTATGGAAAGTTAAAGAAATACAAGCGACGATTGGTTGTAATATTCTGGATGTAGAACCTTGGCGTAATCGTTATAAAACTGAGGGTTATTTTATGTTGCAGATGTTTGTGCCAAAATCAACGCTAAATGGAGTTGAATTGTCGCGCTATCTTGCGATTTTAGCTCGAGATAGTTACAGACATATTGACGGTCCCGTCAAATTTAAAAACGGTAGAATTCAAGAGCTCTATAGTGAGCAAGGATTTTATCGAACAAACACAATAGTAGATTTTACTTATGATGAGATAGGCTAAAAAATGACATGTAAAAATAAAACAATTGATAGTAATGTGGCGGGACTATACATCGCCAAAGAGGAATGCCTCAAAATTTTACCAGACAACCCGATTTGGCATGGTGTAGAGGTTAATAGTTATAAGGAGCTGTGCAAGATGGAACGTTATTGATTAATAAACCATCTCTTTTTGGTGGTGATTCACGAGAAGGCGGGGTTTCTGGTGCTTTTGATGTTTATTCTGGGCATGATAATCATAATAGAAATAGTTATCTAGCTAATAAAATCTCGCAAATTGTACCGGCATATCGTTATGTTGCAGGTGCAGTTTTTAAGCATTTTTATTGGGGTAATAATCCGTATTTAAAAGACATTTCTGTGGTTGTTCAACGTATCCACTATCAGGATGCAAAAAAAACACCGCAATGGTATAACGAGCGTTCTGAAATTAGAATTGGTGATGTGCTGGATAATGTTGCTATACATTTCATTTTAGATACGTCTGCTAGCATGAGTGGTTCGCGAATAAATGCACTAAAGACAGCAATGAAGCAGGCTATTAATAGACTGGAAACGTCAATGGATCTAAATTCGTCAAGATTAGATATATTGATCACAACATATCAAGGCGGTTCACCGCAAGCTAGATTAATCAGAAAAGTATCAAAAAATGATATTCCAATTCTTTTATCGTTTATTGATAACTTAATAATTGTTGGTGGCGAAAATCTTGAAACTGTTTTGAATGCTTCAGTTTCTTTTTTCACGACTTGGGTAATCTTGACATGAATCGTTGTTGTATTTTTGTGAGTGATGGAGAGCTTGAGGACGTTGATTCCATTAACAATAAAAATATTCATGATTTAATTAATAGATCTGGTGCATTTAGTGCGGCTAATGGTAGAGACGTCAATATTTATTATATTAATGTTGATAATCACAACGTGTCATTAAGCTCAAAGATTGATAACACATCAGTTGATGGCGTCCCCGTTATTGACGGCTCAAACTCTATGCTTATTTATGACACGATGATGTATGCAATTAATGGTGCTAATGCAGACATGAACCCTGCGCACATACTCAGAGAGTTGGTTTTAAGCCAATATACAGGTTTTAATTCTCAATCAATACAAAATATTATTAACGAAGAATCGTTTAAGCGAGCTGCAGATACATTTTACAGAGAAAATCTAGGATTATCTTATCTTTGGAATAATCAGAGTAAATTCGAAGATTTAAAAAAAAATATTGAAAAAGCGGCAGATTGTGTACTAGATCAAAACCCACAAACAAATCAGTTTGAAATAAAATTAATCAGAAATAATTACAATGTTGATGATTTACTCGTTTTTGATAAAACAAATATAGTAAAAATTTCGGATATTAAGAAAAACATTGTTACTGAGATGATTAATTCTGTCACGGTTCGTGATGACGCTCTGATCTCAATAGCTGGTAGAGAAAACAATACAACGGTTACATACGATACTGTTTATAGTCGTTCATTAGCTTCTCGACTTGCAATGAGGGATCTAGCGTATTTATCATCAGATTTGGCTTCTGTTACGTTAACACTTAATTTAGATGGAAGAATTTTGAGTCGAGGTGACGTGTTTTTGTTAAACATGCCTCTATTGGGGTTGGACCGTGTTGTTATGCGTATAATATCGGTTGATTACGGCACGCAAAAAAGCAATCAGGTGACGATTGAATGCTCGCGTGATGTGTTTTCATTACCGACAACATCGGTTGTTAACTCTCAACCGCCGATATCATCTCCAGTTGATAAAGATGTAGCAAAACCAGTCAAAAACTTTATTATCATGGAAGCACCATATTATGAACTAGTTTATAACTACGGACAAAAAGTAGTTGATCAGTTATTAGAAGATAATGATTTAACAGGCCAAATTTCAGCGGCAATTTGTAATTTACCCGAAAATGCGCTTTTTGCTGGGTTAGCTACTTCTTTGTCAAGCGATTTTGATAACGCAGAAAGCATAACTAATTGCGAAATGAGAGAATTATCTCATCAAATTGATAGAATGGAATCAGTCATAAAATTAAGTAGCGCATTAGAAAACGATGAGTACATATGGGTCATAATTGATGATGAAATTTTATTCGTTGAATCTAGGAATGGCGATGAATTAACCGTGAAACGCGGTTGTCTCGATACAATCCCAGCAGAGCACAAACAAAATAGCAAGGTTTATTTTTGTGGCGGTCAGTTAACACTAAAATCCGAGGAGTATTGCGAAGGTGATAAGGTTGATTGTCGTATCATCACCCGAACATCAACCAGTTCAATCGATCCAAAAGATGCATCAGGAAAGATTGTTGACATCATGGGTAGAGCAATTAGACCATACCCGCCAGCAAACGTAACAATTAACGGTATTTATTATCCAACGTCAATAACCGGTGAAAAAATTGAAATTAATTGGTCGTCTAGAAATCGATTGCAGCAAACCTCAGGTATTATGGTTGGCTGGTACGAGAGCAATGTAACAGTTGAGCCAGATGTAAAATATCACGTTGTGTTGCGCCATTTTACCAACACTCTCATTGACACAATAATCGAAGAACCACACTTTTCATTTGATATTAGTCATCTAAAAAAAGGGGACTTATCTATTGAATTATCTAGCATTAAAAGTAGTATAGAATCCAGTCAAAAATTTAGACATAGTGTCGTTGTTGGTAATGACATTGAGTTTATTTTTAATGAAGAAAAACGAAATAAATTAGAATTTACATTTAAGGATTAAAATATGGCAAAAATAGTTATTTGTAGTGATGATAAATCTTACGTTGACGCGATGTTAGCTGCGCTTAGCGAAGATCATCAAGTCGTTTTTTGCGATACAACATCAAGCGATTACACGGAAGATTTTTTATCAACATTTGAACTAATTATGGATTATAGAAATTCATATGAAAAAAAAGCGGGAGAACCAATAAAAAAATGTTTTGACAAAGGGATCCCCGTCATAGCCGGTGGTAATGACTACGCAAATGGAGCATTGTTATCCCTCGGTATTTCAAATCAACCAAGTTATTCAAATGGTTTATATAATTCAACAGTTATAAATAATAAAGACGTTATTTCAATGAATTATAATAAAAAAGAAATTTCACATTATCCCCCAAATAACAAATCGAACTGGGTTTATTATATCTATAACGACAATAGTACAACACCAAAAAAATGACTCCATTAGTGATTTACAGATTTGCAAGTGGATATCAAAAACTTTCTGTTGTTAGTGCTGTATTTCGCAAAGGTGATTTAAATTTAAATGATAATCCTTTTGTAGCTGATTGTGCATTTATAGGTTATATGTTTGATATTGAATTAACAGCGGACGGCATAAACATAGTCAATGATATTATTTATTGGTTATTGAATAAAACATATGTTACAGCAAAAGTTAAAGATCAAGACGGAACCCTATTGCCATCCCAAGAAGTTTTTTTACATTCAAGATTAAACGGCGACTTGATATCAAAACACAAGAGCAATGAAAACGGGGAAGTGGTTTTTAGGCTCAGGAATGGCTTTGATTATTATGCTGTTGCCTTTGATAAAACGGGAGGCGTAAAAAATGCAGTAGCAATTGATAACATCATCGCATAATACTATCAATCTTCAACTTACAATACTCAACAGCGCCATGTAGCATCACAAAATAGGCAATATCATATTGTGATTTCAGCGTTTGATATAGCACAAAATTGTGCTCGTCGTCGCTGTTGATAATGTAGCATTCGCCCGATAGTTCTATTTCGTAATCGTCGGGCGTCATTCTTATGTAAATTGGTATGTAGTAGTTTATTGTTATCATGATAAGTTATGTGTGAGTTTTTGAGATATTTTATGATGATTTATTTTTGATGTGAATTTATGGAGTGAAATTATAGAGAGCAGATCACAAAAATGTTTGTGACATATTTGTGCCGTAATTAATGTAAAATAAACTAAAAAATAGTGAATAAATATACATCAATTGGTTTGGTTAACCTGTTATCTTATTGATTTATAATAAATTAAATTTATACTGTAAAATAATGCATGTCACTCTTAATCAATTGGTCGCGGGTTCGATCCCCTCACAACCCACCATTTCTCAATTAATCCAAATTCAATAACGTTCAAAAAAACTTTATCTAACAAGCTTTTTAGCTAATTTAATGTTTAACTAAGTTCAAGAAGATTTAGCGAAATTCAAACTTTTATGTTATATATTATGTTATACGCTCAAATATAACTTAAATTCGTATAACATGGTCAAGATTATAAAACCTCTAAATGATACTCAAATCAAGTCAGCCAAGCCAAGGGAAAAGGATTTTACTTTATCAGATGGCAGTGGTTTATATTTATTAATTAAGTCTAATGGCTCTAAAATTTGGCGATTTAATTATATTAGTCCTGATTCAAAAAAACGCACATTAGTTAGCTTTGGAAGTTACCTAGAAATCACATTATTTAACGCAAGACAAAAAAGAGAAAGATAATACATTTTATAAAGTGGCTGAAAGATGGCTTGAACAACAGAACTCAAGAGATATCACTAGTGGAACAATAGGCGAATAAAAAATTCATTTGTTAATTATATTTATCCTAGCCTTGGCGATATACCCATCTCACAGCTAAAAGCAAAAGATTTTATTGAAGCTTTAAACCTGTTGAATGTGCCGGTAAACTAGATACTATTAAGAGGATATCACAACGAATTAATAGAGTAATGACTTATGCTGTTAACAATGATCTGATTGAATATAATTCAACTGGTAAAATAGGAGCTGTGTTTAAAGTTGCCCATAAGCAAAATATGCCTTCTTTACCACCTTCAGAGTTACCAAGAGTAATGAAAGCTATTTTTTTGGCTTGTAACTGTCAACAAAACTTGGAGACAATCTTAGGCCGTTTTTAGTAAATTGTATTCAAATTCTGCAGGTGAAATAAATCCCAGTTTATAATGTCTTCTTTTTTGATTATAAATAGGTTCGATGTAATCAATAATATCAGCTACTGCTTGCTCTCTGGTTACATAATCTCGATAGTTGCTCCTTTCTGATTTTAATGATCTAAAAAATCGCTCAGTCACGGCATTGTCTAAGCAATTTCCTGCTCGGCTCATGCTAAAGGTAATTTGATAAGATGCTAATATCTGTTGGAACTGTTCACTGCGATATTAAATTCCCTGATCGCAATGAAATAAAGTTGAGCTTTCTCCTTTACGCCGCTGTATTGCCATATTTAATGCTTTAACCATAAGGTTACTATTAGGCTTGTGTAACGGTATACTTTAGCAAAAGCGAGTCTTGAATAAGTATCAATGAATGTTTGTCGGTATATTTTTCCTATGCCTTTAATATGTCCCACATAATAAGTATCTTGTGCACATAAATATCCCAGTGATGTGTCTCTATTTCACCATGTGCTTCTCGTGATGTTTTGGCTTTTTCGAGGGCTTGTGATTGATTTTCAGTCAGTAGCATCACTATTGTGCCACTTTTGTTTCTAGGGCTATTAAGCGGTTTTTAAAACTTTCTAAATCATGACGTAGCCAAATCGAGCGTACACTACTTCCTGACACCATTATGCCTTCTTGACGAAGTTGATTGGCAACTCGATGTTGCCATAAGCAGGATATTCATAGGCCATATTGACAACGGCTTTTTCTATATGTGGCTCTACCCGATTTTTTTCGATAGTTTTTTTACGACTGATTTCTTGAAGTGCAAGCTCTCCTCCTTGCTTATACAGTTTTTTAAAGCGATAATAACTATCTCGACTGTATCCCATGACTTTGCAAGCTTGTTGAACGTTACCGAGTTGCTTAGCTAATTTTAGCAGTCCTCATTTTGGTTTAATGATTTTGGCGGTTTGATTCATTTCTGACTCGCCTTTTGCGTTATAAAATAATTTGACTGTCAGATTAAGTAAAGACTATTACACATGAAAGTAAAAACTTGGCTGTTCTCGGTTATTTTTCATTGTGCTTCTTTGCTCGTAATTGTTTTACTATATTAGATATTTTTATTACAGATATAGTACCGATAAGATCTTATCTAAATGTTAAATCAGAGAAGATCTTTTTTAATTGGTAGGTGCGCTTTCAATGATGTTTGCAAGCTTTTCAAGCGTTAGTCTTAAAAATTTAGGCATGTTATCTAATTCAATTGAATCCATTAGATTTTTAACGTAAAGACCTAATTCAGTATCTCCTTCAACAATTAAGCGACGTTGAAAAAATAGGGTGTCAGGGTCCTGTCGTCTGGTTGCTATCATAATTAAATCATTAGCATTACCAATAAAACTCACATCGGGAATTTCTTCTCGACTCACAACTAATTTATTGTTGATTAGGCTAACAAACCAGATAAGTCCTAGATCGGTAACTGCTATTTTAAGCCAACGGTTTTCTAAAAAATTAAGATCGCCATCTTCTAGAGAATGTTTAAATTGTAATTGTAATAACTGCTCAATAACCTGTTTTTTTAAGTTAAATGGAATACAACGTAAGGTAAGCCCCAATGCTTGTGGGGCTTTATTCACAAATGCTGAATGTATCTTTCCTAGAAACTGATGATTTTCTATCATTTATACATCTCCAGAAATCATTTTTTCATAAATATCTAAGTCAGTATTTAAATGCTCAAAAACCTCTTCACTAACTTCATTACGAACTTTCATTTGTAAAAGGGCTGTTCGTTCTGCACCTATAGCGACTAAACGCATACGTCTTTCTAAATTTTCTGCCTCAAGTGCTTTCTGTTCTAAATCTTTAAGTCCCGTTCTACGTCGTAATGAGCCAATAACACGTGATCCAACTTCATGAATAATTTCTTGATCCATTCGGTCTTCAGCTGTTTCTTGGAGTAAATTATTTTGCATTTTTTCTAGGCTAATAATTGCCTCTTCGGCCATATGACCTTTCACTGTCAAAATTTCATTATCTTGTTCTGAGTTATCTAAAATAACACTACCTCGTAATAAAATAGGTAAGACGATTACTGCTACAATTAACGAAATTAGAATGATTCCTGTTGCAATAAAAACAAGTTGATATCGACCGGCAATTGTCATTGGAATAGATAATACACCAGCTAAAGTAATAGCACCTCGAACCCCAGCAAATGTTGAAATAAGTAGATCTCGATTGGAATATGATCTAAATGCAAGAGGTCGTTTTGTTCCAAATGGCATTGTCGGCATATGTTTCATCGCCCATAACCAAGCAAATCGTGTTCCCATTAATACTGCAAAAACAAATATAACAATTAAACATAATTGCCATACTTCAATTGATGTATCGGTTTGGTTTTCGGTAAAGGTATTACTCAAAATTTTTGGTAACTGAATACCTAATAAGACAAAGACAAATCCATTAAATACAAAAGTTAACATTGACCAAGTGCTATCTGATTGTAAACGTGTAGTTAATGGTGCATTTCGCATCATACCAGAATGATTTACGGTCATACCTGCACTTACTGCAGCTAAAATACCTGAGCAATGACACTCTTCTGCAATAATATAAGCTGCGAAAGGAAGTAGGAATAATAATACAATTTGAATTGCAGGATCATTGTGGGTCAATTGATTTATTTTACGTAAGATACGAGCATATAACCAAGTAAATATAACACCAATAGCTAAACCACCAATCGCAACAACAAAAAATGTAACACTAATTTGTAATAGATCAAACTGCAATAATCCGGCTGCGATTGCAATGGCAAAATTTAATGAAACAAGGCCAGAAGCATCGTTCATTAAAGCCTCTCCTTCAATGATTTCCATCTTTTCTTTTTCAATACGACCTTTACCGACAATACCACTTAATGCTACGGCATCAGTTGGAGATAGTACTGCAGCTAGAGCTAATCCTGCTGCTAATTCAACTTTTGGTAATATCCAATGAAGAATATAACCTAATGCAATAATGGAGATAACAACTAACACTAGAGCTAGTCCAACAATTTCTCTACCATTATAGATGAAGTCCTTTACCGATGTTTTGCGTCCATCAGCAAAAAGTAAAGGAGGAATAAATAAAACAAGAAATAATTTAGGATCAAATTCCACATAAACGTTAAATGCAGCCAATATGCAACCTAATAATATTTGCATCAGAGGCAGTGGAATTTGAATTGGTAACATTTTAACAACGACACCAGAAAGTGATACAATTAATACTAGAAGTAAAATTATTGAAAAAAGTTCCATAGCTTGTCTTTTATTTATCCTATAATCCTATTGTTTGCATTGATTATATCGGATCTTTCGGTAAATTTCAGGTGAAAATTTCATAGAATGATTTAAATTTTGGTCAAATACAATTATTAATAAAAAAACGTGATGTAATTAAAATGTAACTATCCCCTAAAATAGTACAGCAAAAAAGTAGAAAATTCTCTATGATAAAAGAAAAGGGGATTTAATTATAAAAAAAATGACTGAACATCAAATCGTCGCTATTTTAAAAGAAGCTGAAGCGGGTATTCCGGTTAAAGAACTGTGCCGTAAATAGG
>NZ_WTEY01000026.1 GCF_009795805.1 Gilliamella sp. Pra-s52
TATTTTAATTAGTTGCCACTTCTAACATCCAACGAATCAGCCCAAATAATCCGCCTAATGTCACAATTAAGACACAAAAAAGGGCGTATATTTGCTCGCCCTTAGTCATTTTGTAATTAATATTAAATCGGTCTGTGTCATGTACATTACAGCCGACATAATCCATCGGTATTGTGTTCATTTAGACGTCCTCTGGTCGTTTTGTGAGTGAGAGACTCCAATTAATTCCATCAATATTGAAAAATAAGACGCTTCTACAATACTCACTACTACTACAATTATTCCAGCAATCATCATCTTTATCGGTATATGGTTCATTAATGTAAAAATACACTTCGCCATCTTTGTCCATTGCCGCGTATTTCCATTTTTTACTAATTTTTCGCCACATATTGCGCGTAATTGGTAGTGGTGTCGGTTGCGGTACGATGCGGTATTCTGTATTCAATGATACGGAATCAGGGACTGCTGGGCACCAATCAGTACCGCGCTTATATTCAACTGGCACACCCTGCATTTTTGCTAATAAAATTTGAATCATGTGTTCTTGTTCTGCATTCTGTGGTGTTAATTTTTCCATTATTCATTCCTCAACTCTTCGAAAAACCAATCTGTTATGTCTTGATGTTGTTTTAAATCTTCATCAGCTAAAGTAGCAGCAAACCACAACCCGTCACACCAACGACGAGATGAACGTCCAATTAATGTTGGGGCAGGAATGCTACATTTAAGACTTATTGCGCTTACTCTGTTTGACCAACCTACATCAGCATATAAACAAGCATTTTACACTAACGCTAATTCATGCTCAGTTTTACATTCAACATACCAATCTAGCTGTTGCAATTGATCAATAATCTTTTTACTTGTCATTGTTTTATCCCCCTGTCTATCTGCTAATTCTGTAAAAAAGCCCTCAAAAGAGGGCAAGTGGAATAGCACTCGTTTCCGAGCTGTCAAAATCTTTTGTTATACTCAGCTTTAGCTTGTGAGTAACACATATCGGTTATAAACTGGTTGTAAATATCAGCATCAATGCTTTTACTTTCTAGCTTTATTTTTAAAAGCTCTACTATTTGCCAATCGTTGTCGTTACCGAAATTTTTAATTAATTCTTCGGCTCTAGCTTCAATCCAATCATCTTTAGCTTCTTGCATCTCGACATCGCTTATCATTTTGCAATATACTCTTTCGTAACCGTTCTCTACAGCTCTATGTAATTGCATTTTTACATCCTCACTGGCATTATGATTGCTATTGCTTCTTGATTCCAAAATTCAAAAACGGCAGGCTCATCACTGTTCATCGGCATGAATATTTTTACTGCTGGAAACTTTGGATTGATTATCTTTCCAACTTTTAATATGTCATCGAGATACCGAGTGTCAAAACCGATGACCGACGTGTGTTTTTTAGTGGAAAGTTTGGGTATTACCGATTTGTAATCGGGATAAACCCCGTGAACAACCTCAATTAACCCAACTGATAAAGTTTCATCTTTTTCTGATTTGTAAAAGATTAGTCCTTTTTGTGTGTTTATTTCTGCATAATAAAATTTGGTTGGGATTTTATCTTTTATTGATACGATTACACCTGCATTTATTTTACTCAAATGCTTTCCAACAAAAAGCTTATGCCCGTTTGTTGCTGCTAATGTTCCGTCATTGTCAAAGAAAAGTCCATTTAAGTAGTATCTTGCGTCTTGATATGCTCTAAACAATTGAGCTGACAATAATTGAGCTTTTTCAACTTTGATAATCATCTTTTTATCTCCTCTTACCTCAAACTCAAGCGCACATTATTTAAATGTGCTTTGATTTGAAATTAATCAATTGCGAATCAATTAGCCTCAGCCAGTGTTGCCTTGTTACGTGAGTTATCAGCAGGTCTTCCCGATAAGTCCGTGCGAATTTTGCTCGCTAGGGTCTAAGCATCTTTATTACTAACTGATCCGACTTTTCTAATTTTTAAAGAGCTTCAACTTTTGGTTAAGTTGATTTGTTTTGATGTGATTATTACAACATAAGTTGTTATTAATATCAACACCTAAAGTTGTTATTATTTTTAGTTAAGTTGTTAAGTTGTTGTTTTTGTGTGATTGATTGTTATTCGCTTGCTTGTTTTTTAATCAATTAGGTGTTTTAAAGTTATGAGTAGGGATTTTAGGTGTGAAAAAACCCGCACTGGCGGGTTTGTGGCAGTTAATTAAATTAGGTTATCTTGAACTATTGATTTTATCTAAAATATCATCATTTAGTTTTTGTATTGAAAGAAAATTATAAATATAGTATACAATAGAGTGTAATAAAGTCAGCGCTACAAAAATTTTAGAATTAAAAAATAAAAAAGACAAATTAAATTCATCCAAGCACTGAATAATTACAAAAAAAATAGTTAGACAAATAAAGGAACAAATAAAAGAATCTCTTACTTTTTTAATATTTATCCTAATTTTTGTTAGGTAATTGGGATTTTTCACTTCACTTAAATTAAAGGAGACAACAAGCCCCAAACCAATAGAAAACATTATTCCAGAAACAGTATACAGTGTCATCATAACATCGTTATTCACAATAATTCTCACTTTAGCTAAAGATAGTAAAGCTGAAATTATTGCTATAATTAGTATATTAGCGACCCATTTATACATTTTCTTTTTCAAGCTCCTTTATATATTTACCCATCTCTATACTTAAATCAGGCTCTGAAATTCTACCAAGTCCTATATCTTCAACGTCAACCACCTTTGTTTCAACGAGATCTTTTCCTTTAGTAAATTTATCTCCAGTATTGGTTTTGTATGTAATACTATCTAAATCAGCTATTGGCTTGATGTTTGCACTTAATTTTTGTCTGTAATCATAATCAGACATCCCTTTGGGTTTTTTGAATTTGAGTTTTAGTTCTATAGATACAAGTTGCTCTAATTCAATTTCGCTAAGTTCATTACTCTCATTTTGTAGGTTTTTTATAAAATTTTTAATCCCAATAGTCCACCTCTTTGTTGTTGGTGTGTTTTCGTGTTCAAAATCCTCTGTAATATTATTAATTGTTGTAATCGGGTCTTTGTATTCTACAAAGTCAATTTCATTTAATTTTATATTATCTGTTTTTTTTATTACTGGATTTAGCTCTACTATTGTATCAGAAATATAATAATTTAAATATGTTTGTATTGGTTTTATAATACGATTACAAGGAAGATTTGTTATTAAATATTTATTACTCATCGCAAAATAAAAATGATTTTTATATAACGATTTTAATGCTTCTTGGTTGTCGCCAATAGTGGAGCGCAGTTCGGTTATTGAAAATTGTTCCTTTGCTAGTAATTCATTTGGTATGCCGGCATTTGTGTCATTAGATATTCTCATTATAGTGAAAAAGACATAATTAGAATTTTTTGTTGTGTAACTTGAAATAAAATCTCTTTCTTTTAATGGGTCATCTTCATTTAAAATCATTTCTCTATCGGCACATGATTTTGATTCTTTTATACATTTTAGAAATTTATCGTACACATCACTTGATGAAGTGTCTATATTATTATTTTTTATTTCAAAAGCTCTTAATTTTATTTTCTTTAATTTTTTTTCTTCACTTTGGCTCATTATATTTCCCATTTAAATTATTTCTTTGCTGTCTTCAAAAAAACGCCGAAGAGGTTATCATGGATAGTCTTTGCCGCCATTTGGTGGTTTACATCTCATCAATCTACCTAATGTCATTTTCCACCCTTTGAATACGCCATATTTTTCAATTGCTAATAAGGCATATTCTGAGCAAGACGGTTCGAATCTACATGCAGAGCGAATGCGATTGGGGGCTATCGCTCTATATAGATATATTAATCTAAAACTAAGCCACTTCACGTCTAAAGATAATCACATAATAAATAGAATATTCTTCTTTTTTCCCTAAAAGCGAAGCCAAACATCCAGGGGATGTTCTTACTCCAACGCTTTCAACGCTTACAAATTCCCAATTATCGTTGGCTTTGTTATTTATTATTTCACGCAAGTAAGCTCCAGCTTCATTGCCTTTATCCTTTTTTCCGACATTAATATTTGGTGGAATTTGAACTGTTTCATAAGTATAACGCATTGTTTTTTTCCTTGAATTATTATTTAATATATATCTAATTATGATTATAGTTTTGTTAAACGAAAACAATCGAAGCGGTTAGCCGTGCTTTCTTAATGGCATTGATTACATTTCAAATGAACAATGAAATACTCGCCCGATTATTTCTATATTTTTTGCATTATCGATTTCATCGGGAAATTCTTCAGAGTTGTAAGAAACAATTCTAATTTTTCCAGCTGGCAATAAATACAATCTTTTTAGCCGACACAATCCCTCTTGGCATATTGCATAAACATCACCATCACGAATATCTTTTTGCAGTGTGTTTACCGCAACAGTTGCTCCGTTCGGAATAACGGGCTCCATGCTGTTTCCTTTAGCAGGAAAACAAATGACAAACTCTTTTTGTGCGTTTTTTCTTCTAAAAAAAGATTTGCTAAATCTGAGCTTATAGCCATTGTGATCTTCCGTGCTTGAACAGCCATGTCCTGCTGCAAGTTCAATTGATTTGAAATATGGAACTTCAACTTCATCATCATTTAATGGGGTTTTATCATCCCATTCATCCACTTCTCTTGTTGATAATTCTTTCATCGGCGTTCCGTCTCGTTGCTGTTTAAGCTGAGGACCTTCTCCTTTAGCTAACCATTCAACCGAAACACCTAAATAATCAGCGATCTTCAATAGATTTCTATTTGACTTTGTTTTGCCTGTCATTAATTTCCATATTGTGGTTTGAGACATACCAATAGCCTCTCCCAATTTCGCCTGAGAAATCTTCTTTTCTTTCATTATTGAGGTTAGTCGAACTGCTAATGTCATTTTTTAAGCTCCTTTTTCATTTAAATAAAATACAACCAAAGTTGTATAAAGTAAAACATCTTAAGTTGTTGACATAAGCAAAAACAAAAGATAATATTTACAACATAAGTTGTTAAAAGGGGTTTGTATGAAAAATAAAGCAATTGAGAAAGCCATTTTAATTACAGGAAGCCAGAAAAAATTAGCTAATGCGTGTGGGAAAACTCAGACATCAGTATGGAAGTGGCTGCACGGATTGTCTGATGTTAGTCCTGAACATGTTCATTTAATAGTAAAAGCAACCAATGGGGAAGTTGCAGCTTGCGATATTAGACCTGATTTACCAGAACTCTTTCCAAGAAAGAGGGTTAATTGATGAGAATAACGTCTTTTATTAATAACTCAAAATGCATTGAATGGGATTTAACAATGCAACAAGGGGCGTTGTTTGATCTGCTCAATCAACTTCATACTTGGGCCGAACCTGTAGCCATAGATGGTGAAATTTATTATTGGGCATCAAAGCAGATGATCTGCAATGAAATACCACTCGCTTATAACAAAGTTGATACCGTCTATCGTGCATTAAAAACATTACGCGAAAAAGGACTAATTAATTATAGAAAACATGGCGAAAAAGATTGTATTTCATTAACAGCAAAAGGCAAAGAGTGGAACTCGGAAATAAATCCGACCCTCGGAAATAAATCCGAGCAAACTCGGATCGAAATCCGAGAAACCTCGGAAATAAATCCGACATATAAGAATACTAATATAAATAATACTAAGATCAGTAATATTAAAAATATAAATAAAAACACTTTGGATTTGTCTTGTTTTGAACAACAACCAAGTGAACAAGTTTGGAATGATTTTGTTGAACATCGAAAAAACAAAAAGGCAAAACTTACGCAAACTGCATTGAATTTATTAATTAAACAAATCAATGCCTGTCTATCGCTTGGTTATACAACTGATGACGTATTGGCTGAATGCATGGCTAGGGGGTGGGTGAGTGTCAAGGTTGAATGGTTGCAAAATACAGGAAGTTTTCAGCGTGGCAATCAAACAAACAATAAATCATTGGCTAGCTCAATGCATGATGACACGAGCTGGATACATGAAATGGATAACGTGCTATGAAAAATATTGCCGAGCTAATCAATACAGAAATGATTAAACCTAAACAAGTTAATGAGACGCCATTGGGAGCTGATGGACTAGCGAATGTTTTTAACTTGTTTTATGAACAATTGATTATTGTTTTTCCTGCATCGTCTGCGGTTTTGAAAGATGAAAATTCAAAGAAAGCATTTAAACAGCAATGGTTACAGGCGTTTAAGGAGAACGGAATAACTAAGCTGGAATACCTGCGAGCTGGGTTGAAAGTAGCCAGGGCACAAAATACCGATTTTTTGCCGTCTACAGGTAAATTTATCGCATGGTGTAAACAAGGCATATCTGAACAAATAGGGTTACCAACGCCAGAAGAACTAATCAGAATGTTAATGGATTTTAGTGCTCAAAGAGGAATTATTGAAGCCGAAGATTACCCTTTTCCAAACGACGCCTGTTATTGGTTGGTTACTGATTTGATGCCTGAATCGAGAGAGCGAAATCTGTCTAAAAAGGATTTGTTAGAACATGCACGTATCGCGTTGCTTGATATGACAAAAAAAATTCTTGATGGGTACGAAGTGCCAAAGCCAGTTAAACGAATTAGTAGCGCGCCAGTTGGCATAACGCTAACACGTGAGCAGTCACTTAATCGAATACAAGAAATCAAACGCAAATTCATGATTGGACAAAATGATGCGAAAACCGTTAGTTAATCACTGTCCTCAAGGACTCAATCACATGCTCGACAAAATAGCGTATGACTATGTGAGAGCGATACGAGAACCAGGAGCGAATACGGTAAAAATCAAGCATGAAATGGCAGAGCAAGTTAAAAAATATTCAGAAGAAGACAAAATTAAATTGAGGGAGTTGATACAGAAATGGCAAGAGTCAAAAAAGTAGTGGAAGCAAAAGCATTCGGTAAAAACACTGGTTTAAATATGGAGTTATCAGAGCTCATTTTTGATAGAGAACAATATTATCAAGAATTAGTATGCGCTTTTTCGGTTATCAAAAAAAATGGTTTAGAAATCGAATTCTTAGGTGCTGTAGAAAGCCTTGTGCATAACCCAAAAATTAAAAGAAGCATTATCAACTGTATCACTGATAAAAAACATGTACTAGGGAAAGAGATAGGTGACTACAACCAAGTGACAAAAAATTATATTAAAAAATACTATAACAAATTAAAACATGAAGTTGATAGCGAAAAAGTGATTGTTCTTCAAAGAGAAATTGCGGAGATTAAGAACAAATTGGATGCAATTACAACAGCTGCTTCACTTGTCGATAATTTGAGTGCGTGAGGGTTTAGGGATGGAGGATTTATGTTTGCATTCAAGCAACATTAAAACAATTTTTAATACATTAGCAAATCTCGTCAAAAGCGGTAAACGCTATCGATTAATAATCAAAATTTGGAGAGAAAAGCGGACAATTGACCAAAATTCACTTTCTCACATGTGGTATACAGATATAGCTGAACAAGCTAATCAAAAAGGAAAGACAAGTTTATATACTTTAGAGAGCGTGAAAAAAGACTTTAAAGAGATGTTTTTAGGTTATAAAGAGGTTGAGCATAAAAACGTTATAACTGGAGAAATAACAACAACATTGGAGTTGGTTAAAACATCTGATTTAGATGCAGGGGAAATGCATTTTTTCCTACAGCAAATTGAAACATGGTCATATCAAAACGGTTTTAAATTACGAATACCAAATGATAGTGAGTACAGGAAATTACAGCTGGAGCAGGTGGCATGATGAACAACAAACACAAAGAACAACTGAAACGATACGATGATAAAGAACAAGAATTAGAGCGAGCAATAGCAATAGTTAGAGAACAACGCAGAGAATACATTAATCAGCATAATTTAAACAAGGTTAACGATGAGCAGACTAACTAAAGAAGCAAGAGGGCGAGAGTGCACGGTTCGGTTGCCGTGCTGTAACCATAATCCAGAAACAACAGTACTAGCGCATTACAGACTGGCAGGAACGTGCGGAGTAGGTATGAAACCAAACGACTTACAAGGGGCATGGGCTTGCTCGGCTTGTCATGACGAAATCGACCGCAGGACAAGAAATCATGAGTATGAATTCGTTAGATTAGCGCACGCCGAAGGGGTAATCAGAACTCAGGACATACTAATCAAAGAGGGGAAGATTAAATTATGATTCATCTGACCTTGCCATATCCTCCAACGGTTAATCATTATTGGGGAACGGCAGGAAGGCGAAGATACATTAAACCTGACGGCATTAAATTTAGAAACGCTGTTATAGCTATCGTGTTGCAGAATAAAGCTAATAAGAAGCTATCTGAAAGGGTAATGGTTGAAATTAAAGCTTATATGCCAGATAGAAGAAAACGAGACCTAGATAATATAAATAAAGCTATTTTCGATGCATTAATTCATAGCGGTGTCATTTTAGATGATGAGCAAATAGATGTATTACACAGTGAAAGAAAAGAAGTTATCAAGGGTGGAAGAATAGAATTATCTATAAGTAAATTGGGGGCGTAATGAGAGATACTAAAGATATTTTAACGGCATGGAAAAACACCCGTATTTTAAAAAGAATGGGAACAGAATACCCCTCAAAATCGGCAGGTATTGATGGTGCGCCAATGGATTTTGATTATCGTCAGTATTTAACAGAAGATGAAGCTGGAATTGTTGATAATGCGGTGTTAAGGCTCAAATCTGATAATATTGAGCACTGGGCTGTGTTAACTTCTTTTTATCTTCGTGAAATCTCATGTAGTAAACAAGCTCGAATTTTAGGTAAGCAAACAACCGAAATTACAAAAATATTATTAGCGGCAGAGTGCTTTATACGAGGTCATATCATTGAATTGTTTCCAAAGGTGGCATAGTTGACAATGAACATAATTAAGATGTATATTGAAAAAACGTTAGCAAAATCTAACGTCGGGATTGGTCTCCCGTCACTAAAAGAAAGCATAACCGCTTTTTGCGGTATTTTTATGCGCATTTAGCTACATTTCAATGGTGGGCTAGGTGAGGGCTCGAAAGAGCACCGTATCCTTTTAGGCGGTAGACCAACCTTGTCTAGTTCACCTCCATAGATTGGTCTCTGTGGTGGTGTATATACCAATATACTAAGAGGATCAATTATGACTAGTCAATTAGCTTTTCATAACACTACAATTCAATTTATAAATAATAATAATCAAATTTGGATCACGTCTACTGAACTAGCAAGATTATTGCAGTATTCCAGAACTGATAAAGTAACACAAATTTATAACCGTAACTCTGATGAATTCACTAGTAAAATGACCGAGACCCTCAAAATGAGGTTGTCGGGGAATCTACAAAAATCAGTCCGTATTTTCTCTCTTAGAGGTGCACATTTAGTCGCAATGTTTGCTAATACAGAAGTAGCCAAAGAAGTAAGAAAATGGTTACTAGATTTAGCTGATAAAGAAATCGGTATAAGTGAAACTATTTCAATCGAACAACAACAATTAATCAAACAAGCGGTAAATGAACGTTCATTTAGAACAGGTGAGCATTATCAAGCCATCTACACTAAACTTTATGAACAATTCAAAATTCCACGCTACCAAGATTTACCCGCTAGTAAATTTGATGAGGCTATAGAGTGGTTGGGTGGTGTGCATTCTCGAAGTGGATTATCTGATGAAGATTTATACAATTTGGCTTGGTTATATAAAGTAGCTGATAGAATGCGTCACCATATAGAGTTGGTAGAGCCTGCATTGCGTGCAATAGATTCACGTTTTACGGGGGCTTTTTACTCCATGGCTTATGATTATAAATATACGTTAAGACAGGCTAGAAAAGTTATTGAACGAGAAACAGCGCATATAATTACAAGTCATCTTACTACAAATTGGAATAAAGTATTGCCTGTAATAAGAAATAATTAATAAAAATAACTTAAATACTTGACTGTTTAAACGTTTAAACGGATAATGTGCCTAAGATGCGGTTTTGAACGCATAGAATTTAAGCCCACTGAAATAGTTGGGCTTTTTTTATTTCCATATTATTCTGTTATTATTTTTACATTAGGAGAATAATAATGGATACATTAATTACTAGTTTAATTCCATTTTTGCCAAAAGTGTGTGCTGAAATTATAGCTGCAATACTTATTTCTGTTGTAGCTATTTCATTTTGTTTTCGTTTACTAAAACCGATTTTTGAATATATTGGTTTAGTTTTGTTTAAGAAATATCCAAAATTGTTAGGGGTAATTATTGAAAATAATAACTCTTTAAAAGAAACATGCGAGGCTGAATTAGATATTTTGCAGGTTCAAAGCTTGACAAAATGTAGAAATAGATTTTTAGCATTATTTTTCATTGGTGTAACTAGACTAACAAATAATAAAATTTCACCAAGACATTTTAAAAAAATTTATAGCTATCTAAATTTTGATAATGATACGATTACATTATCATACAAATATATTAAAATAGATAATGTGGTGAATATATTTTTTGCGGTTTCATTCTTTCTCTTGGCTTCTATATTTTGGTATATATTCTTATTTTCTTCTATATTAAGAGAACAGCTAATTATATTTTCGGTATCGATTGCATTACTCATGCAGGGTTGCTATTTTCTAACATTTATTATCAGAAAAAAAGATATAGACGAGTTTTTAAAAATTAAAGACGCTTTTTTAGAAAAGTTATTACCACAACTTAAAATCTAATTTAAAAGAAAGCCTCAATTAAGAGGCTTTTTTGTTAGAGGAATAATGACACTTTAGATAATTCTTAATTCAAGATGTTTACCTAGAGCGGATAATGCTTTGCTAATAGTATCGATTTTTGTTGCGTGCTCTAAATTCACGATACGTTGAACTTCTTGTGGTTTTACATGAATGCGTTTTGCTAATTCAACATTAGAGATATTTTGGTCAATCATTTCGTTTAATAGTAATACTTTAGCAAAAAGGCTGGCTGGCAAATCAATTAAATGTTCGCCTTTTTTTGCTTTACTAGGAAGCGGTACTTTACGATGATCTTCAAAATAAAAATCCATACTTGTTATTAAAGCATCTTTCGCCATATTTAAAGCATCCTCTAAGTCATCACCGCAGGTGATAGCTTCGGGAATATCTCTAAATGTAACAGTATAACCATTTTCATCTTTAATTAATTCTGCTGGATAAAACATAAAAACCTCATTCAAAGTAAGCCCCCTTGCGAGGGCTTTAGTTATTTTAGATTTAATTGCCTTTTGATTGCTCTCATTGTGCCATTTTTTAACTCCCTGCTTGGATGTCTTGGCATAGTTGATTGCTTTCCGTTGTAGTATAGCTTTGTGTGATTACTTCCTTGCTTTACTTCAACGCCTTGGTCAATTAACCATCTTAAAAACTCACTTTGTTTCATTATTCCTCCGTGTTGTTTTAAGATATGATTATAATAAACAAAAATGTTTATTTTGTCAATATAAAAACAAACAAAAATGTTAATTTTTTAAAGGTGTTTAATGACGGTAAGAGAGCAGGATAAATATTTAATCGATATCATTGATGCGCTAGTCAGATCGAGCAAATCAGGTTCACTGGAAATTCCGCTTTACGCATTAGAAAGCGATGAAGCAATGTTAAATTGGGTTATGTCGCTTTAATAATTATGTGAGCTTAGTTTAAGTGGGAAAACTATGGTCTTCAAATCATAATAGAGGTTCGAATCCTCTAGCTCATACCAAATAGTCCCCCTCATAACCTCTACACAATCTGGATAAATCTGGTTTGTGATACGTTTGGGGGCATCTACAGAATCGACAGCAAAGCTAGACATACACATAACTAACATTTAGCTAGTACGCTGTCACATCATTAACTAACAAGAAGAATTAATTATGGAAAGATACTCATCACCGATATCTTATTTCTGGGGTGTTTTATGCACGCTTTTAGGTGCGCTTAGCTTAAATGATATTGCCATTATTGTCGGTATTATTTTATCAATAGCGACATTTATCATTAACTGGTTGTATAAACGCCGAGATTTCCATCACAAAAAGAACCTGAGAGAGCAATACTATGAAAAACACAACAAGAATAGCGACGAGTGCGATTTGTAGTGTTTCAGTAATCATCGGGATTGTTATTGCTAATTACTCAGACGAAATCAGAACGAGCAAAGCAGGGCTTGAAATAATCGGTAATGCAGAATCATGCGTACGAGAGCCGTATTATTGTCCCGCTAATGTATTAACGGTTGGTATTGGCTCTACGGGTAACATTCAACAAAAAGTCTATTCAGACGAGGAAATAGCAAAACGTTGGGTAGATGATATCAAAACAGCAGAAATGTGCGTTAATCGCTATGCTAATGGTTTTCATTTGCCTCAACATGTTTTTGATGCTGTTACTTCGATTACGTTTAACGTTGGGTGCACAAAGATGCGTACTTCAACGATGTATAAACATCTGAACAATGGCGATTATAAAGCGGCTTGTAATGATTTCCCAAGGTGGAACAAGGCAGGCGGTAAAGTGCTAAACGGCTTAGTAATCAGACGAGAAAAGGAGAAAGCGTTATGTCTATCTTATGCTTCATCATCGCTTCAATAATGGCGGTTAATGATGTCAACGGTTGGGGTTGGTTTTTATTTGTATCGTTATTATTGAGTGATTCATCATGTTCAAATTGTCTAAAGTAAATATAGCGAACACGGCATTAATCATTACTGCTTTTGCCTTTACTATCTATTTCGGTTACAGCAATTATCAAGAAAAAAAGCAGCTACAAAAAGATAAAGCTGAACTATCTGAGAAAATCGAACAGTTGAACCGAGACATCGCTAAA
>NZ_WTEY01000027.1 GCF_009795805.1 Gilliamella sp. Pra-s52
CTTATATCAAAATCAGCAGCGAAGGTATCGAACTGGGTACACAGGATAATATCTATCTTAAGTGTAATGTATTGCAGAAAATGGGAGCAGCTAATTTGTCTCATACAAAAGATCTGCCTGGTGAAGTAAGCTGTCAGCAAAAACAGGGACAGCAAGTTCAGAAACAACAGGCTTGTATTGTTTTAGAGTAAGGATATCCTATGTTAAAATATGGTCAAACTGCTATCGATTTAAGTCGATTATCAACGAATGCCATTGCAATTAGCAAGCAAATTATCATGTTATCTCAAGCTTATAAACAACGTTGTTTAGTTATTGTCGATCCATTTTTAAACCCGATCAATGCTCCTTTTATGAATTTTTATAGACTTCATCTGAGACTACATCAAATACGGATCATGCATCCGTCAATATTAGCTGCCAGATGTCCATGGCTGATAGAACTAGATCTACGTGATAAATATGAACAATCGGTACTAAGTTATATGATTGATTGTGGATTAAAACAATTAGATCCAGAATCAATATCTACAGGTCAAGGTCAGCAATATTGTGCTTGGTTATTTACGCATAAAAAAGCACAATCCATTGCTAGGGATTTGGCTACTTTAGCATTACAAAAACGAAGTCGAAAAACAATTCTTCTACGTTATTACGATCCGACTGTCTTTTTTCAATTGATGAGCTTATTTAGTCCAAAACAGCAAAACAAACTATTAGGCTATATTGAAATCTGGACGATGATAAATCGGCAAGGTATGCTCAGGGTTCATCGTCATGAAGGACAAATCTACCCTGCATATATTGGAGACCTCATAATAACCGATGAACAATATCAACAACTAGATTGTATTGGAATAAATAACAAAATTATTCAATCGCAAAGGTTGGAAAACAAACAAACTGATATTGATGAAATTCAATCACTACAAAAAATCATGCCTTGTTTGCTTCGTTTAAAACAAAAAAATATCCAAGATCAAGATGTGCAATTTGAATGGGCAAAATTCGCATTAAAGTGGGGGCAAGATTTTGATCTTACTCCAAAAATTGCCGAACAAATTCAAGATTTATCAAAGGCTAGCGAATACTACCCAATAGTGAAAAAATTACATACATTAAACCAACAAAACAGGCAAACATTAGCATAAAAAATGAGGAAATGGTATGGCAGATACAAACAATACACCAGAATGTGGATGCCAAACGAAAGGACTGGCAATACCACCAGTGAGATACACAGTAGTACCAAACTATCGTCACCCTCCTAGATTGATAAAAATTGGCGCTCTTCTCTTTTTTCTGGCAAGTGTGTTTTTCCTGCTATCTGATTAATCAATATAAATTAGCTATATTAATCAAAGGGATTTTAAAGATAATGGTTAAAACTCAAGCTAAAATAGTTTATAATTCATTGCTTATGCGGTTGTGTGTAAAACTACAGTGGTAGTTTAACTAGCTAATAAATAATAATATTAAACGGTAAAAGGAAAGACAAAAGCATGGCAAACAAGTTTGACCCGTTGGTTGACAAGTTAGGTGAGGGATTGGTTAATGGGTTAATTGATAGGGTGAAAAGTGTGAGTCATAATCGGTATACGCTAACTATGGAAGATCTGAGTTCACTGGTGTCAGTGTTGCAGGTTAAAAACGATGAGCCACTCAATCAGCCTTGGTATTATACCATTGAATTTACCAGTCCTGATAAATCCCTGTCCCTTGATTCCCTCCTTAACCAAAAGGCCACTTTCTTATTTAATCTTGTTATCAATAAGCTCTTAAGCACCGCCATTCGCTTATTAAGTGATTTACCTACGGTCAGTAAAGCGCGAGCGCATTATCAAATTGTTTTATCATCTCGTTTAGCTTTGTTAGCTCTAGAAAAGCAGTGTGCGATTTTTCAAAATCAAAGCGTGGTCAAGGTGGTGGAATTACCGCAATGTGCTCCGGACGCTAGCCAACAACAAACTGCGCATGGATGACAAACGGGGGCAAGAGCATATTAAACGCGCCACTGAATACGGCAAAACCCAGCTTAATATCAGTCATTTAGTCGTTAATAAAAAGGAGTAACTCAGTGAAGATATTGAGCTATTACAAATGATAAAAGAAAAACAACCAACAATATTTAAGCGATTTTAGAAAAAATATTTTAGGTAATTTTCTATTTCATATTTTGTAACACTAAACAAAAAAGGATAAAAAATGAACACAAAAGAAAAATGCGGTTGTCAACGGGATGGACTTGCTATATTTCCTGTGCGTTATACTGTTATTCCCACTTATCTTAATTGTTCAAAACCTTCATGGGCGCATTTAGATGGAGTCACAACAGTACCTTTAAATGATGATTACCAATATCATATTCGCCGAATAAGGGAAGGATTTATTTATCTTCATTTGCCTAGTCTTGTACAAAACTCACTAGACGAAGTTAATTTAGCTGATATTGATAAAAGTTGGATTGTTTATGAAGTCAATAGCAAGGGGCAGCTGACTTTACAACATTCCATTTTTACTGCTCCAACAGCTGAACACAGCAATGATGATTCTTATAAGTGTCCTAATTTAGATCAAAATCCAGAATTAACTTCGTTTATTACTATACCTAATTCATTCCGTCACGAAAAAGCTTACATTGCTTATAGTGAATTTCCATGGACTAAAGAAATGTTGCTTGACAGCACCAAATCGCCATTACCTAGAATGCAAGAAATCAATATTCAAGCATGGAAAAATCAGCAACAACAAGTGAGTGCAACGGTCGCCACCGAAGAGTCATTAAAGCAAATTTTAGATTTTGATTTTAATTTTATAACAGATCGACTAATGCCTGATAATCAACGTGGTAATGAAATATACCCTATGTTTTTAAACGATGATGATAAAGATCGTAAAAACAAGGCTATTTTTTGGAAAGAAGTAACAGAAAAGCGCGTTTCAAAAGTTAGTGATGTTAGTTATACAGGAATATCTTATACAACTGAATATTTTATCGAATATACATTTAAAAAAGAAAAACTAAAGCTTAACAGCACAAACCAACCATGGGCTCCTTTTAAAACAAAGTCTTTTATGACAGCTCCAGGCACAGATACTAAAGCGATTTTAGCGGAGCAATACCAAAGTAGTTTACATACGTTATACAAAAATATGCAAAATTATAGCGGTAATGATGGCACGCCAATGATCTTAGCAATAGAAGATGCATTAGGTGTTGCTCAAGATTTAAATAATTATTATAACGACATTTATGGTCACTTAGCTCAATTTAAAAAAGAAGCCGAAATGGAGTGCGATGTAAAACAATGTATGACCAAAGTTCGTGCTTATGTTGAATCAGATGTCGCTAAAAAAGACTTTGAAATAGCACCTTACAAAGATGAAATATATCAGATTATTGATAAAGGATTAACCATTGATGATCACGATTATCAAAAGGAAAAGTTAAGAGGGCTTGTCCTTAGAAAAATACCAGCAATACAATTAGAACAATATGGTGGTGATATTAATATTGAAACTGTTGCACAAGGTCTAGGTATTGACATTTCGGTCGTTAAAAATTCACCTGCACCAAGGAAACGTGAATTTTATAACATGGTCAAATCTTATATTTTATTGGTCAAAGATTACTTTTATGGCAAACCATTTGGGCATCTTTATTATCAAAAATTTATGAATTACCTTAAATTTGATAGTTATGAAGATGATAAATATCATATGACACATAAAAATAATCCTGGAGTGCCAGGATTAGCAGGCTATTATCCAAACTCTATCTATGCAAAGTTAGTTAAATATTCATCGTTTACACTTGATGCCAGCCTTATTGAAACCAAAGAAACCGCTTTAATTTTGCACAAAGTCTATCAAGAACTGGTAAATGACTATGACAGTAAAAAAGAGCAACATAAAGCCAAGCTCGATCAAAAAGTTGATAAAGCTCTTGAAAAGTACACCGAACGCTTAGACAGTAAAGATTTCGATGCTATTCTTAATCAAGTTAATAAAGAAGTAGAAAAAATAGCAAATGAACGTGCTAAACAGCTTATTCGCTGGCTTGAGCAAAGCCATTATCTTATGGCGATTAATGACTTAGCATATGAAGATAACATCAAAATTGATAGCGACGATCCAAAGTGGCTTGAATTTAAAATAGAAATGGATAAAGAGTTAAAAGAGGCTCTATCAAATGAAGAAATTACAGAGGAGCAATGTGAACAACTAAAAAATGTCAATATTAACGGATTTTATTTTCAATCGGTTTATACCCGTTCAACACATGGGCTAGAAGGGTGCGAAACAGGACGGCAATTTAACCAAAAAATGTATGACCTTAAACATCTAAAAGGGATCGATGTTGAATCAGGCGCCTATATTAAACTGCGTAAAACCCACTTTGTCATATTGGCATTACGGGCACAATTCTTCGATTTTAAGCCAGCAATGAAAGTCCTTCAAAATATTTATGATGTGGTTAGTAATGAACAAGAAACGGAATACAAAGAGCAATTATTAAAAAATATAGAAATAGAAAGTCTATCATTTATTACGAGTCAATTTCGCTATGCAACTTTAATGCTTGAGTATTTTACTGAACTGCAACGGCTAAAAAAAATCGAAGGATTAACCACAATTGCCCTTAACACTAATCTGGGTAAAAGAACAATTTTAATCAAATATCTGGCTAACTATGACTCACCAGGGCTAATTTGTAACGGAGTATTGCGGATGCACGACAATCTGATCAAGCTCTGTAAACCTATCGGTAATGGTTTGTATAGTTTAGGGGCAATGATTGCCGAATCGTCAATACTGGCCCTTTCGGGGACAGTTTGGAAAATCTGCGTGGTTTATGCTCACCTAAAATATCAACTGTTTGAAGCGTGGATAACCTTTAAAAGCCTTAGTTTTTCGGGTGTTGATGTTGGTGGTGGCTTAAAGTTAGTATCTAATGCCTATTCAGCTGAAGTAAAAAAACTGATTAAAGATTTGCGCAATAGCTTAAACCAAGTGATCAAAGATATTGACCAACGATTTCATCGCCAATTGGTTGAAATTGAACATGTCTTTAAAAAAGCATTAAATATTACCTTTAAAGTGTTTGAAGATGGTACAGGGATCAATGTTAATCGCAAACAACTTCAATTTCGCAGTGTAAGACTTTCTTTTTTAGTCGGTGCATTCGAAATTTATAACTGGCAATATGTGATGGACAAAAAGCCTAATCTGTTTGCTAATGATAGTGATATTATAATGGAAAAAATGATAGCTACTAGTTCGCTCATTGCCGCTGCTGCAGATATTACAGCCAGTGTGACAAAAGTTTTAACTGGGCGAACATCAGTGTTTATTTATTCCAAATTTACTTTTGGTGTTTTTACTGGATTAGTTAGCTTTTTAATGGGGGCTAAAATGATAAAATCCATTATACAAGATGGTGAATTTGGTAGTGTCTTGTCAATATTTTTAGCTAGTGCATCATCTTTGAGTTATTTTGCCTCAGGCAGTGCTTTTTCGTTAATGTGTATGAGCTATCGTTATGCTTGGGTACAAACTTTTATTGAAGCTAAAATTACACCAGCGGCAGAAAAGCTAGCAGCACGCTTTGCTAAAAAAGGCGTTCAAAAAGCGTTTGATCTATTTGCTATGCGTACAATATTATTCCGTTTTGCAGGTGTTGTTGGCATAATAGCTTTGGTTTTAGAATTACTTTATGACTATTTTTCTGACGATGAAATTCAAGTTTGGATCACCTATTCTGCTTTAGGAGTACGTAAAGGTGAGCTAAGATTTAGAATGAGTTTAGATCAAATTAACTCGTTTAAAAAACTCAATATGTTTGTTGAAAAGTTCCAAGAAGAGAGCGGTGTTAATCTTTCCCAAATTAACAAAAAAGCAATTGAAAGTATGAAAAACGATTACGAGTCTATCTTATTAACGGCTCAAAATAATGTTCATAAATGGCTTAAATAAAGAATAAGGGCACTTAGGTGCCCTTATTCTTCAAGCGGTGGGTAGCCTGGCCAGTAATTTTCAAATGGTAACTCTCCCATAGTGATGGCATATTTACGCCAAAGTTGGGCTTTTGCAATATCTTGTGCTTCACCTTTATAATAATAACTTAAATAAGTCATGGTTTTATAGTAACCTTGTATTGACTCTTTTACTAAGTAACGTTCTTTTAATGGGGTAATTTCACCAATAGTTTCACCTAGTACGCTTGACCATGTTGGTCTTGGCCAAATTTCTATAGGGCCAATCCCATTGATAAAATTTAACTGATAGATTCGATTGAAAAATTTAAATTTTTCAGTAATATAGTCTTCGTCGCTGGAATCGGTTATTTGAAATTTTTGTCGGCGTGGTTCTTTATAATATTTAAGTGTTGTCTTTAAAGAGTAACGAATATGCATTTTTTGGTTTATCATATGCCATAAATTATCGTCTGGTAAAATCTGGTAAGCCTGTTCTAGAGTCGCAAAACTTTTAGGTATATCTTGCTCAGTGCCAAGACCTTGCATATACATAAAGGCCAGTGTTTTAAGCGCAGGGGCGCAGTTTTGTTTGGCGGCTTTTTGATATAACTCAAAGGCCTGCTTTTCATCTTTTTCAACGCCGATACCGAATAAATAAAAATAAGCTAAATTAGTTTGAGCAAGGGCATGCCCTTTATTAGCCGCTTTTTGATACCATTCGATGGCTTTAGCCAAATCAGGCTCAACGCCTTGACCAAATTCGCTCATTGGGTAAATTGCACGGGAATAAGGGTCAGAAGGTAGTTGAAACTCATAAGGAGCAAATTTGGCTTCAATATAGGGTAAATCGGGGTCAGCATTTTTGCCGTTTTCATCAAAAAAGTAGTTGCGAGGCGGTTTACCACCAGAGCCGTTTTCGTAGATATAGCCAATACTATTTTGCGCATCCAAATCACCTTGAGCGGCCGCTTTTTCAAACCAGCTTAATGCAACAGGAAAATTATTAAACTCATCACGATACATCGCCCCCAAATTATATTGGGCTTTAGCCAGTCCTTGAGCCGCGGCTTTTTCGAACAATAATCTGGCTTTAGTGTGATAGCCTTTATGTAACAAGGCATCTTGATAATAGATTTCACCCAGATTATTTTGTGCTGTAGCCTCGCCTTTATCGGCCAGTTTGGTACAAATAGCGATATTGGCTTCATCTTTTTTAAGTGGTAAACACTTTGTATTAGTTTTAGCATAAGCACTAGGCAAAGATAACCCAATTAACATCGTCACTAAAAAGGGGAATTTGGTGTGTGCTAACATAGCGTGCTCCAGTTAATCGTTCAATAAAACATCAGGTTAACATAAAACACCCCTAGATAAAACAGATTATTAATTCCTAATAGCAGTCACTGAGGATGAAATTAAAACCAAAATAACGTTCATAAATGGCTTAAATAAAGAATAAGGGCACTTAGGTGCCCTTATTCTTCAAGCGGTGGGTAGCCTGGCCAGTAATTTTCAAATGGTAGCTGCCCCATAGTAATAGCATATTTACGCCAAAGTTGGGCTTGTGCAATATCTTGTGCTTCGCCTTTATAGTAGTAACTTAATAATGTCATGCGTTTATAATATCCTTGTATCGATTTTTTAACAAAAAAACGCTCTTTTAGTGGGGTAATTTCACCAATAGTTTCACCTAATATTACTGACCATGTTGGTCTTGTCCAATCATACATTGCCCCAACAGTACCCGTAAAATTCAATTGATAGATTCGATTAAAAAATTGAAATCGTTCAGCGATATAATCTTCGTCGCTTGAATCATTTGGTTCAAATTTTTGTCGGTATGGTTCTTTATAATCTTCAATTTTAGCTTTAAGTGAGTATTTTTTATAATTTTCGTTAGTTTCAATACGCCAGATAATATCTTCTAGATTATAATCAGGCATAACACGAAAAGCCTGCACCAAAGCGTCAAAACCTTTAGGTATATCTTGCTGAGTGCCAAGGCCTTGCATATACATAAAGGCCAGTGTTTTAAGTGCTGGGGCACAGTTTTGTTTAGCGGCTTTTTGATATAACTCAAAGGCTTGTTTTTCATCTTTTTCAACGCCGATACCGAATAAATAAAAATAAGCTAAATTAGTTTGAGCAAGGGCATGGCCATTATTAGCCGCTTTTTGATACCATTCGATGGCTTTAGCCAAATCAGGCTCAACACCTTGACCAAATTCGCCCATTGGGTAAATTGCACGGGAATAAGGGTCAGAAGGTAGTTGAAACTCATAAGGAGCAAATTTGGCTTCAATATAGGGTAAATCGGGGTCAGCATTTTTGCCGTTTTCATCAAAAAAGTAGTTGCGAGGCGGTTTACCGCCAGAGCCGTTTTCGTAGATATAGCCAATACTATTTTGCGCATCCAAATCACCTTGAGCGGCGGCTTTTTCAAACCAGCTTAATGCAACAGGAAAGTTATTAAACTCATCACGATACATCGCCCCCAAATTATATTGGGCTTTAGCCAATCCTTGAGCCGCGGCTTTTTCGAACAATAATCTGGCTTTAGTGTGGTAGCCTTTATGTAACAAGGCATCTTGATAATAGATTTCACCCAGATTATTTTGTGCTGTAGCCTCGCCTTTATCGGCCAGTTTGGTACAAATAGCGATATTGGCTTCATCTTTTTTAAGTGGCAAACACTTTGTGTTGGTTTTAGCCGCACTGGGCAATGATAATCCAACTAACACAATCAATAAAAAGGGGAATTTGTTGTATGCTAACATAGCGTGCTCCAGTTAATCGTTCAATAAAACATCAAGTTAACATAAAACACCCCTAGATAAAACAGATTATTAATTCCGAATAGCAGTCACTGACGATGAAATTCAAGCTTGGATCACCTATTCAGTTTTAGGAGTACGTAAAGGTGAGCTAAGATTTAAAATGAGTTTAGATCAAATTAACTCGTTTAAAAAACTCAATATGTTTGTTGAAAAGTTCCAAGAAGAGAGCGGTGTTAATCTTTCTCAAATTAACAAAAAAGCAATTGAAAGTATGAAAAACGATTACGAGTCTATTTTATTAACGGCTCAAAATAATGTTCATAAATGGCTTAAATAAAGAATAAGGGCACTTAGATGCCCTTATTGTTCAAGCGGGGGGTAGCCTGGCCAATTACTTGGATGTTTTCCCTCCGTCATGATGATAGCATATTTACGCCAAAGTTGGGCTTTTGCAATATCTTGTACTTCGCCTTTATAATAGTAACTTAATAAAGTTATGGTTGTATAATATCCTTGGATTGCCTTTTTTATATAATAACGCTCTTTTAGTGGGGTAATTTCACCCACTGTTTCACCTAATACAATTGACCAAGTTGGTCGTTGCCAACTATACATTGATCCAATACCATCTCTAAGGTAAAGTTGGTAAATATTATTAAAGAATTTAAACCGTTCAGTAATGTAGTCTTCATCACTGGAATCATTTGGTTCAAATTTTTGTCGGTATGGTTCTTTATAATCTTCAATTTTAGCTTTAAGTGAGTATTTTTTATAATTTTCGTTATTTTCAATACGCCAGATAACATCCTCTAAACTGTAATCAGGCATAACACGAAAAGCCTGTACCAAAGCGTCAAAACCTTTAGGTATATCTTGCTGAGTGCCAAGACCTTGCATATACATAAAGGCCAGTGTTTTAAGCGCTGGGGCGCAGTTTTGTTTAGCGGCTTTTTGATATAACTCAAAGGCCTGCTTTTCATCTTTTTTAACGCCGATACCGAATAAATAAAAATAAGCTAAATTAGTTTGAGCAAGGGCATGGCCTTTATTAGCCGCTTTTTGATACCATTCGATGGCTTTAGCCAAATCAGGCTCAACGCCTTGACCAAATTCGCTCATTGGGTAAATTGCACGGGAATAAGGGTCAGAAGGTAGTTGAAATTCATAAGGAGCAAATTTGGCTTCAATATAGGGTAAATCGGGGTCAGCATTTTTGCCGTTTTCATCAAAAAAGTAGTTGCGAGGCGGTTTACCGCCAGAGCCGTTTTCGTAGATATAGC
>NZ_WTEY01000028.1 GCF_009795805.1 Gilliamella sp. Pra-s52
TTGCGCAACAAATTGCTAAATGGAAAGATGGCGCTTTTCAGGATTATGGTGAGATTAAAAGAGATAAAGGTCCAATAAAATATTTCATGAAAGATAGTATTCTGTATTATAATTTTGGAAATCCGACTTCTTATCCATTTAACTTAGCTTCTTATTATGATCAATCGGAAATTATTAAACCACTAGATAATCATAATATAAAACAACAAAAATCTATAACGTACATTTCTCCTGATAAATATAAAATTGTAGATGTAATGGAAGATATTTACACTAATAATAGTGATAATGCTGAAAATATTAAAACAAAAACCGAATTAGTTTGTGAGCGATTTAAACAATAAAAAATTACATATTTGTTGACTATCAAAGCAATTTAATTGTATATTCTTTGATGAGGTGTCGAAACCTTATCAAGAAGCGGATTAATCGCCCCGTTAGCGTGATTTTTTTATGCTCAAAATCTATGCCGAGAGGGCGAGGAATAAAATACCTTAGGGGAATAACTCCAGCCGACTTCTTGCGGTTTTCGAACCTCTTGGCACCCAACAAACAAAAATAAAACAAGTTGGGAGTTTAATTCGAAAATAACAAGAGGATATAGCATGTCAAATCAAATTCAATTAGTTCAATTTCACAATCAACAAATATCAATTCTTAATTATAATAATAAGCCTTATGTTGCTATCAAGTCAATATGCGAAAACATAGGTTTGGATTGGGAAGCTCAAAGGCAAAGAATTAAAAGAAATGAAATACTTAATTCAACTGCCTTTATGATAAAGGTAGTTGCAAAAGACGGTAAAAATAGAGATGTTTTATGTTTACCTCTTGGTTACCTCAACGGTTGGCTTGCAGGTATAGAATTAAGCAGGGTTAATCCAGAAATAAAACCTATTTTAAAACAATATCAGCTTGAATGTTTCGATGTACTTTATAATCACTTTATGCCAAAAGTTGCGCAACAGTTTCCTAATACAATTTCTCCCGAACAACAACAGCAAATCCAACAAGCAGTCAACGAGCGAGTTTACCGAACAGGTGAAAAACATCAGGCTGTTTATTCAAAGTTTCATCAACAATTTAAAATTCCACGTTATCAGGATTTGCCTGCTAGTAAGTTCAACGAAGCTATAGAGTGGCTTGGCGGTGTAAGCATGAGAAACTTTAAATCGATTAACATTGATAATCTAAAGCGTCAGTACAACTACTTAGCAACAATACAAGAATATTATTATAAGGTATTCGACTTATATAATGATTCACTTGCTGATTTTCTAAATAAAAATAGCCCAGCTTTGCACTATAACCTTTCATCTGCATTAAATAAAATTCAAGTGAATATTGGTTTATCGCTTAATTTTATTCGCAGTGAAATAGATATCGGCTCAAAATCAAAAATAATAAACTTTGCTGCTGATATTGATTATCTAAATTAAATCTAAGTACAGCAAAAACTAGTCAGGAAAGGCATTGATTTTATTTAATTTATTTTTAATGCCAAATATACGAACAAACCACCTTCGGGTGGTTTTTTAATATCTGGAGAAAACTATGGCAGAAGAAATCACATCACTAAAGCTTAAGATTGATGTGCAAAGCGTCGATGAAGCGAATAAAAAACTAGATGATTTTAGCAAAAAGGCGGAGGGTGCGGCGTCTGCTACTGATGAGTTCGAAAACTCACAACAAATTATCAAAAGCTCATTATCTCGAACAGCTAAAGAGGTTGACGAAGTTCATCGACGTATTGCCGAATATCGTAAAAGCCTTACAGCAAATACAAACTCAGCGAAAAAATTTGCTGAATCTAGCGATAGATTATACGTTGGTTTTCGAAATCAAATTGACAGTTTAAAAGATGTTAATACTGCCTCAAAAGAGCTTGCAAGAGTTAGAAAAATGCTTGCAAAAACTTATAAAGACGGTCAAATAGATATCCACAATTATAGCCAATTACTCTCAGATATCGCAATCAAGCAAAAAGAAGTAACGACTGCTGAAAACATTGCAACCAAGGCGAAAATTGATTTTTTAAATAAATTAAAATCGCAGGTCGCAACTCAGAATCTATCAAAAGAGCAATTATTGCGATATCAAGCTGCACAACTTGGAGTTAGCTCATCTGCTGATGTTTATATTCGAAAACTAACGCAAGCAACGAAAGAAACCCAAAAATTAGGCACAGCATCTTTAGCTACTAAGCACCAGTTAGCTACAATGACGACACAGATGATGCGAGGGAATTTCACAGGTCTACAAACTTCTATCATGAAAAATGGCATAGGCAATACTTTTAGCACGCTGTTAACCTCGTTGAATCCCGTTAACATCGGTATTTCTGCCATGGTCGAATTGCTCGGTAGCATGATACCGAAGCTTTTTGAAACTGAAAGCGCTACTGATAAATTAGCGGCAGCTCAAGATCGTTTAAATAGAGTATTGAATACAGATAAGAATACTGGTTTTACTTTTTTGTCTGACGATATGATGCAGTTACTTAAGAAAAATAGGCCGTTAGTTGAAGGGTTGTTAAAATCAAGCGAAAGAGATGTAAAAAAAACTATTTCAGGAATTAAGGCTCAGCTTCAAGACGGATTTAAAGATGCTGAAGTAGGGTGGAAAGAAACACTTAAGAGGCTCGGGCGTAGCGGCACTTCGGATTTAGATGCAGTTCTTGATTCTATTCAACGGCTCACCAAAGGCGGACAGGATTTAAGTGCAGCGCTTAAAAATGTTAATGATGAAGCTTTGGAATCGGCATCTGGCATTAGAAGTAAAGTTTCTAGTTATGCAGAATATTTCGATATAACAGAAGAGCAAGCTCAAGATTTGCTTGTTGATTTATCTAACATTAAAGCTGAGACCGATTCAATTAAAGCATCAGAAAAGATTAATGACTTAATTAATAAACTTGGAAATTTATATAAAACCTCAGACAATGGTAATGACAAATTTCAAGGCCTAATTAATGGATTAATTGAAATTGCAAATAAAGCGAGCGACGCCTCATTAAAGTTACAGCTTTTAAAAGCAATAAGCGGGAATGCAGACAAAGCAACAGACCCGAAAAAAAGCCCGTTTTATCGATATCGCCTAATGTCAATGAATCGAGAACAGCGCATAAAAGCTGAAATTGCGGAGATGGAAGCAGACGCAAAAAGATCTAATGAAATAAATCCCGGTTCAGTGACAGAAAAGGATATAGCAGACGCGGCAGCGGCAATTAGAGCGAGAAATGCCGAAAAAACGAGCTCAGCAACTAATCTTTTACGCACATCACAACAGCAAGAAATCAGCTTAAAAAGTCAGCTTCAAGCACTGCGAGAGCAAAGTTTAACAGTTAACACGATTACTTCAGAGCGCAAAAAGTACTTTGATTTACAAGCCCAGATTCAAACGCTAGAAAGTACTGGCAATAAATCAAGAATGTCAGCGCATGAAAAGTATGTACTTGCACATAAAGATGCTTTACTTGCTCAGTTTGCTAAAAATGCAGCTATTAGTGAAGAAATTACACAATACGAAACAGCAACCAAAGCACTTCGTAAAATGCAAGAGTACACAACAAACTTATCTGCAAAATCTAAAGCTAGCCAAGCTACGTTCGGTATGACGTCAAAAAATGCGAATCGCTACAATGAAATGTCAGAGCTTGACGCTCAGCGTGATATAGCGCTTAAAGGTACTAGTAATCCTACAGAAATAACAAAAATCACCGAGGAATACAATAAAGCTAAACAAGCGTTACAACAAAGTTGGCAACAGGAAGACATCAATCAAACTGATTGGTTTGCAGGGCTAAAAGTGGGTATTAATGAGTTTTCAGATGCTTCACGGAACATGTTTGATGCATTTCGTGATTTAGGACAACAAACCATGAGTTCTGTTAGCCACTCATTAACTGAATTTGTTACGACTGGGAAAATGAGCTTTAAAAGCCTTGCCAAATCAATTCTCACAAATATTATTGAGATTATCAATAAGTTACTAGTTGCTCAAACAATACAATCAGCCATGGGGTGGTTTGGAATGGCTAGCGCTGGTGCTGGTGCAGCAACGGGAGGGTTACAGCAAGCTTATAACGGTGGATTGATTCGAGGTTACGCAACTGGTGGGGATGTTAGATACAGCATTAACTCGTGCGGTTTTACAGGGCGGGGTAATAAGTATGAGCCTGCAGGTATTGTTCATAAAGGCGAATTCGTATTCACTAAAGAAGCGACAAAACGCCTTGGTGTTGGCAATCTTTACGCGCTGATGAACGACGCTCAAAGAGGATACGCAAATGGAGGCGCAGTTAATCTTGGTCATGCTTCACCAATTGCTTTTACTCGTAAATCTAATAAATCATCAAGCGCTATAAATGTTAATACTAATGTGACATTAAACATGGAATCTAATAGTGAATCAGGGGCGGCTAACTCAAGCATTGATGCAAATTCTATTGAAAGTCAAGCTGCTGCAATAATTGATCGGCGCGTAAATGAAACGATAAAAAAACTTGTTTCACCGGGCGGTGATTTATATAACCTGATGCGCGCAAGATAGGTATTAGGAGGAGGAAATGACAATAGACGTTTTTAAATGGAAAACAATGGGCAATCCGAAACATACAGATTCATCAAACATTAACGAAGCTGGATTTGGTGACGGATATGTCCAGTTATCCAGTAATGGTATTAATAATACAAGTGAGACTTGGGACTTAACTTTTACAGGATGCATCAATGAAATAAAAGAAGTTCGTGATTTTTTAAACTCGCACATCATAAAGTCGTTTAAGTGGAAAAATTTGTACGGTGAAGAAAAATTGTATCGAGTTGTGAATAAATCTATCGAATCCGAATTTGTTGGCGGCAGAGTTGTTTCATTATCATTCAAATTTATTCAAGCTTATTCACCTTGATTAAAAATCGGTCAGGAAACATATTGATTTTATTTAAGTTTTTTTCTGGCGTTTTTTGAGGGCAATTCTATAACCCTTTTTTTAATCGCTTTTTTAATCCATTGAAAAATATAGATTAATTTAAGAGCTAGAAAAAAGGGTTATTTTCAAAAAAATGGTTAAAATTTAGTTAAAACAAAAGGCTATGTTTGATATAATCTTGTTCACCGCTGCATAAGCGGTTTAGAAAAGTTTTCGAAACTGCTTGGTGCGTTAGACAACGTTCACCGCCGAGTAGGCGGTTTTTTATTGCTCTTAACTTAATGATCACATAATATTAACGTAAAACAGTTAATATAAAATAGGATTATTATATGTCTAGTAATGAAGAAGATTTGCTTGATGAGTGTTATTTTCCTAGTTCTATAGCAATAACAGAAGAAATTCCTAAGGGGATTAAGCTTGAAATAAAAAAAATTCAAGACAGGCAAAAATTAATGATTCGTCAAAAGTCTGCTTGCGATGTAAATCTTAATGAGCCTTGTGAAATTTTTAATAATGTAGAAGATAATTATATTGATAGATTGTGCATTCTGCTAATAAGGGCATTTAATTGTGATTGCCACATTATTATGTCCAAAATAAAACAAATCAACATACATGTTTTAGGTGAAATGATAGAAAAATCGTTTTATGAATTAAATGGATTGGGAGAGTTTAAACGAAACCTTTTTAGTGTATCTATTTCATTTGAGTATTTTAATTTGAAATTAGATGAATTAGTCTTGTACTACAACTATTTAAATCCAGACCATAAAATAGATCACCTGATCGATCTTTAAATTATATTAAATATGAGTATCGTATGAAAAGAATTTTACTAATTAGCTTGGTTAGCTTAGTTTTGTTTGGCTGTAAAGAAAAAAAAGTAACTGAGGAAATGCTTGTCGGAGATTGGAGATGTGATTTTGCGCAACAAATTGCTAAATGGAAAGATGGCGCTTTTCAGGATTATGGTGAGATTAAAAGAGATAAAG
>NZ_WTEY01000029.1:0-3314 GCF_009795805.1 Gilliamella sp. Pra-s52
TATTTAAAAGTCTGGCGGCACCCTACTCTCACATGGGTAATACCCACACTACCATCGGCACTACGGCGTTTCACTTCTGAGTTCGGCATGGGGTCAGGTGGGACCACCGCGCTATTACCGCCAGACATATCCTGTCTTCTCTTTCTCAATCAGTGCACATTATCTCACAACTACACCAATCGCTCAATCCGGAACAAACTGTTTATCTAAATTTTAATCATCTCTTCGCGTAACCCAAAACAACTCCGAGTTGTAAGGTTAAGACTCTCGGTTCATTAGTATCAGTTAGCTCAATGTATCACTACACTTACACACCTGACCTATCTACGTCTTAGTCTCAAACGGACCTTACTGAATCTCTTCAGGGAAAACTCATCTCAAGGCTAGTTTCGTGCTTAGATGCTTTCAGCACTTATCTATTCCGCACGTAGCTACCGGGCAATGCAATTGGCATCACAACCCGAACACCAGCGGTGCGTTCACTTCGGTCCTCTCGTACTAGAAGCAAACCCTCTCAATTTTCCTACGCCCATGGCAGATAGGGACCGAACTGTCTCACGACGTTCTAAACCCAGCTCGCGTACCACTTTAAACGGCGAACAGCCGTACCCTTGGGACCTACTTCAGCCCCAGGATGTGATGAGCCGACATCGAGGTGCCAAACACCGCCGTCGATATGAACTCTTGGGCGGTATCAGCCTGTTATCCCCGGAGTACCTTTTATCCGTTGAGCGATGGCCCTTCCATTCAGAACCACCGGATCACTATGACCTACTTTCGTACCTGCTCGAGCCGTCACTCTCGCAGTCAAGCTAGCTTTTGCCATTGCACTAACCTCCTGATGTCCGACCAGGATTAGCTAACCTTCGTGCTCCTCCGTTACTCTTTGGGAGGAGACCGCCCCAGTCAAACTACCCACCAGACAGTGTCCCTTACCTCGATTCAGAAGTATAGGTTAGAACATCAAACATTAAAGGGTGGTATTTCAAGGTCGACTCCACACACACTAGCGTGCATGCTTCTTTGCCTCCCACCTATCCTACACATTAAGGCTCAATGTTCACTGTCAAGCTATAGTAAAGGTTCACGGGGTCTTTCCGTCTTGCCACGGGTACACCGCATCTTCACGGCAATTTCAATTTCACTGAGTCTCGGGTGGAGACAGCCTGGCCATCATTACGCCATTCGTGCAGGTCGGAACTTACCCGACAAGGAATTTCGCTACCTTAGGACCGTTATAGTTACGGCCGCCGTTTACTGGGGCTTCGATCAAGAGCTTCTGCTTACGCATAACCCCATCAATTAACCTTCCAGCACCGGGCAGGCGTCACACCGTATACGTCCACTTTCGTGTTTGCACAGTGCTGTGTTTTTATTAAACAGTTGCAGCCAGCTGGTATCTTCGACTGATTTCACCTCCATCCGCATGGGACTTCAATTAACATCAGCGTGCCTTCTCCCGAAGTTACGGCACCATTTTGCCTAGTTCCTTCACCCGAGTTCTCTCAAGCGCCTGAGTATTCTCTACCTGACCACCTGTGTCGGTTTCGGGTACGATTAACTATAACCTGAAGCTTAGAGGATTTTCCTGGAAGCAGGGCATCAATTACTTCACTACCTTAGTAGCTCGTCATCACACCTCAGCGTCTCAGTGACCGGATTTGCCTAATCACACGCCTACATGCTTAACCCACCATCCAATAGGTGGTAAACCTAGCCTTCTTCGTCCCCCCATCGCAGTTATAGCCAGTACGGGAATATTAACCCGTTTCCCATCAGATACGCCCTTCGGCCTCTCCTTAGGGGTCGACTCACCCTGCCCCGATTAACGTTGGACAGGAACCCTTGGTCTTCCGGCGAGCGGGCTTTTCACCCGCTTTATCGTTACTTATGTCAGCATTCGCACTTCTGATACCTCCAGCATGCCTCACAACACACCTTCTACGGCTTACAGAACGCTCCCCTACCCAATACACTTACGTGCACTGCCGCAGCTTCGGTGCATAGTTTTAGCCCCGTTACATCTTCCGCGCAGGCCGACTCGACTAGTGAGCTATTACGCTTTCTTTAAATGATGGCTGCTTCTAAGCCAACATCCTAGCTGTCTAAGCCTTCCCACTTCGTTTCCCACTTAACTATGACTTCGGGACCTTAGCTGGCGGTCTGGGTTGTTTCCCTCTTCACGACGAACGTTAGCACCCGCCGTGTGTCTCCCATGATTAAACTTGTCAGTATTCGGAGTTTGCATCGGGTTGGTAAGCCGGGATGGCCCCCTAGCCGAAACAGTGCTCTACCCCCAACAGTTACTCATGAGGCGCTACCTAAATAGCTTTCGGGGAGAACCAGCTATCTCCCGGTTTGATTGGCCTTTCACCCCCAGCCACAGGTCATCCGCTAATTTTTCAACATTAGTCGGTTCGGTCCTCCAGTTAGTGTTAACCAACCTTCAACCTGCCCATGGCTAGATCACCGGGTTTCGGGTCTATACCCTGCAACTTAACGCACAGTTAATACTCGGTTTCCCTTCGGCTCCCCTATTCGGTTAACCTCGCTACAGAATATAAGTCGCTGACCCATTATACAAAAGGTACGCAGTCACACATATCTTATGATACATGCTCCCACTGATTGTACGTACACGGTTTCAGGGTCTATTTCACTCCCCTCCCGGGGTTCTTTTCGCCTTTCCCTCACGGTACTGGTTCACTATCGGTCAATCAGGAGTATTTAGCCTTGGAGGATGGTCCCCCCATCTTCAGACAGGATATCACGTGTCCCGCCCTACTCTATAAGCTTCCACACATCGCACCTTCGTGTACGGGACTTTCACCCTCTATCGTGCGACTTTCCAGACGCTTCCACTAATACAATATGCTACCCGCTTGGGCTGCTCCCCTTTCGCTCGCCGCTACTTAGGGAATCTCGGTTGATTTCTTTTCCTCGGGGTACTTAGATGTTTCAGTTCTCCCGGTTCGCCTCATATGACTATGTATTCATCATATGATAGTGTAGTCTCCTACACTGGGTTTCCCCATTCGGACATCAACGGCTATGGCGCCTTTTATCGGCTCACCGTCGCTTTTCGCAGATTAACACGTCCTTCTTCGCCTCTGATTGCCTAGGCATCCACCGTGTACGCTTAATTTCTTAACCTTACAACTCACAGTTGTCTTGGTCTAAATTACGCTTTCTTCTCTTTCTTACTTCCAGTCGCAGATATCTTCATATCGCTTCCTTCCGCAAAAACGAGAACTCGTTTCTTTCAGCTTGTTCCTAATTGTTAAAGAGCTTTATCTTTCTATTTACTCATCATT
>NZ_WTEY01000029.1:3411-5187 GCF_009795805.1 Gilliamella sp. Pra-s52
TATTTCTTCTAAACAAACAATCTGTGTGAACACTTACGAGCACTTCGTAAGGAGGTGATCCAACCGCAGGTTCCCCTACGGTTACCTTGTTACGACTTCACCCCAGTCATGAACCACACCGTGGTAAACGCCCTCCCGAAGGTTAAGCTATCTACTTCTGGTGCAACCCACTCCCATGGTGTGACGGGCGGTGTGTACAAGGCCCGGGAACGTATTCACCGTGACATTCTGATTCACGATTACTAGCGATTCCGACTTCATGGAGTCGAGTTGCAGACTCCAATCCGGACTTAGACGTACTTTATGAGGTCCGCTTGCTCTCGCGAGGTCGCCTCCCTTTGTATACGCCATTGTAGCACGTGTGTAGCCCTGGTCGTAAGGGCCATGATGACTTGACGTCGTCCCCACCTTCCTCCGCTTTATCAACGGCAGTCTCCTTTGAGTTCCCGACCGAATCGATGGCAACAAAGGATAAGGGTTGCGCTCGTTGCGGGACTTAACCCAACATTTCACAACACGAGCTGACGACAGCCATGCAGCACCTGTCTCACAGTTCCCGAAGGCACTCTCGTATCTCTACAAGATTCTGTGGATGTCAAGACCAGGTAAGGTTCTTCGCGTTGCATCGAATTAAACCACATGCTCCACCGCTTGTGCGGGCCCCCGTCAATTCATTTGAGTTTTAACCTTGCGGCCGTACTCCCCAGGCGGTCGATTTATCGCGTTAGCTTCGGAGCCCATCACTCTAGGCAACAAACTCCAAATCGACATCGTTTACAGCGTGGACTACCAGGGTATCTAATCCTGTTTGCTCCCCACGCTTTCGCATCTCAGCGTCAGTATCTGTCCAGAAGGCCGCCTTCGCCACCGGTATTCCTCCACATCTCTACGCATTTCACCGCTACACGTGGAATTCTACCTTCCTCTACAATACTCCAGATAACCAGTTTTAAATGCAATTCCTAGGTTGAGCCCAGGGCTTTCACACCTAACTTAATTATCCGCCTACATGCCCTTTACGCCCAGTCATTCCGATTAACGCTCGCACCCTCCGTATTACCGCGGCTGCTGGCACGGAGTTAGCCGGTGCTTCTTCTGTGATTAACGTCAATCGATGCACCTATTAGATACACCGCCTTCCTCATCACCGAAAGTACTTTACAACCCGAAGGCCTTCTTCATACACGCGGCATGGCTGCATCAGGGTTCCCCCCATTGTGCAATATTCCCCACTGCTGCCTCCCGTAGGAGTCTGGACCGTGTCTCAGTTCCAGTGTGGCTGGTCATCCTCTCAGACCAGCTAGAGATCGTCGCCTAGGTGAGCCTTTACCCCACCTACTAGCTAATCCCATATGGGTTCATCAAATGGCGCATGGCCCGAAAGTCCCATGCTTTGGTCTCACGACATTATACGGTATTAGCAGTCGTTTCCAACTGTTGTCCCCTTCCATTCGGCAGATCCCCATACATTACTCACCCGTCCGCCACTCGTCATCAAGTGCAAGCACTCATGTTACCGTTCGACTTGCATGTGTTAAGCCTGCCGCCAGCGTTCAATCTGAGCCATGATCAAACTCTTCAATTTAAAGTTTGATGCTCAATAACTGTCTCTGACATATTCAAATGAATCTTCAGTGTCACTTATCAAGACTTAATTTTTTAGTCCGTAGACTTTTATCTTTTGTCTCGCAAGTGCCCACACAGATTGTCTGTTTCTTCTTTTTAAAGAGCTAACAGCGTTTAATTAACTCAACATTTCGTTGTTTTACTTCGCTG